>JAMPFD010000009.1 GCA_023664625.1 Bacillota bacterium | reverse complement strand
CAGGGGTTGGGTTGCGGGGTGAGGCCTTTGGGTGTGGGGTGGAGGGGTTTTGTGGTGAGTTGGAGGTGGTTTTGTTTGTGCGGTTTGTTTTGGCGATTGAAGGGAGCGGCCGGAAGGTCCGGGTGCTGTTTTTGTGTCGTGCGCGGGCGGTTGTCCCGTGTCGTGCGGCATCAGATGCCGGCTTTGGCTTTGATGTCGGAGATGACGAGTCCGGCGAGCGTGAAGCCGAAAATGCCGGTGACGTGGTGGAGGGAGCCGTTGATGACCGCTTTGTAGTCGCAGGTCTCGTCGGTGAGGCCTTGGTTCTCCATCGGCAGTTCTTCGCTGTAGACGCATAGGAACTTGCGTTCCGGGAGGAGTTTTTTTTGGCGCATGCGTTTGCGTAGGAGTGCGCCGAGCGTGTCGTTTTTTACTTTCCAGAATTCCGTGACTCTGACTTTCAGCGGGTCCATGCGCAGTGCTGCGCCCATGGAGGAGAAGAAGACGGGGCGTGTGTCGGCGTTGCCGTCGTTGTTGTGTTTTGTGGCGGTGGCGTGTAGGATGAGCTGTATTTTGTCCTTGAGGGAGTCGATGCAGTCGATGATGTAGTCGTAGTTTTCGAGGTGGAAGCTGTCCTTTGTCTCCTTGCTGTAGGCGGTCTGCAGCGTTGTTATTTCGGCTGAGGGGCAGATGTCGAGGAGGTGTTCCTTCAGGGCTTCCACTTTTGGTCTGCCGACGGTTTTTGTCGTTGCCATCAGCTGTCGGTTGATGTTTGTGGCGGCTATGCTGTCGGGGTCGGCGATGGTGAGGCGGCTGATGCCGGAGCGTACGAGGCTCTCGGCGCACCAGGAGCCGACGCCGCCGATGCCGAAGATGATGACGCGTGCCGTACGTATCCGTTCCATGGCTTCGGGGCCGAGGAGGCGTTCTGTGCGGTGGTAGATTTCTTTTTCTTGGATTTCCATGTTTGGGTTTTGTCTGCCGGCTGTTGGTTGAGGTTTTTGGTCTGTGGGTGTCCGGCCGTGGGCCGCCGGCTGTTGTTTATTGTTCTCTGTTTGCTGCGGGTCCGTGACTTGTGGTCCGCGGCCGGACGTCTGTGTTCTGTGTCCTTATGTCAGGCATGCGTCAAGCATTTCCGTGATTTCCTTGCGGTTCATGTGTTGTCCGATGAACACGAGTTTTTGCATGCGGTCGCCGTATCTGTCGTCCCAGTCGCGTTTCACTCCGGGGTTTTCGTCGAGGAAGGTCTTGAGTTCTTCCGGCGGCATTGTGGCGTACCATTGTCCTGCGTTGCGCAGCGACACTTGTTTTCCTGCCTGTTCAAAGACGTAGCATACGTCCTCTTCGTCGTGGAAATAGCAGATTCCTTTGGCGCGGATGACGGATTTCGGCCATTTCCGGGCTACGAACTGGTCGAATTCCGTAATGGAGAACGGTTGTCGGGCGTAATAGACGAAGGTGCCGATGCCGTATTCTTCCGCTTCGCCTGTCTCTTCGTTGTGGTGGCAGTGGCCGCAGGTGCATCCCGGTCCGTGGTGGTGATGGTGTGGGTGTTCTTCGTCGTGGTGGTCGTGGTGGCCGTGTTCTTCGCCGTGGTGGCGGTGGCGTGGGTGTTCTTCGCCGTGGTGTTCGTGGTGGTCATGTTCATGGCGTGGGTGTTCTTCGTCGTCTTCCATTTCGTCGAGATGTTTTTCTACTTCCTGTACCCAGGCAGGGGAGGCGGCGAGGGCGTTGAAGTCGAACATGCCGGTGTTGAGGAGCGTGTCGAGGTCGACGTCGCAGTAGTTGCAGTCGATGATTCTTGCCTTTGGCTGCAGTGTGTGGAGAATCTCGCGTATGCGTCCGAGTTCCTGCCGGGATATTTCGCCTGCCTTGTTGAGGAGGATGATGTTGCAGAACTCTATCTGCTGGATTACGAGGTTCTCGATGTCTTCTTCGCCGATGTTCTGCTTGGTAAGGTCCAGTCCTCCGGCGAACTCGTCGCGCAGGCGCAGTGCGTCGACGACGCTTACGATGCTGTCGAGGCGTGCTTCGCCGTCGGCGGTGTATTCTGCGCCCATCATCGGGATGGAGCAGATTGTCTGTGCTATGGGCTGCGGTTCGCAGATGCCGGAGGCTTCGATGACGATATAGTCGAACTTGTGTGTCTTGAGCAGTTCGCGGAGCTGTTCGACGAGGTCCATTTTCAGCGTGCAGCAGATGCATCCGTTCTGGAGCGGTACGAGGGAGTCGTCCTGTTGTCCTACGACGCCGCCTTTCTGTATCAGGTCGGCGTCGATGTTCACTTCGCCGATGTCATTGACGATGACGGCGAACTTTATTCCTTTCCTGTTTGCGAGGATTCGGTTCAGGAGTGTTGTCTTTCCGCTTCCGAGGTATCCGGTCAGCAGGAGGACGGGAGTTATGCTGTTGTTCATGATTGTAGTGTGATGTATGTTTTTTTTATGTCAGTTTTGCTGTTGATGTGTTTTTCTTTCCGTTGCGGCTATTGCCGTACAAGGTTTCTGCCGGCGTCGATTCTCAGGAAGATGAACAGGAGGATTGTGAATCCCCATAGCGAGGAGCCTCCGTAGGAGAAGAACGGCAGCGGGATTCCGATGACGGGTGTGAGTCCCAGGACCATGCCGACGTTGATGAACATGTGGAAGAGGAAGACGCTGAGGACGCAGTAGCCGTAGATTCGTCCGAACTTGAACGGCTGGCGTTCTGCCACGTGTATGAGCCGCAGTATGAGGCAGAGGAAGAGCAGCAGCACTCCTGCCGAGCCGAGGAATCCCTCTTCTTCGCCGACGGTGCAGAAGATGAAGTCGGTGTCCTGTTCGGGGACGTATTTCAGTTTTGTCTGCGTGCCGTTGAGGAATCCTTTTCCCTGCAGTCCTCCGGAGCCGATGGCTATCTCGGCCTGGTGTACGTTGTAGCCGGCGCCTGCCAGGTCCTCTTCAAGTCCGAGGAGGACATTGATGCGCACTCTCTGATGGGGTTCCATGACTTTGTTGAGGACAAAGCTGGACGAATAGAAGAAGGTCACGGAGCCGATGGCGAACAGCAGTATGAGGTAGTAGTTGCGGATGCTGTTTTTCATTCCTTCGTAAAGCAGCATGCCGAAGACGCAGGCTGTCAGTGCGAGCTGCACCCACACGATGTCGAACGGTATGACGAACTTTGAGAACAGTGTGGCTATTGCCGTCACGGTTCCTGTCACGATTGCGAGCCTGGCGACGAGTGTCCTGTTCTTGCAGTAGACGCTCACCATGGCTATGGTGAAGATGTGGACGAGCAGCAGTACCATGTATTTTCCGGCTGACGTCGGCATGCCGAGGAGTTCCGTTTCTTCGTAGCGTATGCCGATGACGAAATAGATTACCATTGCCACTCCGGTGAACAGGATGGAGCCGGGCATTCCCTCGCGGTACAGCATGAGGAAGAATGCCGAGTAGACGAGTGCCGAGCCTGTCTCCCGCTGTCCGATGATGAGGAGCATCGGGGCGACGATGACGGCGCAGGCGAGCATGAAGTCCTTGTTGCGCCTGATGTTGAATCCGTAGGTCGACATGAGTTTCGAGACGGCCAGGGCTGTGGCGAACTTGGCGAACTCGGCGGGCTGGAGGCGCAGCGGTCCCAGCACCAGCCATGAGTGGGAGCCTTTTATCGAGTGGGGGTTGAAGATTGTGGCGAACAGCAGCAGGAGCATTGCAAAGTATATGATGAAGGCGAAGGTGTCGAATCCTCGGTCGTCCATCATGAGTATCACGAATCCGAGGCATATGGACGTTACGATCCATACCACCTGCATGCCGGAGCGGGAGCTGAGTTCGAAGATGTCGGCGTCCCCGTAGGAGTAGCTTGCGCCGCAGACGCTTATCCAGCCGAATGTCAGCAGTGCGAGGTATATGCCTATCGTCCACCAGTCCAGAGATGCCATGATTCCTTTTCCGTTAGCTTCTTTCATTTGAATAGTTTGCGAATATCTGCTGTTTGTTCTTTGTAAAAAAAAATATTTTTCTCTCAGGCTATCTGTTGCTCATGCCGTAGGCGATTCTTCTGCTCTGGAAGTCGCGGGCCCGTGCCTCGCTTGCCTCGGAGAGCTTGCCGTTGATGTACTGTTCCATCATCAGTGAGCCTATCGGCACGCCGTAGTCTGCGCCGAAGCCGCCGTTCTCGACATATACGCTGATGGCAATCTTCGGATTCTCCATCGGGGCAAAGCCCATGAACACGGAATGGTCGTGGCCGCGGTTCTGGGCGGTGCCTGTCTTTCCGCAGACGAGGTAGTCGCCGCGGTTGGCTGCGCGGCAGGTTCCTTTTTCCACGGCCGACCGCATTCCTGCCACCACGTGTTCGTAGGCTGCCCGTGAGGCTTTCGTATAGTGGCGTGTGGTGTATGCGGTGTCGAGAGGCTCCCCCTTTATCCGCTTTACGACGTGGGGGGTGATGTAATATCCCCTGTTGGCGATTGTCGCGCCGAGATTGGCTATCTGCAGCGGAGTGAGATTGACTTCTCCCTGTCCGATGGAGATGGAGATGATTGTCAGGCCGTTCCATGAGCCCTTGTAGGCATTGTCGTAGAAGTCGGCGTTGGGAATCAGGCCTCTCTTCTCTCCCGGAAGGTCGATGCCGAGCTTGTAGCCGAAGCCCATGGAGACCATATAGTCACGCCAGGTGTTCATGGCGTTCTGTACGGAGCCGTATTTCTTCCTGTTGCCGATCATGTAGTACAGTCCCCAGCAGAAGTAGCCGTTGCAGGAGGTTGAGATGGCAGGTACGAGAGGCAGCGGGCTGGCATGTCCGTGGCATCCCACGTGAAGTCCGCGGAACTGGAATCCGTGATGGCAGGAGAAACTTGTGCCCGGGCTGATTATGCCTTCCGTGAGAAATGTCAGTGCCTGTGACGTCTTGAAGGTGGAGCCGGGAGGGTACTGTCCCATGATGGAGCGGTTGAGCAGGGGTTTCCAGGCATTTCTCGACAGGGCGAGATGGTTCTTTCCGCGGTTGCGTCCCGCCATTCTCCTCGGGTCGTAGGTCGGGGAGGAGACCATGCAGAGGACTTCTCCTGTCGATGGCTCGATGGCTACGATACTGCCGATTTTCCCTTCCATGAGTCTTTCGCCGAGAGCCTGCAGGTTGATGTCGATGCTCAGTGTGAGGTCCTTTCCTGCCACGGGGCGGCGGTCGTACATGCCGTTGTTGTATTTTCCCTTAATCCTGCCGTGGACGTCGCGCAGCAGAATCTGCACTCCTTTCTCTCCCCGCAGCTGTCTCTCGTAGTAACGCTCGATGCCAAGCTTGCCGATATAGTCGCCGGCCTGGTAATATTCGTCCTCCTCTATGTCGGCAGGCGAGACTTCCGCGACATCTCCGAGGACGTGTGCCGCGTAAGGATAATGGTATTGCCGGACGGAGCGTCTCTGCACGTAGAAGCCCGGGAAACGGAACATCTTTTCCTGGAAGACGGCAAATTCCTGTTCGGAAATCTGCGACATGAACACTTGCTGCGTGAATCGTGAGTAGCCGGGATTCTTGTTGCGGTCTTTGATTTCCTCCATCCTGTGTCTGTAGAACTCCGGTGTTATGCCGAGGGCGTTGCAGAATTCGAGCGTGTCAATGTGGCCCTTCTGTTCGTTCATGATGACCATGAGGTCGTATGACGGCTCATTATAGACAAGGAGCTTGCCGTTACGGTCTGTTATCACTCCGCGCGACGGGTACTCTATCTTTTTGAAGAAGGCATTGGAGTCTGCGCTTTTGCGGTAGTCGTCGCTCATGATTTGCAGGAAGAACAGGCGTATGACATAAACGATGACAATAGCTGCCGCTATGCCACCGATTACGTATTTCCTGTTGTCAAGGCTATGGTCTGCCATTCTTTTCTGTTGATGTGTATGTATGGGGGACGTTGTTCTTTCTACTGCCTGATTTTCTCTACGGCCAGCAGCATGAGAAGGGTTATCAGGGTGCTGCCGCCCACGGTCTCTGCCCAGATGGCGATGTTGAAGAAGGAGAAGGCCTCCAGGGTGCAGAACAACAGGCAGTAGGTGAAGGTTATGATAAATGTATATGAGAAAAATTTCAGCCATCCGAGTTCCTTCAGTGACGGTGCACATCCTTCCTCGATGCTCTCTTTGGAGAGGAACATCCGCAGGACGGCCGGCTGTAGGAACCCGATGAATGTCATCGATGCTGCGGCGACACCCGGAGTGTTGGAGAAAATGTCCATCAGCAGACCTGCCGTGAAGCTCCACAGCAATGCGCTCCACCGTTGTTGCGCGGTGCTGAAATGCAGTACAATGAGTATGTACAACAGCGGTGTTGCACAGTTGAATATATGTATGTGATTGAGAACCAACGCCTGCAGGAGTATCAGCATCGCCAGCATCGCCAGTCTTTTGAGAAAATCAATACTCATCGCTATTCTTTTTTATTCTTTATGGAATCTTCCGCGGCACGCTGTATCTCCAGTCTTTCCTTCATTATTTTGTCATCGATGACGCATACGTTGCGCAGACTTCCGAAATCTGTTGCCAGCTCCACCATGCAGCGGTAGGACAGTCCGTCCGGCGAGTTATATACATGTATGATCTTTCCGATAAGTATTCCCGGAGGGAACACGGAACTGTATCCTGAGGTGACAACCGTGTCGTATAGGCGGAAATGTGCGTGTCGCGGGATGTCGTCCACGAAAGCGTGGCGTGGTGACTTGCCGTCCCAGTGAAGGTATCCGAAATATCCGCGTCCCTGAATCTTGCAGCTGATGCGTGAATGGCTGGAAAGGACAGGGATTACGATGCTGTAGTTTACGGATGTCTGGTAGACGATGCCGACGATGCCGGTACCGCTGACAACTCCCATGTCCGGCTTTATGCCGTCGGCAGCTCCCTTGTCAAGTGTTATGAAATTGTCCTGCTTGTCAATGGTGTTGCTGATTACGCGTGCCGGTATTATGCGGTTTCCTGCAATTGCTGCCATAATTGGTCTGGAGGCAATGGAGGTGTCGCCGGTTAACTGTTCCAGTTTCTCTGACAGTTGCTGTACCCGCTGCTCGAGGAGTACGTTACGCTGGGTAAGTTGCTCATTGACTTTGGACAGTGAGAAGAATTGGTTCACCGCAGCGTCAGCTTCGTACACTTTTCCTGATACGGCATTCGCTGAGGTGAACCATACACTGCCTTGGTATCCATTGAACTGGAACAGCAGAATCATTGACACCACTTCCAGCAGCAGAAATATGAACCAATGGTGGTATTTCTGCAGAAACTCTGATAAGTTGTGCATATATATAAAAAAACTTTTGGACAATGTGCGACATGCCGTTCATGTCCTTGCCGAAAGCGGACATTCCGCGGCTGCGAGACGATTGTCCCTGAACTGTCCGGGTTACTATCTCATAAGGAATGAGAAGCGGTCAACATTCTTAAGTGCTATGCCGGCGCCCTTGGCGACAGAGTGCAGCGGGTCGTCCGCGATATGGAAAGGAATCTTGAACTTATCCTCCAGACGCTTGCTCAGACCGAGGAGCATTGCGCCGCCGCCGGTGAGCCAGATGCCGTTGGTCACGATGTCGGCATACAGTTCTGGCGGAGTGTTCTCCAGAGCCGTAAGTACGGCGTTCTCAATCTTTGCGATGGTCTTGTCGATGCACTCCGCAATCTCCTTGTAGCTTACCTTGACTTCCAGGGGAAGTGCCGTAATTCGGTCAGGCCCGTGGATGGTGTAGTCTTCCGGTGCCTCGTCACCGAGGTCGGTGAGTGCAGAGCCAACGTGTATCTTGATACGTTCAGCCATACGCTCGGAAACCTTTACGTTATGCTTGCGTGCCATATATTCCTGGATGTCTGCCGTCAGCTCATCACCGGCGGTACGTATGGAGCTGTTGGAAACGATTCCTCCGAGTGAGATTACTGCAATCTCCGTAGAGCCGCCGCCGATGTCGACAATCATGTTTCCCTGTGGTGCCTCGACGTCAATGCCGATGCCGATGGCGGCAGCCATAGGCTCGAAGATAAGGTAGACGTCACGTCCGTCAGCGTGCTCTGCAGAGTCACGTACGGCACGGAGTTCCACCTCGGTGCTTCCGGAAGGAACACCGATCACCATTCTCAAAGAAGGGGAGAACAGCTTGCTTCCTGAGTGAACCATCTTGATAAGACCGCGCATCATCTGTTCACAGGCAGAGAAGTCTGCTATGACTCCGTCACGGAGCGGACGGATGGTCTTGATGTTGTCGTGAGTCTTTTCATACATCATCTTGGCCTGCTTGCCGACTGCAATCATCTTGTCGGTATGCCTGTCAAGCGCGACGACTGACGGCTCGTCAACGACAATCTTGTCATCGCTGATGATGATGGTGTTGGCTGTGCCGAGGTCCATCGCTATTTCTTGTACAAAAGAGAAAAATCCCATTATATGATATTGTTATTTTTTTGCGGCGGGGCAATATTATGTGGTACCTCCCGCACTGTATGTTATGTTTATTTTATTTTGTTGCCTCGAACCATCCGTTGATAGCGGTGTCGTAGTGGGAGGAAACTCCGAACGCACGTGTCGCGAACATGCGGCGCTGCTCAACGGTAGTCTCCGCTCCCTGCTCGTTGATGATGTCAAGGAGGATCTGGTATTCAGCCTTTGAAGGAATGATGACAACGTCCTTGAAGTTCTTGGCACCTGCACGGATGAGTGATATGCCGCCGATGTCAATCTTCTCGATGATGTCAGCCTGTGATGCTCCGCTTGCCACTGTCTGCTCGAAAGGATAGAGGTCCACGATTACGAGGTCTATTTCCGGAATCTCGTACTGTTCCATTTGCTTCCGGTCACCCTCGTTGTCACGACGGCCGAGGATTCCTCCGAAGATCTTCGGGTGCAGGGTCTTCACGCGGCCTCCGAGTATTGACGGGTAAGTCGTGACGTCCTCGACTTTTTGGCACTCATATCCGAGTGATTCGATAAATGTCTGTGTGCCTCCCGTGGAGAGGAACTTCACGCCCTCTGCATTCAGTTTTGCAAGCAGCTGGTCAAGTCCGTCCTTGTGGAACACGGAAACCAGTGCGGTCTTGATTTTTTTTGTCTCTGCCATTTTGTGTTATAACGTTATGTTTCTTTATTCTGAGAATAGTGGTTCTTATATTTTAATTAAGGTGTTGCTTCTTCTGCTCTTCCTTTCCTGTGAGATTCTCCGTTACTTTCAGTCATTGTCCATCCTTATGCCGATGTCAACAATGCCGGGAAGAATCTCACGTTTCATGTTATGTCTTACGGTAATGTGCAGGCTGTCTCCTCTCATGTGGAATTTCTTTCTTATAGGTATGGAGTACTGGTAGAGCGTTATGCCGTTGCCGAGTCTCCTGCCGTTACGGTTTACGATATTGCAGTTGACCACATTCGCTGCTTTCTGCCTGGAAGGAAAGGATGTCTGCTCAACGACAAGGCTCAGGTTCTTGAAAGGATAGGCATCGCTTGTCCTCAGTCCGAGTGACAGAGTGTACCTGCCGCTTTTTTTCAAAGGACTGATGCTGAAAGCCAGTGCATCGTTCTTTTCCCATCCGCCGACGGCCGTGTGCTCATAATGGTCATATATGCGCCTGTCGTCGCATGCTGTGAGAGAGAGTGTTGCACACAGTATTGCGGACAGTAATGTAACGCTATGCCTTGTCATCTTTTTTAGGCTCATTCCTCTCCCCTCCGTTGTCTTTCTTCTTCGGGCGGGCAGGCTTTCTTTTCTTTTTCTTCCTCGACTTGTCAAAGCGTGTGATGTCCTCACTCTCTACAAGGTCAGTGTGGGCAGCGCGTCCGTTCTCTGTTGCATCGTCCGTGGCATCACCGAGTGTGACAGGTTTCTCTCCCCGTTTGTTCATATCCATAACTTCCCTTGCACGTCCAACGGAGACCGTCTGTAGATTTGCGGCAAGACGCTTGTCCGTGGAGTAGGTCACGAGTCCTGCAAGAATGTCCTGCTTGAAGAAGTAATAGTCGTTGTCCTGTGTTTGGAGGATCACGTCGCGTGGAGGCATTTTCCTGCCTGCTTCCATATATGTATCCACCTCATAGTTAAGGCAGCATTTCAGTTTTGCGCACATTCCTGCCAGTTTCTGCGGGTTCAGGGATATGTCCTGAAAGCGTGCGGCGTTTGTGGAGACACTTGAGAAGGACTTCATCCATGTCGCACAGCACAGTTCCCTTCCGCAAGGGCCTGTTCCTCCTATGCGTCCTGCTTCCTGACGCGCTCCGATCTGTTTCATCTCGATGCGGACATGGAATACATCGGCAAGAACCTTGATGAGCTGACGGAAATCTACACGCTCATCGGCAATATAGTAGAAAATTGCCTTGTTGCCGTCTCCCTGATATTCGACATCGCCGATTTTCATCTGAAGTCCGAGGTCTTTCGCAATCTGGCGGCTCTGGATCATGGTGCCGTGCTCACGTGCTTTTGCGTCATTCCATGTAGAGATATCCTGCTCACGTGCTATGCGGTAGACGCGCTTGATGTCGTCCATGGATTTCAGGTTCGCTTTTTTGACCTGTAGATTGACAAGCTGTCCTGTAAGTGTGACCACGCCTATGTCGTGTCCGGGGTTTGATTCCACCGCCACGAGGTCACCTTTGTGCAGTTCAAGGCCGTTGACATTGTGGTAGTAGCCTTTGCGGGTGTTCTTGAACTGTACCTCGACAAGATCCGTGGTCTCCACGTTGCCCGGAACATCCGCCAGCCAGTCATAAGTGTTCAGCTGGTGATCCTGACGTCCGACACCTTTCGCAGAGAGTCCGCGGTCGCAAGTTCCCGATATATATTTCAAGTTATCAAAATTCATTCTGTCTTATTTTCTAAATATCAAGACTGTCAGTCTCAACGCCGTGTCGAAGAAGACAATCTTCTGGTTCGTGTTTTGGGAGATGTCACGGAGTGCAAGTTCCAGGAGGCTGTTTATGTCAATGACATTTGCTTCGTTGACGAATCGTCCGAATTTGCTGACAAACTGTTCCTCCTCTGCCGTCATGTACGACAGTTCCGGATTGCGGAAGTTGGAAATGAACGCCTCCCTGACCATTCTCATAAAGTACGTCAGCAGCCTTTTCTGCTTCTCCCTGCCGAAAGCGGCCACGGTCTCTGACCATTTTTTCATGCCGCGGATGTCCCGTGCGTAGACTTGTCTCATGAGCATCTTGAACAGGTCAAGGAACAGTGCTTGTTCCGAATCGGGTGATAGCAGTCCGACGGCGGTAAGCCAGTTGCCGTCTGCCGCTCGTGACAGTTTATGGGCAACGGTTGCGTCAAGGCCGCACTTCCCGATGAGAGCGTTTTCCAGCGACTCGCTGTCTATCTTCGGCACGTCAATTCTCTGCACGCGGCTGCGTATCGTTTCCAGCAGACGTTCCGGGCGTTCCACACAGAGTATGAACACAGTCTGCTCGGAAGGCTCCTCCAATGTCTTCAGAATTTTGTTGGCACTCTCGTCGTTCATCCTTTCCGCAAGCCAGATGACGGCAACCTTGTAACCTCCCTGGCTTGATTTCAGGGACAGTTTCTTGGCCAGCTCGTCGCTTTCGGCTGCTGTGATTATAGCCTGCTGCGTTGTCGCTTTCATGGACTCCATCCACTGGTCAAGAGTGATATAGGAGTTCTCTTTCTTCAGCAAATCATGCCATTCACGTATGAAATCGTTGCTGACAGGCTTGTGCTCGCCGCCCATTGACGGCAGCTTTACTGTCGGGAAAGAAAAATGCAAATCGGGATGGTACTCCGTGGTCTTGTGCAGAAGCTCCGTTGCGAGTGCCGTTGCGAGTGCCAGTGTGCCGTATCCTGTCTCGCCGCATAGCATCAGGGCGTGGGGCATACGTCCTCCGTTGACCAGCCCCATGAGCCGGTCTTTCACATCCTGTTGTCCTATGACTTCATTCCACTGCATGACGTTTGGTTCTCGATGTATCAGCATCGTCTGCACATCCTAAATATATACGCGTGTTTGAGAAGATACATTTCAGTTACAAAGTTACATATTATTGGTGAGTAATTATATATGCAGAAAGAATAATTATATTTTGTTAACCCAAAGGAATAGCGGAATTGCACTCGGAATATTAGTGCGCAATTCCATGGGACATCAATGTCATGTCAGTGCGGAAAATCTTTTTTTTGACAGACCTTTCATGGTTTATTTGTAAAGATTCCATCCTGAGGGGGTAGTGTCTATGCTTTATAAGTAACTATTGATAATTATTTTATAATATAATGTTTTCTCACTAAACCTTGTTGAATTTCATTCTACCTTTTCTCGCCATGGCATAACTGAAACGAGTTTCGTTCTGCTCATCCGGCTTAACGAAAACGTTCTTTTTGTCAGTTAGTGCTTGTCACTCAGTCACAATGCCCGCATTTCTCCTTCGGTTCCGTACACTAACCGCCTAAAAAATAACTGCGTTTTTAGTATAAACTAATTTCCAGCAGTTACTTATTGAAAATTAGTTTATATTTAAGTCATGTTGTACTAAAACGCAGTTCTTTTTAGTGTAAACTATTCTTCAACATTTATGTCCAACTTTGTATTTAAACTTTGTAAGAATAATGCAGGCATGTTCCTGTTGCCGTCTGTCAGAATGTCCGCGGTTCAACGTGATTGCTTCATTCCTTTCCCTTACCATTGCGCTCTATGTCAGGAAGTAGTCCTGCGACAACACCAAGCAGCGGCAGCAATGTACTGACCTGGAAGACAAACTCCACGCTTGTCCTGTCTGCAAGCCATCCGAAGAAGGCCGAGCCGATGCCGCCAAGGCCGAAGTTAAGGCCGAAAAACAAGCCTGCCATCATGCCAATCTTGTCCGGTTTCAGTTCCGTGGCGTAGACAAGTATTGCCGAGAAGGCTGACGAAATGACAAGCCCTATGATGACGGCGAGAATGACTGTCACCATGAATCCCGTATAAGGCAGTGCGAGGGCAAAAGGTGCAGCTCCGAGGATTGAGCCCCATATTACATACTTGCGTCCGTAACGGTCACCGATACTGCCGCCCAGCAGGGTGCCGGCAGCCACAGAGGCAAGGAACGCGAAGAGGCACAGCTGCGAGGTTTTTATGCTTACTCCGAACTTGTCTATGAGGAAGAACGTGAAATAGCTTGTCATACTCGCCATATAGAAATATTTTGAGAATGTGAGAATGCATAGTGTCAGCAACGCCCCGTTCACCTGGCGGCGCGACAAAGCCTGCACGGCAGGACCGGGAGAAGCCGCCTTCTCCTTTATCCTATGAAGCTGACGCTTGTACCAGCTGCCGACGGGAAACAGCGTTGTTCCGGCAAGAAGGGCTGCTATGGCAAACCATACGATTGACTCCTGACCCAATGGAAGGATAATGACCGCAGCCAGCAAAGGGCCTATGGCACTGCCGCCGTTTCCTCCCACTTGAAAAATCGACTGAGCAAGTCCGCGTCTCGGGCCGCCTGCCATCTGTGCTATGCGTGACGATTCTGGATGAAAAATGGACGACCCCATGCCTATCACCGCCACGGCAAGCATTATCAGCCCGAAGTCACAGGCAAAGGCAAGCATGACTATTCCTGTGAACGTGAACATCATTCCCGTAGACAGAGAGTACGGATGGGGATGTCTGTCGGAATATAAGCCTATAAGCGGCTGCAAGATTGACGAAGACATCTGGAAGACAAGTGTCATAAGACCTATCTGCCCGAACGTAAGGCCATACTTATCCTTCAGCATAGGGTATATTGACGGTATGACAGATTGCATCATATCGTTCAGAAAATGGGCGAAACTGATGGCGAACAGTACGGGGAATACCGTCTGTCCGGTACCTTTCATCATAACTTTCTTCATTGCGTCATCGCTGTTTTTTTATACTGTCATCACTAAGAAACATAAAATATTCCCAAGAACAAAAATCATAGTTTCCTTGTATGATTCTTTTGACTCTTGCCTTCTTACGTGTTAATTCATGCGCAAAAGTACAAAAAATCATCCGATTATTGCAAATCTTCTTTAATAAAAAGCCTGTTGCAGTAAGCATTTTTGTCATAAATTACTTACGGCAACAGGTGGTCTTATTACTTTGCTCCATCTCCGGACACTGCCGTAACGGCATCCGCATGCTGCCCGTCCCAAGGGCAGTTCTGCATCCGTATCGGCTTATAACTCATGAAAAGATATGCAGGAAGAATACAAAAGCAGGTGCCGGATACGGGGACTGTCCGCTTCCGGCACCTGCATCAGATGCAAAAAAGAAGTCATTGCTTTTTCACAGCACCTTTCAGGAACATCTTTCCCGCAGGCTTGTTCCTGTCTTTGTCAAAATTGGCGGTGTCGTATTTCCCGGCAGGCATGTTCGACAGTACATACATACTGCAGGCCCTGCCGGCCTCAACCTTGTCAGTAGTTGCCGTCGCTACGGCTGTCGCAATCAGGTTCACGAGAAGATTTCCGCCGCCTACACTTGTATCAAGCTTGATGTCTCCCTTACGTGTGTAAAGAGTTTCTCCTGTGGTTGTCGACCTCAGGATGTATTCGACCTCGGCCGAAATCGTGCCGCCGACATTGTTGCGCTTCCATTTTGTTATCTTCGTGAACATCGCGGCATCGGCACCAAGCACATTCTTGAAGACATTCAGGTCGCCGTCTATGAACATTTCAGCGTCATAAGCACTTTCCGTCTGGAACAGTTCCATTGTCAGATATGGAGAAAATACATAGTAGCCTTTCTCGCAAAGAGGGGCATAGAGAGTGGTATAGAAGTAATCCTTTGCCTCGACATGCGTAGTGTTGTTGATTGGGGGCATAATGACTATTGACGTAGGTCTCTCGGTATACATCAGAGGATATTGCTTCTCGAGTGACAGGCCTGACGAACAGGATGCAAGAACGATGACGCTTGCTATTGTAATCAATATATTCTTCATTTCTTTAACTGTTCAATAATGCGTGAGACATAAGCCTTTGACTCAGGATAAAGTTCTATTTCCTTGTTCATGAGTTCGAGTCCCTCTTCTTTCTTGCCCGCCTTTACGAGCATATAGCCGTATTCTGCATAGAGTCCTGGCTGGACAGTCTTGCGTGTTCCTTTCTGTTTCTGCAGAACTTTGGCATACTGGTTCATCATCTTCTCCTGATGCTTCTCGTCAGGATTCTTCGTGTACTTGTAAGTTGCGTCCTCATAGTCATACCATGAGTACAGGGTCTTTGACGGCCCGCATGCGGAGAGCGCAGTCACAACTGCTCCCGACAGCAAAAATAAAGTTGACTTTTTCATGATTTATGGTAATTGAATTTCTTTCGTTTCTCCTGATGACAGGAACAGTTTCTTGTCGTATATGACATTTCCGTCTTTCCTTATGACAAGGTGACGGGTTCCCGTTTTCACGGTGTACTGTGTGCCGCGGCGATTGGACTTTTTCGCCTTTACCGTGGATGCCGTGAACTTTGTGTCATTGTCAAGCTGCACGCTCACATCATAAGATCCTCTGTTTCCCGCACTGATAAATATGATATTAGCCAAATCCTCTTTGCCTGTTTCCTGGCTGACAGGCAGGTGTGCCCTGCATGATGCAAGTAAAACGGCGGCACAGGCCAATACAAAAATGTTGATTCTCTTTCTCATTGGTTCTGTATTATATAATAGTTAGACAAGTTTTCAGCGTCAATGGGTGTACTGCCGTTATAGATGACGACAGAGTACTCCGTTTCAGGAGTGTCACCGGCCGTATCGGTAACGGTCACCGTTCCCAGCTGTTTCCCGGGAAGTTCTATTGTTATGCCGGTTTGCGGATTCTTCACTTTCTTTCCTTTTGTCATAACGCTGAAAGTGTCGCCTGCTGATAGCCCTTGACTATTGCCGCCGGCAATGATGACAGCATCACTGTCATAGGACAAAAAATATGTCCTCCAAGGCTTGTCTGTACATTTGTTTATGATATTCTCTACAAGTTGTCCTATGGCTTCGGATATGGCCTTGTCCGCCAGGGAAGCGTCATAGTCAACCTGTCCTCCCACTCCCATGGTTGTCTTTGCCGTGATTTCTGCCTTGCCCTTTCCCTCGTCAGAATAAATAATCAAGCCTGTTGATACATCGACAAGGCGTATTGCCACCGCGGCATCGACAGTCTGGGTCTTTGTGGAAGTGAATACTCCGTTCTTTCCGACGTTCTTGCGTCCGAACTCTGTTATAGAGCCGATAATCATATAGTCGGCTCCTATGGCGGAAGCTCCCTCGCCGTTTTTTTGGCATTCCTCTAAAAGGCTTGCCAAATCATTACGCTCGAGTAGGAGAAACTTGCCTGAAGCGGCAAGCTTTGCGGACAAAATGTCCAAAGCCTGCTTTCCCATCGGGTCGTTGCTCTTGTCATAAAAAATCCCTTTGCCATATTGGGTCTCGTTGGAGAAACGCCCTATGGCAACTTTCCTTTTGATAGTCTTGCCCGTCTGCGCTACAGAATTGGCAGGTGCCTCGACCACTGTTGTTTTCCGTTGCGCATGGGCACACGCCACAAATAGCGCAAACACAGCAACGGACAGTGCTTTTACTGTTCTCATAGATACTGGAAAAATAAAAACTCCGACATGACACCCGGATGAAGGAAATGATGATTTATGTTAAACAAAGCGTGGGCATCCATCTCTGCTCGTTCCGATGGTTGAGGTCGTAGGAAACCTATATAGTTGAACGAGTAGAATGTCTGCCCACGTCAGTATGTATAATATCCCCAAAGAGTGCTTGAAGGCGAACATGCCCCCAAGCACTTCGGGATACAATAATAGCATACCCGTAGCAGTCACTTCCGACATTGCCCATTGAACTATATGATGAAATTTCCTACGTTTCAACTCATCCAACTGACAAAGCATCGATGACGCTTTTGCATTATGTTACGAAACTTCAAGAACAGAGTTTCAATTGCAAAGTTAATCGTTTTTTACGAAATTAATGAAGAAATCGTCAAAAAAATATGTGCCAATGATATTTTTATGCTCCTGCATAGCCCTCGTTATACATGCCCAAGCCCATTGCAGACAATATTTTTCATCATCATTTGCACCGTATTCAAAGATTTTTCGTACCTTTGCTCTTGCTAAACGAACAGAACGAAATTAAGAAATGACGGGAACAATAGTGAATGCCGTCTGCATCATTGCAGGCTCATTGATAGGCAGTATATTGAAAAAAGGTATAGGGGAGAAGTACCGGGACGCGCTCTACACAGCCCTCGGTATATGTGCGGTGCTACTCGGAGTGAACACTTTTGTGCACAATATGCCTGACAGCCGTTACCCGGTGCTTTTCATTGTCTCCATGGCAGCAGGCAGCGTCATGGGAACCGCCATGGGGATTGAACGCCTGAAAGACCTTGGGAAGAAGGACAGCGAATGGCAGACGTCGTCCTCTGTCCGCCCGTCCCTCGCCGACGGACTGACGACAGGATGCCTTCTTTACTGCATCGGCACATTTTCCATGCTCGGCCCCGTAATGGCGGCATTGCATGACGACCATACATTCCTCTTCACCAATGCCACTCTTGACCTCGTTTCAAGTGCTGTCCTTGCCGCCACTTACGGCATAGGCATGGTGTGGGCGGCACCGATTCTGTTCTGCTGGCAGGGGATGTTCTACTGTATTGCGAAGATGTCTGCATCGGCAATATCACCGGAATTGATGACGGAACTCAGCATCATAGGCGGAATACTTATCACAGCTTCAGGAATTGACCTGCTGAAACTCCGTAACTGCCATACTCTCCGGATGCTTCCTTCGTTGCTTGTTCCGCCTGTGTTCTTCTTTGCAAAATACGTTATCTCTGTATTTTATGCTTAACCGGCCGTAGACTGATGCATAGACAGAGATTGGGAAAGAGCATAAAAGAATACCGACTCCTCAACGGTTAAATGTAGTTAAAAAAACGAGAAACGGATACCTGATATTAGGTATTTCGAGAATTCTTAGTAATTTTGCAGTACTGATTTTTCAGTATGGCTTATTATTATAAAAAATATTATAAACAATTAAATTAAATAAGATTATGGCTTACGTAATTAGCAACGACTGTATCGCTTGCGGTACTTGTATTAGCGAGTGCCCGCAGGACGCTATCTCTGAGGGCGATATCTACTCAATCGATCCAGAGAAGTGTGTAGACTGCGGCACATGTGCTGATGTTTGTCCTAACGAGGCTATCAGCCAGGCTTAATGACCTGCTGTCGTAAAGAGACACAAGGGGCGGCTCCAAACGGAGCCGCCCCTTTATTGTCATGGCAAGATTATCTGAATCGTATGTTGCGGAGACCGGACGAGTGCTTCGGTGTTCTGCTGAATTAACTGTTGGAAATAGGTTATTGGGAACGACAATCTTAAGTAACTATTGATAATTATTTTACAATATAATGTTTTCTCACTAAAACTTGTTGAATTTCATTCTACCTTTTCTCGCCATGGCATAACTGAAACGAGTTTCGTTCTGCTCATCTGGCTTAACGAAAACGTTCTTTTTGTCAGTTAGTGCTTGTCACTCAGTCACAATGCCTGCATTGCTCCTTCGGCTCCGTACACTAACCGCCTAAAAAACAACTGCGGTTTTAGTATAAACTAATTTCCAACAGTTACTTCTTATAAAATGTTTATCAACAGTCATGATAATACTGTGTGACAATGATTTTTTGACAATGACGAAAACGGTTTGCCGTATGAATTCTCAATGCTGTCCGTCCCATAGTCTGACAGTCCGAAAACAAACGGTTGCCTTTAGTATGGTAAAAGATGACGACTCACTATGCATAAGGTAACGATTCACCATGCAAATGGTTACCTTTTGTTCTCATGCCTCCCATAATTTCAAAAATAGATGGCCGGACTGTCATCGCCGGGAGTCCGGCCATCTATTTTCGAGGAGTCTTATCCTTTGCCATTTTTCATATAAAAGAAAGAGGGCATACCGTTAATTTTACCGATACGCCCTCTCTGTTATTCTATGTAATGAGATATGGTTACTTCACCACAGTCTTGGTGATGTTCCTTCCGACTCTAACGATGTACACACCGTTCTCAACGCGTACGTTGGTTTCAGCACTGCCGGCACCGTTGTAGACAGTCTTGCCGTCAGCCGTGTAGATGCCTACGTTCTCACCCTCAGCATCAGCAACGGTGATGGTCTTGCCGTTGACAGAAACCTTTGTCGCCTTTGTTGCTATGCCTGCAATACCTGTGCTGACAGATATTGTGACAACGTTGGAAACCTTAGACTCGCCCTTGTCGTAAATAACTGTTACAACGTAAGAGTGCACGCCCTCAGCAGCATCGGCATCAATGTACTCAGTCTCTTCTACAGGCTCTGAGTTTATCTTCTCTCCGTCACGGTAGACGTTGTAGCCTACAAGTGAGAGATCGCCTGCTGATGCCCCTGCCGGGATGTATGTGACATCATCAACGAGGAAAATGAACTTGTCGTCAGATGTGCAGCGGATGGCGAAATACTTTGCACCTTCCGGCACATCGAATGTGTACTCTGTCCATTCGTCAGGTACGGTCTCGTCTCCTCCGGCCTTAATGAAGTCGGTCATTTCTTTGCCTGTTGTCGAGTAATAGAACTCGAACGACTCATTGCCGTATTGTGCAGTATAGGTCTTGGCGAAGAATGATATGGTCTGCGCAACGCCCGCAAGTTCAGGAGAAATCATCCAGTCGTTGTTCTGACCGCCATTGGAAGCGAACGAAGCAAGATACTTGTTGCCAGAGTGAGCATCGAACGACTCATTGAATTCGTCACCGCTATTGTCGAATGTGATATATGCCATTTCGCTTCCGGCACCAGGGAATGTCAGACCATCTATTGCGTAGGTCTTCAGACCGTCACCGTCGATGAATGACCATTCTCCTGCATTGTTGATGGCGAACGATTCGTAGTTCTCAAAGTCGTCAGTAACAGGCTCTGCCTGTGCGGAAGTCATGTCAGGCTCGCTCCATGTGAGGCTTACGCCGTTATTTGTCTGCTTGCCTGCAAGGTCTGTGACAGCAGGATAGTTGTTTGTCTTGATGACTGTCTTTGCCGTAGCTGTAGTGTTGCTTGTCTTGTCTTCGTCAGCATCAAACTCGATTACAGCTTTCCAAATCAGCTCAGAGGCTGTCATAACGTTTGTAGCCTCCGTGAACTCGAATGTTGTCTTCGCGTTCTTTGCAAGTTCGGTACCCGGGAGAGACTGAACCTTGGAGTCGTTGCAGTAGAGGTCTACGGTATAAGAACCGGCCTCGGCCGTGTTGGAGCCCTGGTTCTCAACGTTGACGGTTACAGTCACGTCCTCACCGGCAGCCACTCTTGATGTGGCAGTGATGGTGCCTGCAACGAGGTTGTTGTCAAGCATGTTGTAAACACGGATGTTATCGAGATATACATTGCCTGCTGCGGAGAATGTGCCGGTGATTATTACGCGTACCCAGTCCTTGTCAGCATAGTCGGCAAGTGAGATTGTTGCAGAAGCATAGTCTGTGCCAGCAGTGAGTTCCGTTATTGTCGTTTCTCCGTCAGGAGTGATGACGGATACGGCCAGAGGTGTCGCTGCGTCGGCAGAGTAGTCAAACGTCAGGGTAGGGTTGACAGCACCGGCAAGTGCGATCTTTCCTGATTGGAGATTCACCCAGCCTCTTATTTTTGCAGTCATCTGGAAGCAGTTTCCGTCACCGTCAGATGCCTTGTCGCCAATGTACAGGCCGCCTTCAAGCTGCTGGTTATAGTTGTCACTTGCATATCCCCACCAGTAGCTGAGTGAGCCGGAGGCAATAGACTCAAATACCGGCATCTGATAGGGTGCACCTGTGACTATTGCTGCGTAGACATCGTCAGACTCTCCTGTGGTGTTCTGAGTCGTAACAGCGAAGTATGTGAATTCATGGTCGCCGCTGTTGGTGTCGAACGGAACGTTGGCAGATGTCTCTGTCAGTCCTGTCAGATAAGGGTTCGCATAGTCTGTCACAGGGAATGTCATGCCGAGGAATGACATGAATTCTACAGGATAGATGTTATAAGTGAAGTCTGCCGGGTTGATGACATAGCCGTTTGCACCGGCTGCAGGCGCATTCCATGCAAGTTCCACAGAACCGCTCTTGTCGGCGATGGTTACGTTGCTGACAACGTCAGGAGTGTCATAGCCGATGTAAACCTTCTCTGTGGCAGCCTCACCGAGGTGCTCGCCGCAGGAAGCTGTTACGGAATAGGTATAGTAACCTGCAGCCTCTACCTGATCATCGATGCTTACTGCTGAGCCGGCAGCTTTAGTCTCATTGAAGATTACTGTGCCCTCACGCTTTACTGTCACGTTGACGTTCTCGGTGATGGCTGTGCCGCTGACGGTCTTGCCTGGAGTCGTGAATGTGACGGTAGCCTTGTTCGCGCCGTTTGCGTCTGCTGTGATGGCAAGGTCGCTCACAGTGGCAGGAGCACTGTCGTCCAGTTCTGAGATTGAGAAATTGTCCACATAGAGGTAGAACATGTTCTTGTCAGAGATCGCGTGAACGGCAATATAGTATGTTCCGTCTTCTGTTACAGTGAACTTGTTGTTGCCAAGTGTGACAAACTCTTTGGTGTTGACGTCGGTGCTTGCTATCACAGGGATTGTGAGCTGAGAAACTTTTGCTGCCTTTCCTGCCACGACTTCAAGACGCTCAGGATAGCTTGGACCATAAGCCGCAGCATCGACGGAGACTTTATAAGCGGCACCTGCTTTCAGGCTTACACCAGGGAAGATGAGATAGTCGTCAGCATTGTTGGATGTGCTGTAACGGTAGCGTGCAACAGTACTGCTTGTTGTCGTATGAGTTTCAAAGGTGAATGTG
Organism: Bacillota bacterium; assembly: GCA_023664625.1. Lineage (GTDB taxonomy): Bacteria > Bacteroidota > Bacteroidia > Bacteroidales > Bacteroidaceae > Prevotella. The sequence continues at coordinate 95,900 of JAMPFD010000009.1, read as the reverse complement.
CTCTTGTCCTCGTTTGCGTCATAGATTGCAACCTGGCCCTGTTCCTCGTCTGTGTCGAAATTATTGGTGTAAGGCAGTGCTGCCGTAAGGTCTGTGAGCGTAGGCTCCTCAATGACTTTTGCCTCTTCGCTGAGTATGGCGTCCTTGAACCAGTTCAGATAGTAGACACGGTCGGTTGCCGCATTGATAAGGATTGCCTCGTTGAATGTGATAGTCTTTGCCTGAGCATCGTATGTCGCAGTGGCGTCAGACAGTTCTTGTGTGGCGTTGAGGCCTACAAACCAGCAGTCGCTTGTGCCATATTTGCCTACATACTGGAACTTGTCAAACTTGATGCTTGTACCATTGACGGTACCCTTTACCCAAGATGTGGTGAAAGAATCGGAGATTCCCTGAATGTAAATGTCATCACCAACGAAAGCAACCTTGACAGCCTGGTTGTTGACAGCTGTCTCACCGCTTGATGATACAGAAGTGCAATTCATATACCAGCCTGTTCCCGTGGTGCCTGCCGGTGGAGTTACGAGGTCTGTGGAAGGTGCGACATAAGTCGGATCGTATGTCAGTACACTCTCTGCATCGCCATATCTGGTTGAGCTGTTGTCGTCATCCCAGAATCCGCCAATGAAATAAGCATCGGCAGTCCCTGTATATTTCTGTGTGCCTTCAAGAGTCAGCACGTTACCGTTGACGGAGAATGTGATGGCTTCTGCATGGTCATCGGCAGCGGCAATGCTTCCTGCCGCATTTATGACTCCCCACCTGAGGCTGACGGAAGCATTGTATTGTGCGCTGTATGTCAATGGCTGCTTGGCAGCTACGGTGATGGTGTTGCCGCTCTTTGTTCCTTTTACCCACGCTCCTGTGGTATAGCGTGTGACAGGATCCTTGATGTAGACATTGTCACCATCCTCAATAACAGTTACCATGCCGGACTGGGATGTCATGTTTACAGAACCGTTATTGTTATAGTAAGCGGTTCCAGTGGTTGCACGCTGGTACATCTTTGGCTCAACGCCGGTCACGTCTGTGATGATGCCGTTTGCATCTGTTGTCACTGTCACGTTACCTTCCTGAGCGGTGGCCTTGCGTGTGCTTGACTTGTAAGGTGTCGCAGACACTTCTGATCTGTAACCGCCTAACGTCCAGGATTTGACAACTGTGCTCTCCACGCTGTCGAAGAAAGGTCTTTTGGCAGAGCTTTTGCGCAGCACGGAAGAAGCTGTTTCCTGTGGAACCGCATCTTTTACGGCCTTTGCCGCCTGCAGTTCTTTTGTTTCTTTTGCCATCCTCGCGACTTCCTCCAAGTTGGCCATACGCTCCAGTCTGTTGCCGGCAGCGTTCTTCTTTGCCAAAGGAGCCTGTGCGAATGTCAGCGATGCAATCAGGGAAATGATTGCAAAAGTAAACAATCTTTTCATTATAGACTCTTGTGGGGATTATGTTTGTTTTTCCAGCTTCAACGGAAGAAATCCCCTTTTATTCCGAAGAAGCACTCAAGAGGCAGTCACCTCCTTATCTTTATCGCACGTGAATTGTCAATCCTTACTATGTATATGCCGTGTGAAGGCAGGCTTACTGAGACATTGTCCGTGCCAGACTCAGCCGTGCTTAGCATCAGCCGTCCATGGACATCTGTCACTATGACGGCTTTTCCGCTGACTCCCGTGATTGTAAGGATGTCACCTGAGAGGCTCAGCTCCTCAGTCCGGCCGGCCGGGAGACCGGCAATTGAGGTGTTGACATCGGCAGTCCTGACCTTAATCTCGTTGGACAGCCTTGACACTAACTCTCCGTCAGTTGCCTGTACATTATAATAATAGGTCTTTCCCGGCATGAGACCGTTCACTTCAAGACTGACAGCCGGTGCCTGTATCTTCTTCTTTGCCTCCTCTATGGCTTCAACATCGCCGCCCCATCCGACGACAATATCGTCAACGGCGAGGGAACCTTTGCCGGGCATGTTGTATATAATGCGGATTTTATATGTGTCTTCAGGAAAGTCCTCGACAAGAGTCACCATGCCTCCTGCGGTGTTCTCGACACCGGTCACTGCCACTTCCGTCCACTTGCTGTTCCTTCCGGCTGCACTGACGGTTATGGTGTTTTCTTCTGAAGCCTGGCTGCCTCTGTGCCAGAATGAAAGGCTGCGTACCGGAAACGGATACTCCGGGGACTCAATATAGCTGCCTGTCTGTACAAAACGCAGTGACGGTGCGGCCTCACCTGAATAGGACTTGTTCGCGTATGACTGCGTGGAGTTGCTTTTCCATCCTTCCGGCAGGTTCTTTACGCCGCCGGTGAAGTCCACGATGTCCTTCTCCGGTTCTCCGTATTTCTTGGAATAGACATTCAGCGTATATTCCTCCGCATCATCAAGGCTCTGCCAGTTTGCGGTGAAAGATGTCCCGGTGACTTCCGTTGCCTCCAATGCGGCAGGCTTGAGGAAGGAGAAAGTCATCTCGGCTGTCTCCACGCCGACTTCGTTTGACTCTCCGCTGACTTCCCCTTCGTTACCGGCATATACCGTATAGTAATATTTCGTTACCGGTTCAAGTCCTGTAACGGCAGTGCTTGTCCGGTTGCCGATATTCCTTTTGCTGTATCCGCTGAGATAAGTACGTGTCCCTCCGGCATCCTTTGTATATACGGACAGATGGTATGTATCGGCATTCTCAACTGCTTGCCAGTTCGCTTTGAACGATACCGGTGTCACCTCTGTCGCCTCTTCTGCAACGGTTGCGTCAGGAATGACGGCCCCTCCGGCGACCTTGAACGTTATTACGCCTCCGGTCTCCTTTATGTCGGTTATCGGCAGTTCCTGCCTGTGTCCGCTCCAGCTCTTCATGGACGGTGTGGTATCATCTGTAAACGATGTCACATTGCCGGTTCCGGGAAAGGCATCGCCAGCTCTCGAATAGTCGCTCTGTGAACCGTCGGCCTCCTCAAGGTCGACATACTGATGGGCTGCGGTATTGTTCACGACATTGCGCGTCCATACATACTCGTTATAATCGATATGCCATACAAGCATTCCGTGTCCCGGTATGTACTTGTCCCACCCTTTTTGCTGTCTGTTCTCAAAGAGAAAGAACTCGTTTTCTTTTTCGGTTCTTATGATAAATCCCGTGTTTGAGGATATGTCGCCCATCGTCACGTTCTTCGGTCCGGTAAGTTCCTCCGGCTGCATCCATCCAAGAGAGTACCGCTCATATATGGAGTAGAGCGGCGGGGTGCATCCGTTATTGTTATAAGGCCCGTAGTCCAGAACCGACCATGCTCCCGGAGTGAATGACGAGGTGTAGCTTGTTGCATAGAGATCCGGCAGTCCCATTACGTGTGAGAACTCATGTATGAACGTGCCGACACCGTCAGGTCTGGAACCTTCCCATTCATTGCTGCATGCATAGCGGTCAAGGCGTACTCCGTCGAAGAAGTATGGTGTGCTTGTCGCAGATGTGATATTCCACGAGTGGGGCCATACCGTGGCGGCCGCCCCGCCGGAGGCTTCGCCGCGTCCGGCATAGAAGATGAACACATTGTCTATATATCCGTCATTGTCACGGTCGTATTCCGAGAAGTCCACGGCAGCGTCAAGAAGCTGACACGCCTCGGTTGCCATCTTCTCCGGATTCATGTCGTCGCCGGAAGAGTTGTTGCCGCCATAATAGCTCATGTTCTGTGACAGCGTGACAGGCCCGAACACGTCAAATGTCGGACGGAACTGATTCTTGGAAGAGGTGCGGAAATATTCTCCTGCACATCCTGTTCCTCCATAGTCACTGAATCCGTTTTCGTTGAGCATCCTGCTGAAATAGTCGTATGGGTCGGAGAGAGTGAACTTCTTATCCTTGTATTCCACAAGAATCACGATTCCTTTCTGGTCGCCTTTGGACGGGAAACCGGTGTCAAAGAGCCCCACGGCCTTATTAGGACTTTTGGCCGCACGTCTGGTCACTGCCTTCTTCTGCAATGCTTCGCGGACTCCGGTCATGTCGACATTCCTCAGGTATTGCTTCGCCTCCTTAGACCGTCTGCCTATCTGGCTGGCGGCAATTCCTGAACTTATGATATTGCCGTTGCCGTCAGTGTTTCCGTAGTAGAATGTCTCATTGTCGTTTACCAACAGGTAGCCGTCCTCGCTGAGATAGAAATGATGGTGCTCGTCGCCCATCAGCCTTACCGTTATCTCTGTTCCGTCGGCTTGATACATTTTCAGCAGTCCCGGCTTTGCGGGTACCGCAACTGTACTGATGGCCGGGAATGTGCTTAGCAGAAGTGTGAATAATGATATGATTTTTGATTTCATGGGATATTTCTGTTGCCTGATGTCTTTGCGGTTTTGACAAATGTAAAGCAATAGTGCTTCGTCTTTGACATTTTGTCATTGTGCTTGCAAAGGTATATAATAAAAACAAGCGATAACTCTTTTTTTTGTGAAATTAACCAAATTTAATAAAATGTTTGCATATTTATGCCAAATTTACTTATAAATTGCACTTTTTGCGATAATTTTTCCTGTAATTGTGTATAAACGTGTTGTTCCTTGAAGCAGTATCAAGCCATTGCTGTCCGGCAGGTTTGTGGAACCTTTGCCTGCATGGTGACGGAATTTTGGCATGGCAGCAGGGACAATTATTGCCAATATTTTTTGGAGTTTATTGCTTGGTTATTAATAATCAGTATGTTACATGGGGTGTTGTAAATCGTTACCTTTTACGTTATAAAAGGTAACGATTTACAGTGTAAAAGGTAAAGGTTTACATGGCAAAAGGTAAGGGCTTGCAAACCGGATGACAGAGACCGGTGTCATGTCAGAAGTCACCGTTGTAAATCGGTTTATGCTAAAAAAAAATGCAGTTGTTTTATGCGTTTAGTGCGCGTAACGTTGGCAAGCGGATGCACTAAGCGACAAAAAGAACAAGTTTTAGTAAGTAAATGTTCAGTTATACAATAATTTTCAACAGCTACTTATTGGAATAAAGGAGAAAAAACTTAAAAACAGGCATTAAAACCGGGTGTTACTCGAAAATATTTACTATCTTTGCAACATATTCACATATACAAAGTTGAAAAGTCTTTTAAGACATAAATATAACAGAAGAACATGAGAGCACGTATAGACTGCTTTGTCACATCAGAGAGTCTTGCCTCACAGCTGCGCGACAACGCCGTGGTGAAGCAGACTGTGGTACTTGACTGCGCGGAGATTGTCGCCGGCGAGACAATATGCCATATAGCAGGGAAGGCGAAGGCCGACTACACCCTCCTTGCCATAAAGGCCGTTCCCTTGCAGCTTGGCCAGTACGCCGTTGAGCGCATGCTGCGTGCCGCCATGGAGACCGGGGCGGCGATGGTGTACAGTGATTATTACAAGACGTTTGGAGGCAAGCGTGAGAAGCATCCTACAATAGACTATAGCGAGGGGGCATTGCGTGATGACTTTGATTTCGGGACACTGCTTTTTATCCGGACATCGTTGCTGAAAGATTATGCCCGCAGCAATGCTTCCGCGGCGGGAGAGCTGAAATTTGCAGGCCTGTATTCGTTGCGTCTGTGGCTGTCGGCGAGAGGAGAACTGTTCCATCTTGACGAACTGCTCTATACGGAAGAGGAGCAGGACAGCCGCAAGTCAGGCGAGAAGCAGTTTGACTATGTCAATCCCCGCAACCGTGAGGTGCAGATAGAGATGGAGAAGGTTGTCACACACCATCTTGAGAAGATCGGTGCGCTGATTGACCCGCAGGACTATATCGCGCCTGACTTCGGAGAGCAGGAGTTTGAGATTGAGGCTTCCGTTGTCATTCCTGTGTTCAACCGTGCGAGAACTGTCCGTGACGCCGTTGAATCAGCACTGGCTCAGGAGACCAAATTCCCTTTCAACGTCATTGTCGTCGACAACCATTCCACTGACGGCACCACGGAGATTCTCCGTGAACTGTCGGCAAAGGACGGCAGGCTGATCCACATCGTCCCGGAGCGCGACGACCTCGGCATCGGCGGCTGCTGGAACGTGGCGGTAGATTCCGTCCATTGCGGCAGGTTCGCCGTGCAGCTTGATTCTGACGACCTGTATTCTTCGCCGCGGACGCTGCAGCAGATTGTCGATGCCTTCTATAAGCAGAAGGCTGCAATGGTGATAGGCTCTTACCGTATGTGTGACTTTGACCTCAATACGCTTCCTCCGGGTCTGATTGACCATAAGGAATGGACGGCGGAGAACGGCATGAACAACGCTCTGCGCATCAATGGGCTCGGTGCGCCACGTGCGTTCTTCACTCCGATACTCCGGCAGTTCCGTTTCCCGAATACGAGCTATGGTGAGGATTACGCCCTCGGGCTGGCGTTCTCGCGCAAGTACATGATCGGGCGCATCTATGATGAGCTTTACCTCTGCCGCCGATGGGGAGGGAACAGTGACGCGTCACTCTCCGTGGAGCGTGTCAATGCCAACAATGCCTATAAGGACCGCCTGCGCACCATGGAGCTGAGGGCAAGAATAGCCATGGAGGCAAGGGCTGACCGCCTTGACGGCAATGTCAGTCCTGATGCGAGCACGGCAAAGCTGCAGCGGTTCTTCAACCGTCAGTTGGAGCTATGGGATGACGCACGCAAGAGATATATAGACCTTAATGGGGTACAGGTAAGGGAAATTGCTGACGAGGTTACCGGCACGATGCTGAAGCTGCAGTACAATCCTGCACGCATCGTATCCACAGGGGCGAGTATCAGCAAGGCGGCGATAGCCGTCCGTCCTTGCTTCCTCTGCAAGGACAACCGTCCTCAGGAGCAGATGGTCAAGCATTTGGATGATACTCTTGACATGCTTGTCAATCCGTTCCCGATCCTTCCGACTCATTTCACCCTGCCGTCACATGCGCACCGTCCGCAGATGATACGGGAGGTTTATACGAAAATCTACCGGATTCTTGAGCACTATCCTGACATAATGGTGTTCTACAACGGTCCGAAATGCGGTGCATCATGTCCTGATCATCTGCACCTTCAGGCCGGAACGTCCGGCATAGTACCTCTGCAGAAGCAGTGGGCGCGTCTCTCACGTTCGCTGCGGCAGGTCATTCAGGTCAGTGACGGTGAGGACATCTCTGTCATCAATGATTATGTCTGTCCTGCACTGGTGGTGCGGTCCCGCTCGGAGAAGGCGTTCCGTCAGTTGTTCAACACCGTTTATGACGCTCTCCCGATGCAGGGGGATGACACGGAGCCGATGATGAATATTCTCGGATGGCGTAACGGTGACGAGACCCTGACAGTGATGTTCCCACGCAAGAGACACCGTCCTGAATGCTATCCGAACCCGATGATTTCTCCAGGAGCACTTGATATGGCAGGATTGGTCATCACCCCGCAGGAGTCTGATTTCAATACGATTACCTCACAGGCGGTAGCCGATATTCTCAGGGAGGTGGCACTTTCACCGCAGGAATTGGAGAAAGTTGTCACGAAGATAGCCGGCCGGCAGAAGAATGATGATGCGGACATAAAGTTCAGGAAGGTTCCCCACGTCACTGTCGGCATCATTTCCGGCGAGGAGATACGTTTTTCCCTGAATTCTCCGTACACGGCGAAAGGGGAGACCATCATTGGCGAGCAGGCTGTGAAGCATTCGGAGGGAAGTATTCTATGGAACGGCAATGAGTATCGCGAGCTGACTTTTGTGCCGGGAAAAGCGGAAAATTTCAAGGGAGAAGCATCATTTACGATACATGACGTCACCATTGGTGTGAACTTCCATTGGGAACGCCTTGAGGAGCAGACCTTCAAAGGCTCTCTGCGCTTCGTTGTCCATGAGGGAAAGGTCTGTGCAATCAATGAACTTTCTGTTGAAGATTATCTTACGAGTGTCATTTCTTCCGAGATGTCTGCAACATCCTCGTTGGAGTTGCTGAAGGCACATGCCGTCATCTCGCGCTCATGGCTTCTTGCACAGATGCAGCATAGGCGTATGAGCCAGGAGCAGAACTCGGGATTCTTCTCGTTCATAAAGAAGGATAATGAACTGATACGCTGGTACGACCGTGAAGACCATACTATCTTTGACGTGTGTGCCGATGACCATTGTCAGCGTTATCAGGGAATAACAAAGCAGACTTCCGCCCATGTCCGTGAGGCGATACGCCAGACGCAGGGCGAGATTCTTGTGTCGGGCGATGAGATTTGTGATGCGCGTTTCTCCAAATGCTGTGGCGGTGTGACGGAGGAGTACCGCTATTGCTGGGAGAATATCAATAAGCCGTACCTCGTCTCTGTGGCCGACCCGTACTGTAATACGCGTGACCCGAAAGTCCTGCGGCAGGTTCTTAACGACTATGACCAGGAGACTCAGGATTTTTATGAGTGGGAGGTACGCATCGGTAAGGCCAAGGTTAAGAGCCTGCTGATGGAGAAACTGCATCTTGATCTTGGCAACATCGTTGCAATGGAGCCCCTCGAAAGGGGACGGTCTGGAAGAATCTCGCGTCTGAAAATCATCGGTACAGAACGCTCTTTCACTATTGGAAAGGAACTGGAGATACGCCGTGCGTTGTCAGATACGCATCTCTACAGTTCTGCGTTCAACGTAATTGATGACGGTGAAGACTTTATCCTGAAAGGCAAAGGATGGGGACATGGTGTCGGACTGTGTCAGATTGGCGCAGCTGTTATGGGGAAACAGGGATTCAAGTATGACGAGATATTGCTCCATTACTATAAGAACGCAGAAATAAAGAAGATTTACAGATAATGCTTTTGTGAGTTTGCCGGCAAAGCACTGCCGGCAAACTTTTTTGTTTCTCATGGCAGTCGGTACGGCCGCCCGGAACTTTGTCGGAAAACTTATTATAATATCATTATGGCAGAGCATAACGAGCTTGGCCGCTGGGGTGAGGAACGGGCGGCGGAATATATGGAGTCGAAAGGATGGTATGTGAGAGACCGTGACTGGAGGTGTGGCAATACGGACATAGATCTTGTATGTATAGACGAGGATGATACTACTCTTGTCTTTGTAGAGGTGAAGACGCGCTCCACGGATGCTTTCGGAGAACCGTATGAGGCGGTGGATGCGGAAAAGAGGCGCAATGTCGTCAATGCCGCTGCTCGCTACAAGTCAATGTTCAGAAAGGAAAACCGACGCACGAGATATGACATCATCTCTATTGTCGGCAGTCCTTCATGTATAATAAAAATCGAGCATATCGAAGATGCCTTCAATATGCTCGATCCTTATGAGGACTATAATGTCCGCTTTACCAGTTGGCGACGCAGGCGTTGAAAATCTGGTCGCAGATGTCGTCAACCATTTCTGTGACAAGTTGTTCCTGTACAGAGGTCAGCGACTGTGTTGTCTCGTAGGTTGATGTTGCCGTAAACTGACGTTCGAAATCCTCATTGTGGTCGGTATTGTTGGTGAACCTTACGTTTACGGTTATCGCAAGTTCCGTCTGAGCGGAGTAGCCGTCAGCGGATACGGACTTGTTGCGCTGTGTGTAGTTGGTTATCTCACCCTCAAGCTTAAGGTCACCGTTACGCTTTACCTGAATGAGTTTTGTATGGTCGGCAAACTGGTCTTTCAGCTTGTTGTTGAACATCGGACCCATCGGACCCCATACGTATGAGGAACGGATCGGGAAGTCGGCTATCTGTATGCTCTTTACCTTTGAATAGTCAATGCTTGACATGTTGAACTTGTAACTGACCTTGCAGGCACAGAGAAGAAGTATGAAGGCAAAGGCTGAAAATATTGATATTCGTTTTGTCATCTGATGGTTCGGACGTTTAGGGTTTATTCTTGATGGTGGCTTTACATGTCTTTTACACGAGGTGTACATGACGGCTCAGGTGCTTCTGTATAGCTTTTCCTGGAATATTATATGCTTTTTACAGGCTTTACCCTGCTTTTCAATAATGTTTCTTTATCTTATTAATAATAGTGGTGGTATTGGGCAGGATTGCATTTTGCCAGGTAAAGAACGGCTGTGACGTATGATGCTTACTCAAGATTTAGCTGCTTCAGCCGCCTGTAAAGGGTCCTGTCGGAGATTCCCAGTTCCTTTGCGGCATTCTTCCGGTTACCTCCGCAGCGCTGAAGAGCTTTCTTCAGAAGCTCCCTTTCGTTCTCTCCGACATTCAGACTTTCTGTCATGTCGTGGCTTTCGCTCTTTATCTCCTCGCTGTCTGCTACCTCATAGGCCGGTGATGCTATCTGTGGCGTTGCCGGAGGCAGCGAGAGTACCGGATGGGACATGGCTGCCGGCTGTCCTCCAAGTGCTATGACTTGTTTCTGAAGTTCCTGTACTTCTCCGTTGAGTCTCTGCACACTGTTCTGCAATTCTACAAGAAAGTTGAATAAAAGCTGACGTTCCTGCTCGTAGGAGTGGCTTTCTCCGGAAGCGGTGGTGGAGTATGTCGCCACAGCCATGGACTCCTCGTCATCGGGAATGAACTTCAACAGTTGTTCCGCTGTTATCATCCTGTCCTCCGAAAGCAGGGAGATTTGCTCCGTGACATTCTTCAATTGGCGCACGTTTCCCGGCCATTTGTATTTTAGAAGAAGATGTTTAGCATCTTCGGTAAGGTCAAGGCGCGGCATTTTGTATTTCTCTACCATCTGCAGTGCAAAGAGGCGGAAAAGCGAAATGATGTCATTGCCGCGTTCACGCAATGCCGGCATGCGCACAGGAATGGAGTTCAGGCGATAGTAAAGGTCACGGCGGAACTTTCCTTCGCTGATGGCCTTAACCATGTTTACGTTCGTAGCTGCTACTATACGGACATCAGTTTTCAAGACTTCCGTGCCTCCGACGCGGATATATTCTCCTGTTTCCAGCACTCGCAGCAGGCGGGCTTGTGTGGCAAGCGGCAGTTCTCCGACCTCGTCCAGAAACAGTGTTCCCTTGTTGGCAATGCCGAAATATCCGTCGCCCTCGTCAACAGCACCGGTATATGCTCCTTTCTCATGACCGAAAAGTTCAGAGTCGATGGTGCCTTCGGGGATGGAGCCACAGTTGATTGCCAGATATTTCTCTCGTTTGCGTGGAGAATTGTCGTGTATAATGCGTGGCAGCACTTCCTTGCCGACACCGCTCTCGCCGATGATGAGGACGGACAGGTCGGTAGGTGCTACCTGAAGGCAGATGTCAAGCGCGTGGTTCAGCTGCTCACAGTTGCCCACGACTCCGTATCTTTGCTTTATCTGTTGTAACAATCTCTGTTCCACAGTCCTGTAATTTTATGTCTTTTACTGATAAATTCTTATTGTTCGGCAAGCAGTCCGATAAGTTCTTTCATGCCTTCACTTGCACCTTTGGCTATGATATGCACACCGTGTGAGCCTTCATTCATAGCAGGTTTCGGATCGATGAGGAACACTTTTGCTTTCTCTGGCACATACTGCAGGAGAGAAGCGGCGGGATAGACATTCAGGGAGGTGCCGATTATGACGAAAATATCTGCTTCCTGCGCTTCCTGTACGGCATCATACATATTCGGAACGTTTTCCTGAAAGAATACGATATATGGTCTCAGGAGCGAGCCGTCACCGGCTTTTTCGCCCTTAGGCACTTCCAGTCCGCTTGCCGGCCATCCTTCGTGCGGGAGTGAAATCCAAAAGCGCGGGTTGTCGACGTCGCGGCTTGAGCACATCTTCATCATCTCTCCATGGAGGTGTATGACGTTCCTTGAGCCGGCAAGCTCATGGAGATTGTCGACATTCTGTGTTACCACAACGACTTCGTGATGCCCGTTTTCCTCCAGTCTTGCCACGATCCTGTGGCCTTCGTTGGGCTGTACATCCTTGTATTTTTTACGGAGCATATTGTAGAAAGCGTTGACGTAATCAGGGGCACGTTCCCATCCGTCGTGGCTTGCCACTGACATTACAGGATAGTTCTCCCATAGTCCTCCCGCATCTCGAAAGGTTGTCAGGCCGCTTTCGACAGACATTCCTGCACCGGTAAGGAATACTATCTTCATTTGTCGTAAGGTTTTGCTACTGTTAAGAAATCAGTTGTTGCCATCTTGTGATGCCTGCTGCTTTCTGACTGCAAAGCGTGCCTTCTCCGAATCGTCACGGCGTTCATGATAAAGTTTTGGCAACGGGTCGTGATGTCCCTCGTCATATTCGGTACGGCAGCGCACTACGTCAATGATTGTGTATATGGCCTGACGGAGTGCAAGGGCAGGCTCGGTGAGGTCTCCCTCGTCAAATGCGTATGCCGCATCATACTCAGTCGATGCCATAGCCATTGGAATTCCTATGAGAAGCTTGGTCCTTGTTTCTTCTGTCACTGTATTAAGCATCTCACGGGCCTGTCCTTCGTAGATGGCGATGGTTGCATCGAAATGCAGGAATTGCTGCTGAGCGATATGGTTATCCTTACTGTAGGGGCCAAAGACTCCTATGCCTTGTTCTGCAAGTCCTGCAACTATTGATTTTAGTTCCTCGGTTTCTGTTTCCTTGATTTCGTCAGGAGCAATCAGGGCGATACGTGGCACAGAGATGAGGAAGTCACGTTTCAGGGACATCCATACTTTCCTGATGTGTTCGGTGATGACATTTATGTCCGTATTTCCCGTCTCTTCCTGTTGGGTTATGTCTGGGAAAATTGTAGCAAGGCGGAAGTTCGGAGAGACGTACAAAGTCATAGCACCGTCGAATTTGAACTCCGTGGCGGAACCGGGAGCGATGACAATGCCGGCAATGTTTCCGAATTTAATGTCGGAGCCGACATTTTTGTCATTGCCGTTCTCCTTGCTGTAGATGATTGGGGTGAAGACCTCGTCCTGCTCCGGTGTGGAAAGTGCGGTCTCAATGATATTGCCGGCGATGCCCGCAGATTGTAGGATACCTATGTTCATGTCAAAATATTAAGTTTCAAAAGTCTGTCAGTCGTCGGCATTAAGAGCCTCTTCCTTATGTTTCGTGTTGAGCAGTCCGCAGGCGGCGTATATGTCTTGTCCGCGCGATGCCCGTATTGTTGTGGTTATACCGTTACGGTTGAGATAGTCGCAGATGTGCTCCATCTGCCTCTCTCCTGCTCCTTGAAGTGTCACGTCAGGTATCTGATGAAACCGGATGAGGTTGACCCTGCAGTCCAAAGGCCTCAGCAGCCTGACAATCTCCTTGAGATGAGTCGGTGTGTCATTAGTACCGCCGAAGACGGTGTACTCGAATGTCAGGCGTCTCTGATGTGATGCACCTTCCGTTTCTCCACGCGGCATACGTCTGTCGGCCGGGAAATAGTTTTTCAGGAGTGTTACGACATCACGTATTCCCATACCTTTCTCGGCAGGCATGAACTGTTCCCGTTGTTCCGGAATTGGGGTGTGGAGTGAGATGGCGACATGGCATTCGCTCTCATCAAGGAATCTTTTTAGTTTTCCACGTATGCCTACACTGCTCACCGTGATGCGTTTCGGACTCCATGCGTAGGCATATGGTGCGGTGAGAATCTCTGTAGCGCGGAGCACATTATCAAGATTGTCCATCGGTTCTCCCTGTCCCATGAACACAATATTTGTAAGACGTTCACGTTCAGGGAGGGCATAGATTTGGTTGATAATATCCCTCACGGTCAGTTGTCCCTCGAATCCCTGCTTTCCTGTTTGGCAGAAGAGGCAGTCCATCTTGCATCCCACCTGACAGGATACACATAGGGTGGCGCGGTCTCCGTCAGGGATGAACACGGTCTCAATGGTCTTTCCGCTTTCTGTCGGGAACAGATATTTCACCGTTCCGTCTTTGGAACGCTGGCAATCGACCGGTTCTGACGCTCCGATGCAATACATGGATGCGAGTTTCTCACGGTTATGCTTTGAGATGTTGGTCATCTCTGTAATGTCTCGGACATGGTTCACATAAAGCCAGCGTGCAATCTGTCCGCCGGTAAAGGCCGGCATCCCGAGCTCCATGGCTATTGTCTTCAGCTCAGTTTCCGTATGTCCTATGAGTGGTTTCTTGTCCATTTTCTTTTCTTTGTTTGTCATTCCCGGCATGCTGCATCAGTAGAGGGTAATATATTCGTATGTATTGCCAACACAGGCGAGATAGCGTTCGAAATCATTACGCGTAATGACCACTGTTCCACGGCAATCATTCGGATGAAATGATAATGTCTCTGCCTCCTGCAATGCTTTGTCGAGAAAAAGATGTACATGGCTGGTCTCATCGTTGATAAGTCCGAAAGGCGATACGCTTCCGGGTTCAAGTCCGAGGTACCTGAGCATCCTTTCCGGTGAGGCAAATGACAGTTTCCCGCATGATGGCTGTCCATTTGTGACAAGAGACTCTTTCAGGCGGCGTTCAAGGTCATGGATGTCAAGGTCGTGGTCACAGTGGAAGCAGACGAGATAGTGTCTGTTGCCCTTGTGGTTGCGGAAGAACAGGTTCTTGCAATGCACCGAACCGTCGTCTTTCCACCAGCGTTTTGCCTCCTCGATGGTTTTGCCCTCGGGATGGTTGTAGCACGAGAACGGAATTCCGTGGCTACGCAGATATTCAAGTACTGTTTCTTCTCGCGACATTTTTTATGGATTGTTTTTATCTGCAAATTTACTTGTTTTCCCTGACAGTTCAAAAAAAAAATGTACTTTTGTGCATAAAATAATATTAGTATATGAAAATTTACGACAAAATAACAGATAGGAGAACCGTCTTCCATATTCTCTGACATGGTGGGAATTGCTATGAAATGCCGGTGGTACGGATATGACATGTTTGCAACAAGATATCGGAAAGTTCAATGACATAAGTCTGTTGGAGCATTGAATTGTATGGTTTTTGTTTACATGCCGGTGGATAGAAACATGTTTTTCTCTTCTTTTTTCTAAAAAATGTGTATCTTTGCACTTGTCTTTTAATAATAAAAAAAACAAAAACATGCAGAAACTTATTGTGATAGATGCCTGTATGCGTGACGAAGAGTCCCGTACAAAGAGAATCATGAAACCTCTTGTTGCAGAACTTGCAAATAGGTATGACATAGATACGGTTGTCCTTGACGGAGATGACTATCAGTCCGTAGGACGGAAGGTGCTGGCGGAACGTGGCAACGGATATGTTCCGGAGGATATTGCGGAGCAGGCACGTAAGATTGCGGAGGCGGACAGAATTGTTATTGCCGCACCATTCTGGGACATGAGCTTTCCTGCTATCCTGAAGGTCTTTATAGAGAACATGTCACTGTTCAATATAACATTTAAGGACAACGGTGAATATTTCGAGGGACTATGCAAATGTGAGAAGGTGCTCTATATTACCACCCGTGGCATGAACGTACATACCGGAGACCCTATGGATGGTGCCACTCCTTATATTAAAGCTATCGGAGAACTATGGGGATTAGGAGAGGTTTTGACGGTGTCGGCGGAGAATCTTGATTACAGCACTCCTGAAGAGATAGACAACCGCATTAATATTGCCATCGCAGAAGGTCTGGAAATCTGCCGTGAGTTCTAAGGGTAAGAAATTCAGGCTACTGAAATCATTGTCTGGCGTATAATATCGGGGAATATCCTTTCGGGCAAAGGAGAATCTGCAGAGTGTGAAAGGCATAAAGTTTTGTATTGTGATGTATTCACGTGCTATGGCTTTAGGAACGTTTTCGTTAAGCCAAATGAGCAGAACTAAACTCGTCTCTGTTCTGCCATGGCGAGAAAAGATAGAATGAGATTCAACTTTTTGGGAGTTATATGCGGGTTCAACAGGTTATAGTTCAAGATGTTCATATACTTCTTGAGGCAGCAGCCTGTTTTGATTTGGAAAAGAAATTATAAATATTAAAAGAGCAATATTGATAAGTCTTTTTTTTTTCTTCTTCATAGAGTTATCTCCTCAATCCTTAGCCTGACGACACCGGCAGGGACATGTGCTTCGGCAATGTCTCCAGCCCTCTTGCCTATCAGTGCTTCGGCTATAGGCGATTTGATTGATATTTTTCCTTCTTTCATATCGGCCTCATGAGGATTTACGATGGTATACGTCATCCTGACGTTATTGTTCAGGTTTGTAAACGCAACCTTTCGCAACAATCCTACAGTTTCGCTCCCGAGCTTAGACGTGTCAAGCACTCTGGCAGACATCAGGACTTTTTGCTTAAAGCGAATTTCACTCAATAGCTTTCCATGTGCCCGCTTGGCAGCATGATACTCGAAGTTCTCGCTCAGATCGCCTTTGTCCCGTGCTTCGGACAGTTCCGTCTTCGCTTTGGGAAGCTCAACTTTTATCAGATTTTCCAATTCTGCTACAAGCCTGTCGTAGCATTCCTGTGACATATATTCCATATTTGTTATTTTTTAATTCTGTAATGAAACACACAAAAGTTAAATTTTGATGACATGTATTTCGTTTTCGTTGCCGAAGAAAATACTCCATTACGAAAATACTGAATCTTTCTCAAACGTTTCTACTCTTCATCTTCCTGTTCAGGCAGGGATGTGTCGGAAGCCTTCAGCTGATACTTGCGCTTGGCGCTGCTCTGCGCGCCGTATTTTATGAGTTTACGTGCTGCGATCTCTATGCTCTGACCGGATGAGGCGGTGACGTTCTTTACATCGTCAAGAGCCTTACGGGTTCTTTCGAACTGCTCCTCGACTTTTATAAATCTTTCGTAGAACATCTGGACTCGCGCAACGACGGTGTTGGCGGCTTTAACCATATTCTCCTGGTTCTCGACCTGACGCACCTGTCGCCATGTCATCTCCAGTACACGGAGCATCATGTAAAGATTCTGGCTGCCGGCAATGATGACTCCTTTATCGTAAGCCTCTTTCCAAATAGACGGATCGTTACCGAGAGCCAGTTGCAGCGCACTTTCAGAAAAGACGTACATCAGTACGAAATCAAGCTTTCCGCGTCCCTCGCGGATGTACGAACTGTAGTTCTTCTGCGAGAGCTCCGTGACATGCTGTCTTACGGATGCGATATGTCTTGCCAGTGCATCACGGCGTTCCTCCTCGGTTTCGGCATTGTGATAGTCCTCGAAAGCTTTCAGTGACATTTTTGAATCAATGATGACGTCACGGGCATCAGGGAAATGCAGTATGACATCCGGAACCATCCTTCGTCCGTCCTCATCGCTATATACGGTTCTTCCGGCAGCATCCTTCATGGTTGCCTGCTCCTCAAACTGTGTGCCCTCCTCAAGTCCCATGTCCTCAAGAAGCTGTTTCAGCCGCAACTCTCCGAAGTTTCCTTGTGTCTTGTTCTTGCCTGTAAGAGCCTCGGCGAGCTTGTCGGCGCGTTCTCCTACCTCGCGGCTCTGCTGTATGCTGGTCTTTATTGTTGCGTCAAGGCGCACCATTGTCTCTGCATGTTCCTTGCCACTTCTCTCGACAACTTCGCGCATCTGTATGATTCCGTCCTTGAGAGGATTGAGGATTGCACTGAGCTGCTCTTTGTTGTGCATGCTGAGTTGTTCGGAACGCTCTTTAAGAATCTTCTCTGAGGCGGTGTTTATCTGTTCCTTGATAAGGGTTATCTGCTGTTCCATCTGTTTCTCGTACATGGCTTTCTGCTCCGCAATTCGTTCGGCGGATTCCTGCTTCAGGCGGCGGTTGTCTTCCTCAATCCTCTTATTCTGTGCAGTCAGTTGTTCCGTACGCTCTTTCAGTAGGTTATGCGAGGCAGTTTCCATCTGCTCCTTCAAGAGGCTCAACTGCTGTTCCATTTGCTTCTCATAGAGAATCTTCTGTTCGCAGAGGCGTGCTTCTGACGATTGCATGAGCCGTGCCAGTTCGTCTTCAAGAGTGCTGATTCGGGCGCGGTTATTGCTTGTGCGGCTTTTCATTAACAGCATTCCGATGACAAAACCGATAGCTATGCCAATGGTGATGTAAAGTATTTCCATGGAAAATAATTATAGATTAATGCTCAAATATGTATGTGTCCGGTATATTTATCCAAATAATTGTATTCTTTGTGAAAACATTATCGGTCATTCATGTCCCGTTTGCCGTCTGCTATGTTCTTTTAGAATGAACAGCATTCCTATTGCTGCCCAGAATAGTTCGCGTACACGGCAGACAATGGATATGAATATCCCGACCTCCGTTGTCATTCCCATCTGTGCCGTTGACATGACGAATCCGCCCTCTCTTCCTCCGAGTTGAAGTGGAAAGACAAACAGGAGATTGGCAAAGAGTGATGTGAATGACAGTATCAGGAATGAGTGGACGAACGTCAGCATGCCGGCCTCTCTGCCGAAGACTGTCAGTATGAGGAATATTTCAATGCTTTGCAAGACTCTTCCTGCATATTCCAATACAAAGGAAAGATAGAAACTTCGTTTGTTCTGTCCGTGAAGTTCTGCTATCTGACGGTCAATCTTTTGCAGCTCGTCACTATGGGCGGTATAGAAACTCTGTGCCCATTTGCCACAGAAAGGTATTCGTCCGATGATGCTGACAAGCTTTATCACCATCCCGTTGCGATAGCCTTTCATGAAAAAATATATTCCGGTGAGGCAAAACAGTGTCATTGGCAATATGACAATGTACGATGCCGGTGAGAGGAAAATCTCCGGGGAGATGATGATGTAAAGGAATATTGATGTAATCCAGAACCAGAAATGTGAGAACACGTGCATCATGGAGAACAGCACTACAGACGATGTCGCCCGCTGTCCTCCTATGTGCGGTGTCATGGCAAGCACCTTATATGGTTCTCCTCCCAGCAGTCCTACGGGTGTGGAATAGTTTAGGGCGAATCCTGTAATGGTGAGCCTCATCAGATGCAGGAAGGACACAGGACAGTCTCCGGAGCCGCGTATAATGATGCGCCATGCTAAAGTGTTCATGGCATACAGTCCGCCCCACAGTCCGAGAATTGCCACCATGCGGAAACCTGTGCGTTTCATGTCACGACAGAGTTCGTCAAGTGAAATGTCAAAGGTCAGGAACATCACAATGATGGCTGTTATGCCAATGGTCAGAAATATGTATTTTACCTTTTGGGACATTGGTGGAATTTTTGATTATAGGTTATACGGTTGTTGACTGTAATGCGGGACAGAGGCTTGCGTAAGAATAGTCCAGTTTGTCTGAAATTACAAAAAATATCTCTTGTACTCTGTTTCAAAGTTCGGGGTGAATATCTCTTTCCCGAGGTTATGGATAATCTCCTCCTTTGTCCAGAACCTTCCGCCGTCAAGCTCAGCCTTATCAGGGCATACCTTTGTGTCGGAGACCGCTGTATTTACGTAGACCAGCTCGCGCTCTATGTCGCTCTCGTGCACATACATGTCAATGCGCTCCGGCTGATAGTCCGTTATGCCAAGCTCCTCCCTTGCCTCACGCTTCAGTGCCTCCTCGGGAGTCTCGCCATAGTCGATATGTCCGCCGCATGCCGTGTCCCATTTCCCCGGCTGAATGTCTTTCCATTCAGGACGCTTCTGAAGGAATAGATCCCCTTTGCTGTTGAACAGGTGTAGGTGAACCACGGGATGCAGTGTCTTACTGCCGTTGTGTGCATCGCCACGGAGTATCGCCCCGAGAACCCTCCCCGTCTCGTCTACCACGGGGAATAGTTCATTAGAGTTGTCTTTCTTCATTACCTTATTATATATGAGTAACTATTGTAAATTATTTTCTAATTAGCTTGTTCCTTCCTAAAACTAATTTCCGGCAGTTATTTAGATTAATCTTTCCGGCAGAGATGTATGCCAACCTATTCATCATCTGCAAGTCTGCCGTTGTCGTTCCATTCGCCGTAAAGAATGCCACGGTGTGTATTCTCAATGAACTTCTCCAGACGTTGGCGGAATAGCCTTTCGTCTTTTCGCTTTATCTGTATCGTGTCTATGCGCACACGGCGGTAGAGTGGGGGAAGGCTCAGGAAGTTCTCCCACACACGGCGGTCGGCCTGCAGCGCGTGAAGGATGTCCCCGTCAATGTGGAATCCCTCCTCCGACAGGTCAGGCAGCACCTCCCTTCCGGTACCGGTCATCAGTCCGAGACGCTCCATGCGTCTGCAGCGTGCCTTGTTCTGTTCCGACCACTGGCTCTTCTTCCTGCGTGGACAGAACCGCTGCACGGTGATTCCGCTTGGCAGACGCTTTGTCGTTGCGTCAATCCATCCGAAACACATCGCCTCCTCCACGGCGTCTATATACCAGAATGTGCCGTCATCCACAGGGCGTCCGCGCTTCACGCTGACCCAGCATTCCCTTTCCGTGGCATGATTGGCGAGCAGCCATTCCCTGAACTCCCGTCTTGACCGTGCGTTGATGATGTTGTTCATTTCCATAGTTGTTGTTTATTTATTCGACCGACAAATCGGTCGTGAGAGGGAATGATGCTGACAAATCCGTGGGTTGCGACCCACGGCTACCTTATTAAACCGCTAACGCGGTTGCTGCGTGCAGAGTGTCATTTTTGCATAGCGGTAAAGCTGCCTCGGTTCTTGTCTCTGCCACGTTTATGATATATTCTTATGTCTTCTTTACGTGTTTCCTTGTCGAATCCCGGTTCTTGCATATATATATTGATGGATGTCTCCAACAAAATATATAAAGAATTAGAATACCCACGGAGTTTTTGCGCAAATATAATGTAAGCCGAAAGCAGACGGAACTTGTTCGTGCTTGCCGAAGTGTGGTTTTTCGTCTGCAAAGATACACAATTTTTCTGAAAAATCATCGTAAGACTTGGCTTTTGATAAATATGTATGGAGTGGTGACCTGATGTGTCTCCCGGATGAGCGTGTTTATTAAGTAACTGCTGGAAATTAGTTTATACTAAAAACGCAGTTGTTTTTTTTGACAATTAGTGTACGGAACTGAAGGAGCAATGCGGACATTGTGACAGAGTGACAGCTTTCCCGACAAGCCATACGGGCAGAGCGAAACTTATTTCAGCTAAGTAACTGCTGGAAATTAGTTTATACTAAAAACGCAGTTGTTTTTTTGCAATTAGTGTACGGAACCGAAGGAGCAATGCGTGCATTGTGACTGAGTGACAAGCACTAACTGACAAAAAAGAACAAGTTTTAGTGAGAAAACATTATATTATAAAATAATTATCAATAGTTACTTATGTCGTGGCAAGGGACAGTGCGCGTAGCGTCAGCAAGCGTGTGCTAAGCAACAAAAAGAACAAGCTTTAATGCGAAAATATTATATTATGAAATAATTTTCAGCAGTTACTTATATATGCTAATGTGAAAAATGTCAAAGACCGCTTTTGCTTCAGAAAACAGATGTTCCGTTCTGCGGTACAAAGGTACTGCAATGTACACGGGAAAGCAAGCGGTATGGGGATATATCTGTGGGTACAACATGATAAAGCATGCCGTACCCACAAGTGTTGAGGCTTATGGTTGAACTTCTTTCTACATTTTTCGCCATGGCAGGACAGGAACGAGTTTTATTCTGTTCATATTGGTTAACGAAAACGTTTATGAGGTTTTCCGCAGGAGGACATGATTCTCTTTTCTTCTGCGGAACAATAATGGGAAAACAAACAAGTTTCGCTGATTCCCTTCATTTACTTATTGGAAACAAAAGCAGACCATAACAGATGGGGTGAGAAGTCTCTTCGCTTTTACCGCCATTGCTATGGTCTGTACTTTAAATAATGTGTGTATATGGATTAGTATATAAAGGTATCGTCCCAGAGATCATCTTTGGAAAGGGAACCTGTCGGGTTATCATCGTCGCCTTCTCCACCACCAGTATTTCCGCCAAATCCTGGAGGAGGCGGTTCTTTCCCATCTCCTGGATCTACATTCCATCCATTAGGTCCTGTCGCAGCAAGTATTTCTTCCGGTTCGATGGCTATGATGTGAATTTCAGGTGTTACATATACTTTCTTCATCTTCTGTGTTTGGGGTATTTGTTTGTTGTCGTTTTATTTTACAATATATTTCTTTCCGTTAGCAATGTAGATGCCTTTTGGCAGGCTGTTCATTGATGTTCCCACATACCTGCCGTCCATGCTGTAGACCGCCATGGCGTCAGCCGCTGTCTGCTGAGGTGTGTATTCTATAATTCCCGTGGCAGTGCCGTTATTGCTTTCTTCCGTGAATCCCATGGAGAGGACACCCTGCTTCGCATTGCCGTTTTCGTCAAAGAACGAGTCGTCATCGCACTTGAAGTCAATATAGATGTTCTCTTTAACTTCTGAAGAATTGGCAGACGCTTTGTCAGGGGCAGCCTGCTTTGTGCCGATTATTCCTGTTGTATTCATGATCTGAACGTCAGACCTGCCGCCGATGATGCTCGTGAAGGTGTTCCAGCTGAGTCCTGGAGTTGTTGTCCTGTAGAACATGTGCTGCGGTTTCTTCTTTGTCTTTGAGATAAAGAAACTGTAGAAAGGCAAAGTCTTGTCCTTTATTCCTATAGTGTTGTCCACCTCCTTGTAGCCGTATGTGCCGATGAAGTGATAGAGATACGGCCTGTTTCCGTCAGTGGCATAAACCTCCTCCTTGTCAGTAGAGTTGTCAACGTCAATGGCGTGTATCCTGTGCTCGGTATACGGCACATCTACCTCTTGACCGTAGATGCTGATGGTGTTGCCGCGTCCTATGGTCTCGCCCTGTACAGGGAGGAAGTGCACATCGTTGATTTCTGTCTCTACAGGCAGATAAGGCTTCAGGAGGTAAGGATGTCCGCCCTTTATCACTATAGGGTCGTCTTCATACCCCTCGTCAGTAGGCCGCTCAGCCTCTACATATTTCCAAGGCTTCTCGCCCTTGGCCATATAGTATTGGCCGTTGTCGTTCTTTATGGCGTTGAGGTCAATCTTCACATCGGCAGTCTCACCGTCAAGAGCTGTTACGAGGTTGCGGCTGAAGACAAATGTTATGAGTCCGCCGGCGGCAGAATGGTTTCTGTGTCTCTTAACCTCAACGAGAGTGCGCACGTCAGGATAGATATTCTCTGTGGCTGTCTCTGTATTGCCGTTTTCCGTGACATATTCCTTCCCGGCAGGCACGCCGAGATATTTCAGCAGCTGGCTGCGGGTCATGTTGTAAGGGAAGCAGACTGTGTACCAGTCTTTCTCGGTAAACTTGCTGAAGTTAGGAGCTATCTCTTCGTTGGTCGCCTTGCGGTAGTAGTTGTCTGCAAGGACAAACTCGTGCCAGCCGATATAGTCAAGGTCGTAGGTGTTGTCCATGGTTGCCTGTATGAAACTCTCGTCAGGAGTTTCAGAACTTATCAGGGCACCGCTTTCATCAAATTCCTGCCATGCGCCCCAGTTGCAACCACGCTTCTGTCCGTCAATGGTAACCTCATATCTTGCCTGATAATAAGAACGTCCGAACTCTTCATGCAGAGGCCATAAAATCAGTTCGCCTTCACCGTTCAATGCACCGCTCTCATCAATCAGGGTATATTTGCGGGTAATATCTGTATATTTTTTCTCTTCATCAGTTCCGATAATGGCACGTGGGTAGTGGAGCATACCGATGACCTTTTCCCCGTTCCTGTAGTTGATGCGCTGGATAGGATGGACATTGTTGAATCCGTTGTTGCCATATAGCATGGCAGCGTCAAAGGCTCCTTTTGCACATTTCGGAGCTTTCTCTGCCAGGACATAGACATCATACATGTTGTCCATACCCCAGAATGCTTCTGTACGGATTTCCTTAAGATTGTAAGACAAAACTATGGTGTTGTCCCCGCGGTCGGTAATGTTTCCCTCCTGAACGGCAGTGGTGGTGATTTTCTTAAGACCTCTCATCTGCCTGAAAGCATTGCTTCCAAGTATTTCGTAATTTGCCGGGATACACAGTTCCGTCATATCGGTGAAAAGTGTCATACACTCATCGGGTATGAGTGTCATAAGAGGTGACGTAGGCAGTTTGATGCTGCTGATGTTGGCATAGATGCCCGCACCGCTGAAAGTCATGTCCTCCTGCTTCGGGAATATGGCATTTTCGAAATCACACTCCTGTAAATCGATATGCATGCCTCCTGCGGTTGTGTCGAATGCACCTCCTGTGCCTGGCTGACCATTCTCTTTTGAGTAGTGTCCGTCAGCGTCGCAATTATTCTTGCCGTTGGTAATATCATGGAAGTTGAGATTGCCGCTCATAGTGACAGCCTTTACAGGATTGTCTGCCGTAATCTTGTCACCGTCGTCACGGAGCATCTCAATGACTCCCTCTGCCGCACCGCCTTCTTCTGCGTATGAGTGGAATGCAAGCTCCTGAGTTGCTTTATTGAACGTTCCTACGCCGAGAAGTTCAGGGCAGTTCTGCTTGAAAGCCTCCAAATTCTCAGGAATGGCCTTCCCCTCAGGGAGGGCAAGATATTTCAGGAACTTGTTGTTTATTTTTGACATATCGGCATCAGGATTGTCTTCCACCATGCCTATATTAAATTCGTTCGGTTTCTTGTTCTCGTCCTCTTCGCCATTGATGTATCTTACGACACATACATCGCTCATGTCACAATAAATGTTTGAGTTGTTTACAAGCAGGTGCTCTATGTCGTGCATGTTGAGGAGACCACGGTAGCGTATATGTTCCTGTGCGCGCATCTCCGGACTGCGGTAGCCCACAAGTTTGTTCAGTGTGCCCGGCACACGCTGGTAGCAGACGGCAGTTTCGTGGTTCGTATCTTTTTTTATTCGTGCAATGGCTCCGAATGTTGTACCGTCGTATGTGTCCATATTGAAATTTATGCCGTCCGGTAGTTTCACATATATGACACTGCCTGTTGTGATATTATGGAGAATAGTGTCGCTGTTATTTGGGAAGTTCATGTTGGACAAGTCAACGCTGACGGCACGTTTCGTTCCTTTCAGTGCCTTGACGATATAGTTGTCAACTGTTGCATCGGTAAGCACGGCAACTCTTGTGCCTATTTTGGCAAAGCGTGCTATGTCAAATGTCGCTGTCTTGTTGATTCTTACTGTCAGAGTGCGCCCGTTGTCACCGGCAGAAAGGCTGTAGATGTTGCCGATTTTATACTGCGAACTTAAAGAATTATATACGTTATCAATTGGCATGCCTGGAGGCAGAATAAATCCGGTAGGGCTGTTGTAGTCACCTAAAGTTTTCTCCCCCAAACCGACAAAGTCGCTTTCATAAAAACCTGTTGTATTATAGAAATTCCATATACGTGCATTGCTCAACGGGGCCTTGTCGTTTCCTACGAGAAATTCCACGTCAGCCTTGTTCGTCGGACCTACGAAGGCTACTTCCAGACGCATTCCGTCAGCCACATCATTTATACCTGTCGGCAGGATGTCGGCCATGCCGCTTGTGCTGAGAGAGCCGGCATCGCCGCGGTTTACAATCCATATTTTCTCCAGTGCGCCTCCTACGGCATATTTCAGTTTGTCGTATTTAGCGAAGTTAGGACTGATTTTTGTACCTTTAGGCAGTACGATAGTCTCCCAGTGGACTGTCCCTACATTGTCGCCAAGGCGCACGTCGTCGGGGAGAGTGGCATCGGCAAGGTTAAGGGCCTGCACATCAGGGAGCATTGTGGCAAGATAGTCAAACTCAGTCTGTGAGATGACATGGTCTCTTATTATGAGCGATTTTATTGACGCTATGTCCTCTCCAACAGGAAGAGCTGCACCGATGAGGCTCTCCAGGTCGCCCTCTCCGCTGATTTCTATGATGCCGATATATGGAGGAATGACCTTTTCTATGGTGACACCCCTTGCCTCGAGTTCTTCCTTGACGGTAGCGTTGGTGCCGCTCAGGCATACAGTCCATCCTTCGCCGATATTCTCCAGTTCAGGAATGTCAGCGGCAGAAGTAACTGCTGATGAAGCATAAAGGTGTATGGTCTTGTCTCCCTCTTTCTCTCCTGAATAAGCGTATTTCAGTTTGGAGCATAAACTTAAAATGTGCTCTGACGGCAGTTCTGCGCCCGGAGCAAAAAGCATCGTACTGAATTTGTCGGGAATGGACAACACAGTTCCTGTAAACTTACTCTCTGTGATGTTGAATGAACACTCAGTTGTGTCACCTACTTTCGTCATGCTGTTGCACATCTTTGTCAGTCCTTCCTGACTGATTCCTGTGCCCTTTATTATAACATATTTCCACTCATTGTTTGCAAAGACAGCCTCAAAAGACATGTTTGAAGCCCAGTCGGGGAAAAATGAAGTATTTTGCAGACCGGAATCGTCACTTATGGTAACAGTGACAGTAGGGATATTGTCCGGGTACGTCAATTCCACTTTTGATGTTCCGCTATCCTGAGCGGAAACTCCAATGAACGTTGCCAATAGCACCGCCATTGTCAATAAAACTCTTTTCATTAAATATTTATAGTGTGTGAAACGTTATTGTATAGTTGACCGAAAAGGAATGGCTGCGCTGTCACGCAAAAAAATGCACAATAACGTAGTTGTTCGTTAACAGGCTATAAGTCTTCGTCTCTTTTGACGGTGCAAAGGTATAAAGAAATAATATGAAAAATTTTCGGGGGGGTAAAATTAAGAGTTATTAACGCGTGAAGTGCAGAATTAACAATAGCCCTTGATATAAGATATGAATTATGGTGGAGAGACTTATAATGCCTTACATCACCGGCAAAGAGTGTAGAGGTGCAGTTCGGCGTATCTTTTCATGGTCTTGCATTTCATTTTATCTTTCCTGTAAGTCGGCCAAGTTCCGTACATTTTATCATTTGAGGGATGATTTTCTTGCATTATTCAAAACTAAATGGTATCTTTGCAGAAGTTAAGCTGCGCCTCAGCAATAAGAGCAGGCTCTTGCTGCGTTCGGCTTGCATTAACTTTGCAGGAGAATGGTTTTATTCAGTCAGATACGTCAGGTAAAGATAGCCCTTGTCGCCATAGCGGTGCTTATAGCCACAGCATCGCTCGTTGTCTCACATTTCCTTGTCCGTGACCTTGCCCGTGAGGAGCAGAACAAGATGGAAGTGTGGGCAGAGGCTATGCGTTCGTTGAACAATGCCGACGAGACCACCGATCTGAATCTTGTACTTCAGGTCATTGACGGTAACAATACCATTCCCGTCATTGTCATTGACGATGCGGGCGACATCCAGACATCGCGAAACATAGACTCTGACGACTTGTCACTGCTACGTGCCTTTGCCGGGCAGTGGAAACGTGCGAAGCAGGTGATACGGATTGACCTTGAGAACGGAGCCTATCTTGAAGTCTGCTATGACGAGTCGGTGATGATAAAGCGTCTTTCCATGTATCCTTATGTACAGCTCGGCGTTGTGCTGCTTTTCGTAGTGATAGCTATCTTTGCCCTCCTTACTTCTAAGAAGGCAGAGCAGAACAAGGTATGGGTAGGGCTGTCCAAGGAGACTGCCCATCAGCTCGGCACGCCCATATCCTCCCTCATGGCATGGACTGAGATTCTCAGGGAGACATATCCTGACGATGCCCTGATACCGGAGATGGACAAGGATGTCAAGCGCCTTCAACTTATAGCCGACAGATTCTCAAAGATAGGCTCGCTCCCGGAGCCTTCCGACTCATCACTGAGTGAGGTCATGGAGCACGTCATCTCTTATATGGAGCGCAGGACATCACGCAAGGTCGTAATGGTCCGTGACTTCCCGGAGGAAGATATTGTGGTGAAACTCAACCAGTCGCTCTTTGAATGGGTGATAGAGAATCTCTGCAAGAACGCCGTTGACGCAATGGAGGGCAGCGGGACGATAACCATCCGCATGGAGCGGACCGGCAGGAATGCTGTCATAGAAGTCTCCGATACGGGCAAGGGTATCAGGAAAAAGGACATCGGCGATGTCTTCCGTCCCGGTTTTACGACAAAGAAGCGTGGCTGGGGGCTCGGGCTGTCGCTTGCCAAGCGTATCGTGGAGGAATACCATCATGGACATATCTTTGTGAAACATTCCGAAGTCGGTGTGGGCACTACCTTCAGAATAGAGCTGAAGCTGGAGGGCTGAATGTGACGGCTAAGGGACATGCACGGTCCTGATTGCGGAAGTATCCAAATTGACAAATCAAAAAAAAAACTATCCTGAATGAAACGAATCTTACCTTTTATTTTATTTGCACTGTGTGCAGTGCCATGCCTTGCTGACTATGTTCCGGAGCCATACACATGGACGTCACAGAGCAGGAATTCGTCAGAGTCAATGCCCTGCGGCGGCGGAGACATAGGCATGAATGTGTGGGTGGAAAACGGGGACGTGCTTGTCTATATGTCGCGCAGCGGCTTCTTTGACGAAAACAATACTCTCCTAAAGGCAGGGCGACTGCGTCTGCATCTTGACAATGCAGAGGCAGTCTTTGCCGACGGCTTCTCCCAGACCCTTGCTCTCGATGAGGGAGCCATATATATAAAAGGTGAAGGTGTGACGATACGCCTGTGGGCAGATGTCAAGTCGCCTGTGATCTTTGCCGACATCCGATCTCAAAAGCTGGTGAAGGCAACCCTGAGCTATGAGTCCTGGCGTCATCATGACCGCCTTGTGCCAAAGGCTGCGTGTCAGCAGTTCTCATATAAATGGCTGACAAAGGGCGAGCATGCCACTTTTGCCGATACGATACGTCCTCAGCGCAATGCCATAACCTTTGAGCACCGCAACAGGAAGGAGACGGTCTTTGACTTTACTGTTGCCTACGAGAAGCTCGATGAGGTAAAGGACAGCATACCGGACCCTATCGGCGACCTCGCGTTCGGCGGCAGGATGTCTTGTCCTGACTTCACTTTCGCGGGAACGTCTGACGGTGTCTATGCCTCCACGGATTACCGGGCGTGGAACTTTGTATCAAGACCGTTCAGGCATACCGTGGTCTCCGTGGAGCTTCTCTCCAACAAGGGTGCGCTGAGCTATCCGGCCGGGATACTCGGAAAACACACTCTGCCGGACGTAGCGGCAAAGGAGAGCCGCAGGAGGTCTGACGCATGGTGGCACGCCTACTGGCAGCGGTCATACATAACGAGCGGAAATGCAGAGGCGGCGCACATACTTCGCAACTATGAGCTTTTCAGATACATTCTCGGATGTAACGCCTGCGGTGAATGGCCGTCAAAGTTCAATGGCGGACTCTTCACCTTTGACCCTGTATATGTCGACGAGACTCTTCCTTTCACTCCTGATTACCGCCGTTGGGGAGGAGGAACGATGACGGCACAGAACCAGCGTCTTGTCTACTGGCCTATGCTGAAATCCGGCGATACGGACATGATGAGGCCGCAGTTTGACACGTATCTCCGCATGCTTGATGCCGCCACGGTGCGCACACGCCATTACTGGAACCATGGCGGTGCGTGCTTTGAGGAGCAGATAGAGAACTTCGGACTGCCGAACCCTGCCGAATATGGAAAGCACCGTGAGGGACAGGATCCGGGATGGATGAAGAACAAGTGGCTGGAATATGAGTATGACACGGCACTGGAGTTCTGCAGCATGATTCTCCTTGCCAATGAATATGCCGGCATGGATATTGAGAAATACCGTCCGCTGATAGCGGAGACTGTCCGCTTCTTTGACGAGCATTACCGTTACCTTGCACGGAAGCGCGGGGCTACGGAACTGACTGACGACGGGAAATTGGTCATATACCCCTCTTCCGGTTGCGAGACATACAAGATGGCGTATAATCCGAGCAGTGTGACGGCAGCCCTGAAGACTGTTGTGATGGCCATTGAGGAGAAGCACGGCGGACTGGCGGCTTTCGGACTGGACACGGCCATTGCCGTCCGCCTGCCGGAAATTCCGTTACGTCATATTGACGGAAGGCAGTGCATAGCACCGGCAGAGGCGTGGATGCGCATAAACAATGTTGAGACTCCTCAGCTTTATCCCGTCTTCCCATGGCGCATATACGGTCTTGGCAGGGAGAATCTGGACATAGCAGTGAACACTTATCTTTACGACGGCCATGCCGTGAAGATGCGTTCGTCAAAGGGATGGAAGCAGGACAATATCTGGGCGGCGTGTCTCGGACAGAAGGAGGATGCCGTGAGGCTGCTGAAGGAGAAGTTTGCTGACGGTCCTTACCGCTTCCCTGCATTCTGGGAACCGGGCTATGACTGGGCTCCCGACCTCAACCGTGGCGGCAGTGCCATGATTGGTCTTCAGGAAATGTTGCTTCAGGAGATGCCTGACGGCACGCCGATGGTGCTTCCTTGCTGGCCAGAGGAGTGGGATGTGCATTTCCGTCTCCATGCCACCGACGGACGCGTGATAGAGCGGTAAGCTTGTGCCTTTACAGTTGCCGGTGCTTCCTTGTATAGCAGAGGCTTGCATTCTGCAACGGGAAAGAAACAGAACCGGCATGCCTGTGAAAATGCAATGCCAGGCACCCGTGAGTTGAGGGGATAAGTACTCTGTATCGGATAAAATCACCTGGACTTTATCCGATACAGAGTTTTTAAGTAACTGTTGAAAATTAATTTAATAAAAAACAGACTAAATGCAATCGGATTGTGAGAAGCAGGAAGGAAGGGAAGGAATGTGATTTTCCTGACGGTTATCCTTCGTTTTATGAAAGGTAACGGTTTGCATGACGAAAGGTAACGGTTGACACAATAAAAGATAACCTTTTACAATACCAACCGTTACCTTTCGTTTGTAAAGCCGCAATGTGCTGACAATTAAGTCGCTGTGGATTGACAGCAATGTGCTGACAAAAAAACACTCACACTGCTTGGGGAAGAATGCAGTGTGAGTGTTTTTTATTATTGAGACATGTAGTAAGTTACCGTGCTTTCTATGGGACACCGGTGTTCTGCTGTCATTCCACTCTTTTCAGAAGACGCTCGACGTATGCAGGGAGAGCGAACGAACCGCGGTGGAGGTTCGTGGTATAGTAATTAGTAATGATGCCGCGCCCGTTCCATCGTTTTGCGTCAAGGTCGTCCGTAGGGTGGTACTTCTTTGATGCAAATCCGAAGAGCCAGTAGCCGGAAGGATAGGAAGGGATGTGTGCCTGGTAGACACGGCTGATTGGAAACGAGTTGACAATGCGCCTGTGGGCATTCTGTGTCTCTACGCGGTCCTCTTCATAGAACGGCGACTGGTGCTGGTTGACCATGATGCCGTCGTCTTTCAATGCTTTGTAGCATGAGCCGTAGAACTCTCGTGATAGAAGGCTCTCACCCGGTCCGTAGTAGCCTGCGGAGTCAATGATTATGACATCGTACTCGCCGACGATATGGCGTATGTAGCGCAGGGCATTCTGCTGGTAGATTGTCACTTTCGGGTCCTCAAGCCCGCCGGCGGAGAAAGGCAGATATTTCTTTGCTGCCTCGACTACGCCCGTGTTCACTTCAACCATGTCGATGCGCTCAACTTCGGGGTATTTCAGCAGTTCTCTGACCACTCCTCCGTCTCCTGCACCGAAAACAAGGATACGGCGCGGGTCGGGATGAACCGCCATCGGGATATGTGTCATCATCTCATGATAGATGAATTCGTCCTTCTCGGTCATCACTATGTAGCCGTCGGCGGTGAGGACCTTGCCGTATTCGGGAGATTCGAATATATCTATCCTGTTGTTGTCGTTCTCTTCGGAGAAGAGATGCTTGTCCAGGCGGATGCTCAGCTGTACATCCTCTGTATGTCGTTCGGTAAACCAGAAATCCATATTCAGGTGTTGTTGTGTTTCAATTCCTTATTTTTTGTTGACTTGCTTATTCTGTTTCGCAAATCCGGGCTGACAGTTCTTGCCGTTGATTACGGTGGCTTGGAGTCTGAGATGTCAATGGACAGCTGCCTGTACATGCCTGTTTCCCGGCATGAATGGAATCTGCCGGAGGCAAAGTCTCATGACTTGAGGTGTCATTGTTTTCCTGCCGGACAGCCGGGCGTTTGCGGAACTGTAATCATAAGTAACTGCCGGAAATTAGTTTTAGTAAGAAAATATTCAATTATAAAATAATTTTCAATGGTTACTTATTAATATATGGTGGCTTCCTTTATGACATTGAGCCTCTCAATCTTTTCGTCCTCAGGACCCGTCATCGAGCATCCTTTCTCCTTTGCGTAGAGGATATAGTCGATAATTTCCTGAGTGATGCGTTCTCCGGGGGCGAGGATCGGAATGCCGGGAGGGTAGGACATGACGAACTCCGTGCATATCCTGCCGTTGCATTCGCGTATTGGCAACATCTCTTCCTTTGGCGCGTAGAACGCCTCCTGTGGAGTCATGACGACTGAAGGGTTGATGTACTCGTGGTCGAACATGCCCGTGCGGTCCTTATGGTAGCGGCGGCGGATGTCGTAGAGGGCGGAGACGAGACGCTCCATCTCGCGCATACGGTCTCCGATAGAGATATAGGCGAGGGTGTTGCCGATGTCTCCAAGCTCCATCTGTATGTCGTACTCGTCACGCAGAAGGTCGTAGACCTCAATGCCGGCGAGTCCGATGTCAAGGGTGAAGATTGATAGTTTTGTCTTGTCAAAATCGTAGATGGAATCCCCGTTGATTATCTCCGAGCCGTAGGCGTAGTATCCTCCGATCTTGTTAATCTCCTGTCTTCCGTACTCTGCCATCTCGACAACCTTTGCAAAGGCTTCCCTGCCGCGGAGGGCAAGGTTGCGGCGTGAGATGTCAAGGGAGGCGAGGAGGAGGTAGGATGCTGACGTTGTCTGGGTGAGATTGATGACCTGCCGCACGTAACCCGGGGAGACGTTCTCGCCGGTAAGCAATACGGAACTTTGCGTCAGTGAGCCTCCGCTCTTATGCATTGACACACATGACATGTCTGCGCCTGCCTCCATGGCAGAGATTGGCATGTTCTCTCCGAAATAGAAATGTGTGCCGTGGGCCTCGTCGACAAGCACCATCATGTTGTTGGCATGAGCAAGTTCCACGATTTTCTTAAGGTTGGAGCAGATGCCGTAGTATGTCGGGTTGTTGACAAGGATAGCCACGGCATCAGGATTCTGCTCTATTGCTTTCTCTATTTGTGAGATTTTCATGCCGAGGGCAATGCCGAGACGCTTGTCTGTGTCGGGATTGACATAAATCGGTGTAGCCCCGTTGATGACAAGGGCATTGATTACGGAGCGGTGGACGTTGCGCGGAAGAATGATTTTCTCACCTTTCTTGGATGCCGTAAGCACCATGGTCTGCACCGCACTCGTCGTGCCTCCCACCATAAGGAAGGCGTGCTTTGCGCCAAAAGCCTTGGCGCAAAGCGTTTCCGCCTCCTTTATGACGGAGATGGGGTGACAGAGATTGTCAAGAGGTTTCATGGAGTTGACATCCAGTTCCACGCACTGCTTGCCGAGGAGCTTTACGAGTTCGGGGTTCCCTCTGCCACGCTTGTGCCCCGGAACGTCGAAGGGAACGACATGCTTGCGGGAAAATTCCTTCAGCGCATCGTATATCGGAGCATAGCTCTGCTCCATGAGGTTTGTCTGAATCTGTTGCTCTTTTGTCATTTAGAACTTCTTGAAGAAATCATTACCCTTGTCGTCCACGAGGATGAAGGCTGGGAACTTCTCTACGCGGATCTTCCAGATAGCCTCCATGCCGAGTTCGGGATATTCGACACATTCTATTGACTTGATGTTGCTTGAGGAAAGAAAGGCTGCCGGGCCGCCGATGCTTCCGAGGTAGAATCCTCCGTGCTTCTTGCATGCATCGGTGACAACCTGAGTGCGGTTGCCCTTGGCTATCATTACGAGAGAGCCTCCGTTGGCCTGGAATTCATCGGTATATGGATCCATGCGGTTGGCTGTCGTAGGGCCCATGGAGCCGCAAGGCATTCCTTCCGGAGTCTTTGCCGGACCGGCATAGAG
Source organism: Bacillota bacterium (assembly GCA_023664625.1). Taxonomy (GTDB): domain Bacteria; phylum Bacteroidota; class Bacteroidia; order Bacteroidales; family Bacteroidaceae; genus Prevotella. Next base: position 62,229 of record JAMPFD010000009.1, on the reverse strand, counting down.
CACAGGGTGGTCCTTGAAGTACTGCGGCATTCCTTCGCCTGCGTCAAGGCGTGCCTTGATTTTGGCGTGTGCAATGTCGCGTGCCACTATGATTGTGCCGTTGAGGCTGACACGGGTGGAGACAGGATACTTGGAGAGTTCCTTGCATACCTCTGCTATTGGCTGGTCGAGGTTGATGGATATGGCATCGCCTTCGCCTGCCTGGCGGAGAGCTTCCGGTATCAGCTCGTATGGTTTGTCGTCCATCTTCTCAATCCAGATGCCGTTCTTGTTGATTTTAGCCTTGATGTTTCTGTCGGCAGAGCATGAGACTCCGAGGCCGATAGGACAGGATGCACCGTGGCGTGGAAGGCGGATTACGCGTACGTCATGAGCGAATGCCGTGCCGCCGAACTGTGCTCCGAAGCCGATTTTCTTGGCTTCTTCGAAGAGTTGCTTCTCCAACTCAATGTCGCGGAAGGCACGTCCTGTCTCGTCGCCTGTTGCCGGGAGGGCGTCATAGTACTTGGTTGAGGCGAGTTTCACGGTGAGGAGGTTCTTTTCCGCGCTCGTTCCGCCGATGACAAAGGCAACGTGGTAAGGAGGACAGGCCGCTGTACCGAGGCTCTTCATCTTCTCCACGAGGAACGGAATCAGTGTGCCCGGGTTCTGGATGCGTGCCTTTGTCTCCTGATAGAGATAGGTCTTGTTGGCGGAACCGCCGCCTTTGACTACGCAGAGGAACTTGTACTCCATGCCGTGTGTTGCCTCAATGTCAATCTGTGCAGGAAGATTGCAGCGTGTGTTTACCTCGTTGTACATGTCGAGAGGTGCGTTCTGGGAGTAGCGGAGGTTATCCTCTGTATAGGTGTTGTAGACACCTTTTGCCAGCGGCTCCTCATCTTCGAAGCCTGTCCAAACCTGCTGTCCCTTTTCGCCGTGTATGATTGCTGTGCCGGTATCCTGGCAGAAAGGCAGCTGACCCTTGCAGGCTACCTCGGCATTGCGGAGCATTGTCAGTGCAACGTATTTGTCATTGTCTGACGCCTCAGGAGAGTTGAGGATTGAAGCGACTTTCTCGTTGTGCTCGCGGCGCAGCATGAAGTTCACGTCGTGGAATGCCTGAGTTGTGAGAAGCTCAAGGGCTTCCTTGGAAACCTTGAGTATCGGTGTGCCTTCAAACTCACTTACACTTACGCCTTCCTTGGAGATAAGGCGGTATTCTGTCTTGTCTTCGCCAAGCTGGAACATTGGCGCGTACTTGAATTCTGGATTTGCCATGGTTATATTATGTTTTTGTTGTTTGTCGTTTCTTATTTCCTTGTTTGAGTTTTTTTTATTTCCTTGTTTATGATTTCCTGCTTTTTTGCTTCCTGTTCTCTTCGGAATGGTACGTGAGGATGTATCATTCCGAAGAGGAACTGAATAACTATTCCACACCGTCCGTTGCATTAAGACCAGTGCTGAAAAGCCTGTCTGTCATGACGTTCTGCACTTTTAACGCAACGGATTAGTATCCGAAGATTTCCTCAAGTGTCACACGCTTCACCGGTGCTGTCTGCTCAAGGAACTTCATGTCGAGTTCGTTCTCGTCACCGAGGATTACGTAATGCAACGGTTTCCCCTTGATATTTGTCTGCTCGAAGTCAACAAGATTCTGCAGGGTCATTGTCGGTATGGTCTCATAAATTGTCTTGTTAATGTCATAGTCAAGACCTCTGAGCTGCGCGTTGATATATTTATAGATGATGTTCATCTTCGTTGTGCGCTCCGAAGCGATGTTTTTCAGCAGGCTCTGCTTCGCTATATTGAAGTTCGCCTCTGTCTGAGGCATGTTGTCTGTTATCTCCTTGAAGGTGTTTATGCAGTCGGTCATCTTGTCGTTCTGTGAGATGATATGCTCCATCCAGTACTGCGGATTCTCCTTGCGTGCAGGCATGGAATATACAGCTCCGGCATTATACGCCAGTCCTCGTGTCTCACGGAGTTCCTGGAAGACAATGGCGTTCATGCCGCCTCCGAAATATTCGTTGAAAAGTGTTGCCGTAGGGATTGCGGTAATGTCAAGAGGCTTCTGCTCGTTGTTGAGCATCCTGAGGTAGATGTTGTTTGCCTTATACGGTGCGATGATGACTTGCGGAGTCTCACTTGTGGTCCATTTCCATTCCTTGTTTGAAGGAACGTCAGTAAGATTCTTGGCAACCTTATGATTCTTCTCCACAACCTTGGTAAGGTCTTTTGCTGAACGGGGACCGTAATAAAGTACGGTATGCTTCATTTGTGACAGGCCTTTCAGCAGGTCGGTGAACACTTCAGGATCTGTTTCTTTAAGTTCTTTCTCGGAAAGTACATTGGTCTCGTCGTTCTGTGCGCCGTGGAGGGCATATTCCCAAAGGTATCTGAAGCAGACTTTCTGGTTCTTCTTGCTTTCGGCACGGTCTTTCAGTTCATTCTCCACATAGAGGTCATATACCGACTTGTCAGCCTTTGCATCGTTGATGACAGTCTCCAGAAGGGCGAGAGCCTCTTCCATGTTTTCGTCAAGGCCGGAAAGGCTGATGGTGATACTGGTGTTTCCTACAGAGACATAATAGTCGCATGCAAGTTTATAGAACTGCTTCTTGACCTGTTCATTGGACATTTTGGACGTTCCGAGTAACGGAATATAGGCGTTTATGACATTATAGCGCACGTCGGCACGGTCGCCGAACTCATATCGGAAGGCAAGTTGGAAGAGTCCGTTTTCTTTATTCTGCACGTAAAGTACAGGAAGTTTTGTCTTTGTTGCCGTCTTTGTGAGGTCGGTGTTGAAGTCAACGAACTGTGGATGTATAGGTTCTACAGTGCGTGCGGTGAGGTCAGTGAGGAAAGTTGAGGCCTTGTCGCGGTTTGCCGGTATAGGAGTGATGACCGGTTTCTCGATTTTCTTGATGTTTTTGTCCTCGCCCTTGAGTTTGTATCCACAGATATATCCGTCGTTAAGATATTTGTTGGCAAAAGCAATGATGTCAGCCTTTGTGATTTTTGCCATGCGCTCAATCTGGTGAACCTGATCTTCCCAAGGCTGATTGTTTATGAATGCGTCAACCATGATTCCCACACGTGATCTGTTGTTCTCCATCTGCTGGAGATACTGACGCTTTTTGTTGTTGATTATAGATACGAGCAAGTCATCGTCAAAGTCGCCGGCTTTGAGTTTTTGTATTTCTGCGAGGAGAAGTTTTCTTACATCGTCGAGGGACTGACCTTCTTTTGGTGTGCCGTATGTGAGGAATATGCTGTAGTCCTTCAATGAGAACGAGCCGGCACCTCCACTCTGCATCAGCATCTTCTGGTTGATGTCCAAGTCAATGAGTCCGCAGCGTCTGTTCTGCATGATGTCAGAGATTTCTCGAGAGTGTCACACTGGTGTGAGGCAGCACCCTCAAACCGCCATGCCATCATTATCTCTTCCTCTTCCTGACCGACAACGGTTGTGTCCTGAGGCTGTGTGAACAGTGGCTGTTTCTCGAATTGGCGCGGGGAAACATCTTTTCCGGGCTTCCATGTTCCGAACTGTTCTTCAAGGATATCCATGACATTGTCGCAGTCGAAATCTCCCGCCATGCATATTGCTATGTTGTTAGGTTTGTAGTAACGGTCATAGTATTTCTGTATCTCGACGAGCGAAGGATTCTTCAGATGGTCCTGAGTGCCTATGGTAGTCTGTGTGCCGTAGGAGTGAGAAGGGAAGAGTTTTGCGAATACAGCGTCAAAAAGTTTCTCGCCGTCGTTGCTCAGTGAGATGTTCTTCTCCTCATATACTGCCTCCAGCTCTGTATGGAAACCGCGCATGACAAGGTTCTGGAATCTGTCGCTCTGTATCTCAGCCCAGCGCTGAATCTCGTTGGAAGGGATGTCTTCCGTATAGCAAGTGATGTCGAAGGAAGTATATGCGTTGGAGCCGTCACCTCCGATGGCTGCCATGAGCTTGTCGTATTCGTTCGGTATATTGTACTGTGCCGCAATCTGCGATACAGAGTCAATCTCGTGATATTTAGCCTTCCTCTCGGCAGGATCTGTCAGTTTGCGATATTCTTCATAGAGAGAGGTGATCTTGTCGATGTACAGTTTCTCGGCAACATAGTCCGTCGTGCCGAATTTCCTGGAACCTTTGAACATCAGATGCTCAAGATAATGTGCAAGTCCCGTGCAGTCGGCAGGGTCGTTACGGTGTCCGGTATTGACGGCAATATGTGCCGTAACGCGCGGTTTCTCCTTGTTTACGGAGAGATAGACCTTCAGACCGTTAGGCAGTGTGTACAGTCTTGTCTGCATAGGGTCGCCGGGCACGGTAGTGTATTTGTGCTCTTTGGCACCCGTCGTCATTACAGTCATGGCGACTGCAAGTGAGAGGAACAGTTTTTTCATTTTATTATTTTAGTTGTGTAACAGTGTCGCTTTTTATGGAACAGGGTACAGCCTTTCATGTCTTTTGCCAACGTGTGATTCACAGACATGAGACTTTCACCCCGGTTGCCGTTTAGTTTATCTTTCCGAGAAAACTGCTGAGCGTTTTGTCATCCACGTCTCCCAGTTCATATTCGCGCTCTGCGTCATGGCGTATGGCATTAAGCCATTCGGTACGTGCTCCCGCCAGTTCCTTAGAAAGAGCCTCACGGTCGTCATCGGTAAGTGAGTCAAGTCCATTGTAGTCAAGTATGACCCGGTAGGCAAGTGCCCATTTGTGCTCGGCATAGTCATTATGGATATGTTCCAGAGCCGCCGCCACGTCACTGATGTCAGACAGCTCTCCGCGGCGTATATCGTCAACGACAGTCTCCACCTCCGTTTTCGGAGCGAGCATGCCGAGCATGTCTGTCCATTCCCCGGCCCCCACGGTAGAGTGGGGAAGTGTGGCTTCGTGCTCTTCAAGAGCGCAGAGCATCGCCATCCTTATGGCAAGGTCATAATAGCGTATGCCCTTCTGCAAAGCATGATTTTTTATGACAGTGCCGTTATATTGGTATGCCGCGACATTCCCGCCCTGTTCCCTGAGCAGCTGCTCCAGTGTCTGCTTCCCCTCGATACACTGCTGTATGACCAGCGGGTTGAGCCAGTCATACTGTACCAGAGTTTTCCTTCCGTTTTTCGGACGGCGGTCGCGCTTCGGCCATTTCTCTATGTCACGGTATGTTCCGACCGTGGTAAGGTTCCTTCCAGGTACGAGATATGTTCCGTCCTCGTGTGCTATGAGATAGGAAAAAGGCAGGCTTCTCGTGTCAGGATGACACTGTATCTTTCCCATTAGCATGGAGAACGTGCCTACTTGTGCAGGCCATAAGGTATGTGAGCCGCTGGCAGTCTTTGAGCCGCGCATAAGCGTGCCCCGGTGTATAGGCCCCATTTTGTATGCATGGTTAGAGAAGTTCGTTCCCGAGCCTGCATTGTAGAACGAATATTCTCCTCCGATCAGCAAGGTTGATTTATGGTGCGATACGGAGAAAGGTCCGCAGAGAGCCGCACACGACTCTCCGTTGTCCATGTGCGAATTGGCAAAAAACACAGAGTTCTCCGATGTGAATCCACGTCCGATGTGGCATGCCTCGCCGACGAAAGAGTCGTAGAGCTTGGCAAAATCCGTCACGGATGCTCCCGCCTGTATTATGCAGTTGTCGCAGATAACACCGTCAGAGACAAGGATGCTCGCTTCGGGAGTGCTCTTGAGAGTGCACTCCGAGAGCCGTGCTGCCCCTGTGATCTCACACTCGTCGCCGATGATGACGTTTGTCAGTTCTCTCGTGTCAGTGATTGTGACACTGTTCCCGATTGTCGTGCATGGCTGTCTTGTGATGTCAATCTCCTGCATTACCATGTTTCTCAGCCTGTCCCAGACCCCCTCGTCATCAGCATTTCTCACCATGAGAGCCGCCATCTGCGCCGTCAGGTCAGAGTAAAGAATAATATTTCCGTTACCGGCTTCATTGAGGACGCTGATTGTCACGCCCTCCCCGAATGTCGCCTCCGGCGTGGAGCGTATTATGCCTACATTGATAATCTTACAGTCGGCACCGATGCGTATGCGGCCTTCAAAGTAAGTGTTGCGTATATGCAGAGGTGAGAAGTCTTCTGCAACTTCGATATTTGTCCATTCATGGCATCGGCAGCCTTGGCATTCAAGCTGTTCCTTCTCCTGGTCTGTCAGTTCACGGTACATTGTGTGTGGTTATTGGTCGTTGATTGTAGGTTATGGGTTGCAGGCTATGGGCTGGTGATTGCGGTTTTGGCTTGATAATAAAGCCTATGACCGGGAATCAGCATCCCATAACCGGCTGCGGGCTGCTATTCCGAGTAGTCGCCGTAGAGGAAGTCGTTATAAGGATATTTCTGTACGTGCATCTCACGGACTTTTCTGTATATCGTCTCCCGGAACTCGTCGATGTTCTCCTTCTCTCTTGCCGAGATGAAGAGACAGTTGTCATTGAGCTTGGCCATCCATGTTCTCTTCAGGTCATCCAACGGTATCTCATTCTTCTTGACAGGGGTGAGGTCGTCCTCATCATGTTCTGTCCATGAGTAGGCGTCAATCTTGTTGAAGACAATCATTGACGGCTTGTCGGCGCATCCAAGGTCGGCGAGGGTCTTTTCTACAACCGTGATCTGCTCCTCGAAGTCAGGATGAGAGATGTCCACTACATGCAGAAGCAGGTCAGCCTCGCGCGTCTCGTCCAGAGTAGACTTGAACGAATCCACGAGGTCGGTCGGGAGCTTACGGATAAATCCCACTGTGTCTGCGAGCAGGAAGGGCAGGTTTTCTATGACCACTTTTCTCACCGTAGTGTCAAGTGTGGCGAAGAGTTTGTTCTCGGCAAACACCTCACTCTTTGCCAGCAGGTTCATGATTGTGGACTTTCCCACGTTGGTATAACCGACGAGAGCCACGCGGATAAGTCTACCGCGGTTCTTGCGCTGTGTGGTTTTCTGCTTGTCAATTTCCGCGAGCCTTTCTTTCAGGAGTGACATGCGGTTAAGGATTATGCGCCGGTCCATCTCCAGCTGTGTCTCACCGGGTCCTCTCAGACCTACCGACCCGCCTTTGCCTCCTGCCCCTCCGGAGCCTCCGCCCTGACGTTCAAGGTGGGTCCACAGGCGTTGCAGGCGCGGAAGCATATAGCGGTACTGTGCAAGTTCCACCTGGGTCTTCGCGTTTGCCGTCTGCGCCCTCATGGCAAAGATGTCAAGGATAAGAGATGTGCGGTCGAGAATCTTCACTTTCAGTTCAGCCTCGATATTGCGCATCTGTTTTGCGGAAAGCTCGTCGTCGAAGATCACCATGCCTACCGGCTGTGGCCCCTCTCCTTCTTCAGGTGCGTGGAACTCGTCCTGCCAGTCGTAGTAGGCATCCTCACACTGCTTTATGTATTCGGCAATTTCCTCCAGTTTTCCCTTGCCTACGTATGTGACCGACGAGGGACCCGTCACGCGCTGTGTGAAGCGTTTGACCACACGTGCGCCGGCAGTGTCGGCAAGGAACTCCAGCTCGTCAAGGTATTCTGTCGTCTTCGCCTCGTTCTGCCGTGGAGTGATGATGCCGACTAGTACGGCTGTCTCAGATCTTGTCTCTGATATTACAAATTCTTTCATTCAAAAAACAATATATTCAAGTTTCGCAAGTGCTCAGCTTGATGACCGGAAGGTCGTTGGGAGTCGTGGTTGTAAAATTCTGATGTCGGCAGATTGCCAGCCGATGTCAATATGCTGCCGGTTAATCTTAAAAAACCTAACGCCCACAACCTAAAACCTGTCAGCCGAAAATTGCGAAAGTTAGATAATGTGCATTATGACTTGCAAAGTTAGTGAAATTATTCTAATATATGATTACACGCACGCGATAATTTTAAAATTATAACAAAAATACGTTTCCTGCATAACTGTTCAGCGGATTATTATTACAGATTTGCAGTGTAATAGAAATCAGGGGCAACTGCAATTTCAGGCAAAAGCACTTATTTCTGAGTTAACTTTCAGCAGCCTGCTTTTGTAACGAGTTGTTTTTCTTGGAATTCAGTTGTGTTATTTCCGCTGAATAGTTGCCGCTTTGCCTGCGGTTATGGCAAATACGGGTGATGGTATGGATGAAAAGAAATAAGAGACTGTTGAAAATCATTTTTATATGAAAGAAGGATATATTTTCAACACAATATGAGCCGGATAAACAGCATGCCCCTATAACCGCATTAGCGGTTGAATATTGTAGCCGTGGGTTGCACCCCATGGAATTTCCGTCACATATATCTCTCACGTCCGATTTCTCGTCGAATAAAACTCTACAACGCCATAGTACATAAAACAGTCTTTATAGCTATTCGACCGATAAACCGGTCGGTTAAAGAGTCTCAAGCTCATGTAACCGTGGGTTGCGACCCACGGCTACCTTCTTTTAACCGCTGACGCGGTTTTCCACACAGAGTATCCGGGCATTTACGTGTACCTGTTCAGAGATGTGTTGCCTTTAACAGGGCACAAATACAAATCTGAGTCAACTGAAATTTCAGGCAAAAGCACTCATTTCTGAGTTGACTTTCAGTTATCTGCTTTTATAACGATTTGTTTTCTTGGGATTTAGTTGCTTTTATGTCCGCTGAATAGTTACTTCCCTGCGGTTTAGGAAATGCTTCGCAAAAGTAAGTCATTGGGGCTTGGCAAATTCAACGTTTTCGTTAAGCCAAATGAGCAGAACGAAACTCGTTTCAGTTCTGCCATGGCGAGAAAAGGTATAATGAAATTCAGCGTCTTTTACGGGAATATGCTGAAAAAATGTCAAAAAAATATAATGGGTTTTCTAATTATTTGTGTGTCATAATAGGAAATATCATATATTTTATGGTAAAAAATAGGCCTTCATGACACCAATCGTTACCTTTTGACCGATGAAAGGTAACGGTTGGTGCCGTGAAAGATAACCTTTTGATCGGTAAAAACATACTAAAAGCCCCGTGTTTCGTTACCATTTTCTGTGTAAAAGGTTACGGAACGCGGGGCTTTCTGTGTGCCGCTGTCGTGTGTTTTTGTAGCTATTGTGTTGACTGCCAATGGGATATCTGGGCTTGAAAATCTATGCGATATTTCGCAACTTCTCAGGCAACGTTTGTTTTTGTGCGATTTGTGAGTTCTGAAAACACGGTGAGTTTTCTGTTTTTTTCCATGCCGGCAGACATCGTCATGCTTATCTGTACCTGTACGGCATCTTTACCACGATGACACGTATCTTCTGGTCCGGTTTTGTGGTCTTCACTTTGGCAATGTGCCAGTCTTCCGGGAACATGATGAGGAAGCGTCCCGGTACAGACTCTATGGTCTTTGCCTTGGCTGGGTCATAGTCATATCGCACCACATCATAAGTGTATTTAGTGCTCAGGGTGGATGTCTTATGGTCAAGCAGGCGGAAGCCCTCAGTGCCCTTCACCACGAACATGAAGTCACAGTTGTAACGGTGGCTCTCCGTCTTGCGCTTCTGGAGGTCGTCATTCTTGCTGTCCTCCACACTTACGATGAGGTCCGTGCCCTCTATCAGATGCTTTCCGGCAGGAATGGCAAGCAAATCCGTTTTTTCAAGCCATGCAAAGAGAGCCTTCCATGTCTCCGGCTCCCTGTTGTATTGGATATAGAAGTCCGTGAGGTTGACGCTGTTGTCAGGCACGGCCTTTGTAAATCCGTTTTTCCATTGTCCCGACTCTGCCCATTCCTGCGCCTTTCTGACGAGGGCGGAGTCAGAGTACTGTGCCGTGTAAATTTCCTGCGCCCCGGCGGCCGTAAGAGAGGCGAGGGCGAGAAGTGAGAGGATAGTCTTTTTCATTGTAGTCTGTATTTTAGTCTTTCTTGTTTTATGTACTTTCCTTCTGTTTCTCCTTTCATGTTGCAAAATTAGTTATTTTTTCTGGTTGCGCAAGTAAAATGAGAAAAATAATAGCTCGTTCCATGCTGTTTTATAAACGTTTTCGTTAAGCCAAATGAGCAGAACGGAATTTGTTTTAAGTTCTGCCATGGCGAGAAAAGGTGGAACGAAGTTCAACTTTTTATGTGAGGAATTGCTGAATTTGTTGCGGCTCTTTGCTCTGTAGAATGATCAGAATAGTTTGCGGCAACTTCAATACGTTTTTGTGCATCTCATTGATAAAAGTCGTTGGTTTGTATATTTTTAACATTTGGATTTGTGCTTAATCAGGAAAAATGTATAATTTTATAACAAATTCCCAGAGTACCTTAGACTCTTGACGGATGTGCTGAAGCGTCAGACATAAACCAGCCACAGGAGAAAAAGGTCACGCCCTGCGCCGAGCCATAGAGAGGGACATCGCTCTTTATCTCTGGTATTGTCGGGTGGGAGGGAACCACTATTTATGGGAAAGCGTTTACATGCGCTTTGTTCTTGACGTCTTGAAACTTCGCAAACTTCCAGATATAGTCACGAACATAGCAACGGTAGATGCTCATGGGATGTTTTTATAAGCGTCCCTATACTTTTGTGTTATATACAACCTGCCGCACTTCTTTGCGTCAGGAGCAGGTGTATATTGGTTATTATTCTTTAATAAAGGAGTATGATAAAGATGAATTGATAAATTTAACGAAAGAATATACAGGTTATTTAGAAACAGAAAAGGAGAAAGGTGAACACGATATAGAGTTCATCTATTGAGATAGATTTAATTTGGATAATATTGCATTTTTACTTATAAACTTTTCAAGAAGATGGGAGTTTTTATTGCCATTTAAACAAAATAGTGCCAAGGCTATAGAATACATGAATAGCATGGGGCTTTCTCATAATGAAGGTTAACTCCAAAACGTAATAACCATGTAAATGACTTGTAAGATGAAAAACACTTTCTGGGAATGGGTACTTTTGATGTGACTCATACTACTTATTCTTCTTTACCCCGAAAGTGTGGATAGCTCGGCCGAGGCCTGGCTATTTTCGTATAGATTTGTTCTTTTCATGAATGTGAAGTGTGGATGCACGGGGACAAAGGGGTGTGATACTCATAATGTATAACTTTAAACAAACGTTTTCGTTAGGCCAAATGAACAGAACGAAACTTGTTTCAGTTCTGCCATGGCGAGAAAATGTAGAAAGGATTTCAACATAATCCGCTGATAATTTTATAGGTTGCTCGGAACATATCTGCCGTGGTCAAGCAGAGGTGGCCCCACCGCTCCTTTCACCACAAACATGAAGAAATGTACAGTTGAACTTTAGGAGCATGGAGGTTCCATACGGTAAAATGAATATGGATTATCCTAAAAAATGTTCCCGAAGTACGTTTTTATTTGGTTATTAAAAATAAAATAGGTACTTTTGCAGAAATAAAGAGTAAATTATGGAACAGATACTACGTTATTTCCCAGAACTGACGGACAGGCAGAAAGAGCAGTTTGCCCGGCTTGATGCCCTGTATCATGACTGGAATGCAAAGATAAACGTCATCTCGCGCAAGGATATAGACAATCTTTACGAGCATCATGTACTTCATTCTCTGGCGATTGCTAAGGCACTGCGCTTCCGTCCCGGCACCCGTGTCCTTGACTTTGGATGCGGTGGTGGATTCCCCGGAGTGCCTCTTGCGATAATGTTCCCTGAGGCGCAGTTCCGCCTTATTGACGGGACTGGAAAGAAAGTCCGTGTTGCACAGGAGGTTGCCGATGCCATAGGTTTGGAAAACGTTGATGCCTGCCACATACGTGGTGAGGAGGAGAAGGGTAAGTATGACTTTATTGTCTCGCGTGCCGTGATGCCCCTTCCAGACTTGGTTAAGATTGTCACCAAGAATGTCAGTAAGGAGCATCGCAACTCGATGCCTAATGGCATCTTTGTCCTGAAGGGCGGCAATCTTGAAGGTGAACTGCAGCCGTTCCGCCGTCTGGCGGAGAAGACGGAACTTCCTGCATATTTTAAGGAGGAATGGTTCAGAGAGAAATACCTTGTCTATCTTCCTTTATGACAGAAGATGACCGTTGTCCCGCCATGGCTTAAGGGGCATTGCGGCGGACGGTCGGCATAGGTTTGCCGCAGGTCATTGGAACACGATTTTAATAAGAATACATCAGAAAATATTCTGCTTTGGATTTTTCAGCTATAACTCAAACGGACTTGTGGTGGATGCCGTTGATGTCGGGAGAACATACACTGTTTTTCGATGAACTGGCACTCACGCTGACATCGGGACTGACATGGATTCCGCTCTATCTGACGTTGTTCTTCGTGACGGTGAAGAACAATGAGACGATGATGCAGATACTTCTTGTCGTTCTGGCGGCAGGAACTTGTATACTCTTTGCCGACGGTATGGCGGACGGGATTGTAAAACCCATGGCTATGCGCCTGCGTCCGCTCAACGACCCGGATGTGCGTCCGTTGCTTGATGTCGTGCCGGGAGTGGCGGACAAGAACTACAGTTTCTTCTCTGCTCATGCGGCGAATACAATGTCGCTCTGTGTCTTCTTTGCCCTGCTCATGAGACATTGGAGGCTTACGGCGGCATTGGTGATATGGTCACTGACAAACTGCTGGACGAGGATATATCTAAGTATGCACTATCCTTCTGACATCATTGTCGGACTGCTGTGGGGGGCTGTGTCAGGTGCGTGTGTGTATCTCGGATACAGATATTTCTATTTCAAGGTCACTGACAAACTTCATTTCATTTCCTCACAGTACACACGGACGGGCTATGCGCTTGCAGACATAAATCTTATTGTTAATATTTTACTGCTCACAGTGCTCTATGCAATCTTCAAGGCACTTATTCTTGCACAATGACAAACGATCCAAAGAACATAAAAATATCAGATTATGACTACCCGCTTCCTGACGGGAGAATAGCAAAATTTCCTCTTGAACAGCGTGATCAAAGCAAGCTGCTCGTGTATGACCATGGAGAGATAAGTCATAGTCGTTTCTTCAATCTTCCGGAGCTGTTGCCGGAAGGTTCGCTGATGGTGTTTAACAATACACGTGTCATACGTGCCCGTCTGCATTTCCGAAAGGAGACGGGAGCTTTGATTGAAGTGTTTCTCCTTGAGCCTCACTCTCCTGCTGATTACGAACGGATGTTCCAGATGCAGGGAGGGTGTGAGTGGCTCTGCCTTATAGGTAATCTGAAGAAATGGAAGGAAGGTGTGCTGCGTCGCATGTTCGTTGTGAATGGTGAGGATACAGAACTTTCCGCGGAGCATATAGGTACGCAGGGAACGAGCCATGTTGTCAGACTGAGTTGGACCGGCGGTGCAAGTTTTGCGGATGTGATAGACGCTGCCGGCGAACTGCCGATACCTCCTTATCTCAATCGTGACACTCAGGAGAGTGACCTTACGACATATCAGACAGTCTACTCAAAGATAAAAGGCAGTGTGGCAGCTCCTACTGCCGGCCTGCATTTTACGGACAAGGTTCTTGAGAACATCGACAGTCGTGGCATAGAGCGCGAAGAGCTGACTCTTCATGTCGGTGCCGGAACGTTCCGTCCTGTGAAGTCGGCACTCATTAGTGGTCATGACATGCATACGGAGTATGTCTCTGTGCGTCTGCATACGATAGAAAGGCTGATTGCCCATGGGTGCCGTGCAATAGCCGTGGGAACAACTTCCGTGCGGACATTGGAGAGCCTTTATTATATAGGCTGCCATATTCTGAAGCATAAGGACTGTGTCACGGACAAGGATTTGCATGTCTGCCAATGGGAACCTTATGAGGCTCGGGAGAAGGTCTCGGCGATAAGTTCCATGGATGCCGTTACCGCTATCCGTGACTATCTTGCCGGAAACGGTATGGAAGTGCTCAACGCTTCCACGCAGATAATCATCGCTCCGGGCTATAAATACCATATAGTCTCACATCTTGTAACGAATTTCCATCAGCCTCAGTCGACATTGCTGTTGCTCGTCTCGGCCCTTGTGGGTGAAGACTGGCGCAGAATCTATGACTATGCGTTGGATAATGATTTCCGTTTCCTTAGTTATGGGGACTCGTCCCTGCTTATTCCGGACGGAGAGTAATGTAGAACAAAAAGCAGAAAATAATGAAAATAGGAGATAAAGTAGGCTTCCTTTTTGACAAAGGCGGCGGAAGAGTGGCTGCCATAAAGGGGGATATAGTGTATGTGGAGGATGAGGATGGCTTCCAGATTCCCACACCTATAAATGAGGTCGTTGTTGAGGCTTCCGCCGATAGCTATTCCACAGGAAATATGGTGAAGGCAATGCAGAACATGGAACGCCGTCGGCAGATACGGGCTGACGGACGCAGCATGAAAGCTTTGCTTAATGAGGGGCTTGATGATGTTGAGTCTATGATGCAGAATGATACAGACGATGATCCCTCGTCAAAGGACATTACGTTCAAGGCTCCTGTGGAAGAACGGAAGGGTGGCAACCTTCTCAGCGCATATCTTGCCTTTGTCCCGGAAGATGTCAAGAAGGTGACCGACACGCAGTTTGATGCTTATCTCGTCAATGACTCGAACTATTATCTGCAGTACACGTACTTGTCTGCCGAAAACAGCAACTGGCACCTGCGTAAGCATGGAGTGCTGGAACCGAACACAAAAGAATTTATAGAGGAGTTCTCCCAACGTGAGGTGAACGCGTTGAGCCGTGTATGCATACAGATGGTGGCTTTTAAGGAGGATAAGCCTTTCGCTCTCAAGAGTCCTCTGAGCGTACAGATGCGCATAGATCCTGTCAAATTCTATAAGCTTCATACTTTTAAGCCAAACGATTTCTTTGAAGAGCCGGCGTTGCTCTATACGATAGTTGAGAATGATAAAGCGGCACGCTCTATCAATCTTGACCCTGACGGACTGAAAGAGGAGATGTATGCAAAACCAGAGGAACTTGATAAACTCAGTGCAATGAACACCAAGCCAGTCCGTCACGGCCTGGAAGAGGCAGAGGTTGTTGACCTTCATGCGGATAAGCTTCTTGACAGTATTGGAGGCATGTCGTCTTCTGACATACTCAACTATCAGCTTGACAAGTTCCGTGAGGTAATGAAAGCCCACCGTCACGCGAAGGGAAAGAAGATAATTTTTATACACGGTAAAGGCGAGGGAGTGCTGCGCCATGCAATAATCCATGAGTTGAACTACCGTTACCGTCCTTGTGTGTGGCAAGATGCGTCATTTCAGGAATACGGATACGGTGCGACACAGGTGACGATAAAGTGATTAGCCGTTGTGCTACTTACCTGAATATTCTGCATATGCAGGAATTATATGGCTTTTTCAGGACATGCTTGTTGCACCTGTTTTTATATTAAAAGACACCGACACCCTAAACAATAAAACGATATGATAAACCACGGATTCATAACATTGGCGGCTGCGATACCATCAGTACGTGTCGCTGATGTGGCGTATAATACAGAGGAAATAGAAAGACTTGTGGAAAAGGCGGAGCAGAGTGGAGTGGAGCTCCTTGTGTTCCCTGAGCTTTCCGTGACAGGATATACATGTCAGGACCTGTTCCGCAGTGAACATCTCCTTGACGCTTCTGATGAGGCTTTGAACATATTATGCGATTTCAGTATAGGAAGAGCTATAACTTTTGTCGTCGGTGCTCCCCACCGTCAGGATGACCGGCTTATGAACTCCGCCGTGGTTATCTGCAACGGCGAGCGTCACTATGTACATAAGACATTCCTTCCTAACTATAATGAATTCTATGAGAAACGCTGGTTCTCCGTTGAGGCTGTCTCTGCGGAGCCTCTTCTGTTCCGTCTCCCGTCAGGAGTGACCTTCGGCGTGGAGATATGTGAGGATCTTTGGGCAGCACTTCCTCCGTCAAGCAGGCTTGCCACGGCAGGTGCGGACATCATACTTAATCTTTCCGCATCAGATGAACTAGCGGGAAAGCACAAATACTTACTTTCACTCCTTGCACAGCAGAGTGCACGAACAATGTGCGGATATGTATATAGTTCAGCGGGGTTCGGCGAGTCCACCCAGGATGTTGTCTACGGAGGAAATGCAATAATCTATGAGAATGGTGTTCAGCTCGCGCATTCCGAACGCTTCTCACTTGACTCTCAGCTCGTGATAAGTCAGGTGGACGTGCAACGTCTGCGCACGGAACGGCGTACCAACACAACGTTCGGCCGTGCACAGGGAACGCAGATGCAACATGCAGAGATAGTCATGCTTGAACCTGATGATGACGCATATAATATCCTGAAACGTAAGTTTGAACTCACGCGTTCCTATGAGCCGCATCCGTTTATTCCTAAGTCGGGAGATATGAGGGGGGCGTGTGAGGAAATTTTCAATATACAGGTGATGGGGCTTGCAAAGCGTCTTGCACATATACATTGTAAGAATGTTGTTATAGGAATAAGCGGCGGGCTGGATTCAACCCTCGCTCTTCTCGTGTGCGTGCGTACATTTGATAAGTTGGGATATGACAGAAAGGGTATCCATGGCATAACCATGCCTGGCTTTGGTACTACGCATCGTACGCACGATAATGCGGTGGCACTTATGACAAGTCTTGGCATCACGCAGCGTGAAATAAGTATTGTAGAAGCAGTTAAGCAACACTTCTCTGACATAGGGCATGACATGGGTGATCATAACATTACCTATGAGAACACACAGGCACGATACCGTACGATGTTACTGATGGATATAGCCAATCAGGTGAACGGGATTGTGATAGGTACAGGTGATCTCTCGGAACTTGCTCTCGGGTGGGCGACATACAACGGAGACCATATGTCGATGTACGGTGTTAATGTCTCAGTGCCGAAAACATTGATACGCTATCTCGTGCAGTATGTTGCAGATTATGAAGTGGACAGGTCTGCAAAGGCTACTCTTATGGATATTATTGAAACTCCGATATCGCCGGAACTCATTCCTGCTGACGAGAACGGCAATATCAAGCAGAAAACGGAAGACCTTGTGGGGCCTTATGAATTGCATGACTTCTTCCTTTACCATTTTCTCCGCTTCGGCTTCTCACCGGAGAAACTGTTGCTCCTTTCACAAAAGGCTTTTGGGGAAAAGTATGATGATGATACTCTCAAGCATTGGCTTCGCACATTCATGAGGCGTTTCTTCCGTCAGCAGTTCAAACGCTCTTGTCTTCCGGATGGTCCGAAAGTGGGTGCTGTGTCGCTTTCTCCTCGTGGAGACTGGCGTATGCCTTCCGATGCTTCCGATGCTCTGTGGACATTGGAGTAGCTTCTGGGGGAGGGAAAATGAGATAAAATTCTTAAAAAAGTTTAATAAACAGAAGTCTTTTCTATGAAGACTTTAGAGTTTCAATATTTTTCAGTACCTTTGCACACGCTTTTTGAGCAGATGCTTTTCTTAAGCACTCTCGAAGTAACAACGGTTTGGAAGGTTGGGTGAGTGGCTTAAACCACCAGTTTGCTAAACTGACGTACGGGACTCCGTACCACTGGTTCGAATCCAGTACCTTCCGCAATGACCGATAGAAGTCACGGACTTTCATGTTACTCGGTGGATTCATCTAAGGGTTAGGATTCAAGATTCTCAATCTTGCCATAGGGGTTCGAATCCCCTATCCACTACAAAAGGGTGAGAGGAAAGCGAAAAAAAATATGACTCGGTGGATTCATCTAAGGGTTAGGATTCAAGATTCTCAATCTTGCCATAGGGGTTCGAATCCCCTATCCACTACAAAAAGAAGAAAGGCGATGCAGTTTTTGCACCGCCTGATTTTTTATCTTACCAATGATCTGTCATGATGCGCAAAGTATATCTCCTTATAATTCTTGTCTCTATATCCTTGCATCTGTTAGCGTTGCCTCCTGTAAAATGGAACCAGCGTTATCAGAGTTATATTGATAAGTATAAGGATATTGCAATATATGAGATGCTTCAATATGGCATCCCTGCAAGTATCACGCTTGCCCAAGGCGTGCTTGAGAGTGGGGCAGGAGGAAGTGAGCTTACCCGTAAGGGGAATAACCATTTCGGAATAAAGTGCCATGACTGGACAGGTCCGACGACATATCATGATGATGATGAGAGTGGTGAATGCTTTCGTGTATACCGGTCGGCATTTGAGAGTTATGAAGACCATTCCAAGTTCTTGGGCAGAAGCCGTTATAAGCGTCTGTTTTCACTCTCGCGCACAGACTATAAAGGATGGGCGCGTGGGCTTAAGGCCTGTGGATATGCGACAAATCCCAGATATGCTCAACTGCTGATAGATATTATAGAGTGTTACAACCTCTCTTCTTTAGATAAGGCGAAATCATATAATCCTGCCAATGTGAAAGGATGTGGCACTTCCGTTGTTACCGTAGGAAAGGTGTCTTCTGGAAAGTCATCAGGCTCAGGGACGAGACATGAGGTGAAGATGAATAACCGTAACTATTATATAATAGTACGTGACGGTGACACGTTCAAGAGTATTGCTAAGGAGTTTGATATCTCTTATCGCAAGCTTGCACGCTATAATGAGCGTGACAGACGTGATGCTCTCTATCCGGGGGAGATTATTTATTTTGAGAAAAAACGGACAAAAGCGGATAAGAAATACAAGAAGCGCCCGCATATAGTACGTGCCGGAGAGTCGATGTATGACATCTCACAGAAGTATGGAGTGCGTCTGAAGTCATTGTACAAGAAAAATCACATGACACCGGCTAATACTCTGCATGTAGGAGACAGGATTAAGGTTTACTAATCCTGTCTTTTTTCGTTTTGAAATATTATGCTTCTGTTTCTGAAAAGTAACTATTGAAAATTATTTTATAATTGAATGTTTTCTCACAAGAACTTGTTCCTTTTTGTCGCTTGATTTTTGTCATTCAGTCACAATGCGTGCATTATTCTTTCGGTTTCATACATTAACCGCTTAAAAAATAACTGCATTTTTAGTATAAACTAATATCCAACAGTTACTTATAAGGCGTTTCTTATATTGAAATCAACGTTTTCGTTAAGCCAAATGAGCAGAACGAAACTCCTTTCTGTTCTGCCATGGCGAGAAAAGGTAGAATAAAAATTCAACGTTTTTACATGTATATTGATGAAAAGGTATTTTGATATTGGTCAATTTTTATAATATCCTTAATATGTTTTAAAATATTGAGATATATTTTGGAGTTTCCAGAAATAATACGTAATTTTACCCCGGAATCTAAGACTAATGTACTAAAATCTAATAACCTAATATACGAATCGCTATGAAAGTATATCAATCCCATGAGATTAAGAATATCGCATTGCTGGGCAATGACGGTTCTGGTAAGACAACCCTCACTGAATCCCTGCTCTATGAGGCTGGACTTATTCAGCGTCGTGGACGTGTAAGTCTGGGTACAACGGTGAGTGACTACTTCCCTGTAGAGCAGGATTATGGATACAGCGTGTTCTCAACGGTATATCATGTTGAGTATAATAATAAAAAGCTGAACATCATAGACTGTCCTGGTTCTGACGATTTCGTGGGTGCGGCGATTACTGCGCTGAATGTTACGGATACCTGCGTACTGCTGCTTAACGGACAATATGGTCCGGAAGTTGGTACTCAGAACCATTTCCGTTATACAGAAAAGCTGAAGAAGCCAGTTATATTCCTTGTGAATCAGCTTGATTCCGATAAGTGTGACTATAACAACGTGGTGGAGCGTCTGCGTGAAATTTATGGAAACAAGTGCGTTCCTGTACAATATCCTTTGAATGAAGGCCCTGAGTTCAATTCGTTGATTGATGTTCTTCTCATGAAGAAGTATTCCTGGAAACCGGAAGGCGGAGCACCTGTCATAGAGGATATTCCAGCTGAGGAGATGGATAAGGCAATGGAAATGCATAAGGCTCTTGTTGAGGCTGCCGCGGAGAATGATGAAGGATTGATGGACAAATTCTTTGAGACAGAGACCCTTACTGAAGACGAGATGCGTGAAGGTATACGCAAGGGACTTGTGACACGCTCTATTTTCCCCGTGTTCTGCGTTTGTGCAGGCAAAGATATGGGTGTACGCCGTCTTATGGAATTCCTTGGAAATGTCGTTCCTTTCGTAGACGAAATGCCAAAAGTTCATAATACTCGCGGTGAGGAAATTACCTGTGATTCCGAGGGACAGACATCGGTATACTTCTTCAAGACCGGCATTGAACCTCATATTGGCGAGGTCGCTTATTTCAAGGTGATGTCAGGTTCCATCAAGACCGGTGACGAACTGGCAAATGCCGACCGTGGCTCAAAGGAACGTATAGGCCAGATATATGTATGTGCCGGTGCTCAACGCATAGCTGTTGATGAACTCAAAGCTGGTGATATCGGCTGTGCCGTAAAACTCAAAGACGTAAAAACAGGGAATACCCTTAACGGAAAAGACTGCGAGAACCACTTTGATTTTATCAAATATCCTAATTCAAAGTACTCACGCGCTATTGTTGCAGAGAATACTGCTGATACGGAAAAGATGATGGCGGCTCTTATAAAGATGCGCCAGGAAGACCCCACATGGGTTGTGGAGCAGAGCAAGGAATTGCGCCAGATTATCGTTCATGGACAGGGCGAGTTCCATCTCCGTACATTGAAGTGGCGCCTTGAGAATAACGAGAAGATAAATGTCAAGTTCGAGGAAGCACGTATTCCTTACCGTGAGACAATCACCAAGGCCGCACGTGCAGACTATAGACACAAGAAGCAGTCAGGCGGCGCAGGCCAGTTTGGCGAGGTACATCTCATTGTCGAGCCGTATGCAGAGGGCATGCCGGACCCTACGGTATATCGTTTCAATGGTCAGGAGTTCCGCATGAATATCAAGTCCCGTGAGGAAGTTGATCTTCCTTGGGGCGGAAAGCTTCTGTTCCTCAACTCTGTTGTCGGCGGTGCCATTGACGCACGTTTCATGCCGGCGATATTAAAGGGTATCATGGAGTGTATAGAACGTGGTCCTTTGACAGGCTCTTATGCACGTGATGTCCGCGTAGTCGTCTATGACGGTAAAATGCATCCTGTAGATTCCAACGAACTCTCGTTCATGCTTGCAGCACGCCACGCCTTTGCAGATGCCTTCAAGGAAGCAGGCCCGAAGATTCTTGAGCCTATCTACGACCTTGAGGTATATGTTCCGGCTGATTATATGGGTGACGTAATGTCTGACCTTCAGGGACGCCGTGCGCTAATCATGGGTATGGATACGGAAAACGGATACCAGAAGTTGCAGGCGAAGATTCCGCTGAAGGAACTTGCCAACTACTCCATTGCCCTCAGCTCTATTACAGGCGGACGTGCATCATTCACGACGAAGTTCGCTTCTTACGAACTTGTTCCTGCCGACATGCAGCAGAGCCTCATAAAGGCTCATGAGGCAGAGGTGGCAAATGAAGACTAAAGAGTATATGTATTTCGGGAAAAAAATAAGTATTTCCCGGACATATATGCAAACAATTTGTGATTTTTTCAAAGAGTGGTCCTGCTGTGAGAGCACGGCCACTCTTTTATTATTCATGGTGCTCTTGTTTTGTGAAACAGGGAAGAACGTGGCTCTGTAGAAACATAATAGTTATAATTTTCTGTATGCCATACAGATCTTTGATGATACGATTTCTCATTATTAAGTAACTATTGATAATTATTTTATAATATAATGTTTTCTCACTAACCCTTGTTCTTTTTTGTCAGTTAGTGCTTGTCACTCTGTCACAATGTCCGCATTGTTCCTCCGGTTCCCGTACACTAACCGCCTAAAAAAAAGCGTTTTTAGTGTAAACCAATTTCCAACAGCCGTTACTTATTTATATCAAGTCTGCCAACAAAATGGAACAGCATGATGTTGGCAGGCACTGTTGCCGTACCGTATCTTACTGTCTCTACTTGTTCTTTCCGGTAAAAAAATATTAGGTCTCATCGGGCATGCAATCCGTTGCACTCCCTCTGCCGCCTTAGGTCTTCCGCGGAAACAACTGCACGTATAATGCAAATTAATTCTGTTGACGACATTGTTTTTATAATGTAATAATTTCAAAGAACACTCTTTGCTTTCGAAGCAGGACGTTCCGTCATGCAGTGCAAAGGTACTACAATTGATATTAAAAAAACAAATAATATATGAGTACTGTTAGGAATACAACTTATATATTGAGTCTGCAGATTGTTGTAATGGCTTAGGTATGATTTGGAATTTTGTTGGCCATCTTATATGGATAGTTGCCTTATGGAAACTATAAAAAGGCATGTCAGATTATTATTTAGATTATGCCATGTCCTTGCCATTACATCCTTTGACAATTTTGTGATATGTTTGAACCCCATTTTTCACCTGAAAATCTTTGTATGGACTGTTGTATGCCGTGGATAAATGATTTCTTTCATAAATCACATTGATACTACATCAAAAATCCTTATTATTTGCCACAGCATTTGCATTATTCAAAACTTAGTCGTAACTTTGCATAAAAACAAACCGACAAGACTATGAACGTAAAGATTTCAACGACCCTTGGCGACATTATAGTACGCCTGTATGACGAGACTCCGTTACATCGTGACAACTTTCTGAAACTTGCGAAGGAAGGATATTATGACGGGACGATATTCCATCGTGTGATAAAGAATTTCATGATACAGGGCGGTGATCCGGACTCCAAGAACCCGGTTCCTGGTGCGCACTATGGCACCGGCGGTCCTGATTATACCATAGAGGCGGAAATAAAGCAGGGACTTTATCATAAGCGAGGGGCTTTGGCTGCCGCACGTCAGGGCGATGAGGTCAATCCGGAGCGCAGAAGTTCCGGCAGTCAGTTCTATATCGTTTGGGGTGACATATACAAGGAAGGCCAGCTTGGCCAGCTTTCAAAGCAACTTGAAATGCAGGCTCAGCAAGGAATTTTCAACAAACTTGTTGCCGGACATCGTGCCGAGATTCTTCAGATGCGCAAGAACCGCGATCAGTCAGGATTGATGGAACTGCAGGAAAAGCTTATAGCAGAGACCGAAAGGACTGTTAAGAAGCAAGGCACCGGCGGACTTAGTGATGAGCAGAAAGAAATTTACACAACTGTTGGCGGCACACCACATCTTGACGGCCAGTACACTGTGTTTGGTGAAGTGACGGAAGGTCTGGACGTGGTAGAGAAAATTCAGCAGTCGGCAACACATCCCGACGACCGTCCTGTTGACGACATAGTAATGAAGGTTACTGTTGCAGAGTAAGTGGCAGGTCTGTATGTGCATATACCTTTCTGTGCATCCAGATGCATATATTGCGGGTTCTATTCCACTACGGGACTGAGTCTGCAAAAGGAGTATGTGCATGCTGTCCTGCGGGAACTTGACGGAAGGCTTGCAAAGAATGACAGGACGTTTCCATGTTCAGTGAAATGGGACGGTGTCGGATTCTCCGGGAAAGAGAAGTTTACAACCGTTTATTTCGGTGGCGGCACCCCTTCTACGCTCGGCACTCATCTTCTTGACCAGCTTGTCAGGGGCATACAGGAACGTGTTGATACAAGCTGTGTCGTTGAATGGACCATGGAATGCAACCCCGATGATGTCACAGAGGAATTAGCCGCATGGATAGGCCGTTCTCCGATAAACAGAGTGAGCATGGGAGCACAGACGTTCAGTGATGCAAGACTCCGTCGTCTCTGCCGCCGCCACAGTTCAAGCCAAGTCGTAGAGGCTGTCGCCGGATTAAGGAGAAACGGTATAAGGAATATAAGTATAGACCTTATGTTCGGTTTCCCTTCTGAGACTTTGGCGGGATGGGACAAGGATATTGACAAAACCCTTGCGTTGCGGCCGGAGCATATCTCAGCCTATTCTCTTATGTATGAGGAAGGAACACCGCTGTACAGTATGCTGGAGCAAGGAAAGGTGGCAGAAATCGACGAGGAACTGTCCTGGAAAATGTATGACACTCTTGTCACCCGCCTGACCGATGCCGGATACGTGCATTATGAGATAAGCAATTTTTGCCAGCCGTCCTTCCGTTCCCGGCATAACTCCTCCTATTGGCATCAGGTGCCGTATCTCGGTCTCGGTGCTTCCGCACATTCATATAGCGGCTCCCGCCGTTGGTGGAATGTCTGCGACGTTAAGGAGTATATCCGTCTTACCCGTGACGGCATACCCGTTGAAGACGGGATTGGCGGAGGGTTTGAGTACATTGATGACACGACGCGTTATAACGACATCATCACCACATCCATGAGGACCAAGGAAGGAGTCCCCCTCCGCATGCTTCCCTCCTCATACCGCAACTATTTGCTTGAGCAGTCGGAGAAACATCGGATTAACGGCACTTTGACGATGGAAGGCGGAACATTGCGTCTCACCAAGTCTGGAATCTATGTATCAGATGACATAATGAGTGACTTGATATTTGTTGCGGATTAGGATGAAGACATTATTCCGGACATAGGAAGAATGAAAAACAGACATGTTCATTTATGACAACGAAAGAACTGACATACGACGACCTTGACGTACGCATAAAGGATATTTACGACCTTATGGGCTATGGCGACAGTATTCCCGACAGTGATGTCAAGGCGGAAGTTGAGGCCATGCTCAGCGAAGTGCGCCTGTGGCTGCGTCCAAAGATGGCTTTCTTTGTGACAAGAGACTTTGAAGGCTTTGAAGCCGGCAAGATAATAAGCCGTCAGCTAAAGAAGGCAGAGGCATACTGCTTTTTCATCTGTACCGCCGGTCAGGAATACCAGACGTTCATGGACAGATACCTGAAACCTGACGGTGCCACACCAGACGGTACTTGTGGTGACATGTTCCGCGCTTATCTCGCACACTCCATAGGCAGTGCCCTTGTCGAACGTTGTGCCGACAAGATGGAAGAGGTTTTGCAGGCACAGATAGATAAACTGGGATGGCACCGCACGAACCGTTTCTCTCCCGGATATTGTGGCTGGCATGTCATGGAACAGCAGAAACTGTTCCCTCTATTCCATGGCGAGACCTGCGGAGTCTCGCTCACTGATTCCTCACTGATGATGCCGATAAAGTCGGTCAGCGGTGTCATTGGCCTTGGCAGAGATGTCCGCTATCTGCCATACACCTGTGGCTTGTGCAACTATGAGAAATGCTATAAGCGTAAGAAACGCTGATATTATGCCTTGCCGGTAGCCTGTATGGCGGCAAGGCATAAACATACATACCTTACAGTCACACTTCTTCTCATACACCTGAAGCTCATGCATATATACCTCTGTATATGCTTTTTTATCTTACTTTGATATTTTTTCTAACAATTCTGTAGTTTTCCTCCGCTGTTCTGCGTCTAAAGGACAGAATAAACAAAAGCAAAATGATATATGGAAAAGGACGAACGACTGTTTGCAGACATTGTGAAGCGGCACAAAAGCGCCATCTATGCCGTGTGCTATATGTTCGCAAAGGAAGCTGAGGAGGCTGAAGACCTCTTTCAGGAAGTTCTCATCAATCTATGGAAAGGCATGGACTCGTTCCGTGAAGAGAGCAAGATTGACACATGGATATGGCGTGTCAGTTTCAACACATGCATTTCCGCCGACAGGAAGCGGAGGCGCAGGAAGTCTGTACGTCTTTCGATGGATGTCAATCTCTATGATACCCATGATGAGGATTCACGTCAGATAAAAATGCTTCACGACAGGATACATCGTCTGAAACCATTCGACCGCGCTATCGTCATGCTGTGGCTTGAAGGCCTGCCCTATGATGAGATTGGAGCTGTTGTGGGCATCTCAGTAAAGAATGTCTCCGTCCGTCTGGTGAGGATAAAGGAAGAACTGAAGAGAATGAACAATAACGAGTAATGAAAAAAACATAAATGGAGGAAACAGTTATGGAGAATAGAATAGAAGGATTTGAGGAAATGCAGCACCAGGTGGAGCTGCTGAAACAGAAACTTGCCAAGGAGGCCATTGTCAACGAGTGTCTCATGCGCAAGGCCATGAGCAGCCGCGTGAACAGTGTGGAGCGTTATCTGCGCAGAATTCTGGGCATAAGCATTCTTGCCATGATATTGATGGTTTACGATTTTGTCGTGCTCTTTCCACTGTCAGTATGGTTTGTCGTTGTTACGGAACTGCTGTTCGTAGCCTGTATGACATTTATCTGTTGGAACAGGCGCTTTATCAGTTCTGACAAGATGATGTCCGGCAATCTGATAGAGGAGGGCAAGCGGCTCGTGAGGTTCAGGAAACATGAGATGTATTACATTTCTGTCAGCATTCCTGTGATGATAGTATGGATAATATGGTTTATCCTTGAGGTACAGGCTGGTATTCCCGATGAGGAGAGAAGGTTTGGTCTGCTGTTCGGTGGTCTTATAGGAGGCGTGATAGGTTTTATAATAGGTCTGAGAATGTTTTTCAAGATGCTGCATAATATCAATGATGTCATCGGACAGATAGACGAACTCATGGAGGTTGAATAATTATGGAACTCGTATATAGGAGCACGTAGTCTCCGGAATCTCTGTCTGTGATGGAAGAGTAAAGCTTGCAGATTGGTTATAATGGCGGGTGTGCCCTGTGACTATCCCTTGTGATACAGTCAGGGCACGCCCGTTTCTTTTCCTGCTAATACCGGTGCCGGCGAGTTCTGAAGTGCCCCCTTTTTGCTGGCCATGGGGGAGTAGTTGCGGAACGGAATGTCATGTTCTTGGCGGTTTCTTTCAACAGTAAGAAAGATGTGTGTGCTTTGTGTCGTTCTGTAAGCATATGTGGCGGTTTCCTTTCTTTTTGTGAGTGATGCTGCCTTTTGCAGGCGGATGACAGTGTAAAATGTCGTATTGTGTTGACAATCAGCGTAAAATGGCGGTATGCGGTGAAGGGCGCTATTTTCTCTTTAATAACCAAAAATACGGCCTAATCTTTCGCTTTCTCAAAAAAAACAGTTAATTTTGCAAAGGAATAGAGTCCCGTTGAGTGCGGTTTCATGTATGATACATCATTCAGACTGTTATGAAATGGCTCTGCAAAACTGAATAATATGGAAGAAAAGTCAATGAAGCTGCATAGCTCTCTCAAACGTACGGGGCGCGTACTTCTTGTATATACAGGAGGGACAATAGGTATGGGACTCAATCCGAAGACAGGAACTTTGGAGCCTTTGGATTTCAATCATCTGCTTGGCGGGCTTCCCGAGTTTGAGCAGATAGAGGCGGCAGTGGATATATATCAGTTTGCTACTCCCATAGACTCCAGTGACATGGACATCACATTGTGGTCCGATCTTGTACATATCGTTATGGACAGATACGACCTGTACGACGGCTTTGTCATACTTCATGGGACAGACACCATGGCATACACCGCCTCAGCACTGTCGTTTATGCTTCAGAACCTTACCAAGCCCGTTATATTGACAGGATCTCAGC
The DNA here is from genome assembly GCA_023664625.1 of Bacillota bacterium. Classification (GTDB taxonomy): domain Bacteria; phylum Bacteroidota; class Bacteroidia; order Bacteroidales; family Bacteroidaceae; genus Prevotella. The sequence goes on along the minus strand of JAMPFD010000009.1, from coordinate 34,907 downwards.
TGCCGATAGGTCAGTTGAGAACCGACGGAAAGGAGAATCTTATTACAAGCATAGAGCTGGCATCCATTGCCACGGAGGATGGAGTATCGCCGATTCCGGAGGTCTGCATATATTTCAGCGGACATCTCTTGCGCGGAAACAGAAGCACGAAGCAGAATGCCGACCAGTTCAATGCTTTTGAGTCTTTCAACTACCCGCATCTCTGCGATGCCGGAGTAAACTTCCGTTTTGCGCACCATCATATTCTTACGCCTGATTTCACTCAGCCCGTCCGTCCCAATTTTGAGATGAATCCGAACGTGATAGTCTTCTCCATTTTTCCTGGAATACAGGAGAATATTGTTGAGCATCTGCTGAACATTCCTGACCTGAAAGGCATTGTAATGCGCAGCTATGGTTCCGGCAATGCTCCGCAGCGTCCGTGGCTGACGGATATTCTCAGAAAGATTTCAGAGCGCGGCATCACTGTCGTAAACATTTCTCAGTGCATGGCCGGTCGTGTGGAGATGGGACGCTATGATACCGGTTATCATCTGCAGCAGAGCGGTGTGCTTTCCGGTTATGACTCTACCATTGAGGCCGCCGTGACGAAGCTGATGCACCTGACGGCACGTCATTCCGCCCCGGATGTGGTACGCTCCCATATGAGCCGCTCCCTGGCAGGTGAAATCACGACATGACATGCATCGCAACATCATGGTGCAGAGGGGTGCATGCGTATCTGCGGGAAGTCTGATTTCTGTGGAAGAAAGGGAGATGTCTCTTTGTCGGATATTCGGTTGTAATGTCTGATGTGTTCAAGTGGACGTGTACAAGCAGGCTGTTTAAACATCAGTTCATTCTTCATTATTTTCCCAACAAGGAAAATGGTGTTTTGTAAGTATCTGAATAACAATATGATACAAAGGGAGGCGCGAAAGGTGACGATTTGCATTGCAAAAGGTAACGGTTGACAGTATGAAAGGTTACCTTTTGTGATGCAAATCGTTACCTTTTGTTCTATGATGTTCCTATGGTTTGGGTCTTATATTTCAGGCATGACAAATCCTGTGGTGGGAAACGTCTGTACGGAGTCCGGATTTTCAGTTTTTCCCGGAACGTGAGGATGTCTTTTTAATCAGAATTTCCAGTTCAGCTGAAAGTAAAGGTCTGTCTGTGACGAAGAGTCTATAAGCTGATTGGCAGACGAAATCCTGTCTCTGTCAAAATAGTGCAGGAAGTTGCAGCGCACAGAGGCCTGCAGTCCGCCTGTAATCGTCGCCTTTGCAAGGATGTTTGCTCTTATGCCGTGTCCATAGACCATGGAGGAAGTGGCACCGTAGGTTATGCTTCTGTCCGTCATGTAAAGGCGTGAAATATAGTCAGAAGTATGGAAATATGCGATAGAGAGCCACAGGGACAATCTGGCGGTCTGGTAGCCTAAGCCCTCCGACAGAAGCCAGCCCCAGTCATCGGATGTGGGAAGGAAGGTGCCCTGAAGTTGTGAGGAAGATACGAACCGTCCGAAGGAACATTTCAGAGTGGAGCGCAGAGTATGCTGAGCCGTGCCGTCGGTGTGACTCCCGAATTGTGGGAATATTGAGCCGTTGTCAGTCACGGCCTGCTCCCTGTAACGGTATCTTATGGCAGCTGAGAGGCTTTTACGCTCATAGGTGGCGAGAAGGTATGTGTCCCAGGACCGTGAGCTGTTGTCGTATCCGTATCTTATCCATGGGTGGTAAGCACAGTCAAGGTATGCAGACAGTGTAAGGTTGCGTATTGCTGTTGTCGTCATACCTGCGTAGAGTCCGTTCTCGTTCTGACAGTTGCTTACATCGCCGAAACTTCTGCCAAGCAGGGAAGTGTGCCTGTAACTGTAGTATCGTTGCAGGGCGAAGGCCGTCCACAGTGAATGGAAATTCCATCTTATGGCGTTTGCCGTTGCGACGGATATGCCTTCCTTGTCATTATCATTGTAAGTTGAAGCCCTTCCGAGTGCCGTTTCTCCTGAGAATTGCAGCTGTGGCGTCATGAACGAGTAGGAAATTGAACCGTCTGTAAAATCTTTTCCTTCGGGATAGTATCTTCGGTACATCTGCTTCTTTGAAGGAACAAGGGAGTCTCCTAAGTGGGTATGAAGTACGTTCAGGCCTATCCGGAACGGCAGTGAGGTATAGATTAGCGAGCCTCCGGCTACCGTTTGCCCTGTGGCATTCCTTTGTCCGATTTCAGTCTCCGTACGGTGGTATCCGTTACTTATTATGGTAGAGATTGTCTTAGGTTCAGTATCTGACATTTTTGCATCAATGGACTTCCATGACAGGAATGCCGTCAGCGAGAGGTTCCGAGTCGCATTGCCGTGCCACAGCTCGAATGTTGAGGCAATGCCCTGTAAGTAATTGTTCTCCTGTTTTGACGTATGCCCACGCAGTTTTGTTGCGGAAGACGGCTGTGTCGTCAGCAGTGATGTTTTGGAAAGCCGGTATCCGTTGTTTATGATAAGCCCCATGCCGGTGCTTACCTGATAGTGGCCGATAATGATGTCTTTCATTATGCCTGTGTCCTTCAGGCGCACGAATCCTGTATAAAAGTCCCATCCCTTCCTGTTCGTGCCACGGAAGAATGGTTCGCCGGCATCCTTTGCCGCTGTCAGTCCTATGTGGAGCCTGTTTGTTTTCATCTGGTATCGGATGCTGTGGCTAAATCTGTCACCGAGATATTTCCCTGTGATGAAACCTTTCCGCTTGTATGTCGGGACGGAAAGGGTCATGACGAGGCTGCTTCTCGGAGATTTCAGTATGCCTTTGGTGCTGCCCGATATAGGCTCGGCATAGAATATTGATGAGAGGATTTTGCACCGCGGAGGGTCAATAGCCGTAATGAGCGACAGTTCGGAGATGGAGCGCAGGTCACCGTAGAGTGAGCGGTAGTAGAGGATGGCAAGTGCCTGCTCTTCCGTCAGCAGAGGTACTGCTGTCAGGTCCTCGTAGGTCGCAGCGTTGATATTCTGCGGTGTCAGAGCCATTGCAGTGAGATTGTCATACGCCTCTGTCCATCCCTCCTCGTCAAAATCGTCAAGGTCTGACAGTGAGTTGTACACATCCAGAAATGTGTCACTATCCTCCTGTGCGGCAATGAATGAGGGCAGGAGGGTAAAAAATAAAGCAAGGATGTGTCGTTTCATAGGTGGTCGGCTCCGGTGCGGTGTGGTGTGGTGCGTCAGTCTTTGGCGTAATCGTGGCACCTGTTGAGGATTTCGTTGTAGTCGCATGTCCTTCTGAGGTCGGCGAGGGCATTTTTCAGAAAATCCTTCTTAAGGACGTCACGTTTCGTAAGGGGCTTATATATTTCAAAGCTCTTCAGTCTGTAGTAGTCGCTGTACTTGTCTGACGCGCTGAATCCTGCCGGAATCTTTTTCAATGCGGCATCCCACGGTAACCGGAAATCCTCACACTGTGCCAGTGCAGCCATGAGTTTGTCACCGTCGCACATAATCTCCTCGCGGATGCTCTTTACGACCTCTTTCTCCGGATTGTACAGTCCGGAACAGAGAAAATAAGTGTTTGTGGCAGGTTCAAGGTGGATATAGTAGCCTGCCATGCCGGATTTCTTTCCGTTGGGACAGACGTATACGCCGTTCCAGGTCTTGTATGGACGTTTGTCATGCGTAAATCGCAGGTCGCGGTGTATGCGGTATGTGATGTCCTTGATGCCGAGTCCGCGCACACGAGGGTCAAATTCCTCGATGCCTCTCATAAACTCCAGTGCCATGGCGTCAGATTTTTCCTTTACGGCCTTGTATTCGGACTTATGTGCATCGAACCAGGCCTTGTCGTTGTTCTGTGCCAATGTCAGGAAGAAATCAAGTATTTCTTTCATTTCTCGGGTTATCTTTAATGTTGTGGTATTGTGGTTGCTATGGCTATGTACTTGTCATGCCGTCATCTCTCCAGCTCTTCCTTGAGGAAGCGCGGAGTGAACCCCTTTTGTGCTTTCGCCACCTTTTCCGGTGTGCCGCAGGAAAGAACCGTACCGCCTTTGACACCTCCTTCGGGACCCATGTCAATGATCCAGTCAGCGAGTTTTATGACATCAAGGTTATGCTCAATGATAATAACAGTATTGCCTTTTTCGACAAGTTTCTGCAACACTCCCATAAGGACTCGTATATCCTCGAAATGAAGTCCTGTTGTAGGTTCGTCAAGAATGTACAGTGTACGGCCGGTATCGCGCTTTGAAAGTTCCGTGGCAAGCTTGACGCGCTGGCTTTCGCCGCCGGAGAGTGTGGTGGAGGATTGCCCGAGTTTGAGGTATCCGAGTCCGACATCCTGTATTGTCTTTATTTTCTGAAGAATGTTAGGTACGTTCTCAAAGAACTCCACGGCTTGGTTCACCGTCATGTCGAGGACATTGGCTATGGACTTGCCCTTGTACCTGACCTCCAGTGTCTCACGGTTATAGCGGTTTCCGTGACATGTCTCGCAAGGCACAAGTACGTCGGGAAGGAAGTTCATCTCGATGCTCTTATAGCCGTTGCCTCCGCATGTCTCACAGCGTCCGCCTTTTACATTGAAGGAGAAGCGTCCCGGTTTATATCCCCTTATCTTTGATTCTGGAAGTTGTATGAACAGGTTGCGTATGTCAGAGAATACACCTGTATATGTAGCCGGGTTGGAACGTGGAGTACGTCCGATTGGACTTTGGTCTACGGTGACAACCTTGTCTATGAGTTCCAGTCCCTCTACCTTGTCGTATGGCATGGGACGTTTGTGCGAACGGTAGAAATGCTGTGACAGGATCGGTTGCAGAGTCTCGTTGATCAAGGTTGATTTTCCGGAGCCGGACACACCGGTGACAACCGTCAGCAGGCCGAGAGGGAACTCTACAGTCACTCCTTTGAGATTGTTTCCGCGCGCACCTTTTATTTTTATGCTTCCATTGTTAGCCTGCCGGCGCATTACATGCTTTTCTCCGTCAGGGAGAATCTCTGTGGGCAATTCAATTTTCCTCTCTCCGGAGAGATATTGCGCGGTGAGGGTCTTGGCCTTCATCATGTCTGACGGAGTGCCTTGAAATACGACCTCTCCGCCTTTTCTTCCTGCTTTGGGACCGATGTCGATTATCCAGTCGGCGGCAAGCATCATGTCACGGTCGTGCTCCACGACAATTACTGTATTGCCAAGATCACGCAATTCCTTCAATGAGCGTATGAGACGCTCGTTGTCGCGTTGATGCAGGCCTATGGATGGCTCGTCGAGGATGTACAGGACGTTGACGAGCTGTGACCCGATTTGTGTCGCGAGGCGGATGCGCTGTGACTCTCCGCCGGACAATGTGGCAGACTGGCGGTTCAGGGAAAGGTAGTCCAGCCCCACATCAAGCAGAAAATCCAGACGTGTACGTATCTCTTTGAGAATCTCTGCTGCAATCTTCTTCTGCCATTCGGACAAGTGGCTCTCTGCTTCCGTAAGCCAGTCCTTCAGGCCGATGATATCCATTGAGGCGAGCTGTGCGATATTCTTGTCCCAAATACGGTATGACAGGGCTTCTTTGTTGAGACGCTGTCCCTGACAGGCAGGGCAGGTGCAAGTGTCCAGAAACTGGTCTGCCCATTTCTGACCGGCTGCACTGTCATTGTCTTCCATGACGGAGCGCAGGTATTTGATTACTCCCTGATAGTCTGTAAAATAATCGGACGATGTCTTTACAAGATCCTTTGACACACGAACGTCTTCCAGACGGCCGTACAGAACCTCGTTCATTGCCTCCTCGGGGATGTCCTGGATAGGTGTCTTGAGCGTGCATCCATAGTCGGAAAGTATAGATTCTATTTGCCAGAAGATGAGCTGCGCTTTGTATTTCCCCAGTGCTGTGATGCCTCCGCTGTAGATGGAAATCTTTTTATCTGGTATTATTTTGCCGATGTCTATCTCATTTATATATCCGAGACCCTTACACCTCGGACATGCACCTTCGGGAGAATTGAATGAGAAAATGTTTGGTGCAGGATCTTTATATGCAATGCCGGAGGTTGGACACATGAGTCTTTTCGAGAAGAATTTCGTCTCTTCGGTCTCCTTGTCAAGAACCATTACGAGTCCGTCTCCTTGTCTCATGGCATTGGCAACAGTGTTTTTCAGTCTTTCCTCAGAGCCGGCTTTTACGGCAAGTCTGTCAACTACGACTTCGATGTCATGGTTCTTGTAACGGTCAATGCGCATGCCCTCCTCCAATTCCAGTATTTTCCCGTCAACGCGTACATAGAGAAAGCCCTTCCGGCGCATTTGGTCGAAGAGTTCACGATAATGGCCTTTTCTGTTTCTTACCAGTGGCGCAAGTACGTAGATCTTCTTCCCCGCATAGCGTTCAAGAATCATGTTGATGACTTTCTCCTCTGTGTACCGTACCATTTTCTCACCTGTCATCCATGAATAAGCCTCACCTGCGCGTGCAAAGAGGAGGCGCAGGAAGTCGTAAATCTCAGTCTGGGTGCCAACAGTTGAACGCGGATTCTTGTTAGTGGTCTTCTGTTCTATGGAGATAACAGGCGAAAGTCCGGTAATCTTGTCCACATCGGGGCGTTCCATGTTACCAAGAAAGTTGCGTGCGTAAGCAGAGAACGTTTCAATATACCTTCGCTGGCCTTCGGCAAAGATAGTGTCAAAGGCCAGTGATGATTTCCCTGAGCCGGAGAGTCCTGTAATCACGGTCAGCGAATTCCTCGGAATCTGTACGTCTATGTTCTTCAGGTTATGGACCCTTGCTCCAAATACTTCAATCATTGGGTAATGGTTGTTGAGGTTGTGTCATATCCGCGCAGCAGGTTGACGTCGCGCTTGTAGTTGAATGTGTTGCCGTCAGCACCGCGTGCCTTGACGATACAGTAGTATACTCCGTCCTTTACAGGCCGTCCGTTGTGTGTCCCGTCCCATCCGGTAGACGGATCGTCCCATGAGAATATCTTCTGCCCCCAACGGTTAAAGATGGTGGCATGGAACTCTACGATGGACAGATAGCCGCTCTTTGGCTTGTATATATCGTTGATTCCGTCGCCGTTAGGAGAAAAAGCATTGGGCATCTCAAGTCTGGAGGCTGACACATTGATTGTGAAAGGCATTTGTTCCACACCCCAATAGTTGTCTCTTAAAAGTATGATATCTTCCTTGTCATATTTGTTGACGAACTGAACATAGCATACTATGGATACTCTTCCGAAGTCGTTGAATACTACATCAGTGTTCTCTTCGTAGCGTGTCAGGTATGGAGCGTCTTCTCCTTCTTTGGTGAAACGCCACTCGTAATGCGCGTCCCAGTCGTCTGCCTCTATTGGATTGGCATGGAAGGACGCACGGACTGGAGCGGAAGCATTCTCTTTTTGTGGTGAGCTGTCCGTCGGCCCGTCGGGAGTCGTATATTCAACGGAAGGCATGATCGATGGCCTTGAGGACTGTCCGAAGAGCGATGCAGCTGTTACGAGCAATGACAGCAAGAGCAAATATCTCATAATGATACAGGTATTTTTTATTGCGAATTTTGTGCAAAAGTAGTAAAAAAACTTTGTTAATCAAAGAAAAATAACTAATTTTGCGGTCAAATTAACATAAGTAGGGCACTGAAAATTAGGTCTTGATGCTTTTTGCATTTTATCTTGGCAATTCTGCAAGTAACAGAGGTGGATGCTTCTGATAGTATATTACGGCGGAATCCTTATAAAACGATAGTGAAGACATTCTGAAATGAAAGACCATCATGAAATGAAAAGTGCCGCGTCTAACATATATTCATAATACAGATAATGTACAATCCATGGCTTTAATGGGAATGTCAGATATGAAACACGCATTTTATATTACAATATTGGCTGCTGCCATGTTCCTTTTCGGCGGACAGTCTTTGTCAGCACAGAAAATACTTTCAGTCCATAAGGTAAAGAAAAAGGAAACGGTGTTCGGTATAGCAAAGGAATATGGTGTCAGCATAGATGAACTTAAGAATGCCAATCCCGCCATGCGTGAATCGGATTTCGTTCTCAAAAAGGGTATGTCCATAAATATTCCTGAACATAATCCTCAATTAAATGGCACACAGAAGAGGACAGGCGCTCCGGCATCTTCGTATGCCAAGGCTGCGGTGAATAGTTCCATGATGACAGTAGGAGTGATGCTTCCTCTGCATGACATCAACGGCGACGGTAAGCGTATGGTGGAGTATTATCGCGGAATGCTTCTTGCCGCAAAGGACTTGAAGAAGGAGGGATATAATCTGACAATCAATGCATGGAACGTTGCGGAGGGGGATAATGTGGGCCATGTGCTTGCCGGTGCGAATGCCGGCAAATGCAATGTCATATTCGGCCCGCTGTATACCCCGCAGGTAAGGCAGTTGGCAGATTTCTGTATGGACAAGAATATATCAATGGTTATTCCGTTCTCCATTACCGGTGACGATGTCCTTACCTGCCCTCAGATACATCAGGTGTACCAGACCCAGGCGGACGTAACGGCAAAGTCCATAGAACAGTTTATGGCGCAGTTTGCAAACGCACATCCGGTATTTATTGACTGCAATGATGTGACATCAAAGAAAGGTGCGTTTACTTTCGGGTTGCGTAAGCGCCTGGAAGAAAAGAAAATAGCCTATGCCATCACAAACCTCAACAGTTCTGCCGATATGTTTGCCAAAGCGTTCTCCGGCAATATGCGGAATGTCGTTGTGCTCAATACCGGCCGTTATGCGGAAACTGCCAAGGCTATTGCCAAACTTGATGCTCTTTCACAGGCAAATCCCGGACTGCTCATATCAATGTTCGGCTATAATGAGTGGTTTATGTATACAAAAGTGCTTCAGGATAAGTTCCATAAATACGATGCCTATGTTCCTTCCGTCTACAATCTTGACACGTCATCATCAGGAGTGAAGCGGCTGGAGAAAGAATATCTCACCTATTTCAAGACACCTATGCAGAGTGCCATTCCGCGTTTTGCAATTACAGGATATGACCATCTGATGTTCTTCGTGAAAGGGTATGGGAAATATGGAAGTGAGTTTCATGGAACATCCTCACAGCGTAACTATACCCCGGTGCAGACACCTCTGATTTTTGAGCGAATAGGTAAAGGAGGATACAAGAATACGGCATTTATGCTGATACATTTCTAAGACAGAAATATAGGGATGAAGAACTTTCTGAGGACATACAGGCGGTATTTAAGTGTTGTGGCACTCACGACTCTGCATTTGCTGTCCTTTCCTCTTCATGCTGAAGCACAGGTTGGAGACTATCGTAATGATTTTGCCATAGGATTCAACGGTGGTTATCAGCTCAATAAAATAGCCTTCGAGAGCAGTGTCCCGCAAGATATGCTTGGAGGCATGAACTTCGGTTTTACGGCGCGTTATACATGCGAGAAGTATTTTAACACCATCTGTGCGATACAGATGGAAGTCAATTATGCCGAGCTTGGATGGAAAGACCGTATTGAAAGCATCAATGGTCTTCCGTGTATCCTGCAGGTAGGAGACCATCAAGGCGAACCGGCGGCATACCAGCGTACAATCTCTTATATACAGATTCCTCTCCTTGCCCATCTCGGATGGGGCAGAGAAGAGAAAGGAGTAAAGTTCTTTCTTAACATGGGACCTCAGTTCGGCTTTATGCTTTCAGAGACATCAAAGACCAATTTCAGGTATGAGGATGCTTTGAAGACAGACCCGGAGAGAGTCAGTCTTGAGTGTGCTCAGGATTCAATGCCGGTGGAGAACAAGTTTGACTTCGGCATTACGGCAGGTCTCGGTCTGGAACTGTCCCTGAAAAGGGCAGGGCATATTGCTTTGGAGGCACGCTATTACTATGGTCTCGGCAATATTTATGGCGATTCAAAGCAAGACCATTTCTCACGGTCCAATCACAATAATATAGTGTTCAAGGCAACATACCTATTTGACATTATACGTACAAAGAACGCAAAACGTAAAAAATGAAACAGTATCTCGAACTGCTTGACAGAATTATGAAGGATGGTGTGGTCAAGACTGACCGTACCGGGACAGGTACGAAGTCCGTTTTCGGCCATCAGATGCGCTTTGACATGAGTGAGGGGTTCCCTCTCCTTACGACAAAGAAGCTGCATCTTAAGAGTATCATTCATGAGCTGCTGTGGTTTCTCACTGGCAGTACAAACATCAAATATCTGCAGGAAAACGGAGTACGTATATGGAACGAATGGGCAGATGAGGACGGAGAACTTGGTCCTGTCTATGGACATCAATGGCGTTCCTGGCCGGATTATCAAGGAGGAACCATAGACCAGATACGTCAGGTGGCGGATATGATTCTCCATACTCCGGATTCCCGCCGCATGCTTGTCAGTGCATGGAATCCTGCGGAGATAGAACAGATGGCTCTTCCCCCATGCCATTGTCTTTTTCAGTTCTACGTAGCCGACGGCAGACTGTCACTGCAGTTGTACCAGCGGTCGGCAGACACATTCCTCGGTGTGCCGTTCAATATTGCCAGTTATGCACTTCTGCTGCAGATGATGGCACAGGTTTCCGGCCTGCAGTGCGGGGAATTTGTCCATACTACCGGTGACACACATCTTTACCTCAATCATCTTGAACAGGCAAAGCTACAGTTGACACGTACACCCCGTGCGTTGCCGAAGATGAGAATCAATCCGGATGTCAAGGATATTTTCTCTTTCAGATATGAGGACTTTGAACTTGTGGACTATGACCCATGGCCGCATATCAAGGCGACGGTGAGCGTATAGAGTGAGAGAGCATCTTTTATTTCGTGAAATGATATAGCCTTTATTGTAGGCATATCATAATCAGACAAGACCATGACAATAGTTATAGCCGTATTTATCCTTCTGGCATTCATCTTGATTGCCGTCACTCCCAAGACTTCTGTCAACAAAGCCGCCTTGGCAGTCTTTGCCGGCACGGTCGGATGGGTATTGTATATTTGTTTCGGCTCAGACTTTGTCATGGCGCAACATTCCACAGACTATATGTCTTTCCTGTGCGGTGCCACAGCCAACAGCGTCGCAGTGAAAGAGTATATAGCATCAAACATTTTCATAAAATATGTAGGCAAGGCATCGGAGATTGTCCTTTTCCTCATGTCTACGATGACCATTATTGAAATTTTGGACAATAATGGCTGCTTCGATTTCTTCCCTCAATGGATAAAGACTCGCAACAGCAGGCGTCTGTTGTGGTCTATGGCAGTGCTGACATTCTTCCTCAGTGCCAATATGGATAACCTTACTGTCACTACAATGATGCTTGTCATGATGCACAAGATGCTTCCCAACAGGCGTCAGAGGGCTGTTTTCGGTCCTGTCATAGTGCTTAGTGCCAACATCGGAGGAGCATTGACCGTCATAGGTGACCCTAACGGACTTCTTCTTTGGAACATGGGAGCCGTTACGCCAAGCCATTTTTCCGCATGGATGGCATTGCCGTGCCTCGTTGCATGGGCTGTGCCGACATTCCTTATGTCTCAGAAACTTCCGGAACGTGTTGATCTCGAACGTGTCACTCTCCCATATAGGGGTGATGATACGCGTCTCACAACATGGCAGCGTGTTGCCATGTTTTTCTTCGGAATAGGCGGACTGTGGTTCATACCGACATTCCGCGACATCACCAAGCTGTCCCCTTTTGTCGGAGCGCTCTGTGTTCTTGCCCTCCTTTCCATAGTCAATGAGACATTCAACCATAAGCTTCTTGCGGCAAATCGTATGACGCAGCGCAATGCCTCACGGACTATGCACAACGGAATGCTCCAGATGATGCTCTTCATCATGGGCGTAATGCTTATGATGGGTGTACTTGTGGAGACAGGGGCGAGCACCTGGCTTGGCAGTCTCTGTCTTGATACTCTTGGCGAGACATGGAGCTTGTTCCTTGCACCGCTAATGGCCTCAGTGGTCAGTCTTGCCTTGGACTCCTTCGCCACGGCAACGGCATTCCTTTCAATGCACAGCATCGGCGGCACGGCTGAGTTCATGACGAACGGTGAGTACTGGATACTTATTGCCTATGCCACAGCCGTCGGCGGTACAATCTTCGGCATAGGTTCCCTGTCAGGTCTTGCACTTTTCTCCATGAACACCACAACAATCGGCTGGTATGCCAGGCATTTCGCACCGAAGATGTTTGTGGGAGCACTCCTTGGTCTTCTTGTCCTCATAGCAGAAGCCCTCTGTTTCTGATGCATCCTGTATGCATTCCGAATATGCCAGGAAACGCTCCGGGGCATGAACTGACGGCATTCGCCCATGGCTGACGAACTTTAATTTAGAATATGCTCTTACTTAAATAACTTAAAAACCGGAATAATATGGCAAAGATTAAGACTATTGGTATTATGACATCCGGAGGCGATGCCCCGGGAATGAACGCTGCCATACGTGCCGTCACACGTGCGGGAATCTCCAACGGCTTCAGCATAAAAGCCATCTACCGCGGTTACGAGGGACTTATCAATGGAGAGATAAGACCGTTCACCACCGAGAATGTCTCTGGCATTATTGGCATGGGTGGTACAATCCTTAAAACAGCACGCTCAAAGGAGTTTACTACCGAAGAGGGACAGCAGAAAGCCTACGAGATTCTCGTCAAGGAGGGTATTGATGCTCTTGTCGTTATTGGCGGTAACGGCTCACTTACAGGTGCCATGGACTTTGCACGTAAGTTTGATGTCTGTTGCATCGGACTGCCAGGCACCATAGACAACGACCTCTATGGTACAGACAACACAATCGGATATGATACAACCATGAACACCATCATGGAATGTGTCGACCGCATCCGTGACACTGCTCAGAGCCATGAACGCATCTTTTTTGTCGAGGTCATGGGACGTGATGCAGGTTTTCTTGCCCAGAACTCAGCCATAGCCTGTGGTGCTGAAGCCGCAATCATTCCGGAAGAGTCAACCGATGTTGACCAGTTGGCAGAGTTCATGAAGCGGGGCATACGCAAGTCAAAGAAGTCCTGTATCGTCATTGTCTCCGAATCTCCCAAGTGCGGTGCCATGTACTATGCCGACCGTGTGAAGAACGAGTTCCCAGACTATGATGTGCGTGTCTCCATCCTCGGCCATCTGCAGCGTGGCGGTACACCTACAGCCCGCGACCGCATCCTTGCCTCACGCACCGGCGTAGGTGCCATAGAGGCCATAATGCAGGGGCAGCGCAATGTAATGGTAGGTGTCCGTAACAACGAGGTCGTCTATGTGCCGCTGTCAGAAGCAATACGCTCCGACAAACCTTTTGACAAAAAACTCATAAAGGTTCTTGAGGAACTTTCAATATGATTCGGGATTTCATCGTCATGAGACAGGCGTAGGCTTCTTTCCCGGTATAATGATGGATTTTTTTTAGGCTATTGCCGTAACCATAGACGTTGAATATAGGCAGAATGGCTTCTCATGGAATAGAGGCTGATATGACATACAGGCCACGAATTGCTATGTGAGGAATAATTTGGAGCATAGTAGTTTGTGGTCTTTTTTATGCTCATCATTTTTCATTGTATAATGTTCAGGAACACAAACCGTAACCTTTTGTATGACGAAAGGTTACGGTTTACCATACAAAAGATAACGATTTGCAATACAAAAGGTAACGGTTTGTTTGTGAGTGTTGCGCGGTTTGTGTAATATACTGTAGTACAATGTTTTACCATTGCCGATGTTGTGTGGTCTTATTTTTGATGCGGAGCGAAAGCTGTGTTTGTTAGTCTTGCCCGATGTCAATTTTTTTTCACGGTTTAATCCAAAAAAGATTCCAAAGCCATCTGTCATGTCAAAAAAAATGAGTAATTTTGCAGAGCAATTCATAAAGAGTTGCTTTTGTATGAATAGAACAGCAAGTGTATTTATTGCCATTAACGTTCCTTTGAGAAGCTGGGGACATTTGGAGAACTGGAAAAGTACAGCTTCCTCTCTGACTCTAATGTTTTAGCGAGTCATATTCAGCCGTTTTTTCCGAGCTGAATAAATCTGTTACATTATTTAAATACAAAAAAAACATGAACAATCTTCGATTGCTCACAGGGTTGCTTGCCGTGACCTTGTTGAGCGGTGGAGTGCGCTCTTACGGTCAGTCGGTGATAACCTTGGAAGAGATTTTCAAGACCGCCGAGGCAAACAGTGCGCAGCTCCGGCCTTCCTTTTCCGCGCAGGACGAAGCAGAGCGTGCGGCTGCTGTCGCACGTTCCGGTCGTCTGCCGGACATCAATGCGTCGCTGTCTGTCAGCTATATTGGTGACGGTTTCACGACCAAGCGTGATTTCAGTGATTATCAGCGGGCGCCGATTCCGCATCTCGGCACAGGTGTGTCCGTGAATGTCACTCAGCCTGTTTATACCGGCGGGGCAATGACACGCGCCATAGAACTTGCCGAGCTGAAAACCACTGCAGCACGTTATGCCGCAGACTTTCAGCGGGACAATATCCGTTTCAGCCTTGCCGGCTTCTATCTGGATATTTACAAGTACACCAATCTGCGACATGTCGTGGAAGGTAATATCACCGCCGCCCGAAAAGTACTGGAAGAGATTCGTGCACGTCACGAGCAGGGAACAGTCCTGCAGAATGACATCACGCGTTATGAGCTCCTTCTCTCCAATCTTGAGCTCCAGCTTGTAAGGATAAACAATACCCTTGAAATTCTGAACTCCAACCTTGTCACTACGGCAGGACTTCCTGACGGGACGGTCATCGTGCCGGATTCGTCAATTCTCTCACGCTCACTTCCTGCGGAGAACGCGTATTGGTGGCAGCAGGAAGCAACGGTAAACTCCCCGTCATTGAGCCTTGCACGCTCAGGTGTGGACATGAGCCGCAAGGCAGAGGACCTTGTGCGTGCAGAACGCAGGCCGAAGGTAGGACTGCAGGCGGCATGGACCATGGACGGGCCTATCCTTGTTGAGATACCTCCGATAGACCGTAATCTGAGTTATTGGTATGTCGGTGTCGGTATCAGTTATAACATATCCTCCTTATATAAGAGCAGCAAGTCCCTGGCAAAGAGCCGGGCAGCCACGAAAAAGGCTGTTGAGGAGCTTGCTGCCGCAGAGGAGAATGTCTCCCTCTCTGTGAAGGCCGATCACGTACGCTATCTTGAGGCCTATGAAGAACTCAAGACCCGCATCAAGGGAGCGGAGCTCGCCGAGCGCAACTACCGTACTATAGAGACCCGCTATTCAGCCGACATGGCACTGATTACCGACATGCTTGACGCGGCGAATGCCAAACTCGATGCAGAGCAACAGCTTGTCAATGCCCGTATAAACATCATCTACTATTATTATAAACTATTATTCACTACTGGAAAAATATGAAACACCGCAGCAAAAAGATACTCTCCTATACAGTAACCATCGCCGTTGTCGCAGCCGCAGCATTGTGGGTAGGCAGCAAGTTTGTCCATCTCGGCAACGTTGAGTTCACCGACAATGCACAGGTGCGCCGTCAGATAGTGCCGGTCAACAGCCGTGTGCAGGGCTATATCAAGGAAATTCGTTTCAATGAGTATCAGAAAGTCAGGAAAGGTGACACGCTTGTTATAATCGATGATGCCGACATGCGTCTCAATGTTGCCCGTGCCAATGCCGATTACCGTAATGCCCTTGCAGGCCGTGGGGTGGCGGACAGGACTGTCGCCTCCGCTTCTGCCAATGTCGCTGTCAGTGAGGCATCCGTTGCAGAGGCAAAGGTTCTTATGGACAATGCTGCCACGGATCTGGCAAGATATGAAAAACTGCTTGCCCGGGATGCGGTGACGCGTCAGCAGTATGACGGTGCGAAGACGGACTATGAGGCCAAGAAAGCACGCTACGAGATGCTTGCCCGTCAGCGTTCCGCCACTTCTTCCGTTGTCGATGTCAACCGTCAGCGCATCTCGCAGTCGGATGCCGGCATAGAGCTTGCCAAGGCTTTACTGGAGACGGCAGAGCTGAATCTCAGCTATACCGTGATTGTCGCCCCTTGTGACGGCTACGCCTCACGCAAGGAAATACAGGAGGGGCAGCTCGTCCAGCCGGGACAGACACTGCTTGACGTTGTTGCCGATGATGATGTCTGGGTGACGGCGAACTACAAGGAAACACAACTGCGCCATATTGCTCCCGGCAGCATGGTGGAGATAAAAGTTGATGCCGTACCAGGAGTGGTGTTCACAGGAACAGTGAAGTCGCTCTCCAAGGCTACCGGAGCATCACTTTCCCTTATTCCGCAGGACAATTCCGCAGGAAATTTCGTAAAGGTGCGTCAGCGCATTCCCGTACGAATAGAATTCTCGCCAAGCAACAAGCCGGAAGACATGGCACGTCTCAGTACGGGCATGAATGTGGAATGTAGCGTGAAGTACTGATATGGCAGACTGGCATGCTCCGCAGGGACCGTTTGACATTCATGACGTTCCCGATTTCGTTCCGCGGCGGCTGAAGCCGTGGCTGTTCATTCTCTTCGTGCTGATAATACAGTTCTCTTCGGGAGGAGTGTATCTCGCCGCCGTGTCGGACATGGTCGGCTCAACGGCTTTGATGCAGGAAGACATACTCATGGCAGGCTATGCCTCATTGATAGGTCTTGCAATCAATTTTGCCGTGATGTTCCGTATAAAGTTCCGTTTCTCCACCCGTAACCAGCTGATAGGTGCGGGAATTGTTCTGATAGCGGCAAACATAATATGTGCTTATACGACGAGTGTTCCCGTTCTTGTCGGAACCTGCTTCGTGGCAGGATGGTTCAGGATGCAGGCGACGCTCGCCTGTAACTCGACGATACAGTTATGGCTGACTCCTGTACGTGACATGGCAGTGTTCTTCTGCTATGTTTATCTCCTTGTTGACGGTGTGATACAGCTGAGCGGACTCTCAGCGATATATATCGCCTTCTTCACAGCATGGGAGTACATGCATTGGGTCATGACGGGAATGCTTGCGCTGATGATTCTCATGGTGATGCTGTTGCTGAAGCCGGTACGTGGGCCGATGTTCCTTCCTCTGATAGGCATTGACTGGATAGGCGGCGCTTTGTGGGCAGGGTTCATGATGAGTTTTACGTTTATCTGTGTCTACGGAAATTTCTATGACTGGTGGGATGCCGCGGAGATTAGGGCGGCAACGTTGCTCGGGATAGCCTTTCTGAGTATCAATCTGTGGCGCGCCACATTCCTTCATCATCCGTACATATCGTTCCGTGCCATGAAGAACCGCAACGTACGGCGTGCCACAGGCATTTACCTCGTGTTCTTCACGCTCATGGCGACAGAGCATGTCTTTGAGCATAGTTACGCGGCAAGCATACTCGGATTTGACGAGACGAACCTCATAGACCTCAACTGGTATGCCCTTGTAGGAATTGTTCTCGGGTGTGCGTTCACATACTGCACCTTTGCGTTGCGCAAATGGCGGTATAAGACCATGACGGCGATAGGTTTCTTTCTTGCCGCATGCTATCTTGCATGGTTCTATTTCTTTATCGACTATGGAGTGGAGAAAGAGATGCTCTTTGTGCCGCTGGTGCTCCGTGGCGCGGCATCGGTGATAATTTCCATTATCTTCCTGACCTCCATAGTGCAGAGCGGGCTGCCGTTCCAGGTGTTCCCGCAGGCTCTGACGATAAACGGATTTACGGGGGCAGTGATGGGAGCGACGCTCGGTCCTGCCATTATCGGCGAATGGCTGGAGCACACAATGGCAAGCAACGTTGCGCTGCTGAGTGCCAATATCGTGGATTTCAACCCGGAGGTTGCCCATGTGCCTATAGGGCAGCTTTACGGAATGGTACAGCTGCAGGCTCTTGTGGTTTCAATGAAGGAAATCTATGGCTGGCTGCTTCTCATAGCGTTGGTGACTCTGTTGCTGATTGTTGTCAGTTATGGAGACGTGCGTCCGTTTGCCGTTTTCCCTAAATGGAAGACAGTCAGGCGTAGCATCAGGCAGATGGTTGGCTCGGAAAAGGTATAGGAAGCGTGTGCTGTTTCCGTCTGTTGGCTTATGATAGCCGGGCGGTGCAGTTCATGTAGTTTTATAAGACGTCCGTGAATGCCCATGGCTCATAAATGAATATGCCGGGGATTCACGGACGTTTACTGTGATGTTTTTTTATGGTGAATATTCCTTTTGGGGGTAAATTGTTTCAAGAAAAATGTGATAAATTGATGTCTTCATTAAACCAAATACCCGTTTGTACGTCAAATAAGTAGTTTCATCAAAAAAAGAATGACAATGAAAAAAGTATTATTATTGGCTGCCGTGGCCATATTCGGTTTCGGTTGCGCTAACGCTCAGAGAAACGGCGGACGTCATAGAATGACAGTTGAAGACAGGGTGAATAAGTTGAAAACCGAGCTTAGTCTGACAGATGAGCAGACAAAAGAGATAACGACTCTTTACACAGAGTTCCAGAAGAAGATGAAGGAGACTACGTCTGAGTCAAGGGAGCAGATGCGCGGTGAACGCGAGAAGCTTGACAAGCAGGTTGAACAGCTTCTGACAGAAGAGCAGAAAGCCACTTTCAGGCAGATGCAGACAAAGCAAAGGAACGGTAACGGACAAAGAAGAAGGTAACAGCCTTAACATAACATAATCTTTTCTTAGTGGTTTGGTGGCTTTGTTGTCTGGTTTTGTGTGAATTACACAGACACCACGGCAATGGGGCAACCGGACCACTAAATATTTTTAGTAACTGTCGGAAAGTGGCTGATAAGTAACTGTTGAAAATTAATTTTATACTAAAACGCAGTTGTTTTTTTAGGCAGTTAGTGTGCGGAACCGAAGGAGCAATGCGGGCATTGTGACTGAGTGACAAACACTAAATGACAAGAAAGAACGAGTTTTAGTACAACAGCACTTAAATATAAACTAATTTACAATAGTTACTTACTAAAAAAACAGTTGCTTTTTTAGGCGTTTAGTGTGCAGAACCAAAGGAACATTGCAGGCCAGATGACTGATGATTCTTACGATTTTAATTTGAAAGAACAAATCTGAAAAACCAAAAGAAAGACATTCGTTGATATTCAAAATGTCATATCGGTTAATTTTGTTTGTTGATTATAATACCGGTGGTTGGTGCGTCCTGTAGGACATGATAGCGTTTTTGCAGATTCGGAGTTAATTATAAATATGTGAAATTATTTGTTTATATCGTGAAAAAATAGTAATTTTGCAAACAAAATTTCAAAAACGTTTCTGAAAATATGAATATTTCTTATAAATGGCTTAAGGAGTATGTGGATTTTGACCTCACTGCAGAGGAGGTCTGTGCAGCCCTTACGTCCGTCGGCCTTGAAGTTGATGCCCTTGAGGAGGTGCAGAGTGTCAAGGGCGGATTGAAGGGCCTTTATGTAGGCGAGGTGCTTACTTGCGAGGAACATCCGAACTCCGACCATCTTCATGTTACGACTGTCGACCTTGGCAGAAAGGATGAAGAAGGAAATCCTGTGGCACAGCAGATTGTATGTGGTGCGCCGAATGTCGCGGCCGGACAGAAAGTTATTGTGGCAGACCTTGGCTGCGTGCTCTATGACGGTGACAAGGAGTTTGTCATAAAGAGGTCAAAGCTGCGTGGAGTAGAGTCCAACGGCATGATATGCGCCGAGGATGAAATAGGTGTTGGTACAAGCCACGACGGCATCATCGTCCTTCCTGAGGATACTCCTGTCGGCATGCCTGCCGCCGAGTATTATAATCTTGAGAGCGACTGGCTCATAGAGGTGGACATCACGGCCAACCGTGCCGATGCCTTGTCCCACTATGGTGTGGCCCGCGACCTTAACGCATGGCTCGTGAACAACGGCAAGCCGTCAACGCTCCGCCGTCCTTCATGTGACGCTTTCAAGGTGGACAATAATGATTTGCCGGTGAAGGTGACTATAGAGAATGCCGAAGCCTGCCGCCGTTATGCCTGCGTAACCCTTACAGGATGTGAGGTTAAGGAGTCTCCGGAATGGCTTAAGAACAAGCTCAGCATCATAGGCTTGCGTCCTATAAATAATATTGTGGACATCACAAACTATGTCATGATGGCATACGGTCAGCCGCTTCACTGCTTTGACGCCGACATGATAACAGGCCGTCATATCATTGTGAAGGCAAATAATGAGGGAAAGAAATTCGTTACCCTTGACGGAGAGGAGCATGTTCTTGGTGAGCACGACCTCGCTATCTGCAATGAGGAAGAGCCGATGTGCATTGCCGGTGTCTTTGGAGGAAAAGGCTCAGGAACGTATGAGACGACAAAGAATGTCGTGCTGGAGTCTGCCTATTTCCATCCGACATGGATACGTAAGTCTGCACGCCGTCACGGTCTGTCAACGGATGCGTCTTTCCGTTTTGAGCGCGGCATAGACCCGGAGGGGACAATCTACGCACTGAAGCAGGCTGCCATATTATGCCGGGAACTTGCAGGCGGAAAGGTTTCCATGGAAATCTGTGACGAGTACCCTAATCCTGTCAGTCCTGCGAAAGTGTCACTGAAATATGATTATGTCGACGGCCTGATAGGTAAGAAGATAGGCAATGACACAATTAAGTCGATAGTGAAATCTCTCGAGATGGCTGTCGAGGAGGAAAGTGAGGAAGGACTTGAGCTCTCGGTGCCGGCTTACCGTGTAGACGTGCAGCGTCCTTGTGATGTCGTGGAAGACATCCTGCGTATATACGGATATAATAATGTGGAGATTCCTACACAGTTGAAGTCTTCACTTGTCATAAAGGGAGATGAGGACAGGAAACTGAAGATGCAGAACCTTGTGGCAGAGCAGCTTGTCGGTGCGGGATTCCGTGAGATTCTCTGCAACTCGCTGACAAAGAGCGCGTATTATGACGGTTTGGAGAGCGTTCCT
This sequence comes from Bacillota bacterium, assembly GCA_023664625.1. GTDB lineage: Bacteria > Bacteroidota > Bacteroidia > Bacteroidales > Bacteroidaceae > Prevotella. The sequence goes on along the minus strand of JAMPFD010000009.1, from coordinate 14,055 downwards.
GTCAAGTCTCTTGTGAACATAATGAATCCGTTGTCTTCCGACCTGAATGTCATGCGTGGCACCCTTCTCTTCGGAGGTCTGGAGGCCATTGTGCGCAATGCCAACCGTAAATATCCGAACCTGCGCTTCTTTGAAGTGGGCAACCTTTATGAATTCTCCAAGGACAAGCAGAATGACGAGGACCCGATGAAGGCTTATAAGGAGGAAAATTATATAGGATTGTGGATGACAGGCAAGAGCATAGAAGGCTCATGGACTCATAAGGATGAGAAGATGTCTTTCTATCATCTCCGTGCCACTGTCGACAATATCTTTGCACGTGTAGGACTTATGTCACAGATGACCGTGGTAGAACATTCACAGTCAGACCTTTTCTCCTCAGCTTTGAAAGTCATGACACGTGGCGGCAAGGTCCTTTGTGAGATGGGTGTCGTAAGCCGTAAGATTCAGAAGAAGTTTGAGGTACAGAACGAAGTGTATTTCGCACAGATAAACTGGACTCAGCTTTGCAAGGCTGTCAAGAAGCATGCCGTGCATTATCAGGAAATTTCGAAGTTCCCTGCCGTAAGCCGTGACCTTTCTCTCCTCATTGATTCCAATGTGGAGTTTGCCCGGATAGAGAGTATAGCGCGCAATACGGAGAAGAAACTCCTTAAGTCTGTTGAGCTCTTTGATGTCTATGAGGGCGACAAACTGCCGGAGGGAAAGAAATCCTATGCTGTGAACTTTATTCTTCAGGATACGGAGAAAACCCTTAACGACAAGGCCATAGAGGCAATAATGAACAAACTTATCGCCAATCTTAAGAAGCAGCTCAATGCGGAACTGAGATGATGTGCAGTTGATAAGAATAAAAGGATAAAACATAAAAAACATATATAACAATGGGAAGAGCATTTGAATATCGCAAGGCCACCAAGATGAAGCGTTGGGGGCATATGGCTAAGACTTTCACACGTCTTGGCAAACAGATAGCAATAGCAGTGAAGGCTGGAGGCCCTGATGCGGAGACAAACCCTACACTCCGTTCCATCATCGCTGTCTGCAAGCGTGAGAACATGCCGAAGGACAACATTGAGCGTGCAATCAAGAACGCTATGGGCAAAGACCAGTCTGACTACAAGGAAGTTACATACGAGGGATACGGCCCTCACGGAATTGCTGTCTTTGTTGATACCCTGACGGACAATACCACACGTACTGTGGCTGACGTGCGTTCAGTGTTTAACAAGTTCTCCGGCAATCTTGGGACAACAGGCTCCCTGAGCTTCCTGTTCGACCATAAGTGTGTGTTCACTTTCAAGAAGCCGGAAGGGCTTGACATGGACGAACTTATCCTTGAACTGATTGACTTCAATGTCGATGACGAGTTTGACGAGGAGTTTGACGAGGAGAAGAACGAGGACACAATCACAATCTATGGTGATCCTAAGTCGTACGCGATGATTCAGAAGTTCTTGGAGGACAAGGGCTTTGAGGGCGTCGGCGGCGAATTTACTTATATCCCGAACGACCTGAAGGAGGTTACCGACGAGCAGCGTGAGACTATCGACAAGATGATTGAGAAGCTTGAGGAGTTCGACGACGTACAGACAGTGTATACGAACATGAAATAGTCCTGACGGCTGATGCTGTCCGTTAAGGATTCTTTTTTACAAGCTTATTTTATTGCAGTCTTGGCGTTTGTATGGCAATCCATGCAAACGCCGGGACTTTATGGAAGAAACAAGGACATGGTCGTCAGTAACCATGCATCCTGATAAAATATGATTTTAGAAACATAATCTGTAAACACATAAGGACTATGAAGACAATCTCATTCCAGACGCGAGGCACTTGTGCGAAGTTGATAAATATAACTCTTACAGATGAAGGACTCGTGGAAGATGTCGAGTTCGTAGGCGGATGCAATGGAAATACAAAAGGCATCTCTTCGCTTGTCAGGGGAATGAAGGCTGAAGATGTCATTAAGAAAGTGGAAGGCATCACCTGCGGAATGAAGCAGACAAGTTGTCCGGACCAGCTGGCTCAGGCTCTGAGGCAGATGGTATGATTTCCTTGTTTACGCATAGGTGCTCCCTTCGCATGTAATATCTTGCAGCAGTTTTTTTATTTATTAAGATATGAGAATCTCTGTTTTTATATTTTTGGCATTATGCGCCTTTCTCTCTTCATGCCAGGAGAGCATAGAGCAGCGTGCGGAGAGGGAAGCAAGGGAATATACACAGAAATACTGTCCGACACCTCCTCAGAATGATGTCATTACGGACAGCATTGTGTACCACAGTGCGACAAGGACATACTCCACGTATATGACATTTACGGGAAAGCTGGATGATGCCGGCATCATGGCAGAGCACGAGAGTGAGATTTCAGAAAACATGCTGCGGATGGTGCGCTCCAATTCAGGTATCTTGCCATATAAGAAAGCCGGATTCTCTTTTGAGTATGTCTGCCGCTCTCAGAGAGAGCCGGAAAAGATGCTGCTGCATGTGACATTTACAGAGAAAGACTATAACTCCGGTTCAGGAAAACAAGACCCACAGACTTCACATTAATGATATTCACACTCTCTTGTACGGGAAATACGCGCTGGGCTGCTGAATTGCTGTCCCGGGTGACAAATGACAGAGTAATATCCATTCCGGAGGCTGTCAATGGTGATTGCATCTATCATCTCCGTGCAGGGGAGAGGATAGGCTTCTGCCTTCCTGTTCACGGATGGCGGCTTCAGCCGGTTGTGCGGGAGTTTATCTGCAAACTGAAATTTGTTACTCAGAATGCCGCCGGTTTGCATAAGGGAAGTCCGTCCCCGTATTGCTATTTTCTGATAACCTGCGGTGATAGTTGCGGCGAGTATGGAGACCGGCTGGAGGAGGTCCTTGCGGCCAAAGGACTGGAGGTGCGCTCATGCTGTTCCGTCATTATGCCGGAGTCTTATGTCGGTCTGCCGTTCATGGATGTGGATACGGATCTCCGTGAGGCAGAGAAGAAGATGAAGGCACGCGGAACCGTGCTCGAGTTTGCCGACATAGTGGCAGAGAACCGTTCTGTCCGCATGCCGGTGTGCAGAGGAGCATTGCCGCGCTTCTACAGCCGTGTCCTCGGCAAGTTCTTTTATAAGTTCCTTATAACGGACAAGCGTTTCAGGGTCAATGCGGACAAATGTATAGGTTGCGGCATGTGTAAGAAGCATTGCCCAACAGGCAATGTCGCGATGAACGGCGGCAAGCCGGAATGGCTTCATACGGGCAGCTGCATGACCTGCATGGCATGTTATCATTATTGTCCGGAGAAAGCAATATCGTTTTGGAAGTTTACCAAGAACAAGGGACAATACTATTTTGACCATAACAAGACAAAGAGAAAGAATAGCCGGTGAAAGGTTCTTGGAAGCCTGTCGGATGAATTATGTTTTTTTAATAAAATACAGTCTCCGTAATGGTTGTACGGGAAACTGTTATTAAACCTCATTTCCATATAGATGTATGTCAATTTTAGCGTCAAATGCCGATAGAATTATTTAAAAACAATTGAGAAAAGTTTATATTTGAGTATTTTTCATTATCTTTGCATTGTGAAAAAAAACAATAGTAGAGAATACAAGCTTAAAGAATAATGGAAAATAATCTATTGTTCCCAGATTATATATTTGAGTCAAGCTGGGAAGTTTGCAATAAAGTAGGAGGTATCTATACCGTACTCTCCACGCGCGCTAAAACCTTAACCGACATAATACGTGACCGCCTTATTTTCATAGGTCCGGACTGCTGGGGAGAAAAGCAGTCGCCTTATTTCAGACCGGACGGCTCGCTTCTCGAGAATTGGGAGAAGAAAGCAAATGCCGAAGGACTGAGAGTTAAGGTCGGACGTTGGGACATTCCTGGAAAACCGATAGCCGTTCTTGTTGACTTTAAGCCGTATTTTGCAAAGAAAGACGAGATTTATACAAAGCTTTGGGAAAAATACCAGGTGGATTCCCTCCATGCCTACGGAGATTACGATGAGGCTTCCATGTTCTCTTATGCCGCAGGGCTTGTCGTGGAGAATCTCTATTATTATCTTAACCTTGCTCCGCAGAAAGTTGTCTATCATGCCAATGAATGGATGACAGGTCTCGGTATGCTGTACATTAAGGACAGGCTTCCGAAGATCGGTACGATATGGACAACTCATGCGACTTCGACAGGCCGTTCCATCGCCGGCAACAACAAACCTCTTTATGATTATCTCTGGTGCTATAACGGCGACCAGATGGCGGAAGAGCTGAACATACAGTCAAAGCACTCGATAGAGAAGCAGACGGCTTTCAATGCGGATGCCTTTACGACGGTATCGGATATTACCGCGACCGAATGCCTTGAGCTTATCGGCAAGCCTGTCGATGCCGTCCTTCCTAACGGCTTCGAGAATGATTTCGTGCCGAAGGGCGCGGCGTTCACCAGAAAGCGCAAGGATGTCCGCAAGAAGATTCTCCGTCTTGCCAACTGCCTCGTCGGCCGTGAGTTCGATGACGACACCCTGATTGTCGGAACAAGCGGACGGTACGAGTTCCACAACAAGGGAATCGATGTCTTCACCGAGGCAATGAACCGCCTCCTGCGGGACGAGAGGCTGCAGAAACAGGTCGTCGCCCTTATTGAAGTCCCGGCATGGGTCGGCAGCCCGCGCGAAGACCTGAAGGAACGCTATCTGTCAGGAAAGACGTTCGACACTCCGCTGGAATGCCCGGTGATAACCCACTGGCTTCATGACATGTCACACGATAATGTCATCGACATGATGAAATATCTCAACATGTGGAACCGCAAGGACGACAAGGTCGTGATTATTTTCATACCGTGCTATCTTGACGGCAACGACGGCGTAATCAATTCTCCTTATTATGACATGATTATCGGCAAGGACCTGTCCGTATATCCTTCTTACTATGAGCCTTGGGGCTACACACCGCTGGAGTCCGTTGCCTTCAAGGTTCCGTGCATCACCACGGACCTCGCCGGATTCGGAGTCTGGGCAAACACAATCAAAGGATCTTATTCGGAAATTGAGGACGGCGTAAAGACAATCCACCGTACGGACTACAATTACTCCGAGGTCGCCGACACAATCAAGGATACTGTCGTGAAGTTCTCGCAGATGTCCGACGCTCAGGTGAAGAAAGTCAGGGCTAACGCGGACAAACTTTCCAGGAAAGCCCTTTGGAGCGAATTCATAGAATATTATCGCAAGGCTTACGACATTGCACTTACCAAGGCAAGCAAACGATAAAGATAAAAAAATAAATACAACAAAAACAATGAAAATCAAAGCAAATTACGTTAACGCTCCGGTATGGAAGGAACTGGCTATCAAGTCAACGCTTCCACAGGAGCTTGAATGTCTTGACGAGATTGCACACAATCTCTGGTGGGCGTGGAACTACGAGGCACGCGACCTTTGGCGTTCACTTGACCGCGACCTCTTCGAAAAGGTCGGCGAGAATCCTGTAGCCCTTCTCGAGAAGCTCCCTTACGAGCGCAAGGAGGAGTGTGCGAAGGATAAGGAGATCATGAAGAAGGTGAAGAACGTTGACAAGCTTTTCAAGGAATACATGGCTCAGCCTGTTGACAACAGCCGCCCTTCTGTCGCTTACTTCTGCATGGAGTACGGCATCTCACAGGTTCTCAAGATCTATTCCGGCGGTCTCGGCATGCTTGCCGGCGACTATGTCAAGGAGGCTTCCGACTCCAACGTCGACATGTGCGCCGTAGGCTTCCTCTACCGCTACGGCTACTTCAAGCAGTCCATCTCCATGGAAGGCGACCAGATTGCCAACTACGACGCGCAGAACTTCAACTCCCTCCCCGTCGTGCGCACTCTTGACCCGGCGACAGGCGAGCCTCTCACCGTTGACGTTCCTTACATGAACTACATGGTGCACGCTTCCGTATGGACAGCCAACGTGGGCCGCGTGAAACTGTATCTCCTCGATACAGACAACGAGATGAACTCCGAGTTCGACCGTCCTATCACTCACGCACTCTACGGCGGTGACTGGGAAAACCGCCTCAAGCAGGAAATCCTTCTCGGTATCGGCGGCATGCTGACACTGAAGAAGCTCGGCATAAAGAAAGATATCTACCACTGCAACGAGGGCCACGCCGCTCTCTGCAACCTCCAGCGCCTCATTGACTACATCCAGGAGGGACTGACCTTCAACCAGGCCATCGAACTCGTGCGCGCATCAGGTCTCTACACATGCCACACTCCGGTGCCTGCCGGCCACGACTATTTCGACAAGGACCTCTTCGGAAAGTACATGAGCGGCTACCCGCAGCAGCTCGGCATCTCATGGGACGAGTTCATCGGAATGGGACGTACAAACCCTGACGACCACAACGAGAAGTTCTCCATGTCAACCTTCGCCCTCAACACCTGCCAGGAATCCAACGGCGTCTCAAGACTCCACGGATGGGTGTCACAGAAAATGTTCGCGCCGATTTGGGCAGGCTACTGGCCGGAGGAGAACCATATCGGATACGTCACCAACGGCGTCCACTTCCCTACATGGTGCGCTACGGAAATGCGCAAGATCTACGCCAAGTATTTCGACAAGAACCACCTCAGCGACCAGTCCAACGAGTCAATCTGGCACGGCATCTACAACTGTCCTGACGAAGAACTCTGGGCTACGCGCATGGAACTCAAGAACAAGCTCGCCGATTACATCAAAATCAAGTTCAAGGACGTATGGCTCCGCAACCAGGGCGACCCCGCACGCGTTGTCTCACTCCTCCACAAGATTAATCCTAACGGCCTGACAATCGGATTCTGCCGCCGCTTCGCAACATACAAGCGCGCTCACCTCCTCTTCACAGACCTTGAACGTCTCGCGAAAATCGTGAACAATCCGGAGCACCCTGTGACATTCCTTTTCGCCGGCAAAGCCCATCCTGCTGACGGCGGAGGCCAGGGACTCATCAAGCGCATCTACGAAATCTCACAGCGCCCGGAATTCCTCGGCAAGATCATCTTCCTCGAGGACTACGACCAGCAGCTCGCACGCCGCCTCGTATCAGGATGCGACATCTGGATGAACACACCTACACGCCCGCTCGAGGCTTCCGGCACGTCAGGCGAGAAGGCTGAGATGAACGGCGTCGTCAACCTCTCCGTACTCGACGGCTGGTGGGTCGAAGGCTACCGCGAAGGCGCAGGATGGGCACTCCCTGAGAAGCGCACATACCAGAACCAGGGCTACCAGGACCGCCTCGATGCCGCAACGATCTACAATATGCTCGAGAACGAAATCGTTCCGCTCTATTACAACAAGAACGAAAAGGGAATCTCCGAAGGCTGGATGCAGGTCGTGAAGAACTCCATCGCCACAATAGCCCCTCACTACACAATGAAGCGCCAGCTTGACGACTACTACGACAAGTTCTACATAAAGGAGGCCAAGCGCTTCGCCGAACTCTCCAAGGACGACAACAAAGTTGCCAAGGAACTCGCATCATGGAAAGAGACAGTCGCACAGCGCTGGGACAGCATCAATGTCGTTGCCAATGAGTCCAACCTGACCGACGGCGTGGCAACAGGTAAGGAACTTAACATCAAGTTCGTCATTGACGAACAGGGACTCAACGACGCCGTAGGCGTGGAACTCGTCATCCTGAAGAACGACATGGCCGACACAGACCGCGAAATCAAGCGCGTCGTTCCTTTCAAGGTTACAAAGGTCGAAGGCAACCTCTACACGTTCGAGGCTCACTACACACCGTCACAGGCCGGCGCATACAAGGCTGCCGTACGTATGTATCCTAAGAACGACCTCCTCCCTCACCGTTGCGACTTCGCATACATCAAGTGGATAGGATAACCTACGGATTCCACCGCACGGGACAGGCAGGACAGACCCTGCTCCTGCACTGCCGTAACATGGAAATTCGGAAGAAAATCCAATAGATTACAACAACAAAACCGCCATGAGTTTTCTAAAAACCCGTGGCGGTTTTCTTATTCCTGACCCTCCTGAGCCAAAAGACGGGTGATTTTTCCGTAAATGCCTTGTTTTTCTCCGTAAACGCCTTGTTTTTTTTCGTAAACGCCTTGTTTTTTTCGTAAACACCTTAGTTTTTTCCGTAAATGCCTTGTTTTTTTTCGTAAACGCCTTAGTTTTTTTTCGTAAACGCCTTGTTTTTTTTTCGTAAACGCCTTGTTTTTTTTCGTAAATGCATTGGTTTTTCCTCAAAACATCCGCAGATTCTCCCAAAACATCCGTGTTTTTCCTCAAACCACCGCCTGTTTTTCCTGAAAAACATACTGCGACGGCATGAAACCTCACCGCATTTTTCAAAATCAGGCTTTTTCTTCGGAAAAACATGATAAAAAACAGGAAAATCATGACATTTCTCTCGAAAAACAACCCATTCTCATCTGTTTCCGCAAATTTTGAAAATTTCGGAGAGCAGGAAGGAAAGCCCGCGAATTTCCAAAATTTTCAAACGCCCGCCGGACGGTTCCCGTGAGTTTTCTAAAAATCGCTGTGAGTTTTCTAAAAAAATCCCTGCGCCGGCCATGTCCTCAGAAAAGCCATCCTGAGGTTTCCGAAAGCCCGCGACAGCTTCCGGCGGACCGGCCGCAGACCTGTGTTGCAGGCGTTTGTTTTGATATATGTCAAATGTGGCGCCGTTTGGACAAAAAACTCCCCGCAATGTTTGCATGATTCATAAAAAGTCAGTACCTTTGCACCCGCAATTGAGAACATTGCATGCAAGGACGGCTCCTTAGCTCAACTGAATAGAGCATCTGACTACGGATCAGAAGGTTGCAGGTTTGAATCCTGCAGGAGTCACGGACAGAAGGAACAGGCTGAGAGGTTTGTTCCTTTTCCTTTGCCGGAAACCCGGCGGCAATGCCTCTCCCGTGATGCCGCAGAGAAAAAAAAGCGCGAAAAACTTGGCGTAATGCTTGCAGGATTCACGAAAAGTAAGTACCTTTGCACACGCAACAGGAAACATTGCATACAAGGACGGCTCCTTAGCTCAACTGAATAGAGCATCTGACTACGGATCAGAAGGTTGCAGGTTTGAATCCTGCAGGAGTCACACGCTGAGGGGAACAATCTTGACGGTTGTTCCCCTCAGCGTGTTTCCGTATCTGCGCCGCTTACATGATTTTCCTGAAAAAATAATAAAATATGAGGCTTTTTCCGGCATAATCATGAAAATGATGCTAACTTTACGGCTGTTAACCAAAACGGAAAAACATGAAAACGAACGAAAGACTTATTCAGGCAGCAATCCTCGCAGCAGGCATCGCCGCCTCAGGGTTCTTTGTCAAGGAAGGCATCGGCAATTATGCAGAGAAGGACAGGACCGTCACCGTCAAGGGACTTGCCGAAAGAGAAGTGGAGGCCGACAAAGTCACGTGGGCCATCCCTACGAAGGAACTGGGCAACGACCTGCCGGAACTTTACGGACGCATCAGAGCCACGACGGACAAAGTCATTGCATTCCTGAGGCAGAACGGCATAAAGGACAGGGAAATCAGCGTCAACGCCCCTGTCGTCATCGACCTGAATGCCGACCGGTACAGTACGAACGCCAACGGATACAGATACAACGTCACATCCGTGATAACCGTGACCTCAGGAAACGTCAAGCTCGTGCGCGGCATCATGGCACGGCAGGGCGAGTTGCTGAAGCAAGGCGTGGCAGTCGTCGACGGCGGCTATCAGAACGCGCCGCAGTATGAATATGTCGCATTCAGGAAGATGAAGCCCGCAATGATGAAGGAGGCGATAAAGAACGCACGGACAACGGCCGGACAGTTCGCGGAGAGCAGCAACAGCTCCATAGGAAAGATCCACACCGCCGGACAGGGACAGTTCTCCATCGAGGACCGCGACCGGAATACACCTTATATAAAAAAACTGCGCGTCGTGACCACCGTCACTTACGCCCTGGAGGACTGACAACGGGCTTCTGCCATGCTCCGACGGCCGGACAGCCAGCTTTGGCTGCGGAACTGCCGGCTTGTGCCTGCGGAACGTACAGCATTACGATAACTGTACGAAAGTCCTGCCGCAGCACATCCGTTGTCTGCCGGCCTATGGCACTGCCGCAGCCTTCCGGGAAAGGCCGTGGCGTGCGCAGACATTGTGGCGGAAAAGAAATGATCTGAAAATGAAAATACTGTAGTGGAAAATGGAAATAAAAACTCTTGAAACGCTCTCCATGAGCGAGATTGTCGCCTCATTCCTTGAGGCTTTCGCCGATTATGCCGTAAGTTTCACACCGCGTCAGGTGGAGTCGCTCCTGCGGAGAAGGGGATTCTGCCCGCCGCTGTCCTACGGTGCCTTTGACAAAGGAAGGCCGGTGGCTTTCGTCCTGAACGGTATCGGTGTGCATGACGGTATCCCTACGGCTTATGACACAGGGACGGGAACCATAAGGGAATACCGCGGACGCGGACTGGCGGCGGAAATATTTTGCCACGCCGGAAAGGACTTGCGCCGCCTCGGCATTGAGCACTATCTGCTGGAAGTGCTTTCCGAGAATGCGCCTGCGGTAGCCCTCTACCGTAAGATGGGCTTCAGGATAAACCGCGAGTTCACCTGCCATGCCGCTGCCCTGGCAGACATCCATGCCCCTGACCTCTTCGCTTCCGAGATAAAGATACGCCGCATGGACGTCTCCGCAGCCATACAGTCGGAGGCGTTCCACGACTATCCTCCCTCGTGGCAGGACAGCTACGCCTCCCTGTTAAGGGCCGGGAACGAACTGGCATGCTTCGGTGCATGGCGCGGCGGAGATTTTGCCGGCTATGCCATAGCCGATGCCGGGGAGGGAGAACTGGTGCAGATGGCTGTCAGGCGCGACCTGCGTCGCCACGGAATAGGCTCAGCTCTCTTCTCCGCCTTCCTCTCCCTTGTTGGCACAGAGAGAATAAAGGCTATAAACATAGACGCAAGATGCCTTGACATGATTTCTTTCCTTGAAAAAAGGAACCTCGCCGTAACGTCGCGACAGTACGAGATGATGGCGGAACTCTGACCTCCGCTCACCGTCTGGCCGCGCCGGAACCGGTGCCCTCCGCCCTCCGCCACACGTATGTCTCCATAGTGCTTTAAGCATGTGACATGGCAGTGAAAACGGCATATAACCAGGCCTGAACGGGCAGTAGGGCGATTCAGGCATTTTCCCGGACTTTCTTTGGCAATCTGCAAAAAAAACGGTATCTTTGCAGAAAATATGATAAATCCCGATAACCGTCCGATTCTTGGCTGCCGGGGAAGATTATGACGAGGATTTGCGGAAGATGGAAATCCCGGGACGCATGGAACAGCTTGCAGCCCCTGTAAAGAAATCGAAGATACATCGCTGCTTAGGAACTTTGCATGGACCATCAAAACGTCAGAAGAAGAAAATAAAGGATGCCGGCCGTGATTCCCTTAAAACAGAACCTCGGAACTTGGATGCGGAACATATAAAGCCGCTGAAAGAGTTTTTGGAAAAGCATTTGTCGGCATCAGATGAATAGGTTTGTTGTTATTATTTGAAAGTAAGATGAAGAAAGAAGAAATAATGGCTTTGTTCAAGGAATATGAGCAGGTTGCCTGTGAGGTGAACAATGTGGAGTGCTGGAGCGCAAGAGACTTGTGCACCTTGCTCGGCTATACCCAATGGCGCAATTTCGTGAATGTCATAGACAAGGCAAAAGAATCATGTGTCAATGCCGGACAGTCATTGACAGACCATTTTGCTGACGTCAGCAAAATGGTTGTACTTGGTTCGGGAGCAGAAAGAGAGGTTGACGACATAATGCTAACCCGCTATGCCTGCTATCTTGTGGCGCAAAATGGAGACCCGCGTAAACCGCAGATTGCATTTGCACAAACATATTTTGCAGTCCAGACACGTCGTGCCGAACTCATTGAGCAACGTCTGCTTGAAGTCGAACGTGTGAAAGCTCGTGCAAAGTTGCAGGAGACGGAGCGGAAACTCTCAGGTGTGCTGTATGAGCGTGGAGTGAATGATAAAAGTTTTGCTGTAATTCGTTCAAAGGGTGACCAGGCTTTGTTTCGCTTGAATACAGCCATACTGAAAAAAAAAATGGGAGTTCCCGAAAAACGGCCGCTTGCTGATTTCCTGCCTACAATAAGCATAAAGGCAAAGGATTTTGCCGCAGAAATGACAAGTGTGAATGTCCAGGCAAAGGACTTGACCGGTGAAAGCTCCATAGCAAAAGAACATATTGACAATAATTCTGCCGTAAGGCGGATGCTTGTGGAACGTGGCATTATCCCAGAAAATCTGCCGCCTGCAGAAGATGTGAAGAAAGTTGAACGACGCTTGGCAAGTGAAGAGAAGAAAGTGCTGAGGAGTAAAAAGAAGTGAACTATTATGGAAAAAAGTATGTCAAGAAATAAATTAAAGGCTATTGACTTCTTTTGTGGAGGAGGAGGGATGACTTGCGGATTACGTCAGGCTGGTATTGATGTAATTGCAGGCGTAGATATTGATAAGGAAGCTAAAGCTACTTATGAATATAACAATCCTGGTAGTGTTTTTATAGAAACAGACATTCGTAATCTTAGGAGCAATTATTTTGAACGTAAATTCAATATAATTCCAAATGATGATGATTTAATTTTGGTAGGCTGTAGCCCATGTCAGTTCTATAGTATAATAAATACAGACAAGCAGTCTTCTCTTAAGACAAAAGATTTGCTTAGAAATTTTGCACGTTTTGTAGAATATTATAAACCAGGATATGTGCTTGTTGAAAATGTGCCAGGAATCATTACCAACAAAAAGAGTATATGGCCTTATTTTAAACGACGATTGTTGGATTTAGGGTATGATAATCTTTTATATAAGATTATAGATATGAGCTATTATGGTGTACCACAAACAAGAAAAAGATTTTCTTTGATAGCAACCAGGTTAGATAATGCTGATATACACTTACCTGATCCAAATGATAAACAAGCTTTGTTATCTGATTTCATAGGAGTAGAAAATGGATTCCCAAAAATAACGGCAGGAACAAAAGATATGTCTGATTTTAATCATACAACGGCAGGATTAAGCGATAAATGTCTTAGGCGATTGAAAAAAACAACCCATAACGGTGGAAGCAGATTGTGCTGGGCTGACGACCCGGAATTGCAACTGAATTGCTTTATTGGAAAAGATGACATTTTCAAGGACAGTTATGGTCGTATGTGGTGGGAAAGACCTGCCCCTACAATAACAACTAAATTCTTTAGCCTTTCCAATGGACGTTTTGGTCATCCAGATGAAGACAGGGCCATATCTTTAAGAGAAGGTGCGACATTGCAAACCTTCCCAAAGAATTATGTATTTAAATCTAATAATATTGCGACGACAGCAAGGCTTATTGGTAATGCTGTGCCTTGTGAATACGCAAGAAGATTAGGAGAAGTAATAAAATCTAATATGTAGAAATATGGAAAACGGCAAATTGAAAATGAGTTTTGATCCTCATACAATAGAACATCTGGGTATAAAAATGTACTCTGTACTACCTAATGCTATTGCTGAGTTAATTGCCAATGCTTATGATGCAGAAGCCTCTCGTGTAGATATAAACCTACAAGATGATGGAGAACAAAAACAAATATCCGTTATAGATAACGGTGTTGGTATGAGTTTTGATGAAATTAATGAAAAATTTCTTCGTATTGGAAGAAAACGCCGCAGTGAAGATGATGGATGGAGTCCAAATAAAAAACGTAAAGTTACTGGAAGAAAAGGACTTGGCAAGCTTGCATTCTTTGGTATAGGTGATGTAATAACAGTAATAACGAAACAAGCAGGTAAATGTGTTGATTTTACATTAAGTTGGACGGAATTAATAGGTTCCAACAAGCCTGAATACGAACCCTCGTTTAATATTTCAGATTGTGATGAGCAAGAAAAAGGAACAACAATTATACTCAGTAAACTTAAAAGAAAATCTGAATTTGATGAGGAAGGACTTGCTGTTAGCCTTGTAGATTCACAAACGAAGTGCAATAAACCAAGCCGTGCTCTCCGTCTTGGA
>JAMPFD010000008.1 GCA_023664625.1 Bacillota bacterium | reverse complement strand
TTCTTGCGGCGGTCGAAAACAATCTTGATCTGTGGTATTCCTGCCATAAGTAAAATATTTTAAGAATGATATATTAAAATTTCTCGTGATGTGGTACACGAAAAAGCGTGTACCACAAATTCCAGGAAATGTACCACACGTGTACCACATACCATTTCAACGCATCCAACAACGAGGCTGTTGCACGCCCCGAATCTTTTGGAAACATTTAGCACAAAATAGCATATATCAGAGAGTTGGCACTCTGAACAGGCTCCGGTCGCTATGGCAAGACCGGGGGAGAAGACTGCGGCTGATATTTGTTGGAAAAACTGGTACATTTGTGGTACTTTTTTGTGGTACATTCACGAAATCTGTACCAAAGATAATGTGCTAATTCCGAACTAACAAATGCTAACTTTGGCTATCGGCAGGAAATGCGGTTTGTGCTAAATCTTTCTAAATCAAGATTTTATAAAATTGCTAACACTTGCACATCAGTCACTTACGGACACGAAAAAAGGGCCACTTAAAAGTGACCCTTTCGTGATCCGCTTGGGGCTCGAACCCAAGACCCCAACATTAAAAGTGTTGTGCTCTACCAACTGAGCTAGCGGATCTCCGTTTCTACTTCTTTTTCAAAAGCGAGTGCAAAGGTACTCAGAAAAACTGAAATACGGAAATAATCAGCAAGGAAAAGACTGTTTGTTAGATAATATTAACAAAAATGGTATAAATGCCGATGTTTACTTTTGGTTTTGAGGATATTTTTTACAGAGATAATCTTTTTCCTGTTCAAATGATGTTCTCGCTGCCTGCGTGGTATTTGTCAGCTTCCTTTGGAATGTTCTCGCTGCCTGCATGGTGTATGTCAGCATTCTTGAGAATGTTCACGTAGCTTGTCGGACGTTTGTCAGCATCCTTGAGAATGTCTGGTGTTTCTTTGGAAGCATTGCGGCTTGTAGATCAATCACCAATTTTTATTTTTCGGTGAATTATTTCCTGTTTTCTGTGTATCATTCCCTGCCGGGTACACAGGTTTGGACAAGCCTTTCGTCTCAACCGACAACCTGTTCCCCGTGTACCTTTCCCTTCCGTTGCGGGCTTTATATTGGGCTTCAAAGGGCTGTGAGGCGGTTTACTTGCTTTTGAGGAGAATTTTTCTTCCGTTTATGACGACAATGCCTTTTCCAGGGCAACCGGTCTTTTTCCCGTCGAGGGTGAAAGCCGGCACTCCGTCGGTGATGCCGCGGATTGCGTTGTGGCTGGCGTTGTCTGCGGAGCCGTTGTCGGGGATTGGGAGGCGGGTGCCGTCGATTGCGGTGGAAGTGACAGGTGAGAGAGCGAGATAGTACAGGTAGGATTCGCCGGACTTCTTTGTCAGCGTATATTCTCCTGTGGTTTCGAGCCTTTGAGTAACGATGTTTGTTGCATCGATCGCGAGAGCCGTCCTGTTGTTCCTATGTGTCAGATAGAGGCTTTTGCCTTCGGAGTTGGCGAAGTAGAGAGTAAGGATCATGGGTTCGTCAATGGAGAAGGCTATTGAGGCGGCGGACCCCATTTTCAGTGCGTTTGTGTACGTCACTCCGCCGATTGTCACCGAGCCTTTGCTGTCAGAGAGAGTGCCGTTGATGACGAATCCGCCCTGTGCCCCCTGTGCCATGAGCTCGTCGACAGGTCCTCCCTTGGTTGCCGGCTGCATGTCGCCGGGATTGTCTCCGCCCTCGTTGCCGTCGTCAGGGGAGGGAGTCTCGCCGAGAATGCCGAGCAGGCCGTCCCGATAGTTAAGGATTGCTTCTTTCAGGGCGGCGTTCACGTCATGGGAGGTGTCGTCCGCGGTGTTGTCGAATGTCCATCTCAGGTCTCCTCCTTCACATCTTCCGGCGTATGCCACGGCATTGTCACGCGCCTCTTCCGGTGACAGCGGCGAGACGCCGTACATTGTCTCCGCCGTGTCGAAGTTTGAATAATGGTAGGCTGCGTCAGTCTTCGGAGTCTCGTTCTCCGGCACTTTCTCCGTGCGCTCTCTGACAAGCCAGGCATCGTAGTCGGCGGGAAAATCATCCTGATATACGATGCGCCTTGCACCGGTGATGTAGTTGTCACAGGCCTTTGTCACACCGCCGGTCTGTCCGGAGAACGTACCTTTCGCACCGTCCCATTTGTCCGTTCCCTGTCCCGAGGTCATCATCGGGCGCGGGCAGTTGCGGAAATAGTTCCCTTCGACGAAGGCCGAGGTCTCCGTCGTGTTTCCAAGTCCGTAGACGGAGACACCGTCATAATAGTTGTTGTAGACATGCGCCGTGGCGTAGTGCAGGCGCGGGCATCTGGAGTCCGTATGGTCAAACCAGTTGTGCGCCACTGTCAGGTAGTACGTCGGCACAGTCTCTTTCGAGCCTCCGCACCCCATGACTTTTCCGCTGTCCCAGAAATGGCAGTAGCTGACGGTGATGTTTGTGGAGTTGTATTTCATGTCTATCGAGCCGTCGCCCTTCACCTGGTCAGCATCCGCTCCGGGTCTGCCGTAGAAGAAGTCGCAGTTGTGAATCCATATATTGGAGTTGTCGGTGTCCATCGACACCCCGTCATCCCCGTAGAGCATTATGCCGAGGTTCCTGATTTCCACGCCTTTTGTCCGCTTCATGGTCACGCCGTACCCGTAGAACGAGGCATCGTTTCCTATGCCCTCGATTGTGATGTCCGTAAATCGCCGGCCGGAGTTGTCTGAGCCTGTAACGGAGATGAAGTTCCCGTCCTTCAGCCCGGTGATGTCCGTGTCTTTCACCTGTCCTATCCATCTTACTATCAGCGGAGTATGGTCGTATCCCCGGCCTATGGCAGTGAGGATGTTGCAGATGCCTGTGACACTTTGCTGCGTACCCTTGGCGTCCGTCTTTACGGTCGTTGTCACGCTGTCGGCAGTCTTTGCCGTGACGTAAAGCACTTTCGCCCCGTCCTTCGGAGTACCGTCCGCCTTATAGCCTCCGGGACAATACGCAGTGCGCGCATCACCGTTGCCGCCGGCAAAGGCCCATCCTTCCCTGACATGGGCTCTCACACCGATTATCCCCGTGGACCCTTGCGCAATCACGCTGCCGTCCTCATCGACAGCCCTCACCGTGAGCGTATATTCTCCTGCCTTCAGCCCCGGAATGTCCACGCGCCAATGGTCAGCATACCGGCGTATGAGCGGATTGTCGGCTCTGGCATTGTCTATGCCCTCGCCGGAATACGTCACATCATAACTTGCCGCGCCATCCACGGCACTCCATTCCGCCACGGCGGTTTCGAACCATCCATAGGCCTTGCTGACGGTCATGGTCTGCGCATTGAGCATCAGGGCAACCATGAATAGTGCGGCAATCGCCGCCTGTCTCTTGTTTTTCTGCATAAGGTAAACTTTTTTGTTAGTGTTATGTTCGTTTTTCATGGTTGCAAAATTACGCGATACAGGGCGTTTTAAGGTGTAAAAAACGCTAAACGTGGTGTATTTTTCGCTTTTCAGCCTCTGAAAGCCTGAAAAATACCAGAAAAATCACAGAATGGTGCTGTGAATCACACTTTATGGATTCCGGACTCTTTTCCTTGATATTCCAAACCTGCGGACTCTTTCGAAAATGCCTTTGACTCTTTCGAAAATGCCTTGGAATTTTTTGAAAATGCCTTGGAATTTTTTGAAAAGGCCTTAGATTTTTTTGAAAAGGCCTTAGAATTTTTTGAAAATACCTTTGAATTTTTTGAAAATACCTTAGAATTTTTTGAAAATACCTTAGAATTTTTTGAAAATACCTTTGAATTTTTTGAAAATGCCTTGGAATTTTTTGAAAAGGCCTTAGAATTTTTTGAAAATACCTTTGAATTTTTTTGAAAAGGCCTTGGAAATTTCTGAAACCATAGGCAGCTTTTATCGTGCCACCGTTGTCTCGCATTCATTATCGTCCGGCATCGAGTTTCCGGCCGTTGGCGGCCATGCTTTCTCATGGTAAGAAAATTCTGCTGTAAGCCCATATATAATATAATGTACGCGCGTACATTATATTATATATGGTGTCACATCGTTTGCTGCTGTCCTTGTGGAGCCTTTCCGATGGAAAACCGTCAGCAGCCCGTGCCTTGCTGTCATACGTGCGCCTCCTCCGGCTTCTGCCGGCCCTCGCCCTCCTTGAACGCCGAGGGAGACCGGCCCTCTATGGTCTTGAAAACGCGGCTGAAGTATTTCGGGTCAGTGAAGCCGCATCTGTATGCCACTTCGGCGACTGTCAGGTCAGTGGAGCGCAGCAGTCTCTTGGCGTGTCCTATTCTGTAGTGGCGCAGGTAGTCCACGGGACTTACGCCGGTCAGCTGCTTGAAGCGTGCCCTGAAGTTTGCGACGCTCATGCCTGCCTCTGCGGCGATTTCCGGCACGGAAAGGTTCTCGTCGCCGAGGCGGCTGTCAATGTATTCGCGCACTCGCCGCAGGATGTCGTCCTCTGTCTTTCTCAGTTCCGGTGCCACGTTGTTGATAAAGTCCATCCGCATCTTGATGTTCTCCATCCGCGTACGCAACCTGAGGCGCAGGCGGTAGATGTACGCCCATGTGCCGGCCGCCGCGGCGGTGAAAATAAGCAGGAACAGGATGTAAAGCATTGTTGCCTGGCGGGTTTCATGGAACAGCGGGTCCACGTGGATGTGGAGCGTGCGTATGTTGTCCGCCCATACGCCGCCGGCATCCGTACTCCGTATCCTGAGACTGTGCCAGCCCGGTGTGAGGTTAAGGAGAGCAAGCCTTGCATTGCTGCCGTTGAAGTTCCAGTGGCGTGCAGTGTCCGTTTGTGACGCGTATCTTACCGTTGTGTTGCCGGAAGTGATGACGGCGGCGAGGGTGACGGTTATGTCGCGTTCGTTGCTGCCGAGCAGCAGTGTGTCGGTGAAGTCTGTGTCGGTAAATCTCGGTTTCCCGCAGATGTCCAGCGATGTGACGGCAATTCTCGGTGCACTGTTTCTGTTGCGTGTGCATGGGTTCCAGAGAGCGGTGCCGCCGTCTGTTCCTGTCAGCAGCCTGCCGTCAGCGAGAGTAACGATGCCGGAAGGCGAGAGCAGCGGTCTTTCTCCGTCATCGCCGGCGGTGAGGTTGGAGAAAGTACTGCGGTCGGCGTGGAGGCAGGCGATGCCGTTGGAATGGGTCATCCACAGTTGCTGCCGCCTGTCTTCGGCGATGGACAGCGGCATGTCGGAAGGCGCGCCGTGGCGTGTGGAGATTATCTTGAAGGAGATGGCGTTGCTCAGCAGGCTGTCGGCGTGTGCCTGACATACTCCTGAGGTCGGCGTGACTGCGTAGAGATTCCTGCGGCTGTCCTCGAAGAGCTGCATTATGACGTTGTTGGACAGGCTGTTGGGATTGCTTGCGTCACGCCTGTTATGAAAAGCCCGGACGTCGGCGGGATGTCTGCTGTCGGCCGTGAAGGTCAGGAGCCCGTTGCTTGTTCCGGCGGCGATGACACCGTTGTGCAGGCAGAGGAGGGCTCTGATGTTGCCGGAGCGGAAGTCTCGGGGCAGGCCCTTGACTTTGCGGAAGCATACGTCCGGCGCGTCAGGGTTCTCGGCGAGGAACAGTCCGCAGCTGTAGGTGCCGGCCCACAGACGGCCGTGGCGGTCGGTGGCGAGGGCGAAGACGTCGCCGGAATGCAAGGCGGAAGGATTGCTGCTGTCGGCGGCATAGTGTGTGACGTCATATCTGTTCCCTTTTGGGCGCAGGCGGTACAGTCCGCTGTCCTTTGTTCCCGCCCATATCGTTCCGCCCCCGGTCTCTGCGAGGGAGTAGACGGTGGGGAAGGGCGCGGGCGATTTGCTGAGGGTGCCGTCCGCCGTCATGTAGCCGGAGCCGCCGCGGGGATCGTGGACGGAGAGCCTGCCGTTTTCGGTGGCGCGCCAGATGTTGCCACGGCTGTCGCGGAAGAGTGCTTTTGTGGCATTGCCGTCGTTGCGGAATATGATTTTTGTGTCGCTTGGCGAGATGCGCACCACGTCTTTCGGCTCGTTGAACAGCCAGAGATTGCCTTCTGCATCGGTGAAGGAGCGTCCGACCTGCGGTTTGTAGGGAAGGCCGTTGCTTCCTTTTGGGCGTATGAGCCGTCCCGTGGCATTGTCATAGAGGCACAGGCCGCCGTCCTGTGCCATCAGAAGCATGTCGCCGCCCGGCAGAGGATGGAAGAACCAGCTGTCGCGCCTGTTGCTGTAAGAATCCTGCCGCGGAGGCGGCAGCTGCCTCACCGTACCCTTCTTCGGGTCGGCGATTGTCACGCCCGGTTTGTCAGTGAGAATCCAGTATCTGCCGATGTCGTCGCGTTTTATGCGCAGGGTCTTGGATGCTTTTGTGGCATAGCGCATCTGCTGCCATTGTCCTTTGGCCCGGAGGAAAAGGCCGGCGGATGTGGCAAGTGCCAGCTCGCCTTCGGCTCCGTCGCATGCCGTCGTCCGCTGTATGTCGCGGAGACCGGCGGGCAGCGGGACGGGCCGTATCCGCGGAGAGCAGCCGTTCAGGGTGCCGCCGCGCTTTATTCCGCTGACAAGATGTACGGTGCCGTTCCTGCCGATGATGTAATATTCGCCTTCACGCGCTTCCTCCATAGCCAGGAAGTCGCCCGGGATATGCAGCAGTCTTCTCTTGCCGGAGAGCGTCCCGCGGTCGGTTATGGTTATGCCGTGCCGGCTGATTATCCACGTACGTCCGTATTTGTCCTCCTTTATTCCTGTTATTTCGCCTCCGCACAGGCGCAGAGGTGTCGTGGGGGAGAAAATTTTCGGCGTCCGCACGTTACCTGCCGCGCAGCAGACGGCGATACTGTCATCGCTTTGCAGCCATACATCGTGCCCTGTGCAGATTATGCGCCTGACGTTGAGGGTGCGTCCGAGACGTTTCTCTATCTCTTTGCCGACATCACGGAAGAGTGCCCGGCGCACGTCGAACATGTACGGGTGGCGGTAGGAACGGCACCAGATGTTTCCGTATGCATCGGCGCGTGCCTCGTCAAGCCGGTCGTCCCCGTTGGCCGAGCCTTCGCACTGTGTCGGGCTGAATGTTATAAACCGTGAGCCGTCGTAGCGGTATAGGCCGCTCCATGATGACATCCATAGGAAACCTCTTTGGTCCTGGCAGATGCCTGTAACCTTGCTGTGGAAAAACCCTTCGGAGTCTCCGAAGGTGTGGATGGATATGTTCCCGGCGGCGCGGGTGGACATGCAGATGAGCAGGAATGTTACGGCTGCCGATAGTCTCTTCATGTTTTTGTGGTGGGAATTTGTCGGTAATTGTCGTGAATCTTGTCTTGGGTGCCGTGAATCGTTTCTTGATGGTTGCGGATTGCTTCGTGGGGGTGCGACAGAAAAATGCAACGGTGCTGTTTGAACAGCCCCCTCCCCTCCAAAAAAGTTAGACGCATGATTTTTTTTGGGTGCACTTCATGTTTGGGTGGATTCTTGTTATATTGGCAAAAATGAATGTGGGTTCCGTAGCAGCAGAAATGCTGTTCTCGGAACCCACACCGTTAATTTGCGGAACTGTTCATTGCCGTGCATGCATTTACAATACTTTCTTGTAGAGCTCCACGATCTCTGCTTCCGTAACGTCACGCGGATTTCCCGGTGTGCAGACATCAGCGATGGCCTGTGCGGCGAGTGCCGGAATATCTTCCTCCTTTATGCCAAGCTCCGTGAGAGTCTGGGGGATTCCAACGCGGATGGATAGAGCCTTAACAGCATCTACGGCAGCCTGTGCTGCCTGCTCCTGTGTCATGCCGTCTGTGTTTACGCCCATGGTTTTCGCTATTATGCCGAATTTCTCTATGCACTCAGGCATGTTGAACTCCATGATTGTAGGAAGAAGGAGTGCGTTGGCAACACCGTGAGGGATGTCGTGTAGAGAGCCCATCGGGTGAGCCATTCCGTGGACAAGGCCGAGACCGACATTGGAGAAAGCCTGGGCGGCGATGTATTGCGCAAGTGCCATGCCCTCACGTCCGGCAGGGTTCGTCGGCTCGTCGACAGCGACAGGAAGATTCTCGGCAATCATCTTAATTGCCTGAAGCTCGTACATGTCGGACATTACCCATGCGCCTTTGGTGATATAACCTTCGATGGCGTGTGTGAGTGCATCCATGCCCGTTGCGGCAGTTAGTCCTTTCGGAAGGGAGTACATAAGCTCCGGGTCTACGATGGCTACGGCAGGGATGTCGTTAGGATCCACGCATACCATTTTAGCCTGACGCTCCTCGTCGATGATGACATAGTTGATTGTCACTTCGGCACCGGTGCCGGCGGTAGTCGGGAGAGCGATGATTGGCACGCTCTTCTTCTTTGTCGGAGCGCAGCCTTCAAGGCTTACGATGTCGGAAAATTCCGGGTTGTTGGCAACGATGCCTATGCCTTTTGCCGTATCCATGGATGAGCCGCCGCCGATGGCAATGATACAGTCGGCACCGGAAGCCTTGAAGGCTTCTACGCCCTGCTTGACGTTGGTTACGGTAGGGTTAGGCTTGATTTCTGAGTAAATCTCGTAAGGGAAGCTGACATTGTCAAGAACCTCGGTTACCTTAGATGTTGTGCCAACCTTGATCAGACCCTTGTCTGAGCATACGAGGGCTTTCTTCAAACCCATGCGGTTGAGTACTTCCGGGAGTTCCTTGCGGCATCCCGCGCCGAAGTATGAAACTTCGTTAAGAATAAATCTTTGTGCCATAAATGTTTTTTGTTAGTTTGATGTTATTTATAGATTGAAATCTTTTCCTTTTTTATTCTCTTTCAGATACTTTCCGCTGTCTCTTTTGCTTTCGTTGGCGGAAGGCTTTCTGTGTTGCAGAGTATCTCTGTGTCGCCCAAAACATATCGTTTCCAGTATGCGAGAATGATTGTCGTAAGCGGCAAGGCTATGATAAGTCCGATAAATCCGAGAAGAGAACCCCATACGGAGAGTGACAGCAGGAGTATGGCTGGGTTCATTCCCATTGCCTTGCCCATGATTTTCGGTGTGACAATCATGTCAATGATTATCTGTACGATGGCAAAGATGGCAAACGCGGATGCGAAGATTACCCAAAAGTTCTGTCCTGTGTCAGCGGCTTTCATGAGTGCGAGAAATGCCGTCGGTATGAGTGCGAAAGTGTGAAGGTATGGTACGAGGTCAAGGATACCTATAAGTATGCCGAGACCAATTGCCATAGGAAAACCTATTATGGTGAATCCTATGCAGAATAGTATGCCCATTGTCAATGCGACAAGGGCCTGTCCGCGGATGTAACTGTTCATTGCCACGGAGACATCGCGCATAAGTGCCTGTACGAAGGGCCGGTTCTGAATAGGAAACATTTTTACCCATGCTTCAGTAAGTTTCTCATAATCAAGAAGAATAAAGAACATGTAGAGCAAGGTTATACATGAGCCGACAAAACTTTTTATGAAAGAAAAGGTCTCTGTCACCACGTTCAGGACTCCGGGAGCAGAATGCTTTACAAGTTCACTGAAATCTTTTGAGCGGAAGAACTGGTCGATCTCCGTGCGGTAGGTTACGAACAGTTCGTTCAACGCTTGCGGAATGCTGGAGATATGGGCACGCTGATGTATATAGCTTGTCGCTATCACGCCGAGTTTCTGGAACTGGTCAATCATCGGTGGAATAATTGCGAGCGTCACTCCCGTAAGTACCACGGCAACAATGATTACCGTCACGATTATCGCCAATGCACGGATGCGTATCCGCATTACCCGCTCTACGAAAGTGACAATTGGAAACAGCAGGTATGCCAGACCCCATGCTACGAAGAATGGAAGCAGTGCGCTGCTGAGATAGTTTACGGTAAAGAACACCGCCGCTATCAGGAATGCCGTCATCACCCAGCGGATAAAGCGGTCGAAAGTTATTTCATTTTGAAGCATTGCCGTTTCTTGAATATCTCCTGTAACGGGATGAAATATTATTATTTACTGTGTATGGATATACTTGCAGAAGATATGTTCAGAGTCTCCTGTGGAAGTATGTGGATTTACTTTACCTGTATAACAAGATACTTGCTTGTGGACCAAAATAGTTCTGGATTGGTGATGCGCAGCACATATTGCTTTGACGCATCCTGCTGGAGTGTGTATGCCGTAGAAGGATGTGATGTGAGCAATTTTGCTGATTTGGAATAAAGCTTTATCTCTTTGTCCACACGGACATCAACTTTTGTGAAATAATTCTTGTTGAAGTTGGCACGTAGCACCTTGCCTTTCTCAAGAATATGATTGTCAGAAAGTTCTTTCTTTGTACCGAAAGCATACCATGCCGTGTTGAGCTGTTTGTCCTGGTTTGAAATGGTTGCAGACTTACTTGCGGACTCGTTCTTCAGCTCCGCGACATCGTTGTTGAGAGTGGTGACTGTCTGATCCAGTTCAAGGATGCGTACGTCCTTTGCATTAAGCTCTACCCGTAGATTCTCAAGCTGGTTGTTCTTCTCTTCCAGTTGTGTTGTCAGATTCTCTATAGTCTTCTTCAGCTGCTCGGCTGCGATGCTTCCTTCGCGAGCCTGTTTCTGAAGTTTCTCAATCAGTTCACGGTTGTGCTTCATCTGTTGGGCTATGAACTCAATGTCGGAGCGTATCTGCTCCTTACGGCTTGTTGCCTCCCCGTCCTTGATGACGGTGACACGCTCTTCGGCAATGCTTATCTGGCGGAATCCTTCCTGAATCTCGTTCAGAGTACTGAGCATATCGTTTATTTCATTGTTCTTCTGCTCTATGACACGCTGCAGAGAGTCTCTGGATTCTGTTGTGTTTTCAGATTGTTGCTTGTTAGTATTCTCACATGCCGTCAGGCATATAAGGCATAATGCCAAGTAAATTATCCGCTTCATAGTTGTATTTGTTTTTGTTGTTAGTCTTTGATAGTGTCTGTATTCTCTTGGGCAAGATAGTCTATGTTTCTGTTTTTTCTTCTGTTATCCTTATTGCCCTTTGTCTTGACAGGCTCTGCGCCTTCCAGAATGATGACAATCTCTCCTTTTGCCGGAGTTCCTGCAAAGTGGGCTATGACTTCCGCTAACGTGCCGCGTACTGACTCTTCATGGAGCTTGCTTATCTCACGGCAGACGCTCACTTTTCGTGTCTCTCCGTAAAAATCCGCAAACTGTTGCAATGTCTTCAGTAACCGGTAAGGGGATTCATAAAAGATCATTGTACGTTCTTCCTTTGCCAGCTGTTCCAGGCGTGTCAGTCTTCCTTTCTTCTGTGGCAGAAAACCTTCAAAACAGAATTTGTCGCAAGGAAGTCCCGAACTTACCAATGCCGGTACGAAGGCCGTTGCACCGGGCAGTGTCTGCACTTCTATTCCTGCCTCGACGGCTTCGCGGACAAGATAGAATCCAGGGTCTGAGATGCCAGGTGTGCCGGCATCAGTGACAAGACATATCTTCTGTCCAGCTTTCAGCCGTTCCACAATGCCGGCTGATGTGCCGTGCTCGTTGAACTTGTGGTGCGCCATAAGAGGCTTGTGTATGTCGTAGTGTTTCAGGAGGATACCCGATGTACGGGTGTCCTCGGCAAGGATGATGTCCGCTTCTTTCAGCATGCGAACTGCACGGAATGTCATGTCCTCCAAATTTCCCACAGGTGTGGGTACGAGATAAAGTGTTCCCATAACAGTGTACAAAAATACTCCTAAATTCCGATATAAACAATAAAAAATGTATATTTCTTTGGATTTTTAAATTTTCTTTGTAATTTTGCGTTGAATTTTATTTTACCATTTTTATGCCATGACAGCAGCAAGGGATGCCTCTTCTGATGTGTATGGCTTGACGGATACATAAATGTAATATATAAGCGGTCAATGACTAATAATATACAAGGTGAGTTGCGTCGTCATGGGCGCATAGAAGTCGTGTGCGGTTCAATGTTCTCAGGAAAGACGGAGGAACTGATACGTCGTATGAAGCGCGCTAAGTTTGCTAAACAGAAAGTTGAGATCTTTAAGCCGGCAATAGACACACGGTACAGTGATGCTGATGTTGTCAGCCATGACCATACCACTATTACTTCCACGCCTGTAGAGTCGTCAGGTGCGATACTATTGCTTACGAGTGATATTGATGTAGTTGGTATTGACGAGGCTCAGTTCTTTGACGATGGGCTTGTGGAAGTTTGTAATGAACTTGCCAACAGAGGGGTGAGAGTTATATGTGCCGGTCTTGATATGGACTTCAAGGGGCTTCCTTTCGGACCGATGCCCGGTCTTATGGCCGTTGCTGATGATGTCACAAAGGTGCATGCCATCTGTGTACATTGCGGATCGCTTGCTTATGTCAGCCATCGCATAGTTGAGGGTGATAAGCGTGTGCTGCTCGGTGAGACGGGGGAATATGAACCATTGTGCCGGAAATGTTATGAGAAGGCAAAGCTTGATGTTAGATAAACTTTAAAAAAGAGCAAGGTTGCATACCTTGCTCTTTTTTAAAGTTTATAACGTGTCCTTGTAAAAACTGATTACAGGAAGTGTGAATCAAATAAAATGGCAGTCGAGATAGGCTGTTCAGTAAAATGATTGCCGTGTTTTCTTTGTTAGGATTATCAGAAAGATCAATATCTGATATGGTTGATGTTTTGCGAAGTTATGTTTAATCAAAGCATTCTCAACGCCAAAAGTGACCCGGCTGGGACTCAAACCCAGGACCTCAGGAACCGGAATCCTGCGCTCTATTCAACTAAGCTACCAGGCCAATGATATTGCAAAATTAATGATTTTTTCCCGAACTCCGTTGCTTCTTTCCTGACGAGAATGTTATTTTATAGTTTATTAACCTCTTTTTGCTGAATACAAAATGTAAGTAAATTTGGCGTTATTTGTGGAATATGATGTAAAATATTGATTATTCTTTACAAAAAGTTGTAGATGTAAAAGTTTGTTTGTAACTTTGCATCGCAAAAGGAAACGAATGGTCAGAAATAAAATTATATATGTAAATGAGTAAATTGATAAAGCCTTCCGGGTACAAAGCTATTCTTGATACAGTCCAGACGGAACAGGGAATAAAACTTATCAAGGAGTTTTTTCAGCAAAATCTCAGTACGGAACTGCGTCTGCGCCGTGTCACGGCTCCCCTTTTCGTGTTGAAGGGGCTGGGCATCAATGATGATCTGAACGGTGTGGAGCGTGCTGTGACATTTCCTGTGAAGGAACTTGGCGATGCCGAAGCCGAGGTCGTTCATTCCCTTGCCAAGTGGAAGCGCATGAAACTATCGGAGGACAAGATTGCTCCGGGGTATGGCATATATACCGACATGAATGCCATACGTGCCGATGAGGAACTGGATAACCTTCATTCTCTCTATGTTGATCAGTGGGACTGGGAGGCTGTCATTACCGATAAACAGCGTACGCAGGAATTTCTCCGCGAGGTAGTGGAGCGCATATATGGCGCGATACGCCGTACGGAATATCTTGCATGTGAATGGTATCCGCAACTTAAACCTTTTCTTCCTGAGAAAATCCGTTTTATCCATGCAGAAGAACTTCTGCGCATGTACCCTGATCTTTCGCCTAAAGAGCGGGAGGGAAAAGTGACCAAAGAGTATGGAGCGGTATTTATTATAGGTATAGGCGGGAAACTTTCCAATGGAGAGAAACATGATGGACGTGCTCCGGACTATGATGATTGGTCAACGGTTGCTGAAGATGGCAGTGTTGGTCTGAATGGAGACATACTTATTTGGTATCCGGTACTTGAGCAGGCTGTGGAACTGTCGTCAATGGGTATCCGTGTCGACAGGGAGGCTTTGCTGCGTCAGCTGGCTATGGAGGACGCTGAAGACAGGAAAGAGTTGTATTTTCATAAGCAACTTCTTGATGGCAAGCTGCCGCTCACCGTCGGTGGCGGAATAGGGCAGAGCCGTCTGTGCATGCTTCTGCTCCATAAGGCGCATGTCGGAGAAATACAGGCTTCGATATGGCCTGAGAATATGCGGCAGGAGTGTGCTGCGGCAGGAATGCCTATAATCTGATTGCTGTTTTTGTCGGCCTCTTTTGTGGAATAAGGATGTTCTGATAAGGAAAGCATGAAAGAAAATTCTGTTGACCTTGTGGTCGTAGATGCTTGAAATATAGATGATTTATCTCCTGTGTTGCAGCTCCTGGCGGTCAATGCCGGCCATGTAGCTGAGCAAAGTGTTACCTTTTGTGATGCAAAAGGTAACACTTTGCAATGTAAAGGGTGTCACTTTGCACTGAGAAAGATTTTTTATGTGATTTTTGAGAATTATGTCCTGTTGTTTACAGTCTTATGTGATCTCCTGAGGTTAGTCCCGTAATAATAATTATGGTGTATCACCAAAAGAAAGTATTGGGCATATTACCGAAATATAGGTATTGCGTATGTTTTTGAAAATATGTACCTTTGCAATCAGAAATCTGGCTAATGTGTTTTTGTGTATGAAAAATATTCTAATGTTTGTCGTTGCTCTTGTGGCGACAGTTGATGTCTCAGCACAACTGCCCGGCAAATTGCAGTTTGTGGCAGACGGAACTTTTTATCTTTCGGCGATGAAGGAACGGACGTTGACGGTTCAGAATGAAGATGTCTTTACAGTGATCTTGGGTTCTGATGAAGTTGCAGGCATGATTCTTAGTGAGATGAATCACTCGGCAATGAATGTCACTGTCTGTTCTTTCGCCATCGCCACTGCCTCATGGGGTATTGGGGCTGTGTCGGCGACTTATGTCAGGGCATAGTTGTTCATGTCACCATGGCGTGCTAATGACTGTCAATTCCGATGCCATATCAGAAAATGTATCTGTTTGATATATGCAGATGGCAAAGACTTTTTATATCTTACAGGCTTTTAATTACGGCAAGATGTCTTGTGAAATAGCATACGGCATATCGGTGTTCGTTGCATCGGTGACAGCCATAGGTTTGGTTGATGTTGATTGTAAAGTTGTCGGCAAAGCTTTCTGTGCGGTCTCCGGGAGATGTGTTTCTTGTCAGACAAAAGGCATGTCCGTAGAGACGGAAGAAGCGGTTTTGTCAAATGAATTCCCGAATGCCGCAAATTATTGCGTGGCAAAATTTGGAGATTCAAAAAAAATATGCTACTTTTGCAATCCGAATATGGAGAAAGCAAAAGTAGCATATCTTGTAAAACACGGGTATAAAGAGTTTTGCCCGAAAGTTGCGCTGTTTGACATGGACGGCGTTCTTTATGATTCAATGCCGAACCATGCTAAAGCGTGGCGTGAGTCCATGGCAAGTTACGGTCTTGACATGAGTGAAGAGGAAGCTTATGCTTTTGAAGGCATGCGTGGATTTGAGACTATAAAGATTGTGGCCGGAAAGCAGTGGGGTAGGGAAATCTCTGATGATGAGTCTGCGGATATGTACCGTGTGAAGTCGGATTGCTATTCCGCATGTCCCACAGCAAAGATGATGGACGGGACATATGCCCTGCAGCAGGAAATGCGTCGTTGCGGATTGGAAGTCGGTGTGGTTACGGGCAGCGGTCAGTTGTCTTTGCTTGACCGCGTAAAGTCAGATTATGCAGGACTGGTGAATCCGGACATTTTTGTCACTGCACTGAACATTGAGAAAGGGAAGCCTGCTCCTGATCCGTATCTGAAAGGAATGGAACTTGCAGGAAGGAAGCCGTGGGAGACTGTCGTTGTTGAGAACGCTCCGCTCGGAGTAAGGGCGGGTGTGGCGGCTGGAGCCTTTACCGTTGCAGTGAATACCGGCCCGTTGCCTGACGAGATGCTTCTGTGTGAAGGTGCAGATTTGTTGTTCCATTCCATGGATGAGTTTCGTGACAGTCTGAACGATATACTCTCTCCTTTCTCCGGCTTTTGAGAATGACGAATCGGTAGCATGTCATTATGGCGTGAAACCGTGTAGATATAATGTCTAACCTTAAAGAGTGAAAGATTATGACACCTCACAACGGTGCCCAAATGGGCGATTTCGCCAAGACAGTGCTTATGCCTGGCGATCCACTTAGGTCTAAGTTCATTGCGGAGGAATTTCTTGATACCCCCCGTCTTGTCAATGAAGTACGTAGTATCCTGGGATATACAGGTACATATAAGGGAGTCCCCGTATCTGTAATGGCTTCAGGAATGGGAATGCCTTCGATAGGCATATATTCTTATGAACTTTACCAGTATTATGGTGTAGAGAATATTGTGCGTATCGGTTCCGCAGGTTCTTATGTTGAACGTCTTAATGTCCGTGATGTCGTTCTTGCGGAGCGGGCTTTCAGTGATTCCACTTTTGCACTGAAGACAAGTGGGGTGGAGGATAAGATAATGTATCCGAGCGAGGAACTTAACGCTATTATCATGAAGAAAGCAGAGGAACTCGGGATTGACTGTAAGGAGGCTGTCGTGCATTCAAGCGATGCTTTCTATACGGCTCCGAATGTCGGCGGATGGCAGGATATCCGTGAAAAGACGGGCACGGAATGTGTTGAGATGGAAAGCTTTGCCTTATTCCATAACGCCAGGATGCTCAATAAGCGTGCTGCCTGTATACTTACTATTTCTGATTCGTTCTGCACGAATGAGGTCCTCTCTGCCGAGGACCGTCAGAATTCTTTCCGCGAAATGATGAAGCTTGCGCTGGAATCAGCAATAGCTTTTTAATCAGAAACCTCCGCAGTGGCTGTGTATGCCATTTGCTTATACAAAATTATGACGGTCATTGGAAACAACTCCTATATCAAGGTGTAGTTCTCTGATGGCCGCTTTTTGAGAAATATGGTTACAATAATATAATAATCAATCAAATGAACAATAATAACAACATCAACATTACTCCAGGTATTCTTAGGAATGCCCTATGGGGAATAGTTGTAATAGTGTTTTTTTTCGTCAGTATGGCATTTATCCGTCCGTGGTATAATGTATGGTCTCAGGAGATGGAAGGAAAGGCTGAATTTGCCAAAGCTGAACAAAACCGTAAAATAAAGATAGAGGAAGCACGTGCCAATCTTGAGGCAGAGAAGCTTAATGCTCAGGCAGAGATTGAACGTGCAAAAGGTGCGGCTGAAGCTATCCGTATAGAAAACGGGAGTATTACTCCGACTTACATACAGTATCTTTGGGTGCGTCAGCAGTCAGACTTGAGTAATAAGACTGTAATATATGTGCCGACAGAGACAAACCTTCCAATTCTTGAATCCACAAGAATGAATCACTTAAAAGGCACTTCAGCACAGCCCTGATTTGAAATCTTGGGAGAAACTTTAAGAATATGGTTATAGCGGTCGCTGTATCTTTTTGGTTTTTACGTGGATGATATGTCATATTACTGTCGGTTTAAAATAATTTCTTATTGAAAATAGTTGTTCTTGACATGTAATTTGGCATAACAAACAGAGACAGCCAAGTATGTTTTAAAACACAGAATGCAATGTTGCCGTTGCCGGAATGTGTATTGAAACATACTTGGCTGTCTCTGTTTGTTAGAGGATGAATAAGTTCTTTCCGGAAAAAGTGGCAGAGGAGTGCTGCTATGCCTGTTTGGTTCCCGGTGTGAAAGAGAGGGATTACATGTTTTATGAAACAGTGTGATGTGTATGCAAAAGAAAAACGCAAGCCGTTAAGACTTGCGTTTCTGGAGGTGCGTGGCGGAGTCGAACCGCCCTAGCTGGTTTTGCAGACCAGAGACTAAACCGCTCATCCAACGCACCGTTTGGTATGGCATGCAGCCTGCGATTTGTCATTTGCGGGTGCAAAGGTACGAAGAAAAAATGAAACAGTAAAATAATTAAATGCTTAAAGTTGCTTTCTTAAATAATATTAACAAATATCTTCGGTAATCATAAACAATGTCTTATTTTTATTGTCGTTTCAGGAAAATATAGTACCTTTGTATCGTAAAAGGATAAAAAGTGAATGATAAAGAATATTTTATTTGATTTTGGAGGAGTGATAATAACTCTTGACCAAAAGGAAGCAATACGCCGTTTTGGTGCGTTGGGTGTTCCTGATGCAGAGAAGCGTCTTGATGCATATACGCAGGCGGGTGTTTTTGGTGATGTGGAGAATGGCAGAATTTCTGGCAATGAGTTTGTCTCGGAACTGTCAGGGATATGTGGGCGTGATGTTTCATGGGAGGAGTGCAGATGGGCGTGGACGGGATATCGAGGTGATTTGCCCAAACGTAATATAGACATTCTTGTGAGATTGCGCAAGATGGGGTACCGGCTTATCATGGTTTCCAACACGAATCCTTTCATGATGTCTTGGGCGTGCAGTCGTGAGTTCAGTCGCGGACTGGATGATGAATGTCCGGGCGGGCGGCCTGTCGATGATTATTTTGACTCTTGTTATAAGAGTTATGAAATTGGTTTCATGAAACCGAGTGAGAAATATTTCGAGTATGTCATTGAACATGAAGGACTATCTCCCGGCGAATCGCTGTTTGTGGACGATGGTCCGGGTAATGTCCAGGCAGCATCCTCTTTAGGTTTTAAGACATTATGTCCCGTAAATGGTGAGGACTGGAATGAGAAGTTGATGGCTTTTCTGGCTGATGAGAGATGATGAGTATTTGTTGAAAAATATTCTATAGTGAAGCTGTTGGTCAATAAAACTTGTTGTTGCCGGTATAGAAACGTTTCCAACAGCTACTTCTGTAATTATGAATTTATCGTACGAGAAAAAATGAAAGTAAATATTTTGAAGGCACTTATGGTATCTGTTATGCTGTTTTGTGCCAATGTAAGCGCAGATGCGCAATTAAGCGAGTTACTCAATAAAGTGACGGAAGCTGTGGGTAGTAAGTCAGGAAGCTCATCCTCGTCGGGGTCCGTACTCGGGAAAGTTGTGGACATAGTCTCAAGTAAGCTTGTGCCGACTTCCAGGCAGATTCAAGGTACTTGGGTCTACCAGAGTCCGGCTGTGGTTTTTCAGAGCAACAGTGCCATGGCAAAGTTGGGCGGAACCGTGGCGAGCACAAAGATAGAGGAAAAGCTTCAGACTTATTTTTCAAAGGTAGGAATGACCAAAGGAAAGATGTCAGTAACCTTTAATAGTGACAAGACTTTTTGTGTGAACTTTAAGAATAAAAAGATAACGGGAACGTATGAGATTTCCGGTAATGATGTACAGCTTACATTTAAGGGAAAGACAAAGCCTTGCAGTCTTACTCCGCAGTTGAAGAATGGTTCGCTTGTGGTGGTTGGTGATGCTACAAAACTTAAAGATTTTCTGCAGAACATAGCAGGCTCGGTCGGAACAACGGAACTTTCTGCCGTATCTTCTCTCATGAAAAGCTTCAATGGAATGCTTGTCGGTGTGCGTTTCTCCAAGTAGCAGCCTCCTAAAAGTATATGTTCAACGGTGACCTTTCGTCTTACGGATGGTCACCCTTTATTTTATTATAAAGTTGTGTCTTTCCATTGAGTGTCTTGCCAATCCGCAGGAAAGTATTATGGGATGGGCGGGCGTATATTTGTTGCCCTATGTCACAATGAGCCGGTAGGCGTATGTGCCTTATGTGAAAATGGATGACTCAAGGTGTGATTGCGAGTTAGTGAAGCTTGCTGTCAGTCTGGATGTGAGAGGTAATGGCATTGGCTGCCTGTTGTGTGAAACTGTGATCGATAAGGCAAAGTCGCTTGGAGCGAAAAGAATGTTCCTGGAAAGCAATACATTGTTGAAGCATGCCATACATATAGAAATTTGGGGTTTCTTGAACTTGCAGAATACCATCCGGCTTATGTCAGAGTTGACATGCAAATGGAACTCTTTTTCGATGAAACCATGTGTCGCTAAGTTGCAGAACCTATACGGACAGGAAAGGCCATGTCTTGCTCCTTTTGTAAGATATTTCTGTCTGTTTTTATTTATTATGGATGAGTGGATGGTGAACAGAGACATGAATTTTGGCGACTTCCCTGAGATATTCGTCATGTGAAAGCCTGTATGGCAGCGGCTTCTGTCAGAATGAGTGATAATGCTTGCTATGATAATGTAGGTTCGGTGAATAGGAAAGCTTTCAATAAAAAAATCAAAAGTATCTTGGGAATTTGCGAAACGTTACCTTTTACGATATAAACCGTTACCTTTTGCACTGTAAAGCCTTACCTTTTGTGAGGCAAAAGGTAAGACTTTGTGTACTGGGAAGCTATATTGTTGATTATTAGAGATTTGATACTTCGGAGTGTTCTCCGTATATCAAGGTGGTGCAGTGACTGAATGGACAAATTGTTTCTTATGGAATTTATTGACTTGAGTTATGAGAAAATAACACAGCTGAATATGCTACAATGGGCAGATGTCTCTCGTTTTTGCTTTCGTTTTTGTGGTTTAATGTCCGAGGAATTGATTTTAGCAAGGCATGTCCATAACCTTTTTGGGATAGACGTTTGGGGAAATCGCTTGCTGCCCGCTTCCGTCAGTCGGTTTTCCTGTCTTTCTCTATGTTTTTGGCATCAATGTTGTTTTTGCCCGACAATAGTGCGTTTTAGGCAAGTTTTATTCTGAAAATTTGCGTATTTACAAGATTTTTTGTAATTTTGTGCGCTAAAGTGGTGTCATGCCATAAATATTGTAGCTAAGAAAATAAACAATAATAAAATAATAACTTAAAAAGAAAAATGGCAGCAATTGGTAAAATCCGTAGCTGGGGACCTATCCTTATCGGTATTGTTGGTCTCGCTCTTTTCGCTTTTATAGCGGAGGAATTTGTACGCTCTGCTGACGCTCTGCGTAAAGACTCAAGTCAGCAGGTCGGTGAGGTACTTGGAAATAAGATCAGTGTTCAGGAGTATCAGGCTCTTGTAGACGAGTATCAGGAGGTTATAAAGATGACCCAAGGTCGTGAGAACCTCTCTGAAGAGGAACTGAATCAGGTCAAGGATATGGTTTGGAATACGTATGTTCAGACAAGTATCGTTGAGAATGAAGCTTCGAAGCTTGGTCTTGCTGTGACAGACCAGGAACTTCAGAATGTTCTGAAAGAGGGCACTAATCCAATGCTGGCACAGACTCCGTTTGTAAATCAGCAGACAGGACGTTTTGATGCAAATGCCTTGAAGAAATTCCTTGCTGACTATAAGCAGATGCAGACAACTAATCCTCAGCAGGCAGAGCAGTATGCCACTGTATATAAGTATTGGACTTTTATTGAGAAGACTCTTCGTCAGCAGATTCTTGCAGGAAAATATCAGGTGCTTCTTGCCAACTGTATTATGTCTAATCCGGTAGAGGCAAAGATGGCTTTCAAGGATGAGAACGAGGAAGCAAATATACAGCTTGCGGCATTCCCTTATACATCTGTAAAGGAATCAGACGTAAAGGTTTCTGATGCAGACCTTAAGGCAAAGTATGAAGAAATGAAGGATATGTTCCGTCAGATGGTTGAGAGCCGTGACGTGAAGTATGTAAGTGTGCAGGTTGCTCCGAGTACTGCTGACCGTAAGGCTACACTTAAGGAGATGACGGAGTTCGCTTCGCAGCTTGCTGCTACGGAAGATCCTGCGGAAATCGTCCGCAAGAGTGCTTCTCAGGTCTCATATCTTGGTCTTCCGCAGTCAGGACGGGCTTTTCCGCAGGATATTGCGGCACGCCTTGATTCTATGGCTGTAGGCCAGGTCTATGGCCCGGTTGAAAACAAGATGGACAATACTTATAATGTCATTAAGCTTGTTTCTAAGCAGGAGTTGCCGGACTCGATACAGTTCCGTGTCATTCAAGTTGGTGCAGAGACTGTTGAGGCTGCCCGTACAAAGGCTGACTCTGTATACAATGCAGTAGTAAATACCGGTGCAGACTTTGAGGCTCTTGCAAAGAAGTATGGTCAGACAGGTGAGAAGGCATGGATGACAGGTGTGCAGTACGAGGCTTCTGCAACTATTGACAAAGACTCAAAAGCTTATCTTCAGACGCTTATGAATCTTGGTGCCGGTCAGACTGCAAACGTACAGTTGGCATCTGGCAATATTATTGTTCAGGTTCTTGACCGTAAGGCTCCTACGACGAAGTATGTTGCAGCTGTTGTAAAGCGTGAGAATAATTTCTCTAAGGATACATATTCACAGGCATATAATAAGTTTAGCCAGTTCGTCAGTGAGAGTCAGAATGCAGAGCAACTGGAGAAGAATGCCAAGAAGAACGGCTATCAGGTTATGGATTTGACTGACATTACTACTGCTCAGCATAATATTGCAGGAATCCGTGCTACACGTGAGGCTATGAAGTGGCTCTTTGACGCAGAAGAGGGTTCTGTCTCTCCTCTTTATGAGTGCGGTGACAACAACACACTTCTCGTTATGGTGCTTACTAATGTAAATAAGGAAGGTTTCCGCACTCTTGATGATGAGCGTGTTAAGTCATTCGTCAAGGCAGAGGCTCTCCGTGACAAGCAGGCCGAGTTCCTTATGGCCAAGGCTAAGGATGCAAAATCCGTTGCTGCCGCTAAGGCAAAGGGTGCGCAGGTGTCTTCAGTAAATCAGGTGACTTTTGCCGCTCCTGTGTTTGTTGCTGCTACCGGCGCTGCTGAACCTGCACTCTCAGGCGCTGTTGCTTCTACAAAGGCCGGTGCATTCTCAAAGAATCCTGTGAAGGGAAATGGTGGTGTGTATCTCTTCCAGGTCGTGAAGAAGTCCAACCGTCCGGTAAAGTATGACGAGAAGGCTGTCATGACGACACAGAAGCAGAAGATGATGCAGTATGCCGGCAATTTCATGCAGGAACTCTATCAGAATGCAAACGTTAAGGATAACCGTTATCTATTCTTCTGATAAAGAAAATTTCCATACAAACAGTGGCGGCTTGCTAATTCAGCAAGCCGCCACTGTTTGTATGGAAATGATTGATGTTTGTTC
The DNA here is from genome assembly GCA_023664625.1 of Bacillota bacterium. Lineage (GTDB taxonomy): Bacteria > Bacteroidota > Bacteroidia > Bacteroidales > Bacteroidaceae > Prevotella. Next base: position 122,110 of record JAMPFD010000008.1, on the reverse strand, counting down.
CTACTTTGTTTTGTCAGAAAATAGCGGAATAACCTGTTCCATTTCTTTTATCTATGCAAACCATTGAGGTAGTGTGGAAAATAATGTGTTTGCTGGATTTATGATTGGTATATTCCGTTGTTGCATCTCTTCCCTCAACCTCTTTTAGTTATCGTGTTCTTCCTTCATGTCTATGAATTGATTCTTACCGTCATAGAATTCGTACTGAAGGAAAGCGAGCTTTTGTGATGCTATTACGCTGATACCCCATCCGTAGCGGAACTGCCAACGGCGTTTTATGCTCCATAAGCCTTTGTTTATATATGCAGCCACGTATGGATGAACATGTAATGTGATATGCTTTTCTCCTACTTTCTGTGTGAGATATTCTATCTTGCGTTCCAGTTGGTCAGTGAAGAGCACACTTGACTTGATAGTGCCTTTGCCGAAGCAAGTAGGGCAGACCTCTTCTACATGTATATCCATGGCAGGGCGGACACGCTGGCGTGTGATCTGCATAAGTCCGAACTTTGACAGTGGCAGGATGTTGTGCCGTGCTCGGTCCTGCTGCATGTTCTTGCACATCCGTTCATAGAGCAGTTGACGGTCTTCTGCAAGGTGCATGTCTATAAAGTCTACGATGATGATTCCTCCCATATCGCGTAGACGTAACTGTCTTGCAAGTTCGTCGGCAGCACCGAGATTTACATCAAGTGCGTTCTGCTCCTGGCCGTTCTCCGCCTTTGTGCGGTTGCCGCTGTTCACGTCAACTACATGCATCGCTTCCGTATGTTCTATGATAAGGTACGCACCATGTTTGTAGTTCACGGTTTTGCCAAATCCCGATTTTAACTGTTTCGTGATGTTGAAATTGTCGAAAATAGGGACTTTTCCTTCATATAACTTAACGATGCCGGCTTTCTCCGGGGCTATGAGAGTGACATATTCTTTCACTTCGTCATATACAGCCTTGTCATTGACATATATGGCAGAGTATGTCGGGTTGAACATGTCACGGAGGAGGGCGATGGCACGGCTTGTTTCTTCATAGACAAGTTGAGGCAGTGTCGCTGCGGTCTGTGTCTTTTGTATGACATCCTCCCAGCGTTTGATGAGGAGTTGCAGCTCGTTTTGCAGGTCAGCTCCGTCACAGCCTTCCGCAACGGTACGGATTATAACTCCGAAATTGCGCGGCTTTACACTGTGGATAATTTGTTTCAGACGTGAACGCTCCTCTCCGCTTTTTATCTTTGAGGAAACAGAAACTTTATCATGGAATGGCATGAGTACCAGATACCGTCCTGCAAATGACAAGTCACATGTCAGACGCGGTCCTTTGGTAGATATGGGTTCTTTGACAATCTGCACAAGCACCTCTTGGTCCTTTGTCAGTGTTGATGCTATGCTGCCATCCTTTTTCAGGTCAGGAAGACGCATGGCTTTTTCAAATGGATAAAGCTTTCTGCGGTCACTTCTTGCCTGCTTGATATACTTTTCGTAGCTGGCGAATTGCGTGCCGAGGTCAAGGTAGTGTAGGAAAGCTTCACGTTCGTACCCCACGTTGATAAATGAGGCGTTGAGTCCGGGCATCAGTTTCTTGACTTTTGCAAGATAGATGTTTCCCACGGAGAATGATTGGGCGCGTGGCTCTGTCTGGTACTCCACAAGATTCTTGTCTTCCAGCAATGCAATGGAAATCTCCTCTGCTTTTACATCAATTACTAATTCGCTTGTCATACTTTTTACCTTTGTTTTTAAATAAAGAGAAAGGGCATGTGAAAAACACGCCCTTAAAATTAGCCGTAAAAAACTTACTTGCTCTTATGTCTGTTCTTACGGAGTCTCTTCTTACGCTTGTGAGTTGCCATCTTGTGGCCCTTCTTTTTCTTACCGTTTGGCATAATAATTGAATTTTTAGATGGTTAATATTTTATGTGTCTTTTTTTCTTATTTTAGTCCTGAGCAGTGATTTCTTCACCTTTCATCATCTGCAAGAAGCTTTTGGCAGGCTTGAATGCCGGGATGTTATGTTCAGGTATGATGATTGTTGTATTCTTGGAAATGTTGCGGCCGGTTTTCTCGGCGCGTTTTTTAACAATAAAGCTACCGAATCCGCGGAGGTAGACATTCTCGTTGTTGTTGACCATATTATCCTTGACAACTTCCATAAATGCCTCTATTGCCGTTGCAGCGTCGCAACGTGCAATGCCAGTCCTGTTGACAATCTCGTTTATTATATCTGCTTTTGTCATTTTTATGAATATGTGTTTATTTATTTGTTGTTTCGAACTGCAAAATTATAAAAATTTGTTGAAAGATTTGCTTTGTCAGTTGAAAGATAATCAAAAATTAGGATTTTTTTGCTAAATAGTTGATTTTAACCTATCTTTCATTCCAATGTTGCTTCTCTGCATTTCCCTATTTCAGCCTTATGCCCATTCGTGCTTCTGCTACATTTACGACATAGTCTCCGAGTTTCTCACATTCTGTAATGATATCCATGTATATTGTACCTATGCCATATGCGTACTTCTGCTCGTTTATGTCATTGATGTTCTGGTTTTTGAGTTGATTACGCAGGTTGTTGATTTGAGTTTCGATGTTATCAACCTTACTCATTTCCCTTGTGTCATGATGTCCTGTCAGTATAATATTCATCTCAGTCAATGCTTCCTCAGACAGATCCATCATCTGGCAGACGTGGTTGTACTGTTCTTCCGTGAAACTCTCTTTTGACTGTCGCTTACGGTTAATTGTCCTTGCAACATTGTAGCAGGAATCGCCAATTGACTCTATTTCGGAAATTTCCCTCAGCATCGCCCTTATCTTGGCTTTTGTATAATCAGAAAGACGTTCGGAAGACACGTTGTTAAGATATTCTGCGATTTCAAGTTCTATTCTGTCGGATATAGACTCGTACTTCTCGATGCGGCTGAATCTTTTTGCAAACTCTGTAACATCCTTCTCATCAAGCAGCTGTCTTACAAAAGAAAACATCCTCTGAATCCTTCTTGCAAAGGAGCGTATCTCTTTCTCTGCTTCAAGGACGGAGAGTTCTGGTGTCTGCATAAGTCCTGCACTGATAAAGTTGAGTTTGAAGTCATCTTCTTCCTCACCTTTTGATTTGCTGATTACGCGGCATACAAGTTTTTCGATCTGGGGAATGAACCATATCAGTACAAGAGTGTTTATGACATTGAATGTCGTATGGAATGTTGCCAGGACGAAAGGCAGTTTGCCGGAGTCCGCTACAGTAGCTCCCGTTGTCGGGTATCCTACAAATGCGCAAATGGCATTTATGAACATTCTGAATATGCAGAGAACCCATATGACTCCGAAGATATTGAAGAACATGTGTGCGAACGCTGCACGTCGTGCCTGGATGTTTGCCGTCAGTGCAGCAATGTTGGATGTTACGGTGGTGCCTATGTTCTCACCCATAACAAGTGCGATGCCAAGATATATAGGCAGTACTCCGGCAGAGCATAATGTCATTGTTATTGCCATTACTGCGGCTGATGACTGCACGCAGACAGTCAGTATGCCGCCTATCAGTAGAAATATGAAATAAGACAGGTAGTTGTCTTCAAAGGATTCGAAGAAGTGCATGACAGCCGGTATGCTTTCCAAGTGCATTTCCGCACCGGTTTCTTTCAGTGTTCCGAGTCCGAGAAGCAGGAAACTTATGCCGAAAAGAAAGTCTCCGATGGATTTCCGTTTCTTACTGTAAATGAGAATTATTGCCATGAAAAACGCCGGCCATACGAAGTCTGTGATGTTAAAAGAAAAGCCTGCAGACATAATCCATGCTGTGAATGTTGTACCAATGTTGGCACCCATGATTATTGATATTGCCTGTGCAAGAGTAAGGAGTCCGGCATTTACAAACGACACAGTCATTACCGTCGTGGCCGTTGATGACTGTACGGATGCTGTGATGAACGCACCGCTAAGCATTCCGGCAAATCTGTTTTTGGTCATGGCCTGCAATACGTGACGGAGTTGTGAGCCGGCCATTTTCTGAAGGCTCTCGCTCATAGATTTCATACCGTACATCAGTAAGGCAAGCGAGCCGGCTAATTTTAGGAAAAACCAAATAGACATATAAAAAATCTAATGTTATAGAATTGAAATTTTAGGCAAAGTTAGTAATTTTTTCTGAAATAAAATCTAAGTTTTTTAACTTTTCTTTGTCGTGTGGAATATTATTTGTAATTTTGCAAAAGACCTGTGCTTGTATAAGTACATATTACAAAAGAAAAACGTTATAAATCCTACTATATGAAACAGACAAAGATTGTTGCGTCGGTAAGTGACCGCCGCTGTTCGGTGGAGTTCATCCGTGCCCTTTATGACGCAGGAGTGAACGTGATAAGAATGAATACTGCCCATGCCACTCCTGAAGGTCTCCGGGAGATTATAAGAAATACGAGAGCTGTCTCTCCCGACCTCGGCATACTCATAGATACCAAGGGACCAGAGGTGCGTTCTACGAAAGTGGATGAACCGATATTGTACACGACCGGCGAGGAGGTGACAATCATAGGCTGTCCGGAAGAGAAGACATCCCATGATACTATATGTCTTTCTTATCCCGATATAGCCATGGATGTGAAAGTAGGTGACGACATTCTCTTTGATGACGGTGAACTTGATATGAAAGTCCTGTCCATCGAGGGTGATGAAATACGCGTGAGGGTCATGAATGACGGTACTTTGGGCGCGAACAAGAGCGTTAATGTTCCGGGTGAGCATATAGATCTTCCGGCTCTGACGGAGAAAGACAGGAACAACATTCTTCTTGCGATAGAGGAGGAGATTGATTTCATAGCACATTCCTTTGTCCGCAGTGCGGCGGATGTTAAGGCTGTACAGGATATCCTGGATGCCCATGACTCCGAAATAAAGATTATTTCAAAGATAGAGAATCAGGAAGGTGTGGACAATATAGACGAGATTATCGAGGCTTCTTACGGAATCATGATTGCCCGCGGTGACCTTGGCATAGAAGTCCCGTTGGAGATGATTCCTTCCATCCAGCGTCAGATAATAAAGAAGTGTGTGATGGCAAAGACTCCTGTCATTGTCGCCACGCAGATGCTCCATACCATGATTAACAATCCTCGTCCTACACGTGCTGAGGTTACGGATATTGCAACTGCGATTTATAACCGTACTGATGCCCTTATGCTTTCTGGAGAGACTGCCAGTGGCAAATACCCTGTGGAGGCAGTAAAGACCATGGCTCAGATTGCCGACCGTGTGGAGCATGACATCCACAGCTCTGACGTGGGCAAGGTTGAGATGCAGGAAATGATAGATACTGCTGATTACCTTTCGAATTGTGCTATTGACGCTATTGAGAAGCTTGGTATCCGCGCCATCATCACAGACTGCAAGGGAGGCTCTACGGCACGCAAGCTTTCAAGTTACCGTGGCTCAATACCTGTGATAGCCGTCTGCTATAATGCTCAGGTTCATCGTGCCCTCGCTCTCAGTTATGGCATTCATGCTGTCTCTGTTCCTGCTGATTATGATCCGAAGCAGTATTTTGTATCAGCGATAAGGTCACTTCTTGAGAACAACAGTCTCCATCGTGACGACCGTGTTGCTTATATCAGCGGTCCTTTCACAGAAGGTGCATACGCTTCAATCCTCCAGATCATGCGTGTGAAGGATATTCTTAACGGAAATTCAATGACACCTCCAAAGTCGACAGCTACTGTGGGATAATTTCCGTAAGACAACGCCATGGTTCTGGGGGTGTCAGATTATAAGATAAGCGGTCGCCGCCTGTCCTCGGTCATGCTTTGTATCATCTCATTTTGTTTTAAGCCGTAAATACAGTAGCCAGAAATAAAATGAGATGATATTTTTGTCTCAGGATATTGGCAGACCGTTTTCTGAAATGTCTGTCATGTCAAAACGTTTCGTAGTAATTGCTTGCCATTTATATAAATCATCAATAGTGGTGTTGTCAATGGAGGATAAATGTCAGCTGCATATTAATTGCCGAGGTTATTATTGTATGCTTTGACAGAATGGCCGTTATTACAGAATGAAGCCAATGTCTGTAGAATTGGAGTCTTTGTGGCTGTTTGCACATACGCTGTCGTGTTTTATCCCGTCTTTTTTGACTGTTGTCCGGGCTTGTCGGGGAACCGACTGCGTGGAATTGACTGTGGGTATTCCGTCGAGCTGTTTCGGTACAGGCATCTTGTTTAATTATGGTTTTGGTCTTATCTGTCTGTTGTTTTTACTGTTCTCAGATATCGCTCCTGTCATTGGATATTTGTCAGGTGTCGTTTTGTATCCTCATATTCGTTTTTGCAGATATACTGTTTATGGGAGAATTAATAACTTCGGTAGTAAAAATAATTCTCAGGAAATAAGTGAATATAGCGGGGAGTTGTATGCCTTGAGTTTATGCATGAGTTTTCCAATGCTCTATTTATCATAAATAGGAAAAACAGGGTCTGTGCCTTTTGCAATTACAGCCTTTTCTTGATTTTCTTCCTGTTTTTGTGTTAAAAGTCTACCTTTTCTATGGTGAAAAGTAACGGTAAAAGGCGTGAAATGGTATCTGATATGAAATGAACCGTTACCTTTTGTTATGCGAAAGGTAACGGTTCGTTCTGCAATTCTTTATTCTGACTAGTGTAAAAATTATATAAATTTCTGAGAAACAGACACTTGATGGTAATTTATAAAAGGTGGGCTTCTTGCAATCTTTTGTGGAATTTTTGCAAATTTGCAATTCTCGTATGTTAAAATACGTATAAGTTTTCTAATGGATTTTTTTTCTGTATTTATGCGCAGGCACATTCTGTGCATGTCCTCATAGTATGCAATTGGTCAATATGTCATTTCTGTGTGTTGGTAAGTCTGTTGGTTTTCTTCCTGGAATGAATGTGCATTTTCATCTGCCCGTAAGCGAAGTCATTATCTTGGCAGCATTGTCAGGAGCAGATATGTCTCCTAATCGCGCGTGTACATCATTATATCCAGCAAGCATTCTTTCACGGGCGTTGCCGCCTGGAAGGATTTTAGCCAGATGATTGCTGATATTTCTTACGGAGAATCTGTCTGCAAAAAGTTCCGGGACAATTTCCTTGCCACCAATGAGGTTGACCAATGATATGAATTTACACTTGATTATGTGCTCGAAAGCCCATCGGGTTATCCTCGGTACGGGAGTCTTGTAGCATACAACTTGCGGCACATTGAACAAGGCTGTTTCCAAGGTTGCCGTACCGCTTGTAACCAATGCAGCCGTAGAGTGGGAAAGCAACTCGTATGTGGCGTTCTGAACCATTGCCACATTGATACTGCCTATATTTACGGAAGGAGCTTTGGCAACAACGAACTGGTACTCAGGCAATTCTTTGGCCACCTTCAGCATGGCCTTCAGGTTATCACTTATCTCCTGTTTCCTGCTGCCAGGGAGAAGGGCTACAATAGGCTTCTTCGGGTCAAGGCCGTGTTTGATGCAGAAATCACTCTTACTCTCTTTATATTCAGACTTGAACTTGCGCACCTCGTCAGCTGTGGGATTACCTACGTAATGTACAGGGTAGCTGTGCTTTCCATGAAAAAAGTCCACCTCAAACGGCAGGATGCAGAACATTTCGTCAACATCCCTTTTGAAATTCTTGATTCGATATTCTTTCCATGCCCATATCTTTGGAGCAATGTAGTAGAATACTTTCGGGGATTTCTCCGTTTTGAGTCCTCGGAGCCATTTACATATATTGAGATTGAATCCTGCATAATCGACAGGTATGACAATGTCAGGTTGCCATTCGAGGATATCCTTCTTGCAAAGTGACATGCTGTTGAAAATCGTGCGCAGGTGAGTAAGTACCGGTATAAATCCCATGTACGCAATGTCCTTGTAATGACGGAGCATTGTACCGCCGGCAGCAAGCATGTTATCGCCGCCTATGAAACGGAATTCCGCTTCCTTGTCATAGTGTTTCAGTGATGTCATGAGATGTGCTGCGTGCAAGTCACCCGAAGCCTCTCCGGCGATAAGATAGTATTTCATTTTCTGCGTGATTTTTACCTGTTAGAGTTCAAGGCTTTTCAAGAAATCATAGTCTGTAATGTCTATTGTGCACGGAGTTATTGCCGCATAACCATTGCGGATGGCCCATGCATCTGTGTCTTCCGCCTCCTGTTCGTTGCTTTGGTAATACCCCTCAAGCATATAGACCCTGTTTCCTTGTCTGTCAGTTCTGTCCTGGGGAGATACTTCGTTACGCCAGTATCCGTCGGCCATACGGCATATACGGATGCCTCTCAGTTCGTCGAAAGCATTGATTTTCGGGACGTTTACATTCAGACAGGTAAAGTGTGGCAGGCCTTCTGAGAGAACTTTCCTTATTACCCTCTCAACGACGGGGCGCATCGGCCCGAAGTCCGCGTCAGGGTCATAGTCGCATAGTGACAGGGCGACAGACGGAATCCCTTTCATGCATCCCTCAAATGCAACACCTATCGTGCCGCTGTAATGGGCGTTCGTGGAGGCATTGTCGCCGTGATTTATACCTCCAAGGATTAGATCCGGCTTGCGGCGGCAGATACTCCCATAAGCCATTTTTACGCAGTCTACGGGAGTGCCGGTGCAGAACCATACTTCCACTTCTTCCGGATAGCCGGATTCCGTGGCGTTGGCTTTGTGGAGAGTAAGGTCACCCATGGTGAACGCTCTTGACTTTCCTGACTGGGCACCTTCAGGGGCACATACAATGACATCGCCGAATTGCAGTGCCATTTTTGCAAGCTCGCGTATTCCTTTGGCACGGTAGCCGTCATCGTTTGATATTAAAATAAGTGGTCTTTCCATATCATTCATTGTAATGCTTGTATTATTCTCACGCCGTCCTTCAGATGTTGAAACAGAAAGGATGCCGGCGTGCTGTTGTGTCGGGAATTATCAATGTAACTTAAATAACAGTGCAAAATTACTAATTTTTGGCCTAATATGCTAATTTCTCAAATAAAATCATTAACTTTGTACCCAAATATCCGGTGTTTTGCGCCGGAATGGTGAAAAAGATAATATTTCATATTATGGCAAAGATAATAGCTGTCGCGAATCAGAAAGGTGGTGTGGGTAAGACCACTACGACAATTAACCTTGCCGCCTCATTGGCGACATTGGAGAAATCGGTGCTTGTAATTGATGCTGACCCGCAGGCTAATGCTTCCAGCGGTCTTGGCGTGGATATACAGGATGTGGAGTGCTCCATATACGAATGCATAATCAATCATGCGGATATTCGTGAAGCAATCTATACAACAGACATTGAGGGACTGGACATCGTTCCGAGTCATATCAATCTCGTAGGAGCAGAGGTTGAGATGCTTAATGTTGACAAGCGCGAGAATATAATCAAGAATATGCTTGCGCCTGTTGTCGGCGAATACGACTATATCCTGATTGACTGCTCTCCTTCACTCGGCCTGATAACCGTAAACTGTCTTACGGCTGCCAACTCCGTTGTCATTCCCGTTCAGTGTGAGTATTTCGCGCTGGAGGGTATTACGAAGTTGCTGAACACCATAAAGATTATCAAGACGAAGCTGAATCCGACGTTGGAGATAGAAGGCTTTCTGTTGACTATGTATGACAGCCGTCTGAGACTGGCTAATCAGATTTATGATGAGGTGAAGCGCCACTTCCAGGAACTTGTGTTCAAAACTGTAATTCAGCGTAATGTGAAGCTTTCCGAGGCTCCGAGTCATGGTATTCCGGTAATTCTTTATGACGCGGACTCCAATGGTGCCAAGAATCATATCGCCCTTGCTAAGGAGATTATCAACAAGAAATAACAAATGGCTGTAAAAAAGAAATTTACCACGCTGGGACGTGGACTTGATGATATATCCGTTCCGGGACGTGGCCTCGGAGCGTTGATTTCAACGGATAATGTGCAGACCGGCGGCTCGTCTATGATTAATGAGATTCCAATCGCGCAGATAGAGAGAAATCCTGATCAGCCACGCCGTGATTTTGATTCGGAGGCTCTGCAGGAACTTGCCAACAGCATAAGGGAAATAGGCATAGTCCAGCCGATCACTCTCCGTCAGCTTGCGGAGAACCGTTACCAGCTTATCGCCGGCGAGCGCCGCTGGCGTGCCTCTCAGCTTGCCGGTCTGACATCTTTACCGGCATATATCCGTACAATCAATGACGAGAATGTAATGGAGATGGCTCTTGTTGAGAACATTCAGCGAGAGGACCTTAATGCAATAGAGATAGCATTGGGCTATCAGCATCTTATAGACAATACCGGAATGACGCAGGAAAAGCTTGCTGAACGCGTAGGAAAGAAGCGCACCACCGTGGCAAACTTTCTCCGGTTGCTGAAGCTTCCTGCTCAGGTGCAGATGGCATTGCAGAAGAAGGATATTGATATGGGACACGCGCGGGCGTTACTTTCTCTTGATGATCCTAAGATGCAGATCAAGCTTTTTAAGGATATTATAAAAAACGGATTCTCAGTACGTAAGGTTGAGGAACTTGTCCAACAGTTGAAAAATGGCGAGACCGTGGAACTTGGTAAGAAGAAAGTCAAAGGAACGTCTGTATTGCCGCCGCCTCTTGAGTCTGTGCGTAAGCATCTTGCGGAAATGACAGGTCAGAAAGTTCAGCTTACTTGCGGGAATAACGGAAAGGGGAAGATTACTATTCCTTTTGCTAACGAAGAGGAACTGCTGAAGATACTTGAAACATTCAACTGACAGGACAGAGAATGTTGCTCTGCTGATTGTAAACTGATAGAATAAAGGCTCTATAATGTTTATGTGTAGAGTGAAATGCCGTTTGCGGATAAATTCGGGAAAAACGATTAAACATATAGTAAACATATTGTTTCTGCTGCTTGTTGCCACGCCGGATGTGACAGCACAGGAGGTCGTTGATACCACTTTCCGTGATATTGTTATAGTGGAGGATTCCGTTATTGCCGGAGCCCCTGAGAAGTTACTTCCTCCGTCCCCTGAAAATATAAATAAGGAAAATGACAGGGCCGGAAAGCAGGTGAAGGACTGGAACGGCTGGCGTCCGAATGTGAAAAAGGCAATGTGGATGGCAATCATTATTCCAGGCGGCGGACAGATATATAACCGAAAGTATTGGAAGCTTCCAATTGTTTATGGAGGCTTTGTGGGCTGTGCCTATGCCTTGAGATGGAACGGGCAGATGTATTCTGATTACGATCGTGCTTATCGTGATATGATTGACGGAGACGAGTCTACGGACAGCTACATGAAATTCATACATCTCGGCAATACGACCATGACTCAGGAAGAGATTGTTGCGAAGTATAAGCCAATATTTAAGTCCAGAAGGGATAAGTTCCGCAGATGGCGGGACCTGAGCATTTTCTGCATGATAGGAGTTTATGCCCTGTCCATCGTTGATGCTTATGTTGATGCATCACTGTCGGAATTTGATATAAGCGAGGACTTGACAATGAAAGTGTCTCCCGCGTTCATCGACGGCAGGGGACAGAAAATGATGGCTTCACGCAATGCGCTACAGAACAATGGACTTGGAGTGCGTTGTAAACTGAACTTTTAATTTTGATTATGAATATAAAGAAATACATTACAGTAGCAGCCGTTTTTGCTTGTGGAGTCTTGGGGACAGCCACGGCACAGGTTGTTTATGTTGAGGATGAAGACAAGGATGTTGTGGTCACGGATGATAATGGTGATGAGGAAACGATTGAAGTTCCAGAGGCGATGATGCAGGATCTTGACTCGCTTCTGAATTCATACCATGTTCAGACTTATCTAAAGCGTGACGAGGATTGCAATATGCGTGATGTTAATCCGTATTTTGAGACGGATGTTTACCGTGACCGCCTGCGCCGTCTGCCGACTCTTATAGAAATGCCTTATAACGAAGTGGTGCAGAAATTTATTGAGCGTTATGCCACAAAGCTGCGCCGCTCAGTAAGCCTGATGCTTGGTGCAAGCAATTTCTATATGCCGATATTTGAACAGGCACTGGAAACCTATGGGATGCCGCTTGAATTAAGGTATCTGCCGGTGATAGAGTCCGCGCTGAATCCTAAAGCCGTCTCACGTGTCGGAGCTACCGGATTATGGCAGTTTATGCTTGCGACAGGAAAACAGTATGGATTGAAAGTTAATACTTTGGTAGATGAACGCCGTGATCCGGAAAAGGCTTCGTTTGCTGCTGCTCATTATTTGCGTGACCTTTACCGTATCTTTGGTGACTGGAATCTTGTCATTGCGGCATATAATGCCGGTCCGGAGTCTATCAATAGGGCTATCCACCGTGCAGGAGGAGTGAAGGATTATTGGAAGATATATCCTTATTTGCCTGCAGAGACGCGAGGTTATGTTCCGGCATTCATTGCGGCAAATTATATAATGAATTATTATTGTGAACATAATATATGTCCGATGGTGACGACATTGCCTGTTAAGACAGATACTGTTATGGTCACCCGTGATGTACATCTGGAGCAGGTAGCCAAAGTCTTGGAACTTGACATGGACGAACTTTGCGCCATCAATCCTCAGTATAGACATAATATAGTGCCTGGTTCCGCTGAGCCTTCTCCGATACGTTTGCCACAGGCTTATGTAAATATGTTCATCGACAGAGAAGATTCAATATATGCTTATCGTGCAGATGAACTGCTTCAGAAGCGTACGGATGTAGATGTCTCTGATGTTGTTATGTCCACACGCCGCGAGTCTGTTTCTTATAAACGTTCAAAGAGCAGAACTGCCAAGCGGAGGCGCAGCAGCCGAGGCACAAAGAGCGTTACGGTGAAGAGTGGCCAGACTCTCTCGGAAATAGCACGCAGGAATAACACAACTGTAGCCAAGCTTAAAAAACTGAATGGTATCTCCGGCAGTAATATCCGTGCGGGAAAGAAGTTGAGGGTAAAGTGATGCAGGACTGAGAGTTGTCTTTGGTAAATCTGAAATTTATATATAGCAACAAAGGTACATGGCAGAAGATATTCTCAAGACAAGAGATGACGAGAAAATGGTGGATGATGCATTTCAGGAATTGCTGGACTGCTATATAAACTCGTCTCATCGTCAGAAAGTGGACATTATAACCAAGGCGTTCAATTTTGCGCGCCAGGCACATCGTGGTGTGCGTAGGCTTTCTGGTGAACCATACATCATGCACCCGCTTGCTGTGGCTTATATAGCCTGTAAGGAAATGGGACTTGGCTCTACAAGTATTTGTGCGGCATTATTGCATGATGTTGTTGAGGATACGGACTATACCATTGATGATATTGAGAGTATCTTTGGAGAAAAGATAGCCGCTATAGTCAACGGTCTTACAAAAATCTCCGGTGGAATATTCGGAGACAAGGCATCGGCTCAGGCGGAGAATTTCAAGAAGCTTTTGCTGACAATGAGTGATGACATACGTGTTATCCTCATTAAAATATGTGACCGTCTTCATAATATGAGGACACTGGCATCGCAGCCGGCAAATAAGCAATATAAGATTGCTGGTGAAACTTTGTATATCTACGCACCGTTGGCTAATCGCTTGGGATTGAATAAGATAAAAACGGAGCTTGAAGATCTGAGCTTCCGTTATGAGCATCCGGAGGAGTATGATAATATTTGCCAGAAACTGAAATCAACCCAGGAACAGCGTGATATGCTGTTTGATGAGTTCACATCTCCGATACGCACAGCACTGGACAAAATGGGGATGCAGTACGAAGTCAAGGCGAGAGTCAAGAGTCCTTATTCCATATGGAACAAGATGCGCAACAAGCATGTCACGTTTGATGAAATATATGATATACTTGCTGTGCGTATAATCTGTACCCCGCGTGAGGGGGAAGATGAAATAAGTGAGTGCTTTCAGATATATGTTGCTGTCAGCAAACTTTACAAAGCCCACCCTGACAGATTGAGGGACTGGCTGAATCATCCGAAGGCAAATGGATATCAGGCTCTTCATGTAACTTTGATGTCATTGCTTGGAAGGTGGATTGAAGTGCAGATACGCTCAAAGCACATGGATGAAGTCGCCGAACAGGGATTTGCTGCGCATTGGAAATACAAGACAGGTGATAATACTCCGGATGATGACCGTGATAAGGAGTTGAACGACTGGCTTCGTACCATAAAGGAAATTCTTGATGATCCGCAGCCGGATGCCATGGATTTCCTGGATACAATAAAGCTCAATCTATTTGCAAGTGAGATATTTGTCTTCACTCCCAAAGGTGAGATTGTAACCATGCCAGCTGATTGTACTGCTTTGGATTTTGCATATAATATCCATACTTTCCTTGGCAGTCATTGTATTGGTGCGAAGGTGAATCATAAACTTGTACCGTTGAGCCATAAATTGCAGTCAGGAGACCAGGTGGAAATTCTGACATCCAAGGCTCAGCATGTACAGCCGGAGTGGATAAATTTTGTATTCACAGCTAAGGCAAAAGGCAAGATACAGGCTCAACTGCGCCGTGACGAGAAAGTTATACGCACAGAAGGTGAGAACATGTTACGTCAGTGGTTCAAGGAACATGATACTGATATGACAATATCGCTGGTGGATAAGCTTTGTGACCTCCTGGAGGTACATAAGCATGAACAACTATATCTTGGCATAGGTAGGAAATCATTCGCACTTGATGACGAATTGTATAAGAAACTGACAGGAAAGAAACGGAAGTCTGTTGACATTGCCGGATGGCGTAAGTTTGTCCCGTTCATTAAGGCTGATAAGAATAAAAATGTTGAGACAGAAGAGAAATTTATTGTTACAGATAAGTTTGACAAGAAAAAACCTGTATATATATCGGAAGAGACGATAGGAAAATATATATTCCCTGACTGTTGTCATGCCATTCCCGGGGATGATATCTTAGGATATATTGACGGGAAGAACAGGATAAGGATTCATCGTCGTGACTGTCCTGTTGCAATACGCCTGAAGTCAAGTTACGGAAACCGTATTGTCGATGCTAAATGGCGAATGCACAACCAGATGCTTTTTGATGCTGGAATTTTAGCTAAGGGCATAGACAGGATTGGGCTTCTCAAGGATGTGACGCAGATTTTATCTGATGAATTGAAACTTAACATAAAGAGTGTAAATATCAATTGTGAAAATGAACTATTTGAGGCACATTTTGCTATCCGTATCCATAGTCGCGCAGAGGTACAGGCAATAATAAAGAAATTGCGTAGTGTGCAGGGAATAGAAGAAATTTCGATGGAGTAATATAGTGGATTGAAATGTACTGTGGCGAAAAGAAATATAGTATAAAACCCGATAAAATTATGAATTACTTTAAAAAGGTATTGATGACATTGGTTGCCATGGCAGGTGTTGTTACGCTTCAGGCTGCCAACAAGTATGATAATCCTGATACGCTGTTTGTTGCTCGTGACGGTACTGCAGAGTTCAGAAATATAGCAGAGGCAATAGAAGTTTGTCGTGCTTTCATGGATTATCATAAAGTGATTTTTGTAAAGAAGGGTATATACAAGGAGAAGATAGAGGTCCCGACATGGCTGACCAATATTGAAATCTGTGGCGAGGACCGTGACAATACAATAATTACATGGGATGATCATGCCAATATCAAGTTACCGGAGACCGGTAAGAGCATGGGAACTTTCCGTACATTTACCGTTAAGATAACAGGCTCTGATATAACATTTAAGAATATTACCATAGAGAATAACTCTGCAAGATTGGGACAGGCTGTGGCACTTCATGTTGAAGGTGATAAGTGTGTTTTCATAAACTGTCGCTTCCTTGGCCATCAGGATACGATATACACCGGTCGTGGAGGTGCACGCCAATATTTCAGAGATTGTTATATAGAAGGAACGACTGACTTTATTTTTGGTCCGTCAACTGTATGGTTTGAGAACTGTGAAATAGTGAATAAATCAGATTCTTATATTACTGCGGCATCAACACCAAAGGAGCAGAAGTACGGATATGTTTTCAATAACTGTAAAATAACATGTCTTACGGGCGAAGAAGCAAAGAAAAGCAACCGCGGCGGGCATGATATTGCGAAGTGCTATCTCGGCCGTCCGTGGAGACCGTATGCTTATACTCTGTTTATGAACTGTGAGTTGGGAGCACACATTCTTCCTTTAGGTTGGAACAATTGGGGAAATAAGGAAAACGAAAAGACAGCCCGCTATTTGGAATACAATAATCGTGGAGAAGGTGCCAAGACAGATGGCCGTGCCGCATGGACAAGACAGTTGACAAAGAAAGAGGCTGCGAAGGTTACTACGTCAGAAGTGTTTGGTGGTGATACAGAGTGGCTGAGATGAATATTGCCCGAATATAATCCGACTGATGCTGTCAGTTGGTGATAGGAATATCGTGACAGTTATGGATACTTTATGGAATAGTAATTATGTGAAGGCATTGATGGCAAATTTCATGCTTTACTTTTCCTTCATGCTGATAGTGCCGATTCTGCCATTGTATCTTGCCGATACTTATGGAGCAGGGAAGCATACGATAGGTCTTGCATTGTCAGGATATACCGTAACCGTGATGCTGATACGCCCTTTCAGCGGATATATTGTTGACAGTTTTAACAGGAAAGTTGTTCTTGTTATCTGCTATGGCATGATGTTTATCTTATTTGGAGGCTATCTTGTAGGAGGCTCATTGTTGTTGTTTACATTAGTCAGAACTCTTCATGGTGCTCCATACGGTGCTACCACAATTGCTAACAGTACGGTAGCGATAGATGTCCTTCCTTCGTCACGGCGTGCAGAAGGTATTGGATATTATGGTTTGTCCAATAATCTGGCAACAGCATTGAGCCCTTCGGTAGGTATTCTTATCTATGACATTACTCATGACTTCCGTATTCTGTTTGCCATATCCATGATGGTCTGTGGCATCGGGGTATTCATTGCCTCGACAATACAGCTAAAACCACGGGAATGCTTACAGAAAGTAGAATTGCCAAAAATGAAGTTGGACAGGTTCTTCCTTACAAAAGGATGGAGTCAGGCGTTAATAACATGCTGCTTCGGTCTCAGCTATGGAGTTCTTTCGACTTATCTTGCCATATATGGGCGCGAACGTTTAGGCATAACAAGTGGTACAGGAATGTATTTCCTGATATTGAGTATCGGACTGATGCTTTCACGAGTACAAGGAGCAAAAGCGTTGCGTGACGGTAATATAACTCATAATGCTGCTGTCGGAGTTAGTATTTCAGTTTTCGGATATATATTGTTCGCTGCTGTTCCTGACCTGTGGGCTTACTATGCCTCGGCATTAATAATAGGTCTTGGCAATGGACACATGTTCCCGGCTATTCAGACAATGTTTGTAAACCTTGCCCCGAATAGTCTTCGAGGTACGGCAAATTCCACATTATACACATCCTGGGATGCCGGTGTCGGACTTGGAGTCATCTTTGGAGGCCTGTTGTCAGAGATACTTGGCTATGGCTCTGCTTTTTGGCTGGGAGCGATAGTGAACTTATTTGGTGTGCTGTTTTTCTTCACATACGTCAGCAAGAGTTTTGAACGGAATAGATTACGCTAAACCATTATTATATATGGCATTAAATAAAAATAAAAACCTGAGGCTTTATTATTCCATAAAGGAAGTTGCCAAGATGTTTGATGTGTCAGAAAGTCTTCTCCGTTATTGGGAGACAGAATTTCCTACACTTCACCCAAAGACGACATCGAATAATGTGCGCCAGTATACGGAAGCGGACATAAAGCAGATACGCAATATACATAACCTTGTCAAAGTACGAGGATTTAAGATTGCGGCTGCACGCAAGATGATTCTTAAGAATCCTACTGTCGTGGATAAGAGCACAGAGATTCTTAATACCCTTGTGTCCGTCCGTGATGAGCTTAAGGATATACGGAAGCAACTTGATGCCTTGCAATAGAATCAAGTATTGAAGTAAAAATATAAACAATAGTAAAATGTAAAGTATAAAAAAGAATAGATATATGATGACAGCGAATGAAATCCGTGACTCATATAAGAAGTATTTTGAGTCAAAGGGGCATACCATAGTGCCGAGTGCACCAATGGTTGTGAAAGATGATCCTACGTTGATGTTCACCAATGCCGGTATGAACCAGTGGAAGGATATAATCCTCGGGACACGTGACCCGGAGCCACGCCGCCGTGCAGACTCCCAGAAATGTCTGCGAGTATCAGGTAAGCATAATGACCTTGAGGAAGTCGGGCATGATACTTATCATCATACTATGTTTGAAATGCTCGGTAACTGGTCTTTCGGAGATTACTTTAAGGAGGGTGCCATAGATATGGCATGGGAATATCTTGTTGATGTATTGAAACTTAATCCCGAGGATCTTTATGTCACAGTTTTTGAAGGTGATGAAAAAGAAGGTCTTGTACGTGATGATGAAGCTGCGGGCTATTGGCTGAAACATGTGCCTGCCGACCATATTATCAATGGTAATAAGCATGACAATTTCTGGGAGATGGGCGATACAGGTCCTTGTGGTCCTTGCTCGGAGATTCACTTGGATTCACGTACTCCGGAGGAGAAAGCCAAGGTGCCCGGCCGTGAGCTGGTGAATAAAGATGATCCTCAGGTGATTGAGATATGGAATATTGTTTTCATGCAATATGAGCGTAAAGCAGACGGACATCTCGAACCTCTATCAATGAACGTCATTGACACCGGTATGGGCTTTGAACGCCTTGTGCGCGCTATTCAGGGCAAGCATTCGAATTATGACACAGACATTTTCCAGCCTATCATCAAGGAAATATGCCGTCTGTCAGGCAAAGAATATGGTAGGGATGAGGAAATAGATGTGGCAATGCGTGTCATTGCCGACCATCTGCGTGCCGTAGCATTCTCCATTGCCGACGGACAGCTGCCGTCCAATGCTAAGGCTGGTTATGTCATTCGCCGTATCCTTCGCCGTGCCGTGCGCTACGCATATACCTTCCTTGATCAGAAAGAGGCATTCATGTTCAAGTTACTTCCGGTACTTATCCGGGAAATGGGTGCTTCATATCCAGAACTCCCAGGACAACGTGAACTTATCGGCCGTGTGATAAAGGAGGAGGAAGATTCTTTCCTGCGTACTCTTGACAAGGGTATATCCATGCTGTCTGAGGCAGTTGAGGCCTTGAAGGCTGAAGGCAAGACAATCCTTGACGGTTCAAAAGCGTTCCGTCTGTTTGATACTTACGGTTTTCCGCTTGACCTTACAGAGCTTATCTGCCGTGAGGCTGGCATAGAAGTCGATGAGAACCAGTTCAATATAGAAATGGAAGCCCAGAAGGCCCGTGCCCGTAATGCTGCGCAAGTGGAGAATGGTGACTGGAAAACGGTGGGAGATTTTGATATTAATGAAGAGCAGAAATTCGTGGGATATGATTTCTCTGAGTATAATTGTCATATCACACGTTACCGTATGGTGAAGCAGAAAAAGAACATTTTCTACGAACTTGTCCTTGACCAGACTCCTTTCTATGGTGAGATGGGCGGCCAGGTTGGTGAGCAAGGCGTGCTTGTCAGTGAGAATGAGACAGTAACAATCATAGACTCTAAGCGTGAGAATGGCCAGACTGTTCATATCGTGAAAGAACTTCCGAAGAATATGGAAGCAGAGTTTATGGCTTGTGTAGACATGGAAAAACGTGATGCGTCCGCCGCCAACCATACTGCGACCCATCTTCTGGACTATGCATTGAAGCAAGTTCTCGGAGACCATGTAGAGCAAAAGGGCTCCTATGTATCTCCTGACACGCTGCGTTTCGATTTCTCTCACTTTGAGAAAGTCAGCGATGAGCAGCTCCGTGAGGTTGAACGTCTTGTCAATGCCATGATCCGTGAGGATATTCACCGTGAGGAGCATCGAGATACGCCTATAGAAGAGGCTAAGCAGCTTGGTGCAATAGCTCTTTTCGGGGAGAAATATGGCGATAAGGTACGTGTCATACGGTTTGGCCCTTCTGTAGAGTTCTGTGGCGGTATGCACACCACATCCACAGGACGTATCGGAATGTTCAAGATTCTTTCTGAAGCATCCGTTGCTGCAGGCATTCGCCGTATTGAGGCATCAACAGGCAAAAATTGGGAAGAGCGTTGCTATGCCATGGAAGATACTATCAAGGATATCAAGGCTCTGTTCAATAACGCCAAGGATCTGCATACTGTCATTGAGAAATTTATCTCCGAGAATGCCGACTTGAAAAAACAGGTTGAGTCTCTCAAGGCTCAGCAGGTTGAACGCATAAAGACCTCCCTTGTTGACAAGGCTGAGCACACCAATGACGGCACAACAGTCATCAATACCGTAATCAGTATGGATGCAGCAGCAGCAAAGGATCTTGTTTTCAAAATCCGTGAGGCTGTTCCTGAGAAACTTATATGTGTTATCGGTGCAGAGGCGCATGGTAAGCCATCGCTTAACATCATGCTTTCTGACGATATGGTTGCAGCAGGTCTGAATGCAGGCAAACTTGTACGTGAGGCAGCAAAGCTCATTCAGGGCGGTGGCGGTGGTCAGCCACATTTCGCCCAGGCAGGCGGAAAGAATGCCGATGGCTTGCATGAAGCTTGCAATAAGGTTCTTGAATTGATAAAGGAGGTGCAGTGATTATACGTCTGATATATTAGGAAAATTATGTAGGAAACGGGATTCTCATTATGGGATTCCCGTTTCTTTAATTATCTTCCGGCACGCTTTCTGTATGTCTTCAAATGGATACTGTTCTCTCTTTAAAAATATGGTATTATAATGTAATAATGTCAAAGACCGCTCTTTGCATTGGAAACTTTTAGTTTCGTTATGCGGTGCAAAGATACAACAAATGACATATTAAATCAAATAATATGTGGATGCAATTGTGGGTACAATCTATTTTTCAGCATGAAGTATGATAAAAAAATAATTGCTCGAAAATATTTCTTTTAATATTTTTGAAAATATTGTGAATCAGTTTATTCTGTATCCTAATTGTAAGTCTGTCAGGAAGCAGAGTTACTGCTTGGCAGTTATTGTCAGTATATGTCAATTTATTCTGTAGTATGTGCTTAGAATCCTCCCGAAACATTTTGTTTCTTGATGAAGATCCATATAAATGTCTACAGAATCAAAAACGAAAAATAGCACAGGAGTACTATTCTGCAGATCTTAGCTTAATACTCATGTGCTATGTATATTGTGGAGCAGAACTTATTCTACATTGCTATTTTCTTTCCACCGATTATATAAAGTCCTTTTCTGTGTGTGCTTCTCATGCGATGCCCGTTGAGGTCATAGATGGCAGGCTTATTTTCCATACAGTCAGTGTTGGTGCTCTTTATTGTTGTTGCGTCATATTCCACAATGTTCCAGAACTCTTTCCAGCCTTCGGCGGTTTGGTATAGAGTCTTTGTTCCGGCTGGCACTTTTAGTGTTGCATTGCTTGTTACAGTAGATGCAAAGCACTCAGAAGAAATAGTAAATGGAGTAGCCATCTGTGCATTCACGGTTTTAAGGTTTTCGCATGTATTGATATTTGAGTGATTCAAAGCTGTAAAATTTTTGCCAAAAGTGATGTCAGTAAGATTGCGGCAATTTAGAAACATCATCATCATGTCTTGCACATTCTTTGTCCTGAAGTTGCTCAAATCAAGTGACAAAAGCCCCATACAATTATTAAACATTCCAATCATAGATGTTACAGCATTTGTATCTAAACTACTGAGGTCTATAGATATAAGTTTTCTGCACGATTGGAACATATAACTCATATTTGTTACATGACTTGTGTTGAAATTACCTATATCAAGTTTTGTGATGTTCTGACATCTGGAGAACATGTATCCCATGTCTGTCACCAGTTCTGTATTAAAGCCACTTACATCAAGTGATGTAAGACTTTGGCAATCTTGGAACATAGTTCTCATCGTTGTTACGTTACTTGTATTGAACCTGCTGATGTCAAGAGATGTGAGAGATTGGCAATGCGAAAACATGTATGCCATGTCTGTCACATTACGTGTGTTTAAGTTACTTATGTTAAGTCGGGTGAGAGCCTGGCAGTTATTGAACATATTTCGCATTGTCTTCACGTTACTTGTGTCAAAATTGCTCAAATCAAGCGATGTGATAGAAATGCATCCAGAGAATAACGCACTCATATCCGTCACATTGCTTGTGTTGAGATTTTCCAGGGCGGATATTGTGGCAAGAGAAGGGCAATAAGCGAAAAATTTAAATAACGATGTAAGCCTTGCCTGGGAGAAAGAAGCATCGAAGACAGCTTCTGTAATGCTTTCTCTATACGTATTATCAGTCCATTCCGGAGCCGTATTTTCGTCAGGCATGTTGAACACTGTTCCTTCTTTATTTGTTTTCCCGGTGTCGTAGTAGAATGTCAGAGTACCGTCTTTAAGTACGGCGTAGGCTTCTTGTGCACTTGTTTTGATAGAGCCGGACACACACACAGCAATACTGTGATAATTAAGAACTTCAGGGTTTTACCCCCCCCCATTTTTTTGCTTTCAGACTGCTGATGCTGTCATGAAAAGACAGGAAAAAGCTGCAAGTTTTTATGTGAATGAAATTTGGTTGAAATAAATAAACTGTTGCCGGAATAGATGGACAGAATATCTGTTTGTATCCATTCCCTAATAGAAATCTCATTAATAGACTTCGTGGCAAAGTTAATAAATATTTCGCTGTTCTTTGCTCTGTTTCATAAAAAAAGAGATTCCTATAAAAAAATGTTGATATACGGCAAGTGATGGGCGTAACTGACAGCATGGAATTGTGTAAAGTGATTATTGGAAATTAGTTTATGGCACATCATCGTTGCTTTTTAGGCGAGTAGTGTATGGAATAGAAGTAGCAATGCTGGTATTGTGATGGAGTGCCGGACTATTTCATGATAAAATGATTTGTCAGTAGTGTTTTATTGTAATAATCCGATACTCTTTAACCATTTTATGGCAAGTTCGGTCCATGTGCCGGTCATGTCAGGGTTGTTTGTCAGGTTTATGCCATGTCCGCCTTTCGGATAAATATGAAGCGAAGAGTTCTCCACATGATGTTCTTTTAGAGCCTTAAAGTAAAGTATGCTGTTGAAACAAGATACAGTACGGTCGTCAGCTGCGTGTACGATAAATGCAGGTGGGGTGGTTTCCTGAACTCGGTTCTCACATGAAAACATTGTTTTGAGGGTGTCGTTGTTTAGTTTCCCTAACAGATTATCCCTACTGCTTTTATGCGCATGCGTTTCCATGGATATTACCGGTGATATTAGCATGGTAAAGTTAGGTCTTGTTGCAATGGTGTCAATGGAATCGCCAGTATATCCACATATATCATTCATTGTTGAAAGGCATGCGGCGAGATGGCCTCCGGCAGAACAACCCCATGTTCCGATTTTGTCCTTATTTATCTTATAAGCAGTATGATTGCCCCTTATTATTTTCATGGCTCTCTGTGCGTCTTCTAAAGGTATGTTATTGGACGGTGCTGATTCTCCGGCCATAGGCAACCTGTATTTTAATACGAAAGCTGTTACACCAATAGTGTTGAACCACTTGGCAATCTCGAAACCGCTTAGGCGGTATGCCTGATGAGCATATCCTCCTCCGGGGATAATCAGCACAGCACTTCCGTTTCTTGTAAATTCAGACGGATGAAAAACATATATTCCCGGAGTCCTTACCTTATAAATAATCTCATTATTCATGCTGTCTTTTGTGCTTACACATGTATTGTACTGACTATTTTCTTCATGCCATAACGGTATGAACTCCTGTCCGGAAGTCTCAAGTATGCTGAAACATATAGCTATCAATGATAATAGGAATGTTTTCATCATTTGAAGAAGTTTGGATAGATAAATAGCCGGCAATTATCAAATGACAGCTGGCTATTATTTCAATTGTAAAGGAATGTTGTTATTGTTTATGAGATGGGATTTCTCTGTGTTCAGGTTGGAATATAACGTCATTGCACTTTGCCTTGACATTATGTTTCTTGACAGATGAGTGTCTGATGTTTATATCATGGTCTCATAAAAGAAATGAATATTCATGTTACTATGGAATATGCTTTTCCCGATTATTTATCATGTCATCAGGACCGGGCCATCAAGTAGCATTTCTGTTTTCATTACAATATTTGTTGGCTTATGTGCTCGTGTGTTGACAGGTTGTGTTATTATATCAGCTGCTTCCATCTCAGCGCCGCCCAGCTGGCAATGCTGACGAAGATGGAGATAAACAGGGCGATGGCAAAGCCAAGCGGATTGTTCTCCATGCCATTGATAAGGTTCATTCCGAAGAGTGACGCTATGAGAGTAGGGAACATCATTATGATTGTTACAGAAGTGAGTGTACGCATCGTGGTGTTCATATTGTTGTTGATGATGCCACGGTAAGTCTCCATTGTCGACTCAAGAATGTTCGAGTATATATTTGTTGTCTCCCGCGCCTGTGACATCTCAATGCTTACATCTTCTATAAGGTCGGCATCCAGTTCGTCCACCTGCAACTTGAACTTCAACTTGGCAAGGAGATTCTCATTGCCACGGATGGAAGTCTGGAAATATGTCAGTGAGTCTTGCAGGCGGGAAAGACCGATGAGAGCCTCATTGTCCACTTTCGACATGTCTTTCTTCGCTTGGTCTATGCGTTGTGAGATCTGTTTCAGACGCTTCAGATACCAGACGGCACTACTTAGGAAAAGCCTGAAAATCATATCCACGTAATCTGTAAATCCTTCACCTCTGCGTTTGTGAAAACTGATGAAATCAATCATCATGTTTGTCTCAAAATTACATACCGTAATAGTCACGTCACGCTTATGTATTATACCCAGCGGCACTGTGGTGTACGGTGTGCGCGACCTTATCTCTTTTACATAAGGTATACGTAGAATGATAAGCATCCATCCGTCATCATATTCATAGCGTGCCCTCTCGTCATTATCAGAGATGTCTGAAAGAAAATAATCAGGAATATTATATGTCTCTTCCAAGTGACGCCGGTCCTCGTCTGTAGGGCATGTCACCTGTATCCAGCAGTTTGGCTGCCACTCATCAATCTGTTTCAACTGATGTTCGGTGTTCCAATAATTCTTCATAACTTGTAAGCCTTTTTTACACAAGAATATTTATCTGAGGCCTACAATCCTAAAGGTCGTATCCCCAGAACTACATAATGTCGTTTTCCGGATGATAATCGTCCATTTCTTCTTATTATTGGTTAAACATAGGCATAAAGAAAACTACCTTTACGCCGTTAATTCAGTGCAAAGGTAGTAAATATATTCCTAAACTCAATGGAATAAGCCGCTGTTTTATACTTTTTTTAATAACTTTCGGCTTTCATTTTTTTAGAAAACAGATATCCTGATAATTTTATTTCTCAGGAACTTCTTCAAGAGTACATCTGATAAGGTGCCAGAATTTCCACATCGTGGATATTTGGCAACGTTCCTGCGGCGTATGAGGATGTTCGAGTGTCGGTCCTGTGCTTACAATGTCAAGTCCCGGATATTTGCTTAGGATAACGGAACATTCCAAACCTGCGTGAACGACATTGACAACCGGCTTGTTGCCGAATTCACGTTCGTAGATGGCTGACATCACCTTTATCATCTCGGAATCAGGATTCGGATCCCAACCGCCATAGCTTCCTGAGAGCACAACTTTCATTCCGGCCATGCAGAATGCGCTTTCGAGAATGGATGCGATATATTCCTTTTGCGACTCGGAGGCGGAGCGTGCAAGAATCTTTACAGATGCTTTTCCGTCACCGATGTTGACGATTGCAAGGTTACTTGATGTCTCTACGATTTCAGGGATGGACGGTATATAGCGCAGTACACCGTTATGGCAGGCATTGATTGCATTTATGACATTGTCGGCAATCTCCTCAGGAATCTGTGTCTCTGGCAGTTCTGCGTCTTCGGTTGTCACGGTGATTCCTGTCTCGATACCCTTATATTCGTTACAGAAAGTATCTTTGTATTCCGCTGCTATATCCTTCAGTTCGTCAACGTTCTCTGCCGGTACGGTAAAGACAGCCTCACAGGTGCGTGGGATGGCGTTGCGCATGTTTCCGCCGTTCCATGTTGCAAGTCTTGCATCAAGATTTGCAATTATATCAACTGCAATGCGTGCCATGAGTTTATTCGCATTGGCAAGTCCGAGACCAATCTCCAGTCCCGAGTGGCCGCCATGCAGCCCGTCAATGACAATCTTGACGGCCTTGTCTGCGGTATCCGTGGCAATCTCTTTATATTCAATCTCTGCTGTGACGTCAACGCCTCCTGCAGAACCGATAATCATCTCCCCCTCAGTTTCAGTATCGAGGTTGAGAAGTATCTCTCCTTCAAGTTCTCCGGCAGGAAGTGCGTTTGCACCGACCATGGAGGTTTCTTCGTCGGCTGTGATGAGGGCATTCAGCGGCCCGTGTTTAAGGGTTTTGTCCTCCATGATGGCCATTATTGCTGCCACACCCATACCGTCGTCAGAACCGAGGGTTGTGTTGTTTGCATATACCCAGTCACCTTCAATACGTGTCTCGATAGGGTCAGTCTCGAAGTTGTGGTCAGATGCAGGAGCCTTCTGTGGCACCATGTCCATGTGTGCCTGAAGGATGATGCCCTTCCGGTTCTCCATTCCGGGAGATGCCGGCTTTTTCATCACGATGTTCCCGGCAGGGTCTTTGAATGCCTCCACTCCGGCCTTCTCGGCAAAGTTGAGAAGGAATTTCTGTATTTTTTCAAGATGTCCCGAAGGACGCGGAACCTGTGTCAGCAGGTCAAAATTGCGCCAGATACATTCCGGCTTGAGGTTTTTAATCTCGCTCATGGTATTTGTTTTTTAGAGTCTGTCAATGATAATGCTATCCAACTGTACATTCCGAGTGCTACAACGAGCAACGTCTGCACGGTATGTACAATAAGTACAAAATATAGGGCGTTTATGTCTGTCACACCATAAAGTATCAGCATTGTCTTTACTGCGAAGTGCCATGGGCCGGCACCGTTCGGGGTCGGGACTATGACGGCGATGGAGCCTACTATGAAAGTGACGAGGGCACACATGACACCGAGGTTTTCCGTGAAGCCGAAACAGAAGAAGGTCAGGTAGTAATGAAGAAAATAACTTGCCCATATAGCTATGCTGTAGAACAGGAACAACGGAATGTTCTTCAGCTGCCTCAGAGCCGTAAGGCCTTCTATGACTCCATGTGTCGTAGTCTTTACTTTGTCGTAGAAAGACAGTTTCTTTCTTACGAAGTAGAGGGAAACGAGCGTGGCAATACCGCAAATCAGTGTTACTATATATCCCGTCGCCGTGAACCTGGCGAGAAAGGTGCCGATGTCAACACCTGTCTTTCTGAAAAAGATGTCGAACACACGCATTTCCAGCATAAGGGTGACTGCTGTTATTATAAGAATGAGGAAGGAATCGACCATCCTTTCCACCACAACGGTGCCGAGTGCTTTCGGAAATGATATGCCGTCTTTCTTATTAAGCACTCCGCATCGCATGAACTCACCTATGCGCGGTACCAAAAGGCTTACGGCGTAAGAGAGAAATATGGAATTGACGCTTGTCGATGTACGGGGCTTCTCCCTGATAGGTTCCAAGGTCAATTTCCATCTCCAGCCGCGGAACATCTGTGCAAGTATGCCGAAAGGGAAGGACAGCCACATCCATGTCCAGTCCATTTCCTGCTCCATAAAGTGCCACATCCCCTGAAAGTCAAAATCGCGGTACATCCAATAGAGTATCGCACTGCCAAGAATAAATGGCAGCAGGATTTTGATTGTCTTGCGGATGATTCTTTCCATAATATCTGCAAAATTATAAAATAAATTTGTAACTTTGCACTTGAAATAGCAAAAATAACTTTTATTATGATGAAAAAGACAGGAACATGTCAGGTCTTTTCCCGATACGACAATCGTGAATACAGTGTAAGTATGGCGTCAAGGTTAGGAAAATATGTTTTGGCACTTGCTGTGTTCTTTCTGCCTCCTGCAACTTTTGCAGATGATAATGACGGTTTCGTTCCGGACGAGAAACTCGAGGAAGGTTTTCTTACACATTATGTAAATGAGGCTGTTGCAAGAGAAATGGGTAAACAGGACAAATCCTCTGCAGTTAATCTGTCGGACTATGTAAGTCCGCCGAAGTTCGGAGGATATTTTATATGTAAGTACAGTTATTCAAGTGAGGACGGAAAAGAGAAAGGGGATGGCTTCTCACAGCGTTACATTCGTCTTTATGTCGATGGCACGATACTGAAGGTTTTTGCCTATCGCATACAGTTTCAGACGATGAATGACAAGTTTCATGTAAAGGACTATTTCATTGAATGGCAAAAGTTTAAGGAGTTCCGTGTGAAGCTTGGTCAATTCAAGCGTGCCTTCTCTTTTGAGAATCCGATGAACCCTTGGGATGTCGGTGCGGGAAACTATTCTCAGCTTGTCCTGAAACTGGCTGGTACGGGAGATTTCCCAGGCGAGGCAAGCAGCGGGCGTGACCAGGGAATGCAGGTGCAGGGTGACCTCTTGCCGATAGGCAAGGACAAGCACAGTCTCATCCACTATCAGCTGATGGTTGCCAATGGTCAGGGACTAAACAGTTCAGATGCCAACAAACGCAAGGATGTGCTCGGAACTCTGCAGGTTCAGCCTGTCAGAGGACTTGTATTTGGATTCTTCGGTTGGACCGGAAGTTATACAATAGGTGATGTGACGGCAGACCGTGAGCGTTACGCCATATCTGCAAAATACGATTTCGCCGACTGGACTTTCAGGACGGAGTACGCCCATTCCACGGGATACAGGCTTGCTGATTTCTCTACAGACGAGAATGGTGATATGTATGTTTCAGGCGGTACAGGCCGTGCCGATGCATGGTATGCCACGGTCGGTGTGCCATGTACTTCATGGCTGAAGACTTACGTGAAATATGATGTTTATCGTAATCAGGCGACATGGAGTTCCTCAAAATCCATATACAGTGTCGCTCCAAACATCAGGCTTCATAAGAATCTCATGTTTCAGCCGCAGTTCAATTATGTCCATGACCGCAATCTTGACAAGGCTGACTATTGTGAGTTATGGCTGGAAGCTTATGTCAGATTTTAACGGGAGGGAATATTGTGCAGATAAATATCAGACCTAAGACATTTGTCCTTTGCGACTCATGTGCGGTTCAGGATAATGAGAGCAGGGAGAAACTGTTCGCGGTTATTTCAATCGTTGACGAGAACAGCGACAGAATCGGTCTCGGAGAATGTCTCGTAACGCCTGAGACTTTTGACATGCCGGGCGGAAAAATAGATGCGGAAGGCATGATGCAGGTTATTGCCGACCTGGTGGATAAGGCGTTGCGCAGTGATGATTATGCAGAATACCTTCGTCCTTATCCGGCATTGCTTTTTGCTTTGGAGTCGGCAATGTATGACTATCAGAAGAATCCGCTGCTTTATGATACACCTTTCGCTCATAGCGAGATGGGCATACCTGTTGTCTCGGAAGTGCCGGAGGGATGTCTTCTCGTCCGTCCGATGCTTGACGGCGGCATGACGGGAGCAATCGGGCGGATACGCGATGCCAGAAAGGAAGGGCGGCAGGTTGTTCTCGGTGCAACCTGCGAGAGTAATGTGGGATTGCGGAACATTGCACTACTTGCAGGTCGTGTGGCACCGTTTATGATATACATTCCGGAGTATTCCTACAAGGAAAATATAGAGATGGATATTGAACTCCGTGGCGGCAAGCTGTGGCGTTGTGATGTTAACGAGTGAAAATGGAAGCTGTCAACACCGTCTGCCCTTGGAGAGTAATTGAAAACCCGGGGCGTTTTTACCCTCTGAGAATTGCGTAAAAACGAAAAAGATGATACGGATAGCTGAATATTCAATTATTTCGCATATTTATATATGTCACTGGTTAGCAGTCTGTTCGCATTGAAAGCAGATGCTTGCGGTGTAAGAAAGCGGGGCAAAAGATAACCTTTTGTTGTATAAAAGGTAACCTTTTGTCCTGCAATTCGTTATGGTTTGTTCAATAAATGGTTACGGTTTGCAGGCGTTTTCTTGTCTTTTTACCCTGAAAACCATTGTTTTCGTCATTACAACCGGGTGGAAACGGTAATTTGAAGTCTGATTTTTCGGATTATGATAAATAGCACATTGGAAAACTCATGCCATATAATGAGGAGTGTGCCTGTATGGCAGCCCGGCTGTTCCCAGGCATAATCGTGCAGATGCGGGCCGGTTCTTTGCTATCGTAATCTGTAGAAAATTAATTTTACAAGCAACTTCATGTATTTCGTCTTTGGCAGTTTGCCTTTCGACTCCTTTACTACATTGTATGCCTGCCGGAAGGCTATGGACTTGTTCTTGATGGATTCTTTGCAGTTATTATATATGTTTTTTGCTTCAATCTCTTTTTCCGAAGGAGTCCGGAGTTTCAGAAGCCTGAAGCGCTTTTGTACGTCGGAATCGTAGTTGTCAGGTTTACCCCCCCCCCTTAATGTCATATTTTCTGACGATGTTTTTTGTCTCTTCAAGGTACGCCCGGCCCCATTTCCGGTCAGGTTCCAGATGGTTTCCTTCTGCCCATTCGTTCCATGCGTTGATAAAAACAAGGTTCTCGTCTTCTTCGGTAAATGACGTTTTCCTGCATAAGGCATCAAAGAGCCATCTGCCATAGTTCGCGGGAGACTGTTCAGTGAAAGAGAGGAATGTCCGTCCGATACGCCTCGGAGAGTTGTCAAATCCGGGGGACACGCACGGAAAGCATCTCTTCGGCAGTTCGCTGCCACAGCAGAAATCGACATAGTCGGAATAGTTGTAGACCGTAGGCCTGTTTTTTCCGCTTTCTTTTTTATCCAGTGGTATGGTTCGGACCTGTTCAAGACCGGATGACAGGGCACCGACAGGCTGGAAGTCCATTGCGGCATCGATGCCTCCGGTCATGCTATTATGGTTATGGGCACCGGAGACCAGAGTCTCAATTATGTACAGTTCTGTATTGAATTCCTCTTTGGCAATTCTCCGCCATATATCAACGGTATTCCTGAAATCGGGAAACAGGCTGGTGCGGTAGACGGCAAATACGGGCTTGCCGGAGATGCGGATGTACCTCCTGTCACTGAAGACATTCCTGCATAGCCATCGGATATGCTCAGCATCGTCCTCGTCGGAATGGTTTTGGGAAATGAGTATGTCTTTGAATCCGCCGTCCCAGTTGCGTGCCCAGTTCTCGTTTGCCCAGCACAGCATAAACGGAAAGTCCGGTTCGCCTGAGGCAAGAATTTCGTCAACAGGACGTTCCATGAGCCGTTTGCCGTTAAACCAGTAATGGTAATAGCAGAAGCCGTATATTCCGTGCTCACGGGCTAAGTCTGCCTGCAACTGTCTTGCCTCCGGCAGCCTCAGGTCGTAGAAACCGGTATCGGAAGGAAGATGTGGCTGATAGTGGCCGATGTACCTTGGCTTTGCCTTTGTGACATTGGTCCATTCCGTGAACCCCGTTCCCCACCATTCGTTGTTCTCCTTGAAAGGATGGAACTGCGGCAGGTTGATGGCTATGATTCTTTTGTCCATAAATATTCTGTATTGTAATGATAGTTGTCCTATTCTGTATATATCTGTGCCTGCTCCTGATTATGTCCGGTGAGCTTGCCGAATGGCAGCCTGCAAGTGCAATCATGCCACAAAGTTACAAATAAAATCCGAGAATACAGTTCTTTTTTTTGGAAATGTGCTCTGTCGGAGAACGGTTGCAGGCTCACGTAAGATGGACTGTGCCGTAATCTGCATAGGAACCGGTGTGCCCGTTTCTGTCCACGTATCAGATAAATTTATTGACAAACTTATAAAATAACATAATATTTCAGTCCTTCCGGCTATTTTTGTTGCCGTTCATGGAAAAAATAATAACTTTGCATGTAGAAACAATGCTGTCATGGTATGGTGACAGCACATCATGACATGCCAATGTATCCGTTGGCCGCTGTTGGCTGTCTGATGTGCATGATGTTCTTCCGTGCGGCATTGAAGTGCTGGTAAAACGAATAAAAACAAAACAATAACAAAATTATGGAATATAAAGATTTCGACCGTATGGTCAATGAAATGGAGGGAGGCTCACGCCGCTCTTATGTACCTTCAGTGAGTTTTCCTGCTCTGATGCGTAAGGTTTACACATGGATGACGTTGGCAATGATCATCACCGGCATGACGTCCTATGGCGTTGCGAACTCACCGGAAGTCCTTGAAATGATATTTGGTAACCGCCTTGTCTTCTGGGGACTGATTATTGCAGAGTTCGGCCTTGTCTTCGGCATATCAGGCATGATTAACAAAATCAGTGCCGTCACGGCCACAATGATGTTCATTCTCTACAGTGTGATCAACGGCGCAGTGTTGTCAAGTATCTTCTTGCTTTACACAATGGAGAGCATCGGACAGGTGTTTTTCATTACTGCCGGCACGTTCGGTGTCATGTCTCTGATAGGCTATACCACAAAGACAGACCTGACTTCCATGGGAAAGTTGCTCTTTATGGCACTTGTCGGCATAGTGATAGCGACTTTGGTGAACATGTTCGTCGGCTCAACAGGTCTTCAGTCTGTTATCAGTTATGTCGGCGTGCTTGTCTTCGTGGGGCTGACGGCATACGATTCTCAGAAGATAAAGCACATGCTCATTGAGCAGGACGCTGACGACGAGGGTGCACAGAAACTCGCATTGCTCGGTGCGCTGACACTGTATCTGGACTTTATCAACCTGTTCCTTTACCTTCTCCGTATCCTCGGAAGCAGAAGGAACTGATTCCGAGGATAACGGTGGCGGAAGTCCTCAGGATTACATGTTGAGGGTGACTGTTGCAAAGTTCTGGAATCAATGGCGTTTATACAGTTCGGGCTCTAAAGAAATCTTTACCGTGAGATTCTTTAGAGCCCGAATTTTTATTTTGCGTATTGGCGGCTGAGAACCGGGAATGCCGGTCTCAGTCGTCTTTTTGGAGATTAGTCCGAAGCTAGTTCCTTTGCTTTTTCTAATGCGATGTCAATGTGCGGACAGATATGGTCTTTTCCTATGAGATCATAGAAATGAGCCTTTTCCAACACGTTGTGAACCTTAGGGTTTACACCTGACAGTACAACGTCAATGCCTTGTTGCTTGGACGAGATAATGATATTGGTGAGATTGTGGATGCCGGTAGAGTCAATGAATGGTACGCGGCGCATGCGTATGATGCGGACTGCGGGCTTCTCGTTGAAGCGCGACATCAGTTCTTCAGCCTTATTGCCGGCACCAAAGAAGTAAGGACCGTCAATCTCGTACATTTCTACGTTATTTGGAATTTCGAGATGTTCGTCATTGTGTGCTGAAAGGTCGGATTCTGCCTCTATGTCGATGTCACGTACGAGATGGACGTCACTGGTTTCTGCCATACGTCTCATGAAGAGCAGGCATGCTATGACAATGCCTACTTCGATGGCAATGGTAAGGTCGAAAATGATAGTGAGGAAGAATGTCACGAGGAGCACAGTGATGTCTGACTTCGGGTTGCGCAGGATTCCGAGGAAAGACGGTATTCCGCACATGTTGTATGATACTACAACAAGGACTCCGGCGAGACATGCCATCGGGATATACTGTGCCAGAGGCATGAGGAACAGGAATATGAGGAGAAGCACAACGGCATGTATTATGCCGGCAACAGGGGTCTTTCCGCCATTGTTTATATTTGTCATGGTGCGCGCAATGGCACCTGTTGCCGGGATTCCTCCGAAGAGAGGGCATATGAGGTTTGCGATTCCCTGGCCTATAAGTTCGTTGTTGGAGTTGTGGCGGTCGCCGATTACACCGTCGGCTACTGTTGCCGAGAGCAGTGATTCTATGGCTCCGAGAATGGCTATGGTCAGTGCCGGGGAGACGAGCCCCTTGATTGTCTGCCATGACAGCTCGGGAACTTCCGCGCCGGGAAGGACGGAAGAGATTGCAAATCTGTCGCCAATGGTTTCTATGCTTTCCACACCGGCATATTGCTTAAGTACGAGGGCAACAAGGGTTGTGACAATTATAGCGATGAGTGAGCCGGGGATTTTCTTTGATATTTTAGGGAGGAGTACGATAATGAGTACGGAGAGTACACCAATTCCAAGTGACCACGGGTCAATGGTGTCGAAATTCTGGAAATAGCAAATCCATTTCTCTATGAAATCAGAGGGAATTTTGTCTATCGTCAGACCAAGGAAGTCTTTCATCTGGGTTGAGAAAATTGTCACGGCAATACCGGAGGTGAATCCTACGACGATAGGATAGGGGATGTATTTGATTATGGTGCCGAGATGCAGTAATCCGAACAAAACGAGGAATACGCCTGCCATAAGTGTGGCAATGGTGAGTCCTGACATGCCGTATTGTTCGATAATGCCATATATGATGACGATGAAAGCTCCGGTGGGACCGCCGATCTGCACTTTGCTTCCTCCGAATACGGAAATCATGAAACCGGCAACGATGGCAGTGATTATGCCTTTCTCAGGGGAGACTCCTGAGGCAATGCCGAACGCAATGGCTAATGGCAACGCGACAATTCCGACAATCATGCCGGCCATTATGTCTGCTGCACATGTTTTCTTGTCGTAGTTTTTAAGGCAAGAAATGAGTTTTGGTTTGTACATAAATGTTATTCTGAAAAATCCTTTTTGCAGGTTTGATTTCTTGTTGCAGTATATTATGGCACACATAAATACCCGCACGGCATTTGTCTTGTGAAAGAATGCCGTGCAAGACAAGAAATGTATATACGAATTTTATAATGGTAAGACTTTGCCGGAATGCCGTATTTATTTGTTTTTCAGCAAGTCTCTGATTTCTGTCAGTAACTTTTCCTCATTGGAAGGCTCTGCAGGGACGGCAGGCTCTGCCGGAGTCTCTTTCTGTTTCTTTTTCAGGGAGTTGATGCCTTTTATCATCATGAAGATACAGAATGCAACGATTAGGAAATCAACAACATTCTGTACGAATTGTCCGTACTTGACCTCAGCGTCAGCCACTTTGAATGAAAGGTCGCTGAAGTCCACGCCGCCGGTTACAAGGCCGATGAGAGGCATGATGATGTCGTTTACCAGGCTTGAAACGATTTTGCCGAAAGCACCGCCGATGATTACACCGACAGCCATGTCCATGACATTACCGCGCATGGCGAATTCTTTGAATTCATCAACAAATTTGCTCATAAAAAATTGATTTATATTATTTAAAAGTTTGATTTGTATTGCAAAAGTACTACATTTTTTGATAAAGTGGCAATTGTTTCCGAGAAAAGTTGTAAATTTGCAGTGTCAAAAATGACATACGTTAGGTATTATCTTTAAAATAAGAACAAAAATGACAAAAATTGGTATTAACGGTTTCGGCCGTATCGGTCGTTTCGTTTTTCGCGCTTCTATGAACCGCGATGACATTCAGGTTGTAGGTATCAACGACCTCTGCCCAGTAGACTACCTCGCATACATGCTTAAGTATGACACAATGCACGGCCAGTTCGATGGCACCATCGAGGCTGATGTTGAGAAGTCACAGCTCATCGTTAACGGTCAGGCTATCCGCGTGACAGCAGAGCGTAACCCGGCTGACCTCAAGTGGAACGAGATTGAGGCTGAGTATGTTGTTGAGTCAACAGGTCTCTTCCTGACAGAGGAGAAGGCACAGGCTCACATCGAGGCCGGTGCTAAGTACGTTGTTATGTCTGCACCTTCAAAGGACGCAACTCCAATGTTCGTTTGCGGTGTGAACTTCGATAAGTATGTTAAGGGTACTAAGTTCGTTTCTAACGCTTCTTGTACAACAAACTGTCTGGCTCCTATCGCTAAGGTTCTCAATGATAACTTCGGTATCACTGACGGTCTTATGACAACTGTTCACTCTACAACTGCTACTCAGAAGACTGTTGACGGTCCGTCAATGAAGGACTGGCGTGGTGGCCGTGCTGCTTCCGGCAACATCATCCCTTCTTCTACAGGTGCTGCTAAGGCTGTAGGTAAGGTTATTCCTGAACTCAACGGTAAGTTGACCGGTATGTCAATGCGTGTTCCTACTCTTGACGTTTCTGTAGTTGACCTTACTGTCAACCTCGCTAAGCCGGCTACATACGCAGAGATCTGCGAGGCTATGAAGAAGGCTTCAGAGGGCGAACTTGCTGGTGTGCTTGGTTACACAGAGGACGCTGTCGTTTCTTCTGACTTCCTCGGTGATACACGCACATCTATTTTCGATGCAAAGGCAGGTATCGCTCTTACTGACACATTCGTAAAGGTTGTGTCTTGGTATGACAATGAGATCGGTTACTCTAACAAGGTTCTCGAGCTCATCGCACACATGAAGAAGGTAAACGGATAATTTGACCGCTCATGAGATGCGGGCTTCATGTTCCCGCAGACACATGACAATACGGTTCCCGTAGTATATATAAAGCCGTCTGACCGTTTGGTCAGGTGGCTTTATTCTGTATATATGGTATGGTGCGGTCTGCACTTTTGTGCATTGGCATACAGCGGAAAGTCCGCAGCGTGATGGGTGATTCTGTGCACAATGGAGCATAAAAATTGTTTTTTCATTTCTGTTTTTTTTGTTATTTCGTTTTTTTTGACTAATTTTGCCACAGATTATCCTACTAAAACAATATACTGACAAATGAAAAAGTTTTTTATTTCAGCGTGCTTTTTTGCACTGACTGCCACTAATATGTCGGCAGGTGTTCAGGTGAAAGAAACGCTTAACCGTGCTCCTGTGGCGGTGAAGACATCACAAGGAATTCTTGTGTCATGGCGCTATCTTGCGGCGGATGGTGACGTAATGTTTACTGTGTACCGTAATGGTGAAAAGGTTGCGGACGATATCTCTGATGTGACGAATTATCTTGATGCGGACGGTAATAGTGGTGATATATACAAAGTAGTCTCAAGCAAGGGCGATGAGGCTTCTTGCGAGGCATGGGAGAGTATCTTTAAGAAAATCTCCATTACACGTCCTGCTGCCCGTAAGGATAAGAACGGCTCTACAACGGGACGCTATCGTCCTGATGGTTGCTCCGTGGCGGATGTTGATGGCGATGGCGACTATGAACTTATAGTGAAGTGGTTGCCGGACAACAGCAGGGACAGTGGTAAGGACGGATACGCTTCTCCTGCCTATCTTGACTGCTATGAGTTTGACGGTACACAAAAGTGGCGTATAGATATCGGACATTGTATCCGTTCCGGTCAGCATACTTCTCCATTCATAGTCTATGACATGGATGGAGACGGAAAGGCGGAACTGATAACAAAGACCGGCCCGGACACAAAGGACGGCAAGGGCGTCTATGCTACTCAGGCGGCTACGGACAATGCTATAAAAGGTATTGACCCTAATAGTGTGACTGTCAATTCCAAAGGACGTGTCACCGCAGGTGCGGAGTTGCTGACTGTATTCAATGGTGAAACGGGCGCGGCAATGCACACTATATGGTATTCTCCTAACCGTGCCATGGTTGATTTCCCTTCTGCTGACGGTGCTTACAGTTCTTCTTGGGGAGACGGGACATATAATCGCGGTGAGAGATATAATGCGGCAGTAGCATATCTTGACGGTCAGAACTCTTTGCCGACAGCTATTTTGCAGCGTGGATACTATACGGCATGTTATATATGGGCTGTAGACTGGAATGGCAGTGAGCTGAAAACGAGATGGCTGCATAAGGGCAGTTCAAAAACATCTTGGAGTGTTGTTGACGCAACAGGCAAGACTCTTTTCTCCGGTTCAGGTAAGTCAAGTTATGGACAGGGTGTTCATGGTATCTCAATAGGTGATGTTAATATTGATGGATATGATGATATCGTGACTGGTGGTGCAACAATTGGCCACGATGGCCAGTTGCTGTGTTCTACAGGTAAAGGCCATGGTGATGCCATTCATCTTACAGATTTGTGCCCTGACCGTCCGGGACTGGAGGTTATGATGCCTCACGAGGACTCTCCATACGGATATGATGTCCATGATGCAACAACAGGAGAACTTCTTGCCAGTGCTACCGGTACAGGAGATAACGGCCGCGGTCTTGCGGCAGACTTTATCCCTGCTAACCGCGGTTTTGAGTTTTGGTCATCACAGGATAACAATACATATGATTGTGCGACAAACAAGGTTGTTTTAACAAAGAAAGCAGATACTTCCTTCCGTATATACTGGACAGGAGATCCGTATGATCAGACATTTGACGGACGATATGATTCCGGTACAGGTGTTTGCTCTCCGCGTATCCGTGCATACAATACCGCTTCAAAGGGAATAACTACATGTATGGAGTTCGCTGCTTATGGGAAACCGCAAACTGTGAATACGACAAAGGCTAATCCTTGCCTTCAGGCTGACATCCTTGGCGACTGGCGTGAGGAGATAATCATGACGGGGTATGAGGCTGACTGGAGTGCACCTACATGTGACCTGCTCATATATTCTACTCCGGAGCCGACGAAGTTCAAGATTCCTTGTCTCATGGAAGACCATATATACCGTATGGGAATCGTATGGCAGAACTCTTCCTATAACCAGCCTCCTCATCTCGGATATTATCTTCCTGACAATCTTGGTATTGATGGTACGACATACCAGACAAATGTAACCAACCATGCTCCGGAGGTTCTGCCTGCGACTGACGGCTCCGAGGCTTTGAAAGAACCGGCAGAGGACAAGGGCACTACCGTTGGTACATGCTATACAGCAGGCATGGAAGGTGAACTTACAAATGCCTTATCTAACGGCTATCTGAAGGTGCGCACAGGCAATGCCAATAATACTATCACATTCAATGTTAATCCGGGATATGTCATCACAAAGATGTATATAGAGGGCTACTCAAACAATACGTCCACAACGGCAGACCGCTCAATAACTATGACCAGTATTACCGTTGACGGTACGGATATTGCAGAAAGCTCCCTTGTGTTCCCTGGAGGAACGGCAGGACAGACACCTGTTAGCCGCACATACAGCAATATGGGATCAAAGCAGAATGTTGTGCTGAACTTCGACAACTCAAATATTACAACGTCTGATATTGACTCAAAGGGCAAGAACAAGCAGATAATGGTAAAGATAACTTTCACCTATGAGCAGGTCCAGACAGGCATAAGCGAGGTCGTATCGGAAACTGTTTCCGTTGATGCTGTTTATAATCTTGCAGGTCAGCGTGTATCAGAGAACACAAAGGGAATTGTGATAAAGAACGGAAAGAAAATTTTTGTGAAGTGATTTCTGTAATGCAGGCAGTGGTGCATGTCCTCACTGTTTGCATTATGAATATAGATAAAAGAAAATTTTGTTCAGTTGTAGATGAGCAGAACGATGATAACAATTATTGGGCCGACAGCGTCAGGTAAGACTGCGCTGGCGGCTCATCTTGCAGCAAGTTATATCATAGACGGACAGTCTGCGGAGATTATCTCAGGAGACTCAAGGCAGGTATATCGTTATATGGATATTGGTACAGGAAAAGACCTGTGTGATTATTCTGTAAGGTTGTCTGAGGATAAGAAATATGACGAGAGTGCTGTCCCTCAGATTCCTGATATTATTAATGTCCCGTATCATCTTATAGACATCTGTAATCCGGGAGAGAAGTATAATATTTTTCAGTATCAGCAAGATTTTTTACAAGCTTATTCAGATTGTCGGCAGCGCGATGTACTGCCAATACTGTGTGGAGGCTCAGGCCTTTATGTAGAGTCGGTAATACGTGAGTATAATCTTTCCCCTGTGCCAAAGAATGAGGTTCTGAGGGAACAGATGGCCAAGAAGTCCATGGAAGAACTTACAGCTATTCTTATGGACTTGAAAGAGAGAAATAACTCCGATATGCATAATAAAACTGATGTAGATTCTCCACAGCGTGCCATAAGGGCGATAGAAATAGAGACATATAATCTTGAGCGTAAAACAGAAGACAGGTTCTTTCCGCCTATAGACACTGTTGTTGTTGGAGTTGACATTCCGCGGGATGAGCGTAGACGTAAGATAAGCTCACGCTTGAAGGCAAGAGTGGACGAAGGAATGGTTGATGAAATAAAAGGTATCCTTGACAGTGGTGTCTCTCCTGATGACTTGATATATTACGGTTTGGAGTATAAATATGTTACAGAATATGTTATTGGCCGTCGTTCGTACGAAGACATGCTTGAGCAGTTGGAAATACATATCCATCAGTTTGCAAAACGTCAGATGACTTGGTTCCGCGGAATGGAGCGTAGAGGCATTAAGATCAATTGGGTCTCCGCTCTTCTTCCTATGGAGGAAAAGGTAACCCAAATCAGGAAGATATATGAGTCAGCCAGCAGAAAAGACAAGAGAAACGAATAGCATTCTAAAGCTATAGTTCTGCCAAAACTGGGACAATCACTTGTAAATAATGTTAAAAAAGAAGTTGTTTGATATTAATCAAGCAACTTTTTTGTTATCTTTGCGATAGTGTTACATGTATCTGGCATGTAGACTTTGAAAATCTATGACAAAATATTATTAACCTTAAAATATAACTATGAGTTATCTTAAATTTGAAAAGGCTACGATGACTAACCTGGAAGCCGTTTTGAGCAAGGAGCTGTTGCGCACGAACCGCTCTGGGGCTTACAGCTATTCAACCCTCGTAGACTGCAACACGAGAAAGTATCATGGTTTACTTGTGATACCGGTACCTGAGATTGACGATGCCAATCATGTGTTGCTGTCTTCTCTGGATTGCAGTGTCGTACAACACGATGTTGAGTTTAATCTCGGTCTTCACAAGTATCAGGGAAATAACTATGCTCCTAAGGGACATAAGTATATCCGGGAGTTTGATTGTGACCATATTCCGACAACGATGTATCGTGTTGGAAGTGTTGTGTTGAAAAGAGAAAAAATCTTCCAGCACTACGAGAACCGTATCCTTATCCGTTACACACTTGTTGACGGACCTTCTGTGACAAAGATTCGATTGCGTCCTTTCTTGGCATTCCGTAGTGTGAATGACCTTTGTCATGAGAATGGTGTTGCGTCACGAGAGTATCAGGATATAGAGAATGGAATAAAGACATCTTTGTATGCAGGATATCCTGAACTCAACATGCAATTGTCAAAGAAAAATGAATTCGTCTTCGCACCGGACTGGTATCGAGGCATAGAGTATCCGAAAGAACAGGAACGTGGCTATGCTTTTCAGGAAGATCTTTATGTTCCGGGATATTTTGAGGTTACGATGAAAAAAGGAGAGAGTATAGTCTTTGCCGCTTGTACGTCAAAGATAAAAACCTCTACGTTTAAGAAACTTTTTGATGAAGAGTATGACCACCGCCCTGCACGTGATAATTTCTTCCGCTCATTATATTCTTCCGCCCATCAGTTCTATAACCATAAAAAAGACGGCTCATATATTATTGCCGGCTATCCATGGTTTAAATGTCGTGCACGAGATACATTTTTGTCTCTGCCGGGTCTTGCACTTGCGATTGAAGAACCGGATCGTTTTGAATTGATTATGCAAACAGCAGGCAAGGCTCTAAATGATTTTCTTATAGGCAAGCCATTGCAATATGATATTGCGGAGATTGAACAGCCGGATGTACCATTATGGGCTGTATGGGCTATCCAGCAATATGCGCACTCACAAGGTGATGTTAAGGCATTTGAACTGTATGGAGAGCTTTTGTGGAATATTATCAATACAATCGAAGCTGACAGACATCCGAATCTTTTTGTGGCAGAAAACGGGCTGTTGAAAATTGATGGCGCATCAAAGGCCATGACGTGGATGAACTCAACAGTGTACGGCAAACCCGTTGTGCCCCGTTCCGGGTATGTCGTGGAGATAAATGCATTGTGGTACAATGCACTGAAGTTTATTGCAGAGATGGCACGCTTCAAGAAAGATGATTTTACGGCAGACAAGTATGAAAGCAAAGCGAATGTTGTTAAGGAATCATTCCAGAATATATTTGTGAATGACAGCGGATACTTATGGGATTATGTGGACAATGGCATTCCTAATGCAGAAGTCCGTCCAAATATGATTTTTGCTGTGGCACTTGACTATTCTCCATTGGAAACACCTCAACAGAAGAGCGTCATAGATTTCTGCACCCGTGAACTTCTTACTCCTAAAGGTCTCCGCTCATTGTCACCAAAGAGCGGACAATATACCCCTTATTATGTAGGAACACAAAACCAGCGTGACTGGGCTTATCATCAGGGAACTGCATGGCCTTGGCTTGGTGGATTCTATATGGAAGCCGTTCTGAAATTGCATAAACGTTCACGTTTGTCATT
This sequence comes from Bacillota bacterium, assembly GCA_023664625.1. Lineage (GTDB taxonomy): Bacteria > Bacteroidota > Bacteroidia > Bacteroidales > Bacteroidaceae > Prevotella. The sequence continues at coordinate 79,757 of JAMPFD010000008.1, read as the reverse complement.
TGTACACAGACAAATGGTAGGCTTTGAAGATGAAATGTTCTATCATGCAATAGGAACAATGCCGGAACTTTTTGACGGTAACCCTCCTTTCCATGGTAGAGGTGGATGTGCTTTTGCGATGAATGTTGCAGAGTTGCTCCGTATGTCAAAACTACTTGAATCTTACACATATTAACAATTAAGGAGGAAAAGCATACTATGAAAGTTCTAATGTTTGGATGGGAGTTCCCTCCTAAAATATATGGCGGTCTTGCCGTGGCTTCGTATGGTATCACAAAGGGCCTCTCTTTGCAGGGTGATGTTGAGACCACCTTCTGTATGCCGAAGCCTTGCGGTGATGAGGAGAAATTCCTTAAAATAATCAACATGTCGCAGGTGCCTGTTGCCTGGCGTGACGTGCAGTACGACAATATAAAGAATCGCTTCATCGGCCATACGGCAGAGGATTATTATCGTTTCCGTGACCATATATATGCTGATTTCAATTATATGCAGGGATTGGATGATATGGGCTGTATGGGTTTTGCAGGAGGATACCCAAGCAATTTGCATGATGAAATCAACAACTTCTCTATCATTGCCGGAGTTTTGGCGCGCAGTGAGCAGTTTGATTTGATTCATGCCCATGACTGGTTGACTTTCCCGGCCGGTGTTCATGCGAAGATGGTAAGTGGAAAACCATTGTGCATCCATGTCCATGCTACGGACTTTGACCGTTCACGCGGAAAAGTAAATCCGACAGTTTATTCTATAGAGAAGAACGGTATGGATCATGCAGACTGTATTATGTGTGTGTCAGAATTGACCCGTCAGACTGTAATAAATCAGTATCATCAAGATCCTCGGAAGTGTGTTGCCATGCATAATGCCGTATATCCTCTGTCTGAGGAGTATCGTAACATTGTTCCGAAGAAGATTCCAAATGAGAAGGTTGTTACTTATCTTGGACGTATCACGATGCAGAAAGGTCCGGAGTATTTCATTGAAGCAGCGAAACTTGTATTGCAACGTACCCAGAATGTCCGCTTCTGCTTTGCCGGTTCAGGTGATATGATGAATGCCATGATAGAGCTTGCTGCCCGTTATGGTATAGCCGACAAGTGTCATTTCCCAGGTTTCCAGCGAGGAAGGCAAGTTTATGAATGTTATAAAAATTCTGATGTTTTTGTCATGCCGTCAGTCTCCGAACCGTTTGGTATCGCTCCTTTGGAGGCCATGCAGTGCGGCTGTCCTTCCATTATCTCCAAACAGTCCGGTTGTGGAGAGATTCTCACAAATGTTCTGAAAGTCGATTATTGGGATATTCATGCTATGGCAGACGCGATATACTCACTATGTACCAATGAAGGATTCCATAAGTATATTGCGGAGGAAGGTCTTAAGGAGGTTGACCAGATAACTTGGGAGAAAGTTGGCTGGCGTATACGTCAGTGTTATGACCAGCTATTGGCAAAAGGATGGTTCGACAATGACGAATACCTGCGTAATTACATAAAGTAACGGTGCAGTTTAATAAATGACCATTCCAAAGATACTAAAAAGAACTAAAAGTGTTTTTAACGCACAGAAACAACTAATAAGTAAAACAAAAATCCCGCTATGAAAACGATATGTTTATATTTTGAGATACATCAGATAACCCATCTTAAACGTTACCGCTTTTTTGATATAGGTACAGACCATTACTATTATGATGATTATGCAAACGAGCAGAGCATCAATTATATAGCTAACAACTCTTATATTCCGGCCCTTGATGCACTGCAGGAGATGCTTGACAATGAACCGGGCTTTAAGGTTGCGTTCTCTATCTCCGGTGTTGGCATGGAACAGTTGGAGATGCACGCTCCACAGGTTATAGAGAAATTGCAGAAGATGAATGAATCCGGCCGTGTCGAGTTTTTGACAGAGCCATATTCACATGGTCTTGCAGGTCTTGTCAATGAAGAGAGTTTCAAGCGTGACATTGAGAAAATGTCTGACAAGATCCAGGAATATTTCGGCAAGCGTCCTGCTGTAGTGCGCAACTCATCTCTCATCTATACAGACGAGATAGGTGCGCAGGTGGCATCACTTGGATATAAAGGAATGCTGACAGAGGGTGCCAAACATGTTCTGGGATGGAAGTCACCACACTATGTTTACAACTGTAACATGGCACCAAATCTGAAACTCTTGCTCCGTGATGTAAACTTCTCAGACGATATTTCTCTCCGTTTCAGCAACACTTCTTGGCCGGGTTATCCGTTGATGGCCGATACTTATATGAACAATATCGCGTCTTGCCCGGCAGAAGAGCAGGTCGTCAATATTTTCATGGAACTTTCTGCTCTCGGAATTGCACAGCCATTATCCAGCCATATCCTTGACTTCTTCAAAGCTCTACCGGCACAGGCTAAGGAGAAAGGCATAGAGTGGGCTACTCCAAGTGAAGTTTTTGATAAATTCAACTCTGTAGGAGCCATTGATGTTCCTGATACATTGTCATGGGTTGATGAGGAGCGCGATTGCTCAGTATGGCTTGGGAATCTGATGCAGCAAGAAGCTTTCAATAAGCTCTACTCTGTAGCCGACCGTCTGCTTATAGCTAAGGATCCACGTCTTTTGCAGGACTGGGACTATCTCCAGGCATCCAACAATTTCCGTTTCATGACGACAAAGGCGAGCAACTGGAACATTGACCGTGGTATCTATGACGGACCGTTCGATGCATTCACCAACTACATGAACATTCTCGGAGATTTTATTTCACGCGTCCGTGCACTTTATGGCGGTATTGATAATGAAGAACTGGAGAATATGCTTACCACTATCACCAACCAGACAAAGGAGATTGAGAAGCAACAGAAAGAAATAGAGCGTTTGCAAGCAAAACTTGCCAAGGTGCTTCCTTCGGATAAACCAGCTAAAAAGCCTGTGGCAAAGAAAGCTCCCGCTGCAGAGAAGCCACTAAAGAAAAGTCCGGTCAAGAAAGCGTCAACAGGAAAGAAAGATGAGAAGACTGAGGCGAAGAAGTAAATGTTGATGACTACAGTGCATGATTGGTAGTTTTATTCACTGTCAAGTTAACCAAACGCTTTTCTAAATAGTTAACATATAAAACACGGAGGCAACCCACTTAAAATGGGGTGCCTCCGTGTTTTTATGTATGAGAGATTTGTCAGAGATGCCAAATTGACCATGGATAAGCCTTTACCTCCCAATCGGTTATTAGAACGCATCCTGTCCTTTTCATTACTTTTTTGTATGCTGTATGTATTCTTTTTGTCTTTTGTCAAGTGGCTTTTTAGCTTTTTTAGCCATACAGCCCGCTAAACTCTTTCAAAGAAACTAAAAAGCCACTTGACAAAAGACAAAAATGATACAAGATTCTAACGACCGAGTTTGGTTGAAAATAATAGAATTGCTGTATGTGTATGGTTATTGTTGCGATATGTTGCAGCTCTGTAATCTTTCTTTGTATACAAATTGCCTGTAATCTTCATTACTGATTTGCAGGAGGAAAATCCACAAGACGTGTCTTTCTGTATGGGTTGTACGTGGCAGTTCATTGGAATTCCCTCAATACAGCACCTGTCGGGTGTGCATTCATACGGGAGCCATCCGTAAAAATCAGTCCACGGAGAAATCCTCTGAACGGAAATTGCTGTAGAAGCGGCCTGATAAAGCCGTGAATTTGAGCACACAGTAATCCGGATCTGTGACTCCATGTTTATAATATTCCGTATCTCCTTCCTGCCAAATCAGTGCCTTACTTTCTGCATCTGTCAGAACTTTCATTGAACCGCGAAGCATGGCACCACGAAAAAAGCGGTTGTCACAGAAATAAACGCAAGCTTTGTCGTTTTGCAGATATTGCCAGACACGCATAGACGAAGTGTTTGTGGTAAAATAGAACACCTTGATGCCTTCTCTCTTTCGCGGTTGCAGCATTGCCTTTACACATGGATAGCCATCAGAGTCTACAGAGCCAATGAATGCCGTTTTTAATTTGTCCGCCATGTTGCCGACGGTTTGTTCCAGATTACGCATAATAGATGTTGTTTAGATTATTATATGCTTGTTGAAAATTAATTTATATAATAAGCGCAGTTGTTTTTTGAGGCAATAAATGCAGTTGCCGTTAGATTCTGTCGCTTCGTAACTCCTAATGAGTCATTTCCACCTCCTTGACATCCATCCAAGTCCATTTACATTAACTGACAAACTCTTTAAATTCTGCGGATGCCGACAGTCTCCATGCTTCTCACAAATACCGGCAGGTCGCATTGAATTTCAGACTCCAGTTCATTGTGCCTGAAACTCCGTCGGTCTCCAACGGACAGTCATTTCCCGCTCTCCATGAATGAATTTCACCCCAACCGCAGTAACATCCTTCAATGGACGGAGACGGACTTTCAAGATTTCTGTCAGCCCATAGCACACTCAGTCATAAGTCTATAAATCGAATGCTTCCATTGCTTTCAGTATACATCACGTGAAACAATAGACAGGACAAAGATACTTATTTTTTCCTTTTATTGCAAATCCTATTAGCTTTTTTTTGATAAAAGACAGGACGAATCCTTTATTTTAGAAGCATCCTCCATGCACCTGCCTCTATTGATATATACTAAGCATGCAGAACTTCTAAAATAAAGATAGAGTAAATATTTGGCAAGTCTGTGAGTTTTTGTATCTTTGCAATGAGAAACAATCAGTATGGATATATGCATTTATTGCGGAATCACCTATTTAGATATTTGTTATGACAGAGAAACGAATTACGGCCTTAAATGCCGACTGCCACTTGAGACAACTTTATGAGGCGTCATTTCCTGCGGAGGAGCAGATACCGTGGAATGAACTTCTATGGCTTGTTGACGCAATGTCATTGGATTTTACAGCATATTATCATACCGGGCAGTTGGCCGGAATGACTGTTGTGTATCCCAGGAAATCTTTTAATTGGTTCTGGTATTTTGCCGTAAGGGAAGAACTGCGCGGCAGAGGAACAGGTCAAAAAATACTGTCTGCTTTGATGAATAAATATGCTGGCAGTGCCAATATTCTTGACATAGAATCTCCTGAACAGGTCTGTGCCAACTCCGTAATGCGCAAACGTCGGTATGATTTTTATCTTCGTAATGGATTCCGTGATACAGGTGTCGGCCGATCTTTTGACGGAATAGACTATGTCATCCTGATGAAAGGCACCGGAACTTTTGTTTCGCATGATTACGACACCATATTGTCTGAACTTCAAACTTTCCGCTCTTCAATGCCATGCGCAGAGGTTTAAGCGGAAGAAAGTGGAGCTCAATGCGGCTATTGTTCCCCATGTGTGTCGCGAAAGCTAACCTTTTGTGCTGTAAAGGGTAACGATTCGTATAACAAAAGGTAACCTTTCATACTATAAAAGGTTACCTTTTAGTACAACATTTTTTACAGCTTGATTAGTATGCTGATTATTTTCATGTTGTATTTCTTGTTATAGTGAGTAATAATGTGCCGTGCAGGCAAATGATTTTTTAATTGAACATATAGTTATATATCATGAAAATAGTAGTACTTGACGGATATACTGTCAATCCCGGCGACATCAGTTGGGATGAACTTCGCGAATTCGGAGAATTAGTATGTTATGACCGCACCGGTCAGGACGAAATAGCAGAACGTGCAGCAGATGCCGAAATAGTCCTTACGAATAAGGTTGTGATAGGAAAGAAGGAGATAGATGCCCTTCCGCGTCTGGAGTATATAGGTGTGATGGCTACCGGTTATGATGTTGTTGACTACCGATATGCCCGTGAAAAAGGCATCACTGTAACCAATGTTCCTGCTTACAGTACTTCCTCTGTTGCGCAGATGGTGTTTGCACACCTTCTTAATATCACCAATGATGTCGCACATTATGCCGGTGAGAACAGGAATGGGCGTTGGTGCTCTGCCGCGGACTTCTGCTATCAGGACAGTCCTCAGCGTGAACTTTCCGGTATGACAATCGGCATATTCGGATTGGGAGCCATCGGCAGTCAGGTGGCAAAGATTGCTGATGCTTTCGGGATGTCCGTTCTGGCTGTTACGGGTAAGGGGCCGGATGCTCTGCCGGAGTATGTCAGGAAAGTAGCATGGGATGAGATGCTGGGTGAGTGTGATGTCATTTCCCTCAATTGTCCTCTTGTTGAAGAAACATTTGAAATGATAAACGCTGACACTCTCAGCCGTATGCGTAGTGGCAGTATCTTGATAAATATGAGCCGTGGACCATTGGTGAATGAGCAGGCAGTAGCCGATGCCCTTGCTTCCGGCACTCTTGGTGCATATTGTGCCGATGTGCTTTCTGTGGAACCTCCACGTGCAGAGAATCCCCTCTTGGCTGCTCCGCGTTGTTATCTTACCCCGCATATTGCCTGGGCAACGGTGGATGCAAGATGCCGTTTGTTGCATGTATGTGTTTAAAATATCTATAAATTTGTTACAAAAACGCCTCAAAATGTAATCAATTAAAAGTAAAAGGTATTTTTATACTTAAAGTTTTGGTAGGTAACGGATTTTTAACTAACTTTGCAATATAATTAAGGAAGCAGTCTTGTGATGCATTTATTCAAGACTGGGTAAAAAGAAAAATAAAGACATAAGACATTATGAAACATCAACTTCGCAGTGCTGTCTGTACAGAGGGGCGCCGTATGGCAGGTGCCAGGGCTCTTTGGGTTGCCAACGGTATGAGGCGAGAGCAGTTCGGCAAGCCAATCATAGCCATTGTAAACTCTTTCACACAGTTCGTTCCCGGTCATACACATCTTCACGAAATCGGTCAGATTGTAAAAGCCGAGATTGAGAGTATGGGATGCTATGCTGCCGAGTTCAACACCATTGCAGTTGATGACGGCATTGCCATGGGACATGACGGTATGCTCTATTCCTTGCCCTCGCGTGATGTCATTGCGGACTCTGTTGAGTATATGGTCAATGCACATAAGGCAGATGCGATGATCTGTATCTCCAATTGTGACAAAGTTACTCCGGGCATGCTGATGGCAGCCATGCGTCTGAACATTCCGGCAGTATTTGTTTCCGGCGGTCCGATGGAGGCCGGAAAATGGAACGGTGAGAATGCAGATCTTATTACGGCGATGGTGAAAGGCGGTGACCCTACGGTCAGCGATGAAGAACTTGAGCAGATAGAAAACTGTGCTTGCCCCGGTTGCGGTGCTTGCTCCGGTATGTTTACTGCCAATTCGATGAACTCACTCACGGAGGCAATTGGCTTGTCACTTCCGGGCAACGGTTCAATTCTTGCCACTCATGTCAATCGTATTCAGCTATTTAAGGATGCTGCCCGTCAGATAGTCAAGAATGCTCTTGCATATTATGAGGATGGGGACGATACTGTGCTTCCGCGCTCAATTGCCACGCGTCAGGCTTTTCTGAATGCCATGACTCTTGACATTGCCATGGGAGCGTCAACCAATACTGTACTTCACCTGCTTGCCGTTGCGCAGGAGGGAGATGTGGAGTTTAACATGTCCGATATAGACAAACTTTCCCGCAAGGTACCTTTCCTTTGCAAACTTGCCCCTAATTGGCAGAAATACAGCATTCAGGAGGAAAACCGCGCAGGCGGTATCCTCGGTATTCTCGGTGAGCTTGCCAAGGGTGACCTTCTTGATCTTTCGTGCAAGCGTGTGACTGGTGCCACGCTCGGTGAGGATATTGAGAGATACAGCATCACAGGAGATGAAATCAGTCCTGAGGCTGACCGTATTTACCGCTCCGCACCAGGTGGCAGGTTCTCTACCAGGATGGGCTCTCAGGATACGCGTTGGGAAACTCTTGATACAGACAGGGCTAACGGTTGCATCCGGGATATAGACCATGCTTATACGAAGGACGGCGGCATGGCTGTTCTTTTCGGAAATATAGCAGAGGACGGCTGTGTCGTGAAGACTGCCGGCGTGGACCCTGAACTCTGGCATTTTGAAGGCCCTGCGGTGGTCTTTGATTCTCAGGAGGATGCTTGCGAAGGTATTCTCGGCGGAAAAGTCAAGAAAGGGGATTGTGTCGTTATTACGTATGAAGGACCAAAGGGAGGACCTGGAATGCAGGAGATGCTTTATCCGACATCATATATCAAGTCAATGCATATGGGTAAGGAGTGTGCATTGATTACTGACGGCCGCTTTTCCGGAGGAACTTCCGGATTGTCTATCGGACATATATCTCCTGAGGCTGCCAGTGGTGGCAATATCGGCAAAATCAAGGATGGTGACATAATCGTCATAGACATACCAAGCCGTTCCATAAACGTCAGACTTTCTGATGAGGAACTCGCTTCCCGTCCTCAGCAGCCGTTGAAGCGCAAGCGTACTGTTTCAAAGGCACTCCGTACTTATGCACGGTCTGTGTCATCTGCGGATAAGGGCGGTGTAAGAATTATAGACTAAAAGAAAGATGATGGAGAAAATTTCCGGCGCAGAGGCATTGATGCGCTCACTGGAATATGAGGGGGTAGATACTCTCTTCGGTTATCCAGGTGGCGCGATAATGCCGACGTTCGATGCTTTGTATGACCATAGGGACAGGCTGAACCATGTCCTTGTACGTCATGAACAGGCTGCAGTGCATGCGGCGCAGGGGTATGCGCGTGTCAGCGGAAAGGTAGGCTGTGCGCTTGTCACATCCGGACCGGGTGCGATGAATACCATTACGGGAATTGCAGACGCAATGATTGATTCCACACCGGTTGTTGTTATCTGTGGGCAGGTAGGAGCGGCAATGCTCGGTACTGATGCCTTTCAGGAGATAGATGTCGTTGGCGTTACTCAGCCTATTTCCAAATGGAACTTCCAGATTCGCCGCGCGGAGGATATACCATGGGCGGTAGCCCGTGCATTTTATATAGCAAAGAGCGGACGTCCGGGACCGGTGGTGCTGGATTTCGCAAAGAATGCTCAGACGGCAATGTTTGATTACAGTCCTCAGCATGTTGATTTCATACGAAGTTATAATCCGAACCCGCTTTCTGACGCTACTGTCATTGCTGAGGCTGCACGAATGATTAACGAGAGTGTGAAACCTTTTATGCTTGTCGGACAGGGTGTGGAGATTGCAGGGGCGCGTGAAGAGCTTCTGGCGCTTTGCGAGAAAGCGCAGATTCCTGTCGGTCAGACAATGCTTGGACTTTCTGTGGTTCCTACGGAACATCCGCTGAACATGGGTATGCTTGGAATGCATGGAAACCTTGCGCCAAATGTAATGACAAACCAGTGCGATTTGCTTATTGCAGTCGGTATGCGTTTTGATGACCGTGTTACAGGCGATTTGAAGAAATATGCAAAACAGGCAAAGGTGATACATTTTGAGATAGACCCATCTGAGGTGAACAAAAATGTGAAGGTCAGTCTTGCCGTACTTGGTAACTGTAAGCAGACTCTTGCCGATATGCTGCCGTATGTTGATGAGGCGAAGCATAATGCATGGATAGATGGGTTCAGGCCTTATGCCGAGAAAGAATACAACAAGGTTATTTCTCCTGCGCTGAATCCTGGGGATGGTCCCTTGCTTATGGGTGAGGTGGTCAGCAAGGTCAGCGAGCGTGCGCATGACGAAGCTGTCCTCGTTACTGATGTCGGACAGAATCAGCTGTTTGCATGCCGCTATTTCAAATATACAAAGCCGCGTTCCATTGTCACTTCCGGTGGTGCAGGCACCATGGGCTTCGGCATACCGGCAGCGATAGGTGCGGCATTTGGAGCACCGGACCGTAAGATATGTATGTTTTGTGGAGACGGAGGGTTCCAGATGACGATACAGGAATTAGGAACTATAATGGAACAGCAATGTCCTGTGAAAATGATTATCCTGAACAATAACTATCTCGGTAACGTCCGTCAGTGGCAGTATATGTTCTTTGACAAACGGTATTCGTTCACTCCGATGATGAACCCGGACTACGAGAAGATCGCCGAGGGCTATGGCATACCGTGCCGTACGGTTGTTGACAGAAATGATCTTGATGCGGCGGTTTGTGAGATGCTTGCTACGGAAGGACCGTATATTCTTCAATGTGCGGTAAAAGAAGAGGATAATGTCCTGCCTATGACTCCTCCTGGAGGATGTGTCGATGAGATGCTTCTGGAGGTGAAATGATGGATGTCTTCATGGAGACATTTTAATTGTCATAACAAGAAAACGTAAAGAATGGAAACAAATATGAATGTCGGTGCTGCAGAATGTGGTGATTGCAATACTTGCGGAAAGTGTGGCGAACAGCAGGAAGTGACTCCGGAGTTGAGGGGGTTCAATGATGCTGTCAGGGAAGCTGCTGCCAGAGATTATAATTCTTATGAGAAGAATCTTGCGCGTCAGCGTAAGGCCACGCTTGAGATGTATGCTGCCGGAGCCCCGCAGTATGAGTCCTTCTCGCGTAATGCCGTTGTACGTCCTTCCGTGCCGGGACATGAAGGGGCTATTCTCAATGTTCATGACGGGCTGACATTATATACGCTGATAATCTATTCTGAGAACTATGCCGGTATCCTGAATCAGATAACTGCTGTTTTCACGCGCCGTCAGGTGAATATAGAGTCATTGAATGTCTCGTCTTCTTCGACTCCCGGTGTACATAAGTACACAATTACCTGCTACTGTAAACAGGAAATGGCGGAAATGCTTGTCAAGCAGATAGAGAAAAAAATTGATGTCCTGCAGGCAAACTGCTTTGTTGATGGCGAGATTTTCATGCTTGAGACTTCGCTTCTGAAACTGTCTTCGCCTATGGTTATTGCCAATCAGGAAATCTCACGTATAGTGCGCCGTTTTGCCGCGCGTATGGTAGAGGTGAATCCGACATATACCATTGTGGAAAAGACAGGTGTTACGGAAGATGTTCTCGGTTTGTTCCAACAGCTTGATGCGCTTGGCTGTGTCTTGCAGTTTGTGCGTTCAGGACGTATTGCAATCACGCGCTCTTGTATAGAACGTCTTGACCAATATCTTACGCAGCGTGAGGAGGAGCGTGACAGCTTGACAGAATAATCATTTCTTGACAAAATATTCATTATGCATAAATCCGTAGAGGAAAGAATAGCAATGTGGGGCAGGGTGGGACGTTATGATAATGTTGCCGAGCCTTTCCACTGTGATGTGGCCCATAGGCTCTTTATGGGACATCTTGGGAATCATCTGCTCAATGCTGCCGATTTTCATTCGTCCGACAGAGGATTCGGAATGAAGTATCTCAATACAGTCAATAAGACCTGGGTGTTGTCGCGTCTTGTGATAGAGATGACGGACATGCCGAAGCAATATGAGAAATTCAGTGTGGAGACATGGGTGGAGTCTGCAATACGTTATTTTACCAACCGTAATTTTCGTGTTGAGTCTCAGGATGGCCGTTCGATAGGCTATGGCCGCTCCATTTGGGCTCTTATAGATACGGAGACCAGGCAGCCATGTAACTTGATGGATATCCGTGACGGTGAGATAGAATATTGGGCAGAAAGTAAAAAGGAGTGCCCTATAGATAAGCCTGGTAGGGTGAAGATGTCCAAATGTGTACCTATGGACATGGAACTTGTGGCGAAATACAGCGATATAGATGTAAACGGACATGTCAACTCTGTAAAATATATAGAGCACGTGCTTGACCTTTTCCCGCTTGATATCTATCAAAACAAGTTCCTTTCCCGTTTTGAGATAGCATATGTTGCCGAGTGTCATGCTGGCGATATATTGCGATTTTACAAGGAACAAATGTCAGAAAATGAATACGAGGTGCGTATAGCAAAAGTCGTGCAGGCGGATGATGGCAATGCAACGGAGACGGAATGTGTGCGCTCATCCGTAAAGTTTATAGATAAAAATAAATAATTATATATACCAATATCAAAATTATCACACAATGGCAAAAATGAATTTTGGTGGCGTTATCGAAGAGGTAATGACACGTGAGGAATTCCCTCTCGAGAAAGCTCGTGAAGTATTAAAGGACGAGAAGATCGCGGTTATCGGTTATGGAGTACAAGGCCCCGGTCAGGCTTGCAATCTTCGCGACAATGGTTTTGACGTAATTGTCGGTCAGCGTCAGGGCAAGACCTTTGAGAAGGCTGTCGCTGACGGATGGGTTCCGGGAGAGACACTGTTCTCCATAGAGGAGGCAGCGGACAAGGCATCTATAGTCATGTGTCTTCTTTCTGATGCTGCAGTGATGTCTGTATGGCCTACACTCCAGAAGCATCTCACTCCTGGTAAGGCTCTCTATTTCTCTCATGGTTTCGCTATCACATGGTCTGACCGTACAGGTTGTGTGCCGTCAAAGGACATTGATGTCATAATGGTTGCTCCGAAGGGATCTGGCACATCACTCCGCACAATGTTCCTCGAAGGCCGTGGACTTAATTCTTCTTATGCTGTTTATAATGATGCTACAGGCCGTGCCCTCGAACGTACTATAGCTCTTGGTATCGGTATCGGTTCCGGTTACCTGTTTGAGACTACATTCCAGCGTGAGGCAACATCGGACCTAACCGGTGAGCGTGGTTCATTGATGGGGGCTATCCAGGGACTTCTCCTTGCACAGTATGAGGTGCTCCGTGAGAACGGTCATACTCCTTCGGAGGCATTCAATGAGACTGTTGAGGAACTTACCCAGTCTCTCATGCCGTTATTTGCAGCAAAGGGTATGGATTGGATGTATGCCAACTGCTCAACAACGGCACAGCGTGGTGCCCTTGACTGGATGGGACCTTTCCATGATGCGTGCAAGCCTGTAGTTGAAAAGTTGTATGCTTCTGTTAAATCAGGCAATGAGGCACAGATCTCCATTGATGCCAATTCAAAGCCTGACTATCGTGTCGGCCTTGAGAAAGAACTTGCCGCTCTTCGTGAGTCAGAGATGTGGCGTACAGCTGAGGTCGTACGTCAGTTACGTCCGGAAAACAACTGATATTTTTGTCATACCGAATCTGACATTAAGAAGAGGTGAAGGTTATATAAAACATTGCACTCTTTCTTGCAAGACGTATAAAGGTGCTGAAGCCTTGCCCGGCAAGAAAGAGTGCAATTGTTTTATATGATATATATTGAAACGAAAGAGGACTTGATACATTAAGCATCAAGTCCTCTTTCTTCGCGGAGAGAACAGGATTCGAACCTGCGAATCGGTTTTGCCGATTACACGCTTTCCAGGCGTGCCTCTTCAACCACTCGAGCACCTCTCCAAATAGCCGTGTTTTGTTTAGCGGTGCAAAGGTAGTGAAATATTTTCGTATATGGAAAATATCTGCTGGATTATTATAATATTTTAAGAAACTACTATCTTGTGCATGAATAAGCTTGGAATTTCAATTCTTGTTCTATCCAATTGGCTTTGTGGAGCAAGTCTTCCCGCGGATTTGATACGCTGAGTCCCATGAGCCGAATCTTTCTTTCATCGTTGAACATGACATCGCTTAATAGTCGTTTTGCAGTGGGGAGAATGGTTCGCATTTCAGAGAAGGCAGTGCTTCCCGTATGGCTTCGTGTTATTTGTGTGAAGTCATGGTATTTGATTTTTAGGGTTAGCGTATATCCTTCGAAACCGGCTCGTGTCAACCGCCTTATAAGTTCCTCTGCAATGTGATATAGCTCAATGATTACGGCCGATTTCTTATAAATATCTTTTTCAAACGTTGTTTCACATCCGATGCTTTTGCGTTCCCGTTCGGCAATGACTGGACGTTCGTCTATGCCACGGGCAAAATTGTAGTAGATTTTCCCGGATTTACCAAACTCCTTTGTCAGTCCCTGCAATGACCATTGCCGTAATTGATGTCCGCAGTTTATTCCAAGTTGATGCATGCGCCTTGCCGTTATGCTGCCGACTCCCCAGAATTTTTCAATCGGCAGTGAGTCAATGAAGTCAAGGGCCTTGTCAGGATGAATAACATAAAATCCGTCTGGCTTATTGTAGTCAGATGCGATTTTAGCGAGAAATTTACAATAAGAGACACCGGCTGAGGCTGTAAGGTCAAGCTGTTCCTTTATTGTTCTCTTTATGTCGTGAGCTATATCCGTTGCCGGTATATTCCCGTTTTTGCTTTCTGTGACATCGAGAAATGCTTCGTCAAGGGAAATAGGCTCGATAAGGTCGGTATAGGCATGGAATATATCGTGTATCTGTATTGAGATACGTTTGTATTTGTCGTGGTCTCCGGGAACAACGATGAGGTCTGGACAAAGTTCCAATGCACGCTTTGTTGACATTGCGGAATGTACGCCGAATAGTCTTGCTTCATAGCTTGCGGTTGATAATACACCACGGTCGGATAAGCCGCCAACAGCACATGGCTTGCCTTTGAGCTCCGGGTTGTCCCTTTGCTCCACGGCAGCAAAATAGCTGTCCATGTCGATATGTATAATCTTTCTTATCAAGGCCTCTATGTTATTTTATTTCTTCAAGCAGTTTGTCGAAAGAGTCTATCATGACGGATGGGGATGAGGATGCGAGCTGCTCTATGGAGTGGTTGCCGTATGTGACGGCAATGGTGCGACAGCCTGCGCCATTGCCCATTTGTATGTCAAATGTTGTATCGCCAACCACAATTACGTCAGCGGCATTAAGTTGCATTCGCTTCAACAGTGCAAGTACCATGTCCGGTGCCGGCTTTGGGGCAAGGTTGTCGGAATTGGTGATACTTGTCTCGAAAAACCTTGCGATGTCATGATGCTGCATTATCATGTCCAAAGATTCAGCATTTCTTGATGTACAGATGGCAAGACGTATGCCGGCTTCATGCAGATACTTCAGTGTTTCCTTTACTTTTGGAAAAATGCCGACAAGCGACACTTCTACAGTAGCGAACAGACTGCGGTAAATTTCCGTTGCCATTGACGTTTCTTTGTCATTAAGTCCGTTCAGTTGTTTGAGTGCTTTGGAGAGTGGCAGGCCAATGGTGTTACGCATATCTTGTTCTGAGGGGACAGGCTTGCCCATTTCTTTGAATGTGCACTCCATGGTCTTTACGATACCTGGGGCCGTATTGGCTAAAGTTCCGTCAAAATCAAAGAGAATTGCTTTTGTCATATCTGTTTCGTGTTGTTATATGTGAAGATTTATGTAAAATATCAATCCATTTTTTTGTGATTCAAAAAACAAGCCTAACCGTTATAGGTTAAGCTTGCTTTGTATTGTTCTGCTGATTTGTTGAACTCTCCGTCCCTGTTTTGATATGTCAGAAGCGACTTCCTCGCTGACCTCCTTGACTACGTCCGTGACTTCCATGCGTGCAGAATGGATATTAGACATGAACTCACTGAATGCGGACTGCACTTTGGAGGGTTGGCGTCGCCGCTTGTCGGCATCAGGGTTTATAACTATTCTGATACCTTTTTCCTGAATGGAAATGTCAAGGTCGGCATCTGCCATTATAGGGTCTCCGTCATAATGTATGACTCCGGGTTCGGTGCGGTGGATACGGACATGTTTGGAACGGAAAGTCTTGATTTTAGAGTTTTTGTCAAGTGTTTTGTTGAACATGTCAATTGATACTTGAGCAGCTTCGAGCATGTCGAACGGCTCCATGATGATAATATCCATGAGCCCGTCACTCATAGAAGCCTGTGGCGCGATGTATGCATCATTGCCATATTGTGAGGCATTGGCAATGGAAATCAGAAATGCCTCATGTTTCTTAGTGCCGCTCTCATCCTCGATTATGTATGTCTCCGGTTTGTATTTTAACCCCTCTTTCAATACGTTTTCGACATAGGTGATAGGTCCGCGTTTACCCGCATTGGCAAATTTCATGGATATAAAGGCATCAAATCCCATGCCGCAGGTACAGAAGAAAGGCATGGAGTTGATTATGCCGTAGTCAAGGTCGTGGATTTCACATTTGTTGATAACTTCGAGGGCCCCTTTCACATTGAGAGGCAGCATCAGATGGCGTGCAAGTCCGTTGCCAGACCCGCATGGGATAATGCCAAGAGCTGTTTTTGTATTGACAAGTGCCCGTGCAACTTCGTTTACGGTGCCGTCTCCGCCGACGGCAACAGCTATGTCATAGTTATCCTCTGCCGCTTTGCGTGCCAGTTCTGAGGCGTGGCCGGCATGTTGAGTCTCCGCTATAGTGTATATGAATTTTTCCTTGTCAAGAATCGTGTCAACGAGTAGGGGGATTCCAGCCTTACTTGTTGTTCCGGAGATAGGATTCAGTATGAAAACAATTTTCTTTTTATCCATAATTACGTGCAATGACTAATAAAAAGGGAATTATTCTTAATGGGGCATTTGAATGCAAAAGTACGAAAAAATAGATGAATTATGCAATGGATGATAAAATATTTTATAGGAAATGCACTTTTTTTGCTCCTTTGTGTACTTTATTAAAGTTTTTTTTGTACCTTTGCATACATAAATTTATATTATACGAAGGTATACCTATATAAAATGGGACAATTATCAGAAAAATTTAAGAGTTATCGCTTGCCACAGAAGTTTATGGAGGCAGGTGTGTATCCTTATTTCCGTGAGATCCTCGGCAGACAGGGTACGGAGGTGGAAATGGGAGGTCATAAGGTGCTTATGTTTGGTTCAAATGCATATACTGGTCTTGTTGGTGACAACCGCATTTGTGAAGCGGCTAAAGAGGCAATAGACAAGTATGGTACAGGTTGTGCCGGCAGCCGTTTCCTTAATGGAACACTTGACATACATGTGAAACTTGAGAAAGATCTTGCAGAGTTCGTTCATAAGGATGAAGCTTTGTGCTTCTCTACCGGCTTCTCTGTGAATGCAGGCGTTGTGGCTATGGTTTGTGGCCGTGAGGACTATATCATTTGTGATGACCGTGACCATGCCTCTATTGTTGACGGTCGCAGACTCAGTTTCGCCAAGCAGCTGAAATATAAGCATAACGATATGGAAGATCTTGAGAATATCCTTAAGAAGCTTCCTCATGAGGCTGTCAAGCTCATTGTTGTTGATGGTGTGTTCTCAATGGAGGGCGATCTTGCCAATCTTCCTGCAATTGTTGAACTGAAGCACAAATACAACTGCTCAATAATGGTTGATGAGGCTCACGGTCTCGGCGTGTTTGGAAAGAATGGTCGTGGTGTTTGTGATCATTTCGGACTTACAGACGAGGTGGATCTCATCATGGGTACATTCTCTAAATCTCTTGCCTCTATAGGCGGCTTCATTGCCGGTGACAGTGATACAATAAATTTCCTTCGCCATAACGCACGCACATATATATTCTCAGCGTCAAACACTCCGGCTGCTACAGCTGCGGCACAGAAAGCTCTTGACATTCTGAAGGAGGAACCGCAGATAATAGAGAAACTATGGGATGTAACCAATTATGCTCTTAAGCGTTTTAAGGACGAGGGCTTTGAAATAGGAGACACAGAGTCACCGGTTATCCCACTTTATGTACGTGATGTGGATAAGACGTTCCTTATAACAGCTCTTGCTTTCGAGCGTGGCGTGTTTATCAATCCTGTGGTGCCGCCGGCTTGTGCTCCTACAGACACTCTCGTAAGATATGCACTGATGGCAACACATACGAAAGAGCAGGTTGACCGTTCTGTACAGATATTGAAACAGATATTTGTAGAGCAAGGTGTCATCAAATAAGTAAATGTTCATCAGTTATATAGCTCTTGATATATAGAAAGATGTGGTATGTTTACCGATGATACCGCAGAATAAAAAGAAATCCCAATTCATTTGACAATAATGATTTGGGATTTCTTTTTATTCAATAAATGTATGCAGTATGCCGCATTGTGGATACAACTTGTTTTTTATTCTGTTGTGGTGAACCATGCAATATGACTTTTGTTGGGGGGTGCATTGCGTGTGAATTCTTCTCAAATGAAATGTTTAGTGGATATAAACATTCTGCCCGTTCAAGAACTTGTCATTCTGTCTTGAATATATATAATGGCTGGTCTTTGTTTATCCGCGTTTGAAAGACATACAAAAAACACGATGTTTTTTATATATACAATAAAATACATATCCTTTTAAGAACTTATTTTTTTTGTTTTTCTTGAAATACTAAATTCTATGAAGTTTTAGTCTTATGTGTATATAATATAAGGTGTAGAACGAGATATTCTTGATTTATATCTATATAAATGAAAATTTCTATGAAAAAGTTTTTGTAAAATTTGCATGGTTCGGAAATTAGTCGTACCTTTGCACTCGCAATTCGGAAATTAGTTCTGAATATTGCAAAAATAAACCATTCGGGGTGTAGCGCAGTCCGGTTAGCGCACCTGCTTTGGGAGCAGGGGGTCCCAGGTTCGAATCCTGGTACCCCGACAAGACAAAGAGACTTAGGCACACTGCTTAAGTCTCTTTGTCGTTTTCACCAACTTAGTGGTAATTAATGTGTATGGTAAATAAGAAACACAAATGGTCCATAATTCCGGGACAGGAATTGACGGATATGGACAAGCAGATATTATATTGGCAGAACCGTTCTAAGAATGTTCCAAGCAGAGACTTGATAAAGACTCCTGAGCAAATAGAGGGTATACGCCGTGCTGGTATTGTCAATACAGGCGTGCTTGACACTGTGGCAGCTGCTATACGCCCAGGTATGTCCACGCAGGAAATTGATGACATATGTATGGCATACTGTAAGGACCACAATGCTACTCCGGCATGCCTTGGGTATGAAGGTTTCCCGAAATCTGTATGTGTCAGTGTTAATGAATGTGTGTGTCATGGCATACCAAAGCCAAATCAGATACTGCATGAGGGTGATATCGTGAATGTTGATTTCACCACTATCCTTGATGGTTATTATGCAGATGCATCTCGAATGTTTATCGTAGGTGGCAAAACTTCTCCTGAATGTGAACAGTTGGTTCGCGTGGCAAAGGAATGTCTCGAAATCGGAATGGAAACAGTTAGGCCATATTGTTTCGTAGGTGATATAGGTAATGCTATTCAAAAGCATGCTAATAAGTATCATTATGGTGTGGTTCGGGATCTTTGTGGACATGGTGTGGGATTGGAATTCCATGAAGCTCCTGATATAGCTCATTACGGAAAGAAAGGGAGCGGCATGCTTTTGGTGCCAGGTATGGTGTTTACAATAGAACCGATGATAAATATGGGCACCTATAAGGTATTTATAGATGCTGATGATCCGTTTGGCTGGGAGGTTATCTCTGAGGATGAATTGCCTTCTGCACAGTGGGAGCATACCCTTCTCATGACAGAAACTGGCGTTGAGATATTGTCATATTGAATGTTGATGTAAAAACAGATGGATAAATGGAAAAAAAGCCTATATTCATTTTAGCGATAGAGTCTTCTTGTGACGATACGTCGGCTGCTGTGTTGCGTGATGGCGTACTTCTAAGTAATGTGACTGCTTCGCAGGCTGTTCATGAAGAGTATGGCGGAGTAGTGCCGGAGTTGGCATCGCGTGCACATCAGCAGAATGTTGTTCCTGTTGTTGATGCGGCACTTAAGCGTGCCGGTGTGGAGAAAGAACATCTTTCTGCCATAGCTTTTACGCGTGGTCCCGGTTTGATGGGTTCCTTGCTTGTCGGTGTGAATTTTGCAAAGGGAATGGCGCGTTCACTTGGCATTCCGCTTGTTGATGTCAATCATCTGCAGGGGCATGTCATGGCGCATTTTATTAAGGAGAGCGATGACGACTACAGTTGTCCTCCTTTCCCTTTCCTGTGCCTGCTTGTCAGTGGTGGAAATTCGCAGATTGTTAAGGTTAATGCCTACAATGATATGGAAATACTGGGGCAGACTATTGATGATGCTGCCGGTGAAGCTATAGATAAATGTTCTAAGGTGATGGGACTTGGTTACCCTGGCGGTCCTGTTATAGATCGCCTTGCACGTAAAGGCAATCCTAATGCGTTTCAGTTCTCGGAACCACACATCCCTGGGCTGGATTACAGTTTCTCTGGACTGAAGACTTCTTTCTTGTATAATCTCCGCAAATGGGTTGCGGAAGACGAAAGATTTATAGAGAATCATAAGGAAGACCTTGCGGCTTCTCTTGAATGGACGATAGTGGACATTCTTATGAAGAAACTCAAACTTGCTGCTAAAGAAACAGGCATTAAGCATGTTGCTGTGGCTGGTGGCGTATCTGCTAATAATGGTTTGCGAAATGCTTTTCATGATTATGCCAAGCGTTTTGGGTGGACTGTATACATACCGAAGTTTAGCTATACCACGGACAATGCAGCAATGATAGGTATTGTTGGTACATACAAGTATCGCGATAATGATTTCTGCCAAATAGATGCTCCGGCATTTTCGAAAGTGACATTTAAGTAATTTTATGCCTATATGCATTGTTCTATGAGACGCTACATTTTTTGGAAAAATGGATAGGTATTGCAACTAAAGATAAACAATAAAGCCCCTCGTCACATCCTGAGGATAAAGTCTGTCTCCTGTGTAGCGGTTGGTGGCAGGTATGGATGTAAAGATATTATGGAATTTGGAAATAAAATATTAAGTAAAGAACTTCTTTCATTGCTTTATGAATCAAATAAAACTGTAGGTACAGCAGAAAGTTGTACAGCAGGAAGTATTGCAAGTGCTATAACGATGGTTCCTGGTGCCTCAAATTATTTTAAGGGTGGCATTGTTAGCTATTGGGATGATGTGAAGATTAATGTACTGGGTGTAGATGCTTCTCTCATAAAAGAAAAAACGGCAGTGTGTGAAGATGTGGCAAAACAGATGGTTGTTGGGGCGATTAACGCTCTTAATGTAGATTATGCTATTGCTTCAACAGGTTTTGCCGGTCCTGGCAGTGAGGGTGATATTCCTGTTGGCACAATATGGATTGCTTGTGGAAATAAGGAAGAACAAATTACTCTTCAATTGACAGAGGATGACGGTCGTGATGAGAATGTGAATAATGCTGTATTGAAAGCAATGAGGCTCCTTCTTGATTTTGTTACAGCTCATGAGCCTGCCCGTGTAGGGGATGAGGTAGTGGAACTGACGGCGGAATGACGTGCTTGCTTGATTTTTCACTCTGTGAAAGTTTCTTTTGTATGTAACTCGAATTATGAAGACTCAGAAGATATATGAAGCGTATGATCAAATGATCACGCTGATAGGTGACAATTATAATATATTGCAGTCACTTGGTCGTTTTGGTATAAATCTCGGTTTTGGAGACAAGACTGTTGCCGAGGTTTGTGCAGAGCAAGGTGTTGACACATATACTTTTCTGGCACTTGTAAATTTTTCCATAAACGGGTTCAGGGAGATTGATGATGTAGATAAGTTGTCGGTTGATACACTTTTGGCCTATCTTCACTCATGTCACAGATATTATCTTGACTTTCAGTTGCCTTTTATTCGTCAGGAATTGATTCAGGCTCTTGATGAGAATGACAACCTTGCCAATCTTATATTGAAAATATATGATGAATACGCACATTCTATTCATCAGCACATGAGGTATGAGGAAAAAGAAGTTTTCCCGTATGTGGAACAGTTATTGGAAGGTAAAGTTTCTTCAACATATTCGATTGACACATATTTACGTAATCATGGTAATACAGACCAAAAACTGCGTGAATTAAAGAATATTATAATCAAGTATCTTCCGTCTGATGGTCTTCGAAATAACCTTCTGATGGCAGCCCTGCATGATATTTTTAACAATGAGGAGTGGCTTCGGCAGCATGCCGAGGTAGAGGAACATATATTTATTCCTGCAATTCGCCATCTTGAGAACAAGTTGCGTCAGAATGATGTCTCTGTGAAGATATCCAGGATGATACACCGCAACAAGAGTCAGGAGTCGTTGTCGGCGCGTGAGCGTGATGTCGTCGTTGCTCTTGTACAAGGGATGTCTAACAAGGAAATTGCTAATCATCTATGTATATCTACTAATACAGTGATAACACATCGTCGGAATATAGCAAAGAAATTACAGATTCATTCACCGGCAGGATTGACAATTTATGCTATTGTTAATAATTTAGTGGATATCTCAAGTGTGAAATTATAAAAAGTTTGCACTAATTTTTGAAATTTTCACCAAATTACTTGTGTATGTTGATAAAAATGTATAATTTTGTACAAAAATAAGAAATTATATTATCTTGAAGCTTATATCATACATATTTGTCTGTATTTTTTGTTTGGCATCTGTTACAGGGTGTCAGATGAACTTTTGGCCAGAGACTAATGCTGCCACAGAATTGAGGATTGAACGCTACGACCGCATACAAAGCCGGTATCTTACTACAGGTGATTTTTCGGCTCTTCAGCAGATGAATACGCAATATCCGATGGAGACTCGCACGTTGATAGAGAATATGCTTGAGATAGGTAATGTTGATCAGGAGAACATCAATGAACGTCTTCTCAAATTTTATCAAGATCCGGTTCTTCAAAATATCATCATCGAAGTAGGAAAGCAGTATGCTACGATGGATGATATAAAAGATGAGATGTCATCGGCCTTTGCTGTTCTACATGAGGAGATTCCTGAATTTGAAATCCCAAAGGTTTATACACAGATAGGTGCCCTGGGACAGAGCATAATTATTGGTGACGGTAAGATAGGTATCTGTCTGGATAAATATCTTGGTGTAGATTATCCTATATATAAGAAATATTATACAGCGGAGCAGATAAAGACTATGACTCGTGAAAACATGGTGCCAGATTGCCTGTTGTTTTATTTGATATCTATTTATTCGCTTGATAATTTCGAGACTGCTTCTCAAAAGGAACGTGATGCGCATATAGGCAAAATTATGTATATTGTCAACAAGGCTATTGACAAGCCGTTCTTTGATACTCCTTACGTTCATGATGCTGAGGAGTATCACAAGAAACATCCTGATTATACTTTGAGAAAAATACTTAGCAATGAATAAATTACTTATTATATCAATATTTATGATGATTGGCGTGCCGGCTTTTGCCGGTACGCCATTTACGCTTGAGGATGCCGTTAACGGGCGGTTCCGTGCAGAGCGTCAGATGTCAGTAACTCCGTTGGGTGACGGTGAACGGTATGCTTGTCTTTCGAAAGGTAAGGTTTTGTCATACAGTTTTAGAAACGGGGGACAGGATGGAGTGTTGTTTGACCCCGCTACGGCAAAAGGTGTGGCAATAGAGATGGCAGAGTCTTTTGTCATGTCTCCTGATGGTGCCAAAATGTTGATAGCAACGGAAGTACAGTATATATATCGCCGTTCTTTCACGGCTGTTTGGTATATTTATGATGTAAAGACAAATACTCTTTCACGTTTGTCGTCAGCGCCTTGCCAGTCTCCGGTTTGGAGCAATGATGGTAATAAGATTGCCTATGTGCGTGATAACAATATCTTTCTTTTTACGGTAAATGATTCCAATGAGATACAAGTGACTTTTGACGGGAAGCGTAATGAGGTAATCAATGGTATTCCTGATTGGGTAAATGAAGAGGAATTCGGATTTTCATGTTCCCTTTGTTTCAATGCGGATTGCAGCCAAATATGTTGGATAAAGTATGATGAGTCTGATGTTCAGACATTTGAGCTTCAACTGTATAAGGGAATGAAACCCGAAATAGACGAATATTCTGACTATCCCGGCTGTTATTCCTATAAATATCCGAAAGCCGGATATGCGAATGCGAAAGTCTCCGCATGGACTTATGACTTAAAGTCAGGAGAGTCAAGACGGCTGCATGTGCCGTTGGACGCTGACGGATATATCTGTCGTCTGTTCCAGACTCCAAATGCTTCAAGTGTGTTGTTTGTTACTCTTAACCGTCATCAAGACCGTATGTGTGTCTATGCGGCGAATCCCATTACGGCAAAAGCGACATTGATATTGCAAGAAGAGGTGAACAAATATGTTCCTGAGGTTGCTTACGACCTCATGTTGACAGACAATGGCTTCCTCATGGTTTCGGACAGGGATAATTATCGCCACATTTACCATTATTCTATGGATGGGAAATTATTGCAGAAGGTATGTCCTGAGAATATTGACATCACTGCTGTATACGGCATGGATAAGAAAACCGGAGATATCTATTATCAGGCAGCTCCCACACCCATGACACGCCATATCTACGTTGCTCACCGTAATGGCAGGATAGAAAAGCTCTCAAAGCGTGACGGTACAAATAGTGCTACGTTCTCTGCTACGATGAAATATTATTTCAATACCTGGAGTGACCGTAACACACCTTATGTATGTACGTCAAATACAAATAAAGGAAAGCTCCTTTCCACAATTATAGACAATAAGGAATTGTGTGATAAATTATCACAGTATGACATGCCGAAGAAAGATTTTTTTTCTTTCACGACATCAGAAGGCGTTGTCCTCAACGGTTGGATGATGCGTCCGTCAAACTGCTCTTCACGTAAGTGTCCGGTCATCATGCATCAGTATTCCGGACCATCGTCACAGCAAGTACTTGATTCCTGGCGCCTTGGCTCTATGGGCGAAGGTGCGATATATGACGCATACCTATGCTCTTTAGGCTTCATTGTTGTCACTGTTGACGGCCGTGGCACAGGATGCCGTGGTGCTGAGTTTGAGAAATGTACTTACCTGAATCTCGGTGTCCTTGAGTCCAAAGACCAGGTGGAGGCGGCTCTGTGGCTGGCAAGGCAAGACTATGTTGATGCGGACCATATCGGTATATGGGGATGGTCATATGGCGGATTCAACACCCTCATGTCCATGAGTGAGGGCAGGGGTGTATTTTACGCCGGTGTTGCCATAGCACCGCCTACAAACTGGAAGTTCTATGATTCTGTCTATACAGAGCGTTTCATGCGTACGCCACAGGAGAATCCTGCCGGATATGCGGAGAATCCAATATCAAGGGTGTCAAAACTACATGGAAAACTCCTCCTTTGTCACGGTACAGCTGACGATAATGTTCATCCGCAGAACTCATACGAGTATGCGGAGGCTCTTGTGCAGGCGGACAAGGATTTCCGTGAGTTGCTGTATACAAACCGCAACCATAGCATCTTCGGCGGGAATACACGCCGCCACCTGCTCCGTCAAGTAGCCGGTCATTTTGTTGATGCTATGAAATAAATGAGGACACTTTATGTTTTATATTAATCAAATGAAGATATTATGGAAAATGTAACCCAATCCGGTGAATTTGAATTTAAGGGAGGTTACGTCAATGGCTTTCTTATGATAGCCATTGACATAATGCTGTGGTGTGCCGTGGTATACTCTGTCGTACAGGGTATAATCAGTGCCGACATGGATGAGCCTTGCGCACTATGGTTTGTGTCTGGCGTTATTCTGTTTGTTGTCGCCGTAATATGCTCCTGCGGCTTCTCCTTGCTTGAGCCTAACGAGGCAAAGGTGATGACCTTTTTCGGGAGATATGTAGGTACGTTCCGCAGAAACGGATACTATTGGCTCAATCCTTTTATGAGCGTAAAGAATGTCAGTCTGCGTGCCCGCAATCTCAATGCAGAGCCGATAAAAGTCAATGACAAGGCCGGCAATCCAGTTCTTATAGGGCTTGTCGTAGTATGGAGGCTCAAGGATACATACAAGGCGATATTCGATATAGACACGGATGTTTCCGTTACAGGGCAGACCCTGAACAGTGCTTCCGCACGCATGAACAAATTTGAACGTTTTGTTGCAATTCAGAGTGATTCCGCTCTTCGTGAAGTGGCCGGAATGTATGCCTATGATGACGAGGACGGCAACGGTGGCGGAGTGACTTTGCGTGACGGAAGTGCGGAGATAAATGAGGTTCTGACCAGCAAGCTTAACGAACGGCTTGAGATGGCAGGCCTTGAAGTCATGGAGGCGCGCATCAATTATTTGGCATACGCTCCAGAGATTGCCGCCGTGATGTTGCGCCGTCAGCAGGCTGCTGCCATAATCACTGCACGCGAAAAAATTGTCGAAGGTGCGGTAAGTATGGTGAAGATGGCTCTTGACAAGCTTTCTGATGAGAAAATAGTTGAACTTGACGATGGCAAGAAGGCCGATATGGTCAGCAATCTCCTTGTTGTTCTCTGTGCAGACGAGCCTGCCCAGCCTGTTGTCAATACAGGAAAATAGCAATCACACTCAAACATGATAAAAGCATCCATAAGTTTGGACGACAATCCTGACTTATGGATGCTTTGTCGTTTTATGTTTGCCGCATACCAATATTTTTCAGACGCACTTTGAAAACTGTATATGTATGTTCCGCTTTCCTGTGATGTGTGCCACAGATTTGCCGGGCAGATCTTATCTGTTTCATTTCATAGCATGTTCCTCTCCTGGCAGGTGTGGAACAGTCAGAATAATGGCTCGGCTTTCATGGCCTGATGGTACTCGGAAACAATGTTGCCGATGATTTCATGAACAGGCCTTATTTCTTTTACCGCAGAGACTATTTGCCCGATTTCAAGCTCGCCGGTTTCAGTGTCGCCCTCAAAGATTCCCCGTTTTGATGCCGCATGCCCGAGGATACCGCGCAATGTTTCTGCATCCGCACCCTGTGCCTCAGCCTCAGCGATTCTATTGTAAAGGGAGTTTTTTACAAGTCGTGTCGGTGCGAGTTTCTTCAGGCAGAGCATTGTGTCCCCTTCTGCCATTGTAATACATTTCTGCTTAAATGTCTCTGAAGCCGAGCTCTCTTCCGCCAAGGCGAACAGTGTGCCTATTTGTACTCCTTCTGCCCCGAGAGCCTGTGCCGCTAAAACAGCCTGTCCGCTGCCGATTCCGCCGGCGGCAATCAGTGGCAGACTTGTTGCCTGGCGCACCTGAGGGATGAGCGCCATTGTTGTCGTCTCTTCACGTCCGTTATGTCCTCCGGCCTCAAATCCTTCTGCGACTATGGCATCAACACCGGCCTCCTCACATTTGCGTGCGAATAGACTGCTTGACACCACATGTGCCACGGTTATGCCGGCTTCATGCAGCATTGGCGTGAACTTTTTTGGACTTCCTGCAGAGGTGAATACGATGCGCACACCGCTGTCGATGATGATTTTCATTATCTTGTCAATCTCCGGATACATCAGTGGAATATTTATTCCCCATGGCTTGTCGGTAGCCGTCTTCATTTTTTCTATATGTTCCATCAATGTCTCAGGATGCATAGAGCCGGCGCCGAGCAGTCCCAGGCCACCGGCGTTGCTAACGGCTGCAGCTAGTCGCCAGCCGCTGCACCATACCATTCCGCCCTGTACTATAGGGTATTTTGTTCCGAAAAGTTCTGTAATTCTGTTCATCTTCTTTATGTGTTTAATATAATAAGGTTTAGAATATGGATTCGTTTGTCTTTGTCGTAAGAAGTTCAAGAGCCTTTATCCCCATGACAGAGTTTCCCTTGGCATTCAGCCTGGGACTCCATACCGTCACGGAGTAGCGTTGAGGGCAGACAGCGGAGATTCCTCCGCCCACACCGCTCTTGCCGGGAAGTCCGACCAGAAAAGAAAATTCTCCGGCCTCGTCATAGAACCCGCATGTCTGCATGATGGCGTTGATGCGCTTCACCTGTGACGATGTCAGGTGTATGCCGGCATAGTCGAACGCCTGTTGATGATTGGCGAATGCCAGAAATGCATGCGACAGGTCATGGCAGCTCATCTCTATGGAACACATAAGGAAGTAGAAATGCAGAATTTCCTCAATGTCTCCGTCCAGCTTTCGATGATATTTCAGCAGATTGGCAATGGCGGCGTTGAGATAACCGTTTTCACGCTCCGATTGTGCAACCTCCTCATTGTAATTTATATTTTCGTTGCCGCATAAAGAACGCACAAAAGCGAGGAACTCCTTCTCCGGCTCGTTAAAGTGCGAAAGCAGAATGTCCGCCACGACTATGGCACCGGCATTAATGAACGGATTCCTGGGTTTGCCGTGCTCGAATTCAAGTTGTACAAGCGAGTTAAATGCCGTACCCGAAGGCTCCTTGCCTACACGTTGCCATAGTCGGTCGCTTTCAAGGCTCAGGGCTACGGCGAGCGAGAAAACCTTGGAGATGCTCTGTATGGAAAACGGAACGTCTGCCTGTCCGTATTCTGAAATTTCTCCGTTTATGGTATGTATGCAGATGCCGAATTGGTCGGGATTGACTTTTGCCAATGCCGGGATATAGTCTGCCTGCTTGCCTAAACGGGCGTAAGGCCTTACCTCGCTGTAGATTGATTCAAGTGTTTCTGTGTAGTCCATTTCTTTTTTGTCTGTATGCATTGTGTCACATCCTTTGCGCTTATGGCTCAGAATGAGCACGGAATTGTAAGCAGCTGGTACATCATCGTGGCAGCCATGCGACGGTGGCCGTCGTTGTTGGGATGCAGACGGTCTTTGTCAGGATTCGCGAAATATTCCGCATGTTCGTCAAGCATGGGATACAGTCCGCACAATGCCGAAAGGTCAATGACCGGGACCGCCCAGACCTGTCCGCATTCCTTTACGGCTGTGATGTAAGCATCAAGATACTCTCCGCATCTGTTGGCATAATCTTCCGCTATCTGCCAGTTCTTCTCGTTGGCATGGAATCCGGCTCTGTGTATTGGAGTCAGCAGGACAATCTGTTTTTCCGGGAATGTCCGTTTCATGGAATCCAGGGCAATGTTCATGCGTCCGCGGAACGTGCTGTCGTCCATGACAGGGATGCGCCTCATGCGTGTTTCTGGACGCTTCGCATATCCATGACCGTACTCGACAGTCTCCGCCACTTCGTCATACCATCTTCCCAAAGGCACGGCATTGTTGTAGTCATTGGTGCCTATGAATATGATTATCGCATCGAAGCCATCGCCGTGTTCAGAGCGTAATTTGTCCGCCTGCCGTGGAATGTCGTTCCATTGCCTGCCGCTTACAGCATAGACATACGGAGTTATGCCAAGCCATTCATTGAGCAGGTTCCAGTATTTGTTGTCGCTTCCGCTGTTGCGCGGGTCTGTTATGGAATCGCCGAGATATGCCACTTTCTTTCCCGCCCAAGGATGGCTTACATACACTTGCGCATGGATCTGTGATATAACCAGCAGTAGAAAAATGGAGAAAAATGCTTTCAGTTTCATATTATTTTCTTGTGTTTTTATTCCTCTGTCTGCAAAATTAGCAAATTTATCCTGAATGTTCAAATTCTATGATGCTATTTTCGCAATAATCCTTTTGTTGGGGGATATTCCTGTGCCTTCTGAATGAATTCAGCTGCCATTTCCCTATCAATTGGTAATGTGACTGGTGCAAACATGCAAGGATTAGAAAGAAAATAGATAATGCAAGGATTAGAAAGAAAATAATTCTCGGAAACCAGAAACAGAGTTCTTCAAAATATGAAGATGGAAGAGATATTTTGAGTCTAAATAGTCTATATGTGATATTTTTTTATTAACTTTGCAAACTATAGTAACGCTTATCTGAAAATGACCAGTCAGTAAATACGAAGACATATGGCGAGAGCCGAAAACTTTGGGGAATTACTTTTAAAATCTGAATATCTTTCTGATGAACAGTATTTTTAAATCAATGGAGATTGTGAGGAATTAATGCGACTTTTAACTTCAATCACAAAAACTACAGCTAAAAATGTGCGCAATGAATAACTCCTCACTACTCACTACTAACTTAGGTTTACCCGAGGTAACTCGGGTAAAGCGCCCACTGCCCAAGGCACAGCTTTTTAAGCGGTTCGACTGGACACCATCGCAACGAGAACGTTTCGATGCCGAGGTGTCGCGTCTTGACTTCGTGAATTGGATATCACCTCGTACCGTTCCGGCTATCGCCGTCGGTAACGAGGTTAAAGAAATATTCGTGGTCGAAGTGTCGCTTAAATCTCGCGACTTCGACACTAAGGCAATCACGCTCCTTGCAAAGTATATCCCTCAGCGCATCGTTTATATGCTGCGCTTTGAGGAAGAAGTAATGCTTGCCACATACCACGCAAAACTCTTTACCGCTCCGTGGCGAGCCGTCGAGGACATCATTTTGCCGTTGTCAGGTCTCAATCTTGATGCCGTTTGGGAAAACATCGTTTCCTCAATCGGTCAGTTCTCCGTCGAGGAAGACAAGTCTCTCTCCGAGCAAATCAAGGTTGATGAAGAACGTGCCAAACTTGAACGCCAAATCGCTGCGTTGGAGCGTCAACTGAACGCCACCAAGCAGCCGCGCCGCAAGCGTGAATTATTCGTTGAACTCCAAAAACTGAAATCTCAAATACTATGATGAAAATTAAAACAAGGAGTAATTTTTGGATTTACTGTGTTTGCACTGTATCCGCAATAATTATATTATATGCCCTAAATTGGGTTTTGAAACTGCCTGCCATCACTGACGTTATCGGAGACGAAAATACTTGGTTGCCCATTGTTGCTGATGCAATAATAAGTGGGGTAATATTTATTGGCGGTAATTGGTACGCCAATGCAGATAGACTCCGCAATGATATTCAGCAAAAAAAATCAGAATTTCAAATTATAAGTGAGTCGGTAAATAGGGTTATTAACTCACTTAATATAAGTCGTCGGCAACTTAGTATCTTATATTCTATTGAAATTTCAATGGATACTCCGAGCCTTATTAAAGAGGTTTTAGAAATACAGCAAGAGATAGATGAAGCGCAACAACAGTTCGCTCGTTCAAAATATCTCATCACTGATACTTCAAAAATAAAGGCTTTTGAGGATTGTGTTAAAACGGTTTCTGACGCTTATCATATTGTATTAGATACCATGCAGAAGATACTCAATGACTGGATTGCTACAAACTCTGCAAGTTCCGAAGCAAGGACGGTTGCCGACTATATAGGCACACAAAAAGATAAG
This sequence comes from Bacillota bacterium, assembly GCA_023664625.1. Lineage (GTDB taxonomy): Bacteria > Bacteroidota > Bacteroidia > Bacteroidales > Bacteroidaceae > Prevotella. Next base: position 49,007 of record JAMPFD010000008.1, on the reverse strand, counting down.
TCTGACTTTGCAAAGAAATACGTTGAACATTGTAAGAAACTACAATCTGAGAAAAAACGTCTTCTTGGAGTATATGACTCTCAAAAAGGTAGAGCAGACCTGTTATTTACCTCTGTTCAAGAAAAAGGGCGAGACATACTTGATAGTGAATATTCGCTCGTTAAACAGTTAGAAAATAAATTATAAACACTATATGGATAAACTACGAATGAAAAGCCTTGACACTGTGGAGGGGAATGTGGCGAAGATTGCCGCATTGTTTCCTCATTGCGTCACTGAGCGAAAGGGCAAGGACGGCACCGCCGAACTTGCCATCGACTTCGATAAGCTGCGGGCTGAGTTATCGGCGGACGCTCTCGACACCGGCGAGGAGCGTTATCAGTTCACGTGGCCCGACAAGCGAGCCGCTTCACGCCTTGCCAATACTCCGACCGATAAGACGCTGCGCCCGGACGTGGACGCATCTGTGGATTTTTGGAACACCAAAAATCTCTACATCGAGGGCGACAATCTCGACGTACTGAAAGTCCTCCGCGAGAACTATCTCGGCAAGGTCAAGATGATCTACATTGACCCGCCCTATAACACAGGTAACGACTTCGTCTATAACGACGACTTCGCGCAGGGCAAGGGGGACTTCGAGGCAACCAGTGGACTCTTTGATGAAGACGGCAACCAAGTCCTCGACCCCATGCAGCGCAACACCGAGAGCAACGGTCGCTTCCACACCGACTGGCTCAATATGATATATCCTCGTCTGAAAGTCGCTCGCGATTTACTTGCAGAGGATGGTGTTATCTTCATCTCGATTGACGAGAATGAAATTCCAAACATGAGAAAACTTACTGATGAGATTTTTGGAGAAACCAACTTTATAAGTCAGTTAGGGTGGCAGAAAGTATATTCTCCCAAAAATCAAGCTCGCTATTTCTCAAACGACTATGAGTTCGTTCTTTGCTATTGCCGAGATATAACTAAATTCTCAATAAATATGCTTCCCCGCACTGAAGCCATGAATGCCCGATATAAAAATCCGGATAACGACCCACGTGGTCCATGGAAAGCGGGAGATTGCGTGGGAGCGGGTGTTCGCTCTCGCGGATACTACGATGTTATCAGCCCTAAAACTGGGAAAGTCTTCAATGTTCCACAAGGAAAGCATTGGGTTTACGCACCTGAAAATATGCAAGCCATGATTGCTGATAACAGAATATGGTTTGGGAAAGATGGAAATTCATTTCCTGCTGTCAAGCAATTTCTTAGTGATGTAACAGGACGTCGTCCTTCAAGCCTATTAATGTATGAGGATTATGGTCATACAGATATGGCAAAGAAGGATGTGATTAAACTCTTTCAGGACTTTGAAAAAGTTCCTTTCGATACACCTAAACCTATTAAACTCATTAAAATGTTGAGTATAATAGGCTCAAATCCTGGAGATATTATCCTTGATTTTTTTGCTGGGTCTGCAACTACGGCACATTCGGTTTTCGAGTTAAATGCTGAAACCGAAGGAGACGCAAGGAAGTTCATTCTTGTACAAATTGCTGAAGAAATTCAGGATCATGATGAAGCTGTTGAAAAAGGTTATAAGACAGTTAGTGATATAGCGATTGAACGCATACGCCGCGCAGGTAAGAAAGTCAAGGAAGAAGCAGGTCTGCACGGACAAGACCTTGACATCGGCTTCCGCGTGCTCAAACTCGACTCGTCGAATATGGAGGATGTGTTCTACACTCCCGAAGACTTCAACGAGGTTGACTTGTTCAACACTGTTGACAACGTCAAGAGCGACCGCACTCCGCTCGACCTCCTTTTCCAAGTAATGCCGGAACTCGACATTGAACTGTCTGCCAAAATTGAGGAAAAAGAAGTGAACGGCAAAAAGGTGTTCTTCGTGGACGGTACTTATCTTATCGCCACTTTCGATACCGAAGTCAATGAGTCTACAGTTACCGAGATTGCCAAGATGAAGCCGCAATACTTTGTTATGCGCGACTCGTCGGCAGCCAACGACAACGTTCTCGACAACTTTGAGCAAATCTTCAAACATTATTCACCCGACACCATCAGGAGAATTTTGTAAGATGAGAATAGCATATAAGTTTATACAAAATGTCGCTGTTGACTCAGATGGCTCGAAAAGAGATGTTCGAACCATCTGTGATCAACAGTTATTTGCAGCAACATATCGGGCTCTTAATGACCCATTTGAATGTTGTGTGAGATATAAAGATGACTATGCTAAAGATAAAGCATTTGAAACAAAGATAAATTCTCTTGTTTACAATGCAGGTATCTTATCATTATTTAAGGCTCTTCCATCTGAAAATTTCCCTTCAAGTGAAACGATGTGGACGTACTATGCTAATTCTCATCATGGTTTCTGCATAGCATACGATTTGGATGTTTTAGAGTCTTCAAGAACCGATGGTTTTGATTTGATAGATTGCATCGACATAAAATATCAGAATAACTCCCCTGAAATATTTTCATCCGATACAGCCGAAATCATGAGAGAAAAGCATTTCGGTCGTAAGTCATTAAGTTGGAAGAAAGAGAATGAGGTGAGATTAGTTTTTAGTACAGCAGGGTTAAAAAACATACCTCAAAATGGAATAATTGCCGTTTATTTTGGTCTTAATATGCCATTAGAAGGCAGGCAAAAAATTATGTCGAGGCTTAAACATCTGGATATTGATTTCTTCCAAATTGAAACTATTCCCAACCGTTATAAACTAAAGGCAACCAAAGTGGACAATATAGCTGACATAGAAATATTAAAAGCAGAGAGGAAACCCATGGTGGATAATCTCACAATACTGTATAAATCCAAAGCCAAAGATCGTCAAACGATAGAAATGCTTGTTAAGGCAATTCGTGCAAATCTTTCGCGTCCTACAAATATTTGTATTGTAGATGATTTGAAATCGGGAATACTCTTGGAAAAATACCCTCCAACGACAGAAGAAAGGCAATATTTAGCTGAACACTGGGTGGCAATGTCTACTTTTGATGCACCCCAATATGTCATGTATTACCCAGAACGCGATTAATATGAAGTTCAAGTTTAAGATACAGGGCTATCAGACTGATGCGGTAGATAACACTACCAACATCTTTGTCGGCCAGCCCAACCGCGACCCCTCGAAGTATCGCCGTGACCTCGGCAAGCGAGGTTCGGGAGTTATCCGTTTCGAGGGTGACGATGACGGCTACCGTAATGCCGACGTGGAGTTGTCGTCCAAGCAATTGCTTGAAAATCTCCACTCGGTTCAGACTTTAGCCGGAGTGCCTCTCTCAAAGTCTCTCAGTAAGATAGACGGACTTGGAGCCGTCAACCTTGATGTCGAGATGGAGACCGGCACAGGTAAGACCTACGTATATATAAAGACAATGTTTGAACTCAACAAACTCTATGGTTGGTCGAAGTTCATCATCGTTGTGCCAAGTATTGCTATCCGAGAGGGTGTAGCCAAGTCGTTCCGTATGCTTGAAGAACACTTCATGGAGCAGTACGGAAAGAAAGCGCGTTGGTTTGTCTACAACAGTTCAAACCTCAATCAGCTCGACCAGTTCTCGCAGGATGCAGGTCTGAACGTGATGATCATAAACACTCAGGCTTTCGCCGCCTCACTCAAAGAGGGCGGTCGCTCAAAGGAGAGTCGCATCATCTACTCCAAACGCGACGAGTTTGCTTCACGCCGTCCTATCGACGTGATTGCCGCCAACCGCCCGATCATCATTATGGACGAGCCGCAGAAGATGGAGGGTGCGGCTACTCAAGCAGCCCTCAAGAAGTTCAACCCGCTGTTCGTGTTGAACTACTCAGCGACTCACCGCACGAAGCACGATACTGTCTATGCACTTGACGCCCTCGATGCATACCGTGAGCGTCTTGTAAAGCGCATCAAGGTTATCGGCTTCGAGATGAAAAACCTGCGCGGCACCAACGGTTATATGTATCTCGACAATATAATCCTGTCGCCCAACAAGCCACCGATGGCGCGTATCTCTATCGAGGTCAAGAACGCGTCGGGAGAACCACGCCGTCTGTTCAAGACTCTCGGCGTGGGCGATTCACTATTTGTCGAGTCAAAGGAACTGGAGCAATACCGAGGCTTCGATATTGCCGAGATTTTCCCCGGCTCCGCTACGCAACCGACGGCTTACGTCACCTTTACCAATGGCGTAACACTCCGCAAGGGTGATGTTGTTGGCGACTCAAACCTGCTGCACTTGCAACGTGTTCAGATACGCGAGACGATAAAGGCTCACTTCGAGAAGGAGCGTCAGTTGTTCAAAAAAGGAATTAAGTGTCTGTCGCTTTTCTTCATTGACGAAGTGGCTAAATATCGACAGTATGACGCGGATAATCAGCCGGTAAAAGGTGTATTCCAACAAATCTTTGAGGAAGAATATGCCCGACTTGTCAATGAGGAGTTCCATATCTGGGATGAGGACTACAACGAGTACCTGCGCCGCTTCGCACCTTGTCAGACGCATCGCGGCTACTTCTCAATCGACAAGAAAGGGAAGATGATTGATACCAAGACCAAGCGCGGCAGTGATGTAAGCGAGGAGGCGTCGGACTACGACCTTATCCTCCGCGACAAAGAGCGTCTGCTTAGTTTTGATGAACCGACACGCTTCATCTTCTCGCACTCCGCCTTGCGCGAAGGCTGGGATAACCCCAACGTGTTCCATATATGTACGCTCCGCCATAGCGACTCTACAACCGCCAAGCGTCAGGAAGTGGGGCGCGGTCTCCGTATAGCAGTCGACCGCAATGGTGTGCGTCAGGATAAGGAATTGCTTGGCGACGAGGTTCACAACATCAACGTCCTCACTGTCATTGCCAATGAAAGTTACTCGGACTTCACCAACGCGCTCCAACGCGAAACCCGCGACGCGCTGCGTGAACGTGCCGCCAAAGCCACACCAAGTTACTTTGAGGGCAAGACTATCACCGTCGAGGGACAGCCTCACGTCGTTACCGACCGCGAGGCAAGCCGCATTATGGTATGGCTCGAAGACAATGAGTATATCGACGATGCAGGTAACATCACCCCGAAATATCATGCCGACGTAGCAGCCGAGGCTGTCGCTCCTTACGGCAATCAACTCGCGCCCATGGCTGAGGGTGTGACGCTGCTTATCAACTCTATCTTCGACCCGAACCTGCTGAAAGAGATGACCGGCGACGGCAATAAGACAAAATTGCCTGAGCCAAGACTCAACGCCAATTTTGCCAAGCCGGAGTTTCAGGCTCTTTGGAACGCCATCAACCATCAGTATGTCTATACGGTAAGTTACGACACCGCCGAACTTATCAAGAACGCTATCTTGCATCTAAACACCGACGAGTTGCAGGTGCGCACTCTCCGCTACATCAAGATTGAGGGGCAGCAGGACGCACAGGAGGTTACGGAGTTTGGCAATACCAAATCCACCTCCAACGAACTGACCGATGTCTCTACTTCGTCAGTCAAATATGACCTTATCGGGCAGGTTACGAAAGGATCAAACATCACACGTCGCACAGCCGCAAAAATCCTTCAAGGACTGCGTCCGGCGAAACTCGCCTTGTTCCGCAACAACCCAGAAGAATTTATACGTAAGGTCGTGCAGATTATCCGCGAGCAGAAAGCCACGATGATAGTTGACCACATACACTATCATCTCACCGACGGCAAATATGACTCTGACATATTCACCGCTGCAAGCCGTGCCGACTTCGACAAGGCAGTCGAGACATCGAAGCATATCACAGACTATGTTGTCTCAGACAGCAAGGGCGAGCGTGACTTTGCCCACGACCTCGACGAGGCGGAAGAAGTGGTAGTATATGCGAAATTGCCTCGCTCATTCCAAATCCCTACGCCTGTAGGCAATTATGCTCCAGACTGGGCGATAGCCATGCAGAAAGGCGCAGTCAAGCACATTTTCTTTATTGCCGAGACAAAAGGCTCGCTACAATCAATGCAGCTCAACGCCATTGAGAACGCCAAGATAGACTGCTGCACTCAACTCTTCAACGAAATCTCTACCGACAACGTCCGCTACCACAAAGTCACCTCCTACCAAGACCTCGTGGATGCCATGACTGTGGTAAAATAAAGTCACAGTATTGTCCGTTTATATTCGGAGATGTATGGAATTGTAAATGCACAAGGAAACAGACATCCACGCATGAAAGCCTATTGTGTGGCATTTGTTTCCTTGTGCATTTTTGCTCTTGCGCAGCAGAGAGAGATGCCGTTCCTATACCAGTCCCTCAACCTTTGCAATGTTCTTCTCTATCAGCTCGTCAGGAACCTCATAGTTCTGAAGGTTTCCGGCGAGATAGTTGTCGTACGCCGCCATGTCTATGAGACCGTGTCCGGAGAGGTTGAACAGAATGACTTTCTCTTCCCCCGTGCCGATGCACTGCTTCGCCTCTCTGACTGCCGCGGCAATGGCGTGGCACGATTCCGGAGCAGGGATGATTCCTTCAGCCTTGGCAAAGAGCACGCCGGCTTCGAAAGATTCAAGCTGGTTGATGTCCACGGCTTCCATCAGTTTGTCTTTGAGCAACTGTGAGACTATCACTCCGGCGCCATGGTAGCGCAGGCCGCCGGCGTGGATGTTTGCCGGCATGAAGTCATGGCCGAGCGTGTACATCGGCAGCAGAGGCGTGTAGCCTGCGACGTCGCCGAAGTCATAGTGGAACTTTCCGCGTGTCAGTTTCGGGCAGGATGCCGGCTCGGCGGCAATGAAGCGTGTCGTCTTGCCGTCCTTTATGTTATGGCGCATGAAAGGAAAAGCAATGCCGCCGAAGTTTGAGCCGCCGCCGAAGCATCCTATGACGATGTCAGGATACTCGCCGGCCATCTCCATCTGCTTCTCTGCCTCCAGGCCGATGATGGTCTGATGGAGCGTTACGTGGCTGAGCACGGAGCCGAGAGTGTATTTGCAGTTAGGGGTGGTCCTTGCCAGTTCCACAGCTTCGGAAATGGCAGTGCCCAGGGAGCCCTGGTTGTTAGGCTCGCGCGTGAGAATATCCTTGCCGGCACGCGTCGACATTGACGGCGACGGTGTCACCTGCGCACCGTAGGTCTGCATGATGGAGCGGCGGTAGGGCTTCTGCTCGTATGATATCTTCACCTGATAGACCGCAGCTTCCAGTCCGAAGACCTTAGCGGCGTATGACAGCGCCGCGCCCCACTGTCCGGCACCCGTTTCCGTGGTGACGTTCGTCACGCCTTCCTGCTTGCAGTAGTACGCCTGCGCTATGGCAGAGTTGAGCTTGTGGCTGCCCACGGGGCTTACAGACTCGTTCTTGAAATAAATGTGTGCCGGAGTGCCGAGTGCTTTCTCCAGGCCGTAGGCGCGCACGAGCGGCGTGGAGCGGTAGTAGGCATAAAGGTCGCGCACCTCCTCGGGGATGTCTATCCAGGCATGCTCCTGATCAAGTTCCTGCCGGCTACATTCCTCGCAGAAGATAGGGTAGAGATCCTCAGGTTTCAGCGGTTCTTTCGTTGCTGGATTAAGTGGTGGCAACGGTTTGTTGACCATATCAGCCTGAATATTGTACCATTGGGTAGGAATTTGCTCCTCGGTGAGGAAATAGCGTTTCTGTTTTTTCATGATTTCTGTATGTATGTTTTGTTTTTATCTGTTTACGTTAACTGTATTCTGTCCGCTTTGTATGTTTTCACTATGATAAATATACATATATGTATTATCACTATAGCCTGTGCGTTTTCGCTTTGACTGCAAAATTATATAATTTCTTTCAGACTGCCAATGTTTTTGCGTATTTTCTTACAATTCTGTATAAGAGAAGCCGGACAGTGATGTATCTCTGTCCGTTTCCGCATCACCCGTTTATCCAATCTATTTCGCAATGATCATCATTTCTTATGTCAGAATAAATGAAAGCTAACCTTTCGTGTGACAAAAGGTTACGGATTGCAATGTCAAAGGTTACCTTTTATACAACAAAAAGTAACCTTTCGTAACCATTTTGTTACAGATTTGTTCCTTGTTGCGTATTTTGATGGTAATCAGTATTTTGCGTGTGGTGTTGCCTGCTTCTTGTTGCTCCTCCTTTTACAGGGCACTTGCCATGTCGTTTTATTGGAGAAAAGAATATATTACTATATTTTGGCCGCTCCTGTTAACTGTATAATATCTGTTGTGCGATAATGCGCGATGTCCCATAAATGAGACATCGGATACTTGACTCACATTAATTCTTGTTAATTCTTTTGCGAAAATGATATTTATCAAGAATAATTTGAGTATATTTGCAAACATTAATTATAGAACAGAATTAAAAACAATAAATAAAAACCTTAAGGAATTATGAAAAAGTTCAATGATCCGGATTTCCTTCTCGAAACCGAGACAGCGAAAGACCTTTATCACAACCATGCGGCGAAGATGCCTATCATCGACTACCATTGCCACTTGATTCCGCAGATGGTTGCCGAGAACAAGAAGTTTGACTCTATAGCTCAGATTTGGCTTATGGGAGACCACTACAAGTGGCGTGCAATGCGTTCCAACGGCATTGACGAGCGTTTCTGTACAGGGAAGGATACTACTGACTGGGAAAAGTTTGAGAAATGGGCGGATACTGTACCTTATACATTCCGTAACCCTCTCTACCATTGGACACATCTTGAGCTGAAAACAGCCTTTGGCATAGAGGAAACCCTGAATCCTGAGAATGCAAAGGAAATCTATGACAAGTGCAACGACATGATAAAGAACGATCCAAAATTCTGTCCGCGCGGAATGATGGAGCATTATAATGTTGAGATTGTCTGCACCACAGACGACCCGGCAGACTCTCTCGAGTGGCACAAGGTTGTCAAGGAAGATCCTACGGCAAAGACCCGTATGCTTCCTACATGGCGTCCTGATGCAGGAATGAACATTGAGGCTGCGACATGGAAGGCTTATATTGAAAAACTTGCAGAAGTTGCAGAGGTTGAGATTAAGGACTTCGCCTCCCTTAACGAAGCACTTCAGAAGCGTCATGACTTCTTTGACTCTATGGGATGTAAACTCTCTGACCATGGTATTGAAGAGTTCTACGATGAGCCATATACAGATGCGGAGATTGATGCAATCATGAAGAAAGCACTTTCGGGAGCAACACCTACAGTTGAGGAGCAGCGTAAGTACAAGCATGCTTATATGAAGGCTCAGGGCGAGATGGACTATGCTTCTGGCTGGACACAGCAGTATCACTACGGTGCCATCCGCAACAACAACTCCAAGATGTTTGCACAGTTGGGCGCAGATACCGGTTTTGACTCAATCGGTGAGTTCACTACTGCAAAGGCTATGTCACATTTCCTTGACGAACTTAACTCAGAGGGTAAGCTTGCAAAGACTATTCTATACAACCTCAACCCATGTGCCAACGAGGTGATCGCTACAATGCTTGGCAACTTCCAGGATGGTTCCGTAGCCGGCAAGATACAGTTCGGCTCAGGTTGGTGGTTCCTTGACCAGAAAGACGGTATGGAAAAGCAGATGAATGCTCTCTCTGTGCTTGGTCTGCTCTCACGTTTTGTAGGAATGTTGACAGACTCACGTTCGTTCCTCTCTTATCCACGTCACGAGTATTTCCGCCGTACTCTTTGTAATCTTCTCGGCAATGACATCGAGGCTGGAATCATACCTTTCACAGGATACGAGGAAAAGCGTGTGCGTCAGATGGTTGAGGACATCTGCTACAACAATGCAAAGAACTATTTCCGGTTCTAACTATATGTATATAAGCAATAAGGACTCTCTCGTCAAGAGGGAGTCTTTTTTATTCTCTTGGCTTTTGTCAGTCTTGGCTTGAATATAGTGATTATGAGGCTATGGGGACAGACAGTCAGCAGATTATAGTCTGCCGGCAATTTTAGTGCCTAAGCGACAAAAAGGAACAAGCTTTAGTGAGAAAATATTATATTATAAAAGAATTTTCAATAGTTACTTATAATGAAGGTTTTAAGATTCTAAAGAAGATTTTTACCGTAAATCAAGGATGTTGAATTTTTCATCTTACAGATAATTTTTTATGGCACAGCACAATGACGAGATGAACCTTGCATGGCAGTATATTTCAGGAACCCAGATGAGTGTGTTCCTGACAGGTAAGGCTGGTACAGGTAAGACGACATTTCTCAGGCGGTTGCGTGAGTTGTCACCGAAACGTATGGTTGTGCTTGCGCCTACAGGTGTTGCCGCACTGAATGCCGACGGACAGACCGTGCACTCGTTCTTTCAGCTTGATTTCAAACCTTTCATACCTGGTGTTACAAATAATCCTGATGCGAAGAGACGCGGCCGCCCGCCAAAAGAGAAACGGTATTTCAGCATGTCCAAGCAGAAGAAGAACCTCATCCGTACGATGGATCTTCTTGTGATAGACGAAGTGTCAATGGTTCGATGTGACCTTCTTGATGCCGTCGATGATGTGCTGCGCAGATATCGAAATCCTCTGTTGCCTTTTGGTGGTGTTCAGCTGTTGCTTATCGGTGATTTGCAACAGTTGCCTCCTGTTGTAAAGGATGAAGAATGGAATCTCCTTTCTCAATATTATGAGACACCATACTTCTTTAGTGCACGTTCTCTGCATGCTCTTCCTTATGTTACAATAGAGTTGCGGCGCATTTACCGTCAGCAGAATGAAGAGTTTATCTCCATTCTTTCCGCGATTCGTGAGAACAGGGTGACGGCAGACATTTTGACGGCGTTGAACTCACGTTATGTTCCCGGATTTAGGGAACGTGAGAATTGGATACGGCTTACGACACATAATGCCATTGCCCAGCGGTACAATGACGGACGTCTTGGCGAACTGCATTCACCGGCAGTGACGTTCAGGGCAAAAATAACAGGGAATTTTCCGGAGTTGTCTTTCCCGACTGACGAGCGTCTGGTGCTGAAAGCCGGTGCGCAGGTGATGTTTCTTAAAAATGACAATTCGCAAGAGAAACGTTACTATAATGGTAAGATAGGGCGTGTGGAAGAGATTTCTCCAAGAGGACTTGTTGTCTCCTGTGCCGGTGATGGTGGCGGACGGTACCGGATTGAAGTACAGCAGGAGGAATGGGAAAACAAAAAATATACCATAGATGAGGAAACAAAGGAGATTCGTGAAGAGGTTGACGGCACATTCCGTCAGTATCCGTTGCGGTTGGCATGGGCGATCACTGTGCATAAGTCACAGGGACTGACTTTTGACAATGCCGTCATTGATGCGAACAGCGCTTTCACTCACGGGCAGGTCTATGTGGCTCTTTCCCGTTGCCGTACTCTTGAAGGCCTGGTTCTATCTGCTCCGCTTGATGCCGCAAGTGTCATAACGGATCAAAAGGTCAATGACTATGTCTCGGATTCTCTGTCATCATCGGCAGACAGTATAGAACGTCTGCCGCACCTGCGGTATGAGTATTATTATCAGTTGCTACAGGAACAGTTCTCATTCGGCAAGCTTGCATATGATTTTGAATATCTTATGCGTGTTGTATGCAACAACCTTCACAATTCACATCCGCTTTTCGTGGATGTTGTGCGTGAGGCTCACTCACGTATCCTCCAGGAATTAGTCGCTGTGGCCGATAAGTTTAAGATACAGTATGACACCTTGCTTTCTTGTGCCGGTGCCGATTATGCGACGGACGAGCAGTTATGCCGCCGCATACATTCTGCTTCGGAGTATTTTCTAAATAAGGTCCGTGAAATAATATCTCCCGTCATTGACGCATCTGACATAACCATAAATAACAAGGCGGTAAAGAAACAGTATGGCAATGCACTCGATGCTCTGCGCCTGTCATATAACATTAAGGCAGGAACTCTCGAAAAAACCTTTATGCATGGTTTTGGTGTACGGAGTTATGTGGAGAGCAAGGCTAAATCATCAATAGAGGATGCGGCTGTACGGAAAAAGAAAAAATAGAATTGCAGGACGTGCACAAGTGTTATGGATGTATAAAAAAATGCTGTCCGAGTATTAGCGGACAGCATTTTTTATTGAGTAGTCTTTGCCTTTCTGAAGATATATTGGAATTATATCATGGAAAGTTAGTGAATTGCATAGGGTAATAACTGGTGTGAAAATGGCCGTCAGCCACTATTCTCCAAATTTTATGGTTTTGGCAGGCTGGATATGTGATACGAGAAAACTTGGCAGCGTGAGCACTAAAGTACAGATTGTGAAAGTGCCGAGATTCAGGAATAGTATTGTAGGGAGACTCAGTTCAACAGGCACTTCTGATACATAATATGTGGCGGGATCGAGCTTTACAAGTCCGGTCCATTGCTGCAGAAGGCAAATTCCTATACCCAGTATATTCCCGATAATCAATCCCTTGGCGACGATAAACATTCCGAACCACAGGAAAGTGTGGCGGATGGTGCTGTTGCGTGCTCCCAGAGCTTTCAGGATACCAATCATCGGCACGCGTTCGAGTATGATTATCAGCAGGCCGCTTATCATGGTCACTGAGGCTACGCAGACCATCAGAGCAAGGATTATCCATACATTGAGGTCAAGCAGATTCAGCCACGAGAATATCTGAGGGTTAATTTCCTGTATCGTTGACGATGTGTATGTATTGCCGTAACTGTCTTTCGTGCGGTTGACTTTATGAATAAGCCACTCTGCCGTTTCGTTTATTTTATTGAAATCCTTGACAGTCATTTCCACTCCGCTGACTTCATCACTGTCCCATCCATTTAATTTTTGGACGGTATTGAGGTCGCAGAACACAATGGATTCGTCATATTTAGTAAGGTTTGTCTGGTAAATGCCTGATATGACAAACCTTCGCATACGTATATCATCGTTGCTGAGGAAATAAGCAAACAACTTGTCCTTTGCCCTGACTCCAAGCTTGTCGGCCATGATTTGGGAGATAAGAATCTGCGACTGTGCCGGCTGTCCGTCTTTATGGTAAATGGAATATGGAATAGCTCCATCCACGATGCTGCCGGCTATGAATGCTGAATCCCAGTCTTCACCTACACCTTTCAATATTACTCCGAGAAAGTCGTTGTCGGTTTTCAGCAGTCCCTGCTTCATGGCATATCGTTGTGTATGACTGACTCCTGGGGCATTCTTCAAAACAGAAAGCATCGAATCGGAAATACATATTTGAACCATATTGTCATTCTGTACGTTTGAGAAGTTCTGTACAACTATATGGCTTCCGAATCCGATGACTTTATCCCTTATGGTATGCTTAAAGCCAAAGACAACAGCTATGGATACAAGCATTACGGCAAGGCCTGTCGCCATACCGAGTGTGGCGATGCGAACGGCAGGAAGCGACACTTTTTTAGTGTCGCCCGAGTCGTTGTAAATCTTTTTTGCAAGGAATCTGCTGAGCATCAGTCCTCCATGATATGTCCCGGATATGCCTCAAGAGCCTTTCTTAAAACAATAAGAGCATGCTCAAGATCGTCTTTTTTCAAAACGTACGCGATACGTACCTGGTTTGTTCCTGCTCCGGGAGTCGTGTAGAAACCAGATGCCGGAGCCATCATGACCGTTGCGCCTTCATACTCAAAGGATTCAAGGCACCAGCGGCAGAACTTTTCCGCATCGTCAACAGGGAGTTTCGCCACAGTGTAGAATGCACCCATCGGAATAGGGGAGTAGACCCGGGGAATTCTGTTGAGTCCGTCTACAAGGCATTTGCGCCTTTCGACATATTCGTCGTAGACATCTCTGTGGTATTCTTCAGGAGCATCGAGCGATGCTTCCGCAACAATCTGTCCTATTAGCGGCGGAGAGAGACGGGCCTGGCAGAATTTCATCACGGCGGCACGTACCTCGGCATTTTTTGTTATCAGTGCACCAATACGTATGCCACATTCAGAATAACGTTTTGACACAGAGTCGATAAGCACGACATTATCCTCTATACCTTCCAGGTGGCAGGCAGATATATATGGAGAACCTGTGTATATGTATTCACGGTAAACTTCATCGGAGAAAAGGTACAGATCATATTTCTTCACAAGATCCCTGATCTGATTCATTTCTCGACGTGTGTACAGATAGCCTGTAGGATTGTTCGGATTGCAAATCATGATGGCGCGTGTGCGCTCGTTGATAAGTTCCTCGAACTTTTCCACTTTGGGTAGTGAAAATCCCTCCTCGATTGTTGTTGCTATAGTGCGTATCTTTGCTCCTGCCGAAATGGCAAATGCCATATAATTGGCATACGCAGGTTCCGGGACGATAATCTCGTCGCCGGGGTTCAGGCAGGCCAGAAAAGAGAATAGTACGGCCTCGGAACCTCCTGCTGTGATTATAATGTCATCAGCAGAGACATTGATGTTAAACTTTTTATAATATCCTACAAGTTTCTCTCTATAAGAGAGATAGCCTTGTGACGGTGAGTATTCGAGAATTTTACGCTCTATGTTTTTTAAGGCATTGAGACCTTCCTGAGGAGTCGGTAGATCAGGCTGTCCAATGTTCAGGTGGTAGACCTTAATGCCGCGGTTCTTTGCTGCGGCTGCCAGAGGTGCCAGCTTTCTGATTGGCGATTCCGGCATCTCATGGCCTCGGATTGAAATCTTTGGCATATTGGGATTTATGAATTGTGAATGATTATGTGAAGCCCTGCTGGAAAGGCTGTATATTATTGGCAAAGGTAATGTTTTTTTCTGATGTCACCAAATATTTGCATGATTTTAATTTCTTTGTTATTAAAAAAGGTATAAACGTTTTGCCACGTCACGGAAAATTGCTAAATTTGCAACCTAAATGCGTGTATGCGCTAAAGTCATAAACGCATGTCTGTTATTCAGAAATAAATAAAAACACTATAAGAAATGGCAAAGAAATTCGCTGAACATAAGAACCTGAATCTTACAGATGTAAATAATGAGGTTCTTGCTTTGTGGAAAGAGAAGGATATCTTTCACAGGAGTATTGATGAGAAAGAGGGCTGTCCGCAGTTTGTGTTCTTTGAGGGGCCGCCCTCTGCCAATGGCCATCCGGGCATTCATCATGTTATGGGTCGTACGATAAAGGATACTTTCCTGCGTTACAAGACAATGAAGGGCTATCAGGTTAAGCGTAAGGCCGGATGGGATACACACGGACTGCCTGTTGAACTTTCTGTGGAGAAGAGTCTTGGAATAACGAAAGAGGATATCGGCAAGAAAATCAGTGTGGATGACTATAATGACGCTTGCCGCAAGAACGTTATGATGTACACGGATGAATGGACACAGCTGACGGACAAAATGGGATATTTTGTTGATTTGGAACATCCGTATATAACGTATGATATAAAGTATATTGAGTCCCTTTGGTGGCTTTTGAAGCAGCTTTATGACAAGGATTTGCTCTATAAGGGATATACCATACAGCCGTATTCGCCTGCTGCAGGTACAGGATTGTCTTCTCATGAGCTTAACCAGCCTGGGTGTTATCGTGACGTGAAAGATACGACTGTGACGGCGCAGTTTAAGGTGACGGACGAGAGACCTTTGGGTATGGAGGCAGAACTTCCTGTTTATGTTCTTGCATGGACGACTACGCCATGGACATTGCCTTCTAATACGGCATTGTGTGTTGGCCCTAAGATAGATTATGTTGCCGTGAAGGGACATAATCCATATAGCAACGAAAAAGCTATATATATAATTGCCGAAAATCGTCTGAGTGCCTATTTTCAGCCGTCCCAGGATGAGGATGGAAATGAAGTGCCTTTGGAAATTATTTGGAGAGGCAAGGGCTCGGAACTTGTCGGTGTGCATTACCGTCAGTTGATGCCATGGGTTAAGCCTTGTGCATTGGAAAATGACAAGATCGTTGTAAAAAATGATGAGGCTTTCCGTGTAATCCCTGGTGATTATGTGACAACGGAAGACGGTACCGGTATTGTGCATATAGCGCCGACATTCGGTGCTGATGATGCTAAGGTTGCAAAAGATGCTGGCATTCCTTCACTCTTTATAATAGACAAGGCAGGGGATACTCGTCCTATGGTTGATTTCCAGGGAAAATATTTCGTCAAGGAGGACATGGATGAGGAGTTTGTGGATGTTTGTGTGAATGACGGTTATTGGAAGCATTCTGGTGACTATGTCAAGAATGCATACGATCCGAAATATAATGTTGACGGTAAGTATGATGAAAAAGCTGCCCAAAAGGACATGGACCTCAATGTTATAATCTGTCTTGAGATGAAAGAGGAGGGCAGTGCATTTAAAATAGAGAAACATGTGCATAACTATCCTCACTGCTGGCGTACGGACAAACCTGTGCTTTATTATCCTCTTGACTCATGGTTTATCAGGTCAACAGCAAAGAAAGAACGTATGTTTGAACTGAACCGGACTATCAACTGGCATCCTGAGTCAACGGGAACCGGACGTTTCGGAAAATGGCTTGAAAATCTCAATGACTGGAACCTTTCACGTTCAAGGTATTGGGGAACTCCTCTCCCGATTTGGCGTAACCGTGATACAAAGGAGGAAATCTGTATAGGTTCCCTGGAAGAGCTCTATAATGAGATTGAAAAGTCTGTTGCTGCCGGTGTTATGGAAAGCAACCCGTTGAAGGACAGGGGGTTTGTTCCCGGAGACATGTCACAGGATAATTATGACAAGATAGATATCCATCGTCCGTATGTTGATTACATAAAGCTTGTAGGCAAGGACGGTTCTGTTCTAACCCGTGAGCTTGACCTTATAGACGTTTGGTTTGATTCCGGTGCCATGCCTTATGCACAGATACACTATCCGTTTGAGAATAAGGAAGCTCTGGACTCACGCAACGTTTATCCTGCTGACTTCATTGCTGAGGGCGTAGACCAAACACGAGGCTGGTTCTTCACACTTCATGCCATAGCGACTATGGTCTTTGATTCTGTTGCATATAAGAATGTAATTTCGAATGGTCTTGTATTGGATAAGAACGGAGTGAAGATGTCCAAGCGTTTGGGTAATGTAATCAATCCTTTTGATTGCATTGCAAAGTATGGTACTGATCCTGTACGCTGGTATATGGTGACAAACTCTTCGCCATGGGACAACCTGTCTTTTGACCCGGATGGTGTGAAGGAGGTGACAAGTTCATTCTTCATTAAGCTCCATCAGGCGTACTCATTCTTTACATTATATGCCAATGTAGATGGATTTGACTATTCTGATGCGGATGTTCCTTTCTCAGAACGTCCGGACTTTGACCGCTGGCTTCTGTCTGAGCTAAATACGCTCGTTAAGGATGTTGACAAATATCTCTCCGACTATGATGTTACCCCGGCAGGTAGACTTGTGCAGTCATTTGTCGTGGACAAACTGTCAAACTGGTACATCAGACTTAACAAGAAGCGTTTTTGGGGAGGAGGCATGACGCAGTATAAACTGTCAGCTTACCAGACATTGTATATTTGTCTTGATACACTGGCACGTCTTGTGGCTCCAATCTCTCCGTTCTATGCGGACAGACTTTTCCTTGACCTTAATGCTGTTACAGGAAAAGATATTGCAGAGAGCGTACATCTTGCTAAGTTCCCGGAAGCAGACATTGCGAAGATAGATGCAGAACTTGAGCGTGCCATGCAGGTTGCCATGCAGGTGACGTCCATGGTTCTTTCACTGCGTAAGAAAGTGAAGATACCGGTGATACAGGCTTTACAGACTATATCCATCCCGGCAACAGATGCGGAAATGCGCAAATGTGTGGAACGTATGGCTTACGTAATCCTTGCGGAGACTAATGTCAAGGAACTAACGTTTATAGAAAGTGGTGCCGGGATCCTTGTGAAGAAGGTAAAGTGCAATTTCCGCACTATGGGTAAAAAGTTCGGTAAACTTATGAAGAGCGTTAATGCCGCTGTGGTGGCCATGAGTCAAGAGCAGATTGCGGAGTTGGAAGAAAAAGGCTCTGTCAGTCTTGATGTTGCAGACACTGTCGCACTTATCGAACGTGAGGATGTTGAAATAATTTCTGAGGATATTCCCGGTTGGACAATATCACAGGAAGGTACAATTACCGTAGCATTGGATATCAATATTACTCCGGAACTGAAGGAAGAAGGTATCTCACGTCTTGTCATAAAGCGTATTCAGGCTATCCGTAAGGACAGTGGTCTGGAGATTACTGACCGTATTCTTGTTACGATAGAGGATAAGCCGGAACTTGCCGGGGTTATTAAGAATTTTGGTAACCATATCTCTGCCCAGGTCCTTGCCAATGGCATTACTCTCGGTGAGGCAACTGACGGTATTGATTCAGAACTTGGTGATTTTAGTGCTAAGATTCTTGTTGTTAGGGCATAATACCTTTCGGTTAAACATTCCAATCAAGTGGCATTGCCGTCTCGTAATATAAAATGTTGGACAAAAAGAAAAAAAAACAGGGAATTGTCGCGTTCTTATTGATCGCGTCAATTCTCATTATTGACCAATTGATAAAAATTGAAGTGAAGACTTCAATGTCACTTTATGAGAGTCATGAAGTGACATCATGGTTTTACATTACTTTCGTAGAGAATAACGGTATGGCTTATGGTATGACTTTCATACCTAAGTATGCGTTGAGCCTGTTCCGCCTTATTGCAATTTTTGTTATAGGATGGTATCTGTGTCGTCAGATTATGAGAGGGGCACGGTGGATATTTATAGTCCTGCTGTCCATGGTACTTGCCGGTGCTGCTGGAAATCTTATTGACTGTATGTTTTACGGTCTGTGTTTCACACAGTCAACGCCGGATTATGTATCGTATGTTGTGCCGTTTGGAGAAGGATATTCCGGGTTTCTTACAGGTAAGGTGGTTGATATGTTCTATTTCCCGCTAATTGTAAGTACATATCCAGACTGGACACCATATTTCGGAGGTCAGCCATTCATATTCTTTCAGCCTGTTTTTAATTTCGCAGATGCAAGTATCAGTTGTTCTGTTGTATCCTTGTTGCTGTTTTGCCGTAAGGAACTGTCTGAGATTGGTGTGGCATCTACAGGAAAACATAATGACGGCGGTGATATGTCTGAAAATAAAAGAGCGGCGTAGACAGAGGCAAGAAGCGAGTGATGGGTATAATAACAGGAAAGTAGAAATAATAGATTAAATAGTTATTGAAAAAGAACATTCTTTACATATTGTTTATAGTAGCATTGATGGCTGCCTGTGAAGCATCGCGTCCGTCTTACGTCCTTGATGATGACGAGATGGAAGATGTGCTGTACGATATTCACAGGGCGCATTTCTCCTATTCAGACTATAGGGATCGTGAGAATGGTGCCCGTCAGTATGCATTATTCCTTAATGTATTGAAGAAGCATGATATCACTCAAAGTGAATGGGATTCTTCAATGGTATACTATACCCGCAATGCGCATGAGCTGGAACATATTTACGAACGTCTCTTCGAGCGCGTGAACAGTGAAGCTGCTGCCATGGGTGCCGGAGTGGGTGAGATGACAGACACGACGGACATTTGGAATACGGAGAGGCAGTTGCTTCTATTTGACTATGCACCCTACACGACAAATACATGGTCTGTGGTGACAGATTCAATACTTTCACCAGGCGAACGTATAACGTTACGTTTCTCAGGTATTTTCCTTTCAGACAATGCTAACCGCTATGTTACGGCTATCCTTGCCTTACGACTGAATAATGACAGTGTCGTCGTGCGTAACATGATGTGCTCAATGTCAGGGCCGAATACACTTGTGATTGCAGATGACAAAGCAGTAGGAATTAAGTCTGTCTATGGAATGTTTATGATGCACAAGCCGTCTTCATCAGTGGCAAATATATCTCAGGATGAGACGAAGCGTCAAATATTTTCGATTTATGATATACGGTTGCTTCATGAGCCAGTGGCATCACGTATATTGACTGATACGTTACGACCTTTATCTGGACAGCCACAGTCTTTATCTGACGCAAAGCAGAATTTGTCTCTACGGCCTCAAGGACAATTACCGGTACGGGAGCAACAGCATGATACCACACTTAGGAAGAAGATGATACAAGAACCTCTAAATTCAAATCAACATGGCACGAAGACCCGCTTCAACGGAGTACCGAAATGAATTAAAGAATAATATTCTTACAGAGGCATACGCATTATTTCTGAAGAATGGCATCCGCGTTGTCAAGATGGACGATATTGCACGCCATCTTGGCATTTCGAAGCGTACGCTTTATGAAATATATTCAAATAAGGAGGATGTTGTTCTTGAAAGTTTTAAACTGCACGTGGAGACCTCCAAGAGTAAGTTTGAGACAAGGATGAGGCATACGGACGATGCCATGGATATCCTTACAGAGTTCTTACGTATCAGGTTCAATGAAGTTAAGGATATGAATCCTGTCTTTTTTGAGGACATTCACATGTATCCCAGTGTTCTTGAGTTCTTCGAGAAAAATAGGGGGGAGCACAAGACGCAGACTCATGAGTTTTTCAGAAAAGGTCAGGAGCAGGGCTATTTTATTACAGAACTGAATTTTGATATTGTTGAGGATATATGTAATAATATCACAGGGAATTTTGTGGCAACATATGTGAAGACCTATCCGTTGAAAGATATCTTGAAGATGATGATGATATATCTTGTCCGTAGTATCTGTACGATAAAAGGAATAGAACGGCTTGACAAAACTATATTGACTGATAATTAAAGCTGACGATTATGAAGAAGGTAAAATGGGGTTTTATAGGATGTGGTGAAGTGACGGAGAAAAAGAGTGGTCCGGCTTTTGCTGAAGTGGAAGGGTCGGAGATCGTAGCAGTAATGAGCCGTACAACTGAACGTGCACGTAGTTATGCTATGCGCCATAATATAAAAAGGTGGTATACAGATGCTGCCGAACTTATCAATGATCCGGAAGTGAACGCTGTTTATGTCGCCACGCCTCCTGCATCTCATCCTATATATGCAATCATGGCGATGAATGCAGGGAAACCGGTATATGTAGAGAAACCTCTTGCTGCCAGTTATGACGACTGTGCTCGTATCAATCATGTCTCGTTAATGACAGGTGTACCGTGCTTTGTTGCCTACTATCGACGCTATCTTCCGTATTTCCTAAAAGTAAAGGAACTTGTATGCACGAAGGCCATCGGTGAGGTTCAGAATGTCCAAATACGCTATGCCTGTCCTCCGCGTAAGGAAGATATGGATCGGAAGAACCGGCCATGGCGTGTGAAATCGTCAATTGCAGGGGGAGGATATTTCTATGATATGGCTCCTCATCAGCTTGATTTGCTGCAAGAGCTGTTCGGATTGATAACCCATGCACGTGGATACTCAGCCAATCGTGGTGGGCTTTATGAGGCAGAGGACAGTGTAAGTGCTTGCTTTCAGTTTGAGAGTGGCTTGGTAGGCTCCGGCTCATGGTGCTTTGTAGGTCACGAATCTCATAATGAGGATCGCATAGAGATTCTCGGAAGTAAGGGTACGCTTTGTTTCTCTGTATTTGATTTCTCCCCGATACATCTCAGAACTTCGGAAGGTTTTCGGGAGTTTTCCATCCCGAATCCCGAGCATGTCCAACAGCCGCTCATCCGTACTATTGTGGAAACGTTGCAAGGCACAAATACATGTGACTGCACCAGCCTCTCTGTTACACCTGTCAACTGGGTGCTTGACCGTATTCTAAAGAAAATATAGTCTGTTTTGAGACGAAGGCGGTTAGGACATAAGACATATGTCCGCCGATGACTTATGGAGGCGTACCATGTGAAACGGTGATGCAGGATTGTGGATAATGTATTATGAAGAATTAACAGGAATGATACGTATTGCCTACATATTTTTCATGATGTTTCTGTGTGGTTCTGTCTCCGCACAGAGTGACTCTATTGTGTCAGAAACCATAGCAAAGGAGAAAAAAAACTCACTGTTCAGGAAAGTCGGCAGGGGAATCGCAAGTTTTATCCGTGAGTTTGACACTGTTGACACAGCATATATTGAGCCGCAGCACTATAAGTTTCAAGCAATGATGCAGTCTACAACTAATCTGGAGTCCTATGAAATTTACCAAAAGAACGGTGCCTCCGTAACCTTTGCACCGGAGACATCTACAAAGATTGGCCCTTACGCCGGATATTCATTGATATTTCTTGGCTATACGCTCCAGTTTAATAATTTCTATATATCCAACAATGCCAAGACCTTTAATTTAAGCCTATACACTTCGCTATTTGGGGTGGATTTCTATTATCGCAAAGTTTCTGACTTCCGAATGACAAACGTTAAGGCCGGTGACGATACTGCGATAGATGTGTCTCCACTTGTGGACAAATATTTTGAAGGTTTCGGCGTGGAACGATGGGGATATAATGTCTATTACATTTTTAACCATCGTCGTCATAGTTATCCGGCAGCTTACAACCAGTCAACCTGTCAGCGACGTTCTGCCGGCTCACCCTTGGCAGGAGTCGGATACTCTAAATATTCACTGTCTATGGATTGGAACAGAATAGTGGATATGGCATCTCAATATGTCCCGGAATATAAAGATAAGATGGAAGGATTACAATTCTTTGAGAATATCACATATAGTTGCTACTCGCTCTATGGTGGCTATTCATACAACTGGGTGTTTGCACCAAACTGGACACTTGGTGCGTCATTTACGGCTGCACTGACTTATAACAAGTCGAATGGTGAACAGATGCGCCTGGAGAAATTCTTTGAGGACTTTAAGTTCTCTAATGTGAGTTTTGACGGTGTCGGCAGAATGGGAGTTGTATGGAATAACACACGCTGGTTTGCAGGTGTCTCCGGGCAGGTTCATACTTTTGCCTATAACAAATCACAGTTTTCCATACGTAATACTTTCGGAAATATTAATGTCTATGTCGGTGTGAACTTTGGAAAGAAGAAACGCTATCGCACGCCAGGAAAGTTTTTTGAGTTATGAGAATAATAATCCTATTTATTTTCCTTCTGACAGCCAACACAATTTTACCTCAGACGGTTTTCAACCCCTCAGATAAGGTTTTCGTTGAGAAACTTCTCGCGTCCTCTGTGTCAATGCGCACGAAGCCGGTGGGTGAGACTGTCGTCTATTTTGCACGGTTATTAAAAGGTATTCCTTACGTGGGTGGAACACTTGATAAAGGCGCAGAGGAGCGGCTCGTGGTCAATCTGCGAGAACTTGATTGTACTACTTATGTAGAGACTGTGTTAACTCTTGCGCTCTGTACGCAGTTGGGCGAGACATCTTTCAGGGATTATTGTCGCCATCTGCGTGAGATACGTTATGCTGGCGGTAATGTGGAATATACTGCGCGCAAGCATTATTTCACATACTGGATTACTCAGAACGAACGCCAAGGTATTGTCTCGCGTGTGGAACCATCACAGTCCGATCTCAAGACCGGTAATCATCTATTCACTGCATGGCAGGATTTTTCCAAGACTCCTGTCAACTATATGTCCTGTCACATTTCTGCTTACAAGATGCTATCTTCAAATAGGGAATGGCTTCCCGGTATCAGAAACATGGAAAAAAGTATGAATGGAGAACGTTACCGCTACATTCCGAAGGCTGCGCTCGGTAAATCTGGGGAAAGTAAGCTGCAACGATATGTCCGGGATGGTGACATCATTGCGATAATAACCTCAAAAAAAGGACTGGATACTTCACATATCGGAATTGCAGTTTGGCATGCTGATGGTCTGCACCTCCTCAATGCCTCACAAATACATAAGAAGGTTGTGGAGGAGCCGATGACACTTTTCAAATATATGAGCAGACATCCTACACAGCTCGGTATTCGTATTTGCAGGCTGAATTATAGGTGAGAATACTTTAATGTTGCCCATTGCCGATGTGTATACGCTTCAGCTTTGTGCCGTTTGCGTCATAGACATATTGCGTCTGACAGCCGTTTGTGAACTGTATGCCTGAAGGAGTTCCCCAATAACCGTAGCCGATGCTTGCCATGCCTTTGTTTGTATCGCTTGTCAGCGCGCCGCAGGCGTTGTATGTGTACTCCTGTGATGTGCTTGCGCCGTCCTTGAAATCCGTGGCACCGGTATATGTGCATGCCTCGCCCTTGTCCGTAACAGCACGAAGGCGCGGCCCTGTGTAGGACAGTTTCAGGTCGTCAATAGCAGTGTAACTTCTGGAATCGTTCCTGCCGTTGCGCTTTATGGTTACGGGAGAGCCGTTGGCATTGTAGCTGACAGTCTCATTATAATGGTTCATACCTCAACCCGCAACCTCTAATTCAGACTAACACACGTCCTAACACCTTGAAGTACCTGTAGTTCAATGGATAGAATAGAGGATTCCGGTTCCTCAGATTAGGGTTCGATTCCCTACAGGTATACCACTTTTGGAAATGTTTTTCACTTTTAATCGGCAGAATTTCCGCAAAAAATCCGCAAAAATATGGCAACTATTACCGTAGAGATTGGCAGGAAAGGAAAGAAGAAAGAAAGAGCAATATCCTTTCTCATCTGCCACGGGAAAACCAAGAAAAGAATACCTACAGAATTGACAGTAACGGACTCCCAACTCTCTTCTGACAGGAAGAAGGTGAAGGACATCCGCATGGCTCAGCGTATTGAGAAGTTGCGCCGAAAATTCCAAGACAGGCTGTTCGACCTGGCGATTGAACTCACAGGTGAAGAAGTTGATGCCGCCTATATTGCTGAGCGTCTTACAGCTACAGGCGGTGACGTTGACTTCTTCGAGTTCGCTGAGGAGTGGATGAAGCACACTTCCACTAAGTCGTTGGAGAATTACAGAAGTATGCTTCACGCTCTGGAGACATTTCAGCAAAAGCGCACACTTCCTTTCTCACGAATCAATTACGCACTGCTTGAGGGATTTCAAGAATTTCTTAAAGACAAGCCTCGGGCAAAATCTATGTACCTCGGTCTGATGCGTCACTTATACCGTGAGGCTATGAGAAAATACAATACTGATTGCGAGCAGGTCATCAACAACGACCCTTTCGTGCGGTTCAAGGTTCCACGTCAGATTATGAAGAAAGGAGTACGCTCTCTTTCGCTTGAAGAACTCATGAAAGTCTATCAATACAAAGGGAAAGAGGGCAGCCGGTCACAGCTGGCACGTGACTGCTTTATTCTGTCATTTTGCCTTATGGGGATGAACTCCGTGGACTTGTTCGGTGTCTCCAACATGAAAGGCGGTATCATACGCTACAACCGAACGAAAACGAAAGACCGCAGAAATGACGAGGCTTATATAGAAGTGAAAGTACACCCCTTCATCATGCCGCTGATGAAGAAATATAAAGGCATCTCACGTGTATTCAACTTCTATAAGAGATATTCCACTTATCGGACATTCAACTCGAACATTAACAAAGGATTGAAAATTGTAGGTCAATCCGCAGGAATAGATAATCTGCAATTCTACCAGGCGAGGCACACATTCGCCACGCTGACACGCAACCTTCTGAAAGTCTCCAAGTCTGATGTTGACGAGGCTCTCAATCATGTCGGAACAATGGATATTGCAGATGTGTATATTGCTAAAGATTTTTCAATAATCAATGATAATAATTTCCGTTTAATTGACACAATATTCAACTCTTCTTCTATTTAATAATCAAAACAAAAAGACGTAGGATGTCTCCCGACATCCTGCGCCAAGCAAAAGAAGAATATACCTAAAAAAATAGAACTATTACCTTGTTATCCTGATTACCTCGAAACCTGTAATACATGTGTACGGATTACGGCTTACGATGTCTATCTTACAATTTTTCACCTTGTTCGTCTTCCATAAGAAGCCGAGAAATCTCCTATATTGTACTGTCTCTGTTATCAACAGAGTATCACGCACGGCTACATATCCATTGAACCTGTTATCCGGAAGCTCGCACCCATGAAGCGTAATATACGGGTCTTCTATATCCACACATCTCGCCATCACTGTCACAGTATCCTCAGGAATATATACGATTGAGTCACGCACCTTCCCGTTCAGTTGTCGGATTGTCTCCGTACTTGCGGACGCAACTGCTGTCAAGTCTCTATTCTTCACCTGTAAGGTGTTGATAAGTTCAGCGTCTTCATGTCTGCACTTGATATATTCGTCAAGCGTCAAGCGCAATGCCTTGACGGTGGCGGCACTGAGACTGTCATGTGTTCTGTACACATTGACATCCTGCAATGCCGTCACCGTATTCTTGCGGTATATATCCCGCTCGGTCGCTAATTGTCTTAGCTCACGCTGTTGCTTGCTCATGACCACCAACATAGAGACGAGAATGCCTATATATATAATGTATATCTTCATTACTGTACCTGTGCGACCTGAGCCCTGCCGTGCAGTTCAATTCCCGCACGGCAGGGCAGTAGGTTAAGTGAATAGAGAGTCAATCTGCGCCTCTGTAATCTCCTGAATGCCGTCAAGCTTCTGCTTGTCCGTTGTGCTCATAACGCCTGCAACGGTTGAGGAAGCAAGAGGAATGTTGACCGCCTTGTCGGTGATTGCAAGTGCCACGCCGTTGACCTTGACAGTTTCAAGGACGTTAGCCTCGCCGCCTGTTGCTATAAGGTTATTGACCTTAGTAACAAGGTCGTCAAGGTTCTTCTTGTCAGCAGGACTCATCGCACCTGCCTTGGATGCTGACGCAAGGTCTGTGAACTTCACATACGGAGTGAGGTCTACAGCTGCCTTATACTCACCAATAATCTCCCACTTGCCGTCCACATACACATACTCTGTGTAAGTGTTGTTCGTGCCCTTGCTGGCACTGAGCACAAGATAAATCTTGTCAGGATTAATATCTGCTGTTGGAAGAGAATCCACCACCTTGAAGAGGCTGAGGTCAATCTGACTGACCTTGTCCTCTACACCCTTGATTGCTTTGTCAATGTAACTCTTGACCTTGCCCCAGAAATAGCTGAGGCGCGTAAAACTAAGAAAATCCATTTTTGTTTGAATTAAGTTAAAAAATAAAAATATACAAAGTCGCTACTATGTTGTATGTTCCCACGTAACCTTGCCGGTCGTATTGCTGCGGCTGCCATCAATAGTTATCATTGATGCCTCGTTGCCACCCATAATACTGCCGACGGCACCTCCTGCAAGTGTCATATAAAGAGCCTCAGAGTCCGTCACAACACATTGATAGACACCGAACGCCATATCTTGAAATTGTCCATGAATCACAACCAATCCTTCATTTGTCAATGGTATGGCGGCATTTGTTATGAAGGCTTCGAATTGAGCATTAAGAGAGGAGAGTGAGTTAACAGTGCCGTTACCGACATGGAAGACAGGACCGTCAAGCATTCTGTTAAGCTTTCTCTTGTCCTCCGCGGGCATGACTCCTGCGTTTTCCCCGTCTGCTGCCTGGATGGCTACAGGGGTGGCCTCAATGTCATCCAAAGCTCCGCTATAAGTATGGCCGATAGTAACGCTGTCAGCATTGTACGTAACATCTCCTGCGACATTCTGCAGGGCAATATACCGCTGACGCATGCCGTCGTAGTAATTCATGCCTTTCTTGTCGCCCGCTGACATTACACCGGCTTTTTCAGAGGTGGCGGCCGGAATTCGTTGACCATCCGGGTCGCCGTCCACATCCTCTTGCTGGTTATCATAGTATACATCGAGGTCAACGCTGTCAGGTGTTATGGTACCAACCTCCATACGGCTGACAAACCTCTTTGATGTATTCACTTTATCAAGTTTCTTCTTGTCGGGCACGCTCATCAGTCCGGGCTTACTGCCGTCGGCAGCAACCTCCTGAATGGGGAAGTCATTGTCAGGCTTGTCCGTGGTATCATACATATACATCTCCGAGGAACTGTCCCAGAATATACGTGTTACGCAGTCTTTCACCTTTGCGTTATAGCGACTGAAGAATCTCTTCAGCATAGGAAATGTCAGTACATCCATATATATCACCCTTATAATTAATCAAATAAAGAATCTATCTGTTCCTCCGTTATCTCCTGGACATCGCCGTCAGCCTGTGAATTCGCCACCATATCACGAAGCAACGGTGCAAGGAGGATTGCACCCTGATTGCCCTGCCCCTCAATATTCTCTTCTATGTACTGTAGTCGCTCTTCCTTGGTCATGTTGCTTGCTTGATTATGTTCTTAATTGCCCTGTAGTGTATCTGCGTCACCCTCCATCGTCCGTATTCACTCATTATAAGACGGCAGTCCTTCTCTGTGTCCATAAAGAAGTTCTCGGTGAGCACGGCAGGACATTTAGTATGCTTCAGAATGTAAAACCCCTCTTCCTTGTCAGGGTCGTCATCACTCATATCTCGCCGCATCTTCCAGCCGTCCCTTGCGAACTCCGTCTCTGCCTGTCTGTACAACTCGGTGGCGATGTCGTCCGCCTTTGTTTTTCCCGGTGAAGTGTACGCCTCCCACCCCGTACCGCCTCCCGCGTTTGCGTGGATGCTTATGAGAAAGCACTTTCCGCCGGTCTCGTTATATATGGCATTTGCACGCCTGCAACGCTCTGCCAGCGATATATCCCTGTCTTCCGGAACCAGTACACGGCAGTCTATACCGCCCTCCTTACACTGTTCTGCTATGCGCTTCACAATGTCACGGTTGAACTCGTATTCCATGAGCTGTGAGCCGTCCGCCCATACAGGCGAGCGTTTGCCGGAGGTGTTCGCTCCGTGCCCGTTATCCAATATCAATGTTCTATATTCAGTTGTCATTCTACTAATCCTGTGTCTGATATTACTGATACATCTATCTTCCCGTTTGCATATAGCTTCATTGTCGCTGTTGCATCGGCCTCAGGGGCACTTCCTGCGACCGTGGAAGCCCATAGAACCATGCCGCGGAATCTTGCAAGTACCACATACTTGTCATAGTCAAGTTCCTTCGTTGCTTCGCTGAACTCGTCTTGCGTCATCCACTTGTATGTATCAGCGTTCACACGAGCTGTCGCAACGTCTATGATGGAATTGATAATAAGGTTCTCCAGCCTCTTCTTGTCTGCCACGCTCATCAGCCCCGGCTTGCTGCCGTTAGCAGCGACCTCCTGAATGGGGAAGTCATTGTCAGGCTTGTCCATTGTGTCATACATATACATCTCCGAGGAACTGTCCCAGAAGATACGGGTAATGCAGTTCTTCAAGTCTTGCTTCTCTTGTGGTGTAAGCAATTCCTCTGACAGCAGATGCTGAACATCACTCCATTGTCCTGTACTCTTGTCCTGAACCTTCTGCACCCATCGGATTTGCGGAGCTACAATATTGAGCCTGTCATTCATGCGCTCCAACGCCAGCGACAATATATCTGACAGTCTCAGCTTGATTCCATCGCCCTTGTTGGAATTGATAGCAACAGCACTCTCTGAATCTACCTTCACGCCTCCGCTGCCTGTGGTAATATGGACATCTCCGTCAAGAGTGATTGAAGATGTACTTGCGGTAACTCCTGTTCCCTTAGTTTGAGACACCTTGAACGTGTCTGCAACTGTAACATGAACGCCGGCACCCTTGATATTAACATCGCCGCCTGCCGTATTCTCCAGCTCAACATCGGGCTTCGTTGGCTGTCTGCCTCCGGCTGTACTGTCAAGATGTCCTATTTCCGCCGTGTTGTTAACGGACATTATACGGATGCCCTGCCTCTTGACAACCTGCGCATCTCTAACCTTTGAAAACTCGGCATAGTTGGGTATGTCAAGCTCAGTATTAGACCACACCCCTCCCTTGTTGGTGATAATTGTGAGCCTGCCGCTTACTATTATACCGCCAAAGTTGACGTAAGTGCCGGGCATGGCGGCAAGATAGAACACATTGCCGTCCGGTGTGCCGGGCACGGTATCAGGTGTTGCAACACCTGCGAATGTAGCACACTGCGCCATATTGTTGATAATAGCGACAAGTGTCTGCTGTAGGATGTCTCCCGTTATCTCCTGATTGCCGTTCGCCTTGATGACGTTCCTAACGGCCTCTTTCAGTTGTTCATATCCTCCCATGCTTATATACCTTCCTTGTTGTAGTCGTTATTGTAATCGTCATCATAGTCGCCCGTGTCACGCAGAATATAGCCCCGCCCAATCTTCTTCACCACCGTTGCAGTGTCGAACTCGGCTTCAATACTTGCGAGGTTTCCCTGTGTCTCCCACTTCGGAGTGATGAGGAATGTGTCGCAGTTGTATTCCCTGCCGTACTTGTCGCGGATATTGACGTAATCAGACATGCGTATGAGGCGCATGACATCACAGAGATACTCAGGTGCGAGAAATGTAAATCTGTAAGTTTTCTCGCTCAGTTGCTTCTCTGTAAAGAAGTACCCGTCTCGTGTTTCTCCATCCTCCTCGAAGGTGTATTCTGGCTTACCAACCTCAGAACAAAGATACAGATAATTCTTGAATAACGGGTTCCTGTAGACGATTATCCCATCGTCAAATTCAAGGTTCTCCTTGTCGTACCATTCTATGCGCAGATACCCGCTCATATCCTGAACGACCGTAAACACCTCAGAATACCATGTTTCCACACCGTCAGACATCACAGCATAATACTGACCGTCCGCCTGCTGTAAGCTCATTGGCATGGTGTTGGGATATATTACAACGTCTAAGTTACGTAACGGAAATGATATAATGCGCAGCCCTGTATCCTTCATCTCCTGTGTTATATCTCTGACAAGTACGCCATTCTTTCTATACAGGAGAACGCTTTGTATTTCCGCGCCAGCACGATGTCGGCGCATAATCTGAAACGGCAGAAGGGTGTTCGCCGGAGTATATAACGGATATATCTGGCCATACGCATAACTTTTGCGGTGGTTCTGCTGCTCTATGGATGTATACCATGGCAGCACGCTGTAATTAATATTCTGTTGTATCATATTGCAAGGTCGCCTTTGCCATCCTTGATGACAGGTTAATACTTATCTTCTCTATCTGTCCGTTACCTATATCCGTGCGTACAAGGTCGTTAAGGTCTATTGTTTCGCCTCTGGTGGGGAATGTGACAGTCTGCTTCTTGTTACGCTGTATGCTCTTTGCTTCCATATCCTCGCCATTGACCTTGATTGTCCACGCAGGCATATTATACAATAACAAATTAGGCTGCAGCCACGCAAATGACAAATAGCCGTTCTGCATGGAATGGTTGACACCGTCGCGCCTTAGCGTGATAAACGGAACCTCCAGAGCGTTCTTCACTCTCATGCTATATATCGTAATGTTGACATGCCCTTGCAAGACATGGAAGCTCATTTGTGCGGCTTCTGCCGGTATTGTCACATCATATTCCAACGTCTCGCCATTAGCTCCAAAGGAACTGCCACTGTAGATACTGTTACCGCCCGAATCGAAGAATTCAACTTGCGCGACTCCTCCGCCCATGGCATAGATACGCAATGCGGCTTCCTGTCCTCTGAACGCCGGAACAATATCAAGCTTCATCATGTGCTCGCTATCAGTACCCTGAGAACCTCCTCCAATGTTTCCGGATATGTAAGCCTTCAAGGCATTTGCCTGTGTTGCGCAGAGTAGAGCGAAGCCATCGGAACTGATTGCCTCCGGATTAAGCAACATGTAATCAATATCTGCGGAGAAGTTTGCAACGTTGACTTCTTCCGTCTTATCCTTTTTGACAAATGCGGACATGACTTCCATCGGCTCACCTTGAAAGAGCGTGGTGCACTCGTCCATCCACTCGAACTGATAACGTTGTGGCATATCCTCCTTGTCCCACGAATATTCAGAGGACGCAAACGCCCATTTCTTGCCATTGCGTATGTTTTCGAGCTGTGTAAGATCATAACCGACCTCAGGCATGACGCTATAACTGCCGCCGTTCATGTACCAGCTTATATGCTCAATGCGCAACTTGTCGCCTTCTACATGCCAATAGCACTGGAACACATTTTTCAACATATCAAGGAACTGCTTGAGTGTTGCTGGTGCTTTCTGCGCAGCAAGACTGTATTCGCCAGCCAGTATATTAGACTTCTGAGTCACATATAGCTTCCACGTGCTACGTGTCAGTGGGTTGTACTCAGAGTAGAAGAATTGGCTGTACTCTTCAGTTGGATAGAACTTGACATCGGGAGCGAACTGAGCAAGCAACACATTAATTGCCGAAGCCAAAGGCCACGCATCCTTAAGCTTGTACGTATGTCTTCCTTCAATATCCAGAATATCATCCGCCTGCGAGAAGAAGAACCATAGCGAGAAGTTACTCCATGTACTCTGTGCTAGTGGGTAGAATTTTACTCCACACGAGACTGGAGGCATGAAGTACTGGTCTGTATCTGTCCGCCCGTACTCCGTCGGCTCGTCTGACATCCTGTCCGAGAAGGTAGTAGTGCCTAATGCATAGCCGATAACACGGTGATAGTTGCGGTTACTGCCTGCTATATCATCAGAAGGCAGCAGGTATGTGTCCAGTCCCATGAATTTTTCCACATCAAGCAGATAACGGGCATATATATTACGTGTCGTGAAATATACATGCGCCTTTCCTGTTGCAGGGGAGCCTGCTGGTGGCGTGAGGTCTATATCATACGTTCCTTGCCAGTCGTATGCTTCCCTATACTCATACAATACTGTATTCGTCTTGTCCTGTACTATACGCAGACGCACATAGTGCTTGCCGAGTTCGTTAAGATACACCTCGAATGTCATGTGCGTGTCTGTATTCACGAATCGTACAGGCTCATGGCGCAGCTCTGCCTTCGCCGTGCCATCCTCATAATTGCCTTGGACCACGCCATTATAATCACCGTTAGCGGATAGATAATCCGCTCCTGTGACCTCCGCATGCTTAATCTCTGTGTCAACAGCGAAATGATACTTGTATATCAATTCGTTGTAATCATCAACAGCAGTAACATCCTGCTCCCACGCCATTCCGCCCAAGAAGCATGATATTACACTGTCACCGCTTATATATACCTGTATGAGCGGGCGGCGAGCTATATATAGTGGCTGTATCTCAGGCCTGCATGTTATAAGGTTGTATTCGTTCTCGTAGCCGTCCAGAATGTCATTGTACACATCTGACACATCCGGCTGTACGGTTATAAGTTCATCGGCTTCATTCACCGTACAGTCTGTCATCACGAACTGTCCTGTATAGTAAGGCTTCCATGTGTTGCCCCAGTCACTTGACACCTCAATATCAAGAAAGAAGGTCGTCTCAAGCGGTGCCCCTATAATATACCTGTAGTCTTCCCTGACGAATGAGAGTTTACCGGACAACTTCGCCCTGAAGAACTGCTGTCCGCTCTCCTTCTCGTAGTCAATTGACAGGTCGTCCTTATATATCGGGCGGACGGCATGCGGCGCACCGCCACTGCCTAACCGGATGAAAAAACGGTACTGCATCATACGCTTCTTACTCTCCTCCTTAGATTACGGTATTCTATTATTGTATTGCCGGCTCCGTCAACATATACACGGCGGCGGTTCTGCTCCTTAATTTCCCTGACATCCGCTGACAGGTTGCGCAGGTCGGGAGCGTCACCGCCTCCAATATTCATCACAAGCCCGTTGTCTGTAGGGTATACATTGAGATACTTATCGGCGAATGTCCCGTCATTCAAAGCGTGAATGACATTTGGTATCACATGCCGATAACGCCGTGAGTTCCTCTTATTGATAACAGCGAAGAACTCACCACCCTCTGCCCTTCTCCGTGTGCCGTCCGACTTCCTGCCGAGGTCTACATCCTTGCCTGACTGATGAGAACCGCCGCTGAGCAATTCCACCGTGCCTTCTCCATAACTCTCAGAACTTGCCGTGACCTGTGCCGCCTTTATCTTTGCGGCGGCGAAACTGCCCCACATTACGGCAATGGCAGGAATAGCCCACGGGAAGCCCAACTGCTTCCATATCAGTGCCGTGGCACTGACAAGGTTGCCAATCTGCTCCACCTGCTGTATTGCCTGCTGCGCCTTGGCTGCCTTCTTCTGCTCATCAAGGGCTTTCTTCTGATTCTTCTTGGCAAGGTCAAGCTCCTTCTGTGCAGTCGCCACGTCTGAGGCGTAGCCATTGGCGCGTGCCTCTTTTTCTGCGTCCAGCGTCTTCTGTGCACTGTCCACCTCCTTGTTCGCCGCTTCGACCTTGGCATCTGCAGCTGCCTTATAGGCATCGAGATACCCCTGTAGGGCTTCTTTGGCGAAGTCCATGGAGGTGTTGATGGCTTCCTTCTGGTCATCATCAAGGTTCAGACCGAACATTCCGTATATATCCTTGCTCTTCTCGTCCTTCTTGCTCTGACCAATCTCCTGTTCTATCTTCTTGATTGTGTTGTTGATGGTCTCCACCTCTACGTCTGACAGCTTCTGCCCTGCCGCCTTATTCAGTTCAAGAATCTTCTGCAGGCGTGTCTTCTCCTGTTCAAGGCGGAAGCGTGTCTTGCGTTCCTCGGAATTACGCAGAAGGTCAAATTCTGATGCGGCGAGGTTCTGCTGCTGATCGAATATAGCCAACTGTGCACGCATGTATTCATCTGCAATGCCTGCCGCCTGCTTGTCATAGACGGCATTAATGTCGCCGGTATTCTGACGCTTGCCCTCCGGTTGCTGCTCATTCTTCAGCAATGCAAGTTGGCGTTCATTCTCTATCTGTTGCAGCTTCAGGTTATATTCTTCTTCCGAACCTTCACGCACGGCCTGTAACCTTAACGCGATGGCACTCTTCTGCCGCTCCAACTGCTCCGTATACTCATCCTGCTCCAGTTTCATCAGTGCATCAGCCTGCTGCAATTGGAGGGTCTCTATGGTCGCCGTTATCGCTTTTTTGCCTTCTGCCGTGAGCGTCTTTTCAGTCAGCAACTGGTGTTGCAGGTCTTCTATCTGCCTGCTGTACTGGTATACTGTCTGCTGCCGGCGCTTGTACCATTCGTTCTGCTCAAGAGCAAGCACGGCATCCTGATACTTGCGCGTGGCCTCAAGGTTTTTCTTGTATGCCTGCTCCACATCTTTGCTTGTATCTTTGCCTTTCTTGCTCTTCTTATCGCTACTTGTGTTGCCCGTGACATTGTCACCGGTCTTGATATTGGGCTGCGAGACGCTGTCCATGCCTTCTACACTGACAGGGATGGTTATCGGCGTAGCCTTCTTGTTGATGCCGGCAACTGTGTCTTCCATAACCTTGGCGACACCTACCACCTGTGCCTTGACAAGGTTCTTCAAGGCCGTGCCTGCCTGCGCATAGGCGGACACAAGTGCATTGACATCGAATGTGAATGCCGCCTTGAGCGCTGTACCTGTTGCCTTGAGTAAGTCCAGGAACGCATTGAACAGATTGCCGACGGTGGCGAAAGTGTACTTGAATACGTTGACAATGCCATTCCATAGCGCGCGGAATGTAACAGAGTCGTTATACAGGCTGATAACATAGTTGGCGAGACAGATGACACCCTTGATGATTGCTGTTATACCGTTGCTGACAAATGTCTTGGCGTGAGTGGTCATCGTCTCGAAGCTGCCTCCCGTCATGTCGAAGAGTCCAGCTAAGGCATTCTCCAGCTCCAGCTGTGCATTGAGTTGCTCTTCCTGTAATCTGCCGAGTTCTCCAGCCTCCGCCTTGACATTATCCATGTTGAGCTCAATGTCCTTCAATGTCTGCAAGTATTGCAAGCCCGCATCCTCGCCTGGACCACCGAATATATCAGCTATAGCAGTACCCACCTTGGAAGAGCTTTCGGGCAGTTCTGATAACTTCTGCGACACTTGCTGCATCACCTCGAATGTGGTCTTCGTGCCGCTTTCCAAGTCCTTCTGTACCTGCTTGGATGATATACCTATACCGTCAAGGGCGGAGGCTGTTGCCGTTGTCATCTCACGCAGGCGCAGGTTGGCTTCCTTGATTGCATCCACACCCTTATCTGAGAACAATCCCGCCTTACCCATCTGTGCGGAAATAGCGACGAACTGTTCGGCGGATATTCCGGCTTCCTTGAAGTATGCCGGGTACTCCTTCAGTGTATCAATGAACTCACCATTAGCGTCACCACCTGCCACAAAGCCCTTCTGCACAAGTTTCAACGCTTCATCAGCGGAGATTCCGAACTGTTTAGACAATGCGTTTGCGGCTTCAAGTGTCTCACGGAAATCTACATTGAATATGTCCGCAACCGCTTGCACCTTGTTGCGGTACGCCTTAAGGTCATCGCCCCCCCCCTTGCCTGTAAACTGCTGCGTCAAGCGTGTCGCTTCTACAAGTCCCGTGTTGTAATCGAGCCACCACTTGAACGCCATACCTGCGCCTGTGAGTCCTGCGATAGCTAAGAATACAGGGTTAGCCATCAGCGTGAGCAAGGTCTTACCAAGTGCTTTCGCCCCGTCGCCAATCGCAGTGAATGCCTTCTTACCCTCTTCACCTCCCTTAGCAAGCGCAAGAAGGCTCTCACCGAAGGCATTGTTCAGCCCCAGAAACTCTTTCAGCCTGTCACCGTAAGACATCAACTGCTTGCTCACCTCTGTATAATTGCCGACATTCAGCTGGTGCTTACCGGTGGCTTCCTGAAGGCGTTTCATTTCCTCGTAAATCTCCTTGGTCTGCTTGACAAGTTCCTTGCCCGCCTCTATGTTCTCCCTCTCCTCCTTGGTCATGTTGTTGAGGTATATCTTATTGAGGGAATATTGAGCGGAGAGGCGGTTGTAACTTCCTTCCGCTGACTGGTTAATCTTAACCAGCAACTTGTTGATGTCGTTCTGCTCCTTGGTAGCGGCTTTCAGCTCCGCCAATTTCTTGGCGTTCTCACTCTCAGCGAAGGCAAGTTCACGCTGTGCACGGGTTAGTTTGTCAGTGTCGCTTGCGGTCTTCTTAATAGTGCTGCGTCCTTCTTCCATTGCACCGGAGACACCTTTTAAGGAATCCGATAGCTGTATCGCCTCTCTCTTGATATTCCTGAGGGCATTCGTATAGCTGTCTGACAGTTCGTCCAACTGCTTTATAAGGTCGGTTATTGAGCTGTCAGGACTTACAAGGTCACTGTACTTGATAGGATTGTGATTGTCTGCCATAGCTTAATTACTTGTATTTCTTCTTGAGTGCCTTTCCCTTGTCCTTCAGAATCTCCACAAGGTGCTCATAGGCGTTGTAGAACTCCAGCACCGTGAACATCTTCGGGTCTATATTGAGATGTTGGGATAGCGTCAGACACATTTTCTCAAACTGCTTGTCATATCGTATCTCAGCACTGTCTGAGCCTGTGAACACATCGGGCTTACTATACATTATCAGCTCCATGCTCAGCATGTCTATCTCCTTGCGCCTTCTGTCACTCTCTCCGTTAATGATTGTGTCAAGCACCGCAAGCGTATGCCGGCGCAGGAGGTCATAGTATTCCTTGACTGAGACATCATCGAACAGGCGAGGGAAATACAGTTGCAGTTCTTCTTCTATTTTTTTTTGACCGCGTCGAAATGAGCGGTCATATCCTTAACGGTTACATCTGCCAGCAAGTCCACGACACCCTGCAGAGCCTCGTCAGACAAGTCCTCACATACCTTGCCGTCAATACTGCTGACAAGAACAGCGAAAGCAAGATGACGGGGTGACAGCCCTGACTGAATAAAATAGACATTCTGACGCAGGTTGTCAAGTTCTGTTGATGTCAGCTCTGGTGTCTTGCTCCTGCTGTACGCCATCGCTCTCTCAATGTGCCTGTCGAAGTCCGCAAGGTCTGAGCCGACTCCTGCGTCTATGAGAAGCATCTTGTTGAACTTGTGGAACCGCCTGATTGGCAGCTCGTCTATACTGTCATATATCTCAACGGAGTGTCTTCCTATACTTGTTCTCTTCATCGCAATATACGTGTTATGACTGTCGAACAGAATGGAGCCAGCATCCAAGAACCTTCCGCTGTGAACAATGCAAGGATAACGGATACCGCCACGCAAGTCCACCAACTGAGGCAGAATGAACAGTTGAACATCTTAGAGAAGAAGTCATTCCCGTGCACTTGCATATATTCCACAATACCCCATTTCTCTGCAAGGGTAATCAAGAACGCCGCCACTGTGGCAACGATAATAATCTGTGTTAATGTAATCATACGCAATCGTCTTTTATGCTCATTACGCCGGCGAACCGCCAACCGCAATAAGGCTGCATCAAATATTGATTATCTATCTCGTCAAGCGTAAAGCCTGCAAACACATTCTCCGCACGCTCGTATATCTTGTTGAAGCGGATTGAGCCGTGGCGGAGCCAGAAACCTCCGTTCAGTACTCGGATAATCTGTTGCTTCACCATTTCAGCATTACGCTCATCCACATCCTCAAGTGTGCGCATATCCACCCACACTATAACCGAGAACGGCACCTTTAATTGACTTGTCTCGCCGATGTTCCAGCTTATTTCTTGTGGGTCATCAAGGGTAAAAAAGGCATAATTCCCGAAGTTGGAATCCGGTGCTATCAACTCATAGTCATTTCCGCCGATATATATGTTCGGCGAATAGTACCGCTTGCCTTCTATCTTCTTGACAAGCCTCTCCGCCTTACCGAATACATGATTAAGCCATGGCAGATTCTCCGCAAGCCCCTGCTGTATATTAGCAATGACTTTGTCGAACAATTGTGGGTTTCGCTTAATCGGCACTCTGTCTATATTCCTCATACGCTGTGCTCCTCTCCTTTAATCTTCCTGACAATATCCTCCGCATCCTTGTGGCTGACACAGTGAATAATATCGTTCACAATCTCCGGTATCTCGTTGATGTGGTCTTTCCGCTTGGTACTATGCTCAAGCATACTGCGGAACTCTATAGTAAGTATTCCGGCAGTTATGAGAAGTGTGACATAAGGATACTGATACCACGTGAAGATACATCCGAGCATATCGAACAGTGCGCCGAATATCAGCAGCCGCCAATAATCTGTATATTTCGTTACCGTCTTGCGTAACGAATTGGAACTGATACGCTCGCCGATGGCTCTTGCTGTACGGATACCGTCCCACATATCCACCGCTACAGCTATAAGCAGGACGAGCCAGCAGACGAATGTCAGTACCATGTGCATGTATATCTTCGGGATGTCCACGTACTGGACAAGTATGCTTGTAATATCCATCATTATAATATTGTTGTTCTTGCCTTCTCCAGAAGTTCAGGGTAAATGTATTCCCATATCACCTCGGCTATATTCTCATCTGTCAAGCCTAATATCTGTCGTCCATACTTTCGTATCAAGGTCTCCGTCTTGTCATCTGATGCCTTAACCTCAAATGATTCCGAACCGATGACCAAATAGAATGAGGCATGGAAATCGCCTGTGTCACGCAGTGTAACACGGTCAGTCGGCTGCCCCTTCATTCTCTTTATTCGTATCGTCAGAGGGACGTAAGGCTGGTAATCTGCAATCTTCACGCCCAAGCGGTTGACACCCTGCTCGTACAACTGCACCTGTGAATTCATGTCTACAATGTACGCCTCATTCTCCTTGATAATATTCGAAATGTACAGCCCGGATGTCAGCCCGTCATTATATTCCGCCACCCTCTTGCGGAGATTCTCTATAACACCCATGACGTTATACTGTCCTGTACCGTACGCCACGGTTATTACAAGCGAGGCAGATGCGGTCTATACCGGAGGTGTCCAGGCTCAGAGCCTCGTATGCCTTTTTCAACTCATAACCGAGTCCGGAAGGACGCAAGCCTGCCGTATTGCCGTCAATCTCGTACAATATATCCATGCGGGACGCATTGGACTGGTTACGGTTGACACGCACGTCAGGATTCATCGCCATCATGCGCAACGCTATATAAGCGACCTGTCTCTGTATTACCGTCTGGAATAGGTGACGCTGCTTAATAATGAAGTCGGTAAGGTCACAACCTACCGATACCTCAACATTCAGCCCGTAGTTCTGCGTATTCGTGTATGTTGTGCCGTCCACATCCCAGAGCTCAGGGAACTCTCTGAACGTCTTCGGAGCTCGCACGGCGAATGGAGAAATCTGCAGATACTTGGTGAGCTCCCTCCACGCCTCAATACTGCCCCTGTTGCATGTGCCACACGGCTCACGGCTCCAGTCTTTGGACATGTTGATTGCCTGCATGCCTTCCGGCAAGTCGTCCTGATTATAACATAGAAACCACGCCCCGCCGGAGTTGTTCGCCTCGCTGATATACGGCATGTATGCGTCAGACACATCGAACCACTGAAAACCTCCGTTCTTCTTAGTGAATTGTAGGTCAAAGGTCTTAATAGGGTCAGGCTGAGAATAGTGAAAGAGATACATCCTTACTACACCTGTACCGCCACGCATCTGCAAGCCTATACGTTCAATCTTGGCAGTCACGCCCATGCTTCTGACAGGAACAATCTCAAATCCGACAAGCTTGCTCCTGTTCTCCAGCGTAGCATTCCAACGCCCTGCGCCGTCGAAGAATGTCCTGCGCTCAAGCAGGCTTCTCGTCTCCTGCTGTAGCCCCTTAATCTGCGTGAATGTCTGCACGGCGGTAACTATGCCGTTGAACGTCAGCCTGCGGAGGTAGTCGGTCAGCATGTTGTACAGCTTCCAGTAGAGAGTATTGTCCGCCGTAGGTTCTTCGCCTACATTATTCTGCAAGGCTATCCACACCTTCTTATTGCTCATAACCTTGTCACCTGATTTGTATCTGGTTGAGGTATTCCATACCGGATACTGCATATCCCAATCGTCGGGCATGATAGCACGGATGTTATCAAGCGTCATCAACGGGTGAGCATGCTGGAAGAACAAGCCACTCTCCGAACGGGTGATGCTGTCATCTATCGCCTTATCCGGGTCGTAGGCTTGCTCCCAGCCGACAATATGCTGTAACGCCTCGTATATATCATCTATTCTGTACATACTTCTGCAAGAAAAAAGGAGAGGGAGTAAAGCCCTCTCCCCCAAACTAAAACACAAAATGAAAAGACTATGCAGAGAACTCTGCTGCGTTGGTGACATATACAGGTGTTGCAACAGGCGTGTTCGGTGCCTGTGCTTCTATCTGCGCCTTGATGATTGGGTTGGCAATCGTCTCCGGGTCGCTGTTGTATGCGATGATGAACGCTACGTCAACGGAGAATCCGAAGTACTCCTTTACAGCACAGGTAAGGTCAGCCGTTGCCGCTCCTGCAATTGCTGACTGGTCGCCTACTGCCGTGTAGTAATGAGAGCCTACAGGGAGGTCAATGAATGGCAGGCGAACAACATCCCACTCGTGGAAGTTCGCACGGGCACCACGGAGAGCCTCACGGTCTACACGTGTAAGGACACCTACATTACCGTCAGCAACAGCGAAGAATGTACCATTTTTGCCACTTTCATTAATGACATTGTTGGTATAGTGGAGAATCTTGTTGCCATATTCCATGCGCTTGTTGACATCGTTGTACACGCCAT
This sequence comes from Bacillota bacterium, assembly GCA_023664625.1. Classification (GTDB taxonomy): domain Bacteria; phylum Bacteroidota; class Bacteroidia; order Bacteroidales; family Bacteroidaceae; genus Prevotella. Next base: position 7,702 of record JAMPFD010000008.1, on the reverse strand, counting down.
GCTGTGCGAGCTTGCGGACAAGAGAATCAATACCTGCATTGCCGATGATGTGAATCATCTCCGGATAGCAGTTAGCACGCATGATTGGGTTGATGTCGCCGAGAACCTCGGTAGCCATCTGCTTCGGCACGTTGATAGTGTTGCCTTCCTGTGTGTACTGGAGCAAGTCCTTGAAGACCTGTGTCTTCTGCGCCTCGAGAGTCGCCACCGCATCGGAGTCAAGCTTGCCGGCAAGAGCACGGGTTATCTTCTCCATCTTGCGCTGGAAGTCATGCTCGTAAGAGATTTCATTGTTCATGTATGCCGCAGGCACCATAGTAAAGCCTACTGAGTAGGTTGCCCACACAACAGTATACAGGGCGGATGTGTTCTCGTTGTCAGGGACAACACATGAACGGGCATTCGACACTGTGACATCGCTGTCATAATTGATTACTGGAATCTGCACCGTGTTGCCCATGGAGGCGAAAGCACGGTAACGGAGATTCTGTGGGAGGATGGAGTTCGGTGCCTTTGTCTGCTCAATGAAGAAGTCAAGTGCACCATACTCGCACGGGCGCGTCATGTTACGGTCTAACTCAGGGTTAGCAATGCGCCAATTCTGGAGTCTTGTTGCTACTAAGCTCATGATTTTTTTCTTTTTGTTAAATTTATGTGAATCAGGCCAAACCTCTGCCCGTTACTGTTGCGTTATATTACTTCTCAGGAAGGGATGCCACATTGTTGTCTTTCCATGCCTGCTGCATGGCTGTGTCGAACTCAGAAGAGCCTTTTGTCATGCCTTGCGCCATAAGGCTTGACGCTATAGCATCATACGCCTCAATGCGTGTCTTCGCGCCTGACACGTCAAGCGAAGACCCTCCACCGTTACCGCCTGTGTGCGCACCTGTGCCTCCACCGTTCTGACGGCGACCCTCTTCAAGCACGCCCAGCACCTTCAACTCACGACTAAGGAGTTCGCCTGCGGTATACGGGTTCAGTTGGTTCTCTGAGTTGCGCATGATTGCGCCAGTCTCATCCTTGAACGCAAGTACCTTTCCCCCCTTACCGTCATCTATATATTCAGGGTTCATCGCCTTAATCTTGGCTACCGCCTGACTGAGGATAACGTCCGTTACGCTCTTCGGGAAGTCCTGCTTGAACTTTATGCCGGAGGTTGCAGCAGTCAACTCTCCCTCAACACGTAGAGCGAATAACTCGTTGGTGTGATTCTGCTTCGCCGTGTCATACTCGCCTTTAAGGGTGTTATACTGCTTGGTGATTGCTGTAAGGTCTTTCTGTGCCTGCGCAAGTGCTTTCTTCGTCTCGGTGTCACCGCTTCCGTCTGCAATAACCTTCTCAAGGCGTGCCTTCTCCTTCTGCAAAGATGCCACCTCCTTAGAGAGATTGTCGGCTAAGCTTGCCTTCTCACTCAGCACTTGTGACGCTCGGGCAAGAAAGTTATATGTCTTCTCGTCTCCGTTACGCTTCACGCCTGTTGCGTTCTCGATGGTTGTATCCATCTGACGGTATATCTCGCCGATGCGTGTGCCGATAACTGTGTTCTCGTCATTGACTGACAGTGTAATGATAGCACTCAGCTGTTCCTCTGTCAAACCATTCAAGACAGCATTCGCTGTCAGTATTTCTTTCGTTAATGCCATTTTCCCTTTGAAAATTGGTTAATAATTATTTCTTCGCCTTCGCTTTTGGCTCTGCTTCTGCTCCTGCACTATTGGAATCGTCAAGCGTTATGCCATGCTCGGCAAGTGCCTTCGCTACTGCCTCATCTATTTCCGCCTGACGCTGTTTCTCCTGCTCCGCCAATTGCTTAGCGAGTAACTTCTGTTCCTGCTCCTCTTTCTCACGAAGACTGTCATTCGGGTTGTGAAGAATTGTCACCGTGTAGCCTTGCCTATGCAAGTTGTCGGCAATGTTGATCTCGAATACCTTCTTGCCGAACTTCTGCAAGCGTGGTACTGACAGGCGTTTTCCTGTCTCCGTGTCAAACTTGCGCACCTCCACTATACAGTGATATAAGCCTTTCTCGTTCTCTGGTACGATGTAATTCTCTGGTGTAACCTCAGCAACAGGAACATCCTTCTGTCTGCCGTCTTCTGTCTTAACTATCATAACTTGTCATTATTGGTTAGTGATTCGCTTGCATATTCGGCGAATCGTCTGTTAATAATATCAACTTTCCGCTGAAATGGTATCTGTGTGCCGAACTCAAGGATGTTGGTGCTCTCACGCTCGAACCTGCGGACGAAATTACTAAAATTCAACTTTATTCTCAGGTCTGTGTCAGACACAATACCCTTGTCGTACAGCTCCAGCACCTCCGCCCGTGTCAGATGTCTGTACGGCTCCAGTTCACCGAGAATCAACATACGCTGCAATTGTGTCGGATTGTTGCGGTATTCCGTCTCAATAATCTGATTCTGCAATGCGTCAAGCTCAGCCTCACTTGCTCCACTCTCCTTAGCGGTCTTGAACCGCTCACGGAGTTCTGCGACATCGTACACATAGAAGTCTGTGCCGAGATTTACCTTTGCTGAGATAAACATATTGCCGTAACGCAGCCTGCATATTGTCTCATCCACGAACTGCTGAGCCTCCTCGAAGCCACGCTTGACACGGTTAAGGATTGTACTCTGAGACTCGAAGTTAGCCTTTATCTGTTGCTCGTTCAGGGCTTCACGGGTTGTCACCTCCTCATTCGTCCCGACAACTGCGGTGATGATGTCATTACGCAACCGCTCTTCCTCCGCTACATTGTAGTCAAGGCTGTTGCGGTCAACCGTGAGCATCTGGACAGGATTACGCAAGTCAGGCTGATTCTCTCCCGGGATTGGAACTTCAACGAATGAGCCCACACCGGCAATGCGCTTGTCTCCACACTTCGGACATCTCATCAACAAGCCTGCGGCATCAAATCGGTAAGTCCCCTGCTTATCCTTCAGGAATCCGCCGTCACAGTAGTCACCGTTCTCGCTGTTGGTAAAGTCGCAACTCTGCTCATACCCTGAATATATCGGATATGCTCCATATAGGTCAAGGTGACGCTTGGACAGATGATAGAACAGGAACCAGTCAAGGCTTTCAAGCTCCTTGGTGAGTGGCGACATCTTGACATCTGGCTCATTCAGATTCAGTGCCTCATTCCAAAAGAAGCGTGCGGGGCAGTATCCCAGCCTGTGCGGAGCTTCCACAAGCAGCTCGCCTATACCTCCGGCTTCTTCACGGAATACTCTGTAACGCTCATCGTCTATCACGGCAATACGCTTGTCCGGCTGTCTGAATATTATCCACCGCATAAGGCCCGTGATACTGTCAGCGTCGAACCCTATAACCTGCGATATTGGAAGCCAATAGAAGTAAGGGCGGGGGTATCTGTCATCCCCCTGTTCTTGCGGAAGGTCAACAATAAGGACACTGTTGATTTCCGTCTTGAAGTACTCCCACCCCTTGGTGCTCCATATCTCCGGCTCATTAAGAACATCCTGACGATAATATTCCCAGTCGTCACGCTGTTCTGTGCTCATGAACTGATAATTGAATGCCGGATTCCGCCCGTCGAAGATACGGGCAAGCTTGTCAAAACATATTGCTGTCACCTCGTTGGTCTTGACAGGAAAACGGAATAAGGTCTTGAATATCTTGAACTTGTCAGAGGGTATAAGATTACTCACGAACGCAAGAAAATCGCTCGTGGGCTGACATATATGCGGTGTGATTTCTGTCTGCGCATGGAAGCGTATGCGGTTCTGATGTAGAATCGCACGGTTAATCGTTCTGCGCTTCGGATTCTCTGTCAGCTGTCTTCTTATATCCTCTAATGAGAGCCCCATTCTTGAATATATAATTACTGTCTTCCAATACCCATCCGCCATTATTCCGCATATTCAGTATGCGCTCGGCATGAGTAATCTCGAATTCTTCTGTAACGCCCAGTGCATTGCATCTGAGCGTTACACGTGTTACTTTGCCGTTCATTCAGTTGGCGGTACAAGTTCTGTGAGTGGGTTGAACTCAGGAGTGATTATCACAAGGTCATCGGAGTAATTCGGGAGGAATGACCACTGAATAGCGTTGCTGTCCGGTGCTTCAAGTCCGCCGTGTGCTTTGTCGCCAATAAAGAGTGAGCGGATAGGTATCGGGTAATATGTTCCCGGTGCGTTCTCATCCTGGATTGCCTCAATAGCCCCGTTCTCATCGAAGAGATATACACCGAGGTTGTCTCCCCAGCTTTCGCACTGCAACTGCTTCATCGCCTTAATAACGCTCTGAGGCATCTTGCGCAATGCTCCTGTGAAGGTTGACGGCTCACGTCCTATAATATCCTCAACACCGCCCAATGTCTCATTACCACCACCGAATGTGCGTGCGGCACCTGCCTCGTTTGTCGGAGCTTGAATATAAGGGGATACTACAATCTTTGTTGAATCTGCGGCACTGAGAAGAGGAGTCCATGACGCAAGAAGCTCTATCTTCTTCGCTGTTGTGAACGAGTTCTTAACGCCTGTGTCATTTGTAAGTCGCTGGAATGCGACCTTCTGAATCTGCCCGAATGATTCGCCGCACTTAACGGCAGGTATATTATTGAGGGATGCGGCCGCCGGGCATTTGCATGTAATCATAAGTAATCGGAAAATATAAAAAAGTTAAACATCAATTATGTGTGCAACGGCTAACCCTCTGCCATTAAGCAGTACAAAGATAGATAAAAATTAAAGTAAAACAAATGCAAATGCAAAAAAATATAAGCGGGGAATTAATATTCCTCCGCCTAATTCCGGCGCTTCACGCCTCGGTTCTGGTGGCTGTATGGTAAGGTATTCCCGTCAGCAAGTTCCTTCTCATATATTCCTGTAAGGACATCCTCAGGGTCGTCATGAGCGTTTGCGGAGAAGTTGCGCAAGAACTTCGTCAGGTGCTCATATACCACGGGGTAGCGGGATTCCCAGCCGAACGGAAATATTATCTGCTGATTAACCATTGCGGATGCTGTCAGAATGCGGCTTTCCTTATTTCCAGACTGGTGAAACGGTGCTGTAAGTGCCCGTATCTTCCTGCTGATTGTCTTCTCGAATTGCGACCCTCCATTATTACTCTCCACCCATACTTTCTGCACGCCATTACGGTTAATAAGAGCCGGCACGGTGACTGTTGTCACCTCTGTACTCTCATCTGTCATCTCCATGTCTGTTACGAGGGCGTAGATGAGCGGCTCCCACCTCTTTTTCTGTTCATTCCACATCTGATTATCCGACTTGTAAATATCGTATGTGATAGCACATAGGTAGTCTGTTCCCTGCTCCGCAACGTCAACGTAACACCCTGTCCGGATATACTGTCCCCATTCGCTTTTTTCTGTCCACGTCTTGAACGGCTGGTACAGTCTTCCCTCCGCACTTCCGGGGTTACCCTGATACAGACAATTGAACTGTACGGGATCAAGTGCTCTCTGTCCCTCAAGCTTCTGCCTGCTGTGTCTACGCTCCCATAACGCAGCACCTGCGGGGCGTGGGTCAAGTTCTGTTGGCTCCCCCGTCTTCAGTGCCTCGAAGTTAAGGCGAACCCATGCACCAGGAGGCACATTGTCGAAGTCTGCCCAGCACTTGGCATCTATGACCGTCTCTCCGGACTTTTCAATACGACCTATGAGGTCGTCATCATGCCAACGCGTGAAGACTATCAGTTCCTGTGAATTGTTGTGCAGGCGCGTACGGACAACGGTGGTGTACCATTTCCACGCAGCTTCACGCACTATCGGGCTGTTCCCTTCCGCATAGTCCTTGTACACGTCATCAAGGATTGACACGTCAACAGTCTTGGAGGTCAGAGAGCCGCCACGACCGACAACACGCAGAGAGCCACGGTGCCCCACCATCTCCACAACATCAGAATTGTGCAGGTACGAGTGAGTCTTCGTCACTACGTTCGAGCCGTTGAGGTATGTATCAGGAAACAATTCCCTGTATTCAGGGGTGTCAATAATACGCTGCACGTCTCTATTAAAGTCCCTCGCTATGGTGGCGGCGTATGAGCCGATGCATATCTTCGTGTCAGGATTCAATCCCTCCATGAACGCCGGCAGCTTACGGCTTGAGCCTTCCGATTTTCCGTGCTGTGGAGGTTGCTGGACTATCAGCTTGCGTATTTTCCCATGGGCGAACATGTCAAGCACAGTGTAATATACAAGATGAAAGGGTTGTAACTCCAAATCGGGTTGCATGTACCGGGCGAAGTTGACAAGACGCTTACGGGCTGCCTGCCGTGCTATCTTGCCAGTATGGCTTCTCAGTTCCTCGTATGTGGCAACAACGCTGTTCATTCTTCGTATGCCTCGCCTTTCTCCGCCATCACTCTGCGGTGCTCGTCCTCCTGTAACTTGTCCGCAACAGCAAACAACAGGTCGTCAGGGATTGCGGAAGCATCAAAGCGGGCGTTCACCTTTGTCGTTGCTGTCACTTCTGATTTCTCGGGTGAGTACAGCCCCAGCAGCTTACGCCGCTCCTGCAATTGCTGACGTATCTCGGAGATATAAGTCACATTTCCCGCACCCTTAGCCTTAGATTTCGCCCACTGTACCCACAGTTCATTGCACGCCGTGTCTATCCGTGCAAGTTCCATCTGCACGGCTTCTTCGATATTATCAAGGCGTTCACGCTGGAGCTCTGCAAGGATATACTTGATGTCGTTGTGAACGCTTCCTAACGAATATGACTCCAACCTCAGCCTTCTCATGACCTCCGCTTGTATCTGTCTGTGAGTGTGCTGACGCAGATACATCTCTGCGACAATCTCCAGCCGTGCGGTTCTTGATTGACGTTGTTTCTTGTCCTGCATTTTGCTCATTTTGTTCAAAACATTTTTGTTCAATTTCTCAAAGTTACAAAAACATAATCTATTTTTGTATTCTGAAATGTTAAAAAAGTATTTTACTATCAAAATAAATAGTGAAAATTTGCATAATATCAAAATAAATAGTACCTTTGTAATGTTAAATAAAACAAGCATTATGAACAAAACAATTAAAATGGAGGTCACCTCAAAAGAAGAAGAACTTCTTATGGCGATAAGAAATTATCGCAAAAGTTATCCAGACGGCTATCCTGAGTTGCTCGATTATGCACAAGACATCTTCGACAGACTTACAGACATGCCTTAACACTAAAAACAGCTCCTCTTCAGAAGGGAGGGGAAGCTGTCAACAATACTAACAAATAAAATAAATCAACATGGAGATTTCGATAATAAAAGACAAAAAAGAAGAACGTATTTGCGATATGAAGGCACGTATGCGCGACATTTATCTCGCAATATCATGGAGAGAGCTTAACAGGACTTATTTCAGCAAGTCCGTTGCGTGGTTCCAGCATAAGATGTACGGAATTGACGGCAATGGCGGTGTCGGTGGCTTTACCCCTGACGAGGCAGAGAAACTTTACTGTGCACTCAACGACTTGGCCAACCGTATCCGCAAGGCAGCTGAAAATATAAAGAAACAGTAATGTTTTGTTTAACATAACGGTCTCGGTTTTATTAATTGTACCGTCCCCCCCAAGTCTCTGCCGGGCCGTCAGAGCATCATGAGACTGACTGACAATCAAAATCAGGCAGTCTCTTTTTTTGTGCCTTTTCAATGAAAATAATTTGAAAAAGATTTGCGTATTTCAAATATTTTTAGTACCTTTGCAATGTAATCAAAAAGAGATTG
>JAMPFD010000007.1 GCA_023664625.1 Bacillota bacterium | reverse complement strand
ATGTGAGTTCTTTAAACATTTTTACTAATTTTGCACTTGCCGGTTGACTCTAGGACTTGGAACACACACTTAATATACATCATTTTTAACGACCACAGCCATTGATTATCCGAGAAAAAGAGCTAACTTTGTAAATACTCCGATGGCATAATCGGGCAGAACATTGAAATAGTGCCGTGTGCAATTCGTGAACAACGGAAAGCGTGGCATCACAACAATCTGAATACTACTTAGTTACAGCATAATTCCGCAGTTTCATGCGGATCACCAGAAAGAAGACCCATAGAGCAAGTCTATGAGTCTTCTTTCTGGTGATCTGAACATTTTCCTAAATCTCCATGCAAGCATACTATCAACCAAAATAAAGCGGCGACAAGAACTTATCAGGAAATTCGCAGAGATGTATCTTTTACCCATGCAACGGCCAGTGTACGGCACAGGAGCATCACAACGTCATACGCAAACAATTCCGTAGCATTCCGTCAACATGATGAAAAAAGTAAAAATCATGGCATTCTGCTTATAATAAACTGTACAGGATTCGTCAAAGACATAATTTTAATGCTCCACAACATCAGCAAAAAACAAAAAAGCAGCTACAAACCTGTAGCTGCCTTTTGTACACCCTTAGGGGCTCGAACCCTAGACCCACTGATTAAGAGTCAGTTGCTCTACCAACTGAGCTAAGGGTGCAGGTGCTTTTTCAAGTAAAATCAAGTATTTCTCAAAAGCGAGTGCAAAGGTACTGACTTTTTATGAAACAGCAAAATATTTTTTAATGATTTTTTCACTTCAAGCGCAAAACACCGGATATTATTGATTTAACTCAACCTTTTAAACTTAGCAAACTTCAGGAGCAGTTGTTTTGTACCACAATGCTGGAATTCCACCGTTGCTTTCGTATTCTCCCCTTTCCCTTCTATTTTCAGTATTGTTCCTATGCCAAACCGCTCATGTTCTATCCTCATACCCACAGTAAGGTTTCCAAAACCATGAGATGCATCGGCAGAAGAAGCCTGCCCCGAAGCCGATACGCTACTTGACCTCACAATCTTATTTTCATTATTGCCGGAAAAGGTGTTGCCTATCCTCGTCATGCGACGCCCTGAAAACGTTGAAGCCTGACGCCCTTCTTCCTTAAGCTCAGGACTAAAAATGCCTGCAGAGGCATCATTCCTCATACCACCCGTGATTTTGGGCTTTCGGTCAGCCCTAAACTGCGAAGCCACAGGATGGGAGTTCTGAAACGTTCTGCCACCGGACATCCATTCAGGAGCGTTCTCCCCAAATGGCTTCCCCGTTCCTGACCATGACGTTCTTCCTTTGGAAGACCAAGGGGAAGTACTGTCAGCATACTGGAAATCATGCACGTCAACAAGCATCGGGTCTATATCGTTAAGAAACCGCGACGGAGTGCAGAATTCCGGTTTACCGTATCGGTAACGGTTTTGTGCGGAAGTTAGTATACAATGCTTCTCTGCACGTGTTATGGCGACATAAAAAAGGCGGCGTTCCTCCTCTATGGCACGCTGTGAATCGTTGCACATAGAGGACGGGAAAATGTTCTCTTCCATACCTACAACAAAGACCGCAGGAAACTCCAATCCCTTTGCCGAATGGATTGTCATCAACGTAACCTTATCATCCTTCAGCATGGAATCATGGGAAAGCTTGTTGTCATCGTCACTGTCAAGATCGGAAAGCAAAGAGATTTCCTGCAGAAAATCATTCAACATGATATGCTCCTCCCCATCCTCCTCACGGCGAATGTCCACAAATTCCTGAAGAGAATCCATAAACTCCTGCAGGTTCTCCTGGCGTGATATATCCTCAGGGTCCGCACCGGAGTAAATATCCTTAGACACTCCGGACTCCATTATTATACGCTTTCCCAGAGCATGAGCATCTTCTGTGTCCGCCGATTCTGCAAAACCGCCTATCATTTCAGCAAAGGCAACAAGCTTTGCCATTGTACCCTTATTCACATCAAGCCCGAACATCACAGGTGACTTAACTATCTCCCACGGCGACATTTCCAACTGTCGTGCAAGCGTAAGAACCTTGTCCACCGTCGTTTTGCCTATGCCCCGCGCCGGATAATTTATGATACGGCGCAACGCCTCCTCATCATTAAGATTGACGACAAGGCGTAAGTATGCCACAACATCCTTGATTTCCTTACGCTGATAAAACGAAAGACCGCCATAAATCCTGTATGGCATATTGTCCTTCCTGAACTGTTCCTCGAACGTACGTGACTGTGCATTGGTGCGGTACAATATTGCGAAATCCCCATAGTGCAGCCCTTCGCTGCGCATAATACGCCTTATGTCCTTGGCAACAATGACAGCCTCCTCACGGTCAGAATAGCAATATTTAAGCTGCAGCTTATCCCCCTTGTCATTGTCAGAGTACACGGTTTTCTTTATCTGACGCTGATTATGACCGATAAGACTGTTTGCCGCCTGCACAATACTCTGTGTAGAGCGGTAATTACGCTCCAATTTAAACAAGCGAGCACCGCCTTCCTCTGAAGTTGCCCCCTCCGCCTCACGGCCGCTCCTCATTCCTCCGAACTTCTGTCTGAAATCAAGGATATTATCAATATTCGCCCCACGGAAGCCATAGATAGACTGTGCATCATCACCCACGACACAAATTTTCTTATGGTCACGCACAATCTGCAAGACAATCTTCTGCTGCACGGCATTCGTATCCTGGTACTCGTCCACAAGAACAAACTGGAATCTCTTGCCATACTTCTCGCATATATCCCTGTTTTTATCAAAAAGAATATATGTATAGAGCAACAGGTCGTCAAAATCCATGGCATTCGACTGGCGCAGACGCTTCTGATACTCCTCATATATGCGCGGCATGCGTTCCATGCGCGCATCCTTGTCCCTGGCAGCATGACGGCTGTCGGCAGCATAGTTCTCCGGCAACTCTATATTGTTCTTTGCCATGGAAATACGGTTATGCACTGCAGCAGGCTTATAAATCTTGTCATCAAGACCAAACTCGCTGACTATGGATTTCAGCAGTGAGCGTGAATCATTCTCGTCATAAATGGTAAAAGAGGAAGAATAGCCTATCAGCGGTGCTTCTGCGCGCAATATTCTGGAGAATACCGAATGGAACGTACCCATATTAAGAAACCTTGCCGTATCATCACCGACAAGCTGCCCTATGCGTTGCTTCATCTCGTTGGCAGCCTTGTTGGTAAACGTAAGTGCAAGGATGCTCCAAGGCTCATAACCCTGCTCTATAAGATATGCTATCTTGTACGTCAGCACACGGGTTTTGCCGGAGCCGGCTCCGGCGATTACGAGTGACGGTCCTTCGCAATATTCCACAGCCTCGCGCTGTGAGTCGTTCAGTTCTGAAAGATTCATAAAACAATAATGAGAGGATTACGCAAACAAAGGGAAAGGCGGTCCTGATGCCGTCCGACCGGCAAAAAAGGCCTTTCCCGTATGCTTATTGCTGATGCTTATAAACTCCGCCGGAAACTGTGGAGGTATTTATCGCCTCCCCTTCCTTCGGGAAAGAAGGGATAAAGCGCATCTCGCGCTGTATGCGTTGCTGACGCTGGCGCATATAATAACTTGGATTGAGGGACGAATATTTCCTCGGATTCGGCAGCGTGGCAGCTATCAGAGCACAGTCAGCACGCGTCAGGTCATGACTTGTCATACCGCCGAAATGGTGTTCTGCCACAGCATCGGCACCATAGATTCCCGGTCCCATCTCAATGGAGTTGAGATAAACCTCCATAATGCGCTGCTTTGACCAGAATATCTCTATGAGGAACGTGAAATAACTCTCCAGTCCCTTGCGTACCCAACTGCGCCCCGGCCACAGGAAGACATTCTTCGCCGTCTGCTGCGATATGGTTGAAGCTCCATGCACTGTACCGCCCTTGCTATTATGCATCACCGCCTTCTGTATGGCATTGAAATCAAAACCATGGTGCAAAAGAAACCTCTGGTCCTCACTCGCCATGACGGCGACAGGCAGATGCTTTGAGATTTTGTCCATACTTACCCAATGATGGTGCATTGTCATGGTCTCTCCGTCCTTAATCTGTTCCATGGTCCTGATAACCATCAATGGTGTGATATACACCGGGACATATTTGAAGAGCAGGACTGCAAGTATCGTTGACGCAAAGAAGATTGCAACCACGGCGGCCACAATCTTCTTCAACAGTCCGAATGTCAAACTTTTCAGTATACTCATTGCCGAAAAATTACTGGAGCGTGCCGGCATTGGCGGCATCCACCATTGACTGGGAAGCATAGAGATAGACCTCCACACGGCGGCTTGCAGCAGCATTCTCAGAACCGTCACTGTTGTAGACAAGGTACTGAGGGTCTTCTCCGAAGCCCTTCACGGTCTTTATCTGTACAGGAGAGACACGGCAAGTGTTGGTAAGATAGCTTGACACTGCATACGCACGGCTGTTGCTGAGATTCAGGTTCAACTCCTCAGAGCCGTCAGAAGACGCATAGCCGTATATGGCTACGTCACAGTCGGTATAGACATTAAGCACCTTGTTTGCAAACTGGCTCAGCGATGTCTGCGCCGATGGCTGGAGCACATGCTTGCCTGTGCTGAAAAGGATACCATTATCAAAAGAGACCTTCACCGCCTGCAGACCGTTGGCGTCAGTGACACTCTCAACAGTGGCATTCTCCACCTGTGCAGCGGCAGCCTTTGCCTTATCCATTTTCTTACCTATAAGATAGCCGGCTCCGGTACCTACCGCGCCACCAATTGCAGTACCTATGAGAGCACTCTTGCCGCTTTTGCCGACAAGACCGCCGATAAGAGCACCAATGGCAGCGCCGCCGCCACCTCCTACAAGTGTACCGGTCTTGGTTGAAGTGCCGCAACCTGCCACTACGAGTGCTGCAAGGGCAACACAGATTGTCTTAATTCCTTTCATAGTCTTTGTTTTTATTTAGTGATTCAATTATAAAAATTCCTGAATGCAAATTTCGGGAAAAATATCGAGATATGCAAGCATTTTTGTGAAAATTAACGCTGAACATGCGCCCGATTAACAACGCTTCACGGCACAGGAACACACCCTATTGTAAATCAAAGCATTACAGATGGCAAAACAAAAGGTGGCACTTTATAGGATAAAGTGTCACCTTTTACATATCAAACCGTAACGGTTTACGGTACCAAAGGTTACCGTCTGTCAGAACTCTGCTATCGTTATGCCAGTTCCGCCAAAGCGGATGTCCTCGTCACGGTACCGGATTACGTTTGGAACCGTCCCGAGATACTGGCGGATAAGCTGACGGAGGATACCGTTTCCCTTACCATGCAGAATGCGCACCTGCTGCACACCGACCAGTATGGCATCGTCTATAAAATACTGTACCGCCATAAGAGCCTCATCCCCCCTCATGCCACGCACGTCAAGTTCATGATTGAAACGGCGTGTATGTCCGTCCATCGTCTCACGAGTCATGTGAGAAACCTTCGCCGTCTCTGCCGCAAGGGCCGCAGCAGTGGCGGAGAGACCGCCACGAAGAATATTATCATCCGTGACAGCCTGTACCGGAACCTCCTGACGAGCATGCTCAAGACGGTCAGCCTTCACCTTTGAACGCATACCTCCGGGAAAGACAACAGTGGCAATCTTGCCAAGAACGGACTCCACCTGACCGACTGTCTTCGTACCACGGATACGGACATTATCCCCTACAGCTACCTGCTTTGAATCATCGACACGCCGGGACGCCTCACGCAACACTTCCGCCGCTTTCTTCTCGGCAGCACTGAGAACACCGTCGGCCTTGTTGCGTTTGCGCTCTTCACGACGACGCTGACGCTGCTGTATCTGCTCAATCTTCTTCTGAATGGCATCATCTTTGGCTTTCAAGTCTATCTCGTCGACTTCCTGCTCAAAGTTTCGCAGTTCCTCACGGATGCGCTTTGTCTCCTCTTTCTCTGCCTGGGACTCACGTATCTCCTTGATGGCAAGCTCCACGCGGCGGTTGCTCTCCTTGAGGATTTCCTTTGCCTCAGCCTTTGCCTTGGCAAGTATCTCGCGGCGCTCCTTATTGAGACGTTCTATCTCCTCACGATATTGAAGAATGGTTTTCTCCATATCCTTCTCATGCTGATGGATGGTCTGGCGTTTCCCTTCCCAATATCGTTTGTCACGGACAATATCCTGAAGATACTTGTCGCTCTGGATATAATCCTGACCAACTATTTCCGTGGCAGCCTTTATGACAGATTCAGGAAGGCCGATTTTCCTTGCTATCTCTATTGCGAACGACGAGCCGGGACGTCCTATTGCAAGCTGGAAAAGGGCGCGCATCTCGTGACGGTCGTAAAGCATTGCACCGTTAGCGACACCTTCATGATTGTCTGCAAACTCTTTAAGGTTCTGATAATGGGTCGTCACTATGCCCCATACCCTATTCCGGCACAACTGTTCGAGTACACTCTCGGCAATGGCACCGCCAATCTGCGGTTCCGTACCTGTTCCGAACTCATCAATGAGTATCATTGTTCCAGAATCCGCACTGCGGAGCATCTGCTTCATGTTCATGAGATGACTTGAATATGTCGACAAATCGTCAGAAATGCTCTGTTCGTCCCCGATATCCATCATTATGCTTCTGAACACACCCGTACGCGACCTTTCACCTACAGGAATGGACAGTCCGCACTGCAACATGTATTGCAACAGACCCGCAGTCTTCAGGCAGACAGATTTTCCGCCTGCATTGGGACCGGAAATTATGAGCAGCCGTTTCTCTTCCGTAAGGGTTATGTCAAGCGGTACGATGCGCTTTACCGGAGAAGAATCCTCGGGAACACGCTCTGCCTCATGCTTTTCAATGGAGAGCTGAAGCAAAGGATGCCGCGCCTGAATCCAATCCACGACAGTAGAATTCTCCACATCCGGCTCAAACGCTTTCAATGTCTCGGCAAGAAGCGACTTGGCACGTATGAAGTCAACATGTGCAAGAAGTCTGTAGGATTCTCCTATCATGCGGATATGAGGACGTATCAACGATGCTACATCTTTCAGGATACGCACTATCTCACGGCGTTCTTCAGCCTCCAGCTCACGAATCTTGTTATTGGCTTCCACCACTTCTGTCGGCTCAATGAAAACCGTCCTGCCGGAAGCGGACTCGTCATGGACGATTCCTGAGATTTTCCGTTTCATGGCGGGAACTACAGGTATAACCAGCCTGCCGTCACGGAGCGCAGGAGTGACATCCCGCTCTATGAGTCCTTCATTCTTGGCATTATTAAGTATGCCGTTAAGGGTTCTTGAGATAGAGCCATCCATGCTTCTGAGTTCATAGCGTATGCGACCCAGCTCACGTGTGGCGTTGTCACGGAGATGACCGGAGCTGTCAAGTATCTGGCCTATTCTCCTTGTTATATTGGGGAATATGCAGATACCCTCCGTCAGTCTCTGAAGGGCAGGATAACGGTAACTGTACTCTCCGTCTGATGTCTCGTCGGCATCCCTTGAGAGAAAAGTTATAATCTTGTGTATAGTCGTGAGAGAACGTTGCAGATTCCACAGTTCCTCTTCCTCGAGGTGCGTACCCTCAAGGCGAAGACGCGCTATCTCCTCACGCATGTCAAAGAAATAGTCAAGGGGAAAATCGTCAGACTCTTCCTTTAACCTGCGGAACTCCCTCACCTGCTGAAGCCATTCCTGAATCTCGGAAACGTCAGTAGAGAACAGCATGTCATCAACCATCTTATGGCCGAGACCGCACATGCAACGGCTGACGAGCATTCCGCGAATCTCGTCAAAACCTATCTTATGTTCAAAATTCTCAGGATATATCATCTCAAATCTATAATTTCTGCTTTCGGATAGTCCTTGGAATTAAATTCAAATTCCTTGTCGGGAATGGCTTTCTTGCTGAAATTGGAGATTTGTATCGTTATCCACTGTCCCTTTTGCAGCATGCGCACCTGGGTCGGCACATACTTGCTGTCAACAGTTATGTACATTTCCGATATTGCTTTCTGACCTGTAGCTATCATATGGACAAGGCGTGTCTTTCCCTGCATTTTTTGCGAAAGTTTATAACCGCTCTTGTAAAGTGAGATAAAAGAGTAAGGATTCATCGTCTGTTGTTTAGCGGCAGACGGAGCGGCAACATTGACTTCATTGGCCGAAGCCATGTATGTCCACTGCGTCTTGCCGTTATACCACACCGTGACCTTCGGAGTGCGTGCGCGGAATTTTGAGCCTTTTATGGCAATGGAACCGGTCTGCCGGCCTATTTTCCCACCCGAGATTGTAAATGAAGCACTCGCCCCACTCTTATTGCCGACTACGGCGGCAACTTTGTCAAGTGTCGCTCTTGCATCCTCCGCATTACCGGCAAGCGCATGCAACGCAAAGGAAGTCAGGCAAAGTAATAAAAGTATTTTTTTCATAATTGCATTTGCGTTATTTTGTTATATTATTCATTTTTCACCTAAAAAGAGCTAATCCGTCAATTACTGACGTAACTGTCCGAGAAGCGTATTGAGAGAGTTTTCATCAGTCACAAGAACCTCACGCGGTTTTGAGCCCTGAGCGGCACCGACTATACCAAGTCTCTCTATCTGATCCATCAGGCGTCCTGCACGGTTGTAACCTATGGAAAACTTACGCTGTATGGCAGATGTTGAGCCTTGATTGCTCATTACAATGAAACGTGCAACCTCTTCAAAAAGCGGGTCAAGGTCGGCAAGACTGCTGTCGCTTATGCCTCCTGTTCCTGATTCATCCGCAGCCGGCTCAGGAAGTTCCAGAGGATGGAGAGGACCGGGCTGTGCAGCAATGTACTTGGATATATCCTCTACCTCAGGCGTATCGACAAAGGCACACTGTACACGTGTCGGCTCCTGCCCGTTAAGGAAAAGCATATCACCACGGCCGACAAGCTGGTTGGCACCAGGACGGTCAAGAATCGTGCGCGAGTCAACCACGGCTCCTACACGGAAAGCGATGCGCCCGGGGAAATTTGCCTTGATGTTACCGGTAATGATTGTCGTCGTAGGACGTTGCGTGGCGATAACCATGTGTATGCCGACGGCACGTGCAAGCTGGGCAATGCGCGCTATAGGGAGCTCAACTTCCTTGCCTGCCGTCATTATCAAATCACCGAACTCATCGATTATGACTACGACATAAGGCATATATTCATGACCGTTCTCAGGATTAAGCTTATGAGTAAGGAATTTTTGATTATACTCCTTAATGTTTCGGGCACCGGCAATCTTCAGCATGTCATAACGCTTATCCATGAGAGTACAAAGAGATTTCAACGTACGTACAACCTTTGTGACATCCGTTATAATCGGATCTTCATCCTCATCCACAGATGCCATGAAATGGTCGGCAATAGGTCCGTAAACAGAGAATTCCACCTTTTTCGGGTCGACAAGGACTATTTTCAGTTCATTTGGATGCTTTTTATACAGGAGAGAAGTGATGATAGCGTTCAGTCCTACTGACTTACCTTGACCTGTGGCACCGGCAACAAGAAGATGAGGCAGCTTTGCAAGGTCGACCATAAAGACCTCGTTGGTAATGGTTTTTCCAAGGGCTATAGGCAGTTCCATCGCGGATTCCTGGAATTTCTTAGAATTTAGGATTGACTCCATTGATACTATAGCCGGCTTGGCATTTGGGACCTCAATACCTATCGTTCCCTTACCGGGGATAGGGGCAATGATACGGATACCGAGAGCTGCGAGGGACAGGGCAATGTCATCCTCCAGATTACGTATTTTGGAAATACGCACACCCTCGGCAGGAGTAATCTCATAGAGAGTTATGGTAGGACCGACAGTCGCTTTAATCTCACGAATCTGCACACCAAAGGAATTGAGGACTTCAACAATGCGTTTCTTATTGGCAATCAATTCTTCTTTGTCAATATACGGCTTGCTGTCATTATCATATTTTTTCAGCAGGCTGAGCGAAGGAAACTTATATGTCGTAAACGGTTCCCGAGGATTAATCGGAGTGGAAAGGTCATAGTGTGTAAGCGTCTTTCCTTTTGCTTTCTCCTCTTTGGCACCGGTTTCCACTACCAATTCAACATCACTGCCCTCGTCAGCGGTTCCGGTTTCTGCCTTTGTCTCCGCAGAATCGTTATCTGAAATATTGTCAATGACTTCACCGGTCTCCTCGTCCACCTGAGTACGGTTGGATGTATCCTCCGTATTATCAGGCTGGTCGAATGTAGCCAAGCCATCATTGAAAGCAACAGTCTGCGCCGCAGGATCCGTGTATGCGGAACTTTCAACATTCCATTCCTCTCCGGACTCTCCTCCGCCAATCTCGGCAGTGAACTTCACCTTGCTTGTTATATAACCTATCGGGTTTAGAAGATGACGGATAAAAGCTATTGTTTCCGATGTCAGGAAAGTCAGGAAAGCCACTGCAACGATACCGAGAATGGCGATAAGTCCGGGTGAGCCTATGACTCCTTCAAGGAACTGACGGCAATTCTCTCCATGATCTCCACCGGGAAAGAAGACCTGGTCATCCATTATCGGCGTAAGGAATTTTGCGAATGTGACCGACATCCACACCATGGTGAGTGCCGTTGAGAAGAACCATTTCCACAGATTCACTTTATATGCACCCATAAGCTGCAGACCGCAGAACATGATAAAGACAGGAATAAAGAATGCCGCAATGCCAAAACATCGCGCCACAAGAAAGTAACTCAGAAGCGCACCTATTGAGCCACAGACATTTTGAAAATCATGGCTTGAGCTTATGAGTTCCCCCGGGCGGAGCTGTATGACAAGACTTTGGTCAAAAGCGCCGGTAAAGAAATAGCTGCCCATTGCAATCATCATATAGACAGCGAGACTAAAAAATATAAGACCTACGACAAAATCAACTTTTTCATTATGGACAATATTGCCGATTCCCATGACATCAGCATATGTCTTCTTCATTTTTTTTGCCGATTTTACTGATTTTTTATTGTGATTTTTTGTAACAGACATACGAATCAAATTATTTTTCCTAAATGCAAAAGTAATTGAAAAAAATCACATACATATATATTTCCTTGATTTTTTTTGTTAATTTTGCAAATGGTAAAGATTGACAGATGAAAAAACATATTACAAATAAGTTCAACAAGAAATTGATGCCTACACTCCCACGTGCGGTATTTGAGGGAAAGACAGTGGTAGTGCTTAACGAATCGGAAGCAGAGAAGGCTGTTGATTTCCTATTGTCGCAAAAGATTCTCGGCCTCGACACGGAGACACGTCCTTCATTTGTAAAAGGACGTCAGCACAAAGTAGCATTACTTCAGGTTGCCACACATGATATCTGCTTTCTCTTCCGCCTGAACATTCTGAAAAAATCTATGGCGGTAAAGCATTTTCTTGAAGATACCAAAGTAAAAAAAATAGGTCTTTCATGGCATGATGACATACGGAGTCTGGGAAATCGCATAGACTTTAAGCCGGGTTCCTTCATAGAACTGCAGGACGAAGTAAAATCCGTAGGCATTGAAGACCAGAGCCTTGCTAAAATTTTTGCAAATCTGTTCCAGCATAGAATCTCAAAGCGTGAACAGTTGTCCAACTGGGAAGCAGACATCCTTTCTGACAAACAAAAGTTATATGCAGCAACAGACGCATGGGCATGTATCATGATTTACGAAGAGCTTATGCGTCTTAAAGAGACTGGCGACTACGAATTGGAGATAATACCGGACGATATTCCGCATGAATCCGGAGAGGCAACGGCATAAGTCTACACTGCGAAAGAGAAACAAAAAGAAATCACACATCAACAATGTATAAAACCATTCAACTGAAAAGAGGCAAGGAAGAGTCTCTCAAACGTTTCCACCCATGGATTTTCTCCGGTGCCATCAACACTATGGACAAGGGCATCGAGGAAGGGGATATTGTACGTGTCATCACATCAAATGGCGACTTTATTGCAGTCGGACATTTCCAAATAGGCAGCATTGCTGTCCGAGTTCTTTCTTTTGATGATATAGAAATCTGCTATGACTATTGGAAAGACAGACTCACTTCTGCATTACAGATGCGGCAGAGGATAGGAATTGCAGACAATCCTGACAACAATACCTACAGGCTTGTACACGGAGAGGGAGACTGCATGCCGGGGCTCGTGATAGACTGTTACGGCAAGACCGCCGTAGTTCAGGCACATTCCGTAGGCATTCATGTGTGCAGAAAAGACATTGCGAAGGCTTTGGCCGACATCATGGGAGACAGAATAGAGAATGTATACTATAAAAGTGAGACAACATTGCCATATAAGGCAGAACTGTCGTCCGGTGACGAAATGAAATCAGGATTCCTCTATGGAGGCTCTGACGAAAACACTGCAATTGAAAACGGATTGAAATTCCGCGTTGACTGGCTACATGGACAGAAGACAGGATTCTTTGTTGATCAACGTGAGAACCGCTCACTGCTTGAAAGATATTCTAAGGGAAAGAGCGTGCTGAATATGTTCTGCTACACCGGAGGTTTCTCTTTCTACGCAATGCGTGGCGGTGCAAATGTCGTACACTCTGTTGACAGTTCAGGAAAAGCCATAGAACTGACAAATGCCAATGTCGAACTAAATTTTCCAGGAGACTCCAGGCATCAGGCTTTCTGTGAAGATGCATTCAAGTTCCTTGAGAAAAACGGAGATAAGTATGACCTCATAATTCTTGACCCACCGGCATTTGCGAAACACCGAGCCGCTCTCAGGAACGCGCTGAAAGGATATACGAGATTGAATGTCAAAGCATTCGAACATATCAAGAAGGGTGGAATACTGTTCACATTCTCCTGTTCACAGGTTGTAACAAAGGACAATTTCCGTAATGCCGTATTCACGGCTGCGGCACAAGCAGGCAGAACAGTGCGCATACTGCATCAGCTTCATCAGCCAGCCGACCACCCTATCAACATCTATCATCCTGAAGGTGAGTATCTGAAAGGGCTTGTACTCTATGTAGAATAAACCGACCATAAAGACCGTCAGGGTGTATGTTCCATATTATAGAGAAATTTATACGCACAAATGATTTGCTGTCCAAGGATGGACTGCATCTTGTTGCGTTGTCTGGCGGTGCGGACAGTGTTGCACTGTTGCTTATACTAAAAGAACTCGGATACAGGATTGAGGCCATACACTGCAATTTTCATCTCCGTGGAGAAGAAAGCGACCGTGATGAATCTTTTTGCAATGAGCTGTGCAAAAGCACCGGGACGAAACTTCACATAGTACATTTTAACACAAAAGCCTTTGCCAAGCTACATGGGATAAGCATCGAAATGGCAGCGAGAGACTTACGCTATTCATATTTCCGTACATTAAAAAAGGACATCAACGCCGACAGTATATGCGTGGCACACCATAAGGACGATTTGGCAGAAACCGTACTTATGAATCTCATACGTGGCACAGGATTGCTGGGGATGACCGGCATCCGACCTAAAAACGGGGACATTATACGACCATTACTCTGCGTTACACGCAAGGATATTGAAGGTTACATGACATCAAAAGGACAGCATTTTGTCACTGACAGCACGAACCTTGTTGATGATGTGACACGAAACAATATCCGGCTGAACATCATGCCGTTACTGAAAGCCATCAATCCATCAATAACAGATGCCATAACGAACACAGCACGGCATATCAACGACACGTTGCCACTCATAAAAGAAAGTACGGCTCGTTGGATTTCAAAATGCACTGTCAACACAGACGGCATCTTGGAGATTGATATCAGCAAATTGCTTGACAGCCCCTCGCCGAGCCATATTCTTTATTCAATCCTGAACAAGAAAGGGATTCCTTCACAATTAATCACTGAAATAAGCAAGCATCTCAACTCACAAACAGGCACAGTTTGGTCATACAATGAAATAACTGCCGTCATTAACAGAGGAAAACTTATAATCGCCAACAAACAAAATGCGTTTCAGGAAATAACCATCCCCATTCCTGGAAAATACAAACTGCGAAACGGGAAACATCTGCATATAGAGACACTTGACAGAACCAAAGATTTCGTCATTGACAAAAATGCTTTTGTGGCACAGATGGATTCACAGACTGTCACATTCCCACTGACTCTCCGTGAGGTGAAGAACGGCGACAGATTCAGTCCTTTTGGAATGAACGGCACAAAACTGGTAAGCGATTTCTTAACAGACAGGAAAGTCTGCCTACTAAAAAAGCGGAGTCAGCTTTGCCTTACCGATGCAAAAGGAGAAATCATTTGGCTCATAGGACAGCGAATAAGCAACAACAACAAAATCAGTAATGATACAATAAAAATCATAAGTGCACGTTATTTCTAAAATAGCTGGTCTGCAAACGCACAGCCACGACCTGCGAGCAACAGTATTTAACGCAAACTATAGTGAATGGAAAACATATTCAAGATATACCTGTTATCAGTCATAACGCTGGTGATTGCTGCTTGTACAGACGACGACTCATTCTCCGTATCACCAAGCAACAGGCTAACTTTTTCCAAAGACACCGTTTCTATGGATACCATCTTCTCCAGGACTCCATCCTCAACAAGAGATTTTTGGGTATTCAACAATAACAATGACGGTATCCGATGCTCGTCAATACGCCTGCAGAACGGCAATCAGACAGGTTTTCGTGTAAATGTAAACGGAGTGTATCTTGGGGATGCCCAGGGATTCCAAATCAACGATGAAGAGATTCGCAAGGGAGACAGTATACGTGTATTTGTGGAACTGACCTCTCCTTTAAATAATCAGAAAACACCGCAACCTGTATCAGATGATCTCATATTCAACCTTGAGGGCGGTGTCCAGCAAAAGGTTAATCTCAAGGCGTGGTCATGGGATGCTGAAATGATGAGGAATGTTGTCATTGACCATGATTACACATTGAACGGCGAAAAACCAACAGTTATCTATGGAGGAATAACCGTTGAAAGCAACGCCACACTCACAATCCCCGCCGGGAAGACTGTCTATTTCCATGCCGATGCAGGAATTGATGTCCATGGAAAACTCATATGCGACGGCGAACAAGGAAAAGAAGTCGTCCTACGCGGCGACCGTCTGGACAAGATGTTTGACTATCTTCCATACGACGGAGTTTCCGGTCAGTGGCAAGGGATTACATTCCATGAGGACAGCAAGGACAATATTCTGACTTATACAGACCTACATTCTGCTAACAACGGAATAGTATGCCTAAGCGACACTTTCAGGACAGATTACACAACAACACAACTCACAGTGGATAATTCCACCATCCACAACTGTAAGGGCTATGGAATCTATGGTTTCAACAGCAAGATGAGCCTTGAAAACACACAGATTTCAAACACTTTGCATGAGAGCATGCTGATTTACGGAGGAGACGTAGATATAAATTTCTGTACCATCGCACAGTTCTATCCATTCGATGCGGCACGTGGCGGAGCATTTTATTTCAGCAACACGGCTGACGATGTACAATTCCCGAGTATGAGACTCAATGTACGCAACTCCATTATCACAGGATATGCCGAAGATGTCATTATGGGCAATAACGATGACTCCATAGGTAAAATGTACAGATTTGACCACTGCCTACTGCGCGCACCGGCCATAGAAGACGGGGAGCACTCCATTGACAATATTTTCGAAGACATCGAAGATACAGACATCACCGGTTGGAAAAATTTCAAAACTGTGGATACAGAATTGTTACGCTACGATTTTAACTTGGCTGAAACATCCCTTGCCATAGACAAAGGAGCCTCGGACATCACGGTTCCGAGATACGACAGGAACGGCAATCCTCGTGACGAGAAACCGGACATGGGATGTTATGAATATATACGTCCGCAATCACCAGACCAAAATATGCCAGGGGACACCGACAAAAATGCAGTAAAACGGCACAAAAAGACAAAAGCACTATAATATCATTAACCTTAACCACTCTAACAACCATGGACACACTAAATATAAACATTCCAATAAAAAAATATAAACCTGAAGAACTCACAGAAGATGACCGTCAGCTTATCGAAAAGGCAATCAAAGCAACAGACAACTCGTATTCACCATACTCACATTTCAGTGTCGGTGCATGTCTGCTTCTTGACGACGGCTCAACTGTAATAGGAGCAAATCAGGAAAATGCAGCATATCCTTCCGGTCTCTGTGCCGAGAGAACAGCTGTCTTCGCAGCTCAGGCACAACATCCTGACAAGCCGGTGAAAGCCATTGCAATCGCTGCACGTAACACAAGCGGCAATCTGACAGAACAGCCAGTGACGCCATGCGGTTCCTGCCGACAGGTGATTCTGGAAATAGAAGAACGTTACAAACGCCCTGTCCGCATACTGCTCTACGGAACCGAGGCTGTCTATGTCGTCAGGACAGTACGCGACCTCCTTCCCCTTTGCTTTGTAAGCGAAGATATGGAGGGATAAAATTAAGAAACCAACACATACAACACAATGCTAAATTTCATTTGCTTCGGAAGCGGTAGCAGCGGAAATTGCTATTACCTATATACCGAAACCGAAGGCATACTGATTGACGCAGGCATAGGAACACGAACATTAAAGAGATATTTCTCCGACTATGGACTGTCCATGCAGGACATCAGTGCCATAATTATCACACACGATCATGCTGACCATATAAAATCTGTAGGAGCCATTTCCAGCGAATTCTTCCTGCCGGTCTACTCCACTGCCGCCGTGCACCACGGCATAGAGAGGAATTATTGTGTGCGTAAAAAGATAAAACCAGGATTTGAACGTTACATTGAACACGGCGAGACATTTGAAATCGGAGAATTCTCCGTCACGTGTTTCCAAGTTCCGCATGACAGTCAGGACAACAACGGCTATCTTATACGCCACCGAGAGACAGCATTCTGTCTCATAACTGACGCAGGAATGGTCACAGAGGAAATGAAGCCATACATAACGAGAGCAAACTATCTCGTGCTGGAAGCCAATCATGATACAGAGATGCTACACAATGGACCATATCCGGAATATCTGAAAAAACGCATTACAAGCAGTAACGGTCACCTGTCCAATGTTCAGTGCGGCATCGCACTCGCAGAGAACGCATCACCAGAATTAAAGCATGTATGGCTTGCACACCTGTCTGAAGAGAACAACCATCCGGAGCTGGCACGCAAAACTGTAGAGATGCAGCTCCGTGAATATGGCATTATTGCAGGCAAAGACTTTCTGCTTGATGTACTGAAGCGTAAGACTCCTTCTGAAATTATTGAACTTTGCTAAGATGCGTCCCGGACTTCCGGGACACATCTATTTGTATATACCATAAGCATTCATATTCCCTATGAAGAAAATAATAACACTTTTCATACTCTCAACACTATTCTCCACATGCCGTCTCCACGCCCAAGTGAAACGCGAATTCCGAGGGGCTTGGATTCAATGTGTCAACGGTCAGTTCATCGGCATGGGGACACAAAAGATGCAGGAGACACTCGCATTCCAGCTGGACGAATTGCAGAAAGACGGATGTAATGCTATTTTCTTTCAAGTGCGCCCCGAATGTGACGCACTGTATGAAAGCAACTTAGAACCTTGGAGCCGTTTTCTCACAGGAAAGCAAGGAGTCGCTCCCTGCCCCTACTGGGATCCATTGGCATGGATGATAGAACAATGCCATAAACGTGACATGGAACTACATGCATGGATAAATCCATATCGTGCAAAGACGAAAGTGACAAACGACCTGGCAGACAACCATATTGCGAAGACAAATCCCGGATGTGTATTCCAATATGACGGTTTACTCATACTCAATCCGGCACAGCAAAAGAACCGTGATTACATCTGCCGTGTCGTTCAGGACATTATTACACGCTACAATGTGGACGGCATCCACATTGATGACTATTTCTATCCTTATCCAGCCGCAGGACAACAGATACCTGATGCTGCCGATTTCAAAAATAACAGTAACGGAATCTCAAACATACAGGACTGGCGCAGATACAATGTTGACCTGTTCGTGGAGCAGATTGCCAAGACAATACGCTCAGCAAAGCCATGGGTAAAGTTTGGGATATCGCCTTTCGGAATATATCGCAATAAGAAATCAGACCCTAAGAATGGTTCTGACACAAATGGTCTGCAAAACTATGATGACCTCTATGCCGATGTTCTTAAATGGGTAAACAATGGCTGGGTTGACTATTGTGTGCCACAGATATACTGGCAAATCGGACATAAGGCTGCAGACTATGAGACTCTTATCAAATGGTGGGACAAGTATTGCGGGAACCGTCCCCTGTTTATCGGCGAGGATGTGGAACGTACAGTAAAATTCCCTGACCCAAACAATCCTGAGAAACACCAGCTCGATGCCAAGATGCGGCTACACCGCAAACTGAAAAATGTAAACGGCCATGTCCTTTGGTATGCAAAGGCGGCCGTGGACAATATTGGAAACTATGGCACACTACTACGTACGACATACTGGAACAAACCGGCTCTGATGCCGGAAATGAAATTCATAAGCAAGAAGGCGCCCAAGAAAGTGAAGAACCTTAAGAGTGTATGGACCACCGATGGATACATGCTGTTTTGGACGGCTCCGAAGCATAAGGGATGGGAAACAGAAGCCACAAAATACGTTGTCTATGCCTTTAGTAAAAATGAGCAAATCAATACAAACGACGCAGCACATATAGTTGCAATTACAAGTAACACCTTCACCAGACTCAACTACAGGAATGGAAAAAACAAATACACTTTTATAGTCACTCCACTCAACCGCATACACAACGAAGGAAAAGCTGCCAAGAAAAAAGTAAAACTATGAACGTTTTTGTAAAAGGTTACTTTTCGTACTGCAAAAGGTTACCCTTTACACTGTAAAAGATAACCTTTTGCAAAGCGTGAAATGACGCTCTGCCTTTCATCAAGTTACACTACGTATATATATTCATGAACATTACTCTCGTTTATTGACACAACATACCAACACATAACAAGTAAAACCATGAGAAAAATAGCATTATTCCTTACAATCTGCCTATTTATACCGACAATCATGCAGGCAAAGAAACAGACAGTGACATTACACATCATCGAAACATCCGACGTACACGGATGCTTCTTTCCATGGGATTTCATAAATAAACGCCCCATGAAGGGAACACTTGCAAGAGTTTCCACCTACATCAATAAAGTACGCAATGACAATCCTGACGGTGTCATACTGCTTGAAAATGGTGACATAATGCAGGGACAGCCGATAAATTATTTCTACAATTACATAAACAGCGACAATATAAACATTGCAGCACAATGTGTAAATTATCTGAAATATGACGCTCAAAACTGGGGTAATCATGATACGGAGACCGGCCATGCTTGTTACGATAAATGGGGAAAGGAAGTCAATGCACCTGTTCTTGGAGCAAACGTAATTGACAATAAGACAGGCAAACCTTATCTGAAACCATATACAATCATCGAACGTCAGGGCGTAAAAGTTGCAGTGATAGGCATGATCACACCGGCAATACCTAACTGGCTGCCGGAGACTCTATGGTCTGGACTGACCTTCACAGACATGGTAACTTGTGCAAGGCAATGGGTGGAAACGGTCAAAAAAGAAGAAAATCCTGACATCATCATCGGGCTGTTCCATGCCGGACTGAACGGAGGAATAACTACTGCCGGCTATGACGAGGACGCATCGGAACGTGTGGCAAAGGAAGTTCCAGGATTTGACGCCATACTCTTTGGCCACGACCACAGGGTTTATAACAACAAAGTCATAAATTCTGAAAATAAGGAGGTTCTGCTATGTAATCCGGCAAACAATGCACAGAATGTCGCGGACGTAACAATATCACTCACAAGAAACGGCAAGAAGATACTTTCCAAGAACATTGAAGGAAAAATTGTTGATGTCCGCAATATTGACGTGGACAACAATTTCATGACTCACTTTGCCAAGAACATTGAAGACGTGAAACAATGGGCAGACAGAAAAATTGGCACAATAGACACAACAATAACCACACGGGACAGTTTCTTCGGCTCAAGTGCTTTCACAGACCTTATCCATAACCTGCAAATGAGCATCACAGGAGCCGACATATCATTGAACGCACCACTCACTTTCAATGCTACACTGGCAAAAGGCGATATAACCATAGCTGACATGTTCAACCTCTACAAATTTGAGAACCAGCTCTATACCATGATGCTTAGTGGGGAGGAAATCAGGAAGCATCTCGAAATGTCATATAATCTCTGGATAAACACAATGACATCACCGGACGATCATATCATGATGCTTGACAATACATCTGTCAATGACAACCAGCGCTCAGGATTCAAGAACATGACTTTCAACTTCGACTCTGCCGCAGGAATAATCTATACCGTTGACGTCACAAAACCATACGGAAAGAAAATAAACATCATCAGCATGGCTGACGGCACTCCTTTTGATGAAAATAAAATGTATAAGGTTGCCGTCAACAGCTACCGAGGCAACGGAGGAGGAGAACTTCTGACACGCGGTGCAGGCATTCCGAAAAACAAACTTGATGAAAGAATCGTCGCACGCACAGAACATGACCAGAGGTGGTATCTCATGAAAGAAATAGAACGGCGTGGCAATATCAGCCCTGAGCCAAACAATAACTGGAAATTCATACCGGAAGAATGGGCAAAACCCGCCATTGAACGTGACCGTAAAATTATTTTTGGAGAATAATGAAGTACTGGTTTGTTTTTTGTAAAGGTGACCTCCTATTACAAAAAGATAAAGAGGGGCAATACACTGTACCGTTTCAGGAAGACTGTCCTGTATCGCTGCAGCCATGTAACACTGTGCACAACATCACCCCATTTGAACATAACGGAGGCAAGAGCTATCCTGTCAAGACTGTAGAACTTGACGGCATGATTACGGAGATGGACGGATATGAGATGGTGGAGCTACGACAGGCCTACCGGCTCATACCGCTTCCTCTTTACCTTAAAGCCGGCAAGTGTGAGGAAATACTGTACTGGGACAGACAGACAAAATTCTGCGGATGCTGCGGCAGTCCGATGGAACTCGCCACGGACATCTCAAAAAGATGCTCAAAATGTGGCAAGGAAATATGGCCTGCACTTGCTACTGCCATCATTGTGCTCATACATAAGGGAGAACAGGTGTTGCTTGTAAAGGCGAGAAATTTCAAACGGGACTACTATGGGCTGGTCGCCGGTTTTGTCGAGACCGGCGAAAGTCTCGAAGAAGCTGTACAACGAGAAGTCAGAGAGGAGACGGGACTTGAGATAACAAACATACGATACTTCGGTTCACAACCATGGCCCTACCCTTGCGGCCTGATGGTTGGTTTTCATGCAGACTACGTCTCCGGAGACATACATCTGCAGGAAGAAGAACTCAAGACTGCGGGATGGTTCACACGTGACAATATGCCCACAATCCCGGAGAAACTGTCCATAGCACGATGCCTCATAGACAGTTGGCTATAGAAACAGCTGACTTATTGGCCGGTAATTGAAACGGCATGACAATATTGAGCACCAATATATGGAACAAAACATCATTTCCACCACCAACAATAAGATAATGAGGAAATTATTCATTGTCATATTGCTCATAATCACTGCCAGCACAAGAATTTGTGCACAATTACTTTACAAAATCTCCGGCAAAGATCTGGACAACCCATCTTATATAATAGGCACATACCATCTTGCACCGGCAAGTTTTGCCGATTCAATAGCAGGATTGGGCAATGCCATGGAACAGACAGAGCAAGTGTGCGGTGAACTTGGTATGAGGCAAATGATAAGTACGGAGAATACTCAGAAAATGGGAAATGCCATGCTTCTACCTGAAAACACAACATTGGAAAGCATCCTATCTGCTGACGAGCAGGCACGGCTCAACACTTTCTTAAGGTCTCTAATTGGCACAGACATGACAAATCCAACAGTCAGGCAGCAAATAGGACACATGTCCCCGCAAGCTCTTAGCACTCAGTTCTCACTTATCATGTACATGAAGCAGACTCCAGACTTTGGCCCGGATAATCTCTTTGACGAATATTTCCAAAAAGTTGCAATAGAGAAAGGTAAACCCATAATAGGGCTTGAAACAATGGATTATCAGCTAAAGGTACTCTTTCATAGCATGAATATTGAACGCCAGAAACAACTTCTTATGTGTCTTATTGATAATTCTGACTATTATAATAAGATTACGGCCAAACTCATAAAGGCATATTTTTCACAAGATATCAATACAGTGAAAACCGTGATGGATGAGAAACAAAATACAGCATGTGATTCTACGCCGCAAGAAGATGCTTCACTTATCTACAACCGCAATACAGACTGGATAAGAAAAATACCTGTAATAATGGCCGATAAGGCGACATTATTTACGGTAGGCACAGGTCATCTGCCAGGCTGCAAAGGTCTCCTGGCTCTCCTCCGTCAAGCCGGATACACAGTTGAAGCTGTTAAATGAAGACGATTATCCCCGCTAAACCATGTGACTGTTATCATTGTTTTGCGGGGATTTTTATATATTACAACAGATTCAAGTGCAAACAGATTCCCACTAAGAATATTATTGTTAAGCTTCTGAATCATACCACAACAGATTTTTTGCACGGTTGAACTGTCATAAAACCGCCAACCGGTAGAAAAATAATGGAAAGAGACATTTTGTTAGTTTACAGAAGCTATAAATCTCAACGTATACCTAATGTATGGGACGGGTAATAAAGAACAACTAAAAGAGAAAAAGCGAATTCGAATACCGATAAATTCACTCATAGTATAAATGTAGTTCCCGCACTTATCCTACAGGGAGTAATATAAAAACTGATTCTAAACACTTACTTACTCTATTTTATATTCTGCACAATAAAATCAATAGTACTCCAAACTGTATCCATATATCATTTGGTTTCTGCGGCAAATTATAATATCTTTGCATCTCAAAACAAACTTCATGTTTCAGAAGCAAGGAGCGTTCTTTGACATAATTACATTATAAATCATCAATACTTTCCCGGAATCAGTGCACATTTCATGGCATATAACGGCGCATAGTACCCCATTGATTTTCTACTGAGCCCAAAGAATCCACTATTACTGGTTAATATATAAAAATAGAGGATAACCTCTAAAAAGGGAATCCTCTATTCGCGGTGCGTACGGGACTCGGACCCGTGACCTCCAGCGTGACAGGCTGGCATTCTAACCAACTGAACTAACGCACCAAAAGTGCTATACTGAATTAAAAATGCGGTGCGTACGGGACTCGGACCCGTGACCTCCAGCGTGACAGGCTGGCATTCTAACCAACTGAACTAACGCACCAAGTTATCATCCTTGTTTCTTAGCGAGTGCAAAGGTACTACTTTTTTCTGAATCAGCAAAACTTTTCCTCACTTTTTTATCAAAAAACTTCCATTTTCAAAAAAAAACATAAAAGGGAACTATGCTACACCTTAATTTAAATAATATTATATAACTTTGCATCGTTTTCGGATATAAAAAGTAAATTCAAATACAGCAAATGGCAAACCTACGATTCCACGCAGTCATTACTGCATCCAAAAAGAAGCCTGTCATGGTTGAAGAACCCAAAGAGCGTCCTTCTGACTATTTCTGCAAATATGTCTTCACTCGCGCGAAGATGTACAAGTACCTCCCAAGCAAGGTCTATGAACAGATGGTAGACGTTATGGACAACGGAGCACCATTCGACCGTTCAATAGCTGATGCAGTGGCAAGAGGCATGAGGCAGTGGGCTGTAGAAAACGGAGTAACACATTATACCCACTGGTTCCAACCACTTACAGAAGGAACAGCTGAGAAACATGATTCGTTCATTGAGCTGGATTATAAAGGAGGCATGATTGAGGAATTCGAAGGCAAACTCCTTGTACAACAGGAACCGGATGCATCGTCTTTCCCGTCAGGAGGTATCAGGGCAACATTTGAAGCCAGAGGATACTCTGCCTGGGATCCGACATCCCCGGTATTTATTATGGATGACACCCTCTGTATTCCGACAATTTTCATTTCATATACAGGCGAAGCTCTTGACTACAAAGCCCCACTCTTGAGAGCATTGGCAGCTGTGAACAAATCTGCGACAGAGGTTTGCAAGCTCTTCTATCCTGATGTAAAAAAAGTGTCTGCCAATCTCGGATGGGAACAGGAATATTTCCTTGTGGATGAAGATCTTTATGCTGCAAGACCGGATCTCGTAATGACAGGAAGAACACTTATGGGACACGATTCTGCAAAGAATCAGCAAATGGACGACCACTACTTCGGAACGATACCTGAGAGAGTAGCACAGTTCATGAAAGAGCTTCAGATAAAGGCTCTTGAACTCGGTATTCCATGTAAGACACGCCACAATGAGGTTGCTCCAAACCAATTTGAGATTGCGCCGATATTTGAGGAGATGAACCTTGCCATAGACCATAATATGCTCCTCATGTCCATCATGAAGCGCATAGCAAGAAAGCATGGTTTCAGATGTCTTCTCCATGAAAAGCCATTTGCAGGAATCAACGGATCTGGAAAGCATAACAACTGGTCCTTGACCACTGACACAGGAATACTCCTCCACGCACCAGGGAAGACCCCGATGGACAATCTTAGGTTCACAGTCTTTATCGTGGAAACGCTTATGGGTGTATATAAGCACAACGGATTGCTAAAAGCATCCATAATGTCTGCATCCAACTCCCACAGACTTGGTGCCAACGAAGCTCCTCCGGCTATCGTCTCATCATTCCTCGGAAGACAGCTTTCCGAACTCCTCGGAGCACTTGAGAAATCAGACAGCAAGGATGCTTTCAACCTTGCTGGAAAGAAAGCAATGAAACTGGATATCCCAGTCATCCCGGAACTCCTCATGGACAACACCGACCGTAACAGAACTTCGCCATTTGCATTTACGGGCAACAGGTTCGAATTCCGTGCCGTAGGCTCTGAAGCAAACTGTGCAAGTGCCATGATTGTACTGAACACGGCTGTGGCAGAGGCTCTCGCCGACTTTCGGCAAAGGGTCGATGCACTTGTGGAGGCAGGCGAAGAGAAATATGAGGCTGTGGTTAAAATCCTTCGTGAGGACATTGTAACATGCAAGCCTATACACTTTGACGGCAACGGATACTCTGAAGAATGGAAGCTGGAGGCTGAGAAAAGAGGGCTTGATACAGAAAGTTCCTGTCCGGTCGTATTCGACAGGTACCTTGACAATGACAGTGTAAGAATGTTTGAATCCATGAATGTCATGAGAAGATGTGAATTGGAGGCAAGGAACGAAGTAAAGTGGGAAACATATACCAAAAAGATACAGATTGAAGCACGCGTTCTCGGCGACCTCTCGCTCAACCATATCATACCTACAGCAACAAAATATCAGTCAGAACTTGTAGAACTTGTAGAGAATATGTATAAAATATTCGATGCTGAAGAGTGCAAGAAACTGACACACCGCAATAAGGAAATCATACGTGAAATAGCAGAACGCATTGAACGCATTGAGGCTGGCGTAACAAAACTTATTGACAACAGAAAAGTGGCCAACCGCATATCGTCAGAAAGGGAGAAGGCTGTCGCATATCATGATACCGTAGCACCGCTCATGGAGGAGATCAGAGAAGAGATTGACAGTCTCGAACTCCTTATCTCCGATGAGCTGTGGACACTCCCAAAATACAGGGAAATGCTGTTCATAAAGTAGGAAAAACATTCCTATCCAAAAACCACAAAAGGGGTGTGCCGCACAGATTCGGTACACCCCTTAGTTGATTTTCCACAATATTTTTTTTACCTTTGACATTTGTTTTACACATGCTTTTTCCATGTTAAGACAAGGCATTTTGGGTTTGTTATTTCTTAGTACTGACAAATATTTTCTAAATTCCGAATTAACAGCATTATGGTTCTTATCTAAATTTAACGGTGGATTTAAGTCTTGTATCAAAAGTGACTCCATATTGTCAAAATCCTCATTTGGATAATAAAAAAGCAACAGATTTTTTTCATCCAAGCCGACAGTTCATTTTCATCCGTAACATTAAATTTAGTTTTTCCATTATTATTATAATTGGAATCACGCGGTATTAAATCATATCCAAACAAACAACCAAGACTCTTCCTCAGAGTTGACCCTCCGGCGTTTCCCGTAAAGTGCTTCTATATATCTCTATCTTTAATACTACGACTGGCTAAGCCGACATAAATAACTTTATAATTTCTAAACTCAGTAAAAGTCACCGGGAGACCAATATCCGGAAGTTTACTATTTTCCCGTAACACCAGAATATAATTTCCCGGTAAAGCCGGTACTGTTTTCACATCATCCTTGAGAGGATCAAACATGCAGAACATATCCGTTTCCATCATTTTCATATTTAAACAACAAAAGTTAAACCAACAATTTCCTTTATGTAAAAGTCTCTTATGTCCGCATACGAATAAGGACTTAACATTACAATAACACAGAAAGCAGGACACAGGAGAGCAAACGCTTGCCCCTTGTGTCCTGCTTATCATATCGGTCTAAGCAACTGTAAGAAATATTTTATAGCGGAGAAGTTTCTTGCCTTAAATAATTCTCAGAAGTCACTTATCTGTCCATCCCATATGAACCAGACGGAAAAGATTTACCCATGGCTGAAGTTCACTGGGAGAAACAGCTTACTTTATCATGCTGATGCTGCGAGAGAGGAAGTTCTCGAGAGCCTCCCCGCGGAGCATGCCGTTCTGAAGGAGGGCAAGGTCGATGAGCTGATGAACCATATCATTCTGCCGCGCATAGTCGGCAAGCACCTTCTTGCGTGCCTCCTGCTGTGCAGCGAGATCCTTCTCAGTCTTTGCGAGATCATCCTTTTCATCCTGAGGAATCTCATCATCCTTCTTGCCTGCCTTGCTCTGCTCAAGAACAGTCTTGCGAGCCTCAAGTCCCTTTATCTCACCGTCAATAGGCTTCAATTGGTCTGCGCACGCCGCATCCGTGTCACTGAGCACCTTGGCAATAAGCGGATGGTCGGAGTTTAGAACCATTCCGAATGAGTCAGGCATCTCACCATAGAAAGACATGCCGGCCTGAAGATGTGACATTTCCTTCATACGGCGCATCCATTCATTCTGGGTAATGACAACAGGCTTCTGTTCTGCGCCAAGTGCCTCCACCTCAATATTGAACTGTGTCTTCTCAATCTTTGGCAACTGACTCCGGAATACGGCTGACAAGTTGTCAGTCTCCGCTGCTGACAGCGTATTCTTCTTAGCATCCTCCTTCACTAT
The DNA here is from genome assembly GCA_023664625.1 of Bacillota bacterium. Taxonomy (GTDB): domain Bacteria; phylum Bacteroidota; class Bacteroidia; order Bacteroidales; family Bacteroidaceae; genus Prevotella. The sequence continues at coordinate 123,727 of JAMPFD010000007.1, read as the reverse complement.
AAGACGCTCCACAATGTCAGAGTCGACACGTGTGAAACGCGCCTTTTCGAAATGCTGCTCAAATACCTGTACAGCCGGAACGTCAAGTTCACCGTCGAACATCAACACGGAATAACCCTTATCCTGTGCCGCCTTGATATAGGAATACTGCGTCTCCCTATCGGTTGCATAAAGATAGACAAGATTGCCGTCCTTGTCGGTCTGATGCTCCTTTATAAGTTCCTTATACTCATCATAAGTGAAGAACTTGCCGTCAATATCCTTCAGCAGTGCAAAATCCTTTGCGCGGTCGTAGAAATCCATCTGCGAGAGCATGCCATAGTTTATGAAAAGCTTCAGCGAATCCCACTTCTCTTCATACTCCTTACGGTTGTCATTGAAAATAGACTTCAGGCGATCAGCAACTTTCTTTGTGATATAAGTACTGATTTTCTTGACATTAGCATCGCTTTGAAGGTAAGAGCGAGAGACATTGAGCGGAATATCCGGAGAGTCTATCACACCATGAAGCAGTGTGAGGAACTCCGGCACGATGCCCTCAACCTGATCAGTAACGAACACCTGGTTGCAGTAGAGTTGTATCTTGTTGCGTGTCAGTTCAAGATTTGATTTAACCTTTGGAAAATAGAGGATACCGGTCAGATTGAACGGATAGTCTACATTTAAGTGAATCCAGAACAGAGGTTCATCAGACATAGGATAGAGAGTGCGGTAGAAGCTCTTATAGTCCTCATCGGTAAGTGATGACGGAGCCTTCACCCACATAGGCTCAACACTGTTGACGATATTATCCTCTTCTGTGTCAACCATCTTTTTATCCTCAGAGCTCCACTCCTGCTTCTTGCCGAAGGCGACAGGAACGGACATGAACTTACAGTATTTGTTAAGCAAATCCTGAATTTTCTGCTGCTCCAGGAATTCCTTACAGTCGTCAGAGATATGAAGAATGATGTCCGTACCGTGCTCCGCCTTCTCTGCATCTGTAATCTCATACTCCGGAGAACCGTCACAAGTCCATTTCACAGCCTTTGCGCCATCCTTATAAGACAATGTAACGATGTCAACCTTGTCGGAAACCATGAATGAGGAATAGAAGCCGAGACCGAAATGTCCTATTATCTGATTGGCATCATCCTTGAACTTCTCCAGGAAGTCCGTAACACCGGAGAATGCAATCTGATTGATATAACGGTCAATTTCCTCCTCAGTCATGCCTATACCGTTATCACTGATTGTCAAGGTCTTCGCCTCTTTGTCCAGAGAAACGGAGACCTTAAGATTGTCCACACTGCCGGAGAATTCGCCTTTCTGTGCAAGTGTCTTCAGTTTCTGTGACGCATCAACAGCGTTGGAAACCATCTCGCGAAGAAAGATTTCCTGATCACTATACAAGAATTTCTTAATGACAGGGAATATGTTCTCTGTCGTCACTCCAATATTTCCTTTTGCCATAATTATTGATTGATTTGTTTGTCATTATATTTTCATAACAGCATACAACAAATTCCATGCCAACTTCCATGAGTGAAACGAATCAATCATTCCAAGTGAAAAGAGTTATCATAAGTGCATGACATCACTCCATCTCCAATTCTCTCTTCCCATAAACTGGATAAAGATATTCACCGCCACTCTCAATAAGTAAGCCGCCAGGCAAATCAAGGCAAAAACTATAATCAGGCTTAAGGGGAACATAGAATTAAACCTGGCAGAAATAATATGAAACTGGACTATATAAATCTCCAATGTAAGACTTGAGACCACGACAAAAGGCCACCGGAACACTCTTGACACAAAAACCTTGTCACACCAGCCATAAGAGCATACCTTATAAGCGAACCAGCAAAAAGAGTGTAATGGCAGGAGGGCAAGTATTTGTGCATAATACCTCCAGTCCGCCTGTCCCTTGCCTATTGCCATAATGGCAAAATATGCCACGAACGAGACCGCAAGCAATACCATATCCCAAAAGGGACGATTATTCATTCCCTTGTGCATATACGCCATGCCACCCATGACCATAACACTGAAATGACATACATAATGCCATGATGAATGAAAGACGGAGCCTTCCGACTTCAGCATCAGAAAAGCCGTGACGACAGAGACAAATACGGCTACCATGAGACATGCTCTCCCCCCCCTATAAATTTCAGCATCCTTCTTCCTGCGAAATAATATATCGCATAATATACAACGATACACTGCAGGAACCAATATTCTGGGGCAATAATGATTTTTTGCCAGCTTAAAGTATCATTCCATAATGCAGAAGCCGCCAAAGTCCAAAGAAAAACTGCAGGCCAAAGCCGTTGAACACGCTTCTTGAACCAATTGTCAAAATTAGCATCATACCTATCTAATCCGCGCAGAAGCAAGTAGCCGGAGACAAAAAAGAATAAAGCATTGCCATGTACTCCCAATTATAGCGAATATCTTTCATGGCATCCACCTTAAAATCTCTTCAGCTTCAGTTTCCTTTCTGAAAATTACAAGCATGGAACTTAAATTACTTTTCCTTACATCCTAATCATTTTAGAAAAATCTTTCCCCTGCGAGTCATCCGTTGTCAGGCAACTGAATTGCATGGGAAAGATTTTTCACACACAGAAATTCCAAAAACATCATTTCAGTTTCTCATATCCATACTCTGAAATTCCTGTAAGTTCTTCCTCGATACGTATAAGCTGATTATATTTTGCCATACGGTCCGTACGGCTCATTGAGCCGGTCTTTATCTGTCCTGAGTTTGTTGCGACGGCAATGTCCGCAATAGTAGTGTCCTCCGTCTCGCCCGAGCGGTGAGAAGTTATGGTCGTATAGCCGTGACGGTGCGCCATCTCTATGGCATCGAGGGTTTCCGTCAGTGTGCCGATTTGATTAACCTTAATAAGGATTGAGTTGGCAGCACCCATCCTGATTCCCTTCTGAAGGAACTTAACATTTGTAACAAACAGGTCATCACCAACAAGCTGACAACGGTCACCAATTGTTTCCGTCAGCTTTACCCAGTTTTCCCAGTCGTTCTCGTCAAGACCGTCCTCAATGGAGTCAATAGGATATTTTGTGATCAGTTCCTGGAGATAATCTATCTGCTCCTGAGCTGAAAGTTTCCTGCCATTAGGGTCTTTCAGCTTTCCATTCTTTAACCGACGGTAGTCATAGAACCACTCACCGTTCTCCTGCACGGCAAACTCAGATGCAGCGCAGTCCATTGCAATCATCACATCCTTGCCCGGCTCGTATCCTGCATCCTTGATAGCCTTGATAATACTGTCAAGAGCATCTTCTATTCCATTGAAATCGGGAGCGAAACCTCCCTCATCACCTACGGCTGTAGAAAGCCCACGTCCCTTAAGCAATTTGGCCAAAGCATGGAAAACCTCGGCACCGACACGTACCGCCTCCTTGACAGTCGGAGCACCGACAGGACGTATCATGAATTCCTGAAATGCTATTGGAGCATCAGAATGTGCTCCTCCGTTGATTATATTCATCATGGGGACAGGCATGGCATAGGCATTGCAGCCGCCGATATAGCGGTAAAGAGGGAGGTGCAGCACTTTTGCAGCAGCCTTTGCGACAGCCAGAGAAACACCAAGGATGGCATTTGCCCCCAAATTACTTTTTGAGGGAGTGCCGTCAAGTTCAAGCATCTTGCTGTCTATGGCACGCTGGCAAAAGACATTTTCTCCCCTGAGTGCCAGTGCGATAATATTATTGACATTGTCAACAGCTTTCTGCACACCTTTTCCAAGATAGCGGTTATTGTCACCATCACGAAGTTCGAGAGCCTCGTTCTCTCCCGTGGACGCACCGGACGGTACTGCAGCACGCCCCATAACACCATTTTCAAGGGTAACTTCCACCTCCACCGTCGGATTGCCTCTGGAGTCGAGGATTTCTCTTGCATGAATTTTCTCAATCTTCATAGTTGCTTCTTTTAAAAATAAACATATCAACATAAAGCTACTGCCAGTAAATTTACTGTTGGCTAATCTTGAGATCGTCACATTACAAGGCTGTCCAACAGACAGTTCCGCCTTAAGTGATTCAAAACTCACACTTCCCGTCACGTAAGAATTCTTCTCACGGTTCGTGATGCAAAAATAATGAAACTTTCATCATCTGACAACAAAAGGCAAAGAATATTTCCTTATTTTACGACTTTTTTTATATTCTTGCGTATTGTGAAAATAAGTTAGCCAACAAAATCAATCTAAATTCTCTGCTTCATCTTTTTTCCAAAAAGAACAGCTCTGATAATTCGAAAGATCAAGATTCATAAAGATTCAAAATATCATATCCGTCAATTTTATTGAATAACCTATATATACATAAATCCAATAAAATAAAAGCATAAAAAGACGAAGTCCTCTTATGCTTTATGAATTTGCCGGCCAAAACTGCCGATATTGTTCTTATATTCGTTTATAAAAAAGTCTGAAATTGCCATAAGGAGCAGAGACATACATCAACAAGCCGACGACATGTTCCGAACATCACCATGCCCTCTGCCTCACAGCCTCAAACATTAGTATTGCCGCCGATACTGAAACATTGAGAGAGTCAAGCTTGCCCAGCATTGGAATGCGAATATGCGCATCTGCTGCCTCACGCCATTGATTGGTAAGTCCTGTAGACTCCGTACCCATGACGATTGCCGTGCCGCCAGTCATCGGAGTGTCATAGTAAAGACTGGCGTCCTGTAGCTGCGCAGTAAGAATCTGTATATTTTTGTCTTTCAGAAAAGATATGCATTCCTCTGATGAGCATGCCACAGTCGGTACTGTAAACACCGCCCCTATTGAAGAACGTATAAGATTCGGATTGAAGAGATCCGTCAGCGGGTCGCAGACAATCACGGCATCGGCCTTTGCCGCATCGGCACTGCGCAGGACAGCACCAAGATTACCAGGTTTTTCCACACCTTCAAGGACTACGATCAGCGGATTATCAGGCAAAGACAGCCCTTTAAGAGTGGCGTGTCTTGATTTCACTTCAGCTATCACTCCTTCCGTACTGCCACGATAGGCCACTTTCTCATATAATGCCCTGCTGATGTTTACGCAGGACAGTGCAGATGACTGATGCGGAAGAGACGGCAGAAAAGCATCCAATCCTGCCTCCTCTGCAATATCCGGGCAGAAGAACAATGTCTCCAACTCATATCCTGCATTAAGGCAATGTGCCAGTTCCCGCTGCCCCTCGACAACAAAAAGACCGCATCTCCTGCGTTCCGAACTTTTCTGTTGCAGCAAGAGAAGATGCTTTATTTTGGGATTCTGAGCAGATGTTATTATTTCCTTTTCCATATCAATGTAATCTTCCTTCTTATGACAATATAGTTGAGCAAGGACGCAAATCCCCAAATGGCTATCCCAAGAACCGCAGCCGGCGTGAAACTCGTATCTGATAATTCCGGAAACAGTTGGTATATGAAATTCATATAATATCCTCTGATGAGATAAAGAAGAGACAGTGCCACCACAAGCACTGCAGCATTAAGCCCTACCGTAAGCAACTGGTAAGGTATTGCCACACGGACTGGAGAATAACCGATAAGGAGCAGATTCTCAAGTTTGACCGTATTTTTCTGCACAAGAAGATAAATAGAGAGGAGTAGAATGTAGAATGCCAGAACACTTATCACCACTCCGACAAACATGACAAGCGTTACCACCATACGCAGAAAATATGTCGTCTTTTCTGCATCAAGTCTGTCGGTCTCTACTTCATATCCATGTCGGTCAAGATATGCTGTAATTGTCTCGTCAGCGGGATTAGCAACTTCCAGCAAAAGACGGTTCGGCTCACTCTCCTTGCTGGGGGCAAGCTCCCTGTTACTCCATTCTATAAAGGCATGAGGCACAAGAATTGTATTCAGACGGTTGGAAAAACCTATGACTTTCCCCTTGAATTCTCTCACTCCTTTGTCGGAACGCGCAAAAATATTGAAATCTATCATGGAGACAAGTCCATCAGAAATTTTCGGAAGGGAATGATTTTGTGCAAAACCGAAATTATACATATTTATATAACTTCTTGGCAGAATTACAGGTACGATGCTGTCACCCGCAACATATTTCCAGTTTTTTAACGGCACATCTATGAAGTCATCAGGAACAGACTCGAGAAATATCTCTGAATTGAGAAGTGTCTGTCCCTCAATGCCCATCTGAGCCTCAACCTTGTATTCCACGGAAAAGAAGCGTCCGACATTTGACGCGAATTTCTGTCCGCATAAATCTTTGATTTCAGAAAGCGAGAATGTGTTGGCATGACCACTGACAGTTGTTGCCACACTTATTTTCTTGGAGACTATGAGATAGTCGCTCTTCATGAACGAATCCTGCTGGGTAAATACAGGCAGGATGTCATTATAGAACTGATAGGCCAACAAAACAATAAGCATACCGAACAGATTGGCAAGAATAAATCCTGCAAACTGTGGTACGCTTATATGCTGACGAAGTAATTTCCAGACCAAACTCATTTGTCTATCTATATACTTTATTCAACTTTCGCAAGCTGAAAGTCCCGGGCTTATGATTCGTGAACAACGATTATAAAGACAACGTCCGACAGAATATCCTTGCTAAATATTATTCAAAAACAGTCATTTCACAAGGTGCGTCCCGTCAACCCGTCTATCCATCCGACATAATCATCTGTCAAAAACGAATCTTTCCCTAACGTCCTAAAGTAAGCCTGCGAAACTTCAATGCTTCACTTCCTGTCCTTGATACTTTCAAGCAACGATAAGACTTCCTATTTAGAACGGGAGGTCATCAGTGCTGTCGCTTGATGCAGGCTGTGCGAACGGATCCGTTGCCTGAGCACTTTGCGCTGCAGGTGCCGGCTCACCAAACGGAGGCATGCCACCAGCTACAGGAGCAGAATTCGGCACAATCTGACGAACATCAAACGCACGGATACTATTAAACCAGCGGCCATTATACTCACGGGCATCAATGTCAAAAGATACATTGACCTCCTGACCAACCTGTATATTGAAACGCTGAAGCCTATCTTCGCCAAACACGGAGAATACCATCTTGCGCGGAAAACTGTCATGTGTCTCTATAACAAAATCCTGTGCAGCCCATGTGCCACGAGCATTCTCGCCCGTACGCTTTTCTGCAGCATAAATGACTTTACCTTGTAATTCCATTGTAACTTCTTCTTATATCTGTTTGTACTTTTATTAAAATATTCAGTTAGATTTTCTGAATTCGTTTGCGAAATTACTAAAATATTTTTAAAAGGCAGGGAATTTAATATCGTTTTTTTGTTTTATTATAAATAAATGCGTAAATTTGTACCTTGAAGAACTGAAAACAACAACTAAAAAAACAAATATACGATTATGAGATTCACAGTTTCAAGCACCACACTTAGCAGTCGGCTGAATACTCTTTCAAAAGTCATCAACAGCAAGAACTCTATGCCGATTCTTGACTGTTTCCTTTTCGAGGTTCAGGACGGCGTGCTGACAATAACAGCATCAGACAGCGAGAACACGATGAAGAGCAAAATCGCCCTTGACGAACACGACACCAACGGAGCCTTCTGTATCACCAACCGCACCATACTCGATGCCATGAAGGAGCTTGCAGAGCAACCTGTCACCATAGACGTCAATCTCGATACCTTGCAAACCAAGATTGTCTACCTTAACGGCATGTACAACATCGTTTCACTGTCTGCAGACGAGTACCCGCGCACTATCGCCATGCAGGATAATGCCACTGTGATTACCATGCAATCCAGCATCATTGCGGAGAATATTGCACGTTCACTGTTCGCCACAGCCCAGGATGAGCTACGCCCTGTAATGAATGCCATATATTTTGACCTCAAACCTGACAGCCTTGCCATCGTAGCAAGTGACGGCCACAAGCTTGTACGCAACCTTAATTTCACAGTAAAGAGTGACCAGCCGGCATCATTTATCCTTCCCAAGAAGCCTGCGTCATTGCTCAGGAACGTACTTGCAAAGGATGATTCCGAGGTCGTCATCAAGTTTGATAACCGCAATGCGGAAATTTCTTATACCGACGGTACACTTATCTGCCGCCTCACCGAAGGACGCTATCCAAATTATGCCAGCGTAATCCCACAGAACAATTCCAACAAAATGACCATTGACCGTAAGGTTCTTCTTGGAGCACTAAAGCGTGTGCTTCCCTTCGCAAGCGATGCAAGTCAGCTCGTCCGCCTGCATATCGAAAGCGGAAAGATAGAAATCAGTTCCGAAGACATTGATTTCTCCACAAGTGCGAAGGAAGAATCCATCTGTGAATATGACGGCATTCCGATGAACATCGGTTTCAAGGGAACCACACTTACAGAAGTTCTCAACAACCTTGACAGTGAGGAGATAATTATGGAACTTGCCGACCCTGCACGTGCCGGTCTAATTATCCCTGCACAGCAGCCGGAGAACGAGGACATACTCATGCTGCTCATGCCTATGCTCCTCAACGATTAAGACCACACGGAACAACAAACAAGCATAGTATGGAATACCGGCAGTCTTATATTTGATTGCATGTCACGTTTCATTCCATACTACAAACACAAAGGAAATGCGACTGAATCTTACACGTCCGCTGATAATCTTTGACCTTGAGACAACAGGTCTTGATTTGGCTAAGGACAGAATAATACAGATATCATATATTAAAGTTGAGATTGACGGGACAGAAAAGCCCGTCAATCTCTTTGTAAATCCACAACAGCCCATACCGGAACTGGTGCAGCAGCTGACAAGCATCACTGACGACATGGTAAAGGACGCTCCAACTTTCAAACAACTTGCCACGCAACTGGAGACTGAGTTCGAAGGATGTGACATAGCCGGATTCAATTCAAATAAGTTTGACGTGCCTCTACTTGCCGAGGAATTCCTACGCGCTGGCATTGATTTCGATTTCTCAAAGTCACGCCTTATAGATGCAAGCATTATTTTCCGCAAAATGGAACGCCGCAATCTTGCCGCGGCATATAAGTTCTATTGCGGCAGAAAGATGGAAGAGGACTTCCAGGCTCATCTTGCTGACCAGGACACAGCAGCAACATGGGCTGTACTGCAAGGACAGATAGACATGTATGCGCCCGGAAAACAGGAAGAAGAAGAGCGACAACTGGAAAACGACATGGACAAGATTGCCGAGTTCTGCAATGACCAGCAGAATGTTGATTTCGCAGGACGCATAATCTGGGCTGAGGTTCCTGATGCCAACGGCATTATCAGGCGGACTGAAGTATGGAACTTCGGAAAATACAAAGGACAGTCTGTTGCCGCCACAATGAAGCGTGACCCGGGATACTTTTCATGGGTCATGGGTGGCGACTTCACCCTTAACACAAAACAAGTGCTTACCCGAATAAGACTGAGGGAATATCAAAACAAACAATCATGAGACAACGACTTGCCATTCTTTTCCTTGTCCTGCTGTATTCCACACTCTCCGGTCACAATGCATCGGCACAGGAACTGCAGGTGAAGGTAAATATAAACCATGCCCAGATACAAGGCACGGACGCTTCTGTATTCGATGACTTGAAACAGGCAATGGAGGACTTTATGAACGGAAAGCAATGGACAAGTCTGCAATTTCAGAAAAACGAGCGCATACAATGTACGCTCAACATCACCTGCACGAAGTACGAGAAGGATGCTGGCACTTTCACATGCACAGCATTAATCCAGGCAAACAGACCTGTCTACAACTCGGCATACAATACGGCGTTTTATAACAACAGCGACCAGAACTTCATATTCAAATATATGCAGTTTGACCAACTGGAGTTCAACGAGGAGAATGTAGACAACCAACTGACAGCACTGATGGCGTATTACGCTTATCTTATTATAGGAATGGATCTTGACACATTCTCCCCAAAAGGAGGTGAGGAGATCCTTCAAAAATGCATGTACCTCGTCAATAATGCCCAGACACTTGAGTTCCCGGGGTGGAAATCTTTTGAGGACGACAGGAACCGCTTCGCAATAATAAATGATTATCTTGACGGAGGAATGGAACCACTGCGAATGTTCCAGTACAATTACTACAGAAAGGGCTTTGACGAAATGGCCAACAATGCAGAACGCGGCAGAACAGAGATAACCTCTGCCATCAAACTCCTGCGTGAGGCACATCAGAACAAGCCGCTCTCCATGCTTCCGCAAATATGGACAGACTTTAAGAAAGACGAGATCGCAAGCATCTATAAAGGCAAAGGCACACAGAAAGAGAAGGAGACCGTCTATGACATACTGTTCGGTATTAATGCCTCGTTGAACAGCACATGGGAAAAAATAAAGCAATAACCATTATCCAGATAAAAAGAAGAAGCCTTCTATGATAACAAACTTATCCATAAATAACTTCACACTCATCGACTCGCTGGATATTGATTTCCAACGCGGATTCTCCGTCATTACCGGAGAGACAGGTGCAGGAAAAAGCATCATCCTCGGTGCACTCTCCATGCTGCTCGGACACAGGGCAGAGTCAAGGTCGGTAAAGGCCGGTACGCAACGCTGTGTGATAGAGGCCCACTTCAACATTACGGGTTACGGACTGGAGCCATTCTTTGAGCGAAACGAACTTGACTATGATGCGGCCGACTGCATACTGCGCAGGGAACTTACAGCAGCCGGGAAATCACGCGCCTTCATCAACGACACTCCAGTATCACTGACGGTACTGCGGGAATTGGGTGAAAGACTCGTTGACATTCACTCGCAACATCAGAACCTGTTGCTACGTGATGCCGACTTTCAACTTTCCGTAGTGGACATCATTGCAGGAAACAACAAGGAACTTGCGGCATACCAAAAGGCTTTTGCCGCATATAACGAAGCAAAGACACGGCTTGCAGAAATGCGGAAGCAGATGAATGAAGGACGTGAGCAGGAGGATTTCATGCGGTTTCAGCTTCAAGAGCTTGAAGATGCAAACCTCACCAATGCTGAAGAGCAGGATGAACTGGAGGAACTTGCCGAAAGCATGAACCACTCGGAAGATATCAAGTCAGCTCTCTATTCTGCCACTGATGCACTAAACGGTGATACAGCCGGTGCAATACAGCAGCTGAAACTGGCAAGCAATGCTATCGGCACCATCGCATCTCTTTTCCCCTCCGCACAGGAAGTGGCGGAAAGGCTTGAATCAGGATATATAGAATTGAAAGATATCTCCGACGAATTGTCAGCTCTGCTTGACCAGATTGACTTTGACCCACGGGAGCAGGAACATATAAATGAAAGACTTGATCTGCTGTATACTCTCGAAAAGAAGCACCATTGCAGTGACATAAAGTCGCTGATGAATATCCGCGACAGGCTTAATAAGCGTCTTTCGCTTATGGACAATAGTGAAGAGGCCGTCATGGAACAGGAAAAGATTGTCAAAGAGACAAAGGAGAAAGCGGAAAAATGTGCCGCCGTACTCACCACAACAAGAACGAAAGCGGCAAAAACAGTTGAGGCTGAGATGCACAAGCGCCTTGTACCTCTTGGCATTCCGAAAGTTCAGTTCCTTACGGAAATCAAAGAGACCGGACTCACTCATTCAGGAAAAGACAGCGTGACCTTCATGTTCAGTGCAAACACAAGCACAGCCGTACAGCCTGTAAGCCAGGTTGCCTCCGGCGGTGAGATTGCCCGCGTGATGCTGTCTCTGAAAGCCATGATTTCAAATGCCGTATCACTGCCCACCATTATCTTCGACGAGATAGACACTGGTGTATCCGGAAAGATAGCGGAAGCCATGGCACATATCATGAAAGAGATGGGGAACTGCGGCAGACAGGTAATCTCCATCACCCACCTCCCGCAGATTGCCGCCATGGGAAGCGAGCACTACCGTGTGCAGAAAACTGAGACGGCAGAGGGCACACGGACACGGATGACACATCTCACACAGGAAGAGCGTGTGCAGGAGATAGCACAGATGCTCTCCGGCTCGTCTGTTTCTGAGGCCGCAATACTGCAAGCCAAAGAACTGCTTGGATGATCTAATCCCTCCATAAGACTATAATCAATATACACAGAATACCGCTTATATGAGAAACATATCATATACACTCTTTATTTTATTTGCCTTTCTGCTGTCACAAAGCACATCCATGGCACAGAACTCACAAGTGAAGAAAGCTGCACAGGCTGTCTTTTCCATCAATACATTCAAAGCAGACGGCACTCCGCTGGCGACATCACATGGTGTGTTCGTCAGCGGACAAGGCGAGGCGATAACCCAGTGGACACCGTTTGCAGGCGCAAGCAAGGCTGTTGTTGTTGATGCTAACGGAAAGAAATATGAAATAGACGGAATAATCGGTGCTAACGACCTATATGATGTATGTAAGTTCCGTGTCAAAGGTTCAACACCGAAAGCAACAATAGCAAATACGACTGCTCCTGAGAAATCAAACCTATGGCTTGCCTGCTATGGTGTGAAAAGCCAGCGTCTGCTCCATGCTTCTGTAGCAAAGATTGAGACATTCTCAAAACCAAAAGAAGGAAACGGCATAGCAAAAGATTACCCTTTCTATATCCTTGACCTTCACGCGCCTGACGATATAGATTTCTGCCCTGTCATCAATGACAATGGTGAGATTGTGGCACTCATACAAAAAGGCGTAAAAGGAGGGATTGTCAATGCCATAAGCGCACTGTACCCCTCAGAATTCAAATATCAGGCTGTAGGAACACAGGCTGCACTGCTGGCACAGTCCGGCATACCTTCCGTATTGCCTGAGACATATAAAGAGGCTCAACTGGCTCTTTTCTTTGCCGCACAGCAAAGGAAAGGCGATGCCTACAAAGCCGTTGTAGAGCAGTTTATCTCTTCATATCCTGACAAGCACGACGGCTATGAGGCGCGTGCACGCCTGCATCTTGAAAACAAGGAATTTGCACTGGCCGACGCTGACATGCAGAAAGTGATTGCCACTGCAGAAAACAAGGCGGAGGCTCATCATACCTATAGTGACCTTATACTTAGGAAAGAACTTTATTTCGGAGACATCCCCTACTCTTCATGGTCGCTTGACAAGGCTATGAAAGAGGCACAGACGGCCTACACCATTGACAACGCCCCTATCTATCTGCAGCAACAAGCACAGATTCTCTTTGCGCAGAAGAAATATGATGACGCATACAATATCTATATGCAATTACAGGGCACTATCCTCAGAAGTGCAGAAAACATGCTCCAGGCTGTGGCATGCAAGCAGGCCGCAGGTGCTTCGGCAGAGGAAATCATGGCAAATATGGACAGTGTCATTGCTGCCTGCCCACAGCCATTGACATACCAGTCGGCAAAATATGTCTTCCAGCGTGGAGCAATGTACCAGGAGTTGGAACAGTACCGTAAGGCTATGCTTGACTACAACCTCTATGAGAAACTCATGGTGGGCACACAACTGGCTCCGCAATTCTACTATAACCGCTTTTTGTGTGAACGGGAGGCACGGGCTTTCCAACAGGCCTTGGAAGATATCACAAAAGCCATTGACCTCAATCAGAACAGTACAATTTATTATTGTGAGCGCGCTTCACTGCAACTCAGACTACGTATGTATGACGAGGCCATTGCCGATGCCAACCGTGCCATCATCATAAACGACAAGACTGCCGAGGCGTATGCCGTGCTCGGTGTCGCCCAGTGCAACCTTGGCAAGAAGCATGAAGGACTGCTGAATCTTGAACAGTCCCGCTCCCTCGGATACCAGCAGGCGGATGCGCTGATAAAGAAATATAAATAGCCACATCATAGATAAAAGCTATTTCTTTCCGTATAATACCGGAATATCTGAAGCATTGCAAATAAATATCCATTAAATAAACACAATAAAAAAACGTTTGCATTCACCTTATTGTGGCATGCAAACGTTTTTTTATATTAAAATTGGGACAAGCACACTACCGGTCTGAAATGCAGCATCGAAAAAACGGCTTTCTATACGATAGAGATAATATACCTGACAAAATATTCCTCTGATAAAGACTTTACAACAAGGCGTTAAGTACGCTTTTTGCACAACACCTCTAATTTGTTGTTTTCCAAATATTTGCCAACTACAAAACAAAAGGTTACCTTTTATTCTGCAAAGGGTTACCTTTTATATGATAAAGCGTAACCCTTTGTATTGCAAAACGTAACCTTTTTGCATCTGCCTCCATTTTCATTTGACAATAGACATCAAGAATTCATATATTACAGCATATCCAAAGGATGCACAGTATTACGCTCCCCCCTGCCAAATCGTTATATCCCTATCTTTTCTCCAGAAGTACAACATTTTCGACATGTGGAGTGTGCGGAAACATATCAACCGGCTGGACAGCAACGACCTTGTAGTGAGAATCAAGAAGCTGCAGGTCACGCGCCTGGGTTGCAGGGTTGCAGCTGACATAGACAATACGCTTCGGAGCGGCACCTATGATGACATTGACAACATCAGGATGCATACCTGCACGCGGAGGATCGGTGATGATGACATCAGGCTGCCCATGCTCCGCTATGAAATCTTCCGTAAGTATGTCCTTCATGTCACCTGCAAAGAACTCTGTATTGTCAATGCTGTTTATTTCGGAATTTACCTTCGCATCCTCAATAGCCTCTTGGACATACTCTATGCCGACAACCTTCGCGGCTTTCTTCGCTACAAAATTAGCAATAGTACCTGTTCCTGTATAGAGATCATAAACAGTTTCAGTACCTGTCAACTGTGCAAAATTTCGCGCAACGGCATAGAGATGATATGCCTGATCAGTGTTTGTCTGATAAAACGATTTCGGACCGACCTTAAAGCGCAAGTCTTCCATAACCTCAAAAATATGGTCATTACCCTTAAAGACATTGACACTAAGGTCGCCGAAAGTATCATTGCATTTCGGGTTATACACCCATAGGAGTGAAGTAATCTGAGGGAAGTTTTCCGCTATGCCACCGAGCAATGCCATTGCTTTCTCACTGTCAAAGAAAGTCTTTGCCTCTGCCTCACTGTATGCCTCTGCATTGGCAACCTTCTCCGTAGGTCCGAACTGCATGAGAAACATCCACTCACCTGTATTGGAGTTACGTATCATCATATCGCGAAGCAAGCCATGCTGTTCACGGAGGTCAAAGAATGTCAGTCCGGTCTCAGATGCGTACTTATATATGTAATTACGTATTCTGTTGTTAAGATCATCCATGAGCCAGCATTTCTCTATCGGGAGAATCTTGTCAAACGCCCCTGTAATATGGAAGCCTATCGCCGGCTCGAAAGGGATGCCTGAAGCCATCTGCTCACGTGTCAGCCAACGCTTGCAGGAGCATCCGAACTCAAGTTTGTTCCTGTATTCAAAAGTCTTGACACTGCCCAAAATAGGACTGCACTCAGGCAACTCAATGTGGCCTATGCGCCTCAATTGCTGCATCACCTGATTCTGCTTCGCCTTCAGTTGCTCACCATAAGGCAGCTGTTGCCACTTACATCCGCCACACAACCCGAAATGCTGACATTTCGGTTCTATACGTACATCACTGTATTTATGGAACTTTATCACCTCAGCCTCAGCGTATGAGTGTTTCTTGCGCTTAATCTGCAAGTCCACGACATCGCCAGGGACACAGAATGGCACAAAAACCACCATATCATTCCAACGGACAATGCTCTTACCTTCTGCTGCTATATCTTCTATAGTGACATTTTGAAGTACAGGTAATGCTTTTTTCTTTCTTGACATAACCAAAAATGTGCTGTATTACAATTTCTTTATCTGCAAGTTTCCAATTAAATCACTGTTGATACGTAATTTTTCAGGAAACCGGCAGGAAAGCAAAAATCGAATTTGGTACAAAATTACAAATTTTCCATGATATGAGCAAAAATATATGGCAAATAAATATTAAGGCGGGAAATATAATAAATAAAGTTATTAAAAGTTTGGCACTTTCGTTAAATCTTAGTATATTTGCATCTTAGATAAGTTAACATAATTTTATTCTAACAAAAACCTACAAGCACAATGAGCGAAAAAAGAGTTTATACCTTTGGCAATGGCAAAGCCGAAGGCAATGCGCAGATGCGTGAGAAGCTTGGTGGCAAGGGTGCCAACCTGGCTGAGATGAACCTCATCGGCGTACCGGTTCCTCCGGGATTCACAATCACCACAGATACCTGTAACGAATATTATAAGGTTGGACAGGAAAGAATCATCGAACTCCTTACAGACGAGGTCAATGCAGCAGTAAAGCATGTCGAGGAACTGATGAAATCAAAGTTCGGAGATGTTGACAATCCACTTCTCGTATCTGTACGTTCCGGTGCCCGCGCTTCCATGCCGGGCATGATGGACACAATCCTTAACCTCGGACTCAACGACGAAGTAGCAGAGGGCATGTGCAGAAAGACAGGCAACCCACATTTCGTATATGATTCCTACCGCCGTTTCGTACAAATGTACGGTGATG
The DNA here is from genome assembly GCA_023664625.1 of Bacillota bacterium. Lineage (GTDB taxonomy): Bacteria > Bacteroidota > Bacteroidia > Bacteroidales > Bacteroidaceae > Prevotella. The sequence continues at coordinate 107,249 of JAMPFD010000007.1, read as the reverse complement.
TGGTCCTTGGTATGAAGCCGGAGAACAAAGAGGACATCGACCCGTTCGAGAAGATTATCGAGCAGGTGAAGAAAGAACAGGGTGTAGAACTTGACAAGGACCTCTCCGTAGAATCTTTGAAGAAGCTTGTCACATTGTTCAAGACAGCCATCAAGGAACAGACAGGTTCCGACTTCCCTAATGACCCTATCGAGCAACTTTGGGGTGCAATCTGCGCCGTGTTCCGCTCATGGATGAACGAGCGTGCCATCCTCTACCGCAAGATGGAGGGTATTCCTGACGAATGGGGCACAGCCGTTTCTGTCATGGCAATGGTATTCGGAAACATGGGCGACACATCTGCAACAGGTGTTTGCTTCTCACGTGACGCAGGTAACGGCGAGAACCTTTTCAACGGCGAGTATCTCATCAACGCACAGGGCGAGGATGTCGTTGCCGGCATCCGCACACCACAGCAGATTACAAAGATAGGTTCCCAGCGTTGGGCTGAGCGTGCAGGAATTGCGGAAGAAGAGCGTGTCGCAAAATATCCTTCCATGGAAGAAGCCATGCCTGAGCTTTATGCAGAACTGGATGCACTGCAGGACAAGCTTGAGCATCACTATCATGACATGCAGGATATGGAGTTCACTGTACAGGAAGGCAAGCTCTGGTTCCTCCAGACACGTAACGGCAAGCGTACAGGTACTGCCATGGTCAAAATAGCAATGGACCTTCTCCACGAGGGTATGATTGACGAGAAGACTGCCATTCTCCGCTGTGAGCCACAGAAACTTGATGAGCTTCTCCATCCTGTATTCGACAAGCTTGCTCTCTCTAAGGCTAAGGTCATCACTCAAGGTCTCCCGGCATCTCCAGGTGCAGCTTGCGGTCAGATTGTGTTCCATGCAGACGATGCTGAAGCATGGCATGCAGACGGGCACAAAGTCATTATGGTACGTATTGAGACCTCACCTGAGGACCTTGCCGGCATGTCCGCAGCAGAAGGTATCCTTACAGCACGTGGCGGCATGACATCTCACGCAGCCGTTGTTGCCCGCGGTATGGGCAAATGTTGCGTATCGGGTGCCGGCGGCATAAATGTTGACTACAAGACAAAGACTGTCGAAATTGACGGCACCATATATAAAGAAGGTGACTATATCTCACTCAACGGCACAACAGGTCAAGTATATGCCGGAGAGGTAAAGACAAAAGCCGCTGAGCTTTCCGGTGACTTCAAGGAACTCATGGATCTGTGCGACAAGTACACGAAACTTCAGGTTCGTACAAATGCCGACACTCCGCACGATGCACGTATAGCACGTGAGTTCGGTGCAAAGGGTATCGGCCTCACCCGTACCGAACACATGTTCTTCGAGGGACAGAAGATTATCGCCATGCGTGAGATGATTCTCGCAAGCAATGTTGCCGGACGCGAGAAAGCTCTTGCCAAGCTTCTCCCATACCAGAAAGCAGACTTCAAGGGAATCCTTGAGGCTATGGACGGACTGCCAGTCAATATCCGTCTCCTTGATCCGCCACTCCACGAGTTTGTACCGCATGACCTTGAAGGCCAGGAGACCATGGCTCACGAGATGGGCGTAAGCGTTGCAGAAATTCAGAAGCGTGTCAACTCTCTTGCAGAGAACAATCCTATGCTTGGTCACCGTGGCTGCCGTCTCGGCATTACATTCCCGGAAATCACAGCAATGCAGACTCGCGCCATCCTGACTGCTGCATGCGAACTGAAGAAGGAAGGCAAAAATCCTTGTCCGGAGATCATGGTTCCTCTGATTGGCACTGTACTTGAGCTCAAGCAACAGAAGGCCATCATCACCAAGACTGCAAAAGAAGTCTTTGCCGAGCAAGGCATTGAGGTCGAGTTTGAGATTGGTACCATGATTGAAATTCCACGTGCCGCCCTCACAGCAAGTCAGATTGCAGAAGAGGCACAGTACTTCTCATTCGGCACAAACGACCTGACACAGATGACCTACGGTTACTCTCGTGACGACATAGCATCATTCCTCCCGGCATACATGGAGAAGAAGATTCTTAAGGTTGACCCATTCCAGGTTCTTGACCAGGAAGGTGTAGGCCAGCTTATTGACATGGCTGTCAAAAACGGCCGTGCAGTACGTCCGGAGCTCCGTACAGGTATTTGCGGTGAGCATGGTGGCGAGCCGTCTTCAGTCAAGTTCTGTGCAAAGGTAGGCATGAACTATGCATCATGCTCACCATTCCGTGTGCCTATCGCACGTCTCGCCGCGGCTCAGGCTGCTGTTGAGGAATAACGGCTTTTAGCTGATTATCAGTAATATAGGCGGTAGGCTGTTGTAAATCAATAGCTTATCGCCTATTAACTTTTAGACAACAACGTGCATTTAAGCACGCTTTTTGAGCAGAATGAACGCAAATGTTGTACAATTGTTGGTAAGTTTTTACAACGGTGTTGACAGCGTGTTGTACAAATGATTTCCGCTCGCTATTAGACAGTTAGCATATAGCGTTGGATAAGCAATAAAAACAGTGCTGTAAACATTGGGACACAGAACAGAAAGTATAACTTAGAAAATAACATATTATGGCAACATTAAAGGCAGTGGTAAGGGCACAGAGGACGGACGGCTTCTATCCTGTGTATATCCGAGTTACACATCATCGTGACTCAGCTTTCATCAAGACAGACAAGATGATTACGAAAAAGGAGCTGACGAAGACTAACGAGATAAAAGACCCTTTTGTATTGCAGTATTGCACCCAAAAGATTTTGGAGTATAACGAGCGGTTGAACCACAAGGACATCGAACACTGGACAGTAAAAGAGATTGCTGAGTTTTTGAAATCGGGCAATCAGGACATCAGCTTCAGTGACTATGCCCGACAGCACATCAACAAGTTGATTGACCGAGGGCAGCAGCGCAACGCACGAAACTATGAACTTGCCCTTAATCACTTAGAACGGTTCTGCGGTACAACAAACGTGTTATTCTCTCACATGACATCACAGACCATCAGCAAGTGGATTGAGAACCTTGCGACAACAGCCAGAGCAAAGGAAATGTACCCTATTTGCTTGCGTCAGGTGTTCAAGGCTGCAATCTTAGAGTATAATGACTACGATAACGGCATTATCCGCATCACAACAAATCCGTGGCTGAAAGTGGAGATACCATCTGCCGACCGTCCTGAGAAGCGTGCCATTACTCCAGAGGCGTGCAGGGCGTTCTTCTCGTTCCCTATCCCAGAAAGCAAACTTAAATTCCCACTGACGGAGTTCGGACGTGATATTTCGATGATGGTGCTTTGCCTTGCTGGTATCAATACGGTGGACTTGTTCAACATGAAGAAAACGGACTATCACAACGGCATCATACACTACAAGCGAGCAAAGACAATGAAATTCAGAGCAGATGAGGCGTACATGGAAATGCGTGTTCCTGCCATCATACAACCTTTGTTCGATAAGTATCTGGACAGGACAGACGATGAGCATCTGTTCAACTTTCACCAGCGCATGAGTACATCAGACAGCTTTTCTGCAAATGCCAATAGTGGAATCAAGCAGCTATGTAAGGCGATGAACATTCCAAAGGAGGAGCAGTATTCCGTTTACACGTTCAGGCATACATGGGGAACGGTGGCGCAGAATGATTGTCGTGCATCTATTGATGAAGTTGCGTTTGCCATGAACCATGCCAGCAGTCACAAGGTAACACGAGGTTATCTGAAACTGGACTACTCCCCTGCATGGGAACTCAACGAAAAAGTGATTGATTTCATTTTCTTTTCCGGAAAGGCTTCATCAAGAGAAAGAGAGAAACAGGAGCAGGAAGAGCATTTCAGATTGTCGTATCGCTATATGGTCAATGCAGCAGCGTACCACAACGGACAGAACGTTGCCGAGTTTACTGATGTCGGTTTTAACAACGTGGACGAGGTAATAAAACGGCTCGCCTCAATGTTGCCTACCGACATTCCTGACCGCTCAATCGTCATGTTTAAAATAGTCAATCTTGACAAGAGCCAAACGGTCGTGTATCAGAAGCAAAAAGGAAAAGGCTTCTGACCTATTTCGTGACTTTACGAAAATGATACAGCCCACAAGGATTTATTTCTTGTGGGCTTTTCTTATTTCTAAAATTCAAAAAAACTTTCACGTGCGCATGCACGCGCGGTAGATGTAGTAGATATATTATACTATACTTTAGGCGAGGAAATCCGAAGAAATACCCCTTATTTGTACAATTATGGCAATAAATGTACAATTATAGCCTTTTTTTGCGAGGAAATATACAGAAAAGAGCCTTTCTTGTACAGATATTGGTTTTAATTGTTTGTTGTTGTACATTTATCCGAAGAAATACCCCTTATTTGTACAAGTCCTACAAACAAAGGGAGCAACACTTTTGTTGCTGTGCTGCCCCGTCCCGTCCCAAAAACAATCTTCAACTTAAATGAGAAAAAGAGTCTTATCTAAAGTAGACGGTAGTAGATGTTCTACTCGTCTTCATCTTCCTCCGCAAGTTCGATAAGGCGGTCTTCAATGGTTTTCTTGTTCTCAGCCACAACATCAAGCGTTGTTGATTGCAGTTTTGGGATTACATACTCTGTGAGCTTGACAATGACCATGAGGCGGTCTTTTGGGTCCAGTTCTGCAAGGTCTTCCATCATCTGCCCCTTGCTTGAGTATTCTTCGACAAGGCTTGTAACGACCTCTCGAATAGCAGCCGTTTTTTTGTTAGGTGTTCCGGCTGTACGTCCACCAGTCTTCTTTCCTAATGCCATGTTTGTTTGTAATAAGATAAAACGATGATGCGAAGTTAATGTTTTAATTTCGCACGCAAAGTATAACTTATGACAATATCAACAGATTAGATTATGGGACTTATCGGAGCAGCAGTAGGCGCGGCAGGTTCTATCTTCGGAGGTATCTCGGCTTCACGAGCCATGAAGAAGATGAAGGGGAACATTGAAGCCCAGCGCAAAAAAAATCAAGATTGGTACGACCGCAGGTATAATGAGGATGCAACACAGCGTGCAGATGCGCAGCGCATTCTTACAATGACCGAGGAGAGTATTAAGAACCGAAACAAACAGGCTGCAGGTGCGCAAGCAGTCATGGGAGGTACTGAGGAGAGCGTTGCAGCAGCCAAAGCAGCCAACAATGAGGCTCTTGCTTCTGCAACCTCACAGATTGCAGCCAACGCAGACGCACGAAAAGACACTATTGAGCAGCAGTACATGCAAAAGGACGACCAGTATGTCCAGCAGCTTAATGCGATTGAACAAGGCAAGGCTCAGGCTATCAGTCAGGCAGTGCAAGGTGTAACCAGTGCAGCATCTTCGATGCCATTCTAAACTCATTCAGCTATGGCAAAATTAGGAGATTATTTCGGGGACGGTGGTGCAGAACCCACCGACCCACCTAAAGGCTCAATGGAATGGGCTGAGCACAATGGAGGCAGTAATGACACTCCGCAGATGAAAGACCCACCACCGCCAAAGGGTGCACAAGAACGTGTTGAACAGGATGCTACCCAAGTGGACACAACACCACCAGCAAAAGGAACGCAGGAGTGGGCAGAGCAGAACTCCGGCGAAAATGCACCTGAGACACATCCGGCAGCACAGGTAGAAACGCAACCTGCGGAGGGTAACGAAGCAGCACCAGAAGCCGAGGGATTGAGTTATCTTGACATGTGGAAGAAGCTGAACCCTTATGAACAACCTACCCCCGAACAATTGGAAAAGGAACGCAAGAAGAAAAAGCGTGACCAGATTTGGGCAGCCATCGGTGATGGAGTGTCCGCCCTATCAAACCTTTTCTTCACATCTCAGTACGCACCGAACGCCTACACAGGGCGCAATACCATGTCGGAAGCTGTGCAGAACCGTTGGGATAAGTTGGAGAAAGATAGGAAGGACAATGCTATCAACTATTTCAACGGTTATCTGAGGGCGAAAGCAGCCGATGATGCCAACGACAAGGACAAGCGCAACTGGGATTACCAACTTGAGCGTGACAAGTTGGCAGATGCGAGAGCGGCAGCAGCCGAGGCGAGAGCAGCAGCCAAAGACAAACGTGATGCAGCCATGCACGAACTGAACCTGATGCTTGCAGGGCATAAAATAAATGCAGCCGAGGCGGAAGCCAAGCGTAAAGGTATAGAAGCCAACTATGCCGAAGAGCTTGAAAAGGCTAAGGTGGCCACCGAAAAAGCAAGGGGGACAGCACAACGTGCAAGTGCATCGGCTTCCAGTGCAAGAGCAGGGTACTATAACCGAAATGGAGGAAAGGCTACATACCTGTGGTATGACAAGGACGGCAGGGAACACTATGCCACCAGTAAGGAAGAAGCCGAAAGACGTTCTCGTGAAAATGGTACATGGGTGGAGAACAACGAAACTACCACAACGACCAAAGAAGAACCCGGCAAGAAAAACAGGAAGACTGGGAAACAAGAAACTAATCGTACCACTACGACCGTCACAAAGCCTAATGGTGGTTACTCGAAGAAGCCAGCCAAGAAGAAAAGCAGCCCGACCGCAGGGAACTCATCGGGAGGAAAGAAAAGTCCAACAGCATAATTATAAGCAATGAACGATAACAAAGACAAAATCAAGAAGCTGTACGATACATTTGTGTCGGATGGTTACGAGATGGAGAGTGAAGAGCAGTTTCGCAAGAATTTGCAGGACGTAGGTAAGCGCAAGGCTGCTTATGATGCTCTTGTCAACGATGGCTATGAGATGGAGGCATACGACCAATTCGAGAAGAACCTTGGATTTGGTACTGCTTCCACTCCTGCCCCTAAGACAGAGCCGGCAACATCATCAACAAAGAACCCAGAAGCACCGCAGAGTGCAAAGCCGAAAGGTACACCGCTCTCCGAAGCAGACAAGGCGAGAATGAGCACTGAAATCAATACCACTATGCGCAGAACACAGCAAATGGCAGCTGATTTCAACGACCGCATGAGCAATATGATGGAGTACGGTATCAACCTCGGTCAGCAGACCAAGAAAAGCAAGATGCAGTACAATCCATCGAAGCGCAAGTTTGAGCAGACTTACATCACGCCAGCAGGTAACAGGTACACCAGCAAGGCTATTGCAGATACAGAGAGCTTCCAATATAGACAGGCAGCAGACATGAGCGTCAGCGGTCAGTTACGCAGGGCAACCAAGCAGCGTGATGAAATAGAGAAGCGTATGGGCGAGATAGCCAAAGAGGAAGACACAAAGAACGATTCTCCTTTGGCTATGTTGGCAGATGCAGGCAATGTGACAGGAGGTAATGTTTATTATTCCCAGACATTGCCTAACAAGCGTTATGCAAATGACGAGTATAAGAAGTTACATGCAGCACTTACACAAGTAAATGAAAGGATTCGTGTGCTTCAGGACGAATACAACCGCAACCATGGTGACGATGTAGGTTTCTGGCGCGGTGTAAGCAGAGGACTGGGAAGCATCGGCAGTTCTGTTCTGGGGGATGCAGGCTTTTCTGACATGATGGATGCATCAGCAATGCTGGAACGCAATAACAGTCATACAGAGGGTGAGAAAAAAGCATCTGACATAATGATGGAGCAAACTGCACTGAATCAAGCTGCACAGCAAGAATATGGTGGAAATTACCAAAAACTTTACGGTTGGGGTGTCATGGCTGGAGAAATGCCTGCATTCATGGTTGACTTCGTTTTGACAGGTGGAGGTTACGATGCCCTGAACATTTTCGGCAAACAGGGTGTTAAACTTGCGACAAAGGCAGTCGGCAAGAAAGCCGTTGAAGAAATGGCGAAGCAAGGTTTCAAGAGGTATGTAAAGAATAACGGTCTTAAAGGTTTGGCAAACGAGGCTACAAACTGGACTATCAAGGCTCTTGGCACTACAGCAGATGATTTGCTTGTTCGTGCGCCTCTTATGACCAACACAGTACAGGCAGGAAAGACAGCAGCCGACATCATAGACCGTAAACTTGGTGATGTTGTTGTTGACGAGAACGGCAACTACGATTTCTCAAATGATAAGACTTGGGGCAACGCAATATGGCAGGGCGAAGCAAATTCCATCATTGAGAACTATTCCGAGATGTTTGGCGCACACCTTGACCCTGTTGTAACCCTCGGCAATATGAGCAAACTTGCCAATGTCGTAGGCGCAAAGCGTTTGAGCGGTGTTTTGGCTAAAGCTGACGCACAGGCACTGGGCGGTATCATGGGACAGACACAGCAGATGTTCAACAAGATGGGTGTCAGTGACTATGTTGGTGAGGTTGCCGAGGAATATTACGGTCAATTGTGGCGCACTATGCTCAATCTGGACGATGCCTATGTGCAAACCCCTGACGGCACACGCACTAATCTGCTTGCTACAAAGGACTTTCATGGTGATATATGGGGCGGTATGGCTCTGTCTATGGGTCTGATGGGTGCGGCAAAGCACACTTTCAACGCTGTACAGTACGCTTCTATGCGTCACGGTGTGAACAAATCCGATGCTCGTGTAGGCGAATTGCTCGGCAAAGATATATGGGAGCCGTTGAAAGCTACGCTTGACCTCACAACCAACGAAAATTTCGGTGACGTTGCAGAGGCTATTGTCAATGATAAAGACTTCACTGATAAGGAAAAGGCAGCGGTTCTTGACTATATGGAACGCTCTATGATTATGCGAGGCTACAACCTTGCAAGCATGGCACAGTCTCGTGGTGGTGAACAGGACCCAAACAAGCAACAGCTTAATGAATCCTACCTGAATGGCTACGAGGCGACATCTTCACAGGAACGCAACGATGCAAAGAATATGCTGGAGTATCAACGTCAGCGTGTTGAGCAAGCCCTCACCTCAGAGGATTTGCAGATGATAGATAATTGGGACGATGGAGTTGCTCAAGCTGACAACACCGAGTGGACGGACGAGCAGAGAGATGCTGTCAATGACTATCTGAATACCAAACAGGTGTATGACGGCATGAAGCAGCGTATTCATGACGATGTTGATGCCGAGGTGGAGAACAGTAATGCAATGGTTGATGCCCGTGTAAATACCGATACAGGTATGATACAGGGCGCAACGATGAAGCAGGACGACCGTAAGGTCTATATTGTCAGTGGTAATGTTGTGACATATCCAGATGGCACAGGCGTGGACTTACAGGCTTCCGACCAAAGCATCATTGTTCGTGATGCAGAGACAGACGAACTTGAACAAGTTGCCCCCGATGCTGTATTTAGTGTTGATGAAGCCATAGACCCAAATCAGGCGAAAGCAGAAGCTGAGTCCGTTATCGTTGAGTCAGCAGCACAGAAATTTGCCAACGAGATTGACGGTACAATCACTCTGGAGGCAGGAAACACTTTCGATGTTGTGGACGAGGACGGCAGACAGGCGAGTGTAACTATTACGCCTAACGCTGATGGTGTTGTGGATAATGGGGACGGAACGGTAAACGTGTCTATGGATAACACTAATGTTGTTCCTATTCCTGTATCCGCTCTTCAAGAAATGGTTGATGCTGCAAATATGGCTCGTGTAGCCCAATTTGAAGAGCAGAGAGCCATAGAAAATGCACAGGTAAAAGCAACCGAACAGGAAGCAACACGTCCGCAGTATGCCTTGAATGATGAGGTAACATTGCGTGACGAAAACGGAAATTCTGTCCGTGGAAGCATCAGTGCCGATGTTGATGACGATGGCAAGTATGAGGTTTACACAGAAGACCCTATCAATGGCTTCCGAGTCAACCTCTTCTCACGTGACGAGCTGGACGATATGTTGGTGGAGCATAACGGTGAGGTTATCGAGCAGCCTATTATCGTTCCTGAATCTGCTGAGGTCGCAGAGAGTACAGAAACAGATAACAATGATACTAAAAATATTCCTGAAAATGGTAACATTGTAGAAGAAAATATTCTAACGGCACCGCAACATACCGCCTTAGAGCGTATTCCAAAGGACGAGCAAGGACAGCCAATCTATGAGCAAACTGACAGTGATACCGCTTGGGATGCCATTGTTGAGCAGACTGAGGGGGATGAGGCTATTGCCCAATCCGTGGCAGACGCCATGCTTGCTGACAAAGAAGCCGAGTTGAAGAAGCTGGAAAAGGCAAAGCCTAAAGGCGGTGTAACTATCGCTGATAAGATTGCAGCAGAGAAAGAGCGCAAAGCAGCTATTTCTGCAGCACAAGATGTTGTGTCTGTATGGAAGAAGATTGCAGGTACATCACAGCGCAGAAAGCAGGAAGCCGACCTTGCCAGAAGAAAGGAAGCCGAAGAGCAAGCCGCTATCCGTAGAGCAGAGGAAGAAAAGCTCCGTGCCGAGCGTGAGGAAGCCGAGCGCATAGAGCGTGAAGCCCTGAACGGTGTGCCTGACATGGTGGACGACAAGCCACAGGACGCACGTGCAAGAGGTTACAGGCGAGTAACCGGCACGAAGATAGACCGGCAGCAGCCTCTTGGAGCAAAGAAAGGTAAGAATGTGCAGGTACGTTTCAGCGATAGCGACATTGCAGACGGCAGTGTTGCGTTGATAAATGCGGACCAGTTACAGCCGAGTCATGTAGGAGGAGTACGCAATCCTCTCCATTTCATTGATGAGGCACAGCCAAAGGAGCGCAATGATGACGCCAGCAAGATGTCTTCACGCAAGATAGCAGCCAATATGCGTCCGGAAGAGATTACATCTTCCGTGACAGCGTACACAGGCGCACCAACCGTAAACAGCCGTGGCGAGGTCATACAGGGCAACAACAGAAGCGATGCACTGAGACAGATGTGGCAAAGCGAACCGGAGCAGGCAACCAAATACAAGCAGTACCTGACCGACCATGCCGAAGAGTTCGGTTTGGATCCAGCCGACATTGAGGCGATGGAACGCCCTGTATTGGTTAATATGCTTGATGTGGACGACAACAAAGCTATTGAGTTGGGTCAGTTCGTAGCTCAGGACACCGAGAGTGGCGGTACAGAACGTATCAAGCCGAAGAATGCCGTGCAGAAGATTGGCGGCAACATGGGTTCGTTTGCCAACCTGCTGTTGCGTTCGGCTGACGATGAAACCTCTTTCTCCGGTCTTGTAGACACCAACGGAGTAGATGTATTGAAATGGATGAGTGGCAAAGGCTACATCACTCCGACACAATATCAGAGCGCATTTGACAGCAAGGGTAACCTTACAGCCGAGGCAAAGAACGACTTGAAAGGAATCATGTATCAGAGCATCTTCAAAGGTGGCAGTACCCGACTTGAAGAAATGTTCAATACTCTTCCTGCAAAGGCACAAAAGACTATCCTTGCAACAGCATACAGGGACTATGATAGTCCGAATGCAGAAAGAATGGTTGAGGAGATACAGAACTCAATCAGGGCTTTCTATGCACTTATGCAAGATGCAACGTTTGTTGAAGCAAAAAACTACAAGGATGTACGTTTGGCGATAGAGGGCTGGAAGAGGCAGTACCAGATGGACGATGTTACAGGCGAAAGCTATCTACCTGCCGAGTATTTCAGTAACTTTGCCCTGAACCTTGCAGCGTTGTATAAGGGCGAAAGCCAATCACTGATACAGGCTACCTTTAACAAAATGTTCGACCTTATCCAAGGCACACAGGAAGAGACTCTGTTTGAGAAGCCGGACAACACACCGAGAAGTCTCGCACAGGCAATTAAAGAAACATTAAACATAGATTATAATGGACAACAACGAAACAATGTACTGGCTGGCGATAGTACAGCAAGCCAAGACGGACAAGGAAGCCGGGGAGCTTCTGAGGCAGGAGAACGAAGTGAGGACGGAAATGGGACAGCCGACCGTGCAGGAGGAACTGAAAGCGGTAGCGGACAGGACGAAACCGCAACCAACAATGGAGGTGAAAGACTACGGAACGTTGACAGACGAGGAAATATGGGACATCTTGCAGAACGGCAAGGTGGTTTGGACGAGACCGGAGAAATAGATGAAAACGGAATTCCATTTGTTAGATCCCCTAAAGGGAAATATGAATTTGGCACTATTGATGAGAATACAGGACTAACAGCAGCTCCAATAAAACTCAGTTCTGGTTTTCAAGACGAGAATGGCAAAGGGTATGGTTTGAGACATATCGAAGCTAATCATGGGAAACAGATAAGAGCAGCAGGATTCTCGTCTGTTGAAGAGTTTGTTAGCTATGTTGCAGAAAATTACGATGAAGAGAACATCAGAGTTGGAAAGCGTAGAGAAGGAATAAATTCACCAACATACCTTCTTCAAGTTACAGACAAGCATGATAACACACTCTTTGTGGAGTTGTCCAAAGATGGCTCATATTGGAATGTCAATAGTGCAGGCATTTTCCGCAAAGGGTACTCCAATAAAAAAGAAACGGTCGCTAAGACCGAACCTCAGCAACCGAACAATGCCGTTTCAGATGGCTCTTCGCTTTCAAAAGATGAGCAGGGCGGCATGTCATCTGATGAACCCAACGGTAAGCCAACCGTTTCTGTTTCTTCTGCCGGCAAAGTTACAAATAATTCTCGTAAAACAAGCGAGTTAGGCGAAAAAATTGCGCAGGCTGAGGCAAAAACAGAACAAAATCCTACCAAGAAGCAGAAAGAAGCAGGTAACTACAAGAAAGGTCATGTGCAGATTGGGGCTTTTGATGTAACAATAGAGAACCCTAAAGGCTCTGTGCGCAGTGGCGTAGATGCCAACGGCAACAAGTGGGAGACCGAAATGCACAACACCTATGGTTACATTCGGGGTACTGAGGGTGTGGACGGAGACCATATAGATGTGTTCCTCGCTGATAACATTGATAGTTGGGACGGACGAAAGGTATTCGTGATTGACCAGTACAATGAGGACGGTTCTTTTGATGAGCATAAGGTAATGTTTGGCTTCAACAATGCTGAGGATGCCTATGCTGCTTATTTGAGCAACTATGAAAAGGGCTGGGAGAATACTCACAAGATTATGAACACTCCAGCAAACTTGGAGGACTTTGAAAAGTGGATTGACAGCAGCCACCGCAAGACAAAACCTTTTGTAGAGTACAGCGATGTAAAGAAAAAACTGGAGGCAGAGCAGAAGCAAAACCTTAGCAATTTCAAGGTTGGCGATGTTGTGCGTGACTACTACACCAACAGGCTGTATCGTATCAAGAAGTTCACAAAGACAGGCTTATGCACTATTGCCGAACTTGACAGCAGCGGTAACGAAACAGCCTCAACGACATTCAATGCCGACAACAACCCACGTTTCAGCAAGGCAGAAGTCACTGCTACAACATCAAAGGAGGACAAACAGGAGAAGTCAGCAGTGGCAAAAGTGAATGTTGAGAACCTGTTTGGTGCTTTGAACACTAAGGGGGAAACAAAGTTGAGTGACCATGCAACTCCAATAGAGGAAGAAGCCGGCAGCACAAACAAGTCGGGGTACTCCGTTGAGCCAGCGCAGTACACAACCAAGCGTGGGAAGGTTCTTGACATGCAGCTTGTGAAATTCGACCGCGAACTATCCAAGGACGAAGTACGTAACGCTAAGACACTTGCTAAGGAGTTGAAAGGCTGGTATGACAAAGAGAAAGGTGGTTTTATGATGCGCACTACCGAGGATGCACAGAAATTGGCTGATGCCGTTATGGACGAAAGCGGAGAAAGCCTTGAAGATGCTGCTCCTCTGTCATTGAACGATGTCAAGGAAACCAGTGGTATAGAAAAAGCCGAGGCAACTCAGGGTGCTACATCTGACAAGCAGGAAGCCCCAGCAGACGATATACACAAACTTGTGACCAATGAGCGTTACGAGCAGTTGAAGAAGCGTATGCTGGCAAAGATGAACCAACTCAATATGGGTATTGACCCTGAAATGCTTGCTATCGGTACAGAAATGGCGGTATATCACATTGAGGGCGGTGCAAGAAAGTTTGCTCAGTATGCCAAGGCGATGATTGAGGATTTGGGCGATGCTATTCGTCCTTACCTCAAATCATTCTACAATGCTGTGCGTGACCTGCCAGAGGCACAGGAACTGGCTAATAGCATGGACAGCTACGATGATGTGGCAAAGTTTGATGTCGCCAACTTCGACAAGGCATCAATCAACGCTCTGGCTACTGCTGAAATGGTTGTAGCTGAGAGTGAAGCCGAGGAACAGGCAACCGAGGCAAAGGAAGCAATAACCAACCAACGTAATACAGAAAGGAGACAAAAGAATGAACAAACAAAAGCAGATACAGAAACTATTGCAAAAAAAGCAGCATCTGTTGCAAGCAAAGCAGAAAGTGTTGCAGAAACTTCAAAAGACACAAAAGAACTTAACCGAGCTGCCGAACAGATAGACGAGGCTCTTGCTAAGGTAAATGACCAACTGGCACTATTAGGCTACTATGAAGCCGACCCAGTGGAAAATGATTTCAACGAAGCCAACGGGTACATGCATAACGCAGAGAAGAAAGCTGTTGCCGATGCTGTCAAGCTCGCTAAGCAGTTAGTAGCCGACCTCGGTCTGAATATTGACAAAGTGACAGGTGCCACAACAGCGAACAGAAGCAAGCGTAAGAATGTCGTGACTGCGAATATAGCTCCTGCAGGTGGCGACATAGTTATACGTTTGCCACTCTCTGAGGGTAGTGAACTTTACATGAACATTGTGCTTGAGCCATCATCAGAACGTGGTTTGCGGACATTCGCAGGCGACAATCTCATGATGACACGCTTTATGTATCGTGTTGAAGGACAAGACGCAAAGCGCAGTGAAAATATTTGGATTCCGTCGCATCTCATTGATGATAATATCCTAACCTACGCAGAACTCTTGCGCAGAGTGTCTTCTGATGTAAAACCATACATTCAGAAAGCGGAGTCAACAGCGGAAGTGCGTATGAAAGAGTTTGAGGCTATGGCAGAACGTGACGAGTTTCCTTACACTGTTACTCCAGAAGTTGAGAAGCAACTTGCCGAATCTAAAAAACAGAAGGAAACCGATACTCATGGTTTCAAGGTTGGTGACAAGGTGCTTTTCAAGCGCAATGACGGCAAGAACAAGTGGGAAGAAGCAACCATCGTTGATTTTGGCGGTGGTGTTGATGTGACACTTGACACAGGCAATGCGCCTATAATGTATGAGGCTGCTAAATTCAGCCAAATTAAACCAAGTACAGAAGAATCCGTCAAAGAAGAACCTAAACCTAAGAAAAAACAGGTATCTTCACAGACGTTAATCGCTGATTTGTTTGGCGGCACAGACGAAGCGGAAGCAACAGAACAACAGAACAGCGAAGAGAACGCAACTCCTGTTCCTGTTGATGCAAGTATACAGCGTAAGTTTGCACTTGCCGTTAAGGATGATATGCTTTCGGCTCTTGATACGGACACAAAGCCATACCGCAGCATCATAGACTTGCGTAAGCGTGCAAGTGAGTTGGGTATGGAAGTGGACAATGATGGACGGACCGATATTCTTTTGCAGGAGCTTGTAGAGGACGGATTGGTTAGAGCTGCACGAAAGGTTATTGCCAAATATGGCAGAGACAGCCGTGAGAGTTACGACCTCGTTTGCAAGCTGTATGATATGCAGCCGACTATTGCAGCCCGAAGCAGTAACCGCATCAAAATGCAACAGTATTCAACACCGCTTCCGATGTCTTGGATAGCTGACCGCTTTGCAATGGAGTCACAGCCATCTGCGCAGGTTCTTGAACCAACAGCAGGAAACGGAATGTTGGTATTCACAATTCCTGTAAAACAGGTACATGTCAACGAACTGGACGAAACAAGACTTGACAATTTGCGTGAACAAGGTTTTGCACAAGTTACCCAGCAGGACGCAACAGAGCCGTTCGAGGGTGACGAGAAGTATGATGCCGTGATTGCCAATCCTCCTTTCGGCAAGCGTGAGGCGGTTGAGTATGATGGTAAGATGATACCCGGACTTGACCCACAAATTACCTTGAACGCTCTTGCCAGCATGAAAGACGAGGGCAGAGCAGCAATAATCATCGGTGGTAACATGGAGTATGCAAGCAACGGTGGACTAAAGGGATTGAAACCTTTCTTCACATATCTGTATGACCATTACAATGTTAGTGGCGTTATTAATATGGACGGCAAGCTGTATGCCAAGCAGGGTACAACTTTCCCTACTCGCATGATACTGATTAACGGTCGTAGAAGCGAGGAGGAAAGAGCGCAGACAGCTATCTATCCACCTGTGCAAAGCAAGGCATTACGCAAGGCAGAAAGCTTTGAAGACTTGTACGAGATATTGAACGAAGTATTAAATTCTAACGAAAAGACAAATGGCACAGAAATATTACGCAGCAGAGAAAGGAAGTCTGCACCTGTCAATAACCAACCATCAGGGAGAACTGACGGAGAGGGACATCGTGAACAATCTCGCAAAGATGATACAAGCAGACGAGGAGAACGAGGAGAGCGCACCAACGTGGAACAAAGCCCAAAGCAGAGCGAGGGAGTTCTACGAGGAGAACGTAGAGAGAATACTGGAAATGGTGAAGATAGGAACACCCCTACAAGAAGTGAGCGAGGAGACAGCGGACGAAGCAACGAACCTGACACTAAGCGAGTGGCTGGAGTGGGAGTTTCCCCGAACAGAGTGGGATTAAAGACTGAGCAAAAGAAACGAACACTCACAGAGGAAAAGTTATCTTATCGCCCTCATAACGGTGCGTTCAGTCTTAATAGCGTTGCCCCTGCTGCTATGGTGGAGGCAATGGATAATGTTCTGTCACAGATAGAGCAAGAGTATGGCAGTATAGACGAGTTCATCAAGAACGAACTTGGCTATGCAACCATCGAAGACGCACATGCCGCACTTGCTGCAGAGCAGATGGATAGTGTTGCAATGGCTATCTATCAGATGAAGAAAGGACAGGCTTTGATTATTGGAGACCAAACAGGTGTCGGTAAAGGTCGCCAGATGGCAGCCCTTATCCGATGGGCTGTTATGCGTGGCGAGAAACCTGTATTCATTACCCAAAAGGCTGATTTGTTTTCGGACATTTACCGTGATTTGGTAGATGTCGGTAGCGGAGACTTAAAACCGTTTATCTTCAACTCAGACGGTGCAATGGTTGATGCAAAAGGAAATGCAGTGCATAAGCCTCTTTCTCAAAAGGAAATGGCTAAGGTCTTAGCATCGGTTGAATTGCCAGATGAATATGACTTTGCAGTGCTGACCTATTCGCAGGTAAATACAGGTGATGCTATCAGCCAGCAGGAGTTGGAAGAAGCAGCAAAGAAGCGTGGCGCACGAGTGAAGAAGAGCAAGGCTTCCAAAGAGGGTAAAGCTACTCCGAAAGCAACATTTTTGCGTACTATTGCTAACGATAATTACCTGTTCCTTGACGAGAGTCACACGGCAGCAGGTTCAAGCAACACAGGCGCATACCTGCAAAGTATTCTCCGCTCGGCAAAGGCTGCAACATTCGCAAGTGCTACCTTTGCAAAGCGTCCTGATACAATGCCGTTGTATGCAATCCGCACAGCCATGAGCCAAGCAAAGGTAGAACCCGACAAGATGATTGGTATCATCGAAAA
This sequence comes from Bacillota bacterium, assembly GCA_023664625.1. Taxonomy (GTDB): domain Bacteria; phylum Bacteroidota; class Bacteroidia; order Bacteroidales; family Bacteroidaceae; genus Prevotella. The sequence goes on along the minus strand of JAMPFD010000007.1, from coordinate 89,718 downwards.
GGGAGGTGTAACCTTGCAGGAGATTATGAGCCGTGAGCTTACTAATGCAGGTCAGATGGTTCGTCGTGAGCGAGATATGAGCGATGTCAAGACTGACTGGAAGACTATCAACGACCCTGCAACCATTAAACGTGCAAGAGAAAACTACGACAAGACTATTGCAGCGTTTAATGCTATCATCAAATTTCAGGAGAACTATGTTAAGCCAAAGATTGAAGAGCTTGACATGGAACTTGCTATCACCGCAGAAAGTGCAGGTGTTAAGCGAGGTACTGACAAGATGGGCGTTGAGAATGTTCCGTTCGCAAGCAAGACATACAACTACACCAAGCAGTTGATGTTGGCTCTGAAAGTTGATGCTATCGCAGATGAGGTAGAAGCTGAAATCAATGCAGGTCGTCACCCTGTCATTGCGCTGGAGAGTACGATGGAAAGCACTATCAAGGATTATTCGGCTGGTGATGTCATTGCCGAGCCTACATTTAGTGCAAGTTTGCTGAAAGGACTTGATTCCGTCATGCAGTACACCGTAAAGGACGAGGACGGCAATGAAAGCCATGCCTACTACACCCCTAAGCAGTTAGGTGAAGCTGGAGAGAAAGCATACTACGAGTTGCAGCAGTTCATTAGTGAAAGCACCAGCGGTATCTTCATCAGTCCGCTTGATGCCATCATTGAGCGTCTTCATGAGAAAGGCTACAAGGTAGGTGAATTGACTGGGCGCAATATGTATGTTGAGCGCAATGCCAAAGGCGAAGTCGTTGTAAAACGCAGAACCGACAAGGACAAAAAGAAGATGCAGAGAGAGTTTAACGATGGAACTCTTGATGTGCTTATTCTCAACAAGTCTGCTTCTACTGGTATTAGCTTGCATGCATCGGAGAGATTTAGCGACCAGCGTCAACGCACAATGATTATTGCACAGCCGTTGAGTGACATCAACGACTACATGCAGATGATTGGACGCATCGACCGTACAGGACAGGTCCACAGAGGATATTATATCAACCTCGGTTTGCCTGTTCCTGCAGAGAACCGTTTCTTGATGATGCTATCAACCAAACTGAAATCACTGAATGCCAATACGACCACATCGCAGGACAGCGATAGCAACGAGGTTGAAGCACCCGACCTGCTGAACAAGTATGGTAGTCAGGTTGTCGTGGAGTATCTGCGAGACAATGTAGATGTGTACGAAAAGATGTGTACACCCTTGAAGAAAGCAGGTGCAGGAGCAGGACGAGTACAGGCAAGTGAACTGGATGAATACAAGCCACAAGAAGATGATGCCCGTAAGGTTACAGGCTATGTGGCATTGCTTAGTACAAAGGAGCAAGAAGAGTTCTATGACGATGTAGTAAGGCGCTACAACGAGCTGATTAAGTATCTCAACGATACAGGCAGCAATGACCTTAAAATATCTGTCATGCCACTTCGTGCGACCACATTGGATAAAAGAGTGTCGTCAGAAGGCATTGACCCTAATGGCAGCAATCCGTTTGCCCGTAACTCCTATGTAGAAAAAGTAGAGATGGATGTTTTGAGAAAACCGATGAAAGCCGAAGAGGTTAAAAAGGTTATATCTCAAATCAACAACGGTAATGCAGACGGGCATCTTCAATCAGTCAAGGACACAATACACCGAGAGGATAAAGCACGCATAGCAGCCGAAAATGAACGATACGAGAAGGCTAAAGCCAAAGCAGCGGAAGACATCGCCAAGCAGACGGAGAAAATCAACCGTCAGCAGAAACGCACCGCCGAAGAAAAGAGTGAGGCTATAGCTCGTATTACGACTGATACCAACGAGCGAGTAGAAGCCAAGCATCAGGATAACATGATAAGGCTGAACTCAAACAGCGACCAATTATTGAGACGATTGGACATGTTTGAGGTTGGCGGAACCTATCTTGTACCTGAAACGCTTGAATCAATGGTGTTCGATTTTGCTTCTCCTGCTATCTTCTGCGGATACAAGACAAAGGACAAGAAGATAACCGCATCCACTACGTTTGCAGTGTTCGCTACTCTTGACGGGCGCAGACGTGTTGAGGTTAAGTTATCAGACGGCACTGCCCTGACAAGCATTGACAAAATGACCAATGATAATTGGGACTCTGCCCGTTCGACGACTCTTGACAACTGGGATGCACAGATACCGAATGAGACACGCAAACAAGGTTTCATCATGACCGGCAACATCTTGCAGGCTATTGCAGACACACAAGATGAGCATGGCGGTTATCCGGGTCAGCTCATCAGCTACACGGACATTGACGGCAATGTGCATGATGGTATTCTTATGCCTGACAAGTGGAACGCATCAATGCTTAAAACCAGCGGTGCGCCTATAAGCAGCCGTATGCAGCAAATCAAGCAATACGAGACCGTCACAAGCTGTGATGGTAAGGTGCGTATAGAGGGCGGTAGTTGGTCTAATATGCACTACCTCACCGTTCCTAAGAGTAAGAAGGACGGTGCTCAGTATTACGAGAATGCAGACCTGTTAAAGGCTGCAGGCGGAAATTTCTATCCATACCGAGGACAACTGCGTGCCGATATTCCTGCAAGTCAAATTGACAAGGTTGTTGCAGTTCTTAGCAGACTGGGCGTAAAGATTAAAGGGCAGAACGAAGATGAACTGTCCCGTAACGGTGATGGTACATACTCTGACGATGCGTTGAGCTATGAGAATGACCCGATAGCAAAGTGGACTGGCAAGTCTCCAAGGAGTAAGGCACAGCGCAAAGCATTTGCGGAGCGTGAGCGTCAGAGAATGGTTGAGCGTGTAAATGAACTCGTAGAGAAACTTGGTCTTGACAATGTCGAAGTGGTAACCGATGCAAGTACGCTGGAGGGGAAAAAACAGCGTGCAAAGGGCTTCTACTCAAAGAGTATAGGCAAGATAACGATTGTCATACCTAACCATGTGAATGTATTTGATGTGGAACAGACATTGCTTCACGAAGCAGTGGCACACTACGGACTGCGCCAGTTGTTCGGAGAACATTTTGACACGTTCCTTGATAATGTATTCAACAATGCCGATGAATCCATACGCAGGGAGATTGTCGAAATGGCAAAGAAGCATGATTGGTACTTCCGCACCGCAACGGAAGAATACCTTGCAGGACTTGCAGAGAATACAGACTTTGAGCATACAAATGCAAGTTGGTGGAGTAAGATTAAGAGCTGGTTCCTTGATATGCTCCATAATATTGGATTTGAGGGATTTTCCGATGTCACTCTGACGGACAATGAACTGCGTTATATCTTGTGGCGTAGCTATGAGAACCTTGCAGACCCCGGTCGCTATCGCAGCATTCTCGGAGAAGCCGAAGATGTAGCCAAACAGCAGGACTTGAAAGTAGGAAACTATCAAGTGCAAAACAGCAGCAGCCAACAAACGGCTGTTGCTGATGATGCCCTGTTCCGAGACGGAGACCCAAAAGTTCACGAAAGAGTCTTGGCTCGTGACAGGTACGAGCAGCGTGTGAAGAGAGGCTGGTATCAGACGCAGGAAGCCCTGCAAGATAGTATGCTCGGACTCCGTGAGGCAATGGAAGCCATGCTAAAAGCTGACAGAAAGCATGGCAACATCGAAGATGTGAGCGGCTTTGAGAACGCATATCTTGGCGAGAACCGCTTATCAAGCACGAACAAGGCTGAGGCTGATGCCTTTGCTCATCTTTTGTTCAAACCAATGCTTGATGAAGTGGCAAACTTGGCGCACACTGAGGCAGAGCGTGAGGAGCTGACCGATTACATGATGGCAAAGCATGGTCTTGAGCGTAACATCGTTATGGCAGAGCGTGATTTCAACAAGTATATCAGCGAAACTCCTAACGGCACAAAGACACTTGACGATTTTCGTGCAAGAGATTATGCAGGACTGACAGCCTTAACAGGCATGGATGATGTTGCGGATGCAGAAGCCGAAGCACAGGCTATGGTGGCAAGTTATGAAAGTCGCCACGACACTACCGACTTGTGGGATAAGGTGAATGCTGTAAACGCTGCAACATTGAGCAAAACATACGAGTGTGGCATGATGAGCAAGGAAACATACGAAAGTGTAAAGTCTATGTATGAGTATTATATTCCGTTGCGTGGCTTTGATGAGAAGACCAGTAATGAGGCATACGCTTATCTAACCGACAAGCATAGTGCGTTCAATGCTCCTATCAAGAAAGCGCACGGACGTAGCTCAAAGGCTGACGACCCATTTGCCAATATGCAGTCTATGGCAGAAGGTGCCATCACACAGGGCAATAGAAACAAGCTCGTGAAGCAACGCTTCTTGAACTTTGTGCTGAATCATCCGAGTGACCTCGCGAGCGTGAGTGACCTGTGGATACAGTATGATGATGTTACGGACGAGTGGAAACCTGTCTTTCCAGATAACATTGAAACCACAGACACCCCCGATGAGGTCGAAAAGAAGATGAACGACTTCAACGAGCGCATGAAGCAGCTTGCAGAAAGTAAGCCAGACAAGTACAAACGTGGCAAAGATGCGGTTGGCATACCTTACAGAGTAGTTGAGAGTGGTGATTTGAGGCAGCATCAGATTGTTGTGAAACGAAACGGACGAGACTACATCATCACTATCAACGGTAATCCGAGAGCAGCACAAGCTATCAACGGACAGACAAACCCAGATAACGATATGTCGGGAGCTATCGGTGCAGTGTTGCGTGGCGGAGAAAAGATAAATCGTCAGTTGAGTGCGTTTTATACGACACGCAACCCCGATTTTGTCATATCGAACTTTATGCGAGATATGCTCTACACCAACACGATGGTATGGGTGAAGGAAAGCCCGAACTATGCTTTGCGCTTCCATAGGAACGTTGCACTGGCAAATCCTGCAAGATTGAAGATTTTGTTGGCTAAGCACCGAAAAGGAGAGCTTGATATGAGCGACCCTATCGAAAAGATGTTCCATCAGTTTATGGTGAACGGAGGTGAGACCGGCTATGCGAACATCAGAGACATAGAGCAGCACAAGAACGACATTCGCAGAGAGTTGAAGAAAGCGAACGGCAAGATTTCGGTAAGACGTGCATGGGACTGGCTTGGCGAACGTTTCGACGAGTACAACAGAGCCGTTGAGAACTGTGCACGCTTTGCAGCGTTCATTACCTCACGTCAGTTTGGCAGAAGTATTGACCGAGCCATCTATGACGCAAAGGATATAAGTGTGAACTTCAACAAGAAAGGAAGCGGAGCAAAGTTTTATGATGCCGTAGGGCAGACGAGAGCAGGAAATGTAAGTTCACTGATTTCCGGTCTTGGCCGAAGTGGCTTCGTGTTCTGGAATGCAGCCATACAAGGCACTACAAATTTCGGCAGACAGACAAAGAGACATCCTGCAAAGGCTCTCACTGCAATGGCGACAATGTTTATTCTTGGCGCACTCATGGCGTATCTTAACGGAGACGATGATGACGATGATAAGAACGCATACTACAACTTACCCGACCATGTGAGACGCAGTAACCTCTTGTTTCGTGCTGGCGAGCATTGGATTTCACTGCCATTGCCACAGGAGTATCGTGCCATTTATGGTATGGGCGAACTCATGTCATCAGTGCTGAGCGGAAAGGAGCACTATACCGATGGCGAGCTTGCAGAGAAAATCATGGGGCAAATGACACAGGTTTTTCCGCTTGACATCATGGAAGGCGGTGGCGGTCTTGGTGCTTTCATTCCAAGTTCCGTGAAGCCTCTTGCAGAGGCATACGTTATGGAAAAGAGCTGGACAGGAATGCCACTCTACAAAAATACTCCATACAACAAAGATATGCCGGAGTGGACAAAGGCGTACAAGAGTGCGAACAAGTACATTGTCGGGCTTGCGGAAACCATGAACGAAGCAACTGGTGGAGACCCTTATACAAAGGGAGCGATTGACATCAACCCTGCAAAGGTGGAGTATATGTTAAACGGATATTTCGGAGGTGTGTTCAGTACCATTGACAAAATGGTTAAAACAGGTGAAACATTCTTTGGAGACCGAGAGTATGACCCTCGCAGTGTGCTACTTGTCAACCGCTTGTTGAAAGCCGGAGACGAACGCACCGAGTTCAGAGCGATAAACAACGAGTATTTCCGTCTGAAAAACGAGCACGACATAATAAAAAATCGTCTGAAACATTATGAGGACGACACTGATAATGGCGTGTTTGACTATGCGGAAAAGATAGACTTCCTTTATAATTCGCCCGAATTTGCCCGATATGAAATCTTCGAGGACTATAGAAAGGATATAGAAGATTTGACGAAGGAGTTAAAGGAGGCTGCTGATGAGGAGGAGTACAAAGAGGTTGAGTTAGAACTGAACGCCCTGAAGAAAGAGATGATTCTTGAAATGAATGAAACTCGTAACCGTAAATAGTTATAGTAACTTTTAATACTTAGGGTACTACCTTTGCACAAGCAATATGGTAGCCCCTAAGTGTTATAAAACATTATAATATGCCGACAAATAAGAATAACAAGTTGTTGTCAATGAAACGTGTTGCGCCACGTTATGATGACATAGATGAGATGGACACCGTGCGTTCGTCAAAACAATTTGGTGAGCGCAGGGCGTTTGACATATTGATGGAAGCTCAATATTATTGGAATCAGATGGAGGACTTCCGGAGAGACAGGGAACGTAACAAGCGGTACACCTATGGTAACCAATGGGACGACAAAATCAAGGTTGATTGCGTGGAAATGACCGAGGAGGAGTATATTAAATCTCAAGGCAATGTTCCGCTGAAAAACAATCTTATCCGCAGACTTGTGCGCAGCGTGCTTGGTGTGTACCGCAGTCAGAACAAAGAACCTACCTGTGTGGCTCGTGACAGGGACGAACAGAAACTTGGCGAGACTATGAGCACCATCCTGCAATGTAATATGCAGCTGAACCGCATGACTGAGGTATTTGCCCGTTCTATGGAAGAGTTTCTTATCAGTGGATTTATCGTTCATCGCAAGTCATACGGTTGGCGCAACGGCAAGGAAGATTGCTGGACGGACTATGTTCAGCCAAATAATTTCTTCATAGATAACAACATGAGGGATTTCAGAGGTTGGGACGTTAGTGTACTTGGTGAGGTTCACGACATATCTTTCGGACAGCTATGTGAGCAGTTCGCCTCTTCCCCATCAGAATATCGCAGACTGCGTGATATATACAAATATGCTTCTCGTAAGGACTACATTGCTACTTACGCAGAGAGCTTTGGATATAGCCGACTGCAAAACTACGACTTCCTTTTCACGAGTGAGCCGGGGCGTTGCCGTGTTATTGAGATATGGCGCAAGGAACAGAAACCACGATACCGTTGTCATGATTATCAAAACGGAGACATCTTCAAGATTGACGAAGAAGACTACTATACATCGGTTGCTAAGCCGAATGAAGAAAGGCTTGAAATGGCAAGACAGCAAGGAATGCCAGAAGATGAAGTTCCGCTAATCAAGGCGACATGGTTTGTGGATGATTACTGGTATTTCTATTACCTGTCGCCATTCGGTGATATTCTGAAAGAGGGGGAAACACCATACGAGCATGGCAGTCACCCATACGTTTTTAAGGCATATCCGTTTATTGATGGCGAGGTACACTCATTCGTTGCCGATGTTATAGACCAGCAACGATATGTGAACCGCTTGATTACTCTGTACGACTGGATAATGCGTGCGAGTGCCAAGGGGGTTCTGCTTATGCCAGACGATTGTTTGCCTGATGGCGTGAGCATGGAAGACATCGCAGAAAGCTGGACAGAGTTCAACGGTGTGATAGTCTATAAGCCGAGCAAAAGCGGTAAGATACCGCAGCAGGTTGCCAATAATTCGACTAACATAGGCATAGCCGAATTACTTAACATACAGCTTAAATTCTTCGATGACATATCAGGTATCACACAGGCATTACAAGGAAAGCCGGGCTATTCTGGCGAGAGTGCAGCGCACTACAACCAGCAGACCGATAATGCCACCAAGTCGCTGCTTGACTTACTGGAGTGTTTCAGTGGTTTTGTGATAGACGGAGCGTATAAAGACGTGAAGAATATGCAGCAGTTCTATGACAGCAAGCGTGTATTCAATATTGCGGGAAAGAGTGGCGCACAAATTATCTACGACCCGAAGAAGATACGAGACGTTGAGTTTGATTTGAGCATCACAGAAAGCACGACAACACCAGCGTACAGACATCTGGCTAATGATGTTCTGATGCAGTTGTGGCAAGCACAGGCAATCAGTGTTGAACAACTTCTTGAACATGGAGACTTCCCATTTGCGGACGAGTTGTTGCAGAGCATTAAATCTCAGAGGGAACAGCTGGAGCAGGGCAAAGTACCTGACGGTATTTCTCCACAGCTGATGCAACAGGCACAACAGGGAGCGAATATGCAAGCTGTAAACCAGTTGCAGAATGCAATGAGAAGTGTAGCATAACTAACAGAGGGACATATCAACCGATATGCCCCTCTTGTTATTCTCCGTTGTTACGTTTTCCCGTGTCGTTGTATATACCTTTTCCGGCTGATTTCTGTTTGCGAATATTATCCAGTGCAAGCGGATTGTTTGTCAGTGTGGCTATTCCGTCCAAGCACTGTTTCTTGTAGTATCTACTCATTTTTCTTCTTGGTTTTGTTCTTCAACTTCTCATTCTTTCGGAGCTTACGAACCGCAGCCACCCAAGAATAGTATGATTCACGTTTAAGTGACTTTTCCATTGGAGACAGCTTGCCTGTGCCATTGCTGTATGGAGTACAATAGAAGCACTCTGATGCAAGGTTCATTTGTGTGGCGTTGCGGTTGATGTAGTGCTTCTGTTTCAGCTTGCGGAAGTTGAAGCGGTCCATAATGATGAGCATGCCTGATGTTCCGCTCGTAGGCATCACGTAGTAGCGGTTGCCTGTTGATTGATGTGCCTTGTTTGCACGGCGCACTGCTTCAATCAGTCGTAGCGCAGCTTTCATTTTTACGAAGATGTTCAGTTTTGCTTTCATACTTTTATTGTTTAATATGTTTTTATATTGAGGCTGCCGAAACAACCTTTTTCTTTTTAACTTTAAATCTACCCTGCCGAGGTACAAACTTAGGAATTGTCATTTCGTAGAAGCAGATGTGAAGTCCGATTGCTCGTGTCATTAACAGGTCGTCATGCTTACCGGTAATCGCTCCAAATGCCCCATTCTGCTTTTTCTCATAGCAGAGATATTCATCAAGGCACCTTGTGTCACGTTCTGTATATAGTTGCTCACGTATGACCTTTACGAGTGTGGAAATAATCATTGGCTTTGTTGAAACATTGGTGTGAAATCCGTATTTTACAGGCAGTCCTTCACGTATGTCTTCCTCTGATTGTTTTCGTGCATAGAGGTTGTTGTATACACCATTAAGCTGATTGAGGATAAATTGCGACTGGTCGCCACCCTCAATTTGTCTTTCCTTGTCGTGTGTTTCCAGCGTGTTACTCTCAATCACAAGCAACGAGTTATCGTAGTAGGCAGCTATCTGTGCAGCTCTCCACGCCAAAATGTCTATGTCACAATGCCCATACCATTGAGCCACGACAACAGGTTTACCACCCTCTGCCATAAACAGACGGTCAACGACAAGTATAACAGAGAAGTCCGCCTTATTCGAGCGTCCACCAACATCAACAACCGTAAGATAGCGTTCCGTCACAATTTCTTGGTCGTCAATCTCCGGCTTCTCCCATATCCACAACAGTCCCTGTTTGTCTTCCGAGAAGCGTAGGTTGCGAAGAGCGTTCTTACCCTCGTCCTCATCTGCATATACTTCACCAATGTACTTAGGCGGCTTGCATGATGGACGCAGCTTTTCAACATTGTATTTGTCGAATACTCTTGCGCCCGAATGCACAAACGCTTCTACATCGTCAGATGGGAACTCCGCAGCCATCAATCCATGGTCGGTGTACTTTGCCCGCTCCTGTATGTACCAGTTTATGGCTTCGAGTGTTGCTCCAAGCTCCCACAGCCACCACAGGTATTTGCCGTTTTCTTCACGAGTAGATGTGACATTTTCGTTCTCCCTGTTGGCAAACAGATTTGTTGCGAACTCCTCTATATCGTCAATAGGCATTGAATACTGCTCTATGTCGAACCAAGAGACGAACATCGCTTCAAACTGCGATTTACCTTCCTTTGCGTCGTCATACTCCTTCTGAAAGAAGTTGCCAGTACCGTTTGCCGTACTCTCATACACAATCATTGTGTAAGGTTTCAGTAGCACACCAGAACAAGCCGAGCGCACAATATCTTCCGGCTTCTTTCCATCGGTCACTTTCCAAAGTCCGACCTCTGACAAGTGAACAAGGTTGTAGTCGCCACCACGGCAAGAGTCCGGGCGTTCTGCAGTACCAATCTTAATCTTGCAGTTGCGCTGTGGCACACGGTGAATGCTTCCCGATTTGCCGACACCGACAAGTTTTGGTTCGTTCTCGTTATATGTTTCGTTAATCTTGTGTAGCATATCAACAGGGTATGCCTTAATCATGCGGTCGAACATATCCTTGATTTCGTCAGAGCCTGCACCTTGATGTGCAATGATGAGAGAGTTCAGACCGACCTTGTGCATGAGCTGCAACCATGCCATGTATATTTGTGATGTGGTAGAGCCACCCCATTGTCGAGCCTTTAGCAGTACAAGCCGTATTGGCTTGCCTGCCTTTCGTAATCGTTCAAGGCGAGCAATAAATCTTCTTTGTGGGCGTGTCAGTCTAAACAATACATCTTCGCCACCACCTTTACACTTGATATACACATATAACGCAGCCCAGAAAGCGAAGTCGTAACGGCAGCGCAGTTTAACAAACTGCTTGATAACCTTTTCACGGTCTTCCTCAAAGTCCTCTTCTGATGCTTGCATTTCAGGGTCTTCTTGTAGATACTTTTCAATAGACCCATACTCAACAAGTTTTCTTACCAGTGGAACACGCATCATTTCCACAGGCAAGTATTGCTTCTTTATCGGGAAGTCTTCAATGCACACTTTTTTACGCTCTCCGATTGAGCCTAATCCTGTTATCGGATTGAACTTTGCGTACACCTCAGCGTTACGCCTGTCGTTCTCTTCAAGAATCTTGCGTATGATGTAGTTTGCCATTACTTCGATATTTTAACAGGTTTAACAAGTAATGCGAACAACAGTCCTGCAAGATAGCAGTACAAGTGTAGCCATGCACTTGTATTCGGGAAGAGAAAGCCAACTACAAGATAGAACAGCATCCACGATTGATAGTACCATTTGCGAGCCACCTCAAATGTGATAGTTGCGAAAAGGAAGAACACCATACCGGACATCCCTACCGTTGGCATATCGAATACGCCACCAAGCCACAATGACAATGTGGTAACAGGTATAGTCGCAGCAACAACGTATGAGCAAATGAGCCTCCAAAGGGAAATGTTGTAGATAAACACAATAGATAGGAGACACCAAGCATTGAGTGCTGCATGCAAAACATTGGCATGAAAGAATGGATATAGCACACGACAAACAAGACCGCAGTCGGCATATATACCTACCGCAGTCCAATCGTGAACTTGAACGAAAGACAAGCACAACACGACAAGAGCGACTACAAGAGATGCAATCTTTTCAACTTTCTTGTTATCCATTCTTTCCTTGCTTTACAAACCATCTGTTTCGCGCTTCCGGGTGTTAGATAAAACTTAGGTGCAGGTTGTTGTACAACTTTGTGACATAACTCCGAAATGCTTGCATTTGGATGAGATTTACGAAGTGCCAATACACGCCTGTATATTTCCTCATACATTTCTCGTTTCGTTCCCCACATATCATTTAGTTTCGCTTCCCCACGAACGATGGCAGAAACGACTAAAGAAGCACGTATATCGCTGACCCAAAAACGTTTCGATGGCATATTAACGATTTGGGCATAGACTTCGGGCATGCGAATATAAGCACACGATTCGATATACTCGTCGTATGCCCTCATGAGGTCGTCTAACCTCTCCTGAGAATACTCCATCAATGCCCCTTTTTTCTTCATGAATAGTCTTTTCTGTGTTCCAAAGTTACACATAAAAGCGTAAAAAGATAAACGTATTACTTGGAAAATCCTTCTTACTTTTGTTCTCGGTAAAATGTAAATAACAAGTAAATAACAAGTTTATGCCTAAAAGTACGGAAGTTAAGACTAATCGTGACCGATATTCGGAGCGATTGAAAACCAAGTATCCCGACAAAGAATTTGTTGATGATGAAGCGTTATTCGGTCAAATTAATGACGATTACGACAATTACGACAAAGAAATTGCAGTGTACAAGGAGCGTGAGAAGGCTTTTTCGGACTTGTTCACAAGTGACCCACGCAGTGCTTCTTTCCTGACACGCTGGAGAAAGGGAGAGCATCCGTTAATTGCAATGATTCGTGTATTCGGTCCAGAGGTAAAAGAAGCCTTTGACGACCCAGAAATTCAGGAGCAGCTTATGGAAGCCAGCAAGGATTGGACGGAACGTGTGACACAGGAGGACAAGTACGAAGAGGAGTATCACAAGAACATTGAGGAGACGAACGCTATTCTTGACGAAATGGAAGAGAAAGGCGAACTTACCCCCGATGACACATCAGAAGCAATCTCATTCCTCGCAGCCATTGTTCGTGATGGTATTGTCGGCAAGTTCTCACGGGAGAGCATCTTGATGGCACTGAAAGCTATCCGGCACGATAGCGATGTGCAACAGGCAGACCGAGAGGGTGAAGTCCGTGGAAGAAACACCAAGATTGAAGAAAAGTTGCGCAAGGAAAATAAGAATGACGGTACAGCCAATCTTGCAGGAAAGAACGGAGGCGGTAAGGGTGCTGCTCGTGAAATGCCCGACATGGGTGCTATCGGTCGTTATGACGGTGTGCAGAACATTTGGGAGCGTGGCGGCGAGAAACGTAGGTCTATTAACAAGTAGTGTAAATCATTTATTTATCAACAATTTAATTAAAACACAATGAAAACAGTGAAAAAGACAACGAGTTTTCTGTGCCGCATGCTTCTGGTCATGCTGGCATTTGTGACTGGCGCATCAGGCGGTGTCATGATGGCAGATGCCTCTACGTTGCCTGATGCAGGTAAAACAACAGGTGGTGCTGATGGAACAGGCGGTACAGAAGGTATTGCCACCGAGACAGCAGGTCGTGAGAATGGCGATCCTAACTTCTACATGAGTGATGTCGATAAGCGCATTGTGAAAATCCGACCGATGGCAACGCCTATTGACCAGATTTCACGTTACGCAAAATCAAGTAGCACCAACTCATTTGAGGTCAAGTACTATTCGGTCGGCACCCGCGAAATCAAGTGTACAACGAATAAGGCGCTAACGGCACAGACAAGCGGTGCAAGTGTGTCGCTTCCTGTGGACGATGCCAATATGTTCACTTTGGACGATACCATTCGTGTAGTAGGTGTTCAGGCATTAACCAAATCAGACGGCACGGCATACACAGAAGATGACAGTAACATTCCTGACCTCGTGCTTTGTGTATGTGGTAAGGACAGCTCAACCAACCTGCCGACTGTCTATGCCGTAAACGGTAAGAAGGACTCAAGTAATCAGCCTATCTTAGTACCTGCAATCCCTGCCGGAACAACGCTTGTGCGTATGGGTAAGGCTTGCGGTGAGCTTGATGTGCAGACAGGTCGCTTCAATAACATTCCTACTCCTGAGACCCAGTACTGTCAGAACTTCATGATACAGGTAGAGCAGTCAACTTTCGATAAGATTGCAGCCAAGGAAGTAAACTGGAATTTCTCAGACATTGAGGAGGACGGTGTATATGATATGCGCCTTGCAATGGAGAACACTTACCTGTTCGGTGTGAAGCAGGTTATCAAGCATGTGTCTAAGGAGGGCATGAACACTTGGTTTACTGGTGGTATCTGGTGGATGGCAGGTAAAGACATTGAGGTTGGCGAGTGGGACGACGAGAAGAAGTGCGCTGTCATCACAGACGATAACCTTGTGGACATCACGAAAGACCTATTTGTCGGCACAGGCATAGGAAACAAGCGTAAGATACTCTTTTGCGGTAGTGACATGCTTTCTGCATTCTCAAAAATCAAGAGCGACAAGTTCCGTTTGAAAGACACCGTAGAGGTTTGGAATTTGAAGTTCAAGAGTTGGGACACCGACTTTGGCGAGGTTCTTACTATCCATCACGAGCTGTTTGATGTCAATGGAATGTCAGACTGTGGTTTTGCAATGGACCCCGAATACCTGTCGAAGAAGACCCATGTATCTTGGGCACGCAACGTACTTGACTTACAGAAGGCTGGTATTCGCAGAACTGACGCAGTTGTTATTCAGGAGGTATCTTGCCTGTATCTGCGTTATGCAAAGGCACACGCACGTATGAAGCTGGCACAGGCTCCTGCTACTGAGCCATAATAGATAGCATGTCAAAACAATCAGGGGATGGGAAAAGAATCCCGTCCCCTTTTTCATTCAATAAGTACAGAAATATGATAAAGACATACAAAGCGAATACCAACGTCAGCATTAATGTGGTATTGGAGAGCAAGAAGAACTTGCACGTTACATTTGTTCCTCTGTCTGATGGCAGCAGCCGTTTCACAACCGACAATGAGGACATACAGCGAGGAATAGAGAGTCACTATAAGTATGGCAAGTTGTTCCGCCTGCTTGAAGCCGAGGACGTTGTAGTCAAGAAAAAGAATATAGTTCGGGTTGCGGCAAATGCCAAGGAGAAAAAGGATGCTCCTACTACAACGAAAAATGAAACCGAACAGACGGTAAAGAGTACTGAGGAAACTCAGGATAACGCCACATCAACCGAGGAGACAGCCGAGGAGATCGAAGTGATGGAAGAACTTGCCGATGGAGAGGACGAAGAAACCGAGCAGGGCGCAAGGGTCATAAAGGTGACAGACCTTGCAGCAGCAAAGGACTACCTTGCCGACACGTTTGGAATTAGCCGTACTATATTGCGTAGCAAAAAAGCCATTGTAGAAAGTGGTGAGGCAAACGGAATTGTATTTGAGGGTTTGGACTAAAAACAGCAGCGCATGAAAGTCTATCACTTAGATATAATCACTAAAGATGTTCGCGTAGCACTTGACCAAAACATGGTAAGCGATTCTCTCAAGATATTGGGCGATGTAGATACCCTTTCCTTGAATGAGATTATCAAAAGCAAGATTGTTGAGGCTGTGAAGCGAATACATAGCGAAGCACCTGCCTACCTACTGGATGGAGGGTATAACTTCGGTGATGCTGTGTACTGGAAAGAACACGAATGCGGTTGGGTTTTACTTCCGGAAGACTTTATGCGTTTTGTTGTTTTTGAGATGAACGATTGGGAACGACCAGTTTTCAACGCTATCAGTACAGACGACCCCGAATATAATTTGCAGTCTTCACGGTTCAAGGGTATCAGAGGAACATCGCAAAAGCCTGTCTGCTTTATATCCATACGACCAGAGGGCAGAGTGCTGGAGTTTTATTCCAGCAAAACCAACGATGCACTTGTGAGCCGTGCTGTGTATCTTCCCTATCCGAAGTGGGACGATTATGGAGGCATTGAGATTTGTGAAAGGTGCTATGACGCAGTAGTCTATACTGCCGCAGCTCTGACCGTGCTAACCTACGGAGACACAAACAAAAGTAATGCGTTTAACGAATTAGCAAAATCCACATTGATATGAGTGATGCAATAAAAAAGAATGCTGTTAAGACCACGCAGATAGACGGTGATGTATCTGTGGGTCGCAACGTATCCATGGGCGGTGATGCAACCGTTCAGGGCAAAGGTCATTTCAAGGGTAATGTTCGCATTGACGGTTGGCTTGAAGCTCGTAATATTAAAGGCGAGAACAAAGGTCTGTTTTTGACCTTAGACGCACTGAAAGCAGCCTATCCTTTTCCACAAAAGGGTTGGTATGCGTTGGTCGGAGACTCTTTGCCTGCCGATGTGTATGTCGTTCAAAACGACAAGTGGGTATCATCAGGAGGCAAGGGAGGCGACCCGTCACTTGACCTTGATTCGGTCTACAACAAGCTTGATATTGACAACAAGTTTGAGGGACAAACTCAGCAGATTAACGCTCTCATAGAAAAGACTGATACCTTCAAAGAAACCTTAGACACGTTCAAGGAAGAATCCGAAAACTTGCAAACGGGCATAGGCGAGCTAAAAAAGTCAATCACGTTCATCAATGTGGACGAGCAATTTCCTTTGAACAGTGGCTTCTATACAGCCGAAACCGCAAGGAACGCTATTTCTCCAGATGTGCGAACCAAAAACATGGTTATCACCTATCACACATCGGCTTCAATCGTTATCGTTGAGCAGTTCACAGGTCTTACGGTTAAAGACTGGGAGACAGCATCGAATTGGGAAACCATTTCTCCGAAAATGAAACTCAATCCTCTAACAGAACAGCAGTTCGACCAATTAGTGACGAAAGACAGCCAGACGGTTTACTTAACTTTTGAGGAGGAGTAGCCATGATTTACATAGGAGACAAACCAATATCAGCAGTTTACTGGGGTGAGAAAGCTGTATCTGCGGTATATGTCGGTGCAAGGTTAGTTTGGACTGCAGTAAGCAGTTGCTTCGGAGCAGGATTTTGGCAAAGCGAAAAGCCATGGAAAAGGACTGATGGCTGGAAACATTACAAACGTTAAATTAAGCATTAACATTATGGCAAAGAAAGTCTATGACGAAGACAATCTAAATATGAGGAAGACTAACTGGAACGGTGACGACAGCACAGATGGTCTTCCTGTTAGCGGTCGGCTCGTTGAAAACTACATCAAGAGTATTGATGATAAGACCGAAACGACCGAAGAGATTGCAAAGGGCGAAACCAAACCGCCCACAAGTGATGCCGTGTTTAACTCTGTTGTTGGAACGGTAACGGACATTGATGTGCAGGACAGTGAGGACGGCACTCAATATGTTATGTCGGTAAAACAAAAGGGAGAAGACGGTGGAGAGACAACCAAAGAGGTGCGTTTCTCGAAATATAGCGATGATGATAAAGTCGTTGTAAATATTGATATGACTGACGGCAGTGGTACAGAGTTGCCCGCCTCGCAGTTTCTTCCGTTAGGTTCTGGTATTATCGTTAAGTATGCAGCCAATGTCGGGACCGTCGGAGGTAGCGAGGTTTCCGACTTCTCTGACTTAAAGACGCGTGTCATAATGAAACGTGGTTCTACCGTTCTTTCAGACTTCCAGAACGCAGAGTTCGTTAATGTATCGGCAGGTAGGAGCTATACATTCGACTCCACAAAATATCTGACCGATGCAACTACATACGCCATACAGATTGAGGCACAGGCGACCTATCAGGGGCAGCTTCTTACAAAGACCGCAACCGTGCGTGTAACGATGGTTGCAATGGAGATGAAAACAACCTATTCAGTTGCCAATGGCGTGTCTAACGGAGGTTACAAGAATGACGTGAACATTCCGTTTACCGTCAAAGGAACGACAGGCGAGAAGAACATCTACTACCGAATCAATGGCGGTACCCCTTATACAATAGGACTTTCGTCAGGTTCTGGTACGCAGTCAAAGAACGTGACAATTCCTCTTTCTTCTATAACGAGCGGTCTGAATGTCGTGGAAGCATACGCACTACATGAAAGCTCAGGTGTTATAAGCGAGGTGCATTACATCAATATATTGAAAGCATCCAGCGATGTGAAGAGCTACGCAGGACTGATGTTCAGCCACAAAGCAGAGGGTTTCCAAAAGGACTGGCGAACTCCTGTTCTTCGTGCGGAGCAGTTTACTGCATGGAACTTTGACTACACAGGTTATGACGCAGACAACAATATCGCCTTTGTAAAGGTATTAAATGGCACTACTATCGTCAAGGAAGACAGAATACCACGGGGCGTAAAAGGCAACTACGGTAAAACTAATGTGAGCGTAGAGGCGCAGAGTTATATGCTGGAATGCGGAGAAGCGAAACTCACAATCAAGGTAGAAACGGCAGGTCATGCGGATATTGAAGCAACCTTGTCGGCTGATGCCGTATGTACCTTTGATGCGTTTGGGCGCAGCAATACCGAGAACAATGCAGCCTCATGGATAAGCGGTAATATGTTCATGAAGTTTAACAATGTGCTTTGGAACGTAAACGAGAATGGTGCAGGAAGCGGCTGGTACAAAGACCGTCTGTTGCTCTCCAACGGTTCAAGTATGGAACTGACCGCAGAGGGAGGCTACCGCCCTTTTAATGACGCAGAGAAGCCGACAGGTTACTCCATCAGCGATGTGGGTATGACCATTGAAATTGAGTACAGCACCGCCAACGTAACCGATACGAATGCCGAGCTGATAACCTGTCTTGGAAAACTCGGTAACGGCAACCGTTATGGACTTGTTGTAACCGCAGAGGAAGCAAAGTTCTTGACAGGCGTTGTAACAGAAGCCTCAGACGGAGACGACATCATCACATACGAGGATAGTGTAGGAACAAAGTTTGAACCCGGCACGAACATCAAGATAACGTATGTCTTCTACCCGAATTTGCAAACCAACGAGCAAAGAGGACTTATCGGTTTCTATGTAAATGGAGAAGAAAGTGCAGCTTCAAAGTGGCTTAACAAAGTGAACTTTGACATTGAAGAGCAACTGAAATTCAACTCCAATGGTGCAGACCTCTTCATTAAGAACATTCGTATCTACAACAAGGCATTAACGGATGATGAAGTATTGAATAACTATATCGTTGACCGTAACCACCTTGAAGATACAGACTCCGAAAAAGGTGTTCGCTCGTTGGATGAGGAAAACCGTGTACTGGACGAGGGTCAGAAAGTGAGCATGGATAAGCTGATAGCATTGATGCAGAAGCGCAAGAACTCTGTGCTCGTGATGATAGGCTCTGGTTCGGTTGGCAGCGAAGTGCCAAGTAGCAGCGACACTCTCAATGTTGTGGATGCATTAGCACAGCTCAACGATAAGAAAGCGAACAAACTAATTCAGGAGCTACGTTTCTACAACGGAGAAAACCACGGATTAGATTTTATCGCTCGTAACATATATGGACGCATACAAGGAACTTCATCTGTAAACTATGCCCGTAAGAACTTCCGTTTCTATTTCCAGAAGCCAGAAGAAAAAGCCCAACTGAGCTATGGCGAGATTGACGGAAACGGCAATCAGAGTAACCCAATCTCTACAGCAGGAAAGAATAATCTGTTTAGGCTGCGAACAAACTCTGTTGGTGCAAAGTTAGCCTGTTCAAAGTGTGATTACTCCGACTCTTCAATGACCACTAACACAGGTGGAGCAAAATTCTTTCATGACGGATTGAAAGAAATGGGCATCCTTACCCCTGCGCAGCGTTATGCCATAGACCACGGTCTGAGCGATGATGTACGCTTGGCTATTGACGGTATGCCGTGTGATTTGTTCGTTGCAAAGTCTGTGGACGAAGATTTCACATACTACGGTCAGTATAACATGAACAATGAAAAAAGTGATAGCTATCCTATTTTTGGTCAGGACAAGAAGATTGGAGATGAGGAATGGGGAACAGGAGACACATTGAACTACTTGGAGACAGATACAGAGGGGCAGCTTGGTACAACAGTTGCAAAAAACTATATTCCTATCTGCTTTGAAACGCTCAACAACTCTAACCCTTGCTGCTTGTTCCAGTGGGTTCCAAGTACAGACCCCAACCATACCGACTTCATAGATAATAACTTTGATAGCGGTCTGGAATTCAACCACCCGAAAGATACATTCTGGAAAGATGGTAAAGGCGATGCAAAAGAAGAGCCGAACCTGACAGACCACCTCGGCACAGGCGACAAATACGACAAGATGTATAAGGCTACCGACCGCATGATGTCGTTTATCTATCGCTGTGTAAAGGAAACTACGGCAGGAAAGAATATGCAATACAACGCTACCACACACTTGTTAGAGGGTGTGGATTACGAGGACGATGGCAATAAATTCCCATCGGTAAAGTGGAAAAGCGACACGTTCCGTAAAGAAGCATCCAAGTATTTCAATATAGCAAATTTCATTTCCTACTATCTATATGTTGACCTTAATCTCGGTGTAGACCAGTTAGCGAAGAATATGCTTCTCAGAACGTGGGACGGCATCATGTGGTATGTAACATACTACGATGGCGACTGTCAGCTGGGTAGCGATAACAAGTCATTCCTGACAGGTAAGTACGATGATAGCCGACAGACTAAAAATGATAGTGGAGCGTATGTAATGCAGGGACATAACTCGTGGTTGTGGAACTTGATACTTGCCAATTTTCGTGACGTGATGGAAGAAATCATGACTAAAGGATATAACGGTGGCACATCGTTTATGTCAGCATTCAGCATTCAAAAAGCCATTGACCACTTCGACAAAGAACAGATGGAAAAATGGTGCTCACGCCTGTACAGCAAGAGTGGTATCTTCAAATACATCTATCCGTTCCTTAATCCAATGAAGGTAGGTGCAAACGGAACACTGAAAACCTATGCACAGATATACGGTTTGAAAGGCTCGCTGAAAGCGCACCGTAATTACTTCATTCGTAGAAGATACGACTTGAAGCAAGTTGAGTATGGCTATGTTTCTACGCTCGGTGCGCAACTCTATCAGAGTACCGCATCACTTGACCGTGGTTATATACTTAAACCTATGCAGTTTGAGCTAACAATCCCTTACCGTGTGCAGTTAAAGACGGTAAACTATATCGAAGCAGACAGCGGAGTGGTTGAGGCAAATACCCTGTACTCATTGCAGCTTCCACGAGCCTACGGTGAAAATGACCCTTTGACGATTATCGGTGCAGAGAAAATCAAAAAACTGATTTGGCATGACGATGCTTTCGCAATTGGCTTCGATTTCGGTTTGCTAACATCGCTTGTAGAACTTGATATGAGTGTGACAAGTCAGAGTACATATCGTAACGGTTCGTTCATGTCAGCTACGGACAGCATGTTGCTGCTTGAAGTACTGAACATGCGCAACAATATGCTGGCAAGAAACGGAGACGGTGGAAATGTGGCAACACTGGACCTGAACAGGCAGGCACGTTTGAGAAAAATTGATGTGCGTGGTACAGGTCTTACGAAGCTGATACTTGCCACAGGTGCGCCTCTGGTAGAAGCATATCTGCCTGAAGCGTTGGAAGAATTGTTCCTTGAACATCTGCCAAAGCTGCAAGAAAGTGGTCTGCACATCGGTAGCCTTAACAAAATCACAGGTTATCGCTTTGCGAACTGCCCCGGCATAGATGGCTTTGCCATTCTTGAAAATCTGCACGCTGCAAAGGTTCGAGGAGACGGCAAATTGGAGCGTTTCAGATTTGAGATAGACACTACCGATGATGGTACGCTGCTGGAGAAGTATTACAACTACAAGACCTATACATCTTCTGGAGTGAACGATAACAATCACTCTGGACTTGTCGGCAAGGTACATCTTACAAAGTATCTCAATGAGGTAGATTTGTCACGTTATCGTGAAAAGTATCCCGAACTGGAGTTTATTCTACCCGAATACACAATGCTGGAGTTTGACGATGAGGTAAGCGATGACGCCAACGGCAGCAACCTTGACAATCACACAGGCTGCAAGTACAATAACAAGTATGAGCCGAGCGCACATATTCTTGAAATCCTGAAGAAGCGCCACCGTGTACTCTCAAAGCTGACAAAGAAGCCAACGAGCCGAAACATGGTAATTGCAGGTCAGGAAGTTCCTGTAAACAATACCGATGGAGTAATGACATACTATCCACTTCACGACAGTGATTCTAACTTCTATGCCGATGCGCAAGATGTGAAAGACTGCACACCTGCCAAGCTGGACGGTTCGGAAGGTGATTGGGATATACTTGAACCTTTCTTTTGGTTTAAGGGCATTAACGATTACCTGAACAAGAAACACTATGCTTGTTATAGCTCTAAGGGCGAAAACGACATGCCAGCCGTTCCTGATGCCACCGTCATGACTTTGGATGACATCAAACGCACCGAGAATGGTTATCTATCAAGCCGTAAAATCCTTGTTGAGCGCAGCACGCTGGAGGATTCGTATAGCAGCGATACAAAGTATTCTGTCTGCAAAGTGAATGTGTCCGGCTTTAAACGAGTGCGTTTTCCAAGTGTTCCCGGCTCTGCGTTTGTTGGCTCAGTCTTCATTGACAGCAACAAGAAAGTAATAAAATCTGTCAGTGTTCCTGCCATCGGCAGCGGTTTCGAGGCTGGTATGTACATTATAGTAGACGTGCCGAGCAATGCAATAGAACTGCATTTCTCAATCTTGAACACCGCAGAATTTGACAAGGTGGTGTTGAGCAATAGCGATAATATTGAGGATATGGAACCTGACTGGGTTGCCAGTGAAGAGCACCTTTGCGCAGTCGTAGAAAGTACCGTTGTGGGCAGCAAGTTGAGAGCTTGTATCACAGGTGGAGCTTCGTCCGGTAGTTTGAATTGGGTGGACTTTCATTATTACAGCCAGCAACGAGGACGGCAGCAGATAGATGCGCTGATGCACTTCCGCATTGCTAACCTCTTCTTTGCTACATACGGAAGACGTGA
Source organism: Bacillota bacterium (assembly GCA_023664625.1). Lineage (GTDB taxonomy): Bacteria > Bacteroidota > Bacteroidia > Bacteroidales > Bacteroidaceae > Prevotella. The sequence goes on along the minus strand of JAMPFD010000007.1, from coordinate 67,113 downwards.
TGCACAAGACCAATGCGGAGCAGGTCAGCACTCTTATACAAGAATCATTGGCAGCAGTGCATCATACGGTATGACAGACACTATCGGCTTTAAGGAAGCGTATGCGATAAACAACAAGGTCACCAATAGCCTTGGAGATGGGATTATCAATCAATATGCGTGGTATAAGAGCAAAGATGAGTATGGCAAGGACATCGTTACGCAAGTAAACAATACAAGTTGCTTGGGTTATGAAAACCTATTCGGTGGTAAAGCTGAGTGGATGGATGGCGTGGACTTGCCTAATGATAGTGGAAACGCAGCCAAGTGGCGTATTATTATGCCAGACGGAAGTATCCGTAGGGTGCAAGGCACAACCTCATCTGACATTTGGACTGGAGCAGTCGCGCATGGTAAATACATGGACGTTGTGCCGACAGGCAACTTAGTTGGCAGTAGTTCTACATACTATTGTGATAAATACTGGGTATCTACGTCTGCTCATCGTGTGGTGTATCGGTCGAGCTACAGTGCGAATGCGGGTGGCGGTGTGGCGTTTGCGTATGCGAGTAACGGCTCATCGAACACGTATGCGTACATTGGTTCTCGGCTTGCCTTCCGTGGGAAAATCGTAAAAGCGGAAAGCGTCAGAGCATTCAAAGCGATAAACGCACTTGCGTAGGGCGAAAACGAGAGCGAGGGCGAATTGTTGTTCGTCCCTCCTCTCATAAAAAGGTGGATTTCCCAATAACATCGTGTGGTGTATCGGTCGAACAACAATGCGAATGCGAATGGCGGTGTGGCGTTTGCGAATGCGAATAACGACTCATCGAACACGAATGCGAACATTGGTTCTCGGCTTGCAAACAATAAGATATAGAAGCGTTAAGCCTCGAAAAAAATAGGCGTACAGCATCGGGGACGTGTCCCCAGCGTGGTGCCTATGGGAATGAGCCTCAGTAACAGCAGTCATCAAGACTGGAAAACTGAAAAATCAAGCGTGGGGTGGAGTTTAGTAGGGATTGATGTCAGCCGAACAAGTCAGACCCCGAAAAATTGAAGGCTAAATAAAAATGAAACGAATAGGAAAAACAAGTAACATCATTGAAGAGATTTGCGAATACAGCAACATCTGCAACTCCCTACATGTGGTGATGCGTGGTAAGAAGCGCAAGAAGTTACGTATAGGCAGATGGATAATGTCGCATCAAGACGATGTGATAAAATCTCTACAGGAACGTATAAGGGACGGCACTTTCAGCATATCAGGCTATCGGGAAATGATTGTCAAAGATGGTCCTAAAGAGCGTACAGTGCAATCCGTGAATCTGATTGAACGCATAGGTTGCAACGCTATCATGGCAGTTGTGGAAGACAAGATAAAAAGGCAATACATCAGAACGACGGCAGCTTCCATAAAAGGACGAGGTATGCACGACCTAATGGATTGCATACGCAGAGATATGCAGGAAGACCCAGAAGGTATGAAGTATGCCTACAAGTTCGATATCAGGAAATTCTACGAAAGCGTAAGTCAAGACTTCATGATGTATGCTTTGCGTAGAATGTTCAAGGAAAAGACACTTCTGACTATGTTGGAAAGATTTGTCAAGATGATGCCCAAAGGGTTGTCTATCGGGTTGCGTTCTTCACAAGGATATGGGAATATGCTGCTGAGTATGTTTCTTGACCATTATCTGAAAGACCAAAAAGGCTATAAGCATTTCTACCGATATTGTGACGATGGAGATTTGCATCATGCGACCAAAAAAGAAGCGTGGGAAGCACGTAACGAAATAAAAGCCAAGGTTGAAATGATGCAACTCAATGTAAAACAGAACGAGCGTGTCTTCCCGGTAACAGAAGGTATTGATTTTCTCGGTTATGTCATATATCCATCGCACACCCGACTAAGGAAACGAAACAAACAAAACGCAGCCAGAAAGCTGCATAAACTAAGAAGCAAAAAGAGACGGCATCAGATAATGGCTTCGCTGTACGGGCAATGCAAGCACGCTGACTGCCACAATTTATTTTATCGTTTAACAGGTATCAAGATGATTGATTTCAAGAGTTTGGGTATTAAACCCAAGTTTGGCGATGGAAAGAAGCGTTTCAAAGGAATGAGCGTTTCAATCCGTGAATTGGTAAACATTCCTATCGAAGTCGTGGACTTTGAGACAGGTATTATTCCTCGCTTCGAGAGAGAGGAGTATGAAAAGAAAGTCGCAGAGGCTAAAGCTGTTTACAATGCAGCACTCGCAGCCAACAATGGCAAAGTCCCAGCAGGAGTGATTAACCCTGACGACATAGAGAAGCCCAAAGGCAGATACGTTGTCCGCATCAAAGTGGACGGTCAAGAAAAGAAGTTCTTCACGGCTTCAAAGGAAATATGGTCTATCCTTGAACAGATTAAGGACATGGACAAGTTTCCATTCACGACCACAATCAAGGCAGAGATGTACGGAAAGAAAGGAGAAACTAAATACATATTCACATGAGACAAGGACAAGGAAGTGCAGGTACTAAGGTATTGGAGTGTATAGACCCAAACAATAACAAATGGCGTGTACGCTGGAACATGAAGCCTATAGATGGCTGTCGTGATGTTGCCTATACAGAGGAAAATTTCGACCACAAGCCAACAGAGGACGAGGTTAGAGCCTTGATAACCGAATGGTATAACAAGCAGACGGAGGAAAGAATTTTGTCGGGCATGGTGTGGAACGAGATTTCTGTGTGGTTATCTACCGAGAACCAGATGAACTTTAAAGCAGCATACGACCTTGCCGTTCAAACCCAAGGCAGTACACTGCCGGTAAAATTCAAACTTGGAGAGCGTGATGGAACTGCCATTTACTATACATTCAACACGATGGCTGAGTTTACAGATTTCTACACAAGTTGCGTAAAGTTCATTATGGACTGCATCAACACTGGCTGGAAAGAAAAGGACAGTGTAGATTGGGCATTGTACTCGTAAAAAGATAACATACTAAAATAGTTTGATTTGCATAGTTTTGTATAACTAAAATATAACATATTATGAACAAGTTAATAAAATGGTTTGCGAAGAGCAACAGATGGAAACATCTTGCAGGAGGCTTTTGCATAGGTGCTTGCTCGGATAGTTGGTACACTGCCATCTATGCCGGAACACTTACAGCTGGAGCGTTAGAGTATAAGGACAAGGCGCATGGTGACGCATGGGACTGGATTGATTTCGCCCTGACGGTTTCGGGCGCAGTATGTGGACGAATGATGTTTTGCTGGATATGAATGAGGTGCAATCTGTAACAGAGGTAGCCAAAGGCATTACAGATTTCGGCATGACTGCAATGGTAGGAGCTTTCTATCTTATATTGTCAGCACTGATGATGGTAGCCATTTTCAAATGGTTCAAGTCCATCATCAGCCAGATGATGGAAGACAATAGAAACAGCTTACGAGAGCTGACAAGAACCACCAATGCCCAGAACGATATGTTACAGGACATATCAGAGGGTTTGCGTACAGAGACGCAGCTACGCATAAGGAATCTGTCAGGCTTTGCTTTTGACCTATCAGTTGAGCAGGTATGCCGACTTATCAAGCGAGTGCGAGAAGAGAACCACATTGCAGACCACGAAGCCACAGCCTTGAAGATACGCAAGTCCTTGCAGGTGATACATGACGACCGTAACAGCAGGTTTGACCCTTTTACCTACCACGGAAAACCGCTTTCCGACTTCTGCAACCCCGAATGGGTGGAGCAAGTAGCGGAGATTGTAGAGGGCGAAATCTACCACGAGGACGGAGCAAACAATTCTCGTGCATACTCTAATGTAAAGTTGGGCTACGATAAAATAAAGACAGAGTTCTATCACAGATTTAGCAGTTTAGGCTTATGATAATCATCAGAAATAAAATTATTCCGGTCAAGGGCTTCAAGTGCATCAACCTCTTCGGAGTGCTGTTTGTGCGCAAAGAGTATGGCATGATGTTGAAAGCTGACCTCAATCACGAAGCGATACACACAGCCCAAATGCGAGAGTTGCTGTACGTCCCTTTCTATGTGTTGTACCTTATTGAATGGATATGCCGCCTTTTCTTGAAAGGCTACGCATACAGGAACATCTCTTTTGAGCAAGAAGCATACGACAATCAGTTTAATTTCAATTATCTGAATCGTAGAAAATATTATTCATGGATTAAATATCTTAGGAGGAACAGAAAATGAAAATACTCATTGACAACGGTCACGGAGAGAACACCAAAGGCAAGCGTAGTCCTGACGGCAAATTTCGTGAGTACGCATACGCACGTGAGATTGCAGCAGGTATAGTGAATGAACTGACAAAGCAAGGCTATGATGCCGAACTACTCGTACATGAAGCTACCGATATTTCTTTAACAGAGAGAGCAAGGCGGGCAAATGAGTGCTGTGGCAAGTTAGGCGCATCAAATGTGGTCCTAATCTCCATACACAACAACGCAGCAGGAAACGGAGAGTGGATGAGCGCACGAGGTTGGAGCGCATACACCTCAAAGGGAAAAACCAAGTCGGACGAACTGGCGACAATGCTCTATGAGGAAGCCGAGAAGAACTTTGCAGGACATAAGATAAGAAAGGACAACTCGGATGGAGACCCCGACTGGGAAGAGAATTTCTATATCCTGTCAAAGACTAAGTGTGCAGCCGTCTTAACCGAGAACTTCTTTATGGATAACCACGAAGATGTGAGCTACCTGAACTCAGTAGGTGGCAAAGCTGCCATTATCCGCACACATGTTGATGCACTAACCAAATACGTTGCAAAATATGAGAAGCATTAAACGCGTTGCAGTGGTGCTGGTTGTGGTGTTGCTTTTTGTTTCCACCGGATTGAACGTGTACCATTACAAGGCATACAACATTAGAGAGCCTGTAAGGGACACCATAAGAGTAACCTATACTGACACCATACCTTTTTATAAGCCTGTGCCGAAAGACAGCATTATAATAAGGTATGTAACAGAAAGGCTACCAATAAGTACAAATGACAAGCCCATTTGTGCGGATAGTGTAGGAGCAAGTGTAAACCAACAGCTTTGTTTTGACAGTATATCTGTGCGGATTCCGATAACACAAAAGATGTATGAGGATAGCACATACAGGGCATACGTTAGTGGATATAACCCCAATCTTGACAGTCTATTTGTTTATCCGAAGTGTGAAATAATCACAATCAGAGAGACGGCGAAGCCGAAGCGGTGGAGTATAGGCATACAAACAGGTTACGGTATAACGCTCAAAACAAAGCCCAAGTTTGTTCTGTACATTGGTGTAGGCGCATCTTATTCACTTTGGCAATTCTAAAACAAAGATGTATGATAAACGTAACATTACGAGTAGAAAAAGAAAAGGTGTACGAAGAAGTGGCGAAGACCACATCATACACAGGCAAGAAGATGGACGATGAAGACGGCTACGACCGTGTGTTCACTACTGACGAAGACCAAGAAATGCTGGAACGCTTCTGGAATGAGAGCAAGAATACCATCTGTAACGCATTGAAAAAAGTGTTTCTTGACGAGGTTGAGACCGAGCAGGGAGAGTTCCGCTTGCAGCTTGACCTTTCAAGTTCGTTTGATGAGAACCTGACAACGACAATGCAGAGCAGCCTGTTTTCGTTCTTTGTGATGAACATCACAGCAAAGTGGTACACGCTTGCTAACAAAAAGGAAGCCACAGAATATGCAACGGAAGCAGCCACCTATGTGGACGACATCAAGCGTAAGGCATTCTTCAAGAGACGTCCAGAGAGACCGAAGTATTAATCACTTTAATTATTAACGATTATGGCAGAAAATAAAAAGACATTGACCGTTACCCAGCAGGTAAAGGAGCTTGTTTTTGACATTCAGAACAAGGCGTATCTGACAGGTCAGGCACGAGAGGCTGAGGGTAAGAAGACTTACGAGGCTGCATCAAACATGCAGGCGAGTGACGACATGGAGAACAGTTACCAGATTAGGCGTTCTCTCGCTAATGCTTTCTCCGCACTGAAGAGTTTACTCGGGGAGTATTTGAGTGAGGACAGAAGCACCAGCAACAACCTTATCCAGAAAGAGATTGACGATGATGGTGCGCTGGAGCTTGCGTTTGAGTTACCGAGCAACTACAACAACTCTTCGGCTGATGCTTTGGGCAACGGTATCCACTCATATCTTGTTGACATGGCTCTTGGCGACTGGTTCAGCATCACCAACAAGGAAGATGCACAGGACTATATAACCCATGCAGGTGTGAGCCTTGAAAACGTGAAGCGTGCGCTGTACAAGCGTTCACGTCCGACACGTCCGACATACAGTGCCTAAACACTACAAGCTATGAGTTGTTGCGAGAAAGAAAACAGGATAACCGTGATGTTATCCTTCAAGCGTGATGAGTTACTCTACGATGCAGGTAATTATTCTTACGTTGAGGGTGACATCATGAAAGCCGAAGAAGAGCATGCCAGACACCAAGTGTTTGACATTGTTCAGGACGGCAATGTGGATAGAGTGACACGTGTTCTTAATCTTGCGCACTTGGAATGTGTAGAAATGCTCTTCCCATACACAAAGAATGAGATTCAGAGTGATGGGTGTATGCTTGACGATAAACTTACGGAGCCTGAATCGTATGATATTACCCTCTTGCTTCCAAAGTATTTCTCAATGACAACGGTGCAATTGCTAAAAGACCTCATACATGAATATCTTGTATGTAGGGTGTTGGCAGACTGGATGAGTATCACTAACCCAAGCAGCCAAAAGAATTGGGAAGAGAAGATTGACTATCTGAAAACAAAGATTAATACATCGCTTGTTTCAAGGCGCGGCAAGATTAGGCGCAAGATGAAACCCTTTTAAGATTAAGAGCCGAGACGCATCACGCGCCCCGGCTCTCTCTTTGTTATCCAAAACAATCTACCTAAAAACTAGACCTAACATATATCTTTATCGAAGTTGATTTGCCATACGTTCTGTAAAATTGATTGATGCACCGAAGATGTTTTCGTCTTCCGACAATGATGTTACACACGCAATTCGGAAATACTTATAAGGTGTGCCACGGAAGCCACGTAGAAAGTGGTCCTGACTTGACCACACCAAATGCCAGTTATACAGGTCACGAGAGCCGTACAGGACTGACAACACATTGCCGTTGTGGAAATGTCCTCGTTGAATGATGGTGTCAATTGTCTTATGAATATCTGGCATATCCAGTTTAAGAGGGCGTGAGAGCAGCAAACCTTTTACCATAGATGCGTCAGTCTTTGAGAAATTGACGATGTTTTTTTCGTTGTCGATAGCAAGTGCTTCTGGGTAAGAGTTTAGATGAGAAGCAATGCTTGAGAATGTCATGCCCCACTGCTTCGACTTCATGGAGTACACATAGGCGTAGGTTATATTAGGAGCGTACACAATAACACGTTGATGAACATAATCGTATATCATACGGCACTTTGTCAGGAACTCTGTGAACGGCAGCGTTGGCAGACACTTGTCGGTTATCGGGTCGTGTCCGAGCATATCGTGTAGCTTGTCGAACTTCGGCAGCTCCAGAGCATTGAAAGGGAACTCCGAGCTAATGCTATCGGATATACATTGTGTTTGCGAGCCAGATATGAGCATAATACCCCTGTCGGTAGCGAAGAGCACGGACGAATCAAGCTGTGTTATGCTGTCAGGGTTTATACAGACATCACGAGTAATCGGCTGGCGAGCCGTGTATGTGCCCGTAGATGAAACCTCCAATGCCCAAACACCTTCTGTTGTGAACGCATACAAAGGAAATTGTCCGAACTGACCTTCAGAAAGAGCCTTTGCAGCTGAGCAGATACCCTTTATTTCTCCGGCACCAACGGTATTGATGCCGAGAACAGGGAACACAAACGGATTGTTGACTTCCGACGTATATATCTTGTTTGGCAGTTCAATGGTGCAATTGGCAGCACTGCTTGCTGATGGCAGGTTAGCACCAGAAGCAGGATTATCCCAGCCTCCAAAATAGAAAGCGCCATTCAAGAAACCATGCTGTTCCAAATGAACCTCGTAGCAAGTCGGGAAGTAGTCCCATTGAACTATTACCGCTTTGTAGGCATTGACATTCGGGTAAAACAGAAATACAAACGGAACGTGAGAGCGAGCCATCGCACAGCTTTCGCCTTGCACGATGATGTCTTTGCCGTCCTGCTTGATGAAATAATAAACGGCAACGCTGCTTGTACCATCTGCGGCTTCAGGCTGAGCATCACTAAAATTAGCAATATATCCGTTGGTGTGAATCATCATCGCACCTGCATTATACTCGCCATACAAGCGTTTGTGGATGTTGCTGAGGTTCAAGCGCGAGTTATATGTGAAGCTATAATAAGGAATCAGTGTGTCGTGGCTGTCGTAATCATCTGTCATTACTTCTCGTGTGACAAGTGATTGTAGATAGTCTTCCTCAATATTGAGTTTTGTGCGTGTAGATGTAAGTTGCTCAACCTTGATGCTCTCCAGTAAGTAGAATTGAGAAGTTGAGCGTATATCTTCCTTGACAGCATCAACACTTCGTCTTGGTATCATCAATCTACCAGCAGGATAAGTGAGGTTTGTAGGGTCAAAGGTAAATGCGTATAAATGGTTAAACGTCTGTTTTTGATAGCGCAAAGGGAACTTCGTTGTTGATGCAGCCTGATTGATGTGCTTGCATACGCAATACGAATTAATAGATTCAGAGTTTGAAAACTTGGTACATTTGCCGTTTTGGTCGTATGTGTATATCGGTTTTGAAATGAACACATCAACCGAGCGCACAATGTCCCCCCAGTTCTTCAACAATTCAATTCGTGACGGCAGTACAACCGCATAGTCAAGTGTATGCACAGCAGCAACGACACGAAGCTGTGCATCTGTGTAGTTCTTCTTACCAGTGATATGAGACCAGAACACTTGCGGAGCAAGGTCGGATGAAGCAATCATCAGTACAGGCGAAGAGTGCATTGTCAGCGAGCCATCATAAAGCCTGTATGCATAGCGCACAAAGAAAGGGAATATGAATTTGCCCTTGTTGGTGGATTCCTCTGCAATGAACTTATTGACCTTAGCAAGCACTTGGTCAGTGATACGAGTTTTATTATCGTCACTAAACTCATTCCAGATGTTTCCTTCGGAAATGGAATCGAATGAAATTGAGAACTCATCAGTTCTGATAACCTCGCCCTGCAATCCGAATGAGATAGGACATTCTGGAATCTTTGAGCCTAACAGGAGGTAACCTGTAGAGCCACCTTTCCAAAGATAATAAATCATGCCGTTCTCTGTAAGGAATATTAGCGTATTGCCAACAGAGGTTACTTTGATATACTTTGTTACGTTACCAATAGATGTTGTTTTCTTGCTCTCCTTGTCGTACCAACTAAAAGCGTTACCATCTTGCACAATGTAATGAGTATAACCCGAATTCTTGTGAATATACACACACGTTCCAGTGAAACCTATCGCCTCTTTGTCTATCACAGGAGGAAAAACAGGTTTTACCGCACCGTCTTCCGGCACAAGATTGATTGCCACCGACAAATCACCATCAGGACATTCATAGTCCGATGGTGATGCAGTATAGCCGTTGTACTTGATTTCCTTGTTCATTGTCTTTATTAATTAATAGTTACAAGCAATGCCTTAATATGATAGGCAGCAATACACCCCTGTATTTATCGTTGATAGCCTTTCCGGCATACAACGAAACAGACTCGCTTCCTCCACACCTGCAGAGCATATATCGACACAGGGTTTTTGATGATGTACGGAAATGGTTCCCCCTTTTATTCGAGGGGTAAACCATTCCTTCATGCCTACCTACGGTTGGCGAGCGATAGCGAACGTAGAGGAACGCTTCATAATCACTTGTCAGTATATCTATCACATCGCCACGAGACAAAGAGAGTATCTTTGCCGCATGAGCGGAAATATCAATACGTCCAGAGCGATGGAAAACGAAGTCCATCTTACGTGTGTTTCCTAAAATGCTTTGCATCTGGCTTACAGAGTTGATAATATATCATACCGTCAGGAGCGTGTTGCACCAGCACGGATAACTTTATGCGCCTATCACTTGGCAATCCGTAATTGTAGAATATACACCCAACCGATGGACAGAGCGTTTCAAATCCAATGCAGCGGTATTTGCCATTATATTGGATGTCGCACATCTGTGTTGGCTTTTCGAGTGCAGGATTTACACAAAATGCGTAGTTGCTTGTACCTGCAATCTTGAAAACAAACACACGAGCTACATCGCTTTCTTTGGCATTCTTGCGGATATGTTCAAAGAGTTTTCTGGAAAGCGTAACCGAGTTGTCGGCAGGATCGGCTATGACATAGTAGCACATAGACTTGACCCACTTAATTATTTTGCTGATAATCATAGCTCAAAATTACAATGATTTAGTTATTGCACAGGTTTAACTTTCTCTGCCTGTAAGTAGTTATTGCGAGAACGAAAAGATATTGTCTCAACGAAGCGAAAAGACAACGTTGTGTCCAGTTGCTGACGATGATTGTCGGCAGCTTGCTTTGTCGGGAAGATGTAGGAACAGAGTTCCTGTTTTGCTGTTCCTCGTGTTGCCACGATGTTGGCGTAATACTTGCGCCCGAAGAGGAACGCAATGATTTCTGTTAATACGGTTGAGTTCATTTCTTATGTACTTTAGTTATGAATGGATAGACACCGAGGAATGACGACTGAAAGAAGCCGTCAATGGTGAGTGTGTATGTGCTGTCTTTTTGGAGTGCAGTTGCTTCAGCACATACGAAATATCCACCAGTTCGTGCATGGAATGTGCCTTTGTCGGTTACCACAAGCCAATAGATGTCGGTGATAAAGTGTTCTTTATTTCCTGATGTCTTAACCTGCTGTCTATTGACAGCACTTTGCAGGAAACTCTGTGTTTGTCTATTTTCTGACACCCAGCGAGAGCAAAGGATGCCATGAGTAAAAGGAATAATTTTTTCATACTTTCTTTTTTATAATTTTTATGTAAATTACGGTTGTCTTGTTTACCCTGATAGGGAAAAGCTACGGTCCCTTTAATCATATTATTACAATTTTTATTTTTATCGGCTCTTTATCTTCCCATTTAGGAAGAGGAATCAGCCTCTTAATAACATCTTCCCTTATAAGGCATGAGGGTTGTCCTTTCCAGTAATTGCATGTTTTTTCAGGTTTATATCTATACAGATATATATTACCATTAGGGTCTCTTGCTATCCACATAATGCTTCATATTTCAGTTTCAATCGTTCAAACTCTTGTTTTTCTCTTTGCTCTTTTAATTGGGCTTCAATTTCTTTTTCTACCTCCTGTTCTGCAACTTTCTGATGAAGATATTCTTTCCAGGTATTTTGAGTAATATTAATAAGTGGTATAAAAATCCAATCAAAATAATCCTCATTCTGCCACCATCCATTATCTACTTTCACAGCAAAGTCATCAGAATTCACTGTGAAGGTACTGAAATGCTTATAATCCAAGAGCTTAAGCTTGTAGGCATAAGCTGCTATCTCTTCTGCTAAATTTTCTAAGAGATTGTAACCATTAATTGCGTCTACTATGTCCATTATCTTATTTTTATCCATTAAAAAATTATTATCTCTGTCAAGTTATTGGTTGCTGCCATTGCGACTTTCGTTTAACAGGTTATTTACTCGCTCTATCTCGCTGTCAATTTCTTTTTCCAGTGCTATTGACTGGCGTAGTGCATCCTTGCTCCGTGTCGCAAAGTATTCTTTCTGATACTTGCGGAGAGCTGAAACCTTGCTGAAAAATTGCTTTGCGTTCATATTATTTGCTATCAAGTAATTTACAATACGTGTTGTTGCTCAAATTTTTGCGCATTGCTTGTATTACAAGAATACGTCTGATGTCTTCTTCTGTCAGATGCAGGTCTTCATCTTTGCCGTCATGCCATGACCTGTCAGAGTAAAGTGCGTGTTTTGAACAATACGCCTCAACAAGTGTCTTCAGCATATTGTCAACATCTTTCTGGAAGTTTGCCTTGTGCCAATCAAAAAGTGATTTGATTTCGGCATATTCGTAGGCGGTCAGTTCAACCTCAATAGATGCTTTTCCATACTGATTATAACTGATTTCGCTTTTGTTGGTTACTTTGAAGTAACACTGCATGAACAGTGTTTTTAATACATTCCTTGCACCGACATTGAAAGTGTACCACTTTTTGCTTTCTTGGTCAAGAATTTCATCAAGCGTGACGCCATATTCTGCACATAGCTTGTCAAGCAGATACTGCGCATTCTTTGCCTCGCCCTCTTCTCCTCCTTGAGCAAGAGCATTGAGTTTGCGCAGTTTCGACTTGATACTTTCATATTTTTCTTGATTTCCCATACATCACGGTTTTTATATATTTGTTATTCGTTTTCCTAATTTAATGATAAACACTTCTTTGTCTTCAGGCGCGCCCCATTCGGGATTCCCTTTACCTATAATCAATTCTTTAGCCTCAAAAGTCATTGTCTCTGAGGTGTAGGCACGATGAAACACCACAAATGCATTATTGGTATATGCCCATGACCGCAACTCGAATGTTTCTGACATTTGCCTCTTCATTAATTGTATATCCTTTTGTGTGACGGGATATTCTCGGAATGATGACCACAGATACCTGTAGTCACCTAGAAGAAATAATCGAGACATCCAGTGATGCGTAATTTCACGGTACTCCTCAGGCTTTTCACCCGATGCAATCATATCGTACCACTTATGCCTTAGAATCAAGTGTAATGTATTACCCATAATTTTCTCCTTTCATTTCCGCCAGCATATTGTCGGCTATAGAGACGGCAAACATGGCAATGCTTCTTGTAACATCTTCGCAACAGGATTTTATTCCTGCTACATGAATACGCTCTACTATATTGTCGTTGCTAACAATACTCTGCATTGCCTTCGTTGCAATGTCCATGCGCAGAAGTTCTTTATCTGCACAATGCTTTGCCGATGGCATAGGCATGTGTTCACGAGATTTGCGTGTTGCTTCTGCTACACAGGCTTTGCAGCGATGTTTGTACGACTTCGACATTTCGTGAGTGTCTTTCCACTCCCCACAGATTTCACATTTTTGTGTTCCCATTGTTCTTTTCCTCTTTATCCAATAAATAGTTCTTGTACCACTCAATCCCGTCATGGAATCCACATATATACATAGCATTCATCCCTGGGTCATTAGCACATTTAGTACCATATCCTTGTATGCACACTTTGGCTACATTAGTAATTTCTTCATAGTTGAGATTTCTAATTTCTCTTCTATTCGCTTGCCACATAGCAATAGCTCTTGCCATTAATTCAAAATATTCATTCTGTTGTTTCTGTCGTTTATCAAGGTTGGAAAGTACGGATAGAATAGCCTTGTAGGTCTCTGTTTCAGCTTTCATTTCCTGATACATTTTCTTCTCAGCCTTGCGCTGCGATCTGTAACTGTATATAAGCCAACAGATGAAAGCTACCGCAATGATTGTATTTAGTGTTATTATCATATTTACTCCTTTTTTAATAGTTCGGGATTGTCGTGAATGTTACCAATGACTTCAAATTCTTTTACTGTATCCTCGTCAAACCAATAGTAGAGTTTATTTGTATCACTCTCTGCATTTGTTTTTGGATTATTGAATACTGATAATAAAAATCTCGGCTCATTGACAGCCCAAATCACCTTGACGAAATATTTGTCTTTCACATCATCGTTACTTAACGGATATTTGTCAGAGCGCATAATATCCCCCTCGTAAATCTCCATGCCGTTCTTGTCTTTCAGTCCTGTGTACTGTCCGATGGTGTCTTCTTTTACAGACACTTCGCAATAGTCTACTTTGCCATTATTAGAGTATAGTTCAATAATTGACGGCAAGTAACCCAATCTTTGCCGTAAATCTCCATACAGCCATTCACCCGTTTGGAAATCCTTTCCTCTGAATTTAATAATCCTATTCATAATATTTCAAATGTTTTTAATCTTTCAAGTGTTTTATTGAACGATTCATGCTGTTCTTTCGTTTTTCATCCACTGCAAACAAGGTCTGTCTTGTGGCATTGTGAGAGCCGAAACAAGACCAAGCATTTCATCGTACCCAAACTTATCGGAATATTTGTCGCCCTGAATGACACTGAAGCCATTCCCTTGTGTTTGTTCTATGATAATCTTCTCCATCTTATTTAAACGTTATTCGGTTGTTATAATCTTCTGTAACTATTCTCTGTTCCGAAATTTACGATGTGCATCATTTCACGAAAGCGGTCAGCAATGCGTTCATCATAATGTGCTGCAATCTCCTTTGGTGTGAGGTTAGATGTGATGAGCGTGCAGTACTGTTCTTCATACCTGTATGATATGACATCAACCGCAGCCGTCACGAAATCGCCATAGTGCATACTTTCACGCCCCTCAGTGCCGAGGTCATCAATGCAGAGTATTTCGATGTTGCGCACATTCTTGTATCGCGCCACATCGCTCATGTTGTCACGAGTTGGGTTGCTGTATGCCTTAGCCATACGAACCAGTTCTTTCTCTGTTGTCATGATGATACCTTTCTTCGGAAGACCATCTTCTGAGGAATAACCCTCATTTGAACGCAGCATGTTAATCAAGCTCCTAATGGCTCGCATGATTGTTGTCTTGCCATTGCCGGCACCACCGCAGAGGAAGAGACCGAACGTGCTATCTTGCCCCGTGAGCCAGTTGGCAATGTCCTGCAAGTGGTTATTCAGTTCGTTGGTAGGCTTAAATACTCTATGTCGGTGTTCGACTTCTGCCCTGACAGATGCTTGCAACATTGCGTACACTTGTTTGTTGGTGTATGGAAGTCTAAAACGAGCCACCGTAGTCTTTCTTTTCATCAGGGCTGAGAAAACCTGCTCTACGTTTATCTCGTCCGTTGCGTTGAGGTGTATCATCTTTCTTTGTTTTATTGTTTCTTACTATCCTTAACCATGAATTGAAATGTTGTTTCGCATCTTGTAAGCAGTTGTGGCATTCTTTGCCATCGGCAGCACATTGCACCTTGAACTCGTCAAGCATACCACGCAGCGCATTCACGTCCATGCTGTGAAGCACCTGCAACTGGTCAAGCCAGACCGTTTCGTTTTTCAATATTTCAATTTCTTTATCAAGAGTCCCAAGCGATTGTTGTGCAGGTTGAGGCTCTGTTACTACTGTTGGTTGTCTGTCTATATGGGATTGTTGGTCTTCATCGGGCAATAGCAAGTTATATTCGATGATGCGACAAGCTCTCCGGCATTGTGCGCATATACGTTCGTAACGTTCCTGTATGCCTCGTGATGTAAGCACGCCCCTCGTTTCGTAGAGTTCGCTTGAAAACAACCCCAATGTCAGGCAGGTTTTGATAACCTCGGATATATACGCCTCGTCAAACCCCGTAAGCTCCGAGCAAATGAAAGGCAACTCTTTGTCCCACTCCATGTAATACCCCTGTTTATAGATATTGCAGAGCAGGAGAGCATATATCGTTATGGCTTTTCCACCTTGATATTTGATTAATTTCCTTATTTTGAGGTCGCTGAATATATCTATATCCATCGGGAAGTATTCAAGACCTCGCTTTGAAGTTCGTGCCATATTCGACAATTAGTTACTATTTCTCAAATAATCTTTTACCTCACGCATGAAGTCATCAATCGAACGACACACCACATATTTGTATTCGTCTTTCGAACAAATATTTAGTTGCCATTTCTTTTGTGACTCCGACTGTCTACCTTTAGGTGTCTTCATTTCGATGAGCAATGCACCATACTGGCTATTACTTTTCAGAAGAATGAGGTCTGCGACACCAGCCACAACGCCCTCGGCTATCAGTTTCGCTGCTGTAACCTCGTCACGTTTGCCACCATTGGGGACGGCAAATAGCCGCCCCTTCAATGATGGATATTGCAGGTTGAACCAGCGGACACAGGAACATTGTATTTGGTGTTCCTCATCAGACGGTCGCTTGCGGTGCAGTTTGTTCTGTTGTGCCGCCTTAATCAGTTCTTGAAGTGTCATTGTTTTCTTCCGTCTTCTGTTTGTACTCATACACATCCATAATTGGTGTGTCGGAGATTGCCATGATTTCGTAGTCATTCATTGTTCCGTCCATGAACTCCTTGATGTACTTTTTGGCATTGTCGATGTTGTGCGCCTGAACGAGGTAATAGACCGTTGAACGCTTTTCTCTGCTCGTCTTCTCATCAAGTGTTATGAACTGGAGCTTTGCTTTGTACCACTTATCATCGCATTCATTGTCACTGAAGAACACCTCGTGATATGATGCAATCTTTTCCGCAATGATACTAAACTCTCCACTGATGAAAGCACCCACGTTTTCATTGGTCCGTTTCTCTGCCTCTGTGAACGATACTGCATCTACAACATTTGTTTCGACTACTTTCTTCTGCGAGCCATCCTCCATTGTTTTCTCATAGCGGACTTTGGTTTCAAACCAAGTTGCTGTTCTACTTCTCATTGTTTGTCCTCCTCTGTTACCATTTCTATACGCCATAACAGCACTCCTGCATATTCAAGCATAGGTTTCAGTTGTCTACGCAAAGCAGCACGTTGAGATTTATCCAGCAAATCAACATTGAACATTGCCTTTGTAGCTTTACTGATTTTGTCGCTGAGTTCAGCGAGTTCAAGTTTCATGCGTTCAATGTGAGTTTCGGCAACCTTATAGGAAGCCTCGAACGGTTCTGCTGGAGACCAGCTTTCGTAACCGTCAGCATACTGAACTCTATAACCATACTGCTCTTTTACGTCTTTCTTGTATTCACGGATAAGACCTTTCTGTCCAGCTTCGTGGTAGGTCATAGGCGCAGCCTTAATGGTTTTTGTACCTATGTATGTCTTAAAGTTCTGTTTTATTGTTCATGCGGTTTTTGAGTTGTCTGCTGAGTTGGAATTTCACGGTTCTCTGGGCAGGAATAGTCATTGTCGTGCCCTTGTTGATGTTGCGAGCCTTGCGCTCTTTGGTGGTGTGCGCTTTGATAGTTGCGAAGCCACGTAGATATACGCTTTCGCCCTTTGTGAGTGAATCAGTAATAGCGTTGATAACGCACTCTACTGCTGTCTGAGCCTGTGAGCGGCTGAGAGTTGTTGTGTTGATGATATGCTCAACAATTTCTGTTTTTGTCATTGTAGTTGAATTTTAATATGGTTGTTTGTTGAATGTCAGTGATAGTCCACCTGTCGCAGCTGTTACCTCTATTTCAGGGTAGAGAGCTTGAATATTCCGGACGAATTCATGTTCATTGCTGTTGCCGTCCGAAAGGTGGAGCAGTACGATATTGCAGACTTGCGAGAGGTCGTTTGCTTGCAGCGTGCGGATGCAGTTATCAAATGACATGTGCGATTGCAGTGTACGGTCGTACCTACGTTTGTCAATGCGCCCAGTTTCGAGGTTTGCATCAAGTATTTCTTTTTGATAGTTACACTCTAACATGACATTGTTAATGCCATCAAAGGTGTACTGCAAGAAATATGTGTCAGTGGCGAAGAGGACTGTCCCGCACTCTTTATGCTGAATCAGGTAGCCGAAAGGCTCTTTGGCATCATGCTGGACAAGGAAGGACATGACTTTGAAGCCGCCTATTACCACTTTCTCTTGCGGCAGCATACCTTTTGCCCAGTAGTTGCCGGAAGCTCCGATAGCATGTTTGGTGCCTTGGCTCATGTAGCAAGGGATACAAGCATTGATGAAGTCAGGAATATACTTGGCGTGGTCGCCATGCTCATGGCTGATGATGCAGCCGACAACACGATTGATGTTGAAGTCGAGTGCCTGCTTTACCTTATCGAACTTGATGCCAGCTTCAATGGCAAGTACCTCTCCAGCCGTTTCCGACTGGAGTAGGTAGCAGTTGCCACTTGATGAAGAACCTAATACACGGAGTATCATAGTGCAGATGGTTTAATATCCGGGACCGTCTTCTTCCGCTGTTGTGTCTGGCTGTTCGTTCTCAGCAGGAATAGGGGCGGGAGCTGTCTTGATTTCGCCTGTTTCTGGGTCAACATCAATGCCCGAACCATCGGCAGCATCATTGAAGCTGATGGTTTTCTTGTTACCGAGTGTGGTTATCTCTTCCTCTACCTTTTCGGTAACATCTACATAGTCGGCATCTTCCACATTCTCTTCAACGGTACGCATTCCCATACCCAGCTCAGGAGCATAGACCGTACACCAGAACGAGGCAGCACGGTAGCGTAGCATCTGCTCAGGCATTGTGCGCCACTTTGAGCCGTTCTTAGTGTACCAGCCCTCATCTACCGCCATTTGGATTGTTACGGCAGTGCCACGCAGTGCGCTTAGCGACTTTGATGTTACAGGAGTGCCGTCAGCTTCATGAGTAACCCCTCTCGTTGTAGTCCAAGCGACACACTTGACATTTTGAACACCATTGCTACATACACCGTCCTTTGTCATCTCAAACTTCAAAGGTTCGAAGCGTCCGCAAGTATTGATGGTAGCGATGAGGAATTTTGAAGACCATGACGGACGACCATACACGATGTAGAGGTTCTGCATCACCATCAGCGGTGCTGCATTGATACGCTTTGCGACATCAAATGCAATCATGCAGTTTGCAATCGCTTCCGCTTCTGATACGGTTTTCCTCGGTCCTTCGCCAGTCTTGCCACCGACTACACCACCAATGCGGTATGAATCAGGAATGAGGCTGGAATTCGCAAGTTTAGACAGCTGTTCGTAAACTGCCGGATTGAAGAAGTCAATACCTACAGGCATTGTGTTCTGCTGCTGTGCAACAGGTGAGAGTTGTCTTTCGTTTCCCATAATTTTTTGTTGTTAAATTGTTATTTGATTGTTAATTGGGTGTCATTAGTTACTTGCAAGAATATCATCTGTGCGTTAGAGGCGATGAACGTGTTCACGCTCTCTGCACGGTCAATGAACATCGGAGCGTATATCTCGTAGTGCTTTGCCAGTGTATTGGTGATGTCAATGCCTGCATTAACTTGCTTTGCCGTGTTGCAAGTGCCGTAGGCTACACCGCCAATCATTGGGATGCAGGTCTCAAACTCGTTGCCGTCAAGTGTAGTGTCAAAGAGCTTCCATTTTACCATATCGAACATGGAGTTCAGTCGGCTCTCGCAGTCTTCGATGCGAGCACGAGAGAATTGTGCTGCAACAAATTCACGCTTCTCAATGTCGGCAATCTTTTGTGCGAGGTCACGCCCCTCTGCTTCCAGTCGTGCAATCTCCTTGTCTGCCTTGGCGATTGCTGTACGGTTATTGAGTGCAGCTTCAATATTCTTGATTGCAGTCTGCACCATCTTCTGACGTTCCAGAAGAGACTCGTCCGTTTGCGTTGTAGCAACGTTATCAGCCTCTTGTGCTATCTCGTCCAGCCGTTTCTTGATTTCGACATAAGCAGGAAGTCTGTCGGCAATAGGTTCAGAAGCAACTACCTTGGGAGCTGTATTCAGTTGAGAGTATAGACCACTGATGCACTCATCAATAGATGATAGCTTCTGGTTGAGTTTTTTAAGTTCCTCATTGCGTGTTGCCAACTCTTCTTCGTAAGATGCAAGCTGAGAAGCGAGCGATTTGCCCTTGCTCTTGTTGTCGGAGAGCTGTTTTGCCTTGTGTTCATTGGACTTCCTCAGTGCATCTTGCAACATCTCTTCCGGCAAACGCTGTCCGCAGTGTGGACAGGTGTCCGAGACTGTGTATTGTGTTTTGCGGATTTTTGACCATTCAGAGCGCAGCTTTGCGAGTTCATCTGTGATGCTGTTGATTTGGTGGCTGAGGTAATCAATGCGTTTCTGTGTGCGTGAAATGTCAATGTTGCAGTCTGAACGCTCAGAGTGAATGTTTTTCAACTCTTTTTCAATAGAGGTGCGTTTCTCGTTCTGATTGTCAGCTTCTGCCTGTAAACGCTTCCGCTCGTCATTGATGATGTCCTGCTGTTGCTGTTCAAGGCTCTTCTTCTCACGGTTAAGAGCAGCTTTTTTGTCAAGTGCGGACTGCTTGCGAGCATCCTCAGAGTGCAGGAGTTCTGCAACATCGTCAAGCTCTTTCTTTTTCTCGTCCAACATACCTTGCAGCATATCCCAGTCGTCTGCCTCAGGCTTCATCTTATTGGTCTGGTCAATGCGAGGCTGGATTTCCGAGGCCTGTGTCTTCAAGCGTTTTTTCTCTGCTGCTACCTGTTTGCGGTAGTCGGACAAGGATTTTCCGCTCAGCATATCAAGGAGGGCGACAAAGTCCTCGTTGGAAGCAGCGATTTCTGCATCACTCTTAACGCCAGCGATTGCAAGCAGGGCTTCACGTTGCACATCAGGTTTGAGCGACAGAAAGTATTCTGTATTGGTGAGCATCTTGAAAAGGTTTTCATCAATGATTTCCTTATTGATACGCTCCTTGTAGTCGCCAACGCGCACAGGAACACCGTTCCAAGTACATTCGGTTACGTTGCCACCAAAGACTTCTTCTGCCTGTCCTCGTGGTTTCGTCCACTTCTCCTTGTACTCTCGCTTGATGTTTATCTCAACACCATCAACGATGAGCGTGCCTTCTACCGAGCACTCGCAATGCTGCAAGGCATTGCCGTGTTCGTCAGCTGTTCGCAGGTTGAAGTCCTTGCGGTCTTTACTGTCTTTGCCAAACAAGAGCCAGCAAAAGGCATCCATGTGCCGTGACTTGCCCAAACCGTTGCTACCGCAGATGCGAGTGACACTGCCGAGGTTGAACTCCGTGGTTCTCTCTTTCTCGCCTCGCCAATTGCGAAGCGTGAGAGATTTCAATTGTATTGCTTTCATAATTGTTTATTTGTTAAACTATAGTGAACGGGGCAGGACTCGAACCTGCAACCACTCGTTTCCGTTTTACGAGCCTCTATCCAATTGAGATTATCTACCCGTCCAGTTTTGTGTTATAATCTGTCTATGTAGAAGCGTATGCGTTCTTTTGTAGTGGCACTCGTCATGAGGTCGTAGGAAAATTCGAGGTTGTTGTAACTTGCGTTCCGAAAGCGTTCGGTGCATGTCGCCACACGAAGCCACATTTCATGCAACTTTGTTTCAGCGGCTTTCTTTGCCCTATGGTTGCACTTCTGCTGAGTGAAGCGGTATATCATATTAGGATACTTGCCGTCATGCGTTTTGTATATTGCGTAATCCATTTTTTTTATTGTCGTTTATAGGTTGAAATAATCTTGTTGCGTGCGCTGCAATTTGCGCAAGTCGGCTGTAACGTATTCTACTTTGCCGGGGCGTTTGCAGGGTTGTATCTTTCCCTGCTTTCGCCAACGGTCCACATTACCACGTCCGAACATCGCGTATGCCGTGCGCTGACTGATGCGTTCTGGGTCTGCCTTTTCAGCATTGAGCAATCGAACTACACGAGTCGCAACGTCATTGACGAAGACATTGTAAGGGACGCTCTTATCTGTAAACTCAATACTCATTATTCGTCCTCCCCGTCCATGACTTCGTTACACATCTTGTCGTAAGTTATCAGGAACTGGTCTATCTTGCTCCAACGCTTGTAGAGTTTTCCGACAAGGTAAAATGCACCGAGGGCAAGAGCCTTGTCAGTTATGATTTGGATAAGAGTCCATGCGCTATCTCCATGCTCCTCACCAAAGAGGAATAGCATACCGAACGAGAATATCACGAAAAGGACGGCTATGCGAATTATTGAAATTGTCTTGTTCATATTGATTATTTATTTAGTTGTTTGCCCTGCATATTGGTACTTTTGCATACTCAACGCTCCTTTCCAACAGGTTGCAATATCTTCCGTTTAATATATTTGAAGCGTGAGGGCATTTTGCGCAGATGGGGTTTGTATTTGCTGTCATTTAATTTCTACTCCAGTATTGATGAACGCATTCAATCTTTATTGTTTTCATATTAATCTTCATTGATAACTGTAATATACTTTGCCGAAAGTGTAACTTTCGAACACAATGGATTTTGCAATTTTTCAACATAAATGGCAGCAGCAAGACCATGGTCTTTAATTACATGCTGAATATGGTCACCATTCATAACGTAACGAAGAACTGATACCAATACTCTTGACTTTCTCATAACTTTAAATATTTGATTTGTTAAAATATTTTTTATTTAATAACACTCTCAATACGAGCTGAAAGAACTCTGTCTACAATTTCAACAGATGGCAAATCGCCAAGTTCTGAAATAAGTTCATGACGAATATCCATTAGTAAATTTGCAATTTCAACTGAATTCATAAATAATAATTATTTAAATTTCCTTTACTGCGCCCTCTGCCCAACGATTGATTGCTCTGCGAGCGTGGACAATGGATTTGTAGATTGTCTTGCGCCACTTGGCTGTGCCGTTCCTGCGCACGTTGACTACGAAAGTGCAGCCGAGTGCATCTTGAAATACGTGAGTGGTTGCCATAGGCAATTGCTTATTTTAATCGTGTTATGGTCTGCACACCTGCTCTCATTGTCGTAGAAAACAGGTATCCCTTATTCTTCAACTCTGTGCATGTCTTTCTGACGGTCTCAGGTTTATATCCTTTTGGCGCAATTGCCGTTTCACCGAGAGACATTTCCGATAATGCTTCTGCCAATGTGGCAGTTTTCAGTAATTTAATGTCCATTTCTTTGGTATTTTTGTTACTTTTTAGTAATTTTGAATGCAAAGGTAAGACAAATGTCTGATTTAACAAAGAAATTGTCGTTCAAACACACGACAATTAAATATATTTAACTATTTAATCTATGACAGAAACAATAAATGACCGCATTGAAATGCTTGTAAATTCGCGTTTTGATGGCAATAAAGCTGCTTTTGAGAAAGCAATTGACTTTCCTAAAAACAGTATGTCAAGTTACCTTGGCAAACAACGTAGAAGTAAGCCAAGTGTGGATATGGTGACAAAAATCATCACCACACTTGGGGTTGATGCACGCTGGTTGCTCATCGGTGAGGAGTCAACCAAGAAAGAGATTCGCACAGAGGGGGACTATTCTCCGGCATCAGACAGCGGCAACGTGTCTGTTACAGTTGGGGACGCAGTGCTTGCCGAACGTGTGAAAGCACTTGAAGCGTTGCTTGCAGAGAAAGAACGCCTGATTAAAGTCTATGAAAAAATGATGGAGGGGAAATGAAAATTTTACCCAATTACAACCGTTGCCATAAATGTCATTTTTGTGGTAAAAATTCTGCTATCAAAGGAAATGAGGTTTATAGGAATTGCTACTATATTGAAAAAGCATCTCATTACGGTGGCATATACCATTCTGCGAGATACCACAAAATCACTGTATGCGTTCCTCGGTGTGAAAAGTGTAATAGCGTTGACTTAAGGATTTCTCGAATAAACTTTCTCATAGGTATTCTTATTTTTTCTGTTAGCACATATATTTGGAGTGGCTGTTTTGCGGAAACAGAACATCGGGATAGTCGCTCATGGGAAGATGTGTTAATAGCCTGCTTGCCTTCTTTTCTTATCGCACTTTTTGTAGGTGGTGCGATAGCATTTCTTGTGCGTTGTCTATTGGAGGTGAGGTGGAATCATAATAGTAATTGCGACAACTATGAGCTAATAAAAAAACTGACAAGTATTGGTTTTGAGCCACGTGATAGTTTGCCAAATCTAAAAAACAATAATGTTCAGGGGAAAGGAACTCTAAATATAAGCAAACTAAAAATGGTAATTGCGGATATAACATCGAACAATGATTACACTTTCGAACAATAGCGAGCATAAAAGGCAAATATGAAATTATGGAACTGAAAGAATTTATAAAGGCAGCGGTATCAGACATTACCAATGCGGTCAGCGAGCTACAAGCAGAGCTTGACAACGGCGCAATTGTTAATCCTACTTTACCAAAAGGAGAGTATGGGAAACACCTAATGGTCAATAATGAAATCAGGGAGATTGAGAGATTGAATTTTGATGTTGCCGTAACGGTAGCAGAGTCTACAGGGCAGGAAAGCGGTGTTAAAGGCGGTATCAGTATTCTTGGAGCAAAGACTGGCTCTGAATCTTCTACAAAGGCAGAGAATGTGTCAAGGCTTACGTTTTCAGTGCCGGTAGTACTGCCATCAGAACATGTGAAGACACCTCAAGAACACCAGAAAGACAACAGACCTAAACGTCCGGTTTTCTAAGGCTCTTGAACAACTCGGCATATTCAAATCCACACAACCAAGAAAATGCTTCAGCAGCTTCTGATGCTGCACTTGTGGCGGACAGATGGTCTTTAGTAGCGAAATGCCAAAACAGCTTCTGGTACAGACGGCGGTAACGCCAATTGCGGTATTTTCTGATTAAATCTTTCATGATGGCAAAGGTAATATACCGAGTGAAGAAACCAAGTATATCTTATTACAAATCTGCGAATTGTAAAAAAACATGACTGACACATAGCTGTACAAAATTGTATAACTGCCGTCTAAATAGATAATCTTCGCTGCGGCCCAGGCTGCCGTAGAAGGATAAGAGATAATCTGACATTTACTTATAATGAGGCTGTAATACTCCAAAAAGCAGGGTGTTGCAGCCTCATTTATTGTTATTCGGTTCGTTCATCGGCATTATTCGGGTATTGTAAATAACATGACAGAATATGCAAAAACGTACAGACATCACAAAAGAGTGTGTACATACATGTACAAATCCATATACAGACATAACCGGCAGAAGTGTGTAGATTCACAAACGAAGTGCAACATTTCTACATTCCATACACCCTAAATTCAAGATAATTTTATAACTTTGTACCCAAAAGACATATTATACGTGAACAAACACAGGAGAAACTTCCGACAAACAGGAAACATCTACTGACGCAAATCAGGTTAGGCAATGACAGGTCAAGCAGCTTTTATACAGCCCACATTCCATGATATATAGCACAGCGAGGAATATCACAGACTTTTAAGACATCAATGGCAACAGGGCAAAAGAGACAAAAATTAACGCTTTACATGGTAAAAAGCAATACTCTGCCTCGCAGCAGGTTACCACTTGCAAGGCGACAAATTAGCATTCTCAAATTCCAAGGGCATTGACCTGTTAGTGACTGTTATGAACCACCGAGTTCATGTCTGATTATTTCTCACCCCTTGGAGCGAAACATGTCCTTGAATTACTAAAACGCACTAAATCATGCAGATACTCTTAGCGAATGCAAAGATAATGATCAATAATGCCAAGACACAACCATTAACAGAACCGGTCTTTCAGAATGTGGCCAATATGCTGGCTGCCGATATGTCGCAACAAAACGTTGAAGAACTTGCCGCCCTACTTGGATGCAACCATAAAATCGCCCATGAGAATTGGAAACGTTATCAGAATTTCTTCACGACAGAACCTCATCCCGCAATAATGTCGTACAATGGACAGGCATATAAACATTTGAAAGCATCGGATCTTAACGATGAGGAGTTAATCTTTGCTCAGAAACATTTGTGGATAACATGCTTTCTCTATGGACTGCTCCGCCCGATGGACGGCATCGTACCATACAGGATGGAGCATAACGTAAGGCTTCCATCCACAGATAACGTCCCTTTGACCCAGTTTTGGAAAGACAAGCTCACTGACATTCTCATCAACAGCGTAAAAGCAGATGACAATGTGCTCATTCATCTTTCCACGGAAGAGTACGAGCACCTGTTTGACTGGCAACGCGTCCGCCGTGAGACAACTGTCATACAGCCTCTTTTCTATGTCCGCCAAAAAGACGACACCCTTAAAATGCAGGCCGTATGGGCAAAAGCTTGCCGTGGAGCAATGGTGAGATTTATACTACATAACCGCATAAAATCACCTGATGAGCTCTCCGCTTTCAGTCATGAAGGCTTCGAATACAACCCGAATATCGGCGAGACACTATTCCCACATTTCGTAAGATAACTTTAAGCGACAACTTCCTGTACACAGGAAAATAAGCCAACCAGCAACTAATAATAATATGATACTGACAACGACCCCAACAATTCAAGGTCACACAATACGCGAATACAAAGGCGTCGTGGCTGGAGAGACAATCATCGGTGCAAACATTGTTAAGGACTTCTTTGCCTCAATCCGAGACGTAGTCGGCGGACGCAGTGGCAGTTATGAAAAAGTACTTATGGAAGCCCGCGAAACCTCAATGAAAGAAATGATGGAACGAGCTGCGCAACTTGGAGCGAATGCCATAGTCGGCATAGACGTTGATTACGAAACCATAGGCCAGAGCGGTTCGATGCTGATGGTAGCCACCAGCGGCACCGCCGTAGTCATTGATTAACAGAGACCTGTTTCCTGTTCCTCTATTTCTATAAGTAACTGTTGAAAATTATTTTATAATTGAATATTTTCTTACTAAAACTATTTTTCAACAGTTACTTACAAAGAAAATAAAGGGAGAAATATGGATGATACGGCATAAACCGCCGGTTGAAACATGAAAGAGCACTTACAGTGCCTACAAATTGGCAAAAAAAATGAAGAAATATGTCATGTAATAGTCCTATGACATATTTCTTCACTACTAAATTAACCTTCTACTGAGAAATCTGACTTACCTACACCACATAGAGGGCACTCAAAATCCTCAGGCAATTCCTCAAACGGTGTACCAGGAGCTATACCTGCCTCAGGCACTCCTACTGCCGGATCATAAACCCAGCCGCATACATCACAAACGTACTTTTCCATAGTCATGAGTTTTTATTGATTAATACCATAACAGCATCCCTGTCTGACTAAGCAGACACTGCTCCGGGCAGTGTGCGATAACTGTTTTTTTACGGGTGCAAAGATAAGAATAAAAAAGCATAACCATGAATTATTTAAATTTTAATCACATGGTTTTTGAAATGTTCATATTACCATACAAAAACAACCTGCGTTATATAAATTTAAGAAAACGGTATATAATATATAATGTATATATAGGTGCTTTGAAAGAATTACGATACGGATTATACTACTGTTTTATGCCTTTCTGAAAGTACAAACCCTGCTTGCATGTTAAACTTTACTAAATAAAAGCCCTGATACATATTGGTCGGCGAATATTCTAAGAATATTTAGTAATTTTGCATCTGCTTTGTGTTTTTAATGCTAAACTTCATAATATTACGAAACACAGGCAACTGATTATATCCGCTGAGGCTCAATCAAGTATCCGCACGAAGCGGGACGCCTGACGGAGAAAATCCGATAATTTCACAATACAATTAAACAATGTACGCAATTGTAGAAATCAACGGTCAGCAGTTTAAGGCAGAGGAGGGCAAGAAGCTCTTCGTTCAGCACATCAAGGAGGCTGAAGAAGGCCAGGCTGTTGAGTTTGAGAAAGTACTGCTCGTAGATGCTGACGGCGCAGTCAAGGTAGGTGCACCAACCGTAGAGGGTGCAAAAGTTACGGCTGAGATCGTCACCCCGCTCGTAAAGGGTGACAAGGTTATCGTATTCAAGATGAAGCGCCGCAAGGACTCTCGCAAGAAGAACGGTCATCGTCAGCAGTACACAGAGATTGTTATCAAGTCAGTAATCGCTTAAATCAGAGGAGGACTAAGAAATGGCTCATAAAAAAGGTGTCGGTAGTTCTAAGAACGGTCGCGAGTCAGCTTCACAGCGACTCGGTGTCAAGATTTGGGGTGGTCAGAAGTGTATCGCAGGCAACATCATTGTACGCCAGCGTGGCAACAAGCACTTCCCTGGCGAAAATGTAGCACAGGGTAAGGATGATACTCTCTACGCTCTCGTAGACGGTACGGTAAACTTCCACAGAGGAAAGTACGACAAGTCTGTCGTCTCTGTCATTCCTGCTGCAGAAGCATAACCCAACTCCAAACAAATAGTATTTATAAAAAATACACTTATTCCAAACAAACACAAGAACCTGCTTTTCTCATGAAAAGCAGGTTTCTTGCTTTTTATGTATCTCGTTATCATCTGCATACATACGGCTCCTGATACTTTGCCTGAACAGTGAGAGAGCGAAAGTTGCCATATACATAAAAAAATCAATGGCTGGCACACATTTTTTCATATTTTCTTTGTAACTTTGTCATCATAAAGAATCTCATACGTCAAATGCGAAAGAGGATTTGATAATCATAATTGACTGAAAAACAAAACAAGTGCTGACAATCTATAAAGCGAGTGCCGGCTCAGGAAAGACGTTCCGCCTGGCAGTAGAATATATCAAGAGGCTCATTGCCAATCCAAGGAGTTACCGTCATATCCTTGCCGTAACCTTTACGAACAAGGCTACAGAGGAGATGAAAATGCGCATATTATCCCAACTGTACGGCATTGCCCACGGGCTGCACGACTCTGATGTATATATAAACGTTATGCTCCCGGAACTGCAACAGCAGAACGAAAAACGGCCTTTCACAAACGGAAAGGTAGATGAAAACTTTGTGAGGGAACGTGCCACGGAGGCTCTAAGGCTGTTGTTACATCACTATAATTTCTTTCGTGTAGAGACAATTGACAGATTTTTCCAGACCGTACTGCGCAACCTTGCACGCGAGCTGGACCTTACGCCAAATCTGCGTATTGAGCTGAACGACAAAGAGATTGAGTATGAAGCCGTAGACCGCTGGATAGACAGCCTGCAAGAAAACGACCGTGAACTGATCTGGATTCTTGACTATATCCGTTCATCTATGGACGAGGAAAAGGCATGGAACATCATAGGACAGATAAAATCCTTTGGTGAGACACTCATCAGCGATGAGTACAAAGAACATGCAGAGGAATTTATGGAGAAATTCGGCAACGCAGGCAACGATAATGATTTCTATACAGAATACTCCACCCTGTTGCGCTCCATAATCCAGAACAGCAACAAGGCTGTCAACAGTCAAGGACAGGAAATGTGGGACGAGATAGAACGACATGGATATGACGAGACTGTCTTTTATCAAGGTGCAAAAGGCGTTGGAACATTCATTAGAAACATGGCATTAAAACCTGTAAAAGAACTCAGCGTCAACTCCTATGTCAGCAGGTGCCTTGATACAGAAGATACCGATGCCGGCAAATGGGTAAAGAAGACAAGTCCTGCTCATCTGAAGGATTTTTGCCGTGAAATCCTCCGTCCAATGTTCCTGAAAGCCATGGAATCCTTCTTTACCTTGCAGATACAGGCACGCAGTGCGGAAATAACATTGAAACATCTCTCCAAACTAAGGCTCTTGCGGGCAATAAAGGAAGAAATCGATCTCAGCAACAGAGAACAGGACCGTTTCCTGCTGTCAGACACCCAGACACTTCTCGCCAAGATGATTGAAGATTCGGATTCGCCGTTTATCTTTGAGAAAATCGGTGCATTGTTGCAGAGCATAATGATTGATGAGTTTCAGGATACATCACGAATACAATGGAGAAATTTCAAGGTTCTGCTCAACGACTGTATGGCAAAAGGACACGATAACCTTATCGTCGGTGACGTCAAGCAGAGCATTTACCGCTGGCGCTCCGGAGACTGGCGGCTCCTTAACAACATAAATGAGGAATTCAACAAGAAGACACAGGAGACAATAGACATCCGTCACTTGCAGATCAACAGACGGTCGTCTACAAAAGTCATCCAGTTCAACAATGCCTTCTTCACAGAAGCAGCAGGCATTGTCCATGAATCCGTAAAAGAAAACTGCGATACTAAAGATGCCGGAAACATGAAACAGGCATACGAGGACGTAGAACAGAAGTTCCCTGAGGGTAAGACTGTAAGCGGATATGTAGAGGTCAGACTCTTTGACAAAGAGAATTATGAAGAAGATACAATGCGGTATGTTGCCGACACTGTCATCTCGCTCATCGAAAAAGGTGCGAGACAGCGCGACATTGCCATACTTGTCAGGACAAACAGCCATATTCCGGATATCGTAAGCTACTGTATGGAGACTTTCCGTACCCACCCTTCACCTGTAGTCAATGAACTAAAGCTTGTCTCCAACGAAGCATTCCTACTTAATGCTTCACCGGCAGCCGTCATCATCATTGATGCCATAAGGCTCCTGATGCAACCACAGGACGACATAATCAAAGCACGTTTGTCTCTATATTATCAGCGCTATGTACTCCGCAGTACAGCCATACAGCCTGAAATACTTACCAATTTGCTTCTGCCACAACGACTCACCGACAATCTCGAGTCCCTTGCATCCATGCCGTTGTATCAGTTGTGCGAAGAACTGTACTCCATTTTCTCCTTGGAACAAATGGACAACCAGAGCGCATTTGTCTGCTGTTTCCTTGACTGTGTGACAGAATTTCTGCAAAAGTCAATGGGTGACCTACAGTCATTCATAAACTATTGGGATGAGACAATGCATAAGAAAAAAGTCGAAAGTGATTCAGATAACGGCATCCGAATCCTTACAATACATAAGAGTAAAGGACTTGAGTACAGACACGTCATTATACCTTTCTGCGACTGGAAGCTCGAACTGCCAAGCCTCCTCTGGTGCAAACCTCCGACAGAACCTTTTAACAGACTGAAAGTAATCCCCATATACAGCAATGCAAAACAAATGTGCGGCACAATCTACGAATCGTACTATTGGGAAGAACATCTGCAAAACGAGGTGGACAACCTCAACCTACTATATGTTGGCTTCACCAGAGCCGTTGAAAATCTTTTCATCTCTACACAGGCAAAACAGTCAAAAAATTTTCGCGGGAAACTGATTGAAGACACAGTCTCAACCATTTCCGCTAAAGGCATCGGTACATACAATGATGGTCTATATTCATTTGGCGAATCTTGGCAGGGACATACAGAAAAGTCCGAGAAGGAAACCAGGAACGTATTTATGCAACCATTCCTTCCAATGACAATAAACATAAAGACCAATACCCGCCAACCGGAATTCCTGGAGAGCAACAGGAGCAAAGACTTCATACTAACAGATGAGCAGGAAGGAGAACAATTGCGGTCACAATATATTCAGATGGGCAACATACTGCATGCCCTGTTCGCCGGCATCCGCACATCCAACGAGATTCCTTCTGCACTACTGCGGCTTGAGATGGAAGGGCTTCTCTACGGTCAGGACATAACAGCAGAAGCCCTGCGACAGCAGATAGAGACCGCTCTCTCAAACCCGCAGATAGCCGAATGGTTCTCTGATAAATGGAAAATATACAATGAATGCTCTATACTGACATACGACAAGGAGTCCGATACATTCCATGAACAACGCCCGGACCGTGTCATGACGGACGGAAAGCGCACTATTGTCATTGACTTCAAGCTACGATCCTTCAAAGAATGTTATAAGACACAGGTTCAGCAATATATGAGTCTGCTAAGAAAGATGGGGCACAAGAATGTGAGCGGCTACCTTTGGCTTGTTTTCTCAAATAAAGTTATAGAAGTGAAAGATTAAGATGAGAATGACAATGGACGGGAATTTATCCGCCAATACTAAGCAAAGAAATATTAAAACATTATGCAGACATATATAGAAGAACTTGCACAAGAACTCTACAACCGGTTCGGAAACGATCTCTCCAAGGTTGCAGTAGTCTTTCCAAATAAACGTGCAGCATTGTTCCTCAATGAGGCACTGGCACGACTTGGCAACGGAACACCAATATGGTCTCCTGCTCACATAACAATATCAGAACTGTTCCGTAGCTACAGTGGCCTCGAAGTTGCCGACCAGATATTGTTAATCTGTCGTCTACACACCGTTTTTCAAAGCGTAACAGGTTATAACAATGAAACTCTAGACCGTTTTTACGGATGGGGACAGCTGCTCCTTGCCGACTTTGACGACCTTGACAAGAATATGGCTGATGCAGAAAAAGTCTTCCAAGTCATAACGGACCTTCACCAGCTGGACAACGATGAATATCTTTCTGATTCCCAACGTGAAACCCTAAAGACATTCTTTAAGAACTTCACAGATGACAACACATCAAAGATGCGTGAGAAATTCATGCATCTATGGAGCCGTCTCTATGAGATATACACTACATTCCGTGAGGAACTGCGTAACGACGGACTGGCTTATGAAGGAATGCTTTATCGTGATGTTGCCGAAACTAAAGAACTCACATTTGACTATGACGCATATTATTTCTGCGGATTCAACTGGACCCAGAAAGTTGAACAACGCATCTTTGAACGTATAAGCCTCGCCGGAAAAGCAACATTCCGCCGGGATGACAAGGAAGTTCCGCCGAAGAATGTCACATATATTTCTGCACCGACAGAAACACTTCAGGCACGCTACGTCCATGACTGGCTGTTGGAAAATGACCGTTACAAGGACGGGGCAAAGACAGCTATCGTCATGGCCGACGAACATCTGTTACAGACAATCATACGTTCCCTGCCGGACTGTGTCGACAAAGTGAACATCACGACCGGCTTCCCCCTCTCACAATCGCCAGCAGTATCCCTCCTACAGATGCTCATAGACTTGCAGACAGCCGGCAGACTGCCTGAAGCTGGACGCTTCAACAAGCGATATGCACGGAAAGTTGACGGACATCCGTTTATAAGGTATATCAGAGAAGAACACTGCCAACAGATTTACCACAACATAGACGATATATTCATAGAGGGATATGACGAGATAAGCAATAATGCCAAACTCACCGTTTATCTGCAGGACATCATCAAGCTGGTTGCACAAGACGGCAGCTCTGCCAATGCCCTTGACAAGGAAAGTTTCTTTCGTATATACCAAATACTGCAACGACTGCTGACACTTATCACTGACGGGACACTCATTATTGACATCGTTACATACCGCCGTCTGCTGACACAGATAATCAGCAGTACTACAGTTCCTTATCACGGCGAACCTATAGAAGGAATTCAGATTATGGGAGTCCTTGAAACCCGTTGTCTTGACTTCGACCATGTACTGTTGCTGTCATGCAACGAAGGCAACATGCCTAAGGGAGTAAATGACTCTTCCTTTATTCCACATACAGTACGCAAAGCATACGGCATGACGACCGTAGAGAATAAAGTAGGTATTTACGAATACTATTTCCATCGCCTTCTCCAACGTACCACAGACGTAACACTTGCATATAACTCCTCTACGGAAGGCATAAATACAGGCGAGATGTCACGCTTCATGCTACAGCTTATGGCAGAAACGGACATTCCTATACGCCGGATTTCATTACAGACAGGGCAAGATAACAATACCGTCACACCCAAAGCCATTGCCAAGGCTTCCCCATCCACAGAGTCAGACACAGCATCCTATATCTCACCGTCATCACTTTCCTCTTATTTACGCTGTCAAGTAAGATACTACTACGAGCAGGTGCTCAAGTTACGTGAACAGGACAGTGACGACATCGATGAGCTGGACAACAGAATCTTCGGCAACATATTCCACTACGCTTCCGAACTGGCATACAAGGATATGATGGACAAGGACGGATACATCCATGCCGACATCCTGAAACGCACGCTGAGTGACGATGGAAAAATTGCGCGGTATGTCGACACAGCATTCCGCGAAGAACTGTTCATGAAGCAACAAGGAGAGGAGACGGAACGATACACCGGCATACAAATCATAAACAGACGCGTAATAATACGCCTGTTGAAAGATCTCCTGCGCCATGACCTGCAAAACACACCATTCCGCATTGCAGGTCTGGAAATAAAAGTGTCAGCACCTCTTGTCATAGGAAATACACTTGTCACCATAGGAGGATATATCGACCGCCTTGATATCGTCGGCAACGAACGGCAAGGCTATACTATACGCGTCGTGGACTACAAGACCGGATTCAAGGAGCAGGGAGACATGAGTTGCGTAGAGGACATTTTCGACCCTGCCAACATATCACGTCACTCAGACTATTATCTACAGACAATGCTCTACAGCATCATCGTGCGAAACTCAGCAGACATAAACCCAAATGGCTTTCCAGTGTCACCCGCATTGATGTTTGTTCAGAAAACAAGGCGCGAAGGCTACTCCCCTATTCTCAAAATTGCAGACAATCCGATCAAGGATATAAAAGATCTGGAATCTGAATATGTCTCTTCCCTCGCCAAACTGATTGCGGAAATAAGAGACATCAACAGAGAATACATACCAACTCCTGACAAATCACGCTGCAAATACTGTCCGTTCCGCCAGATGTGCGGAGTATAATCCAACATTCATCCAAGCTTTGAACCGCCTTTTAATACATATATATATATGGATGCCCTGTGAAAAAGAAATGTCCGCACATCGTTTCAATGATGTACGGACATTTTTAATATTAAAATACTTAGTATGCCGGGAATTAACCTCTGCGCATGCCGTTAACTGTTTTCACTACCTTGTAGATGTTGTAAACTGCGACTGCATAAACAGCGCATGTAGCTACCATAAATGTTGTCATAATCAATACTAATTTAATTTGTTATCCTAAATATAAATACCTATTGTACACCGGCTCACGCCGGCAATGTGTATCTTTGACACTTAATTATGGTGCAAAGGTACATACATTTCTGATAACTCTGCAATATTTTCTGTGAAAAATATCTATGACGGCCTTATCTCTTAACATAAATCATTCATCAACATATCCGCAAGCCTAAAGTTTCAGTCCCCCAGATACACATATACTCATGCACAATATCCCATGCTCATAACAGAAATCAACTACAGCAGTGCATGCCTATTAGTTTTAATGAAAACTTTCACGGCTAACAGGCCGTAGAAACTTGCATATATAACATTATCCATCTTTCCTACGCTGGCAGTCAGAAGGCTCACAATCAAGGACATCTGACAAAAGGCAAGGCCTTCAGTCACTTACATCTGACGGAAATCCTTGGCAAGACCTCCCTCTGCCGTCTCTTTATACAGAGACGGCAGATCATGTCCCGTCTGCTTCATGACTTCCACGACCTTGTCAAACGATACCCTATGCGTGCCATCAGAAAATGCCGAAAAGACATTGGAATCCAAAGCTCTCGCAGCGGCAAATGCGTTACGTTCTATGCACGGAATCTGCACCATGCCGCAGACCGGATCACAAGTCATACCGAGATGATGCTCCAATCCCATCTCCGCCGAATACTCTATCTGTGCAGGAGAACCTCCAAACAGCTGGCTGACAGCGGCGGAAGCCATGGCACAGGCCACACCGACCTCACCCTGACAGCCGACCTCCGCACCACTGATGGATGCATTATGCTTCACGACATTGCCAAAAAGTCCGGCAGTGGCAATGGCACGGAGGATACGCGCCTCACTGAAATCCTTGCTTTTCCACAAATGGTACAGCACACCAGGCAACACACCACAAGAGCCACAGGTGGGCGCGGTAACAATCTGACCGCCTGAGGCATTCTCCTCGCTGACGGCAAGGGCGTAGGCAAAGACAAGACCGCGGGATTTCAGACTGTCACGGTAACCTGTAGCCTTTATGTAATACTGAGGTGCTTTCCTGCTAAGATGCAACGGCCCCGGCAGAACACCCTCCGCATCAATACCGCGTTCCACAGCGGCTTTCATAACACTCCAGACCTCACGGAGATAGTCCCAAATTTCCTTTCCCTCACACTCTTCAACATACTCCCAATAGCCTTTACCGCTCCATTCACAGTATTTCAGTATCTCGGTCATTGTCCGCCGGTCATATACCTCCACGGCATCCACCTGTTCATTCTCTTCCTTCAGTTCACCGCCTCCTACACTATAAACCCTCCATCTGTCCGTGAGACTGCCGTCATCACCATAGGCACGGAACTCCATGCCATTCGGATGAAAAGGAAGAAATACCTTAGGCTCCCATACAATTTCCATTTCCGGCAGTGCACTCTTCAATGCCCTGTCCGTCAAATGCCCTTTCCCTGTTGCAGCAAGGCTTCCGTAAAGCGTCACCTCTGTGCGTGAGGCGCCGGGATTACGACGGACAAATATCTCTGCAGCCTTATGCGGCCCCATCGTATGACTGCTCGAAGGACCGAGCCCTATGCGGTAAAGTTCTCTTATGCTCTTCATCTGTTACTTTCTTTTTTCATGGTGCAAAATTACAATATTTTCATGGAACAGGCAAAAGAAATACAATTTTTCCTCTATGGTACATCATGTCCATAGCAACCAATCAAGAGCCTGCACACCATAACATTGACCATAAGCAGATGGAATACATCCACAATAAAAGTCACAGGGTCAGTTGTCTGACTCTGTGACTTTATATATTTTACCATACAGACAGTCTCCTGCCCTGCGAAAAAAGACGGCATTATTCCCGAAGTCCATTCACACACGCTTTACTTAACCATCTGTAAGACATCAATTTAACATCGTTACAATAAAGTGGTTCTTTGTTCAAAGGAAGCATACAGACAAACTTTTGAACAGCAGACTGTACATACACTGCGGCACAAACACTTCACGCCATTCCTACAGCACTGTCTCATCCTATGATGTCCATTCCCTCCTCAACAGCCTGCATGTTAAGCGGAATAAGGTTATGATGGCGTTCCGGAAGGGTCTTATACAAAGCCTTTTCCAATCCTTCAAGCGTAACGACAGGTGCGACTTTCAGCAATCCTCCTAAAACAATCATGTTAAACACCTTGGAGTTCTTAAGTTCAGCAGCCTTGTCCATGGCATCTATACGATAAATCCTTATGTCGTCACGCACAGGAGGATTGATAACTCCGAAACTGTCATAGATAAGTATGCCACCAGGATTTACACGCGGAAGGAACTTGTCCAACGACGGTTGGTTAAGCACTATTGCTATATCATAATGGCTCAATATAGGTGACGCGACCTGCTTGTCCGAGATAACCACCGTGACATTTGCCGTACCGCCACGCTGTTCCGGACCGTATGCCGGCATCCACGTGACTTCCTTTCCCTCCATAAGTCCGGAATAGGCAAGTATCTTTCCCATGGAAAGGACACCCTGACCTCCAAAACCTGATATAATGATTTCTGTTTTCATGCTTTCGTCTTTTATATTTCTGAAGGATTACGTCCTGTCCTTAAGGTCTCCCTTCGGATAAAACGGGAACATATTCTCAGCCATCCACTCGTTTGCTTTCGCCGGAGACATCTTCCATCCGCTGTTGCAGGTTGATACAATCTCCACCAGCGAAGAGCCCTTACCGGCCATTGAGGCTTCAAACGCCTTGCGTATGGCTGCCTTTGCCTTACGTATCGCCGGGACCGTGTCGACGGACTGGCGGCTGACATAGCAGGTTCCGTCAAGTGTTGCAGCCATTTCTGTTATCCGAAGCGGATAGCCGTGCATCTCGGGATCACGTCCGTAAGGACATGTCGATGTCTTCTGCCCGACCAAGGTGGTGGGAGCCATCTGACCTCCTGTCATACCGTAAATGGCATTGTTTATGAATATTATCGTGATGTTCTCACCACGGTTGAGCGCATGGATGGTCTCCGCCGTTCCGATGCACGCGAGATCGCCGTCCCCCTGATAAGTGAATACAAGGCGGTCGTTCCATAACCGCTTTATTGCCGTGGCAACAGCAGGAGCACGTCCGTGGGCAGCCTCCTGCCAGTCTATGTCAAGATACCTGTATGCAAATACGGCACAGCCCACAGGACTGACACCTATGGCTTTTTCTTCCATACGCATCTCCTCTATCACCTCAGCAATCAACTTGTGCACAACACCGTGGGAACATCCCGGGCAATAGTGCATGGGAGTGTCATTCAGCAGTGCCGGCTTCTGATATACAATATTTTCAGAATTCATCATCTTTCCGTTTTTATTTTATTCCTGTCCTGCAATTCTTTACACGCCATTAAAGAGCCGGTATCCAATCTTTCAAAGCACCGACAATCTCATTCGGCTCCGCTATCGCTCCGCCCATACGGCCGAAATGCCTTACAGGAATAGTGTCATGGACTGCAAGACGCACATCCTCAATCATCTGGCCGGCATTCATTTCCACGCACAAGATGCCTTTCACGAGATTCTCTCCTCCGGCAGTCTTCTTTAAGCCAAGAGCCTCAAGTTCCTTATACGGATACGGCCACAGCGTTATCGGACGGAACAATCCTACCTTGATGCCTTCTCCGCGCATTTCATCAATGGCCGTTACGGCAAGGCGCGCGGAAATGCCAAAGGCTGTGATGACATACTCAGCGTCATCAATCATATATGTGTCATAGCGCGTCTCCAATTCCTGAATTGTCCTGTATTTCTCCTGCATTTTAATGTTACGCTCCTCCATCAGTTCAGGAGTCAGTTCAAGGGACGTGATGATGTTGGGCTGTCTTCCGTTTACCCTGCCTGTCGATGCCCAAGGACAAAGTTCGCAAATTTCTTCATCCGTACGGCGTGGCTGATAAGGAGGGAGAATGCATTTTTCCATCATCTGTCCGATTACGCCGTCACTGAGAATAATGCCGACACAGCGGTATTTGAAAGCCAGGTCAAAGATAAGCGGCACGAAATCCGCCATTTCCTGAACCGTTGACGGTGCGAGGACTATGCACTTATAGTCACCGTTGCCGCCTCCGCGGGTCACTTGCGTATAGTCTGCCTGTGACGGCTGGATGGTTCCAAGACCGGGACCGCCACGCGAAATATTTATCACCACTCCGGGAATTTCACATCCCGCCATGTAGGATATGCCTTCCTGCATAAGGGCTATGCCGGGTGATGAGGAAGAAGTAAAGGCACGCTTACCCGCCCCTGCGGCACCATAGACCATATTTATAGAGGAGGTCTCCGACTCTGCCTGTACGACCACCATTCCTGTAGTCTCCCACGGCTTGAGAACGGAAAGTGTCTCTATAATCTCACTTTGGGGAGTTATCGGATATCCGAAGAAACCGTCCACGCCGCAGCGTATTGCCGCATGGGCTATAGCCTCGTTGCCTTTCAGGAGCATAACCTCCCCTTCTGTCATTTTTTTATCCATTGCCATAATCTCAATCCTCCAGTTTCTTTCTGTAAACCGTTATGCATCCGTCAGGGCAGACTATACCGCAAGAAGCACAGCCGATACAGTCATCACTGATTGCTTCCGCATACTGATAACCGCTGGCATTGACTTTTCTCGCCATGGCTATAACTCCTTTCGGACAGGCTGCCATACATAACGCACAGCCCTTGCATCTGTCCTTGTTCACTTCTATGGCACCGATGATTTTACTCATTTGCTGTTCTTGTTTTTGATTTTTCTGACGTGACGTTACTATCACGGATTGTACATGTCTTTATTATAGAACTCTATTATGTCCGCAAGCATCTGACGTGCATGGACAGCAGGTGATGAACTGTCGAGTTCGATTGCCTCCTGATAACAGTTCATCGCTCCTTGCCAGTCCTGACACTGTCTGCGGCGGTTTCCTTCCATATACCATTCTTCTGCATTCATTGTAGTGACATTCTGTATTTCTTTCTTCCATCGGCAGCAGGGGCTTACCGGACGAATACCGATCAGGACATGTATGCCTCGCATACCGAAACCTGATTCTTTACCAAGGCGGCACGATGCAAAGGTATAGATTATAGGAGAAAGGATACTTGAATATTCTTCCTATTTAAGTTATATTAAGTATAATGACAGTAAAAATGCGCACACGCTTTATTGAGTGTGCAACGGAAGATAATCAATGGAAAAACAATTAAAATATAAAGTATAACCTTTTATACTCTAAAAGGTTATACTTTACCATGTAAAACCTTACCTTTTACATGCCGAATCGTTACCTTTTGAAAAACCAAACATCACAAAGTTATGGCGCAACGTTCACCATTACCACTATTTCACTATATATCAGCAAGATATAAGCACACACCAAGAGCCGTCGTTTTTTTTGCCACCCCTTTGCCTGAACCGTTTTCCACGGAAGACATGGTCTCCGGGCATTCAAAGGCAATTGAGAACGGACAGAAATGTATCCATAAAAAAATCAACCCCGGAAGATAAGACTTTCAGGGTTGAGTAACTTATAAAAAAAGCAGGAAAGCATGATGTGCCATGTGCATTTTATTCTATGCTGCAGGAGCCATAAAAACGTCACGCACATCACTGGCTACATATCCTGTAATCTCCATCATGCACTTAATGGTTCCTGCATATAGGAATTACGATAATAGGACCGGATTATCGTGCAGCGATGCACTCCACTTCTACGAGCACTCCCTTAGGCAGAGCCTTTACGGCAACGGCAGAGCGTGCAGGGAACGGTTCACTGAAGAAAGTGGCATAGATCTCGTTCATTGCAGCGAAATCATTCATGTCTGCCATGAAGACAGTAGTCTTTACTACATTCGCAAGCGTCAGTCCGGCGGCCTCCATGATGGCTTTCGCATTAGTCAGAGCCTGCCGTGTCTGTTCTTTGATGTCACCTTCCACCACTGTGCCGGTAGCAGGATCAAGCGGAATCTGCCCTGAAGCGTAAACCATGCCGTTAACTTCTATGGCCTGGCTGTATGGACCGATGGCAGCAGGTGCCTTGTCTGTGTGTATTGCTTTCATTGTTCTGATTGAATTTAATATGTTGGTTTTATGATTATACTATTTTGAAACCGTTCTGCCGGATGGCATTATTGATTTCCGCGATTTGCTCTTCATTGCGGGTTTCGCAGACGATACGCAGGATGCAGGCATTGATTTTCTCACTGTCGCCGTGCCGTTCATGATGCACACTCGTTATGTTTCCGCCGCAACGGGCTATGACAGAGGCCACTTCCACGAGTTTGCCAGGCTGGTCGTCAAGCTCGATGTTTATGGCGCAGTAGCGGCCGTTTTTTGAAAGACCGCGCTTGATAACCCTGTTGAGTATGGTCACATCGATGTTGCCGCCACTGACAATGCAGACGGTTTTCTTTCCTTCAACGGGAATTTTCCCGTAGAGCACTGCGGCAACGGCTGCCGCCCCGGCTCCTTCGGCAACAACTTTCTCCTTTTCGAGCAGATGGAGAATAGCACCGCATATCTCATCCTCGGTGACGGAAACTATCTCGTCAACGTATTTACTGCAAATTTCATAGGTCAGTGTGCCCGGCTCTTTTACGGCAATACCGTCAGCAATGGTCGATACGGAGCTGAGAGCTTCCTTGTGGTGTACACTGAGGCTGTGGATCATGCTTGCCGCTCCGGCGGCCTGAATGCCGTAAATTTTTATTGAGGGGTTGAGGGATTTTACAGCAAAGGCTATTCCGCTGATAAGTCCTCCGCCGCCG
This sequence comes from Bacillota bacterium, assembly GCA_023664625.1. GTDB lineage: Bacteria > Bacteroidota > Bacteroidia > Bacteroidales > Bacteroidaceae > Prevotella. Next base: position 25,938 of record JAMPFD010000007.1, on the reverse strand, counting down.
ACCGGTACAACGATGGCTTCGACATCAGGCAGCTGCTCAAGGACTTCAAGTCCGATAGTGCCCTGACCGGCAATGACATTTGGGTCGTCAAAAGGATGTATGAAAGTGTATCCGTTCTCCTCCTTGAGTTTCAAGGCATGCTGATAGGCATCGTCATAGACACCGGGGACGAGACATACATCGGCTCCGTAGCTTTTGGTGGCCTCCACTTTGCTCATCGGCGCACCTTCCGGCAGGCAGATCAGCGAGCGTATGCCATGGGCCGTGGCACCGAGGGCAACACCCTGGGCATGGTTGCCGGCTGAGCACGCGATGACCCCCTTTGCTTTCTCTTCCTCACTTAGTTGTGAGATTTTATAATAAGCACCGCGGATCTTGAACGAACCTGTCTCTTGCAGGTTCTCCGGTTTTAGATAAACCTCGCAGTCTGTACGTATCTTAGGTGCTTTTACCAGTTCGGTCTTGCGTATGATTTTGTTGAGAACATAACGCGCTTTGTAGAAATTATCTAAATTCAGCATGGGTATGATATATTGTTTTTGTTGGCACAAAGTTGATGCTCCGATAGTGGAGGCGGCTGTCATTGGCGGCTTGTGAGCTCCGTATCAGCCGAATTCAAAGATTCCTGTACTAACCGGAGAACGGATATGCCATAACGTTTGCCAATGGCAAAATTACTGATTTTTTCTGTATTGATGATACTTTTTGCAATTTTTATGACACAGGGGAGAAAAAAACTCTTCCTCAGCCTGATTCCTATATACCATGGATATGTATAAAAAACATCTTCCGCCCTGTAACGGAAAACCGTCAGCAAGAGCGGAAGATGATGGTATTGGTCAGTGCTTCTGTGGTTCTTCCACATTGACTTCTGCTTCAAGAACATTGATGATATAGTCTCCAATCTTCTCGCACTCTCCGATAAAGTCATTGTAGAATGTACCGAGATGGTAACTGTATTTGCCGGAATTGACAGCCTCAAGGTTTGCCGTGCGGCATTCATTGCGGAGGGTGTTTATTCTTTCCTCTATGTGTCTGCTGCGTGACATGTCAATCTTTATGTGCTCAGGCCCTGTGAGTATGTTGTACATTTCCCCGAGAGCCATATCCGTAAGGTCTACCATCTGGGTGATTTTGGACATCTGGGACTCTGTGAAATCGGCATCACTGTATTTGTGCTTGCGGCGTATGGCACGCCCGAGGTGGTACATAGAGTCCCCGATGCTTTCGAGCTCGTCTACCTCACGGAGCATCTGGGTGATATGGTTCTTGGAATAGGCGGAGAGACGTCCTTCACTTACTTTACGGAGATATTCGGCTATCTCGACCTCCATATTGTCGGTAATCTGCTCATAATGCTCAATACGCTTAAACTCCTTTTGGAAAGCGTCTTCGTTTTCTGCAGCAAAGGCGTTGCGTACCATTCCGAGCATCATGTGGCAACGCTCTGCCATTACTCCTATCTCGTTGCGGGCCTGCCAGATGGACAGCTCTGATGTTGAGAGCAGACCGCCGGAAATATAACGGAGCCCATGTTCTTTTGCCTCATTGTTCTTGTCGGGAAGGGCATAGCATACAAATTTTTCTATCTGCTTGACAAAACCTATGAGGAGCAGAGTATTGAAAATATTGAATGCTGTATGGAATGCGGAAAGCTGTATCAGTTCATTCGTACCATAATGCATCACATTGGCTACGACCCAGCGGATCATGTCACAGAATGGATAGAAGACAATAAGCACCACGATAACGCCGAAGACATTGAAGAACATGTGGGCAAGAGCTGCACGCCGGGCTTGCACTCCCGCTGTGAGGGATGCCATCACGGCAGTTATCGTTGTACCGATATTCTGACCCATGGCAAGGGCGGCGGCAAGTTCAAGGCTGAAGCCTGGAATGTGCATGTCAAAGAGCATCAATGTGATTGCCATTGTTGCTGCTGATGCCTGTACCAACATTGTAACAAGTGCTCCGACAAGTACGAAAAGTAAAACCGTAAAGAATCCGCCGTCGGCAAGTCCTGCAAGCATTGTTGCAACAATGCCTCCGATATTGAGATCTGTGGCGGATTGCTGAAGGAACGACAATCCCATAAACAGGAAAGCGAAGCCAAAGACAAATTCTCCGATGCTTTTCCTCTTCTCATTGCCGCTGAAAAACAACGGAATGCCTATGGCAACGAGAGGGAGGGCAAGAGCTGCAATGTTTACCTTGAAGCCTACGAGAGAGATAATCCATGCTGTCACGGTAGTACCGACATTGGCGCCCATGATGACACCTATGGACTGGCTTAAGGTCATCAGGCCGGCATTGACAAAGCTGACGACCATGACTGTTGTTGCACTGGATGACTGAATCAGGGCCGTAACAAGAATGCCTGTCAGAACGCCCATGACCCTGTTCTTTGTCATAGCGGCAAGAATGGCACGGAGGCGGTCACCGGCAAATTTCTCAAGTCCTTCACTCATTGTTTTCATTCCGAAGAGAAAAAGACCAAGGGAGCCTATCAATGAGAGTATGTTTAGTAATGTTTCCATGTATAAGGGTTTACTGAATATGGTTTCTTCGAGACATAAGTAACTTATGAAAGTTATTTATAATGAAAGTTGAAAATTATTTATAATGAAATATTTATTTGCCAAAGCTTGTTCTTTTTATCGTTCAGCACACTCGCATCACTGATGCTACGCACATTGACAGCCTAAAAACAACTGCGTTTTTATATATAAACTAATTTACAACAGTTGCTTAATTTCCCACTGACTTATTTCAGGAAGTGGGATGTGCCTAATACTATCCTCTTCTTTTTGTCGTACAGTTTAAAGACAATTCTATAGTGACGAGAATGAACATGCCTTTCTTCTGAACATATTTCCCATGGCTTTATGCTGCAATGTCCATCTTGGCATGTGGTTCTGATTTATGTTATGGTATGGGAACAAATAATAAAAGGTGTGCCAAGTAGTTATACCTGGTACACCTTTTTATTATTATACTGGTTTTAGTAATATATTACTCACCTTTGATAGCTGCAACTCCCGGAAGGACCTTGCCCTCGATGGCTTCAAGAAGAGCACCGCCGCCAGTGGAGATATAAGACACCTTGTCTGCAAGACCGAACTTATTTACGCATGCGACAGAGTCTCCGCCACCGATAAGCGAGAAAGCGCCCTCTGCCGTAGCCTCTGCAATAGCATTGCCGATAGCGCGTGAGCCGTCACAGAAATTATCAAACTCAAAGACTCCGGCTGGACCGTTCCAAAGGATTGTCTTGCAGCCCTTGATAGCGTCTGCAAACTTCTTCTGAGCCTCAGGACCGGCATCCATACCTTCCAGATTAGCAGGAATAGCGTCAACAGGACATACTGTGCGGTTTGCATCGTTAGAGAAAGCATCACCTGTCACACAGTCAGGAGCAAGAACAAGCTCTACACCGTTCTTCTTTGCAAGTTCCTCTACACCAAGAGCGACATCAAGCTTATCCATCTCTACGATAGACTGACCTATCTCTCCACCATGTGCCTTTGAGAATGTATAAGTCATACCACCGCAAAGGATAATCTTGTCAACCTTGCCGAGCAGATTCTCGATTATGCCAATCTTGGATGAGACCTTTGAACCGCCCATGATAGCGATGAATGGACGCTTGATATTACCAAGGACATTGTCAACAGCCTGGACCTCTTTTTCCATGAGAAGGCCGAGCATCTTGTTGTCTGCGTCAAAGTAGTCGGCGATAACGGCTGTAGATGCGTGCTTGCGGTGTGCTGTTCCAAAAGCATCCATCACATAGCAGTCAGCATAAGAAGCAAGCTTCTTTGCAAATTCCTTCTGCTTAGCCTTCATCTCCTCCTTAGCTGCCTTATATGCCGGATCTTCCTTGTCAATACCTACAGGCTTGCCTTCTTCCTCTGCATAGTAACGGAGATTCTCAAGAAGGAGTACCTCACCCTGCTTGAGTGAGGCAGCCTCTGCATCTGCATTTGCACAGTCCTTTGCGAATTTTACAGTGGTACCGAGAGCTTCTGATACTGCGTCCGCAATCTGTCCAAGTGAAAGTTCTGGCTTAACCTTGCCTTTCGGCTTGCCCATATGTGACATAATGATGAGTGAGCCGCCTTTCTCAAGAATGAGCTTGAGCGTAGGGAGAGCACCCTTTATACGTGTGTCGTCTGTAATTTTGCCATCCTGAAGAGGCACGTTGAAATCAACGCGGACAATGGCTTTCTTGCCATTGAAGTCATACTGGTTAATTGTCATGATAATAAATACTTAATTATGTTGATACTTTTATCGTCTTCTTATCAGTCTTTGCTTTGCAAAATTACAATTTTATTTTGGATACATAGCCTTTCCTTTATTGTTTTTAACCTATATGGTTCATGAAATTGATATATGTTATCGTGTTGCAAAACATGTCTTTTTACCGACAATACCGATAATGTCATTTCTGCTCTGTGTCAACACCGAGGCCAAATAGCGCAAAGTCTCCTTTCAATGGGTCGTCCGGAAATATCTCAAGAAGCCGTCTGCTGAGTTTTCTTGCATTGGACATTGATGTCGACTTGGATGTCAACAGATTGAGACGCATGGCTTCCTGAACGACATGTGTGTCCATAGGAATTATAAGTGTACGCTTATCTATAATGTCATTCCATAGGCCGAGATCCACAGGCGAGCTGTCTCTTACCATCCAACGGAGAAACATGCAGATACGTTTGCAGCTTGATGTGGTATCTTTTGGTATTATGCCTATTGAGCCATGCTCCCTGAACCATGTTGTAATTGCCTCTACTGCCATTAACGCATCTATGGATTTCCCTGCGTCAGTCGTTATGTCATCCGCGGCGTTGTATGACATTACACATTGCGTAAAACGGTCACTCTTGCTACTACAGGCATAATGCACAACATAATTCTTTATTGTACCATATTCCATAATTATTCCGGCAAGAGCCTTTAGGAAAGAATTGAATGCCTGGCAGGTATAGAGACGGTAGAAACAATCGGAAGTCGGAGGCACTACGGCCTCATACCTATGTTCCGTCAACCACTTGCTGACACAGCCTTCGGCATCTTTCATGACAGAATCAAGAAGCGACTGTATCTTAGGAAGGAATTGCTTCCTTGAACCGTAGCTCAATGAAGAGGCTATAAATGCAAGGAGTTCCTTGTTGGCATCTCCTTCTATTTGGTGCATGAACCAACTTGGATCGCCGGCAAGGAACTCTCTTTTTTCGTATCGAAAAGCCAAAGACTTAAGATGAATGTTCAACTCAGTATTCATTGACGTTTCGCTCATAAGTGTCGTTCTTCTATTATATTGATTAATCTTCTATTACAAAATAGATTTGACTGTCTCAAGCATTCCCTTAGACTGAATGTCGTTCAGGAAGCCTGTAACCATATCTGTGAGGCCCGGAATGGTATTGATATCCCCATGCTCACCCCAAATCCAGTCTGCAGCGAGAACACCTTCTGCAACCTTACGTGTATCGCCTGTCGCCCAAAGTTCAGTGAGGAGATCCATGATCTTCTGATCATCGTTAGGCTGAATAGGAGCACCGTCTGCGCGTGTACCGCCCTTGTAGTAAGTGATGATTGCTGCAAGACCAAGTACAAGACCCTTAGGAAGTTCGCCCTTACGCTCAAGGTAAACCTTAACTCCAGGAAGATCACGTGCCTGGAACTTAGGGAATGAGTTGAGCATGATAGAGGTAACCTGATGATCTACATATGGATTATCGAAACGCTCAAGTACATCGGCAGCAAACTGCTGGAGTTCGTCCATTGGAAGGTTCAGGGTCTGCATCAGCTCGTCATACTGAACTTTCTTGATGTATGGACCGACAACTTCATGATGCAGGGCATCACGCACGATATTGATGCCGGAAAGATATGCCACAGGAGAGAGAACTGTATGAGGACCGTTAAGGAGAGTAACCTTACGCTCATGATAAGGAGCCTCAGACTCTGCAATAAGGACATGGAGACCGGCCTGATCAGCAGGGAATTCTGCACGAAGTTCCTCACAAGTCATATTCTCTGCCTTCTCAATAACCCAAAGATGGAAGATTTCCGCCTGTACTACGAGATTATCTTTATAACCGATCTTGTTCTGGATTTCCACAATGTCCTTACGTGGGAAGCCAGGAACGATACGGTCAACAAGTGTCGCACATACATAGTTATATTTCTCAAACCACTCCTTGAATCCTTCATAATCAGCTCCAAAGTCGTCTTTCCAGAGTTCAATATACTTACGGATACAGTCTTTAAGGTGATGACCATTGAGGAAAATAAGCTCACAAGGCATAATGATAAGTCCTTTTGTAGGATCACCCTGGAATGCCTGATAACGACGATAGAGGAGCTGAACAAGCTTGCCCGGGTAAGATGATGCAGGTGCGTCAGAGAGTTTACATGCCGGATCAAATGCAATACCCGCTTCTGTAGTATTGGAAATTACGAAACGAATTTCCGGCTGCTCTGCAAGTGCCATGTAAGCCCAATTCTGAGCGTATGGGTCAATACCGCGTGAGATGACATCAATACGATCAAGCTGATTGACAGGCTCACCGTTCTGACGACCTTGAAGATTTACATGATAGAGGCAGTCCTGACCATTGAGCCACTGAACCATACCGCGATCGATAGGCTGAACAACAACAACAGATCCGTTAAAATTGGTCTTTGCGTTCATGTTCCATACAATCCAGTCAACAAACGCGCGAAGGAAGTTGCCCTCACCAAACTGGATAATCTTCTCAGGAGCAACACTCTTTGGTGCTGTCTGCTTGTTAAGTGATTTAAGCTGTGACATAAATTTATGTAAAATTAGTAATTGATAAATGCTTTTCGTAGTGTATTTATTCTCTGCAAAGTTAATAAAAAAGTTTATCAAAATAAAAATAGAGTTACACAAACCTACTTGATTTATGATAATTTAACGCAAAGACATATATGTCGGAAAGATATTACAGAAATGATTTTTACGGTAACAAAAAATCCCACTTGCCAACAGACAAGTGGGATTGATATATGACCAGGATTTACGGTTATGCCACATATCATTGACGACACGTTTCATATACATAACCCTAAAACTGTCCAGAAGGCTTTATTATTTGCCCTCCATCTGCGCCTTGAGCTGTGCGAGAGCATCAAGATCTCCGAGAGTAGTAGCTGCTGCGACATTATTGATTGCAACAGTTTCTTCCTTCTTTGCACGTGGAGCGCGTGGAGTACGCTTCTTCGGCTCGTCCGTACCCTCCTCGAATGTGCGAGAGTGGCTGAGGATGATGCGCTTAGACTCCTTAACGAACTCTATGACCTTGAACTCAAGTTCCTCGCCTTTCTGTGCCTGAGTACCATCCTGCTTCTGGAGATGCTTAGGAGTTGCGAAGCCCTCACCGCCCTCATTGAGAGTGATGACAGCACCCTTGTCCATCATTTCGGTAATCTTGCCCATGTGGACGCTTCCAGGAGTATAGATTGTCTCGTATGTATCCCAAGGATTTTCCTCAAGCTGCTTATGGCCGAGAGAGAGACGACGGTTCTCCTTGTCTATCTCAAGAACAACGACCTCGATAGGCTCACCTACCTTAGTAAATTCAGACGGGTGCTTAACTTTCTTTGTCCAAGAGAGGTCTGAGATATGGATAAGTCCGTCTACGCCTTCCTCAAGTTCAACGAAGATACCGAAGTTTGTGAAGTTGCGAACCTTAGCTGTATGCTTTGAACCTTCCGGATACTTTGTCGTGATAGCTTCCCATGGATCTTCCTTGAGCTGCTTTGTGCCAAGCGACATCTTGCGTTCGTTGCGGTCAAGAGTGAGAATAACCGCCTCTACTTCATCGCCAACCTTCATGAAGTCCTGAGCAGAACGGAGGTGCTGGCTCCAAGACATCTCAGAAACGTGGATAAGTCCCTCTACGCCAGGAGCGATCTCAACGAATGCACCGTAGTCTGCAAGAACTACAACCTTACCCTTAACGTGGTCGCCAACCTTGAGGTTCTCGTCAAGAGCATCCCATGGATGTGGAGTAAGCTGCTTCAGACCAAGAGCGATACGCTTCTTCTCGTTGTCAAAGTCAATGATAACAACGTTAATCTTCTGGTCGAGTTCAACAACCTCATGCGGGTTGCTTACGCGGCCCCAAGAGAGGTCTGTGATATGGATGAGTCCGTCAACACCGCCGAGATCAACAAATACGCCGTAAGAAGTGATATTCTTGACTGTACCTTCAAGAACCTGTCCTTTCTCAAGCTTGGAGATAATCTCCTGCTTCTGCTGCTCAAGCTCTGCCTCGATAAGTGCCTTGTGGGAAACAACAACATTCTTGAACTCCTGGTTGATCTTGATAACCTTGAATTCCATTGTCTTTCCAACGAACACATCGTAGTCGCGGATAGGATGAACGTCAATCTGTGAACCTGGGAGGAATGCCTCAATGCCGAATACGTCAACAATCATACCGCCCTTGGTACGGCACTTAACATAACCGTTAACGACTTCCTCAGACTCAAGAGCTGCATTTACGCGGTCCCAAGACTTGGTTAGACGTGCCTTCTTGTGAGAAAGGATCAGCTGACCTTTCTTATCTTCCTGATTCTCAACGTAAACCTCTACGGTATCGCCGATTTTCAGGTCAGGATTGTAACGGAACTCAGAAGCCGGGATAATACCGTCGCTCTTGTAGCCGATGTTTACAATAACCTCTTTCTTGTCAGCAGAGATTACAGTACCTTCAACAACCTGATGTTCTGAGACTTTATTAAGAGTCTCATCATAAGCCTTCGCAAGATCGTCCTTGCTGACATTTACGCTGCTACCGTTTTCGAACTCTTCCCAATTGAAGTCATCGAGCGGCTGCACATTTTTAAAGTTAGACATGTGAATTAAAAAATATAAATTAAAATAGTTAATAAATCGGGACTTCTGCTCCTGCCTCACCGGTGCCTCCACCTACTGAGCGGGCAAAGTTTCCCCTATCAAGGCGCAAAGGTATAAAAATAAACCGACATACGCAAGACTTTTGCAAATAAATTACTGTTTTTCTTACATTTATGTCGGTTTTATTATATATCACAAGATATGTTGTGTTACATATAATGGCCATGACCAGTGGTTTAATGCCATAAGACATTCTTATAAACTACCTTCATACAACAGCAAGCCTTACTGTCACCTATCTTGAACAATATACATAAGCAACAGTCCAGAACTACCTGCCAGAGACACAAGTCCTTTACCAATGCGCAACCGTCATGAGCCCAAGACCTTGCATGTCAGTATGACTCTTCTGTCTCAATCTCCTCATGAGTAATTTCCCTACTGTCAATCTTACGCCACACATATATGATATAAGCAAGGACAAAAGGCACAAGGATACTAACGATAGACATTGTCTGCAACGTAAACTCGCTACTGCAGCTGTTTGTTATCGTCAATGAACTTTGCAGGTCAGCATTTGACGGGTAATAAGCTGTATTATTCCATCCTGCAACAAGAAGCAAGACAAGGACAGTCAGTACAGTACCTATGCCTGCAGGCCATATTCCGTAGATATAGCTTTTGCTTACAATAGTGCGTCCGACTCCATACAGCACGAGTCCAATACCGGCAAGAAGAACAACTGCAAGATACCACATATCCATGAGGTTATGCAGATATTTCATCGGTTCCATGAATATAATTTCCGTCTCTGCATCGACGGCATATCCGTCTTTTGTGAGAACATGCACGAGGAAAGCCACAAACAGTACAACAAATACCGTGGAAGTCCTGACAAGGGTCACACTGGCACGGCACCGGAGATTCTCGTCAGCTATATTATTAATAAGGTATAGCAGTCCGAGAGTCTGGGCAAGGAGTGCCACGGCGCAGCCAAGCACGAGGTTCCAGATGTCAAGCAGAGCGTCAAGTCCATGGCTTGCATTTGCCCAGGCACTGATTACAGGTGAGAACTCACTTACGATATTGTTCTTCTCGATAATGAAATTGGAGCCGTTGAAGAATGTCGCCACGGCACCGCCGAGGAGCAACGGGCCTACAATCCCGTTGACTACAAGACATATTCTGAACGTGCGTGCACCAAGAAAATTGCCAAGCTTATTCTGAAACTCATAGCTTACCGCCTGTACTACAAACGAGAAAAGTATTATCATCCACAGCCAATAGGCACCGCCGAAACTTGTACTGTAGAACAACGGGAAAGAAGCGAAGAACGCTCCTCCGAAAACAACGAGCGTAGTAAACGTAAACTCCCACTTCCGTCCTGTGGAGTTAACAATCAGCCGCCGCTCCCTTTCGTTGTGTCCGAGAGAGAAAAGTAACGCATTAGCCCCCTGCACAAACATCAGGAAGACAAGCAGTGCTCCTAGGAGCGATACGAGGAACCACCAATAGTGTTGCAGAAAACCGTATGTCATAGTTCTGGTCCTTTCTTTATTTGTTTCAGCATAATGTTAATTTCAACAGCGAGAAGCGTTGTGAACAGAGCAAGGAAGATGAAAAAAGTAAGCATCACGCTTCCGCTTCCCACAGCACTGACGCCCGCCCATGTCGGCAGCATATCCTGTATTGTCCATGGCTGTCTTCCTATTTCGGCAACAATCCAGCCGGCCTCGCTCGCAATATATCCGAGCGGGAGCAATCCAACCGCGCCCCAGAGCAGCCAACGGAAGCGCTGCAGGTCTTTCCTGTAGACAAGGAACAGCATAATGGCAAAAAACAGGATGAACAATGTACCGAGTCCGACCATCACACGGAAGGCGTAAAAACATACAGGAATAAAAGGCACAAGCTGGGCACGTTCCTTTACAAATCCGTAACCAAAATACGGCATATTCTCTTTCAGCACATTGCGCAGCATTTCCGTCTTCCGCCCATCAGGTGCCGCAGAGCCTTGCGCCATGAGACTCCTATACTCTTTCAGGGCCACTATAGCTTTCCTGCCGCGCTCGATTTTCTCTTCCGCACTGAGTGCCGTCGTACCGTCTGGCAATGCATATCCGCCATTAAGAATGTCATTGATGCCAGGAACAAATCCTTCCATATCATGAGTGGCAAGGAGCGACAGCATGCTCGGCACTGCAATTTTCATTGCCGGTTCACCACCGTTCTCATAGTCAAGCTGTGAGAACGGATTCATAAGTCCGACAACTGTCAAAGACTGTGACGTTCCTCCATCATGGAGAGCCTCCATGGCAGCAAGCTTCATCGGCTGGAACTTTGAGACAAGGTATGCAGAAGTATCTCCTGTATGCACAGCTAACAGCGTTGCAACGAGCCCGACGACTGACGCAATCTTTATGCTTGAGACGGCAAGCCTCGCATGTTGGCGGCGCAGGAGATACCATGCGCTCACTGCCGTCACGAACAATGCACCGATAATCCACGCTGACGTGACAGTGTGCAGAAACTTATCCACACCAACAGGCGACAGAGCCACATCAAGAAAAGATGTCATCTCGTTACGCATCGTATCAGGATTGAATTCACAACCTGTCGGATACTGCATCCAGGCGTTTGCCACAAGAATCCACCAAGCGGAGATTGTCGCCCCGAGTCCGGTAAGCCATGTCGAAGCGAGATGGAAGCCACGGCTGACCTTTGTCCAGCCGAAGAACATCACCGCCACGAAAGTGCTTTCCATAAAGAACGCCACAATTCCCTCTACAGCGAGAGGAGCACCGAAGATGTCACCCACAAACCAGGAGTAGTTGCTCCAGTTCGTGCCGAACTGGAACTCAAGTATGATACCCGTCGCAATACCGATTGCGAAGTTCACGCCAAACAGGCGCTGCCAGAACTTGGCTGTCTCTTTCCAAAACTCCTCCTTCTTGATGTAGAAGATTGTCTCCGCAATGCCCATGATTACGGCGAGGCCGAGTGTCAGAGGGACAAACAGCCAATGGTAGATTGCGGTGAGGGCGAACTGTGCCCTTGCCCAGTCTACGGCTGCAATGTCAAAGTTTAACAATGTGTCTGTCATGTGAATAGTTATATTATTATGTTTTTATATACAGCGTCTTGTACAGTGTTCCGGTGCTTAATGTCAGTCAGGAGATTCTCACACACAGGCAAGAAGTCTCATAGCCCCCTTGACATATTGTTGCAGGAAGCGGTATGAGTGGCGCAAAACCGCCCGTAAGGGGATGGCTATTTCAGGACCTCTCCCGCCACAAAGTCTGCTTCTCGGCCGTCAGCAGCATGTTCCTTGATGAAATTCGGGAAGAAAAGCCATTTCAGCACGGCAAAAATTATTATGAGTTTTACGGCGATGAGCATCCACAATGTCCTTCCGACAGTCATCTGCCGGAAGCCGTCAGCATATAGTTCCCATATCCGTTTCAGAAAATTGCCGCTTTCCATAGATTTGCAAAAGGTTTCTGTTGCAAATTTATGAAAAATAATCGGTTCGCACAAGAAAAAACGTAAAAATACTTTTCATAATCCACAACAATGCCATTTATCATGTAACAGAGATTGCCTGCGAAAAGAATATATACACATTATTACATTAGGTAACTGCCGGAAATTAGTTTATACTAAAACCGAAGTTATTTTTTAGGCGATTAGTGTACGTAACCGAAGGAGCAATGCGGGCATTGTGACTGAGTGACAAGTAACAAGCAACAAAGAAGAACAAGTTTTAGTGAGAAAATATTATATTATAAAATAATTTTCAACAGTTACTTATACATAGGCATAATTCCTGCAACAAAATTAATACACATGGCTTTTCTAATTTCCTTCTCTGTTCTTCGTCTTACTTTTTCCACTTGTTATTTCCGGCTATTATCTCAGGATTCATCGGCCATGCCCCAAGGACTCTCTTCGTTTTCTCTGAGTCTTGCCAAAAAGCAAAATAGCAGACAAACGCTCATGAATTGCCTTAAACAATCAAAATGACGGCAATTCCGGCACGGCTTTGTAAAATACAGGGACACGGAGCGTCATACGAACAACGTGGACACGTCCCGTCAAGACCGTCAGAAATCCCTGAGCATATAACAATCAGCATACCACAACATCACCCATAAAAAAAGAAATATTCGTCAATCGCCAAATAGTAGCGAAATGAAAGGTAACGATTCACAGGATAAAAGGTAACGGTTCATATTGTGAAAGGTAACCTTTGGCACCGGGCACGGACAATCATTGAAATCATACTGTTGACAAAAAGACTTTTATTCTTTGTTTTATAGACAAAAATCATAAATATAATTCATCCGGGCCACAACACAATGGGCAAGAACAATTAAACAAAAATCTGCAACGCCGTTATATCGGCATTGCAGATTTCGTAATGATAAGAACATTGTCTTGCAGCTTGTAAGAATCTACTGCTTGTCAGTATAACCGAGCCGGAGATACTGTTTCGTTTACCTTTCGTAATTCTATGTCAGGCTGTTCAGGTTACGTATTGCCCATTCCTTAGGATAGAGATTGTTGGCACGGTTGCCAAGATTCTTCACAAAACCGAGTTGATGGCCTTTATAAGTCACAAGAACATAGCCTTTAGGAGTGCCTTCCGGCAAAATAATGGCCTCACGGTGAAGATAGCGCAGTGCAGCATCAAGTGATAATTCCACAACAGGATACCCATCCATACCGTCTTCCTTTTCCCTGCCGGATAACGGTGCAAGCAATGCCTCTGCATGGGAAGGGATTATGTCCTTACCCTTCTTCTCTCCCTGCGGTTTGCCGTCGGAAAGGATATGGAGACGTTTCAACTGCTTCTCAACAGGCCTGCGGCACGGCTGCGCTTCTCCATGCTTGCGCATGACGCACATGAAAAGTCCCTCGCTACGCGTGACACCAGGAATAAAACGATAGACAGGAGCGTCAAAGCCGGTAAGAAGTGAGCCGGTAATGCCCCACTCAGGGCTTGTCTCCACAGGGAGAATGTCAGCTCCAAGTTCCTCAGCAATCCAGCGCACATTCTCTTCATTTTCCTGAAGATTGAAGGTACAGGTGCTGTAGATAATCAATCCGCCGGGGCGCAGGCAATGCCATATCTCGCCGACTATGCTTCTTTGCTGTTCCGCACACTTGCGCACGTTCTGCAAGCTCCACTCCCTTATCGCTCCCTCGTCACGCCGGAACATTCCCTCACCGGAACATGGGACATCTGTCAGGATGACATCGAACATAATTTTTGAAGTACGGAAATCCTTGGCATAATTATTTGTCACGTAAACATCCCGGTGTCCCTGCTTCTGCATATTCTCCATAAGGATGTTGGCACGATGGCGATCCGGCTCGTTCGTCATGAGAAGCGAGCCTTCCGGCAATGCGGCACGTGCCAGAGTGGACTTCCCTCCCGGAGCTGCACAAAGGTCAAGCATGCACACCGGTGTGGAAACATACCGGCGCAAAACTTTGTCAAGAAACATGGAGCCGGCCTCTTGCACATAATAAACTCCGGCATGGAGCAACGGATCAAGCGTGAACTTCGGGCGTTCCTTCAGCCAATAGGCATCCTTGCACCATGGCACACGCTCACCGCCAGGAACTTCTGCAACCGACTTGAACGGGTTATAACGCACACTGGCAGGAGCCTCCTGACCGAATGAGCCAAGAAATTCCAGCCAGCGTTGCTCACCGAAAAGGCGAGATGTATAGTCTGTGAATTCTTTTGGTAAGTTCAATTGCATTACTTACATTTAACTTCAAGAGCCGATGATTGCCCGTTGAACTTATCGGGCAAGTTCAACTCTCATCTTATCTGTAGTATTTATCTCTATGCACCGGTCACCGACATAAAGTTTTCCGCCCGTGACAGGACTTTGTATAGTGATCTCTGACTTTGTCATCTCTATGGAAATAGGACCGGAAGGTGTAGGCACACGTCCCTTCATCCATTCCAGACCACCGAGATTCGGACGGCATTCCCATTCCTCATAGCCAGGCTTCAAAGGTCTGATGCCAAGATAGTACTTACCGAGGAGATAAACAGGCGATGCACCCCAGGCATGGCAGAGGCTCTTGCCGTAAGGACGGCCGTACATCTGCAGATGCTGTGTACCTGTCTCCGTAGGAACATATTTCTCCCAAAACGACGTAGCTCCTTCTCTAAGCATACCTCCCCAATAGGATTTCATTTCCCTCATGACATGGGCATACATACCCATCCGGCACAATGCTTCCAGCTCATAGAAGCGCATATAAGGAGTTGTTATGTACTCAACATCAGGATTGAGCATCACATTATCCATTATTTCCCTGCTGCGCTGTCCTTCGGCATATCCGAAAAGTATGGCAAACATATTCGGGAATTTGGTAACCATATCGTTCAGTTGTCCGTCTTCAATACTGTGAAGGTAGGCTTTCCTTTCATCATCCCAGAAATGCTCGTCTGTTTTCCTGCGCACATTGGAGTAAAGTTCCGCATACTTAACGGCATCATCGTCACCAACGAGTTCCGCACAGACCTTCATTGTCTCAAGTGCCTTTGCCAGAAGAATCTGTTCAAAAGACATTACGCCACGCTTATGCATAGGGAAATCAACCCAATCAACAAAAATCCAGTCGTCAGGTTGTCCCTCGGCAAGTCCTTCTGCATCAAGTCTGCCGAGCACATAGTCCATGAGAGTCTTCATCCTCGGCCACATTTCACGGACAAAAGCCGTATCGGCCGTGTATTCGTAATAGTCAAGAACGGACTTAAACCAATAGAACGTATAGTCCATTATTGTATTGACATGGGCAGTAACCGGGTCTTTTCCACGCAGCTGGCGTATGGTACGCTTCACGCATTCAGAATCGAAACGGAGATAATAGTTCATCAGGTAGGACTGTATGGCATCACCGGACCATGTCCAACGGTCACGCTTTATGCCGTCCATCATAAACTCTCGGGTGGTGAGATCCATGGTATAGGCCCCGACTTCCCATATTTTGGTCAGCTCAGGATCGGAGCACTCAAATGCTCCGCTTTGCTCCATGTCCTGCTCAAGATACTCATAAAAAGCGTAGACATCAAGACCTTCCACTCCTCCGGCACACTCAACATAGACGTAACGGAAGGCCTTACTGCCAAGAATGACAGGTGTAAAGTCCTTTGTCTCAAACTTATCAAGTGTCTCGCAATACTCTTTGTCAAGTGCTTCCTCACGACTTTCACCGTAATAGATTTCAATCAGTCCCTTATCCTTGGCATTTCCGACAGACAGAAGTCCCATCGTCTCCTTTCCGAAGTCGTAAAGAACGCCCTTCCCCACTCTCTCCTTACAAACAGGCATCATAGGTTCCGTGGCCAGTGCAAAGTCCGAGGGCCGCTGTTCCTTAGTCTGAAAATACTTGCTTGTTGCTGCCGGTACATATATTCCTGAACCGTGGGCTATGCCGTTCTCGTCTATCCATATCTTATCCTCGTATGTCGCAAGCCATGAGGAATCTGTAACTATGGTCTTGCCCTTTACATACAATGCAGGCGGAGTGGCCTGGTTCCATACTTTCAGATTAAGCCTATGTTCGCCTGCCGGGACAGTAAAGGTATTGGGCATGCCGAACTGCAGCTTTCCGTCAAGCATAAGATTGAACTGACCCTCACAGAGAATCTCAACATCCTCTGCTTCTTCTATATTGACTGTTGTCGAGAACTCCACAGTAACATAATGGGAGTCCTGCTTCCAGAACGGAGGAAACATCGCTCCGCGTTCGGTACGGCGGTTGTTAAACTTGTTTCCGAGCCATATTTCGAAATCACCAGGATAGGTTATCCACATAATATCGTGAGTTTTTCTTTGTTTATCAAATTATCAAGAGGTGTCGCAATGCTTCTCAGTTCGTCTTCTTTGGCTTCTTAGTCTGTATCTGCGTACGTAGCCCGGCAATGTCAAGAGTTTCCTGCATACCGGCATTTACCTTGACGGAATCATTCACGTTTGGACCGTTATTCTCCCATGTGTTGCAAGGACCGTTGGAATTTCTCAGGTATTTTTCTGCCGGAGTCCAATTGTCCTGAACAGTGATGCCTGACGAGCCTTCATCACAATACAGGTAGAACCAGTGATTCGGATCATGCGCATATACAGGATGATAAATTTCATCCACGACATTTTCCGTAATATATGTCTTTATCTGTGAACTCAATGTGTATATGCCTGCGCAATCATACATGTGTTTTGCGTAATGGTGGACATAGTTGCGGTACACTTCATTGCCACGCATGCAGTTCACACTCTGAGTCCACCCCCATCCGAGATTTATACCGGAATAAGAGACCTCGCATATTTCATTGTTGGCAATGATGGTATTTGCCACGTAGCCGCAGTTGATTCCGAGCGTTCCCCAGTCCTCATTGGCAACATCCTTGATGTAATTGTTGGCTATAATCAGTCCGTCAACGACGACACGTCTGTCAAGAGGATCGTACGGCAGGTGGGTCTCAAAGGCTGACGGGGAGAACGAGCCGGCGACAATACCACTGCCGGCAATGTCCGTAAAGATGCTGTTGCTCACCACTCCTCCGTTTGTTCCTTCCTCATAATCCACACCGGAAGAACCGAGATGAGTGAATGTACAGTTGTCGAAGACTATGTCGTTTGAACCGCTGACGATAACGGCAGAAGCAGGACGGCCGAGGAATCCTTGGTTATCCAGTCCGTTGTTACGGTCAGGACGGCGTGTCTGAGGCCTCAATTTATATCCCTCATACATGAACATTCCTGCCTGCAACGGCACGTGGCCGTCCGTAGAAGGACGCATCCAGGTGCTGTATGAAAATGTGATACCGTCAAATTTCACATCATGTACAGGACGCTCAAGAGTTCCTTTCACCTCCACAAGGCTCTCCAATGCCGGAACAATGACAGGGGTCTCCTCACTGTTCAGCATGGATGCCGTCTCTCCAGTGCGCGGATAATAATACACTTTATGGGCACGGACATCATGAAACCACTCTCCCGGAGTATCAAGAAGTATTTTGGAGCCTGTAAGGTAGAAAGCGGAATTTAAGTTCAGGATCTTTCCGTCCTCACGTGTGAACGGCTTTGTATTTACCATAGGTGACGGCCATGGATGCTCAAACTGTATTGTTGACTCCGGCTGGTGGAAGCTGACAGCTGCACTGTCGCCTTCTATGCGTATATCCTTGATACGCAGATTTGCCACACACCACATCTCATGTAACACCATCTCCGCCGGTTGGACATACTGTCCGTCTTTTCCGGCATACTGACGTGCCAAAGCCTGTACGGCTGCTGTTGCTGGAACATACAGAACCTTATTGGGCTTGTCAAGAGAGAGGATGTGCGCCATATCGTCAAAATTTTCCACATCACGCGCACGCACAGCCTTCGTCCCGTTAACATATAACTGACGGAAATCTATCAGATTGCCGTTGAATTCCGGAGTATCGGCAACAAGGAACTTACCTTCCTTACGCCATCCCTTGACAACAACGCCACCGGAAATAACGGCCCCTACGCCCTTTATCAGTGTAGGAGATTCAGGAGTTCCGCTGTCTTCAGGACGGACATACAGCGGTTCATATAGATTGTATGTGCCAGCGGAAACATGGATCGTAACACCTCCCTTTACAGAAGGGTCATTCAGACGGCGCAGATTACGTGCCTGACGCAATGCGATACGGAGGCTCTTCAGCGGCTTTCCCGCAGAACCGTCATTCGCGTCATCACCATTCGGAGAGACATATATGTCTGCCGCGGAAACAGAAAGTGTCGTCAAGGCGAACAGTGACAGAAATATTTTTCTCATAAATATCACAGCAATGTTTCTTTTCATCATATTATAACAGCTCAAAAACTGCCATACACAGATTTGGCTCTATACAATACATTTTTTATTACTTTATAAATACCCGGCAAACAGGCTCCACCCCACTTGCATGAACAGTTTCGCAAAGAATGCATCAGCGGGCTAATGGCATAAAGATTGTAAAGTCCTGAAGGCCTCGGTTGCCGTAAGCATAGTGAGGTATGAGACGGATCTTTATATCACGCTCTTTCCTGCTGACTTCACGGTACAGCGTACCTTTCCAGTCCGGTTCTTCAACATATCTTGCAGTACCTTCAAGAGCTTTCATCCTTGAACCTGCTATATCCATGTCTACGACAGAGAGCTTAATGTTCATGGGAAGTACAATATTGTCTATATCTACACTTGACACGCTTGGCATCTTTCCTGAGCCAGGCTGCATATTCTGATTGCCGTCAATGTCCATTTCCTCAAGACAATAAACCAACGGTCCGCGCTTTACAGCAACCTCTCCACGAGATTCCTCTACGAGAGGATTGCTCTCTATAAGTTTTGCCTTCATCTCCATGTCGAAGACAATCTTATCACCTTTCTTCCAATTTCTGCCAAGAGCTATATAGGAATTCGGGACAACATTTACTTGCTGAGTTTCACCGTTAACGGTCACCGTGGCATTGTCACACCATCCAGGAACACGCAGATTGACTGTATTCAGGCAGCCTTTGCCCACTGCATCAATAGTAATCTCCACACGTCCGTCAAACGGATAGTCGGTTTTCTGGGATACTTTCAATGCTTTTTTGCCGAGCGCAGTTGCCAAAGTGTTCTCCCCATAAAGCTGTACAAACAGGGCATCCGATGCTACAGTGTACGCATACTCCTGAGCCTCACATACTGTACGCAACGTATTCGGAGGGCAGCAGAAGCATGATATGAGTTTCTGGCGTTCACGGCTCCAGCGCAACTGATAGGGCAACTTCTTGGAAAGTCGCATCGGATTCGTGTACAAATATTTTGTTCCGTCAAGGGAGATGCCTGTAAGTACGGAATTGTACAGGCAGGTTTCAACAATATCAGCATACTTTGCGTCACCTGTTGTCTCAAGCATACGCCAGTTGAAAAGCATATTTCCTATGTTTGCACAAGTCTCATTGTGGGCTGTAGACTGAGGCAACTGATAAGGTCTTCCGAACGCCTGATGTACTTGCTGCCAGTTTGCAGGTTTGTAATCAGTACCGTCAGGCGAGACACCATTGTACAAAGCACCACAGCCACCTGTAATATACATTTTCCTGTTTATCTGATCATCCCATATTGACGTGAGATTTTTCATCAGCTGAGCCTCTCCTGTAAGGGAATAAAGGTCAGCTACACCGGCATAAAGATAGTTAGCGCGGACGGCATGGCCTATTGCATTATACTGCTCACGGAACGCCTCACGGTCCTGATTATCGTCGGTTCCGTCCGGCTGGCTGCCACGGATGTCTATGAGAGTCTGTGCAAGGTCAAGGTATTTCTTGTCACCTGTCTCACGATACAGTTCCGCAACTGCCATGTAATGGCTTGGACATACTGCACATTTGGCAAGCTCGTCAGGATTGGTCTTGGCAAAATTGACAAGAAATTCTGCTGCCTTGATGGCAACATCATAGAAATTGGTCTTGCCTGTGGCACGCTTATGGACAAGTGCCGCATTAATAAGATGGCCTATGTTGTAAGTCTCAAAATTGAGTTTGTTACCAAGAGCACCGTCTGCTCCTGTCCCCTGTGCCGTACCTACAACAGTGTTATCCTGCGCTTCCTTTCGCTTCTTCTTAGCGTTAAGTTCGGCTATGTTCACCTGGGTATGGATATATCCATCCTCACGCTGTGATGCAGCGACAAGCGATATGAACTCATCCATTATCTTATCCAATTGCGGATCTTTGGTCACAGCATACACAGCGGCAAGCGACTCGCACCATTTATACATATCCCCGTCATGGAAAGCGGGTCCATGATGCTCACCCTCTATTTTCCCTGAGGCTACGAGGAAATTATTCCAGCCCTTTCCTTCCTTGCTTTTCCACGTCTCGAACATGGATGGGATGGAATTGTTGTGGAACACGTCAAAACGCTCTTTCCAAAAGCCTCCAGTCCATTGTGTCGCACCAAGAGGGGTGTTCACCATGACAGAATGGGAAGCTGTGTGCATGTCTACAAGTCCGTTCTGCTGTGCCATCATAGGTATGGACAGAGCAGTGGCAAAGGTTAATGTGGTCAGTATTCTTTTCATTATGTTAATTAGTTTGGCGTCATAGGTGATGACGACGGCTTAGATTATGTCTGTTATTTCTACTGTGGTGCCGGAAATGCGGAAGCGTATGTCCTTATCTCTGAAAGGCATGCCGTAAATCCGTGCCGTGTCCTTATGATAATGGGGACGCGGATCTTGGCTCAATGCTCCGGAAATTGCCTGTATGTCTGACGAAGAGAGTCCTACCTGCAATTCTTCCGGAAAGACCACCTTAAGGGGTTCCCATTCCGTCGAATCAACAAAGCCGGAACGTGCATCGGGATAAGCGTCGGCATACACCACATATGGCTTCACATCATATATCGGAGTACCGTCCATAAGGTCGGCACCGAGTACCGTCAGCCTGCCCTGCCGGACATCTTTCAGCCGGACACAGGAGAGTCCGAGCCCGTTGGGGCGGAAAGGAGAACGGGATGCAAAGACTCCGACGCGTTCGTTTCCACCCAAACGCGGAGGACGGACAAGGAAGCGTGCAGGTATGCTACCGGCTGCTCCGCTATCGGTCTTAGGAGGTTCTTCCCGCACACCGGCATTCCCGCTGAAGCCCCATATCAGCCATATATAGTCAAAATTCTCAATACCACGGAAAGCCGTAGGATTATCGAATGGCTTGCAGAATATAACTTCTCCCTCAACCTCCGTGACAATACCGCTTTGGCGCGGAATACCGAACTTCGATGTAAACGGAGAGCGGAAATACGCTATAGGCCTAATCTCCATCAGATATTTCAAACGCTGTCAATATATACTATTCCTCGTATCCTTTCGGATTGTTCTTCTGGAAGTTCCATGAATCACGGCACATGTCCTCTATGCCGTACTGCGCTTCCCATCCAAGCTCTGTCTTTGCTTTTGCCGGATTGCAATAGCATGCCGCAATATCTCCGGGACGGCGCGGCTTGATAGAATAAGGTACTTTCAGCCCGTTGGCTTCCTCAAAGGCCTTTACAACGTCAAGCACGGAGTAGCCGTGACCTGTGCCGAGGTTGTATACTGCAAGGCCGCACTTACGTTCTATGGCAGAAAGGGCGGCAACATGCCCGGCTGCAAGGTCGCAGACATGAATATAGTCACGGACACCCGTACCGTCAGGCGTATCATAGTCATTACCGAAGACACCGAGTTCCTTACGCATGCCGATGGCGGTCTGCGTAATATAAGGCATCAGATTATTCGGAATGCCGTTAGGATTCTCACCTATCAGGCCAGACTTGTGAGCACCTATCGGATTGAAATAGCGCAGAAGGACGACATTCCATTCACTGTCCGCTTTCTGGACGTCAATCATGACTTCCTCAAGCATGGACTTTGTCTGTCCGTAAGGATTCGTGCAATGTCCCTTCGGACACTCTTCCGTAATCGGAATCATGACCGGATCACCATAGACTGTGGCTGAAGAGGAGAAGATAATGTTCTTGCATCCGTGCTCGCGCATGACATCCATGAGGACAAACGTTGCGTTCATGTTGTTCTCATAGTACTCAAGCGGCTTTGCAACAGACTCTCCCACAGCCTTCAATCCGGCAAAATGGATTACGGCATCAAACTCATATTTATCAAAAACTCCCGCAAGCCCCTCACGATCACGACAGTCAATCTTGTGAAAAGCGACTTCCTTCCCGATAATTTTTGCAACACGGTTGAGCGCCTCTTCCTTTGAATTTACAAGATTGTCGACAACAACGACATCATGGCCTGCCTTGTCCAATTCCACAATTGTATGGGTTCCGATAAAGCCGGCACCACCGCACAAAAGAATTTTCATCTGATTCTGATTATATTTGATTGCACTTCTATTATTTATGCAAAGATAAGAAAATACTCGCATAATATATGACCGCAAACTGTATAATTATAAAAAATTAAGAAATTCCCGCCCACTATGAAAACCACGCATCAACAGTAAAGGAAAAACCATGGACAGCCCTTCCATAAAAACACAGACTCCATGACAGACCGCCATAATCTCTACACACAGAAATAAATGAGAACGGTTTGCCATGGAGTCAAAAAAGTTCTTGCCGGGATACGGCATCTGACAATTACAACAGGCTCCGGCACTCTGTTATATCAGCATCCGTCATAGTGTATCCCTCCAGACTTCCGGCCTTTGCCTGGATGCAGATGTATGTCATCGGCTCTTCTGACGTGCATTTGAGGTTACGGTCACATCCGGGAGCAACACGGACGACGGAACCTTCGGCTATGTCAAAGACCTCATCATCAACCTGGAAGAGGCCTGAACCTGACAGGATAATGTAGTTTTCCTCATTCGCCTTGTGACTGTGGAAGAACGGAACAGCAGCACCGTGAGGCAATGTGCCGAACGAGATTTCACAAGAGGTGGCTTCCGTAGCCTCCTTGACAAATTCCTTTCCCTCGTAACCTGTGAGGCTACCTACTGATGCATGGGCATATTTCCCGCCCTTGTTCAAAACTTTAATACTGCTCATAAATCTATTCTTTATTTATTAATGCTAAATTAACAACTCATTTTTGCTTTGTTGAATGGCTTAGATAACTTGAGGTTAAGTAACTGTTGGAAATTAGTTTATACTGAAAACGCAGTTATTTTTCAGGCGGTTGGTGTACGGAACCGAAGGAGCAATGCGGGCATTGTGACTGAGTGACAAGCACTAACTCACAAAAAAGAACAAGCTTTAGTGAGAAAACATTCATTTATAAAATAATTATCAATAGTTACTTATTAAAAGGAATTGCAACTTACTGCATGACTGACAATCAGGTACAAAACAGCGAAAGAGAGAAACCAAGATAACCCCAAAAAGAGGCTCACCACAGCCCACCATACCATTTTCATTTAGTTTTCAATAAATTACATTTTCCGGTTTGACGGTACAAAGATAATCTTTTGCTTGATCATATGCAAGAACTTACATTTCTGAAACATAGTTACTCCAAACTCACTTTTGCTCTTTTTCTTACAGTTATATTTATGTTAAAATATAATAAAAGCGATTAACGTCCTTCCTTTATCGCAGGTTTTATCACTACTTTTGTAGAAGTAGCGGCTTTAGCAGACAAGAGCCATACGCCTGCCATAAGAAATCTTACAATGCCGCCACCATGACCAACACATAGTTAAAAGGATATACAAGGAACACTAATATTTGCTTGCCTTATGAAGAATAACAGAAACAAATACTCCCTCATAGAAATCTGTCCAATACGCAATGTCGTTGCACGGTTCGGCAATAAATGGTCATTGCTCGTCATAATGATATTGAGCGAGCAAAAAGCTCCGCGTTTCAGTGAGTTGTGCAAGCTCATTCCTGACATATCGCCAAAAGTCCTGTCCGAGACACTCAAGACCTTGGAAGCTGACGGTCTGGTGACGCGCACCGTCTACCCTGTCGTACCTCCAAAAGTAGAGTATAGTCTGACGGAAATCGGACATTCTCTCGTGCCGCTTATCACACAACTGACGGAATGGGCGCAGAAGAACATGAAATCCATAATTGAATGCAGGGAGAACCACGAAAAGAATAAAGAATAATGATCGCTACACATCACTACCTTTCCTCACGTCCTCACCTGATTAAAACTTACAGACCATACATTCAAAACAATTTCGACAAACACTAACGGAGATAACATTATTTCATTAAAACACAATAATTTAACATAGCCGTCACAGTATCTTTTACACTAAACGGGAACCGTTGTCTTTCTAAAAAGTAACCTTTCACAATGCAAAAGGTAACGGTTTACACTGTCAATGGTAACCTTTTAAACTGCAAAAGGTTACCATTGACTTTTCAGTACACTGTTATCTTAAACATAAATGCTGACACATACGCAAACGAGCAATTATCTGTTGGGGACAAAACCTCATGAAGTGGCAACATTATAACATACACGAGTCCAGAATAAGAAGTTTCTTGAAAAAGCTGGTAATCCAGTACTCACGTATAAAAATGAAGCCGGAAAATATTTTGCACAAATTAATGATACGGTTACGCTTAGTCTATGACCTTTTTATACATTGTCACCGAGGCTTTGCAGTATGACCATTCTGCTGAAACTAAAGACAAATACATTATCAGATTTTCAGCTTTCCTATATCTCCAGACTGTATTGCCGTGATATGCTCGCGGATTACATCAAAAGGCCAGTCCCACCATTTAAGTCTGAGCAACTCGTTAACAACATCAGTGGCGAAACGCTTGCGGATTTCTTTTGCCGGAACACCACCTACGATTGAATATGGTTCTACGTCTTTTGTGACTACTGCCCGTGTGCCGATTATCGCACCATCTCCAATTGTTACTCCTGCCATGATGACAGCATCGTAACCTATCCATACGTCATTGCCTATGATAATATCGCCTTTGTTGTCCCATGCGGAGACAACTTCTGATTTGGGTAAATCCCATTCCTCAAAAAATAGTGGGAAGGTGTAGGTAGAGAGCGATTTCAGAGAATGGTTGGCACAGTTGAAGATAAACTTCGCACCACACGCTATAGAGCAGAATTTGCCAATAACAAGCCTGTCGTGATTGATAGGATAATGATACAGCACGTTGTTCTTCTCAAAGTCACGCGGGTCGTTGACAAAATCATTGTATATGGTGAAATCGCCGACTTCTATGCTTGGCTTTGTAATGACAGACTTCAGGTATACAGTCTGTGCATCACCTGTCCGTGGATACATTGCATCAGAATTTGGTTTCATGAGTTGTAGTTATGTTTTTATTCGTCAATGGATCTGCCGTAGCTTTTCTCTTCGATTGCCATTCGTGGCGTTCGTCAGCAGACATCTGCTCGCACGCATAGCTCAGCATGACAGAAGGCATGCGAGTAACGTTATTGTCAAGGAAATCACGCAGCTCGTCTCTGTATCCTTTCTTCCACACTTCGCGGAGCATCCATCCTGCGGCTTTATGCA
>JAMPFD010000006.1 GCA_023664625.1 Bacillota bacterium | reverse complement strand
ATGTGAGTTCTTTAAACATTTTTACTAATTTTGCACTTGCCGGTTGACTCTAGGCATTAGAAAACTCATGGTGGTTCTTATAATTTATTTTTGTGCAAATTTGTATAGTTTCAAGAAAATATGTATTTTTGCACTTGCAATTATTGCGTAAGGAAGCTTTGGCGAGCAACCGATGACTAAGCATCACGTTGTCGGCTGTGATTTCATCTTGCCAACAGATATTTGACAGTGGAAGCACATTTAGTTATGAGGATATCCAACGAGAATAAAACCTGTAAATTGTCCAGGGGATGTATTTATATGATAATATGTCTCTTGTTTACGGCATTGTCTTTGCCGGTTTCCGCTCAGAAAGAGAATGACAGCAGAACTAAGGTCATAATTGAAACTACATTGGGACGGATTAAGGTTGTGCTGTATGACGAGACACCATTGCATAAAGAAAATTTCAAGTCACTTGTGAATCAGGGATTTTACGACGGATTGCTGTTCCATAGAGTCATTAATAAGTTTATGATTCAGTCCGGTGACCCTGCAAGCCGTACGGCAATTCCCGGCGAATCGCTTGGTGATACGCCGGAACCTTACACAATTCCTGCAGAAATACGTTATCCAGGAATCATGCATAAACGCGGAGCGTTATGCATGGCACGTGAAAGCGACAGTGTCAATCCGCAGAGGGCGTCATCGGCGTATCAGTTCTATATTGTTTATGTAACTCGTTTCGATGATGACATGCTTGATAGGGTGCAGGCGCGTCTTAAAGTGTCCGGCAATGACAATGTCGTGCTGGTTCCTGACGTGAGGGATGTGTACAGGCGCATAGGAGGCACTCCGCATCTTGACGGCCAATATACTGTTTTCGGAGAGGTTGTAGAGGGTATGGATGTTGTGCGGGACATCCAATGGGTTGATACTGACAATAATGACCGTCCGCTGAAGGATGTGCGAATCATAAAAGCTTATGAAGTGAAAGAAGAATAGAGATGCCTGATATCTTCTGCCAAGCATCTTTGTGTTAAAAAAAAATAAATAAAACTTTTGCGCATGATGTGGACTTGGTATTTTCACAAAAAATATGTAATTTTGCACTCTGTTTGGAATAAGTATCAATTAGAAACGCAAAAATTAAGATAGAAATGTCTAAAATTTGTATGATTACGGGAAAGAAAGCCATGATTGGCAACAACGTTTCCCACTCAAAGCACCGCACAAAGCGCAGCTTTGATGTAAATCTCTTCAGCAAGAAGTTCTACTACGTAGAAGAGCAGTGCTGGATTTCCCTTAAAATTAGTGCAGCAGGTCTGCGTCTGATTAACAAAATCGGCCTTGATGCGGCTCTCAAGAAGGCTGTCGCAAATGGTTATGTTGATTGGAAGGACATTAAAGTTATAGGAGAATAATCAATATGGCAAAGAAAGCTAAAGGCAACAGAGTGCAGGTTATCCTCGAGTGCACTGAGATGAAGGAGAGTGGTCTTCCTGGAACAAGCCGTTATGTAACAGTAAAGAACAGAAAGAACACTCCTGAGCGTATGGAGCTCAAGAAGTACAATCCGATCCTTAAGCGCATGACTGTGCATAAGGAAATTAAATAATCCATTAAACTGATTAGACAATGGCAAAGAAAGCGGTCGCAACCCTCCATGAAGGAAAGCAGGATGGTCGCGCTTATACTAAGGTTATTAAAATGGTGAAGAGTCCGAAGACCGGAGCTTACATGTTTGATGAGCAGATGGTCAAGAACGAGGACGTAAAGGATTTCTTTAAATAAACAAGATTTCTTTCACCGTAATATTCGAAAAGATACTTTTGTCCGCACAAAGTTCTGCAACGCAGAGCGTTGTGCGGATTTTTTTTAATGCGACAAACGTAAACGGAATTGAAGAAGGTAAAAGGACATATTGCACTTCTTGGAGCAAATATCATCTGGGGCTTATATGCACCTTTAGGTAAGGACTTGCTGAATTCGCAGATTATTCCGCCGCTTATTCTTGCAGGAATAAAAACTGCCGGAGCTGCTCTGCTGTTTTGGATACTTTGGGCTGTTTGCAAATTCTTATTTCCCTCTCATCCCATATCTACGGAGCGTATAGAGCGAAAAGATTACCTGAAAGTCTTGACAGCCTCATTGATGATTATCGCTGCAAATCAGATATTCATCACTTTAGGATTGAAATATGCAAGTCCGGTAGACGGCACGGTACTATGTGGGATAACTCCATTTTTCACTTTGTTGCTTGGTGCTGTTTTAATGAAACAGAATGTCGGATGGATAAAAGGTATCGGTGTCATACTCGGCTTTGCCGGCATGTTGCTTTTCGTTTTCGGCAGTAATGTCAATATGGAAATGAATGTCAGCAATCCGGTATTGGGAGATACATTGTTTGTCCTGAGTCAGGTATGCGGAGCAATTTATTTGGTTCTGTCCGGGGGTATTTTAGGTAAATATTCACCTTTCACACTGATGAAATGGATGTTCCTGATTTCTGCAGTCCTGATGATACCGCTATATGTTCCGGAAGTGCCGGCGATAGATTTCTCATTGTTGACAACGGAAATGTGGATGGAACTCTGTTATATTATTATATTCGCCACATTTCTTGCGTTTCTCCTCCTTCCAATCGGGCAAAAGCATGTATCGCCGACTACCGTGGCAATGTATAACTACCTGCAGCCTGTCGTGACAGCAGCATACGCAGTAATATTCGGATTGGCTCTTCTGAGCATGCAGACAATAATTGCCACGGCATTGATATTTATCGGTGTATGGATAGTAAATAGAGACAATAAATAAAAAAAACACCACTCATGGGAATATTCAGTATTTTCAAGAAAAAAGAGACACTTGACAAGGGACTTGAAAAAACAAAGAGCAGTGTCTTCGAGAAAATCGGCCGTGCGATAGCCGGCAAGACTACAGTTGATGATGATGTCCTTGACGAGCTTGAAGAGGTTCTCATCACATCTGATGTCGGAGTTGACACTACACTTAAGATTATTGACCGCATACAGGTACGTGTCGCACGTGACAAGTATGTGTCTACATCTGAGCTGAACAACATCCTGCGTGAAGAAATAGCCTCTTTGCTTGAAGAGAATAATACTGGCGATCTTGACGAGTGGGATCTTCCGTCTGACCGCAAGCCGTATGTTATTCTTGTCGTGGGAGTTAACGGCGTCGGCAAGACGACTACAATAGGTAAACTGGCTTATCAGTTCAAGCAGGCCGGCAAGAACGTTTATCTCGGTGCTGCGGATACATTCCGTGCAGCCGCCGTGGAGCAGATTGTTATCTGGGGCGAGCGAGTAGGGGTTCCGGTTGTCAAGCAACAGATGGGAGCAGACCCGGCGAGTGTGGCTTTCGACACCCTTTCATCCGCTAAAGCCAACGGGGCAGATGTCGTCATCATCGATACGGCCGGCCGTCTCCATAATAAGGTCGGATTGATGAATGAGCTTAAGAAGATTAAGGATGTCATGAAGAAAGTTGTTCCTGATGCACCGGATGAAGTGATGCTTGTCCTTGACGGCTCCACCGGGCAGAATGCCTTTGAGCAGGCAAAGCAGTTTGCTGCCGTGACGGAAGTCTCGTCGCTTGCCATAACGAAACTTGACGGAACGGCAAAGGGCGGCGTTGTCATCGGGATATCCGATCAGCTGAAAGTTCCTGTGAAATATATCGGGCTTGGTGAGAATATGGAAGACCTCCAGCTGTTCAACCGCAGAAGTTTTGTTGACTCCCTTTTCGGTAAGAAATAGAGAATCCTGATAATGTTCAGGATTTAGGAGGAAGGACTTTTTTTGAACTTCTTTATACAGATATGATAAAAGGAAGAATTGACATCATCACAATGGGCTGCTCAAAGAATCTTGTTGACAGTGAGTCTTTGATGCGCCTTTTGGGAAAGAAAGGGTATGATGTGCATCATGATCCGGACAGCCCGGCGGGTGAATATGTTGTTGTAAATACTTGCGGCTTCATCGGGGATGCCAAAGAAGAGAGCGTCAATGCTATTCTCGAACTTACTGAAGCAAAAGCGGAAGGACAGATAGGCAAGCTTGTCGTCATGGGATGCCTGTCGGAACGTTATCTTGCTGATTTAGAAGAGTCAATTCCTGAAGTTGACAAGTATTACGGTAAGTTTGACTTCAAGGATTTTGCCGAGTCTCTCCCTGATTTGGGAAGTACAGGCAGTGGCAAAGATATGCGCCTTACCACAACTCCGAAGCATTATGCCTATCTGAAAATCAGCGAAGGATGTGACCGCCGTTGCGCTTATTGTGCCATACCTCTTATAACAGGCAAGCACAAGAGCCGTCCGATGGAGGAAATCATGGAGGAAGTCCGTCTCCTTGTCGCCAATGGTGTCCGCGAGTTCAACGTCATAGCGCAGGAACTGACATATTATGGCATTGATTTATATGGTGAACGCCGTATTGCCCGGTTGGTGGATGACATTGCCCATGTGAAAGGTGTGAAATGGATACGCCTCCATTATGCCTATCCGAACCGGTTTCCGACCGAACTGCTTGATGTGATGCGCAACAACGCCAACGTGTGCAAGTATCTTGACATTGCATTACAGCATATCTCTGACAATATGCTGCAACGCATGCACCGTCATACGACAAAGGAGGAGACCATGCAGCTCATCACCAGTCTGAGGGAAGCTGTGCCGGGGATACATCTGCGTACGACACTCATGGTAGGTTTCCCCGGAGAGACGGACGAGGATTTCCATGAACTTGTGGAGTTCGTAAAATGGGCACGCTTTGAATGTATGGGAGCTTTCGCCTATTCGGAAGAAGAAGGAACGTACAGTGCCAAGAACTATAAGGACGATGTGCCGGAAGAGACGAAGCAGGCGCGGCTTGACAAAATCATGCGCGTGCAGCAGAATATTTCAGCAGAACTTCAGGCAGAAATGATCGGCAGGACAATGGAGATTGTCGTTGACAGGAAAGAAGGCGACTATTACGTATGCCGCTCAGAATTCAGTTCGCCGGAAGTGGATCCGGAAGTTCTCATCCCTGTCCGTGAGAAAACACTGCGTAAGGGCTGCTTCTACAACGTCAGGGTTACAGCCGCTGAAGAGTTTGACCTATATGCAACCGTGGTGAAATAGTTTATAAAGATACAGACAGTGAATAATAAGGAATTTATAGCTACATTAGCAAAGAATACCGGCATTGGAAAAGAAAGGGCACAGACTTTGGTCAATGCTGTAATAGCTGCCATGTCATCAACTTTTGACGAGGGGGACAATGTCACTGTCGCAAACTTCGGTACATTCGAGCCGAAGAAGCGCACGGAGCGTATCATTGTCAATCCGTCTTCAGGACAGCGCATGCTCGTTCCGCCGAAGATTGTACTGAACTTCAAACCTGCCGCAAATGTCAAGGGAAACATCAAGAAAGGAGGGGCGGAATGAGTACGATGAAAGACATCGCGCGTACCGTTGCCGATAAGCATGGCCTTACGCGCTCCGAGTCCGAGCAGTTTCTCTCCGCTATGTTTGAACTCCTGAAATCGACGCTTCAGGCGGATGACCAGGTGAAGGTTAAAGGCCTTGGAACATTCAAGGTCCAGACAGTGAAGCCGCGCAGCAGCATCAACGTGAACACAGGAGAGAGGGTGATGATAGATTCCCATGAAAAGATTTCCTTCACTCCCGACAAAGCCATGGCGGAGTCTGTCAACAAGCCTTTCGGGCATTTTGAGACTGTGGTCCTCAACGACGGCGTCGTGTTCGACGATATGGAGGATACGACAGAGAAAGCTGATGAGACCGTTGCCGTAAATCCTCAGCAGGAGATGCGGGAAGAGGTGAATATACAAGAAGAGCCGGAGGCTTCCGAACCGGTTTCAACGGGAACAGCCGACGTGGGAACCGGTTCGGGACAGCAAAAGCCGGCTCCAATGCAAGAGGAAGCGGAGAATGTTGGCCGTGGGACAGCCACCGTCCCGGAGATTAAGCAGGAAAAGAAGACCGTGATGCCTGTGCAGGAGACAGTTGCCGCAGAACCGGAGCCTGTCGCCGATGATACTGTCATGAAAGCTCCGCCCGCGGCTGCCGCCATGCAGGATAACGACTCCGATGACGATGAGGAAGCGGAGACACCGGATAAGGCTGCCGCGGATATACACGGAAAGAACGACAAGACAATATATTTACTGTCCGGCGTGTTCCTCGCCCTGTTCTTTGTAGCAGGTTTCTTTGTCGGCCGCATGACGGCGAACATGGACACGGCTGTCACACCGAAGCCGGCCGTTCCTGTGAAAAAGACCGTCGTCAGGAAAGTGGTGAAGGCGGCTCCGAAAGCGGTCCCTGCCGAGAATGCAGACACGGCCGAGGCCGTTAATCCTGAAAAGGAGCTTCCTGAGCAGACTGTAGCCGGGCCGGTGAAGGAAAAGGAGACTCTTCCGGCGGCATCCTACGACTCTGATCCGAGAATACGTACAGGTGCGTACATAATCACCGGCATCGACAAGACGGTGACGGCCGCAAAGGGACAGACGCTTGAAAGTATTTCAAGAACATACCTTGGTCCGGGCATGGAATGCTATGTCGAAGCCGTCAACGGCGGTGTCAAGGAGATCCGCGAAGGCGTGAAAGTCAAGATTCCTGCTTTGAAAGTGAAGAAGAAGAAGGTGCAGTAACCGTGCCTGCGCTCCCAGGTGCTGCAAATGCACAGGCTGTCGCTCATGGTGCAGTCATCTCACGGAAACGGCAATGTTCCCGGCACACGACCATGACGTTCTTGCCACGGCACGGGCATAAAGTCAACGGTGCCGGAGATACCTCTTTCCTATGACATGCGGCCTGCCGGCCACGGTGCACAGAGCATCAGCCGGCAGGCCGCATGCCTTTTATTGTCCTTGCACAATAAAAATGTTATTGTTTTAAAAAACTAAAGAGTGAGGCCGAATATTTCACTATTTTTTAGTACCTTTGCAGTAATTAAGGATAATCATAATTATTTTTTCTAAACAATGGGTGGTTTTTTCGGGACGATTCAAAAGAAAAGATGTGTTGAGGAACTGTTTTACGGCATAGACTATCAGTCACATCTTGGTACAAAACGTGGAGGTATGGCAACCTACAGCAAGGAGACGGGCGGTTTCAAGCGTTCTATCCACAATCTGGAGAGCACATATTTCCGTACGAAGTTTGAAGACGAGTTGCCAAAGTTTTTTGGTGAGCAGGGAATCGGAATCATTTCCGATACGGATGCGCAGCCGTTACTTATGAACTCACATCTCGGCAGATTTGCCATTGTCACCGTTGCAAAAATCAACAATGCTGAGGAAATAGCTCAGAAACTGCTTGCCGAGAACATGGTTCTCTCGGAATTTTCCTCAGGAAGAATCAATCCCACAGAGCTCATCGGCCTTCTCATAATCAAGGGCAAGGATTTCGTCAGCGGCATCGAGAATGTCTACCGCAATGTCCACGGTTCCTGCTCAATGCTCATACTTACTGACGACGGAATAATCGCCGCGCGCGATTTCTGGGGCAGGACTCCGGTTGTAATCGGCCAGCGCAAGGACGCCGCGGGCAATGTGGAGGCGATGGCGGCCACGTCTGAGACCACGGCGTTCCCCAATCTCGGCTTCGAGATATCCCATTTTGTCGGTCCGGGCGAGATTGTGAGGCTGACGGCCGACGGCATGGAGCAGCTCCGCAAGCCTGAGAAGAAGATGCAGGTCTGCTCGTTCCTATGGATATACTACGGTTTCCCGACATCCATCTACGAGGGGAAGAACGTGGAGGAGATGCGCTACCGTACCGGCGTTGCCATGGGCGAGGAGGACGATACGGAGGTGGACTGCGTCGGCGGCATCCCGGATTCCGGCATCGGCATGGCGGTGGGCTACGCCGCCGGTCATCATGTGCCGTTCCAGCGCGCGATTTCGAAATATACACCGACATGGCCGCGTTCCTTCATGCCGACGAACCAGGAAACGCGCAATCTTGTGGCCAAGATGAAGCTCATTCCCAACGAATCCATGCTGAAAGGCAAGCGCTGCCTGTTCTGCGACGATTCCATCGTCCGCGGCACCCAGCTCCGCGAGAACACGAAGGTGCTCAAGGACCTCGGAGCAAAGGAGATACACATGCGCATAGCCTGTCCTCCGCTTATCTGGGGCTGTCCGTTCATCAATTTCTCCGCCTCAAAGAATGCCCTGGAGCTTATCACGCGCCGCGTCATCGAGGATTTCGAGGCGGGACGCACCGAGGCCACGAAGCTGAGTGACGTCTCGGGCGGTACAAAGGGCGACAACGTGGAGGAGATGCACATCTCCGAGGAGCGGCTGCAGCAGTATGCGAAGACAGGCTCTCCGGAGTACAGAGCAATGGTTGCGGAGATTGCGCGGCGCCTGAACCTTGACTCGCTGAAGTACACTACGATCGAGAACATCATCGACGCAATCGGGCTGCCGAAATGCCAGGTCTGCACCCACTGCTTTGACGGCAGCTCAAGCCATACAATGGGATAAGGCGTCACGCCCTGCAGGCATCAGGCCGGAGCGGCATGGCGTGCAATATGCAATGCGCCATATATAATAAGGTGTGGCGTACTCCGCCGCATTCCTGCCGCACGAAAGGCCACCCGCCCTGCTGTCATATATGATAATGTTTCTCCCCGCATGCAGGTTCATGCGGGGAGAAACTGTTTTCAGCGGCTGAGTTCACCGAATCCGTAGAGAAGATCGGTCCTTCCGCCCTGCGGCCGGTAGTAGAAGAGGCAGGCATAGCGGTTTTCCGTCTGCCAGTAGTTCCCTTCCGACGGGAGCACCGTCGTTCCGCCGGCATTCTGCAGGAGATACTGATAAGAATAGTATCCCATCTTCAGGCGTACGGCACAATGGTACAGTCCCTGTCCGCCGTCATATTCCATTCTGTACACCGGCAGTGTCCTGTCGTTGGTCCACTGGCCGTTCAGGTACACCTCGCCGTTGAACGGCGCGGGGGCCTTATACGTGAAATGGCATATGAAGTACTCAGACTCGGTGTCATTGTTCTCGTTGTCCGTGTTCCTGATGTAGAATGCTCCGTTGGCGTCCTCGTCATGGACATAGTTCGGCCGCGGCTCGTCGGTATGTAGCCATACATGATAGTTGCTGCCGTCAAAGCCGGTATGGTCCACGCCCATGGAGTTGCGGTGAAGGTCAAGATACTCAAATTTCCGGTATTCGTTCGTTGCCGGGAAGATAAGCTCGCGGCAGTGCTGCCACGCCATGCCCTCCGTGGTCCGGAACTGCGCCCGCGGAAGCTTGCGCGCGGTTGTCCAGCGGTTGTTCTGCAGGACATAGCCCTTGACCTGGCTTTCCGGGTCCGTGACGCTGACTCCGTTGTATTGCAGCCTGACATTCACCTGCTGGTGGGACTTGTTTACGTCGATGTCCGTGTTCGTTGTCATCTCCACGCCCACTCCGAACTTCCTGTCGAGCACCATGAAGCAGCATTTCGCCACAGGTTCCCGGCTGTCATCGTCGATTACCGTCAGGCGGTAGTTTCCCGAGAGTTTCAGGCGGCAGAGATCGTTCGGAATCCGCAGTCTGTAGTGCGTGTAGAGCGTTGCCATGTTCAGCGATTCCTCGTAATCGTCGATGGTCAGCCCGTTGTAGAATCCGTCGATGTAGTCGGTCTCGAAGAGTCCGCCGCTCACGGTCCAGTCCGCCTCGCAGTGCTCCACGGCATAGGTGTACCGGTGATAGTCGTGGGTCATGTCGTCAAAGGAGATGTTCACCGTCTCGTCCCTCCCGAGCGTTATGACGGGCATTCCCAGCCAGTTTCTGTCCGCCACGACCTGCAGGGAGCGGATTTCGGGCGACAGGATTTCGTGGCGCTGCGCCCAGGCAGGCAGTGCGGAGGTGCAGAGCAGGCACGCGAGTGCGGCTTTTATGATTATGTCAGTCTTTTTCATGTGGAAAATCATACGTTTTCATGTTTTCTGTGCAAAGATACAAAAATAAATCCGTTTGTCTCAAGAAAAACGCAGTCATTTGCACCGCAGACGGCAATTTGCCCCGTCAGGCGCCGCTCTTCCGGCAGCAGGAAACGGGTTCGGGTTTTCTTATTTCCATGTCCCGGTTTTCTATTCCCGCATGAAAAATTTGCAGAAGCACGCGTTTTAAGGTGAATCATCGTGATGTTTTTCCGAAAATGCTTTTGAAAATTCTGAAAAGGCCTTTGAAAATTCCGAAAAAGCCTTTGAAAATTTTGAAAATGCCTTGGAAAATTCTGAAAAGGCCTTTGAAAATTTTGAAAATGCCTTGGAAAATTTTGAAAATGCCTTGGAAAATTCCATGAATGGCTCATTTTGTTCGCTGAAGGCCGATGATTTTTGCTGAAATCGTGCCATGCCTGTCTCAGGGATGGTGAAAAACATTAAAAATAAGGCGTGAAACCTGAAAAAGTGTGCAGAAAAATCGGGAGAAGCAGGTTTTTCTCATGAAAAGCCGCCGTTTCTGGCTCTTTTTCGCATATTTTGAAAATTCCGGCGTACTTGTCGGGATGAGTGCGAATTTTCAAAATTTTCCGGCACCGCAGGTTCTCTTTCCATAAGTTTTCTGAAAATCCGCCGCAAGTTTTCTTAAAGAGCAGTTTCCCGTCTTCTCTCTCCCGGTGGTGGAGAGTCTCTCTTCCGTTGTGTGGAGACCTTGAAAAGAGCCGTGCCGGGCGGAAGCTGTCCCGGCGCGCAGCGGTTGCGCAGCCTTTCTTTGCTTCCTGCCGGCACGGCAGTCATTTTTTTTATGTGCGGAAAAGATTATTCCCACTCGATTGTTGACGGCGGCTTTGAGGAGATGTCGTAGCAGACGCGGTTTACTCCCTTCACCTTGTTGATGATTTCGTTGGAGCACTTCGCCATGAAGTCGTAGGGGAGGTGAGCCCAGTCGGCCGTCATGGCGTCCGTTGACGTCACGGCGCGCAGTGCGACAGGGTGCTCGTAGGTGCGCTCGTCGCCCATCACTCCCACGGAGCGGACGGTTGAGAGCAGCACGGCTCCCGCCTGCCATATCTGGTCATAGAGCGGCACTTCGATCTCGCCGTTCTCCATGTCGGCGGGAACTCCGGCGGCGAGGACGGCGCGCGCCTGTTCTCCTGAGAGGCGCGTCTTGTACTCGCGCAGTCCGCGGATGTATATGTCGTCAGCGTCCTGCAATATTCGCACCCTCTCCGGCGTTATGTCGCCGAGGATGCGGACGGCGAGTCCCGGGCCCGGGAACGGATGGCGCGTGATGAGGTGCTCCGGCATCCCCATTGAGCGTCCCACGCGTCGCACCTCGTCCTTGAAGAGCCATTGCAGCGGTTCACAGAGCGAGAGATGCATCTCTTTCGGCAGACCGCCGACGTTGTGGTGTGACTTTATGACCTTTCCCGTGATGTTAAGCGATTCTATGCGGTCAGGATAGATGGTTCCCTGCGCGAGCCATTTCGCGTCCTTTATCTTCTTGGCTTCGGCGTTGAAGACCTCCACGAAGTCACGGCCGATGATTTTGCGTTTCTGCTCAGGGTCGGTGACTCCGGCGAGATCGGCGAAGAATTTTTCGCTTGCGTCCACGCCGATGACGTTGAGGCCGAGGCATTTGTAGTCCTCCATGACGTCGCGGAACTCATTCTTGCGCAGCATTCCGTGGTCGACGAAGATGCAGGTCAGGCGGTCGCCGATTGCCTTGTTGAGGAGCACGGCGGCAACGGAGGAGTCCACTCCTCCTGAGAGTCCGAGGATTACGCGGTCGTCCCCGATCTGTTCTTTCAGTTCCCTTACCGTTGTCTCCACGAAGGAATCCGCGCTCCAGTCCTGCCTTGAGCCGCAGATGCCGACGACGAAGTTTTTCAGGAGCAGCGTTCCCTGCACGGAATGGAACACTTCGGGGTGGAACTGAACAGCCCAGACGGGTTTTTCCGCCGAGGCGTAGGCGGCGTACTTGACATCGGCGGTGGAGGCGATGCATTTGCAGTCCTGCGGGATGGCGGTGATGGAGTCGCCGTGTGACATCCATACCTGCGAGTTGTCGTCAAAGCCTTGGAAGAGCGGGTTCTCCTTGTCTGTGTAGGCAAGGTTGGCGCGGCCGTACTCACGGGTGTTTGTTTTCTCCACCTTTCCGCCGTTGGAGTAGGAGTAGTACTGTGCGCCGTAGCAGATACCGAGGACGGGCAGTCTGCCGACAAAGCGTGAGAGGTCAGGCTTGAAGCCTTCCGGGTCGTGCACCGAGAACGGGGAGCCTGAGAGTATGACGCCGATTACGTCGGAGTCGTCCTCCGGGTATTTGTTGTACGGCATGATCTCACAGAATGTGTCAAGTTCGCGGACACGGCGGCCGATCAACTGTGTTGTCTGGCTGCCAAAGTCTAAAATAATAATCTTTTGCATTCGGTTTATAATTGATTGAGAAATTCTGTTGCGGTCTCGAGGGTGTCGAGCTTGCCTACGTCGAGCAGGCGGAGGTCTTCTTTGACGATTCCCCGTATGTTGCGCTCTGCGCAGATGCCGAGATAGAAGTCGATGATGCCGAATTTCTCCGGCATGGAGTCCATCAGCGGGAACAGGCTCTGCGAGAAGACGTGTATTCCCGAGAAGGCGAGCATCCGGAGCGGTCTGCCGCCGAGCGTGAGCGGCTGCGGGTCGCCCTGCTGTTCTCTCAGTTCTTTGTACGGGGACTTTATCTCTCCGGTCAGGACGTTGGTCCATCCGGCAAGGCGCATGTCAGTGTCGAACAGCAGGTAGCGCGATGTCTTGCGTCCGGAGACGAGCAGTGTGGCATCGTTGCGGAGGCTCTTGCCGTAGAGTTCCACGAGATTGACGTCGGAGAGGATGTCAACGTTGTGTATCAGGACCGGCAGTCCGTTCTCCTGTCCCTCATGGCGGAAGAGCGGCGCGGCTTTCCGCAGTCCGCCGCCCGTGTCAAGGAGCATGGCGGTCTCATCGGAGAGTTTTATCTCCGACTGCCAGTGGCTGCGTGTCGTTGTGACGAAGTTGCGTATCTGTTCTCCGTGATGGTGGATGTTTATGACGACAGTGTTTTCCCTGCCGTCAACGTTTTCGAGCACCCGCTGCAGCAGAGGTTTCCCGCCGACGGGGACGAGGGCTTTGGGGATGATGTCCGTCAGGGGTTTCAGGCGTGTGCCGAGTCCTGCGGCGAAGATCATTATGTTCATTCCTGTTTTCTGTTGTATGGGAGAAGTGTGGGAGCCGCCGTTCATGCGGCGGTGGCGGGAGGTTCTATTTTTTTCTCTCCCGTTCCTTTATGAAGCCGTGGCGGTAAGCGTAGAGAAGTTTGTTAAGGTTGCTGATCTGCTCACGCAGTTCCTCGCCCTTGTCGATGTCGGCGACATGCATGCGGCGGTTTGCCATTTCGATGATCTGTATGGTGGAGACGATGTCCGTGCCGCGCAGAACGGCATCCTCTGCACTTGTGAACGGTTCGTGCTGGACGAGCTGGAAACCGCGTGAATGGTAGACGAGAGTGTAGCCGGCTATTCCCGTCTCCTTATGGTAGGCTTCGGAGAATCCGCCGTCGATGACCATCAGCTTGCCGTTGGCCTTTATGGGGTTCTCGCCGCTGGCGACATGTACGGGGACGTGTCCGTTGATGATATGGCGGTTCGGTCCTGTCAGTCCGAAGGCGTCCATGATGCCGTCGATGATCTTCTCGTCGTCGCGCAGCTTGAAATAGAAGCCCTTTTCCTCCTTATGCGTTGCCTTGTCGGCGATGAAATAGCGTTCGAAGGTGGACATCTTGGACTTGTCGAACAGCGGTGAGTCCTTGCCGCACCAGAGGTAGAGGAAATAGTCGCGGGCGTACAGGCGGTCCTCCGGCGATGAGTCCTGCTGGAACGCCGAGCGGACGAGCATGCCGATGTTGTGCATGAGGTCCTTGCCCTTGAGGAACAGTCCGGGCATCATCTCCACTTCCTTAAGCGAGCCGTCCTCGTTCAGGGGTATCGAGGCGTGGAAGAGCAGGTTGCCGTTGCAGATGGAATACATGCAGCCGTGGGAAAGCATCAGGCGGATATGTTTCTGCAGTTTCTCCGAGACGCGGAAAGAGTGGTGGAGGCGTTTCATCAGCAGGCGTTCCTCGTCGGTAAGCGTGGTTCCTGTGGGGAAAGTGGCGTATTGCATCCGGTATTCCTTTCCGTCGACCCGGCATGTGTTGCTTTCAATGTTGACGGAGGAGATTATGTCGCGGTCTTCCATGTGCCAGTTCGGATGGCGGTGGAACAGTTCCGCTTCGAGCTTGAACTGTATGATGGAGATTGCCTTGTGCATCATGGCGGTGAGGCGGCACTGCTTCTCGTCGAGGTTCGTGTTCCCGTCAAGCACGATAGGCTCGAATCCCGTGCAGGGATCATTGCTGTAATGTTCCATGGCGAATGTCGCGAGAGGCACGAGGTTGATGCCGTAGCCTTCCTCAATGGTCGTGAGATTGGCGTATCTCAGGCAGATGCGTATGACGTGGCAGATACAGGCATCGTTTCCTGCGCCTGCGCCCATCCACAGGATGTCGTGGTTGCCCCATTGGATGTCCCAGGAATGGTAGTTCGTCAGCGTATCCATGATTATATGTGCGCCGGGGCCGCGGTCGTAGATGTCTCCGAGGATATGGAGCTGGTCGATGGACAGTCTCTGGATAACATTGCAGATGGCGATGATGAAATCGTCGGCGCGCTGTGTGGAGATGATGGTCTCGATGATGACGTTGACGTATGCCGCCTTGTTCTGGTCCTCCGTACGTTCGTGAAGGAGTTCCTGAATGATGTAGGAGAATTCGTCGGGGAGTGATTTCCTTACTTTCGAGCGGGTGTACTTTGAGCATACGTCACGCAGTACGGCGACAAGCTGGTGAAGGGTTATATGGTACCAGTCGCCGAGGTCTTCCTCGTTGGCCTTTACAAGCTCGAGTTTCTGTTCCGGGTAATAGATGAGCGTGCACAGCTCTTTCTTTTCCTGTTCGCGGAGCGTGTTGCCGAAGATTTCGTTGACCTTGCGCTTGATGTTTCCTGATGCGTTCTTGAGGACATGGAGGAATGCTTCATGTTCTCCGTGGATGTCAGCGAGGAAATGCTCCGTGCTTTTCGGAAGGTTCAGTATGGCAGAAAGATTGATGATCTCCGTCGCTGCGGATGATATTGTAGGGAAATTGCGCGCGAGCAGCTGCAGGTAGCGCATGTCCTTTTCTATCTCTATGGTTGTCATAAGGTATCGTGTATGTTATGTAGTTTCTGTAGGTATGTTGAAATCGTTCAGTTTCTTATGGAGGCTTGCGGCCGAATCCTTGCGTGCGGGGTCGAGAGGCATGAAGCCTATGGAGAGGTGCAGTCTTTCCGAGAGAATCTGCATGAGACCGGCGCAGAAAGAGCCGGCTTTTAGTCTCTTGATCATGATGAGGAAGTTGTCTTCATCGTATTCCGTGTACATCAGGCGTTCATACAGGGACAGCATGATGGCGGCAGGAGACTGCCATTCTTTATTGTACAGGTTCTTGTTCAGCATCTTGCTCAGGTACAGTATGTCGGTTGTGATTCCGAGCGTGTCTGGGTCTGTTGCCGCCTCAAGTATTTTCCTCTCTTTGTCTGAAATGGAGCCGTCGGCAGTGGCAGATTTTATTTTGAAGCGTGCCGGCAGGTTCTCCGTTATGACCGGCGGCTGTATATGCAAGGCTTTGGCACCGGAAAGCACATGAGTCCTTATTCCGTGGTCGATTGCGTAGACCTGGATGTTCTTCCAGTTGTGGACGGAAAGTTTGTGCAGCGTTCCCAAAACCTCAGGGTCAAGTGCTTTTGCAACAGCATCCGTTGTATCTGCCGCTGTTTTGCCGGGTTCTGTGTGGCGGGCGATGACGGAAGCATGGAGCAACATCCACATACACTGTTCCTCTTGTGCGGAGAGTTTGTTGCGCCGGGCGGTATCAATGACTTTCTGGTACAAGGCACGGAATGTTTCTATGAAATTTGCGCTGTCGCCATTGACGGCAGGTTCGGAGATGAGTGCGATGCGTTTCTTCCAGCCAAGTTGCTTGACATCGTCAAGTTCCTGTGATGATGTGACGTGCAGCACCATTGCTTTCCTGACGGCAAGGAACTGGTAGGCGATTATGCCCGGCAGCTTCTTTTTCCAGAAATCGTTCTGTATCTCTTTTGGGGACAGTCCGTTATGCGGCGAGAGGACAACGGGAATATTGCGGTTTAGTGCCCACATTTCCACAATGGCCGCCTTGAGACTCCAGCATCCGTGTATGTGAATGACATCCGGCTTCAGTCCGTCTGTCCGTCTGTGGAATTCCGCTCTTGAGATGTTTCCTGAGATGATATGCGTTTCCACGGTTTTTCCCATAGCGACTTGAAGCATCTGGACAAACCTTGCGGCTTGCCCCATACTCTTCTTGAAGTTTGGTATGTAGTGCAGGACTTTCACGTTGTGGAGTCTGGTATATCCTTATATATAAAGCTGCTTGTATATGATATTGCGGAGCGGCATGTCCTCTATGTAGCTGTGATTCAAAAAGGCTATGGAAAACAGTCCCGCGCTTTCTTTGTCAGGATATAAGGTCTTAGGTTTTGCTCCATTTGCCTTACACCATTTTTTCAGACTCTTCTTCACGTTCCTTCGATGCTGGAAGCGTTTGAGGAATCCAAGCCCTCTTGTGTGTATGTCGCCAAGCAGGACAGGTCGGCCGCTTGTCAACGGCTCTGTCTCCAAAAGTATTCCGGTCTGCTGCAGCCATTCGCCTGAGCCAGGGGAGAACGACGGCGGTATGACAATGACGTTCTCATATCTTGCCGCCTTGACTCCGAGCAATATTTCTATCTCCTCATTGGTGACATATTGCGGCTGGTCCGGAAGATATGTGGAATGGAGATTCCTGTATTGCGGATAGAACTGTTCAAGAATGTCCTTTATGCCGCCCTTCCTTGTCTCACGGACGACAATAACCTCGAACTCCGCATCATATTGCTGGGACAGAACGGCAGGCAATGTCTCCCGCAATACAATGTCGTGGTCATTGGTTATTATTACTACAGAAATGTTCTTGCTCATGAGATTCTTTTGACAAAATGTGAGCTCTTAGTGCCTGAACTTATTTGAAATCCTCTGAAATATATCCAAGCGGCAGGGGGCGGCAGTTATACTGTGATGCCATTATCTCTCCGTACGCTCCGGCAGAACGTATGGCAATAAGGTCGCCGCGCCGTGTCTCTGCCATGCTGTGGTCTTTGACGAAGACA
Source organism: Bacillota bacterium (assembly GCA_023664625.1). GTDB lineage: Bacteria > Bacteroidota > Bacteroidia > Bacteroidales > Bacteroidaceae > Prevotella. The sequence continues at coordinate 137,637 of JAMPFD010000006.1, read as the reverse complement.
TCGGAAGATTCACAAATCGGTCCGACAACGTCATAGACTTTTTTCACTCCGTCCGGATTGGAGATATTCTCTATGCAATGGAACGCTCCATACAGTGCAGGACGGATGAGGTCGGTCATTCCGGCGTCAAGTATGCAGAATTCCTTCCTGGTTCCTTTCTTTATATATATAGTGCGCGCAATCAGTGACCCCATTTGTCCGACAACGGAGCGTCCCGGCTCAAAATGCACTTTCTGTCCCGGACGCACTTTCAGGTATCTGGAATAAGTCTCGAAGAATGATTTGAAATCAGGCACCGGTGTCTTGTCCGGGTTATCATAATCTATTCCCAGGCCTCCGCCGACATTGATGTTCCTGATTATTATTCCCTGCTCTTCAAGCCGGTCCTGCAACTCATTGACGCGGTTGCAGAGAGCCGTGAAGTCTGCCATTTCAAGTATCTGGCTTCCGATATGGAAATGCAGTCCTATGAACTCTATGGCAGGCATGGCGTTTGCCGACATGATTACCTTCTCCATGTCGGTCATGGGGATGCCGAACTTGTTTTCCGCCAATCCTGTGGTTATGTTTGCATGTGTATGTGCACCTACATCAGGATTTATGCGGAATGCAACCCGGGCTTTCTTGCCGCGTGACGCAGCGAGCTGCTGTATGACTTCCAGTTCCTCAATGCTTTCACAGTTGAAGCAGAAGATGTCATTGTCTATTCCGAAAAGGATTTCCCTGTCCGTCTTTGCCACACCGGCGTAAACGATTTTTCCTGCGGGGAATCCGGCGTCAAGCGCAGCCTTTATCTCATTTCCGCTGACGCAGTCAGCTCCCAATCCAGCTTCTGCTATGATTCTGAGAATCTTAGGATTGGCATTTGCCTTTATTGCATAATGGACAAAATAGCTTTCATATTTACCGGCTTCATTGTTTATTGTGTTCAGTGTTGTGCGCAACAGCTCCGTGTCATAATAATAGAACGGAGTCTCTATATCCTTGAATTTATCTGTCGGAAACATCGTCATGAAGTGTTGGTGTCTTTATGTGTGGGGCTGGGTTATGAAAATCATTTCCATGGTACCGCACAGTTCTCGGTAACTGTGCGGCTTCCATTATTTCACAAACTATTGAAAAGTGCTTCGGAAAGGTTCTGCAACGCTCTCTTCTTGTCACATTCGCGGATGAGAAATGATATGTTATAGTTGGAGCCGCCATAGGAAATCATGCGGACAGGAACATCCTTCATGGCAGTTGTGGCCTTTGCCTCAAAGCCTACATTCTCCCAGTCAAGGTCACCGGCAACGCAGATTATGCACATGTCCTTATCCACGGTAACCGTGCCATAATGTTTCAGCTTGTCAACGATTGCATCAAGGTGGGTGGTGTTGTCTATTGACATTGACACTCCGACTTCTGACGTGCAGACCATGTCGATAGAAGTCTTGAATTCCTCAAATGTGTTGAACACTTTGCTCAGGAAACCTGACGCGAGGAGCATGCGCGACGATTTTATTTTTATGGCAGTGATATTGTCTTTTGCAGCAACAGCCTTTATCGTTCCGCGTTGCAGTTCGTTGTTGATTATCGTTCCGGCAGCTTCCGGAGCCATGGTGTTCTTCAGTGCCACAGGGATTCCGGCGTTCTTGGCCGGCTGCACGCAAGTGGGGTGGAGGATCTTTGCTCCGAAATATGCCAGTTCTGCCGCTTCCTCAAAGTTCAGCTGGTGTACCGGCTCTGTATGGTCGACGATGCGCGGGTCGTTATTGTGCATGCCGTCGATGTCTGTCCAAATCTGAATTTCTTTCGCCTTTATAGCCGCACCGACAATTGAGGCTGTATAATCAGAGCCGCCACGCTGCAGGTTGTCAATCTCACCATAGGCATTACGGCAGATAAATCCCTGTGTGATATAAATCTGGTAGCCGCCGTTCTCTTCGAGCATTCTATTGAGATTCTCCTTGATGAAAGCCATGTCCGGTTCCTGATTCTTATCTGTTCTCATGAAGTCCAATGCCGGGAGCAGTATGGCCTTGATGCCTGTCTGCCTCAGATAAGCAACAACCATATTGGTGGACATTATCTCACCTTGTGCAACGACGGCACGCTCCTCAAAACTTGTGAATGTATCTTTTGAGAAAGAATGAAGATACTGGAAACGTTCATTGAGCAGTTCTGTAATCTCCGCTTTTATGTCCGCATCGGTGTACAGTTCGTCAACATGCTTCATATATTTCTTTTTCAGCTGATTGATGATGTCGTGTGCACCGTCGATATTCTTCTTATAGAAATAGTTGGAGATTTCCAGAAGAGAGTTTGTCGTACCGGACATGGCAGAGAGAATGATAAATGTAGGTTCACCACTCTTGGTGATGAGCTTGCATACATCCTTCATTCTTTCAGGAGAGCCGACAGATGTGCCGCCAAATTTCATTACTTTCATAATCCTATCTGTTTGTTTTTATTGCTTTATTTCTGTTAATGTGCCGTTCTCACAGCGATACACGATGCCAGGGAATTTGTCAAGCATGGGAATGTTGTGCGTAGACATTATCACCGTTGTTCCTGTGCGTGTGATGCCCCGCAGCAGTGCTACTATATTCTCCGCTGTCTCCGGGTCAAGATTTCCTGTAGGCTCATCGGCAATAATAATCTTTGGCTTGTTAAGCAATGCCCGTGCAATGGCTATTCGCTGCTGCTCACCGCCGGACAGCTCATGTGGCAGACTGTTTTTCGCTCCTGCCATGCCGACGGCTTCAAGTACTTCTTCTATTCGCGCATTGATGTCGGTTTTCTTCTGCCATCCGGTGGCTTTCAGCACGAAGCAAAGGTTATTGTATACCGTGCGGTCATGAAGAAGCTGGAAATCCTGGAATATGATTCCCAGCTCACGCCGCAAGCCCGGGATATGCTTACGCTTTATCTTCATTATCTCACGGCCGAGAACCACAGCGTTCTCTGCTTCGTCAAGGTCAAGTTCGCAATAGAATGTCTTCAGGAGCGAACTCTTTCCAGAGCCCACCTTTCCGATAAGATAGATAAACTCGCCCTCATCTGCGCGGAAATTTATGTCTTTCAGGATACATTGGTCGTCCTGATATATTGTAGCATTTTTGTAGTCAATAAGCATGGCTTACATTCCGTTTCTTGTTAATGTTTGTGCCAGTCTGGGTCATGGCGCACCTGCAGTTCCTTTGCAAGATCCTCTATGCGAAGTCCCTTTGATGTCAGGAGTACTATAAGATGGTACAGCATGTCAGAGCCTTCGTATATCAAACGCTCATTTGTGCCGTTGGTTGCTTCAATGACAAGCTCGAGAGCTTCTTCACCAACTTTCTGTGCCATACGGTTCAGACCGTCTTTGAACAGCGACGTCGTGTATGAACCTTCAGGCATCTCTTCATGACGTTTCTCTATGAAATCCTGTAACTCAGAGAGGAACAGGAGTGGATTATTATCATTCTTCATTGTCGTATGTCTAAAAATGTGTCTTATTTATTGTCAGTTAAAGACCTTTGCAATTGGCTTTGCCGCCTATACATTATTATATATATGACGACAGTGTGCTTTTTTCTTATTTGTTCTCCTCGCCCCAGCATGTGTCTGTGCCGGTATGGCACGTAGGGCCATGAGGAGTGACCTTTACAAGAAGTGTGTCTTGGTCACAGTCAACCTTGATGTCCACAAGGTCAAGAAAGTTTCCGCTTGTCTCTCCCTTCGTCCACAGACATTTCCTGCCGCGGCTCCAGAAAGTGACCTTTCTGGTTGCTATGGTTTTATGAAAAGCCTCCTCATTCATATATCCGAGCATAAGGACATTTTTCGTTTCCGCATCCTGTATAATGGCAGGAACGAGACCTCCGCCTTTTTCGAAATCTATATTCATAATCTTACATTTATACCTTCTTTGTCCAGATATTCTTTTAATTCAGGAATGGAGATCTCACCGAAATGGAATACCGATGCCGCAAGGGCGGCATCAACCTTGCCACAGATGAAGGCATCCCTGAAATGTTCCATCTTTCCTGCACCGCCGGAAGCTATTACCGGAATTGACAGTTCTTCTGACAGACGTGCCAGGGCTTCATTGGCATATCCTGTCTTTACACCGTCATTATCCATGGATGTAAAGAGAATTTCACCGGCACCACGTTCCTGCGCTTCCCGTGCCCATTCAAAAAGACCACGTTCTGTACGTACACGCCCGCCATTAAGGTAGCAATACCATCCGTCTTCATCCATCCGTGCGTCAATGGCGCACACACATACTTGGGAGCCGTATTGTGATGTGATTTCCGAGATGAGTTCCGGCCGGCGCAGTGCTGCACTGTTTACGCTTATTTTATCAGCTCCGGCGTGGAGTAGTTTTGTTACATCTTCAAGTTGGTTGATACCGCCTCCGACAGTAAACGGTATGCTTATCTCCCGTGCAACTCTGCTCACCATTTCCGTGAAAGTCTTTCTTCCTTCAAAAGATGCCGTAATATCAAGGAACACAAGCTCATCGGCACCGTTCTCCGAATAGAATTTTCCAAGTTCCACCGGGTCTCCGGCAGAACGAAGTTCCACAAAGTTTGTTCCTTTGACAGTCTCGCCATTCTTAACATCGAGACAAGGGATGATTCTTTTTGCCAGACTCATTTGCTTAGGGATTGAATTATTTGATAGCCAACTTTGTGATGTCAATGCGTCCTTCATAGAATGCCTTACCGAAGACAACGGCCGGAATGCCGTTGCTGCTGAGGTCTTCAATGTCTGCATTGGAAGATACTCCGCCGGAAGCAATGAGATACATGTCCGGAAATTCCTGCATTACTTGTCTGTACAGCTGCATTGCAGGCCCCTGTAAGGTTCCGTCTTTGCTTATCTCTGTACAGAGCACGTTCTTTATGCCCATGCCAACATACTTGTGCAGGAAAGGTATGAGAGCTTCCTGAGAGTCATCCTTCCATCCGTTTATGCTGATCTTGCCGTTGCGTACATCGGCACCGAGGATGATTTTCTCTGCACCATACTGTTCTATCCACTGTTCACATAGATCCGGAGCCGTAACGGCAATACTGCCGATTGTCACCATTGACGCTCCGGCATCAAAAGCTTTCTCAATATCCTCTGACGTTTTTATTCCGCCCCCAAAATCTACGATAAGATTCGTTTCTGAAGTTATGGCACGCAGTACTGAGTCATTTACAATATGCCTGGACTTAGCCCCGTCAAGGTCTACGACATGCAGACGCTTGAAGCCGAGTCGCTCAAATTCAGCTGCAACGGCGGCAGGATTCTCGTTATATACTTTCTTTTGGGCGTAATCACCCTTGGTAAGTCTGACACACTTACCGTCAATAATATCTATGGCTGGTATAAGCTCTATCATCGTTTCTCTGTGACAAACACGAAACCTTCCCTCACAGTTCCATGAAATTCTTTAGTATCTGTGAACCGACATCGCCGCTTTTCTCAGGATGGAACTGAGTGGCATAGAAATTGCCGGTATGGATTGCAGCCGAGTAGGGCAATGTAAAATCAGCTGTCGCAATAGTATAATCTTCGTGAAACGGAACATAATAGCTATGTACGAAATACACATAGTCACTCTCTTTAATGTTCTTGAACAAGGGAGACTTCAGATTATACAGACTGTTCCAGCCCATCTGAGGGACTTTATCCTCACGAATGGCCGGCCGGAAGCGTTTCACTTCCATAGGGAATATCCCTATGCAGTCGGTGTCGCCTTCTTCCGAATGGCGGCAGAGAAGTTGCTGCCCAACACAGATACCGAGAACGGGGCGGGTGAGGGAACGTATGACATCATCAAGACCGCGTCCGCGAAGATACTCCATCGCTGTTCCTGCCTCTCCCTGCCCCGGAAATATGACTTTGTCGGCACGGCGTATTTCCTCTGCATTGTCCGTAATTATTGGTTCAACGCCTATACGGCGAAGCGCATTGACAACAGAGCATATATTCCCGGCATTGTATTTTACTATCGTTACATTCATACAGTGGTAAATGGTTGCAGTGGCTGATGTTTAATCTATTTAGCATATTGCCTCCTTGGAAAACGGAGGAATCATTATGCTATCCCTTAATGGCTGGATATTTTCTAAACCAGCCGTCAAGTCTGAGCCTCAGGACTCCGAAGAATGCTTCTCCAAAAATTCCGCCCGACATTTTGCTGGTTCCTTCACGCCGGTTGACAAAGATGACAGGAACTTCCTTGATTTTGAAACCGATCTTATACGCAGTGAACTTCATTTCTATTTGAAACGCATATCCCTTAAACTTTATCTTGTCAAGTTCCATGGTGTCCAGTACGCGACGCTTATAGCACTTGAATCCCGCGGTAGTGTCATGAATTTTGAATCCAGTGACAGCCTTTACATACTTTGATGCGAAATATGACATCAGCACTCGTCCGATAGGCCAGTTGACAACATTGACACCGCTGACATAACGCGAACCGATGGCGACATCGTACCCTTCATCTGCACATGCCGAATAAAGACGCGGAAGATCGTCTGGGTCATGGGAAAAATCTGCATCCATCTCAAAGATGTACTCATACCCTTTGTCAAGTGCCCATTTGAAACCGGTTATATATGCTGTCCCGAGGCCGAGTTTTCCAGAACGCTCTATGATGAACAGACGTTCCTTGAACTCGTCATTCATCATTCTCTTCACGATGCCTGCCGTCCCGTCAGGAGATCCATCGTCAATAACGAGTATGTTGAAAGCCTTTTCAAGCCCGAGCACAGCCCGTATGATCTTTTCTATATTCTCCTTCTCGTTGTAGGTCGGTATGATTACAATACTGTCACTCTTCATAATTGCACGTGTATTTGTATCTGTTTTTAATGCCGTGATGACATGTTTGTTATGGCTCAGTCTTTACTCAGTTTATTCCACATATATATACCATAAAAGGAATTGATGAGATAGACACTGTATTTTGCAACAGTCATGAACGAAAAGTCCGAGGCAGACATGAGCCACATTGTAATATAAGCGATATTGATGGCAAGCCACATATACCATTGTTCTACAAACGCCTTGACAGAGACGTACATTGTAATCACGGACATCACTGTCGTGAAAGAGTCAAGCCATAACTGCATCGGATGGTCGTAGTCCATTTTCAGTGTTTTGAACTGCATGTCCGGCAACACCCCTTGCATCATATCTATCATCCATGGACCGAAATATATGAGGAACACTCCGAGAGCAAGCGTGCCCAATGCGACTGCAAAGAGCGTAAGACCACGCTGTTGCCAAGTCATGTACCGTGTATGAATGGTCTGGGAATCATCGTCACGAATACGTTTCTTCCATTTGTTCCATCCGACAAACTGCATCGGAAGATTATAGACAATTCTCTGAAGCATATCGCCGTAGATGTGCGTACAAAAGCATATATAAATATGGAGGAAAGCTTCTACGGTACCGAATATCCAGTTTGCAATAGAGCCTTTTGCGCCGAGCACTACACAAAATACTCCGAGTATGGCTGCAATGGCAGCGATGGAGGTGTTCAGTGTAACCTCCCCTTTTATCCAAAAGCCTATTCCTGTGAGCGCAAGTATAGCGACGAGGAGCGCTGTCTCAAACTTATTGAGCCCTGAAATTGATTTCTTTGCTACGTCAATATATTTGTTCATTGTCTGATATTTTCTATTAGCCTTAATGCCCACGGGCAGTTTATGAGATTTGCATGATGATTGTTATTTACTTCATGTCTCCTTTCAATGTCCTGTTCAGGAACTGCACGGTATATTCAACAGTTGGAGTGAACCACGGATGAAAGAACCAGAATGTATGCAATGGTGCGTCATGCAGGTGGCTCTCATGATAGATGCCATAGTCATTCAGCCTTTTTATGAGTTCATCCTTCCCGTCGGAATAGCGTGGTAGTCTGCTGTTTATAAAACAAATAGGAGCAGAGCGTTTTGACACCCACACCACGGGTGATGCTTCTGTCCAATTTTCCATTGCGTCTTCATACAGTCCACCGAGCCACTGAGCCGTGAGTGGCATTTCCCTGTGTTGTTGCGCTTTCTTGTTAATGTCCTCAATATTATTTTGCGAGATAAATGTCGAACAGCCGTCCATATTGACCACAGCCTGAATGTCGCTGCCGCATTCCTTCCATTCACCTTTGCCTTCGTGTCGTGTCGAGCCGTTGGTCATTCCGACAAGTGTTGCAAGATGACCTCCGGCAGAGCAACCGGACATTGCAATATGTTCTGAGTCAATACCATATTGACTCGCATTCGCACGTACCCATCGTACGGCAGTCTTCAGATCGTGCAGGGCAGCCAGATAAACAGCTTCAGGACGGAGGCGATACTCGACGGTAATTGTCACATATCCCTGTGCGGCAATAGCCATGGCCATGGAGACCTGCATGGATTTGTCACCTGAATTCCAGCCGCCTCCATGCACCATAATCAGAGCAGGATACCTTTGACTGTCTTTCGGGCGATAGAGGCTCAGACGCAATTCGCGGTCGCCGTATGGCGTGTCATGCAGTGTTGTATATACAACATCCTCATGTGCATCAACGTTTTCCGGCAACTCCAACTGTGCCAGCTCTATTTCCGGATGGTGCTTTTTGTGATGAAGAAAGGTGGAATGAATAGTGTATGACGTATCCCTCGGCACTTCCACTGACTGAGCGAACATGCCGGTATGACAACTTATAAGCATGAGGAGAATTACAAGACACGACTTTTCCATGGATTCCTCGTATTTTTGACTGCAAAGGTACAGAAAAAAAACGATATTGGCAAAATATATTAAATAAATTCGCGTGTGTATGACAATTATTCGTTCCGACTGACAAACAATGTGGTTTTATATGCTAAAAGCACAACAAAAGTCAGGACAGAAATGCATGTGCTTAACATATTGTCATGAACAATGCGGCGGATGCTGTTGCAGACCGTAGCCTTTCGCCATGCCAAAGGTTACGGTCTGCAACACGAAAGGTAACCTTTGGCCACACAAACGGTAACACTTCATTGCTGTCCATTTTACGCACACAGACGCTATTAAAATCAAGCACTTACAGCCACACCTGCAGTACGCTTCGAGCAAAGGATATTTGCTGTCTTTTTCATTCTGATTTCAGACAGCCTGACGGAGCTTCCATGCGTAAATTGTTGCATATTAGAAAATATTATTGTAACTTTGCATTTGAAATATTTTTGGTCTGTATTTTCGAAACAAGGCATCACTTTTGCGATGTCTTGCAATGATTGTTGTTGAAATATCATAAAAAGATGAAGAAAAACGAACTCCTCTCACATTATACAAAATCGGCACAAGTAGGTGCTTTGGTAAAGACTTTGTCCAAGGATTCGGTCAAATCCATATTCTTGGAAGGACTGTCGTGTTCTGCTGTTCCGCTGATCATGGCCTCTGTCTGCGACAGACTCACCCTGGCGCATGTTGATATGGGCAACAGTGGAGTTTGGGAGGGGATAATGATTTTTGTGCTTAATGATGCTGACGAAGCCGGGTATATGTATTCGGATCTGTGCAGACTGGTTGGCGAGGACAGGACGTTGTTTTTCCCGTCATCATATAAGCGTGCCGTTAAATATGGGCAGCATGATCCAGCCAATGAGATATCACGGACAGAAGTGTTGGCAAAATTATCTGAAAGACAGAAGCATGGGGAAGGAGCTGGCAAATCCTTTATGCTTATAGTAACGTATCCGGAGGCTTTGGCTGAACTTGTCGTTTCCAGGCATGATGTAGAGAAACGTAAGATTTCATTAACGCGCGGACAACATGTTGATATTGTCTGCGTGGAGCATCAGCTTCGTGACCTGGGCTTTATGCAGGTGGACTATGTCTATGAACCGGGACAATTCGCCGTCAGAGGTTCAATTGTTGATGTTTACTCTTTCTCCTCAGAGTTTCCTATACGAATAGATTTCTTTGATGACGAGATAGACACAATACGCACATTTGAAGTTGAGAACCAGCTGTCAAAGGAAAGAAAGGAGCAGGTCGTTATCGTACCGCAACTGTCAATGGCAGAGACAGACAAGCGTCCATTGACATCTTTTTTTCCTGACGGAACTCCTGTAATAGCCAAAGATGTGGCCTTTGTCACAGAGCGGGTCGGGCGTGTCTTCGAAGAAGGTTTCTCCAAACAAGCTCTTACGGAACGGCTTTCCAACGCAACAGAGATGGAACAGGCTCATATAATGGGAGAAATGAGGCGTGAGTCACAGCTGTGTACGCAGACAGTCATGCAAGCGGAGTTTTCGAGAATGAAGATTATGGAGTATGGGACACAGATACAGGGGGACCGACAGTATGATGCAAGATTGCAGTTCCATATTGTGCCACAACCCCTCTTCCACAAAAACTTTGAACTTCTTAGGGACACTCTTAGGCAATATGTTGATGCCGGATATATCATAGGCGTTCTTGCTGATAGTAAAAAGCAAGTTGAAAGACTTAGTGAAATACTTTCATCTGACTCCGATAACAATAAAGAACTCAGCAGAATAGACATCAAGAGCTTCGGCTTCACTTTACATGAGGGATTTATTGACAATGATAATAAACGTTGTCTGTTTACCGACCATCAGATTTTTGACAGGTTCCATAAATATAGTCTTAAGTCTGATAATGCGCGTCATGGCAAGATGGCTCTTACGATGAAAGAGTTACAGGAGATGGAACCGGGGGATTTCATTGTTCATGTTGATTTCGGCATCGGAAAATTTGCGGGATTGGTGCGTGTACCTGTCGGGAATTCATATCAGGAAGTCATTCGCATAGTCTATCAGAATAATGACAAGGTTGACGTTTCGATACATTCTCTCTATAAAATAAGCAAATATCGCAGCAGTACCACAGGAGAACCTCCACGTTTATCCCACCTCGGCACAGGTGCATGGGAACGCCTGAAAGAACGTGCGAAGAAAAAGATTAAGGATATTGCAAGAGACCTCATTCGTCTGTATGCTAAACGCCGTCATGAGAAAGGCTTTAAATTCTCGCCCGACAGTTATTTGCAGAATGAACTTGAAGCGTCTTTCTTATACGAGGACACCCCTGACCAGCTGAAGGCTACACAGGAGGTGAAGCATGATATGGAGTCTGCACGCCCGATGGACAGGCTCGTATGCGGTGATGTTGGCTTTGGAAAGACGGAAGTTGCCATACGTGCTGCTTTCAAAGCAGCGTGTGACAGCAAGCAAGTGGCTGTATTAGTGCCGACAACAGTGCTTGCATTCCAGCATTACAAGACCTTCAAGAAACGGCTTGACGGACTGCCTGTAAGGGTTGATTATCTTTCCCGGGCACGTACTGTCAAGCAGACATCAACAGTCTTGAAGGAACTTTCTGAGGGGAAAATTGACATTCTTGTGGGCACTCATAAACTTATCGGGAAGTCTGTAAAATGGAAAGATCTCGGCTTGCTCATTATAGATGAGGAGCAGAAGTTCGGTGTATCCACAAAAGAAAAGTTGCGTCAGGTAAAAACAAACATTGATACATTGACAATGTCTGCAACGCCTATTCCACGAACCTTACAGTTTTCACTAATGGGGGCGAGAGATATGAGTATCATGCGTACTCCTCCTCCAAACCGCCATCCTATACATACGGAACTGGGAACATATGGACATGAGGTGATAGCCGATGCCATAGAGTTCGAGATGTCACGCAACGGACAGGTATTCTTTGTAAACCCGCGCATTTCGAACCTAACAGAAATAGCTCGTCTGATAGAGAAGCATGTGCCGGATTGTCGTATTGCAATAGGTCATGGCCAGATGAATCCTGATGAATTGGAGAAAATTATTATCGGATTTATGAATCACGACTATGATGTCCTGCTATCTACGACAATTGTGGAGAACGGTATTGACATACCCAATGCAAACACTATAATAATCAATGATGCGCATAAATTCGGATTAAGTGACCTCCACCAGATGCGCGGCCGTGTCGGAAGAGGCAATAAAAAAGCTTTTTGCTATCTGTTATCGCCACCTTTATCATATCTTTCACATGACGCCAAGACGCGTTTGGAGGCTCTTGAGACATTCTCTGATTTAGGCAGCGGCTTCTCACTGGCCATGCAGGACCTTGATCTTCGCGGAGCAGGCAACCTGCTTGGAGCTGAGCAGAGTGGGTTCATGGAAGACCTTGGATATGAGACCTACCAAAAGATATTGAAGCAGGCTGTACAAGAACTTAAGAATGAGGAATTCCAAGATTTGCAGGAGGAACAGCTGCTGGAGGCTCAAAATGAAGGACATGACATGGAGGCTTTGGACTTTGTCGATGACTGCGGTGTGGAAAGTGACCTTGAAATGTTTTTCCCGGACCAATATGTGCCGGGCAGTGCAGAACGTATGCTTTTGTATCGTGAGTTGGATAAGATTGAAACCGACAGGGATTTGGAAGACTACCGCAAGAGATTGGAGGATCGGTTCGGACCGGTTCCCCATGAAGGTGAGGAACTGATGTCTGTAGTTATGCTACGCCGTCTTGGTAAGCGACTCGGATGCGAAAAAATTGTACTTAAACAAAAGCTTATGCAGCTGCACTTGCTTCGCGACCAAAGCAGTCCTTATTATAAGACAACAGCATTCGGATGCCTTATCGGATATGCTACTTCCAATCCGCGTCGTTGTCAGTTCAAGTCTGTCAATGGCTCTCCGCGTATCGTAATTTCTAATATCCCGACTGTTGGTGATGCACTGAAAATTCTTTCGGCAATAATGGGAAAAAGATGATTTTGGAGAGAATGGCATCTTATTAAAAACTCTGCAAATGTATAACCAGCATTAAAAACTACTTAAAACTATTGCATATCTCATATTTAAATAGTAATTTTGCAGTCGTATTTTAGAACTATTCAGCTACCATAGCATTTTGGTTTCAGGAGAGATGCCGGAGTGGTCGATCGGGACGGTCTCGAAAACCGTTGTACTCTTACGGGTACCCAGGGTTCGAATCCCTGTCTCTCCGCAAAGAAATAGTGCACGCGCCTCACATAAATATTATGTAAGGCGCGTGCACTATAATAATCAAGTTCAGGATAATAATATTTCTCAAAAGAGTTTCTATTGCCTTATTTTTATTCTAATGAAAGATTTTTTATAATTACATCTATATTGGTTATTTGTAACCCCACTTAAATACGACTCTCAACGTTCCTCTTGCACACTTTATTATCTATTCAGAACCTTCTGCAGATTTTACGTAGCCATAGAGTGGTGCGAGACCTTTATGGCCCGACTTTGTTATCGCACGTAAATACTTTGGAAGTGGATATGTTCCACGAGTTTCACAATATCTATTTTTTACCCACGTTCCAACTTTGGAAAATTCTGCTCTTAGTAATCATACGCAAAATTTCCTCTTTTGACCCGTCTCCAAATGATGGTGATGAGACAAGCCCAATGATATCAAATACATTTGCATATATCAGCAAATGTATCATTGACGGATTATTATCAGGGACTGTACCTCCAATATCACTACTGATGAGAATACACTGGCATTGTGGTTCTTAATATGCTTCTACCAATATATAACAGGTAAGACATAACAATACAAAAAGAGTAAGACTCATTGTAATATTTTATAAGTGTCTGAAAGGCTATGTCTTTGGATATACCGTAATATGAATCAGGCATAAGATGTCAGTCTTGCTACATTCATATCACAAGCTTCAGGAACTCGATTAAATTTAAAAGGCTATATGGAACGTATTTCTGTTCCATATAGCCTTTTTAAATATATACATTTAAGCTAAAAGTCTCAATCAATCTCTATAAGTCGGAAACTCTTGTCAAAAGTCAGTTCCATACGGTTAGAGAGCTTTATCTCATATTCCTTACGGCTGCGCTCTATCTTTACAATCTTCGTTGTCGGATAATTGGACTTCACATATCTTATGATTTGCCCGGGAACAACTTTTACCGGTACAAAAGATGCTTTACAATCAATCTCCTCCCAATTACCTTTGCTGTCAAAGTCAATTTTATTGCCATTGGTAAATGTCACTTCATAGTCTTTAGCAAAAACACCATTGTCCATCTTTACAAGTGCGACTTTATTTTTACTAAAGTGAGACTTTAGGAAAAGCTGTGCAGTCTGTGGCAACTGCTGTACAGTTATAACTCTGTCATTATCGGCAAAAGCGAATGTTATGCACATTGTGAGCAAACAAGCGAGAATAAATGCAAACTTTTTCATACGCAATTTGTTTTTTGATGGTTAATACTATTTTTCTTACAAAGCCGTCTTTGCTTGACATAAAGATTTCTACCAGCGACTCTGTGCCTGCAAAATTACGAATATTTTCCATGTAATCGTGCAAAACCACCATCTACATTAACAATAATTCGGTACATTGCTCCGAGTTTCACACTTTTTATGTGCAACACCCATTCCTTTTAACAGATTTGCCCTTATGAGAATATGCTTCAATGAATGGTCATTTTTCAATCCTCATCATGAATTTCTGCAACATTAAGCGGCCGTGAGATTGCAGCATTAAAAGAGATTATTGTCTCTGAACGTGACAGACCAAGAGGCTGTAGCTTGTCATGGATTATGCTTAAAAGATGGTGGTTATTCTTTGCATAGAGTTTTATGAACATATCCATGCCACCTGTCGTATAATGGCACTCCACGACTTCCGGCATTTTTTTCAGTTCCTCAACAACATTATCAAAGCGTTCCGGATACTTCAGATAAAGTCCTACATAGGCACATGTCTCATATCCAATCTTTTCAGGGTCGATGACGAATTGAGACCCTTTTACAATTCCAAGACTCTGCAATTTCTGTATGCGCTGGTGTATGGCAGCGCCACTGACATTACATGCACGTGCCACTTCAAGAAACGGTATGCGTGCATCATTACTTATCATTCGGATGATTTTCTTATCCAAGGTGTCAAGATGATATTTTGGCATAGTTGTTACTTTAATTTATTTTGTTGTTACTTTCTAATGCTTCTGTTGCAGAATAATTAATCTTAAGTGCGTGAGCCTCACGTAAAGCTTCTTTAACTTGAGCAATAATCTCAAGAGGAATATCTTTGTCGGCCTTTATTGACACAGTAAAATTCTGCTGTTCCTCTATCGGCAATGTTTCACGTTGCCTGATAGTACGGTCTGCAAGTTTGCCGATGTCGACAATATCGTTATTGAACTGTATCTTTATATCACCAGTCTTATCTTTGCCTACATAAATATACGCAGTGGCATATTTCTTTTGCAGTTTCTGCAGCTGAGTGCCTTGTGGCGACTCAACCTTGACCTTAACGTCTGTCTGCCGCATGTGTGTAACTATCATAAAGAAGAACAGCACCGTAAATACAAGATCGGGCAGGGCAGAAGTGTTTAATATCGGGACTTTTCTATCTTTCTTACGGAACATAGTTCTCACTGATTCTTTGTTTGTACTTTCTCTTCAGGTCATCACGGTAGACATGTACCAATATATTCTGCAAATGAAAGTACCTGTCATAACATGCGTTCCGGCTTGCCTGTATTTCTATTATATGCTTATCTCCCAACCGCGGGATAAAAACATTTAACTGTTTTCGAAGTTCTGCATCAGTACATGGAGCCGGTTCCAGTTGGCCGGGCAGACTGTATGTATATCTGTTGTCCGCAGTTATACCGATAGTCATTACTGTGTTACGGTCAACATCGGTAGCAACTACTTCCTTCTCCACATTCTTCGGAGGAAGCTGACGATGCAGACCTTTATCCGAATCCATTGATGTTGTTACAAGGAAGAATATCAGAAGCATAAAAGAAATGTCTGCCGTAGACGTTGTATTTAACTGGGGCAAACGACGTTTTTGATGTTTCCTTATCCTATTTGATAATCTTACCATGAGAATTTATGTTTAGGTAGAAGCAATATGCCGTGGCACATACCGCAAGTAAGATTGCCATACATCCTGTGTACACCAACATATTAGCCATACGTAACCAAAATGTGTCTGCATACGGTCTGGTATTTGTTTGTATGGGTTCTGTACTTGCCAGCGCAAACGAGAGTACAAGTATTGTTAAGATACAGCATCTCACGGCTATACAGATTCTGCGCACATTGATACCATTGGATGTGCCAGAGGTCTTGCCGACAATTTTTATTGCCCGATATGCTGACCACACTGTCACACATAATACTGTGACAATGGCAAGATACATCAGTATAATAAGTATTCCTATCATATTATTCAAATGAGTTGATGTATTGCAGGCCCGACTATTTTCTAAGAATTTCGACAAGTTCAATGGCAGCCTGTTCCATTTGGGATGTCAGATGCTCTATGCGTGAGAGGATATAGTTGTAGAATACCTGTAGTATGACAGCAGAAATAATTCCGAATATTGTCGTTATAAGGGCTACTTTCATACCTCCGGCGACAATGGTCGGAGAGATGTCTCCGGCAGTTTCAATGTCGTCAAATGCCATGACCATACCAATGACTGTACCCAAAAAACCAAGAGATGGTGCTATGGCGATGAACAGTGTAATCCAAGAACATCCTTTTTCAAGCTTTGCAACTTCTACATCGGCATAAGAAGCTACGGTGCGCTCTATGTCTTCCGATGTCTCTTCTGAATGCAACAGCCCTTGGAAACATATACTTGCCACAGGGCCACGAGTGTTACGGCAATGCTCCAAGGCTGTATTTTTACCTCCCTCCTTATAAAGTTTTTCGAGTTTGGACAGAAACATCTTTGTATTTATATCCGCAAGTGCAAGGTACACAATGCGCTCAATGCAGAATGTCAAACCTATTATTAGGACGATCGCCACAAACGACATGAACAGAGGATTTCCTTCAATAAATTTAGCTTTCAGTGCTTCATGCATGGATTCATCTGCCAAGATTGATATAAAAAGTGCTTCCATATTTTGTTGTTATATTTGTTGACATTATTATTATTTCTTTGACTGCTTCATTCTTGATTTCAGTTTTTCCAACCGTTTGACTGCATCAGGATATTCAGGACAAAGACGGAGAGCCTTTTCATAGTTGGAGATTGCAGCAGACGGAAGATGCTCTTTTTCACATTCCCTACCCATAATGACATATTCAACAGCAAGTTCCTTGAGGAATTCATTCTTTTCCTCATATTTTTTCATCTGCATCTCCATTTCATTGTGGAGCCGGCAGATTTCCTGTTCAAGCAAGGTGATCTTTGACAGTTTCTTCCTTATCAGACGCCGCGGTGCAGGTTTCTCGATATCATATCTCTGATGTATGGCAACGAAGAAATGGTCAAGGGCACCCTGATAGTCTCCACAATCAAAACAGCCTATGGCTTCGGCATATTCAATATCAGCTTGAGACTGCCTTAATGCTGTATCTATTGCTTTCTGGTCATTATACTGTCTTGCAAACAGCTTCACATCGTCACGCACAAAAATATCTCTTTGCCGAAGAGGTTCTTTCAGAGTTATACCTTCAAGTGAGCGACAACGCGACAATGCGACGTAAGTCTGCCCTCCGGCGAATGCACCTCCTGTCAGGTCTATATTTACATTGTTGAATGTCAGTCCCTGAGATTTATGAACAGTAATTGCCCATGCCAAACGGATTGGATATTGGGTAAAAGTTCCCAATTCTTCCTCCTCAACTTTCTTTTCCTTCTCGTTGAATGTGTAACGGACATTGGACCATTGAGCCTGCTCCACATCAAGGTCTTCCCCGGCTTCCGTATGGACATAAAGTTTTCCTTCCTCGTCATCCATTCCTGTGATTATACCTAACGTTCCGTTTACCCAGCGTTTATTCTGGTCATTCTTTATGAAGATAATCTGTGCCCCGGGCTTTAGCTCCAATTCCATAAGCGTTGGCAGCATCGATTCGGGAAAGTCTCCGGTAATCCGACCGTTATAGACAGAAATATCTCCGGCAAGCCCGGCAAGTTTCTGCTGATTGATATAATCTACGGTGTCACGCCGCGTGGAGAGGGTTATAGACATAGACTCACTTCCCTCCTGCTTCTCCGGAGCGGCACATACCCTGTCGTTTATAGCCCTGATGTCAGCTTCCAGAACTTTTGACTCCCTTATCCTGTCAAGAATACTGATAAATTCCGTGTCTGTCTGCCTGTACACTTTTTTCAGTTCGATGCTTATAAGCTGCATTTGTCGCCATACGTGTGCTGCAAAGAAATATCCCGAAGTGTAGAATGGCTGAAGAAGTTTTCGGTCATCATCTTTCAGAACCGGCTCCAACTGATATACATCTCCGACAAGCAACAATTGCTTCCCGCCAAAAGGCTGGCGCATATTCAGAGAGTAGACTCTGAGAACCTTATCGATAAAATCAATAATGTCAGCGCGTACCATCGAAATCTCGTCAATGATAATCAGTTCAAGTTCTCTTATGAGTTTTATCTTCTCCGAACTATATTTAAGAGTGCCACGGATATTCCGGGCATTGTACTGAACATCATTCGGCAGCAGCGGATGAAAAGGTATCTTGAAGAACGAATGGAGCGTCTGTCCGCCGACATTGATGGCAGCAATGCCTGTAGGGGCGAGGATGATATGTTTCTTTTTTGTTGTCTTATCAATATACCTGAGGAACGTGGACTTGCCGGTACCGGCCTTTCCTGTGAAGAAAAGGGAGTTCCGGGTCCGCTCAACTATATTAAGCGCATCCTTGAACTGCTTATTTGAAAAATCCAACCCTTCCGGCATATTATTCTGATTTTATGTTATATACCATAATAGGTGAGTCTGTAAACTTTATATATGGTATGATCTCCCTGAACGAATGGTTACCTTTTGATATAATCTGAATTCCCGTCTGACTGCTTTGTGATATGACCGGATATAAATCAGTTAATACTATCTTTGACACCATATCAGCTACATGGCTTTTCAATATATGATGAACAAGACAGATGACTCATGTATCGTCTTACCAATATAGCCTTAAAGATCCTCAAGCATGATTTGTTGCTCCTTATTCTGTACAGGCTCCGCGCTCACCGGCACAGACTGATTTACGGGATTGCCATTATCATCTATTTCCACCATGTAATCTTCGAAGTTCAGACTGTCAATATCAAGAGTATCTTTCTTACGTTCATAATAGCTGTCACAGATATACATTCCACGCTCTATATCCGGGTCGTTAGGCAATTCGAACTTAGCATGATACTGCTTAAAACTCGGGTCTTTGAGTACAGACTGTAAGAAATATCCACAGATAGGAAGGGCTGTGCGTGAACCTTGTCCGAGGGCTCCTGTCCGGAAATGTATGCACCGGTATTCGCCTCCGACCCATGCTCCTACAACAAGCTTTGGAGAGATTCCCATGAACCATGCGTCAGAATGGTTATTGGAAGTTCCGGTCTTTCCGCCAAACTCTGTATCACGGAACTCACCTACATATCCCCACAGAGCCTGACTTGTGCCTCCGGGCTCACGCATACCTCCTTGCAGGAGTTGTTGCATGAGGAATGCAGACTTGTATGGTATGACTTGCGTTTCCTCCGTAGGACCTACGTAAATTTCATTTCCGTTATGATCCAAAATTCGTGTTACAAGAACCGGCTCACGCTGCATTCCGTTATTGGCAACTGTACAATAGGCATCAGCAAGTTCAAGAAGGTTGACATCGCTGGAACCGAGTGGAAGAGAAGGGGTCTCGTCAAGAGGGGATTTGATACCCATGTCATGAGCAGTGCGTGCGATATTCTTTATCCCCACCTCCTGTCCAAGCCTTACGGCAACGGAATTGATACTTCTTGCAAATGCAGACTTTAGTGCCATGGAATCATTTGTAAAATATCCATTGGCATTCGTAGGAGCCCAAGTGACTTCTTTTTTCTGATGTTCATCATAAACCTGCATGGAGAAATATTCATCACGCCGCTTGTCACACGGTGTCAGGCCCTGGTTCATGGCCTCTGTATATACGAAAAGTTTGAATGTTGAACCAGGTTGGCGCATTGCTGTTACTTTGTCGTACTTCCAGTGGTCGAAATCAATGTCGCCGACCCATGCCTTGACATGACCCGTATTTGGCTCCATGGCTATAAATGCACAGTGCATATAGCTGACCATGTAGCGGATGGAATCCATTGTGGACATCGTTTTCTCAACTTCCCCTTTTTCATAATCGAAGACTTTCACCTTATGTGGCTTATTGAGATAATAAGAGACAGAGTCCGAGTTCTCGCCAAATTTGGCAACCAAGGCCTTATAATAAGGCTGCTTCTGTGCAATGCCCTCGATAAATCCCTCTATCTCCTTATGCTTCTCGTCTTGCCATGGTTTTTCTCCAGGCATAAAGTTATCCTGTGTGCGGCGGAGTCCCCAATGGTTATTGAAGTTCTGCTGAACTTGCTTCATTTGCTTCATGGCAGCCTGCTCAGCATATTTCTGCATGCGTGTATCAATGGTTGTATAGATTTTAAGACCATCGCTGTAAAGGTCATAGCCCTCTTCTGCACACCAGTCTTTGAGATAGTCGGCAACAGCATTGCGGAAATATTGTGCCTGCCCGTCATAATTGCTCTCGACATTATAGTTCAGTTCTATGTCCTTTGTCTTCAGAATATCACATTCGCTACGTGAGAGATCGTTGTGAGCAACCATATTTTCCAATACCTGATTACGTCTGTTCCGTGAGTTCTCAGGATTTACAAGTGGATTATAGTATGTAGTAGCCTTCAGCATGCCGACAAGCACGGCAGCCTCCTCTGTCTTTAGTTTTTCAGGGGTTGTATTGAAATAGGTCTTTGAAGCTGTCTTTATGCCAAAGGAGTTGCTGCCAAAATCAACAGTGTTGGCATACATGGTAATAATTTCTTCTTTTGAATAGCATATTTCAAGTTTAACGGCAAGAATCCACTCTTTGGATTTCATTATGAGCATCTTTACTCCCGGTATGTGACCAAGGAGACCTGTCGAATAGTTTGTGCGCATTCGGAAGAGATTCTTCGCAAGCTGCTGTGTGATTGTTGATGCACCGCGGCCTCCACGTCCGGTTACCGCATCTTTTGCAGCTCCGAACAGTCCGATAGGATCAATGCCGGCATGTTTATAAAAACGCTCATCCTCAGTATCTATGAGGGCACGCCAGAATTGAGGTGTGACATCCTTGTATTCAACAGGAGTCCTATTTTCATTGAAATATTTTCCTATCTGCACACCGTCGGCAGAATATATGACAGAGGCTTCATTTGTCTTCGGATTCATAATATCAAAGAAGCCGGGAGACTTGCCGAAAAGCCAGAAAAGATTCAGGTCGACAGCTGCAAGATATACAATCAGGAGGCAGAGCATGGAGACTATGCCGACACAGGTCTTGGTGTACCACGGCTTTCCTTTATAAAGCTTCTTGTACCATACCCAAAACTGCTTTGCCCACTTGTTGATTTTTCCTATACAGCGTTTGATTTCATTCATTTTCTTAATAGCTATATGTTTGACGTTAGAGTGCAAAGTTACGCATTTTTATTTTCAATAAAGAGATATGTCTATATAATTTATGATTTCTTTATATTCCTTTGGGTGAAACCATTTTATATCCTTGTCCCTCTTAAACCATGTTTCCTGCTTCTTCATATAATGCCGTGAGTTAGACTGTATCTGACGTATGGCCTCATCTTTCGTGATTTCACCATCAAAATAGGCGAACAGTTCTTTGTAACCTACCGTATTCAGGGAATTGAGCCCTTTTTTATACCAGACTTTGCGGGCTTCTTCTTCAAGTCCGCTATCCATCATTTTAAGCACTCGTTGATTTATACGCTCAAATAGTTCTGCACGTGGCCGTGTCAGACCTATTTTTATGACTCTGAAAGGCCGTTTTGGCTTTTCCTGTCTCATAAAAGAAGAGTAGGGCTTTCCTGTCTGATAACATATTTCCAAAGCATGCAATATGCGACGTGGATTTCTTTTGTCAACTATATTCCAATGGATTGGGTCTAATTCATGCAATTCCGCTAAAAGAGCATCAAGTCCTTCTTCCTCCAAACGAATCTTCAATTTATTGCGGATAGGTTCTTCAACAGCCGGCATACAGTCTATACCGTTGCATACGGCATCAAGATACATCATCGAGCCTCCTGTAAGGACAAAGTTTGCATTTTTGTCTTGGGTCTGCAGAAACTTCAAAACATCTTGCTCATATTCTGATGCGGAATAATAATCATCCACAGAAAGGTTTCCAACAAAATAATGCCGCACCTGCTGCTGTTGTTCAGCAGTAGGTGCGGCAGTGCCTATTGGGATTTCACGGAAGAACTGCCGTGAATCACAATTAATTATCTCACAGCCCAGGTGATTGGCAATATCAATGCACAAATCTGTTTTGCCTACACCCGTCGGTCCAAGTATGACAACAAGTGTCTGCATCAGCGTAGTATGCCACGCTGGGCATTCTCTATAAAATCAATAATATATTGTATTTCCTTAGTAATCACCATTGTATCCTTAACCTCTTGGATGCCTTCTTTAATAATACCCCTTGAGTATATTTTGTTATACGCATCACGGATGGAGGTTATCGTCTCATTGGAAAAGCCGCGTCGACGTAAGCCGACAAGGTTTAGACCGGCAAATCGAATTGGTTCCTTGCCTGCAATGATATAAGGAGGAATATCCTGACTGGTACGGCTTCCACCTTGAATCATGACATACCCGCCAACATGGGTGAATTGGTGAAACAGGCATTCTGAGGAAATTATGGCACAGTCGTCCACCACGACCTCACCGGCGAACTTGGTTGAGTTGCCGATAATACAATGATTTCCGATTACACAATCATGAGCAATATGCATATTCTCCATAAGGAGGTTATTCGAACCGACCTTTGTTGTGCCTTTACTTGCTGTACCACGTGATATTGTGACGTATTCACGGATAGAATTATTGTCTCCAATCTCACAAGTTGTTGCCTCACCTTTATACTTCAAGTCCTGAGGCTTTGTGGAAATACTTGCACCAGGAAAGATTTCGTTGTTGGAGCCCATCCTTGTGCCTTGGCTGAGTGTAACAGAATTCTGCATTTTATTATTGTCACCAATGACTACATCGGCATCAATATAACAGAAAGGACCGATAATGTTGTTGTCACCCAACTTAGCATCCGGGTGAACATATGCCATAGGGCTAATTTGATTTGCCATACACTATTTATTCTTTATTATCTGTGCTGTGAATGTTGCCTCGCTTACAACCTTATCGCCAACGAGCATGTAACCTTTCATTGTTGCGATACCATGACGGACTGGTTCTGTCAATTCTACTCTGAAAAGTAATGTATCACCCGGAACCACTTTCTTCTTGAACTTAACATCATTGATTGCCAAAAAATATGTTGACCAGCTTTCCGGATTTTCAAGTGTATTGAGAATGAGCAATCCTCCGCATTGTGCCATAGCCTCTATCTGCAGAACTCCTGGCATTACAGGCTCACTGGGAAAATGTCCTGTAAAAAATGGTTCATCAGTCGTTATATTCTTGAGGCCAACTATGGAATTGGAGCCGAGTTCTATGACTTTATCAACCAACTGCATAGGATAGCGATGGGGTAGCAACTCGCGGATACGGTTGACATCCATTACAGGTTCTACAGTTGGATCATATATCGGTGCCTGAATCTCGTGTTTCTTTATTTCCTTGCGAATCAGGCGGGCAAACTTATTGTTGATTGTATGTCCGGGGCGGGTTGCAACAATACGTCCTTTGATGTGCTTTCCGATAAGTGCCATATCACCTATGATGTCAAGTAATTTATGACGTGTGCATTCGTTATCCCATACGAGAGGACGATGCTGAATGTAACCGAGCTTTGTTGCATCAATACGCGGTACTCCAAGCATATTACATAAATTATCAACCTGCTCTTGTGGCTGCTCACGTTCATAGATAATAATGGCGTTGTCCATATCACCGCCCTTTATTAGTCCGGCTTGCAACAGAGGGAATATGTCACGCACAAAGACAAATGTGCGGGCCTTTGATATTTCCTCTGAGTATTTATTCATATGGTCAAGGGTTGCAAACTGGCTGCTTATAAATTTGGAATCAAAAGAGCACATCGCTGTAATGGAGAACTCCTCGTCAGGGAAAATAGTTATGCAGGAACCTGTTTCTTCATCCTTAACTTCTATTTTCTTGCGGATTATATAATAATCTTTTGGAGCATTCTGCTCTTCAATTCCAACCGCATTGATCTTTTCCACATAAGGAGCGGCAGAACCATCAAGAATAGGAAATTCCGGACCATTGACTTGAATAAGACAGTTGTCTATGCCAAGTGCATACAATGCAGAAAGGCCATGCTCAACTGTAGAAACATATACCTCACCTTTTCCTACTACCGTACCACGTTGTGTATCGATAACACGCTCAGCCACAGCCTCTATTACAGGCTCATCATCAAGGTCTATACGCTGAATCTTGTAGCCAGTATTCTCTGGTGCCGGATTGAAAGTTACTGTTAGGCTTAATCCTGTATGAAGTCCTTTTCCGCATAGAGAAAAGCTTCCTTTTAATGTTTTCTGCTTAGACATTACTTATTAGATTTAAGTTTCTCAACTTCTTTTCTCAACTCATTCAATTCCTTATACATATCAGGAAGTCGTCTGAAAATTGCCTGTGAACGGAAATAAGGTTTCATCTCCATTGGAGGGGTACCTATAAGTTGCTGATTGTCTTTTATCGAGCCTGGGACACCAGACTGGGCACCAAGCATGACTTTGTCGCCTATAGTAATATGGCCAGAGATGCCTACTTGTCCGCCGAACATGCACCATTCACCAACTTTTGTAGAACCGGCGACACCGACCTGACTTGACATGACTGTATTTGCTCCAATATCAGTGTTATGAGCAATTTGTACAAGATTATCAAGTTTCACACCTTTGCGTACAAATGTAGAACCCATAGTGGAGCGGTCAATACATGTATTCGCCCCGATTTCCACATCATCTTCTATGGTAACAATGCCTATTTGTGGAATTTTATTGTATCCGTTTTCTGACGGAGCAAAGCCAAAACCGTCTGCACCGATTACACATCCGGCATGTAAAACACAACGGTTACCGATTTTGCATCCATGATATATCACAACATTGCTATATATTTCTGTATCCTCACCAATTACAGCATCTTCGCTAACCGTTACATGTGGATGAATCGCGCAACCATCTCCGACAACTACATTCGGACCAATTGCGACAAAAGGTCCGATATAACAATTTTTACCGATTTTTGCTGTAGAATCAATGAAAGCAAGCGGGTCAATACCTTTCTTCTTAGGCTTCATTGACTCATATAACTGAAGAAGCCTTGCCACTGCCTCATAGGCATTCTTCACACGTATAAGCGTACTTCTTACTTCTTTATCAAGTTTCAGTCCCTCATCAACAAGTACAATTGAGGACTTTGTCTCATAGATGTAATGTGTGTATTTTGTATTAGATAAAAATGAGATTGCTCCAGGTTTTCCTTCGTCTATTTTTGCAAATGTGTTGACTGTGGTATTCTCGTCACCCTCAACACGTCCCTGAATAAACTCTGCTATTTGTTTTGCGGTGAATTCCATATTTAATTTTATTATTTCTGCAAAAATACAAAAACTTTTTATATCTACAAAGAAATTAATAAGGTTTTCAGTGTTTTACGGTGTTAATTAGTTTCTAATCTATAAAAGGAGAGGTAATATTTCGGTTTTTGATGACATAATAATGCGGCATTAAGGAGGTCTGAGACCTCACATATATCTTGTGTGACACCTGTCTTCAAGAGTATCTTGATACTGTCCCCATCTATGTCATACATATTCTTTTTAATAGCATCTACACTATATAGATATTTAGTATCTTCCCAAGAAATTTCATACAATTCGGCGAGCTTATGCCTCACCTCTGCTATATAGTGCTCCGTAACAGGCTCGTCAAACACTTCGACTTTGAATTGTCTACGTGTGACAAGAGCCTTTGACAGCATCCGCAGTATTTTGTCATCATGATTTGCCCATACCTTAATTGCAGACCAAATATCATTATCATCAAGCATCGCATAATTATATAATGCTTGATGAGTGGTTTCAAATATGTTCTTATCTATATCATTATAAATAAAATATTTCAAATATGGTGAACAGAAAAGTTCCATTCCATGACTGGCCAAATATTTTGCACGCATCAGCAGGTTGACAAGAACTTTCTCACATGCTACCACTGTTTTATGCAAATAAACTTGCCAATACATAGACCGACGTGAAGTCAGATAGTTTTCTATGGAATATATACCTTTTTCGTCAATGACAAGTTGATCATCTACAACATTGAGCATTTTCAGTATTCTGGCTCCTCCTACAACGCCTTCCTGTACCCCTGTGAAAAAAGAATCACGGCTAAGGTAATCAAGACGATCCATATCCAACTGGGAAGATATCAGTTGGTGTAGAAAACGTTTATGATGCTTATCCTTGAAAATAGACAGAGCAAGATTTAACTGACCTCCCAGGTCATCGTTAATTTGCTCCATCATTTTCAAAGAGATTTCTTCATGACTAATTCCAGAAATCAAAGTGTTCTCCAATACATGTGAGAACGGACCGTGACCAATATCATGCATGAGGATAGCCGCCTCAACGGCCTCTGCCTCAGAATCAAAGATGAAGATTCCTTTCTGTGCAAGAGTTAAAACTGCCTCCGTAGTAAGATAATATGCTCCTATAGAATGCTGAAATCTTGTATGTTGGGCACCTGGATATACAAAACTTGACATTCCTAACTGCCTGATGCGAGTAAGTCGCTGCATCAGAGGATGCTGTATTATTTGCAGGAGTAATCCTTTCGGTATCTTTATGAACCCATGTACAGGGTCGTTAATTATCTTCATCTATTATTGCAAATGTGACAATATTCTTATAATAAAACTGCCATCTGCTCTTGTAATTCTTTAGCTTTTTCTCCTGCTACATCAGCAAAATCCTTACCATTTGAGGCATAGATTATTCCGCGTGAGGAGTTAACAAGAAGACCGCAATCGTCAATCATACCATATTTGCATACTTCTTCCAAAGAACCGCCCTGTGCTCCTACGCCAGGCACGAGCAAGAATGAATTCGGTGCAACCTTACGTATATCTTTGAACATTTCACCACGTGTCGCACCTACAACATACATCATGTTCTCATCATTACCCCATTGCTGAGACTTCTTAATAACTTTCTCGAACAGACGTTCTCCTGTAACATCTTCCATAAGCTGGAAATCAAAAGATCCTTTATTTGAAGTCAATGCAAGCAGGACAACCCATTTCCCGACATATCCGTCAAGAAATGGTATTACAGAGTCCTCTCCCATATACGGAGCAACGGTGAGTGCATCTACATCATACTCTTCGAAGAAAGTCTGCGCATACATTTTTGACGTATTACCAATATCTCCACGCTTAGCATCCGCAATAATAAATTGCTCAGGATATGTGTCACTCAGATATTTTACCGTCTTCTCAAATGCCATCATGCCTTTCACGCCAAATGCCTCATAGAATGCAAGATTTGGCTTATATGCAACACAGTATGGTGCTGTGGCATCAATTATTGCTTTATTGAAAGCGAAGATTGGATCATCCTCAGCCAATAAGTGCTGCGGGATTTTTTTCAAATCAACATCCAAACCTACACACAGGAAACTCTTTTTCCCGCGTATCTGTGATACGAGTTCTTGTCTGTTCATTTCTTATGTTTTAACATTTTAAAACCTCTTTCTATTACAATACACAATATTTCTGCGGCTACATATATTACTACATAGAGTCCAAACCACAAATACCATACCTTAATCTCAAACGCTTTAACAACAGCTACTGCTATACAAATACAGATTAAAGTACGAATATTCTCACGAAGTGACCAACCGTGAGAGTTCGAACGCATGTCATTCAAAAACCTATTCATGCTATATAACTATTTCGTTGACTCAACATTGTTTTCTTTACGATGACGCTCAGGCTGGCGGCGACTGTCAACCATACGTTGAATAAACTCTGTTACGTTCATAGTTTGCTCGTCTACAGAATCGTTCTTCCTTGTGTAATGTATTGCCATGAGAGATTTGTGTGTCTTATTATTAGAAATAATGTCGTTATAATTCAGCTTCTTTCATGCGTTCTGCATTCTCTGCAACAGTCAGAGCATCAATCATATCTTGGATATTGCCTCCAAGAAAGCCCTGAAGGTCATGGGTGGTAAACCCAATACGATGGTCTGTCACACGCCCCTGTGGAAAGTTGTATGTACGTATTTTTGCAGAACGGTCACCGGTAGACACAAGAGACTTTCGGCGCGATGCGATGTCGTCCAAATACTTCTGGTGCTCCTTATCATAAATATATGTACGTAAACGGGCAAGTGCCCTTTCCTTGTTCTTTGGCTGATCGCGTGTTTCTGTACACTCTATAAGAATTTCCTCTGTCTCTCCTGTGTTAGGATTTTTCCACATATATCTTGCGCGGACACCAGACTCTACCTTGTTGACATTCTGTCCGCCCGCACCTGAAGAACGGAAGGTATCCCATTTGATTTCTCCTTCATTTATCTGGACATCAAAGGCTTCAGCTTCAGGAAGAACCGCAACGGTTGCAGCACTTGTCTGCATACGTCCGTTAGATTCCGTAACAGGCACACGTTGTACACGATGAACCCCTGATTCATATTTCAAAATGCCATAGACGTTCTCTCCAGAAACGGCAAAATCAATTTCCTTGAATCCTCCGACAGCACCTTCTGATACATCTGTAACAGAAAGACTCCATCCCTTGGATTCACAATAAGCCTTATACATTTTAAATAAGTCACCTGCAAAAAGACATGCCTCATCACCACCAGTTCCCGCACGAATTTCCATTTCAACATTCTTTGCATCCTCAGGATCTTTCGGTACAAGGGCCATTTTTATATCCTCCTCCAATTTTGGCATCAAGGTCTCATTCTCTGCAAGCTGTTCACGAGCCATTTCTTTCATATCAGCATCCGACTCATTCATCATAATATCTTTTGCCTCTGCAATACCCTCCAAACACTCTATATATTGCTTGCGGAGTTTCATAATATCCTCGAGGTCTTTATATTCGCGTGTCAACTTAACATAGCGTTGCTGATCTGCAATGACATTTGGGTCTGTTATGAGAGTGGAAACTTCCTCATAGCGTGCCTCAAGACCGTCAAGCTTCTGTAGTATACTGTTATTTTCTGTCATATTCTAAGTTACAATTATTGGTATTCAAGCAATAGTGTCCTTTCATCCGACCTAAGTTGCTGATAGCCAAAACCGGCAACTGTGAATGAAACAATCACTTATTTAATCCGACATCCCTTTTTAGCTATTCCTTTGCAATATAAGGCATACTATATCCAAGAACAAGTATGATTCCTATACAAGGAATCTTAATAGTTGAATTCCCCAAACTCAGATTTTATGGTCAATGATTTCTGCCCCTCTTCAATATGGCCAATAACCTGTGCGTCAATATTGAATGATTTACTGATGGCAATGACTTTTTCTGCCATCTCCGGGCTGACATAGATTTCCATACGATGTCCCATATTGAAAACTTGGTACATCTCTTTCCAATCAGTACCACTTTCGTCATGAATCATCTTGAAGAGCGGAGGTACAGGGAACATATTGTCCTTCACGACACGACAATTATCATTTACAAAATGAAGGACTTTCGTCTGAGCACCGCCTGTGCAATGAACCATACCATGAATATCCGAGCGCATTTCGTCAAGGATTTTCTTTATAACCGGAGCATAGGTACGTGTAGGAGAAAGGACAAGCCGCCCGGCATCCACGCCAAGCTCATTAATAATATCAGTAAGTTTCTTTGTCCCTGAATATACCAATTCATCAGGCACCTTTCGGTCATAGGATTCCGGATATCTCTCTGCCAGATACTTTGAAAAGACATCATGACGTGCAGAAGTCAGACCATTAGACCCCATACCGCCATTATATTGCTTCTCATACGTTGCCTGTCCACTGGATGAAAAACCGACAATCACATCACCCGGCCGGATATTTTTATTGTCAATGACATCACTGCGCTTCATTCGGCACGTTACTGTCGAATCAACAATAATCGTACGTACAAGGTCTCCTACATCAGCAGTTTCACCACCTGTAGGATATATTCCAACACCCATTTCGCGCATTTCAGAAAGAAGTTCGTCAGTGCCATTTATAACTGCGGATATAACTTCTCCCGGGATGAGCATCTTATTTCTTCCTATAGTTGACGATACAAGAATATTGTCGACAGCACCTACACAAAGAAGGTCATCAGTATTCATCACAATGGCATCCTGTGCAATACCTTTCCAAACGTTTATATCGCCGGTCTCTTTCCAATACATATATGCCAGTGACGACTTTGTGCCGGCACCATCAGCATGCATTATGTTGCAATATTCCGGATCTCCTCCAAGAATATCTGGTATTATTTTACAAAAAGCCTGCGGGAAAATTCCCTTGTCGATATTCTTTATGGCATTATGAACATCTTCCTTTGCGGCACTTACTCCGCGCATCATATAACGATTGTCACTCATTATTCCTTCTAATATAGTATTTGTTTTTAATACGTTTCTTTATTTTTTTTTAGACTGTCGCTCGAAAATACAGAAAATGGAAGGACCCGGCCTGCATAAACTCAAGCCTTATCCTTCCTTATTCCTATTATTCATTCCAGAATTCCCAAGAAGCATACGCCTGAAGCAAAAGCATCTCAAGACCGTTTTTCGTTATTGCACCATGCTCTCGTCCTTTTTTCATAAAAAGAGTCTCATCCGGATTATATATAAGATCATAAAGCAGATTGTGGCAGCCCATGGCCTCATAAGGCAGTCGGGGACATTCCTCTGTATGAGGGTACATGCCGGAGGGAGTACAGTTGACAATCACATTATATTCCCTGACAACCTCCGCCGTGATTTTTTCATACTGAATAGTCTCCGGACGCTCATAGCGACTTACTCTCACCGTCTCAAGTCCAAGTTTCCTCAATCCGTACTCCACTGCCTTTGACGCGCCGCCCGTACCCAGGACAAGTGCCTTTTTATGGTATTTTTCCAAAAGTGGTTCTATTGAACGTGTAAACCCAATGACATCACTATTATATCCTTTCAGATGCACATTCCCGTCATCATGCGAAACACGCACGACATTGACGGCACCAATCTCCCTGGCTTCGTCACTCAGTTCGTCAAGATAGTGCATTATCTGTTGCTTGTACGGTATTGTGACATTCAGTCCGCGAAGCTCCGGATTTGATGCCAGCACTTCCAAAATTGCGTCTATCTGCGGAAGATCAAACATCTCATACGACGCATCTATATTCTCATTACGGAACTTTTCATTAAAGAATCCCGGAGAAAAAGAATGACCGAGAGGATGACCTATAATTCCATATTTATCCATCGGAGGGGGAGGGATTAAAAATATTCCTAAAGCACACGTTTCATTGGTGCATCTTATATGTATTTATCACGGTCTTCTAAGCCTTACGTGACGCAAGATATTCAGAGACATTCTTTTCTATACGCGCATTGATATCACAGATATCCTGCGCCTTGTCGAA
Organism: Bacillota bacterium; assembly: GCA_023664625.1. Classification (GTDB taxonomy): domain Bacteria; phylum Bacteroidota; class Bacteroidia; order Bacteroidales; family Bacteroidaceae; genus Prevotella. The sequence continues at coordinate 106,011 of JAMPFD010000006.1, read as the reverse complement.
CCTCTCTCCTGTAATACCCTCATATAGTTCAATATAGCGTTCGGATACGCTTTCCGCATAATCATCAGTGATTTCCGGCATGGTCTGTCCCGGTTCGTTCATAAAATCATGTTCAATGAGCCACTGACGCACAAACTCCTTTGACAGCTGCTTCTGCGGCTCACCTTTTTCAAACTTCTCCTCATAGCCTTCTGCATAGAAATATCGCGATGAGTCCGGGGTGTGAATTTCATCAATAAGATAAACCTTGCCGTCACGCTTTCCGAACTCATATTTAGTATCAACAAGTATCAGGCCCTGTCTTGCTGCAATTTCCTGACCGCGTGCAAACAGCTTGCGTGTATAATCCTCCATTATGGAATAATCCTCTGCAGAAACAATTCCCTGAGCGATTATTTCTTCCTTTGATATATTCAGGTCATGTCCTTCATCTGCCTTAGTCGTAGGAGTTATGATAGGTTCCGGGAAACGCTCATTCTCACGCATTCCCTCAGGAAGTCTGACACCACAAATCTCACGGCATCCTTTCTGATAGTCACGCCATGCGGAACCGGTAAGTATTCCACGGATAATCATCTCCACACGGAAACCTTCACATTTCAACCCCACAGTGACCTGTGGATCAGGTGTGGCAAGTTTCCAGTTAGGGCAGATGTCACTCGTTGCATCAAGGAATTTCGCAGCAATTTGGTTCAGCACCTGTCCTTTGAAAGGAATCCCCTTCGGCAGTATGACATCAAAGGCCGAAATACGGTCTGTAGCAACCATTACCATCAGATCATCGTCGATGTTGTACACATCGCGCACTTTTCCGTGATACACACTTTTCTGTCCAGCAAACTGGAAATCTGTCTTAGTCAATGCTTTCATTGTCATATTTATTAAATGCGTTTACTATTCTTGTAACGAGTTTATGGCGCACTATATCACCCTGGTCAAGATTTATTATTGAAATACCCTCAACCCCTTGAAGAATTTTCAGAGATTCCCCGAGACCGGAGCGTGTGTTTCTCGGCAAATCTATCTGTGTCAGGTCTCCTGTAATAATCATCTTTGTATTCCATCCCATACGGGTAAGGAACATTTTCATCTGTGCAGTTGTTGTGTTCTGAGCCTCGTCAAGAATCACAACCGCATCGTTAAGCGTTCTGCCTCTCATAAAAGCAAGCGGAGCGATCTGTATGATATGCTTCTCCATCATATCCTGTAATTTTACGGCAGGTATCATATCCTCAAGAGCGTCATACAGCGGCTGCAAATATGGATCTATCTTATCTTTCATATCCCCAGGCAGGAATCCCAGCTTCTCGCCGGCCTCCACTGCAGGACGTGAGAGAATCAAGCGTTTCACCTGCTTCTCCTTCAAAGCCTTGACGGCGAGGGCTATTGACAGATATGTCTTGCCTGTTCCTGCCGGACCAACGGCAAAAGTCATATCGTCTTTGTCAAAAGCATCGATAAGTTTCTGCTGATTCGAAGAACGGCTTTTTATCGGACGCCCGGATATGCTGTAACAGACTACACCTTTCACAGAATCAGCTTTCGTCTGCTTCCCTTTGACAATATCTAAAATATCCTCATCGTTGATAGAATTGAATTTTATAAGATGCTTACGCATTGTCTCCATATTCTCCTCAAACTGACAGATCTCCTCCTCGTCACCAAGCACACGGATGACATCCCCGCGCGCATTGATGCGCAACTTGGGAAACAGGGACTTCAGCATCTGCAAATGGACATTGCCTACCCCGTAAAACATAACAGGATCAACATCCTCTATTATGATATGTTTCTCTATCAACCTTTATTAAATCTTAAAAATCCTCTGCAAAGGTACAAAAAAGTTTACAATTTTCAATCTTTTTCCTTAACTTTGTGCACCGAATAAATAAACTTTAAGAATGAAAGTATCAAAATCCATATATTTGCAGATCTTTGGAATTGTGGTTGTTGCACTTGCATTACTGAGGTGTGCCTGTCCTGAGTTGGCTATGACAAAGAGCGAGCGCGCCAATCGTAACTCATTGCCCGCAGCCGAGAGCGAAATTTCTACAATAACGACAGATACAATAACGACTCGTGACATCGTTGGCAATACGATGCCTTTGCCGCATAATTATGAGGTTTCGCCCAAGGTTCCCACAAAGGATGAAGATTTCATTCCTCACCGCATATATTCTGTTCCGAGATTCAAGGAATGCTTTCCTGACAGTCAGGCTGTCCATTTGTCAGCAGCAAAAACTTGGGGAGTAAAACCCGTCGCCAACCGCCGTGATGCTGAAAAAAGAATGTCCGAACTTGTATATATAGGTGCCAACCCCTTTTTCTATGTCGAAAACCTGAAGAACAGTATTCCGTATCTTGTACCGCGTGCTTCTGTTCTCCTGAATGATATAGGCAGAGCATATTTCGATTCATTATACATCAAAGGAATACCATTCCACAAGATACTTGTCACCAGTGTGCTGCGTACTCACGAAGACGTGTTAAAGCTACAGAAGCGAAACGGCAACGCGACAGATAATTCCTGCCATCTTTACGGTACGACTTTCGATATAGCCCAGAACCGTTACAAGACAGTATACGATCCTCGGCAGGGTACTCGGCGCGAAGTTCAGAACGACACATTGAAATGGGTTCTGTCAGAAGTGTTGCGGGATTTCCGGGAGTCCGGGAGATGCTATATAAAATACGAAGTAAAACAGGGATGTTTCCATATCACCGTAAGATGAGCTCTACTGTAATCCATGCACCGTAATTCTCAAAGAAAATACTCCTATGGCACCAGTAACAAAACGGGGACAAATGGTTCCAATTTTCTTTAATGTTCTGTAAATATTGTGTATTATGGATGAAAAATTTTCAAAAACCCCAAAAATCAGTATCTTTGCAGCAGGAAATGAAAATATAAAACAATAAAGGAAAATGAAGAAGACAGTAATGACATTTATAGCCGCGATGATGATATTTACGGCTGGTGCACAGACTCCACTGAACAAAACAGTACGTTTTCAGAAAGATTCTGTAAATATCAGTGAATCCCAGGAACTTATCATCGCCAACATTGCAGAGTACATGATTAACAATCCTGATAAGAGCCTTATCATTGGAGGATATACCAGTATGGAAACACCTGCTGCCCGTGTCAATGCAATATGTGAGGAAAGAGCAGCAAATGTCAAGAAATATCTTGAAGAAAAGCACAATATTCCGGCAAAACGACTTGTTGCCATTGGGGTAGGGGTAAGTACAAGATACGACGAGCCGGAGTTTAATGAGTATGTATCTTTCTACAAATAAGGTACATTCCACAATAGTTGTACACATATCCGCAACACTGGCACTATCTGTAGCGGAGATGATTATTTACCCACAAAACAAACCGTAACGATTCGCCATATAAATCGTAACGTTTTGCCATACAAAAGGTTACCTTTTACAACATCAAAGGTTACCTTTTGTGAACGGCGGAAAAGGGAAACAGGCAACTGCCTGATAAATAAAAGCTTGTACATTTGCTTATTATATAAAGAACAACATACATAATTAAATTCAGAATACTATGAATGTAGGTGACAAAATTCCAGAAGTACTCGGAAAAGATCAGAACGGGAACGAAATTAAGAGCAGTGATTATCGCGGACGTAAGATAGTCCTCTACAGCTATCCAAAAGCCAATACGAGCGGATGTACAGCAGAAGCGTGCTCCCTGCAAGCTCACAAAGCAGAATTGGAAGCTGCGGGATATGCCATTATCGGCGTAAGCAAGGACAAGGAAGCATTGCAAAAGAAATTCGCAGAAGCTCAAGGACTTGACTTCCCTTTGATAGCAGACACAGAGACATCCCTGTTGCAATCTCTCGGTTGTTGGGGTGAAAAGGTGGCATGCGGCAGACGTACTATTGGCACTCTGCGTACAACATATCTTGTAAACGAGGAAGGCATTATTGAAAAAATATTCACTCCGAAAGAGATTAAGACCAAAATTCATGCTGAACAAATACTTGAATATATCAGCAAGAAATAATATTTAAACCTAAGATAATTAAAGATTTTCGATTTTACAAATACCCTCCATTTGGAATAACTTCATCATTGCAGATTATAAAAAACAATTTGAGTTTAGGTTTACGTAATTAAATTACCCCTGTCAATTCATGAGATAGTTAAATATAACCATATCAACGGTACTCTCAATGTAGGCTATGACCTCTCATATACATACAGTTTAGGAGAAGGCAAGAAATTCCAGCTTGAAAGTGTAAAGGATGTTAATTACCGCACAGAGGAGACTCCGGAAGGTCAGCAAATTGAGAACGGTCATGCTTATCAGTACGACAAGAACGGCAATCTCATTTACGTTAACACGAATCGTGTAATGAGTGACGAGCACCGTGAAAACAGCATTGGTGAGCGCAAACTCATTTGGGACGAGGAGAACCGTCTGCTTTCAGTGGACGACAACGGCTTCGTGTCCAACTACTGGTATGACGCCGATGGTGAGCGCACAGTTAAGACATCAGGAGAGAGCGATCAGGTCTATGTCAACGGTGTATTCTCCGGAGGTTCTACCAACATCGCTAAGTTCTCGCTTTATGTGAGTCCTTACCTTGTCTCCAATCAGGGTGGCCGCTATACCAAGCATATATATGCTGGTTCTCAGCGAATCGTATCGAAGGTTGGTGATTTTGCCTCCTACGGTTCAGACCCGCGCCGCATAGAGTATGCAGGTAGCGAGACTGACGGACTCTCGGTTGACTACAAATCCAAGTACACCGCACAGCAACAGGTTATCAAGGACCACTACCGGTTCTTTGACGTACCATACAACGGCACGGACAATAACAACTATGCCGACGGCGAAGGCTTCTGCTGCAACGACGGTACATTGGAGGCTGCACAGGCCAAGGCAATGAGGAAGGCTCAGAGCTGCGCAGTTGCCAAGTCTTTCAAAGACCCCGACAACTACGAGAATCTCAATGCTGTAGCCATTTCTTTTCAGATGATATTGAAGTTTTCATATCAATGTTGTCTTAGTGTAAGTTCTTTACGAATGAGATGTTCAATTAGACCTCTACGTATGGGGAATTATTTGGTTTGGAAACCACTTGTCAAGCATATCGTCAGTCTTCTGCTTCATTTCCTGAGTGAGGTACTTGCAAAACTTCTGATATGCCACTGTCAGAGAGACGATTTCGCCAATCCAGTCAATAATTGGCAAACGGACGTACCACATAAGCAATAGAGGAAGCCAACAGCAGCTTCTCAGAACGAGGGGTGCCCTTGCTTATCATCACGTAGTAAAAAAGCAACACTGGTCTTGCACTTGCACCGTCCTACCTTTCTTGGCCTCATGTTCCAATCTCATTCCAGAGAATGTCGTAATTGATAATTGATTTTGATGCCATAATCATTGTTGGTATATAGTTAATAAAAATTGGCTCTGTAGAACTGTTAACAATTCTATAGAGCCAAACTGATTTTTTGAACTATCACGATGAGCAAGAAATTTTCAATTGCTCATTTTTTCTTTATTTATCCTCCACTCATATCGTAGTCGGATGCGTACAAAACCGTCTTTCTACAAGAGCCACATCGTGCAATGGTCTTGCCGTTCTCAGGCATATCCTTAACAGAAATGAGTGTCTTACACTCTGGACACCTCATGAAATAAGCACCACAATGGCGACAATAAAGCACCTCCTGGTTCCAAAGATCAGCAGACCTATTGTATCTGGAATTTCCTAAAACGAAATGTCCTAAGCCATTGAATACAGTGCCTACAATAGCGTAAGCAAGACCTTCTTTCATGTTCATGTCCTGTTGCTTGCTCCATGCCACAACATCGTGGTAGCCACATTTATCACATTTCATATTCTTTATGTGTTATTGGGTTCAAATTATATCAATAGAGGCTCATAATGGAAATACCTATCATCACTTCAAGAAACGAGGGAGAGGGTTAAATGGTTTAAGAAGCTTTCCGTCTTTGTTGATGATCGACCCGGCAATCAACTCACTGCAATGTTCCGCTCCAAAGCCGTCTTCATCCTCAAAATATCTTCCATCAGGCATAACAGTCCATTCTACTTCTGCTTGACCATTCTTAAAGTCATAGACAAAGAATCGATAGTGAGCAATAAGGTTCTCTGCATTGTCAGAATCCACGTCCAACCTTATAACGCTTTCGTCAACATCGTCCTTGGTAAATGCAACCATATTGCCTAATTCATCAACAAGTGGTATTACCTTTTCTTCTTTAGTATTGATCAGATATACGGCATCAGTGTTGTACTTAGTACAAAACAGCATTCCTTCCCCCTGATTGAAGAATGAAAAACGGTCGTTATACCCCTTATCGTTGTATTCAAGCATAAGGTACTCATAATCCTCCTGAAGAAGATTCTCTTTTGCCCATTGGTATTTCTCATCCAATCCCTGCAAAAGACTGTCGAACACTTCAGTAAGAAGAGCACAAGGGGTATCATGCGAAAGTATAGCTGTCCTACTCAAAGACACTCCCCAAAACAAACTATCATCCAAAATCTGGATAAATCCTAAATCAGTATCAATACTATCATCATCGCATCGTTTACGGATGTATTCCAAACGAGGCTCGGCCAAGGATTGTGCCAAGCGTCCATAAACAAAGACAGCTTCAGGCGATGATTGTGTATCAACCGTTAGAAAAAATCTAGATTCTTCTAACCTCTCTCGATTGTCTTCAGCACAGAAAAAAATGCCGTTATTCTTGATATATGAAAAATGTTCTTTCAGTACTTTTTCTATACATTCATTAATCATAAGTCTTGCCTTTTAATTGTTTTACATACTATGTCGTTCTTTTATAGATTCTTTCTCCAACGCTCATCATCACGCTTCATCTCATCAAGCATACGCTCAGTACGATCAATGAAGTCATCTGTTCGTTTAAGAACATCCTTTACACGCTTATCTTGTTCACGTTCTTTCTTGCTCTTAAAGAGAAAATTGAGAAATCCCATATTTATTCTATAATTTTTGGTGTAACAATTCTACCAGTTGCCTTGCTGAAGCCTTGATTGATTCTTCGAGAAACGATTTCGTCAAGTTTATACTGCTTTATCAAACCCCAAGCCTGAAGAATCAAAAGTGGATGGAATACAAAGGCAGTTAATAATGAAGGAATAGCTTGCTGCCCGAAGATTCCCACTCCTGTTTTAACATAGGCATGTGGAGTGTTTGGAGTGATTACAACTTTCATTGCCGTCTGCAATCCGACAACAGCACGGAGCAAATCCCCTTTCTTTATTAAAATATCCCATTCACCAGAGGGCATTTTAACACCTTCAACGTCGTAACCGTCATACTCCATCGAATTGATGAAGCCATTTGCAACTGTATCAACATGTGTTGAAACATTATTGTAAAGCTTGATCGATTTAAAAAGTCCCATATCAATATATTGTTTTGTTTATAGAAGATGGGGCTGATCAACCAAAACTATCAGCAATATTGTCTTATTTGCCAAATATGGCTTTAAGTATTGACTGACCTATCTTGCATTCAATGCCAGCTTTACTTGTAGGAATGCCCGTCTCTTTGGCTATTTTCCTTTTTACCCGGGTTATACCTAATGCTCGTTTCCATGAGAAGGAGACACCAGGAATGCCTGTATTTGTTTTTCGAGCCATATTATACTACATAAAATTTCAGTTCGGTTTCTTTATCTGTATTTGAGAACTCCGTCCCACAGCTCTTACATTTGTATGTAAAGTATGGATAACATCCTGTTCCCTTTATTACCAAGTTTGTAGGGTGGGGATGGCATGAGCGACCACATCTTGGACAACGCTTGCTGATTTTTTTATTCCTCTTATTCCAAACCCAGCGTAAAAACAACACGATGGCAGCAATGATCAGTATTAACTTAATCAGGGCTTCTATAGATGTTGTATCCATATCATTTCAAGATTACTTTAATGTTTTTGTAGTGCTGAAGAATATTCAAAGAGGCTTGATTTTCTCTATATACCTCAGTATGCAATTGAATATTGGCGAAATTTAGTGACCAATAGCTGAGAACCGTATCTATGGCATCACTCATAATCCTCATATTACGATAATCGGGATGCATGGCATAGAATAATGTCGCAGATTCTGGAATGTCCATAATGCCAATAAAACCTACAAGTTTATACCGCAGACGCACCCCAAAAAGGAATCCTGTATCTTCAGCTTGATATATATTGAAAGACTCGACAAACGTTCTTATACTATCAGGAGATTTAAATACTTCCGCAAGTTCTGACAGGAATCTAAGAAATAGAGGGTCTTGGAATATCTCCCAAAGAACAGATGCGTCATCATCCGTCATTTGAGAGAGAACACAACTATTCGAGCGCAATATAGGGCAGATCATAATTCCAACAAGCCTCTTTCTGCCATTTCGCAGAATATCCTAAAGTTTACCTTTGTAATTACTCTTTCGTTATTACAAAGGACATCCCACTCAGATTCATTATGCTCTACAGCGGTGAGACAAAGGTTACACATTCTAACAGCAGGACAATATCTACAACGGTCAAATCGTTTATTATAATAGTCCTGGACAAGAGAGTTCGCAGCATCCCAGTCTATTCCTTCTGCTATATTCCCGATATGATAAGAGTCACAGAACTTCTCACATACATTGATGCGTTTCTTGGCATCAACATATAATTTGTTGTTCATTGGCAAGCAAGTTGCCATAGGTACACTTGCATCAACTTCCAATACCGGGCGATGAAGCCAATAGGCAATACATTGATCCAAAAAGACCTTTAGAACTTTCCAATTTCTGTGAAACTCATATTCGTTCAGCAAGTCAATATACTTTCCTACAAGCACATCGTATTCCAAGAAAGTAACCTCTTTAGAGAAGTTAGGGGATAAAGATGATATTTTGGATGGCTCGATTTCTGATAATAGTCCATCTTCAGACCATTCTTCCGCAGCTTTTCTTATATCTGCCAACGAGTCGATAGTCATCAACTTTAATACATTTTCCTTCAAATATTCAGGATATGTATCATGAATATACTTCAGAGCTAAATAAATATGCCTCTCGAACTGCGCCGACTGTATTATTTAGGAATGTTTTAAAGCCAGGAATAAGATTTAGCTTGCTGATAACAGATTTGTCATCATCGTGAAGGATTTCCTCTATGTCTATTCGTCGAAGAGCCTTCCTTGTTGTTTTCCCTTTTGTTAACATATATATACTTATTAAATCGTTACTGTAGGTACAAAGTCTTCTTCTGAATCCTCAGAATCAGATGTGCCAGGAATTGTTGCATCAGGTAATTTCGGGTCAACAGACAGTCTTGCCAATTGATCGGACTCCCACTTTGCAATAGCCGCATTTGCAACTTTCATCTGAGCATCACGCATCCTATCAAGTATCTGTTTTTTCAATTCTTGTTCTGCTTCATGTTGCTGTTGCAACAAATCTTCCTTTGCTTGTAATTCAATTTCGTGCATTCGCTTTATTGAATCTCCATATTCTGATGATTTTAGATATTCCTTCATATCTTCTTCCTCACGATGAACCATCCAGTCGTAAGAACCAACAGGAGTCACGATCTTCACTACTGTAGGAAGAATCTCAACGATGAAAAACAATAGACGGATCATCCATAGGAAGATAAAGTCCATCCATTTCCCATCGTTATTTGATGGAAGGACAGCCCAATCAAGAATCTCAAAGTTTCTAATGAAATGGTTTCCATTTATCATTTGAGTTTCTTTTTCATTCTGTCTTTCATAACGTCGATTTGCTAATGTGTCTCTTCTTGCACTTGCATTATTTAGATTATTACGCGACTGTTGTAACTGAGTTTGCACACCGGCAAGTTCTTCCTTCGCTTCTTTCAATTGCTGTTCAAGAGGAGTTATCTTTTCCTGACAACTTTTTTCCCACGCTTGCTTTGCCTGGGTCATTTTGTAGGCAGCATTAGAAACACCATTATAAGAGGGTTTATATTGCCTTCTGTTTTCATTATATGCTCTCATCGCAGCATTGTAATCAGACTTTTGTTTGTTATACTCACGCTGAGCATTAACGTAAGACTGACTATTGGACGGATTCGCTTTCTTAGAGTACCACTGACGAATTTGAGTTTCCAACGATTCAACTTTACCCTTGGCTGTAGTTTCATCTCCACCCAAACGCTCAATATCTTTAGAAGCACGTTCTACCTCGACATCTAGTTTGGCTTCACCAGACTTTTCTTTACTTTTGCTTGTGTAATTTCCTACTTCTGCGAGGTTATAATCTTCTTTTTTCTCATTTATGAAACTCTCAAAAACGAGCAATTCCAATGGTATTGATACCATAAATGCAATCAAAACGGCAAGTGCTGCACGCGAGAAAAAAGGCACAGCCCACTTCTGTTTGGTGAGTTCGGGGTTCTTTTTTAGTGTTATAACCAAACTACGGTCAATGGTAAAGATCAAGGTTGCCCAAAGCAAACCAAAGGCGCAGGAGCCTAAGAAATTTCCAGATGTTTCTGTTCCGCTTTGTGTAAAATACCATGCAGCAGAGGTTCCTGCAAAAAATGCAATAATAGCTGTCATAAGAATTGTTGCACCGATGGCAGCAAATTTCTTATGGTCTGTTGGACATTTTTCTAGGATGCTTCTTTCGGCACCTGCCATATTCCAAAGGAAATGTTGTAAACTAACGTTCATTATCTTGTTTATATTTTATGCAATTATAATAGATTTCCGATCCATCACATAGATGCACAATAAGCATCCAGTATAAATAAATAGTAAACACCATGACCATCAGGGGTAAAACTAAATTATGAACAGTGAAATATAATGTGAAGTAATCCCATGATGTCATGGCATCCCAATTGCCATTGAGAAATATATAGAGTATAGTTGGTGAGCTCGCAAGGAGCAATAAAAGAAATGAGCATATCAATTCGACAAATAAGATGTCATCTTGCTCTTTAACTAACCTTTTTATGAACAGGTTTAAGGTGCATATGAAAAACAAACAGGAAAGCATTCCTCCAAATGGGATAAATAGTTGCCATTCCAAACACATGGATGCCATGATAGAAATGTTGCACAACATCAACAAACATACAAATAAAATAAGTGTACACTTGACAGAGCTCTTCAGCCTGAAGAACTCTTCAAATACAAAAATCTTATCCGTTTCAATTTTCATCCTAATCGTTTTGACAATAATTTCCTCAGTTTTTTGAACGCCCTATTTTCCCAGATGCTACTGCTTACATCACTCGTCTCATGCGATGACATCCAACGGTCTATGCCAGTTTCTTTCATAGATCCCAATGATGACGTTAGATCTATCGCCAAGTCTGGCAAATTGATGGTACTTAGGCTATCGGCAATCTTAACATCAATCTTCGGTAGCGTATGAACCCCAACACTTACATAAGCTTCTTTTTGAGATATTCTATTAGAGGCTATCAACCTATATTCGGTATTACTCTTGGGATAGAGTGTTATAGAGTTTCGTCCTGTTACATCCTGATATAAGGGTAAGAGTTCTATTCGGTCGGCATTTTGAACATTCCATGAGAGGACAATAGGCATCGTCTCGGCTATACTACTCTTGTCAATAGTAAAAGACTCTATCTTAACTTTACTTACGACCGTTACTTTGATAAACTTTTCATCACGTACATTTTCATCGATGGAGTAAGCGACCAAAGAATATTCTGTGGTTTTAGTGGGGTTCAAAGTGATTTCTTCCTGATTGGTTACATTTAAATCAACGCCACCGCTTTTTAGCAGAACATGATGAGCATCCTTTACCGACCATTTGAGTTTTACATACTGTCCACTTGTAATAGTGTCATTACTACTTCTAAAGTTGAGGACTTTTGCACAAGCCCCCGGCTTTAGATATAGTTCTTTTGATACGGTTAGGTTTCCACTTTTCGCTACAAGTTTTATCGTATGATTGTTGTTCCTTATCTCATAGTCATAGGAAGATCGACCAGACACATCTACTCCATTAAGAGATAGAGTTTCTACATCGTCCACATCCCATTCAATCCTAATAGTACTTCCTCCGCAATAGGCAGAATCAACTACTTTTAATTCGTTTATCTGAGGTTTTAATGAGATTGCTAAGGATTCTTCAGCAAAGATCTTTTCATCCACAGAATATGCGACAAGCCTAAGCACTGTTGATCTTGAAGGATTGAACGAGAATGATGTCTTGGTTGTTACATCTATTTCGTTGCCTTCAGAAAGGATTATGACACGTTTGGCATTGAATGTTTCCCAGGAAAGCGTTATGGCATCTCCTACATCTAACACCAACTTGTCACTCTTAAAAGAACGTATTCGAGCAGGTTCTTTCGGATTGAGGTGGAGTTCCTTTACGGTAACAGTATATTCGTTCTCGGCAGTGAGTTTGAGATTCTTTACACGGTTAACCTTATATTCGCATGAGTCAGTATTTGAAACATCTTTTCCACTTAAATTTAGGGAAGTTGCATTTTCTACATCCCATTCTATATGTATTTTGCTTCCCTCACAATAATCAGTCTCCCTGATATGAATGTTTTTGATGATAGGCGCAACAGATAATCCTTTTTTTGAGGCATCGGAGAATTGATGTCTGCAATGCCTACAAAAATTTGCCTCTACTGGATTCTCTGTATGACATTTTGGGCACAGTTTTGTGTTATTAATCATAATGACCTAATATAGAAGCCTTTTCTGTAGAAACATTTGTTATTATACCAAAACTCCATGTAATACTGTCCTGACTTCCAAAAACCTTTGTTTTTGTTTCCCCATCCAGTAGATTCGGTATAAGAACTCATTCCTTTTGTCAAATCAATCTGCTGACTATAGGAATATCCAGAAGGAGAATTGTCATTTGCCGATAGTTCACCATTAGGTCTATAAAATTTAACATAGATGGTTACGCTACCAGTATAATGTGACTTGATATTTATTCTATCATATATAAAGGTTGTATTCTGAGCATATATAGTACTGCCGTATTCTTCGCCTTGGTTTTTTATGTCAACAGAAGTAATTATAAAAGGATAAGCAGATGATAATTTTTTAATCTCGTCATTTCTTAGGTTTAAGGTAGTGTTAAGATCTTTCGAATTAGACTCTAATTGTCGTATTTGCTGTCTACTATTATCAAGCATTGCAACTTGTGATTCGTTTTTACTCCTCAAATCTGCAATAAGTGAATCCTGTTCCTTTTTGATTTTAAAAAGCATAAAAACAGCAATCGAACATATTGTAATTACAGTGATGTATATAATATGCGTTATATATCTAACGTTCTGTTTTCGAGAAAGTCTTCTATAAGCCTCGTTGGCATTATCCAGTTTATGGATTAGATTTGTTTTTTCTTTTATAAGCGACGAAACTTCATACTTCAACTCAGAAATCGTCAAATTACAAGAAGCAACTAAAGACTTCTGAACGTCTCCGTCTTTAAAAATACTCCCACAATGCCTACAGAATACTGCTTCTTCAGGATTCTCTGTATGACATCTAACGCATTTTTTCATTTTAGTATATTACCTTTCAAATCTATATACGTTATATTGTTTCCCAAATGGCATTCAAACATATTGTCGTGTTTAATGATCTTGTCATAAACACACTTAATGATCCTATTATATTCATTAGTATCACCATACCAATGATCTTCATGATGCCAAAACAAGATTCCAAATTTCTCGTCCTTTACAATCCAAAGATATTCTCTTTTAGATGATTGGGACGGATCTTCAACATAATCAGGAGAGTTGAAAACAAATGTAAGATCACTGAACTCAGATAATGGACGCAAGTGAAATTCTGGGAACTTAATGTTAAAAGGTCGTGTGTCAATTGAATTACTCTTTTTCTGTAATATGATTCTTATGTCTAACGACTTATCAAATTGTTCGCCACAAACCCTACAAAAATTAGCATTGTCGGGATTGTCATGGTCGTGTATGCACCTTTTCATAGATGTTCCTGTAAATATTTACATAGTTTAATCTTCTCCTGCCCTCACACCGATAGGAGTCTGTCTAAGAAGTGTGTCAAACATTACACCGAGGTCTTCGGGCTGAATGATTGCTTCGGAATGACTTGCTAACTCATTTAGAACATTCAAATCAGAATAGGGCATATCAACTCCGATTCTAGCAGACTTTATAAACGAACTCTTAGCGAAGAGTTTATTCTTATAATGATTGTATATAAACGTATCATCAGGAGTGGGTAATCCAACAAAGATAATGGAAGAATACGCATAGTCTTCATATTGCTCCATCGATATATCTAATGCTTTCAATGCTCTTCCTAAGTTATTGAAATAACCTTTTACTAAATTAAAATTATCCTTGGACAAATCATCTACCCCAACCTCAATACACGAATCAGAAAATATTATTACTCTGAAATTAATATCATCTTTCCAGTCATGACTGTTAGATATAATTTGAATTTTATTAAGCAGTTGCCTTATCTGAGTAATATCAACAAAACGTGATACATTAACAATAGTATATATAAGATGTATCATTAATACAAGTAGCGATGTGGTTTTAATATATCCTAATTGAATTTGTTGTGCCCAATTTATTGGATTCTTGCTACAGAAAGAATCCACTTGTTCAACAAAAGACACTAAAGTACTTCTTATTTCATGAAATTCCAGAGAAGGGTCATTTCCAATGTGGTTAATAATTTTTTCCCAAAAAGAGATCTTATCAGAAACCAAATCGATTTTTCTTAATCTCGCAAGAACACGCTCACCAGCCTCTCTATCGCCTAGGATATATGCTATCGTTGAAACTGCGGTAAGAACAAATATTAAATTTAAATTCTTTTCAGCATTCACGGCCAGACGCAAACAGCTTGCAGCATTAATCAAACATTGTTTTTTTAACACCCCTGACATCAGAAAGAGACAACATTTCGCCGGTTCCCTTTGAAAACTCACCCTCGATGGTTTGCAAATGTGACCTCAATAACTTTTCAAAAGCCTCGATTATTGAATCTACGTCATAAAAGCGATATGTATCTAACGACATATTATCCATATTATTTCAATATTTTTATATTATTCTTCACAAGACACATTTTTTGTGAATTTATGAGTACTGGAAATTAGCTCTAAACTTATGTCAAAATACTTATGTGATGGTTTTTTGCTATCTCGGATAAACTGCCCTCCTTCAAATCGATTGCATGAATCCCAAGTTATATCCATCAATATCCAATGTTTCCCATCAAAAGCTCGAGTTATAACATGATTCAAGTCGGCTTTTCTGTTTTTCTTATTCCATCCCCCATCGCTAGAGGCTCCTAATGAAAAACAGATCAGGCTCTCACATCTGATTCCCAAGGCAGACAATAAAGCTACGGCAACATCATTATAACCCTGACAAACACACTTTCTTTCAGCTAATATTTGCAAAATTGACCTATTAGTCGAAGCATTATTTAGCCGTTTCTCTTTAATAGCATCTAAGTCATAATACAAATTGTCCGCTATCCAATCATGTATAAGTAATATTTTCTTGTACAAAGATTGAGCAGACTCCGTGATTTTCTGGGCAAGAGCAAGTACATCAACGATGTTGTCTTCTATTGTAGTAGGAAAAGAATAAGCTAGACCATTATGTTCTAATAGATGTTTATTCCAAAAGAAAAAAGGACATAGTTTTATATGAGGGATGTTGTCTCTTATCTCAATAACGACCTCCTTCCCATGTATATATCCATTATAGTAGTCATTAGATGACTTTAGATAGATATTAACATAGTAAAAACCATCATCCAAAGAACAAAGATTTAGGAAATCTTGGGTAGAAGTGGTTTTTTTCTTCAAATATTCTGTTTCTTCTGCGTCAAAAACCCAAATTAGCCGTTCTGGAATTCCTTTGGGGAACTCTATTGCCAATTTTTTATTTTTAATACTGAAACAAATATTATTTGCATTGTTTCTAGATGTATTAAAGGATAGGGTATAGAAATTACTACAATTCATATTTTTTAGTTCCGCAGTAACAACAAAATTTGTCGGAGAGACTTATAAATCTATGTCCACAATATATGCAAAAACCAAGGGATGTTATTTTTATGCTAATTTGCCTCTTGTCAATCAAATTATTACTCTGATCATATAGAAACAACGTGTACTTGTCATTTGTTGCTAAAACCGTAGTGCTTGATAAGGACGTAACATTTACCATAACTTCACCATCATACAATTTTAGCAAATATGGATTACTTACTTTCCAAGACAGCAGAATTTCATCTCCCCAAAACACATCATTAAGGCTACAAGTAAATCCATCTATATGATTTGCGATTTTTTTTAATGTGGCATGATTTGATGTCTCACTAAAAGAAGAAAAGGAATATTCACAACGAACATATATATTATAACAATATATCAATAAATGTTTCTGAATTTCTTCATCAAGATTATTATCGGGAAATTTTAATTGTTTGAACTTCTCTTTAGATGTTTTTTTTATAATACCTTTTTCTTCTGGTATACACGAAACAATGGCAAGGAAAGCATCTAAATATACTTTCCTGCCAATGTATAAATCATGAAGATGCGCTTTTAATAGTCTTTTGTTATAGAAAATATCATCATCAATACTTTGTATCGTTTGCAATACCTCCCATAGTTTTTCAGACTTTATTATATTATGCACTTTTATTGACCGTTTTTCCAATTATCCATAAATATCTTATTAAAGATAGGTTCAAACTCATTAGGAAAGTAATGAGCAAATATCTCGCTATCTTCTTTTAAGAAGGAAATATAAATGTAACTATTCTCTTTTGGTTTGTCAAAATAATCACCCTTTCTCAACTCTGCAAGAAGTTGATTTTTCAGAGATTGAAGCAGTTGCGGGGTAGCCCCTCTCTCTTTAGATTCATTATCTTCTTCAATAAACATTCCATCAGATCCTGCATGGATAGAATAACAATCTTTAGGATCTATACGTCCAAGTATTATTGTATCAGCATCTCGCAAACATGATTCCCAGTTTTCAACACCAGAAGAAATGCTATTGTCAGATTTTGGAGACAATGAATTTAGAATTTGAGTTCTTGCCTCTTTGAGACTTGAAACTTTAGATTTGGTATCACTAAGCCATGTTTGATAATCAGCCTTTGCGTTTTTTAGTTGTTGAGTCAACTCATAAATTCTTCGCTTTACATCTGAAAAATCTCTGTTTAAAGATACATTTTCTTGCGACTTTTGTATATTTGTTCCCTCTTGTTTTCTGATATTTTCTCTCAGATTAGAAATTTTCTTTTTCCATTCATCTATATATTTTAATCCTTCCTTAATGATATTTTCATTCTTTGAAATATTCGTTTTCAACTCGGAATGACGTTTAGATAGATTTTCTAAAATGGTCTCAATTCTGGAAATTTCTTTTTTCCTCTTCTTATCTTCGAGTTCTTCGATATAAACATCTTTTTTTATCTTGTTTAACTCTAACCATGTTGAAATGTTGTCCATTTTAACAATGCAAGATACACTCATATCATCATGAGAACAAGCTACACTCTTTTGAGATAAAAAATCTTCCAGATCTTTATCGAAGTCGATACTTGGATCGTTTGTTGACGCAATAAATTGATCTATTATGGCATAGTAATCTAATTCTATTTCCTTCTCAACATCATAAGAACCATCAATGCCATCAGAGCTTATACATATAACTTGTGGATTTTCTCTTTTGGAATTTAAATAATATCTAAACTCATTCACAGGGTTATTGTCTAGGCAAAGCGAAGTGGTAATATTGAGGAAACATTTACAATCCCAAGGAATAGGTTGAGTCCATTCATTTTTTAGATCACTAAAATAGCATCTACCATCACCTATTTGGAATGCAAAACAAAAATCATTAGTTGTTATTGCACAAATAAGAGTACATCCATAGGCTTTTGTTATTTTCTCTTTTCCGAGTTTCGCATTTTCTTCGTCGGACAAAGGATTTTTACATGCGTGCTCATTGATCTCTTTAAGCCAATCTTGATAAATTAATCCCAAAAAAGACCTGATTTCAGCATCTATATGTTCGTTGTTCTCTATCGCCTCAAAATATTTGATTTCTTGGGCTAATTCTTCAGGAATATTTCCAGTGTTTACGTGAACAAGTTTCTTTGCCCTGTCCGTATTTGGCTTTGGACCTACCTTAATGTTTACATCCTTAAATTCTGGGTTACCATGCAACTGTGGTAGAAAGTCAATAATGTGTTTCCTGGCAACCTTAGCAGCAATTTCTGAACCAACCTGACTTCTTACATGTGTATCGCTTCCGTGTCCATCCGAAACAATAGCTATGCTATAATTTTCTGTACATTCTGTCAAAGAATAGTCTTGGCATGGCTTACCAGAGGAGTAATGGCTTGATCCTTTTACCGATTTATTGAATAACTTATCCATAATAACATTGAATTGGTATTACCTCTTGCAAGAGGTAATACCGTATTGTGAGTGATTAAAAACCAGCAAAAATATCATCATCTCCATCGTTAGATGATGAATTGTTCTTCTGCTCCTCCTGCTCTTTTTCCTTGTCTTCAATCTCGTCGATAATCTTATCGATGATTTTATCAGACTTAGTTTTTTCAGAAGAAGTCGAAGATTGAGAACCAATAAGGCTTGAAGTTACACTTGCAACCTTAATGATGTTTTTAAGCATGAAGACATTGTCTGCAGAGAAAACAGCCTCTGGATTTCCTGTAAATTCTGTAAGAACATCCTTAGACGCATCATCACCAATTGCTATTGCAATCTTGGTTGCAGCCTTAAACCAGTTATTTTCCTTCAGTTTCTCAAGATTATGCTTATAGTCGTCAGTTGGAGCACCATCAGAAAGAACTATGATGACAGGCTGATATGCAAGGCTTGCCATAAATTCCTTACATGACATTTTGGTGTTGAGCTCGCCTAATGCCTTACCGAAACAAGTTAAGCAATCAACTCCAAGATCTGTCCATTCAAAATCATTTGCGTCAAGTGGTTCGTCGTACATCCATTTAACACCATCAGAGAATTCAAGGACAGCAATCTTAATGTTTGCATCTCCATTTTCCTGAGAAATCTCCTTGATAATAGGCAAAGACTCTCTAACAGCCTGATTAAGAGCTGCAATCTTACGGCCAGCCATACTGCCAGACGTGTCAACCAAAAAGAACAAATTCATTGTTCTCTTAGCAACTTCTTCAGTTGTAATGTTTGAAATTGGCATAATTTTAAAAATTTAACGTTAAACTTATGTTATTATGTATAAGTGTTCATTTATGCTTGATGAGCTTTATAATACCCTGTGAATAATTACCAAAGCTTATTTTACATCCATCCAATATAGGAGCACCTTCATTTGGCTTTATCACTTTGATAAATAACTTTCCAGTTTGTGGGGCTTTGTAAGAAAAGTTCCAATCAAAATTGGATTTATTACATAGGAATATTTTTGAAGGATCTTTCGAACCTTTAACAACAAGCGCAGAAATTGTTTGATGATCAAGACTATTCGCAATATGAGAAAGGTATAGTTTTTGACCCCCGACAAGAGGTGTCACCTCTCGTCCAATTGCTATCCAATAGATGTCTCTAGCCTGATTGCATTCTTTGCAAATACCATGATCTTCTTTTTCAATATACGTGTCTTTACCACAAACTGGGCAAGTGCAATAAGAAGATCGATATGATATTAAAGACTTAATCCATTCTCTTTCAGATACTCGCTTGGTAGGATTATGCATAGATTCATTAGAGAAAGCCTTAAGGAAAGTTTGTCTAAGTGGCATTGATGAAATTGGCCATCTCTGGATTGCATTAATATTCACATCTGTCGCCTCATTAGACTTGTCAAGTTCGTCAAAAATGAATACAGGCTTTTCTCCATATAACATTCTTTCAAACTTCTCAGTGAGGCAAGGACATTTCTGATTGAATTTTCCTTCTAGAGGATGGTCCAAGAAGAAGAATTTGAACAAAACTACTGCCAAAGAAAAATAATCAGAATATTTATCTGGATCATTTCCCAATACAACTTCCGGTGCCATATATCTGCACTTACCTTTTATTCCAGATATATTTGTTTTGTCTGGAGCTGCATTGTCATTGTCAGCAATAAGGACTTCACCAGTTTGAGGATTGATAAAGAAATTACCATCATTCAGGTCTTGATAACTTAAACCTTTCAAATGAAGTTTCTGAAAAGCACTACAAATATTAATTGCAGCATTTATCTGGGTAATTTCATCGTTACAAGATACTCCTTCTGCTCCTCCGAGTATGAATTTCGTAAAATCATGAAATCCTTGTGGTCTTAAATACATTAAATAGCCATAACTGTCATAACACATTTCTGTATCTACTAATGGCCATAAAAATTCTTGAGAAGGACTTCCGATTCTTATGTTTTCTTTTATATTATCAGAGAATCGAGAAGAAGGGCTCTTGTGATACCACTTTAGGGCATACTTTTTCCCTTGTCGTTCAATAAGATACACTGTACCTTGACCACCAGAACCAAGTTCCTGAAGGATTTTTCCTGTTGTGCCATCAGTGAAACTGATAGACATGCCTTGTAATAGTTTTGACATAATTATCTGCTGAAATTGTTTGCTAAAAGTTTAAAATCATCCGAATCTGCCCATTTAAGCAATTCTGCAGCTCTCATAACTGTCCATGGATGGCTTTCGTCCGCTATAGAAATAAACTTGATGGCTTGATTCATAGCATCGTAATCCAACAATTTAAAATCTTTAGCTTGCTGGATGAAAGTCTCATAATGCATGTTCTCATATTGGTTTATAGGCATACCTGCCATTTTCATGAAGGCTCGTATAGCTGCTTTTTTCTTTTGGCAGCATAAAAGGCCTGCTCGATCCGCTGTAAATTCTGACATGCGATCCCAATAATACAGGGCAAACTCAAGCGGTTTTGATGCAATTTCACCGAAAGGTATAAAACTAACTATAGTATTGAAAACCTGAGCCATCATATGGTAGAGCATGTGGTTGCTCTTTATATGACCTAATTCGTGACCAATGACAAACATTATTTCATCGTCATCACAAAGATCAATCAATCCTGAATTTATAACAATAATGGGATTCTCTGCACCAACAGTACAAGCGTTAATATTGTACCCCCATTCTATATATAACTCAGGTATTTTCTCTACATCAAGAATTTTACAAGCATATTCAAGATACTCATAAATCTTAGGGTAAGCCTCTTTCGTCACTTTTAAGTGGCTACCAGTATACTGAACTTTATAGACACGTTCTACTAAATTTTTGGTTATGTAATTACCAACTAAAGTTAAACCTGGTTTGCCTTCAAGAGTACCAAGAGCAGCTTTGTCAAATGAATGCTCGTACAAATCAGGCGTTAACCCTTTAAGTATCTTCTTGTTTTTATCCATCTCAGTATATTTTATTTTATAAATAATTCTAATTTCTTTAACCTTGTACTTAACATTGGGTGATCTTCACCTGTTTCTTTGTATTGATGCAACGATGTTGGATTTTCTATCATTCCTACCTTGACAAAAATACTTTTAATAGACTTATAATCCTTACAACACAAATAACCTGCCCTGTCTGCGTTGAATTCAGATTGTTTACACCAGCGTTTCAATGGAACTTCGATTGTGTCAAGAATCATTGGACCGAATATTTCTGAAGACTTAACAAGATTATTCATAAGTCCATTAACGGTATGACACACAAGATTGCCTTGTTGGTGATGACCAAGTTCGTGTCCTAAAAGGAAACCTAATTCTAACTCTGTTAGTACCATAGTTGTTTTTCTACCCAACAGTATTATCTTCTTTCCATGGGTTTCTATGCTCAATGCGTTTACTCCCCTTAATTTGTTGGTAACATAAACCTCAGGTACATCCTTAATTTTTAAAGTCGTTACACAATGAATATAAATGTTATGGATTGAAGGGAATGACTGCTCAGTGAGTGCAGTAGAGCTCTTAACTATCTCATCAACCTGATTTTCATAATACTTATCAGCAATGGCTTTCAAACATTTGCGAGTTACAGTATTGTTTAAGACAACTGAAAGATAATCATCATTCCATTCTGCATACCAAAGAGGATCAATGGATTGCTTTTGCTCTGGTTTTGCCTGAGTTTTATTTGTGCCAGCAGTGGAATTGGCGAAGCTGTCAATAGCCTCCCAAAACTTCTTTGTGGCATTGTTGAAAATATCAGGCATAAAATGAGTCTTTACAATTCTATTTCATCGAGCAAGTTCCCTAACTCATTGCTGAATGATCTATTGTCAGTGTGTCCTGGAGTTTCAATGTTAATGCTATCTTTCATAACATTATTTTCAATGCTACATGCTGGTGCAAAAGCGGCTGCACTTAAAGCAATATCAGAGAAAGAACATTCATCAACATGAGCCATACTATCAACGTTGAAATTCCGATAAGAATAATATTCATCTGCGTATGGGTCAAGTTCATAATCCTCGTCCATCATCATCATTACGGATTCCAACTCAGCAGGGTTCTCCGATAGATACTGACGCACTTGGTTTCGTTCCTCAATGGAAACATTACCTTCAACATATGCCGCTAATAGTTCATTTGAAATTTTCATGCGCGTACTTATTTGTTTAATTTGACGATGATTTCTTTGAGATTTTCCTTGGCACGTTGTGTGCGAACATCAACATAGCCCGGAGGTGGAACTACAAGGTTACCCTTATTATTGTATCTCTTGATTCCATGCTTGTCCCAAGATTTCTTCATGAGGATAGCTATCTCGGTGCTGTTGTAACCCTGAAGTCGTTTGAGAATAACAAACTTCTGATCAGGATCCTTCAGCATTCCAATAGCCTCCATCAAGAGAATCTTCCTCTGGAGCGTTTCGTAATCTTCCACGCCCCCATCAGGGAAGCTGGACAGATCCACTTTCGCTTTCATCGTCATCTATAGAGATGGGATTTGGAATTTTTCCTATCAGGTAAGGCTTGATTTCTAAAAATCTATTATTGGCTGTCCTGCCAATCCATGTAGAGAAATGACTGCGCCATTCAAATGAACGAAGCTTTTGCCAATCTAAATTTTTACCTTTTAGAAAATCATACAAGTCACCTTGACAATCTTCATACCAAGAAAAATCTTCATCATATATTTTGCGATATATCTTAAAAAGAAGTGGGTGATAACGATTATAGATAAGATAAGCAGCAGCCTCCTCATTATACGGAAGAGTGATTATCTTGTCCACAACATCCTTGTCGGAGAATTCTGTATATTGATTCTTGAAAATAAGTTCCATATTACTTGGATTTGTCTGAACTGGTTTCCACAAGTTCTAGTTTTTCTTTGGAGATATAAGCGGTTGTTATAGTAAAGAGTCCTTCTATGACTATTCCTATACGTTGTTGACCTTTGTAACGGTGAACTGTTCCTTCTACTCCGGCAAAAGGACCTTCCTTAACCCTTACCAATTGTCCTGCTTTGAATTTTTCAACTACAAATGGCTCTATATGTTTATCCTCAACTTCTGCATCACAGATAATCTTTAGAGTCTTTATTTGACTGTCCGGGACAATCATAGGAGCCTTATCAACTCGTGAGCTAACGTGAGTGTGTTTGTAATAAAAACGTAAGTAGGGAAGATTGTAGTTGTCGTAAACAAAGGATTTTATTTCCTCCTCTGTACCATACGCAAAGAAAATATTTGGGAGACGAGAAACTTCAACGAGTTGCTTTTTACCGTTGACAACTTTTTCAACGATGATTGTTGGCAGAAAAGCTTTGCCTTCATGAGAAATAATAAAGTCGTGAGCTTTCTTCTCACGACCATATGTTGTGCGAAGAGCATACCAATGCTCGGTTCGCTCATGTGCATTTTTGGTGGACACCCCTGTTTGTGAGCGTTCGCCCGATAGGGGCGTTTTGGCTTCAGGGGGGACACTGGAGGTAAGTCCAATGTGAGAAGACTTGATGTCTCCGTATGTGCTCGCATCTGTAGATGCCTTCATGACGATGTCCATAACCTTTTCTAAACAGAATAAAGCGTGTGGACATAAAAGAAGCGTGGAATCGTCCTGCTGTCCATTCCACGTGTCGAGGCTCTAGCATTGCCTATTATTGTTGAACAGACAACGTCAGAAGCCACGCCGTATGAGGATTCACCTACAACATGAAACCTACATATACGAGAATTACTACCCCCATATGGGTACAATTATCCCTTTGTAGGAACATATCGGTTGCGAAAAATCACACCCGGGACATCTACCGTTGCTAAGTTCAAGACAATAATTTCGAATTTGCTAGATTACGACACGTCTCAAACAGAGCGCATGATAAACGCCTTTATGTCTTGAAATCTCGTTTTTTACCCACCCATCCGTCGCAACGTTCAGGTTTACCCAGCCAAATACGACTTGGCGTGTCTTCATCGAGGTTTCTGTGTCAACGGTGGCGAACACGTTCGCCTTTGCTGATTTTAAAACAACGATAACGAGAAATCAAATGCAAAGTTAGCAAAAATTTTGAAAATATAAGCAGAAATTATCGAAAAATTTTCTCTGAAGCAAAATATTTGCGTAATTTACGTCCGAATGACCTTTTAGAAACATTTTTGCTCTTGCAATTTGTCCCATAAAGTTACGCACTATCTGCATAATCTCTACTATGCCAATTTATACTCCATCAACTTATCGAACTCATAATGATGGATTCTACAATTCATCATTATCTTAATGAATCCATAATAACAATACGATACTACTCTTCACGCTATCGCACACTTGTATTTTGTTATCTTCGAAGTTCCCTTGTTTCTTTCTTGTGAACTATAGAACCATTCCGTCACACTGCAAAATCTTGTATTAAACGAATGTTAATTCATTGTTAACAAACGTACAATGCAGATTTCTAAAATCTGCTTCATTTAAAAGTCCGCTTTACAACGCTGGGAAACGATTTTTCGCTCCTTAATAGTTTGGGAGCATAAAGGTATCACAAAATAGATTTGGTATTGACACTCAGCACTGTACAGCTAATACCAAAAGTCCGACGTGAGTCCTGGCGTTGCTCGTTCAACATCATCGAACATGCGAGAGCCTCTAATCGTGGAACGGGCAACAGGCACGATCTCCACGCTTTTTATATATAGTAAAAAATGTTTTTCTTAGTAGCGAAAGTTGCGGAGATCGCTGAAGCAAACCTTTAATCAACTTAAAAAGATGAGAAAATTATTCACGTCATTATTTTTCGCAATTTCTTTGTTAACTTATGCATAGTCACAAGCTGATACACCAAAAGAAATAGACTTAGGCCTTAGTGTTATCTGGTCAGGGTGGTATTTAAATGATGAAAACAATCCGTTGAAGGCAGATGAGCATGTATGAGAATCACCTGACAAAGGCAACCGATACACAGGTTATAATGAGTAGTTGCCAACGGACATTCCTATAAATGTGAACATTGCAGGAACAAACTATTACCCCGCTACTGCATCATGGGGAACAGGATGGAGATTACTAACTAAAGCAGAATGTGAGGATGGCTTCAAAACATGAAAAAAACTCTTATTGGGATACGCCCTGTCAAAAGTGCAGGCATGCCAACAGCAGTCACGAATATCATACTTTCAGAACAGGACATAACACTTCCTATAAATAGGGAAGTGATGCTTTTTGCTTTTGCAATGCCGGAAAACGATTCTGTAAGGTGGCTGGATTTCAGCAGTTCCGATTCAAGTATTGCTACAGTTGACAAGTACGGAAAGATAAAAGCAATAAACGCAGGTACTGTCACCATAACTGTCAGTGCAACCGATGTGGTCTGACATACAGACCACATGTATAGTAACCGTACAAAATAGTGGCGAGACTTGCACCGTTGACATGGGAGTAAGCATGTTATTGGCTTCACATAATGTCGGTGCCGATAATGGATAAGGAGGCAGGCACATATTTCCAATTTGCGAATCCATCCATGGAATTGACAAAATAGGTAGCTTCGTCTTCTCCTTATGTCTCAACAGAATGTATTCGGAACGGAATATGATCCGGCTACAGCAAACATGGGTACAGAATGGATGACACCAACAAAGGAACAGTTTAAGAAACTTTTTGCGAACTGTTAAAGACTTGATACCTCTGATGGCATTAAACTGACATCAAAAACAACTGGGAATAAATTATTCCTGCCTTTTACTGGATATATGAGCGTGTCTGCCTTAAATCGGATATAAACAGCTATTAGCCAACAGCACCCATATCATCAGCGGCGATTATCCCATGTACCTACATCCGTAGTGGTATGGCCTTTGATTTCACCGTTTTGAAAATAAATCAAGGAGTTGTCGTACGAGCAGTAATACCTAATCTGAATTTAGCAGTCGGCTATATTACCAACGAAGAACATGATGAGTTTTTTTGATGTATATAATGCTCTTTAAGGAAAAGTAGCATCAAACATATTGCGTAATGATATGAAAGCACTTCCACATGGACTTTATATCATACACGGGAATAGGGGAAATGTAGAGAAAGTTAAGTTTTAAGATAACAATTATATGAAGCCTATAATATGCAGGCATCATATTGAATAGCAGATAAAAAGCCCATGAAACATGAAAAAGAAAGTGTTGGAGAACAGTTTATATTTCCATAAAGGACATAATACAGTCTGATTCCCAACACATTCTTTTTACGGTCTATGGCAACTTATAAGGTAACAATGCCGTCACGATAAGTTCTCAATTGCTCTTCACTTAACATAGATTTCGCGTCCGAAAGTGTTTTGATAAGAGCCCGGCGATCATTAGGCAAATATCCCGTGAACGGTATAGGATTGCTGACCGTCCGTCCAAGAATATGCGTATTGCATTGTAAATTATCAATGAGGCATATTATTTCATCAAACCTTTCGTGCTCAGTAGCCTCTTTGAACAATCCATCATTCATTTCCTCATACAAATCACTCTCAGGAAATAGTGTGAGCGAAAGTACACAGATGCTGACAGGATGTAACCGGTTAAACACAGTGGCTGAACGTGTGGCATTGCGGATACCCTCACCCGCTCCTGCTAGCCCAGTAAGATAAAAGAAATTATAGCGAATACCTGCATGCTCCAATTTCCTGCACTGCTTTATAATATCTTCTGCCATATACCCTTTATTAACCCGTATCAGTGTTTCACTATCACCACTTTCCACACCAATCGTAATAAAATCATACCCCAACTGACGTAATAGCAACAAGTCGTCTACAGACTTGTCCCGAATATCTGTTATTCTTGCAAAGCACCCGATAGTCGGTTGACTTCCTCTTATATATTTGCGGACAAGCAATGCTATGTCTGCAAGCTTTCCGGCAGTAAGTACAAAAGGATTGGCACCGGTAAGAAAGATGCGATTGGCACGTGGCTGGAACTTGCTTATCATGCGCAGATCGCTCTCTATCTCATTTATAGGAGACAGCCGGAACCGTTGTTCACCATATAATGTACAGAACTTGCATCTGTGCCATGTACATCCTGCCGTCACCTGCAGCAGTTGTGATGTCGCCTCGTATGGTGGCCTCCATACAGGGCCGTCAAAATGTAATTTCGGAATCATTTGCATTTATTTTTCTTATCGGGAGCAAAGATAGTAGAAATCATGCATATAATAGTTTGAATTGTACATTTTATAACTTACTTACAAGTTAGCATGGTCGCAAAATATAGATATTTTCTGTAACTTTGCAGAAAAATACATCAACATGAAGAAATCACTTGACTATAACTACTGCAAGGCTGCGCCGATTATTGAATGGATGAGTCATAAATGGACATTGGTCATACTACTCCGCATGGAGGCTTTCGGCAAGATGGCATATACGCATGAAAATGATAAAAGCATCTCAGGCATACGTTTTGGTGATTTATTTCGAGAGATTCCCCATATTTCT
This sequence comes from Bacillota bacterium, assembly GCA_023664625.1. Classification (GTDB taxonomy): domain Bacteria; phylum Bacteroidota; class Bacteroidia; order Bacteroidales; family Bacteroidaceae; genus Prevotella. The sequence goes on along the minus strand of JAMPFD010000006.1, from coordinate 78,037 downwards.
GAGAAGATGCTTGCAACCACGCTTGACTATTTGGAAGCGGAAGGTCTTATAACTCGCAATGTAAAGGATATTTTTCCACCACATACAGAGTATTCTCTTACACCACTTGCGGCAAGTTTCCTAAAAGAAATAAGTTATGTGATAGAGTGGGGACATATCCATTTTGACGAGATAAAAGTCGCAAGAAACAAATCAAAAATTAATGACATGGATGCAGCCGGAGTAAAGAAAATACAATAAACAGGCTTACCCTAAGGCATAAGCAAAGTGATAGGAAACCAACAATATGGAGCAAATCACCAACAGGTTTTATCTGAACATAAAAATACCGGTGGTGTTTATTCAGCAGTCCTTGAGAAAAACACTTCATTATCTGCTTCGTGGTGATAACGAAATCCGCATTTCTCCGCTACTCGGCGAGATTTGATGTTTTCGGGATAGAAACCTATCCATAATGTCTTTTTCTTTAGTTTTGAAAAAGCATGGATAATGATAGCATTTACCGCTTCCGGAATAAGACCTTGTCCCCAATAAGGTTTTCCAATCCAATAGCCTATCTCCGCATCATCTTTACCGATATAATCGTTTGGTCTCATCCCTGGTGGAACTAATCCGCAGCACCCGACTGGCTCATTTGTATCTCTCAGAACCACAGCATAGGTTTCCGGTGCAGAGAAATAATCACATATTACTTGACGGCTCATTTCCACAGATGTATGCGGCAGCCATCCGGCTGCATTACCAATATCCGGGTCTGAAGCATACTTAAAAAGTATTTCTGCATCATCTTCATGCCAAGGGCGAAGAAGCAATCTGTTGGTTTCCATCATAACATATATAGCTATAACTATCATTCATAAATGGTCAATATGCATATTGATATAACATTGTCCATGATCATTTATGTTAGATAAATTCAAGTGATGGGACAAAATTACTAAAAATATTTTATAATATTACCACTCTATATGCTTTTTATATCATTTTATGATGCATAATTCATGTTACTGCCATAAAAAAATTATAGATATTCCAAACCATGACAATGAAAAAGACAATTATACTTAAATATTTCATACATATTTATCATATTAATTGCTTTTTACTATCTTTGCATACAGAATTCTTATTTCCATCTTAAGTTGATATGATATATTCATATAACAAGCGAATGGAACATTATATCTAAGTATAAAAAAAAAACAACCACTGCGACCAGATAATATTATGGACTTATATCCACTTTTATTTGAACCAAACCTGCATACGGTAGTCTGGGGAGGGAATAGACTTGAGAAATTGAAAAGAATGGAAAGTAGTGATTCCCCTGTAGGCGAATCTTGGGAAGTCAGTTGTGTACCTTCATCAACATCTATTATATCAAATGGTGAATTGAAAGGGAAATACCTTTCCGAGATTATCAAGAAATATCCTCATGAGATTCTCGGTGAGAAAGTTGCGAAGAAATATGACAATGAACTCCCATTGCTTGTAAAATTCATCGATGCGGAACGAGACCTTTCCATTCAGGTTCATCCGGATGACATAATGGCACAACGTGAACATGGCAAGATGGGCAAGAGTGAGATGTGGTATATTATAGACGCAAAACCCGGAGCATTTCTCTATGCAGGTTTCAAGGAAAAACTGACTCCTGAAGAATATGCAAGGAAGGTTGCAGAAGGAACCATCTGCGAAAGTCTTGCGAAACATGAAGTCCACAAAGGAGATGTCTTCTATCTACCGGCAGGAAGAGTGCATGCCATCTGCGGCGGTATCCTTCTTGCCGAGGTACAGCAGTCCTCAGATGTCACTTACCGTATTTTCGACTATAACCGCCCCGGCATGGACGGAAAACCTCGAAAGCTTCATACGGAACTTGCCGCCAAGGCTCTTGACTTTGAAGTATTAGATGAATACAGGACAATCTACGATGATGATACACACCGTGCCAATCATTGTATCGATTCTCCATATTTCAATGTCCGTGTCGTTGATATAGAAGCTCCTTTTCATCGCAACCTGCTAAAATATGATTCGTTTATAATTACAATGTGTCTGAAAGGTGACTGCAAGATAAAGATGCGCATGACATCCGCGGCAGAATCAGAGATTATACTGAACGAAGGACATTCATGCCTCATCCCCGCGTCAATAGCAGATTATGATGTTATTCCACTTAACGGAAAAACACTGTTGCTTGATGCCTTTATTGATAACAAAGACCGCTCATTATTATCAATGGCAACAAGATTTCTGCATATTACAGACAAATAGTATCTGGATATATAGAGAGACAAAGTACCTCATATAAGAAAATGAGATGAATCCTGAAATATTCCAAAGTGTTATTTAGGACATCTCATTTTTTTTTTGTACCTTTGCAACATAAACAAAATTAATACAATATATATATGGCAGATATAAAGAACTACAGAATTGGAGTTGATTATAGACTCTATACCATTGAGGATAACGGCGAACGGATTCTTGAGGAAGAGACAACAAAGGAGGTTCCTTTCCGCTATCTCTCCGGTTTTGCAATGACATTGGATAAATTTGAGGAAGAGACAGTAGGACTGAATGTGGGTGAGACATTTGATTTTGTCGTGGAAAAAGAAGATGCCTACGGCGATTACTATGCAGACCGTGTACTTGAATTGGACAAAGGCATGTTCACTGTGGACGGCAAGTTTGATGCACAAAACATAAAAATCGGAGCTATTGTCCCCCTGCAGAATGAGGATGGCGCACGCTTTTTCGGACATGTTCTTGAGATTACCGACAATACTGTCACAATGGATCTCAACCATCCTTTAGCGGGCAAGAAACTAAATTTTGTCGGCAGTATCGTGGAAAAGATTGAAGCATCAGCACAAGAAATACAAGCGATGATGGCACATCTCGCAGGAGAAGGCGGCTGCGGAAGTTGCGGAGGCGGTTGTCATGGCGGAGACTGTGGCAGTTGCGATGGCGGTTGTGGCGGTTGCAAATAGGCCAAGAAAATAATTGACAGTACCAATATTATAGTTACAAATCGTATATCCAGATAAGATGTCAAACAGCACAGGCACAATCTTTACGTTGACAACCTTTGGTGAAAGCCATGGTGTTGCTGTTGGCGGTATTGTCGATGGCATGCCGGCAGGGATACACATTGACGAAAATTTCATCCAGCAGGAGCTTGGCCGCAGACGCCCCGGTCAAAGTATGATAACGACAAGTCGTAATGAGGCTGACAAAGTTGAGTTCCTCAGCGGAATCTTTGAAGGAAAGTCTACAGGAAGTCCTATCGGGTTCGTTGTACATAATCAGAATCAACATTCTCAGGATTACGAAAATATGCGTTGTCTGTTTCGGCCGTCACATGCAGACTATACGTATCAGGCGAAATATGGTATTCGTGACCATCGTGGGGGAGGAAGAACCTCTGCACGCATTACGATAAGCAGATGTGTGGCTGGTGCATTGGCAAAGCTTGCATTAAAAGAATTGGGAGTATCCATTCATGCATATACCATGCAAGTAGGCAACATCAGTATTGGCAAAGAATATAAATCCTATGATTTGTCTGCAGCAGAACAAAACGCAGTCCGGTGTCCTGACAAAGAAAAGGCATTGGAAATGGAGAAACTGATAAAGGAAGTCAAAAAAGACGGCGATACTATTGGCGGCATTATACAATGTATCATAGCCAACTGTCCTGTTGGTCTTGGCTCTCCTGAGTTTGACAAACTTCATGCCGGTTTGGGCAAGGCAATGTTAAGCATAAATGCCGTAAAGGGCTTTGAATACGGAGAAGGCTTTGACGGTGTGTGTTCGCGTGGTTCTGAACAGAATGACATATTCTGCACAGATATTGACGGAAGTGTCCAGACAAAAACTAATCACAGTGGAGGAGTTCAAGGCGGATTGTCAAACGGACAAGACATAGTGTTCCGTGTTGCTTTCAAACCTGTCGCCACTCTTCTAAGAAAGCAGGAGACAATAGATAAGGAAGGTAATAGGACAATACTGACAGCCAAAGGACGTCATGACCCTTGTGTACTTCCTCGTGCAGTACCGATTGTTGAGGCTATGGCAGCAATAGTTGTTCTTGACGAATATCTCAAAAATAAATGTGTACACATCTGATATGACATGAATCGGATAAATTATAACGGGCATTTAAAAATCATAAAATTATAATTGACATCGCCAAGGATGTCCTCAGTGTTTGCAAAAGGTTATCTTTCCTTATACAAAACGTTACCTTTTGCATTATAAAGCGTTACCTTTCACCACACAAAAGGTAACGTTTTATTTTTCACACCCCAACGACCTGCTACTCAATACTTTTTAGAGCACCATATAAAGACGCAGACATGTAACCGGTGAAATAGATGGAATGGCTGTCATATAAGTACATTTTGTCACCAGATATGACAGTAACAAGCACCTTAAAAAGATATATTGAACAAATATCCGCATATCAAAAATCCCGCAACACTTAGGATGTAAGTATTGCGGGACAATAATTCTTTTCCAGAATGCCAGACGGCTGTCAACCGTTATTTTTCAAAATGCTGGTAATCTTTGAGAGATTTCCATGAGCCACCCCATCGAAAACCGTATTTTGTGAAAAGACGATAGCATAGGTCATTCTTGTCTATACGAGGCTCTTTCGGCTTACTTTCCCTTGTTCTCACAGCATTCTTCGGTTCAATAAGCCCTGCATTCTTGTCTGAAATATGGATACAAGGATTCCATAGCGGATTGACATCTATGGCCATTCCTTTGGCATGCTTTGACAGTCCTCCATTCTTTGTACGACGTGGATTATAGCACGACGTGTTATTTGCAGCCATTGAACGTTCGTCATCATTGCCATATTCTGAGACCGGGCGCACAGAATGGATAGGGTAATGCGCCTTATACAGAGCCTTAAAGATTTCAATGAGATCCCGGGCTATTTGTTTATTACAGATTATAGTTCCCTTGCAGGTTTTTCCATTCTCATCAAAATGCAGTATGGAAAGGCTTGCAAGGGTTTCGCTTGATTCTATATTTGAAATTGTGAAGCCATTCTGTGCGCCTGCTGCTATGCTAATAAGAAAGCCAAATAGCATGCACATGATTATAAAACTATTCCTCACGGTGTAGCAAATAATTAAAAATCTGTATTATATCATCATCTCCTGTTACCTTTCCTTTATCCTCGGACATCTTGCAGGTCTTATTCCATTGGCGTTTTTCTGTCATCTTCACTCCAAGTAGCTTTATGACAATATTGGACGGTTTTATATCCCATAATGCACCATCGGCAGACAAAGCCGTCCCAATACCATAGCTGTCAATCACGCGTCCATCTACGGCCTTATGCAGTTCTATGGCAGATTGTTCGTTAAGCGCGTTGGAGAATACAACTTGCTTGGTTGAAGGGTCAAGCCCAAGTTCACGATACTTGTTGCAAATTTTGTCCAGCTGCTCAATATTATTTCCACTGTCGACACGAAGTCCTGCGAAAACACGTGCGAAATGTTCGGAGAAGTTTGCCGAGAACGCATTGAATCCATATGTATCGTAAAGGAAAATGCCGAGTGAGCCGATGAAAGTGCGTTGCCACATGTCCATCGCAATATGATTAGCTTCCTGAGGCCCATACATTCCAGCTATTGCTGATACAAACTCATGAGCCATAGTGCCAATAGGAATTACGTCATATTTCAGAGCCAGCCATACGTTGGAAGTACCGGGGAAAGAACCTTTATATTTGTCTCCAAGTTCTTTTCTGAGGTCACGGTCTGCATCCATGAAGGCTTTGACAGCCATCTCTTCTGTCATGAGAGAGAACCTGCGGCGCGTTCCAAATTCAGAGATGCACAATCCTGCACCAAGCATTCGGCGTGCCTTCTCGTATGACATTTTATAATAATCTCTTGAATCAATCTTTGCCAGTTCTCCTGACAAGCGGTGCTGAAGTTCGGAGATTATGGCCAAAATCATTACTTCGAGAAGTACGGTTTCGTGCCAATATCCTTCAAACATTATATCAAGATGTCCTTCTTCATCCTGATGTACATTGACCCAATTGCGTTTGAAACGAAATCCTTTCAGGTATGTGAAGAACCATTGCGGTATATAATAGCAACGCTTCTGCATAAAAATTCTTTCCTCTTCCGTAAAACGGAGGTCCTCAAGATATATAATCTGTTCCTCTACGAGTTTTCCGAATCCTGAGGGATATACTGTATTGTTACGGTCAACAAACTTATACTTTGCCATTGCACGCGGATAGCAATTGAGAATGGCGCAGCACATTGTAAGTTTGTATAGGTCTGTATCTGTAAAGTGGGTTATTATTGGTTCCATTTTTTATTGATATGGTTGCGAGTTCCTTTCCCAAAAGACACCGTCCTTATATCCTTGTATGGTCCGGTTCTCTTCTGCAAGATTCAGTCTCTTCTGTGCGACAAGACAAAATTCTTCCTCAATCTCACATCCGACAAAGTTTCTTCCAAGTTTCTTTGCTACAACGGCACTTGTGCCACTGCCAAGGAAAGGATCAAAAATGACATCACCCTCCTTGCTTGATGCAAGAATAAGTTTAGCATAAAGTTTTTCAGGCTTTTGGGTGGGATGCTCTGTGTTTTCCGGCATTGACCAAAATGGTATGGATATATCGTCCCAGAAGTTTCCTGGACAGGTGTCCCTGAACCTACCGTCTCTGTTCTGATGCCAGTCTTTTGGTTTTCCGTCAGTTTTATATGGAGCTTTTACTATACGGCGCATTTTTACGGCATCAAGATTGAAATGGTAATTATCAGGATCCTTCACAGCAAACCAGATGTCCTCCATTGAGTTCTTCCAGTTTGCATTTGCGCCACGACCTTTGTCACGTTGCCATGTTATACGATTGATAATATGAAGATTTTCAGCAAGAACACGTTGGAGGATTGAAGTACAATGCCAATCTCCACAAAGGTAGAGGGAACCGTCATTCTTCAATTTCCGGCAGACTGTTGGCAACCAGGAGCGAAGGTATGATTCGTATTCCTCTTCTGTCTTCTTTGAAAAATATTGCTTGCCGAATTTGCGTGACAGATTATATGGAGGGTCTATTATAATAAGATCTGCAAAAGCTTTTGGCAACAAAGGAAGGACATCATGGATATCTTCATTTATTATACAGTCTGTCCAATCACAGCCGTTACGGAGAGCTTCAGCCGTGACAAGACGGTCTCTCAGTCCTTGCCGTTCATCAGATTGAATTGTTATGGTCTTATTACGCGGGGCACGTTGTTTCATTACAACATCGCTTCAAATTTCTCCTGAATTTTAGCCTTATTTACCGCACCGACAATTTTGTCTACAATTTCTCCCCCTTTGAAGAAGATGATTGTAGGAACATTACGTATGCCAAGGTCAACAGCAATATCTTCACATTCTTCAACATCACATTTACCAACAGTGATTTTACCGTCATATTCTTCTGCAAGTTGTGAAATAATAGGAGCTATCATGCGACACGGACCACACCATGTTGCCCAAAAGTCTATTACCAATGGTTCGTTGCTGTTTTTTAGTGACTCGTAGTTCTCGTTTGTAATCTTTACTTCCATAATGATATTATTTTGATTTTAATAATTAATTATCAGATGTGTTAGTTGATGTAATATTCCCAATCTTCCTGATTTTTAATAAAATCAAGAAGTTCCCCAGTAACAGTGATTGTATTCCTTACACGGAGTTTTATGGATTTTCCCGACTCAGAGTCAATTATATTTAGACATGCTTCAGTAGGTCCTGGCTTTTGTGTGAGGATTGTAGAAAAATCACTGATGCTATTCTCTGCCGTATTGTTGGCATCAGACTGTTCAAAGTACTTAGATGGTATGGCAATTGTCAGACTGTTGAGTCTCTCGTCCTTGATTTTATTCAGAAACTGCATATCAACAACGTCAATATTGTAGTAATTCGAACTTTGGAACTTCTTTGCACACTTCAATGTTATATAGACAGAACAGCCTTCCTGCATCATGCCGCTCCACTTAGCCCAATCTTGTCCGAAAAACGCAATCTCTCCGGAATTTTCAAAATCCTCTATCATCACACGTCCCATCGGATTCCCTGTTTTGGTAAATCCTGTGCGAACACCGGTGACGATGCCACCGACTGTTATGCTTTCTTTCTTTGACAGTTCTTCCCTGTCTGCACCCTGTCCTAAGTCGGCAGGATGTGTATTACACATGTTTTCAAGTATTATGCGGTACTCATCCAACGGGTGGGCTGACAGATATATTCCGACAAGGTCGCGTTCTTTGTTAAGTTTTTCAATGACACTCCATTCCTCGATCTTTCCCGGTCTCGGCTTGGCAATCTCGACATCATCAAAACCGCCGAATAGTGAATTTTGTGCCTGCTGTTTCTCTTGCTGGAAAAGTTGTCCATATCTGACAATAGCTTCAATGAATGAGACACCTTTTGAGTCAAGTGCAAAGAATAATTCACGTTGTGGACTGAAGCTGTCAAAAGCACCACTGAGAGCGAGCGACTCAAAACATTTTCTATTGACAAGGGAAAGATTGACGCGTTCCACCAAGTCATAAATGTCTTTATATGGCCCGTTGCTTTCCCTCTCGGAGATTATGGCCATGGCAGGCCCGGCTCCCATACCTTTAATGGCAGCAAGACCAAAGCGGACTTCACCTTTTTTGTTTACACCAAAATCAACAAAAGACTCATTGATGTCGGGGCCAAGGCAAGGAACATTGATGGCCTTACATTCGTCCATCAGTTTCGTTATTTCCCTTATGTCGCTTTTGCGCCTTGTCATGATTGCGGCCATGAATTCGGCAGGGTAGTGAGCTTTCAGATAAGCCGTCTGATAGGCAACCCATGAATAGCAGGCTGCATGTGACTTGTTGAAAGCATATGACGCAAACTTTTCCCAGTCTGCCCAAATCTTCTCAAGCACTTTCGGGTCATGACCGTTTCTCTTACCGCCTTCAATGAATTTTGGTTTCATTTTATCAACGATATCTTTCTTCTTCTTTCCCATTGCCTTACGCAAAGCATCTGACTCGCCACGTGTAAAATTGGCAAGCTGACGGGAAAGAAGCATCACCTGCTCCTGATAGACCGTAATTCCATAAGTGTCTTTTAGATATTTCTCCGTGATATCAATATCATACGTGATAGGCTCCTTTCCATTCTTGCGTGCAATAAATGAAGGAATATAGTCCATTGGTCCCGGACGATAAAGAGCATTCATCGCAATAAGGTCTTCAAAAACGGTAGGGTGGAGTTCACGAAGATACTTCTGCATACCGGCTGATTCAAACTGGAATGTACCGATAGTACGCCCATCTTGATATAATTTGTATGTCAGTTCGTCATCAATAGGTATATTATCCAAGTCTATGTCAATGCCATGCACGGCCTTTATAATACGGCAACATTCCTTCTGCTCAGAAAGAGTTTTCAATCCGAGGAAGTCCATTTTTATGAGTCCTGTAGACTCTATGACATGTCCATCATATTGAGTGACAGCAGTCTTCGTATTTGGGAAGTCCGGATCATCTGCAGTAGACACTGGCACATGATCAGAAATAGGGTCTCGGCAGATAATAAAACCACAAGCATGAAGGCCTGTTCCCCTGACGGTACCTTCAAGCATCTTTGCGTATTTGATGGTATTGGACTCTCGTGGGTCAGACGAAGCTTCAGCTTCTCTGAGTTCTGGAGTACATTTTATTGCATTGCCGAGATTCATTTTCATTCCGTCCGGCAGACGGTCAGGTATGGATTTACAGAGGGCATTACTTCGGTCAAGAGGCAGTTTTTCCACACGTGCGACATCCTTTATGGAGTTTTTTGTCGCCATAGTTCCGTATGTGATGATATGGGCACAATTCTCATGCCCGTATTTATCCATTACCCAACTTAATACTTTGCCTCGGCCATCATCATCAAAGTCTGTATCTATATCAGGTAATGAAATACGATCCGGATTTAGAAAGCGTTCAAACAGCAAATCGTATTTCAGAGGGTCAAGCTTTGTTATTCCAAGACAATACGCAACGACGGAACCTGCTGCAGAGCCACGTCCAGGACCAACCCATACGCCTAATTCCTTGCGTGCAGAATTAATGAAGTCCTGCACGATGAGAAAGTAGCCAGGAAAGCCCATCGTCTTCATAATATGAAGTTCAAAACGTATGCGTTCATCAACTTCTTTATTGATGCCATTTTCCTCAGCCCATGTAGACAATTCCTCAGGTTGCAAAGCTTTGTCATAAGGTATTTCTTTGTATTCATGTCCATATAGACGTGATGCTCCCTCGTATGCAAGTTTTCCAAGATAGTCAGCTTCAAACTTGATACGGTAAAGTTTGTCATAGCCTCCAAGCTTTTTGATTTTTTTCAATCCTTCTTCATCAGAAAGTTGGTTCTCGCCATATTCATCGGATGTGAATTCTCTATAGATGTCTTGTTCAGTGAAATTCCTCCGCCACTGTTCTTCTACACCAAATTCCTCGGGAATTGGGAAGAACGGCATTATCGGATCAGAATCCAAATCGTATGTTTCTACTTTATCCAGAATTTCACATGTGTTGCGCAAAGCCTCAGGGACATCACCAAAGATGGCATTCATTTCCTCACGCGTCTTGAACCATTCCTGCTTAGAATAGAGCATTCGCTTAGGATCATCAAGATCAGCTCCGGTAGACAGACAAAGGAGATGGTCATGTGCCTCAGCATTTTCCTCATTAACAAAATGACAGTCATTAGAGCAAATAAGTTTAACACCTTCTTCTTTGGCTAACTGTATAAGCACAGTGTTGACCTTTTGCTGCAACGGGAAAGTCTCACGGTTGGCACGTTGACGAGGATCTGTCACTTCATGACGTTGTAGTTCCAAGTAATAGTCGTCTCTAAACACGCTTTTATACCAACGGAGGGTTTCTCGTGCTCCTTCTATATCGTCATTAAGAATTTTTGCAGGAACTTCACCTGCCAGGCAAGCAGAACAGCAAATAATATCTTCGTGATATTTTTCCAGATCATAATGGTCAGTACGAGGCTTTTTATAAAAGCCGTCAACCCATGCACGGCTTACAATCTTGATAAGATTTCTATAGCCGTTGAGATTCTTCGCGAGTAATATAAGATGGTACCGCCTGCGGTCTTTGTCCTTATCCTTATCTTCCTTATGTCGTGGTGCCACATAGACCTCACACCCGAATATTGGTTTAAACGGTTCCTTTCCCTCTTTCTTTAATGCTGAGTTTTTTTTATTACATACGTCAAATAGTTCCTTCACGCCAAACATGTTTCCATGATCAGTAATAGCCATGCCGCGCATCCCGTTAGCTATAGCCTTATTTACCAAATCTCCAACAGGGGACTGGCCGTCAAGTATTGAATAATAAGTATGAACATGAAGGTGTACGAAATCTTCCATAAGAAATGTTTTTGCACTTGCGTTTTTATCATTAGCAACAATATGCCAATCCGCAAAATATTTTGAGACAAAGTTAGACATTTTATTTTAGACAGACAACAAATTATTCTAAAATAAACTAAAAAAACAGGTTTTGGGCAAAAAAGGCATTTTACTTTCCTTATTTTAAATTAATTTTATTAACTTTGCAGAAAACTAAAATCAAAGCAACCTAAACGACCTGGTTTTAATGGGGAAAAAAATGCAAAAAATAAAGCGTATCAAACGTATTAGAATACATCGCGAGGGCAACGAGACCCTTATATATTCAGCTTTCATACTTATCGCTATAGCCGTTGTATTATGGCGTGCTTTCGAATCACAAGTCCCTTTTTGGACATTTGTGGTTATATTTGGGTGTATTTGGGGTATCGTCCTTAACTTTTTCCGATGTCCCATACGTAAATTCCCGATAGAGAACGACTGCGGCACGGAGTGTAAAGTAGTCGCTCCTGCTGATGGTAAGATTGTAGTCATCGAAGATGTTGACGAGAATGAATACTTTCATGAAAAGCGCAAAATGGTCAGCATTTTCATGTCATTATTTAATGTACACGCCAATTGGTTCCCTGTTGACGGGCATGTCTTGAAAGTAGAGCACTTCAGTGGAAACTATCATAAAGCTTGGCTACCAAAAGCTGCTGCAGAAAACGAACATGCAGATATTGTAATTGAAGCCACAAACGGCCAGCAAATACTCTGCCGCCAAATAGCCGGAGCCATGGCTCGTCGTATTGTTACATATGCGAAACAGGATGACGACTGCTATATTGACGAGCATTTGGGCTTCATCAAGTTTGGCTCCCGTGTAGATCTTTTTCTCCCAATGGACGCAGAGATATGTGTGGATATGGGGCAAGCAACCGTTGGTGATCAGACTATAGTGGCATATTTGAAAGAACAACCGTCAAAAGAGGGATAAGCAGAATGGCATATTTAATAAATATGACTATGCTTATAAAAACGGAATATATTATAAAACATGAAACGGAATATTCCCAATATAATAACATCCTGTAATCTTATTTCGGGATGTATAGCGACTTGTTATGCATTTTATGGAGATGCATCACTAGCTTTATTATGGATTGTTATCGGTGCTGTATTTGATTTTTTTGACGGAATGTCTGCCCGTCTGCTTAAAGTATCTTCACCTATAGGTAAGGAGTTGGACTCTCTTGCTGATGATGTGACGTTTGGAGTTGCTCCTGCAACAATCATTTTCGCAGAATTAATGGTTTTGGATTATCCTGCTTTCCTTGAACCTTTCCGCAATGTGATCCCCTTTTTTGCATTTATTCTTGCAGCGTTCTCTGCTTTGCGGTTGGCAAAATTCAATCTTGACGAACGACAGTCAATGGGATTTATCGGTCTGCCAACACCTGCCAATGCTTTGTTTTGGGGTTCATTAATTGTTGGCTACCAAAACATACTTGAATCAAATAAGTATATAATCCTGGTGCTACTTGCAATGATATGTCTGAGCTGCTGGTTCCTTATTGCAGAAATTCCTATGTTCGCCTTAAAGTTCAAACATTGGGGCATAAATCATCAGGACAATATTGTAAAATATTGTTTCATACTATTCAGTGCAGTAATCCTTGCGGTATTTAATGTTGCCGGTATAGCAATTGTAATTCTTGCATACATTACTGTATCTATAATTCTTGACGCCATAAAGAAATAGTTTTCTTTGAGACTAAAAGGTTATTTGTTATTCATATTTTTTTGGCATTAGTGATATGGTTATTTTAAAATTCATAGGTATACTGGGGTTGCTTTTATTCTTTTTTTGTGTCATACTTTTTGTTACGGTACTATCAAGGTTCTGGAATATTATTAAAATTCTCTTGGGCATGAAGGCCACATCAAACTCAAGTACCAAAAGTACAAATCCTACTGTTTCAGGAAAACCAAAACCACGAAACAGCAAAATTGACAAGAATGAAGGAGAATATGTTGATTTTGAGGAAATTAACTGACACCTTTCATTTTGGACGTATATAAGTAGTATTTATTAAGACTGACGGTAATAATTTATATTCATGACTATTTATATATCCGGTAATTATCAGTAACCATTGAAAATCATTCTATAATGAAGTTGTTATTCACTAAACCTTGTTTTCCTGCCCATTAATATTAATCACTCAGCCACAAAGACGACATTGTTTCTTCATCCCAACGCACTAATTATCTAAAAATCAACTATTTTTTTTGTATAAACCAATTTCAAACAATTATTTATTGGACATTAAGGAAATAGCGAATGGATGGCAAAGATTTCTGATAATTATGTCTGGACAAGTTATGCATAAATATATGCGCCATAAAATATTGCAACTTGTTGTCCGAGAACTCACTAATCACAGTTAATATAATTTCCGACATTAACAAAAAGATATTTGTACATATCCTTTTTTGCTAATGTGATGGCAATTAACCCCATGAAAAAAAATACATGTAGAAATTCTAATGGGGTAATATATAAAACAATTTGTGATATAATTCTATATTTTTCCTGATTTATTCAGGAAGAACAAAAGCATCTTTAATAAAACTAAAAAAGCAGAAATCAATGGATCTACTTTCACAGATAAACTTAGCGCTCTTCGGTATTTTTCCAGGCAATTATAGTGGGATAAGTCATGTAGAAGGAACACAATATGTTGTTGTGGATGATAAAGATATGACCGACGGGTTCAAGATACTGAACATCAGTATAGATTCGTTGAGCGGTAAGGTAAAAAATGCTTCCATGATAGAGCCGGAAGGAATGAAACTACGGAGAGACAAGCAGGCAGGTATATATCGTGACTGTGAAGGTATAGCATATTTTGCACCAAATAATACGGTCTTTATCTCAGGCGAAGAAGACCAAAGGATAATTGAGTATTCTATGGACGGAGTGCCAACCGGGCGCAGCCTGAGTATTCCATTACATATGCAGTGTGATAAGATAGAAAAGAATCTTGGATTTGAAGCATTGACGTATAATGCCACTACCGGTTATTTCTGGACGACAACAGAATCAACGCTTCCTGGTGACGGCAAACGTTCGTCTCTATGCAACCGCAACTGGTCAAATCGCTTACGCCTGCAATCATTCGGCAATGATTTACTCCCTGTTGAGGAATATGTATATGCAATGGATATTCCTACGGTGAAGAAAGCAAAAGGAGTCTATGCCCATGGAGTGCCTTCAATGATTGCACTTGACGATGGCAGACTGATAGTTATGGAGCGTGAGGTTTTTATATCGCCCAAGAAGATTGGCAGTTTCTGCAATGTAAAATTATATATAGTGAACCCAAGTCGGTCAGTACCAATAAATAATTTTACAGACCTTAGCATGGGGAATGACAGTATAGCTATGAAAAAGCACCTTTTAGTACAGTTTTGTACATATCTACGGATAGGAAAAATGAACTTTGCCAATTATGAGGGAATGTGCCTTGGACCACGGTTGGCAGGCGGGAAACAGACATTAATACTTATTGCCGATTCGCAAGGAGGTGCAGGCAACAGTTTTTACAGATTAAAAGATTATTTGCGTATTATAATATTTGACAGTGAATTATAGCACATTTAGGAAACAATACTTAGCAAGAGAGCCGAAGAAATCATGCAAGCGACAGGCTTCCTTAGCCAAAGTTCTCAAATGATAATAGGTGCTTATTCAAGTGATATTGTAAAAACAACGGTACAAGTAATTTAATAAGTAACTATTGATAATTATTTTATAATATAATGTTTTCTCACTAAAACTTGTTCTTTTTTGTCAGTTAGCGCTTGTCAGCCACAATGCCCGCATTGCTCCTTCGGTTCCGTACACTAACAGCCTAAAAAATAACTGCGTTTTTAGTATAAACTAATTTCCAACAGTTACTTATTTTAGTAAAAAAGACATATAATACCTGACAAATAATGGAGGAACAAGCAAATGCTTATTCCTCCATTATCTGTTGTTCATAAGTTTTTCATGCCAACTTCATTCAATGAGAATTAACTATATTGGCAAACTTACACTATCATATCATTATTTCTCAATGTAAAGCATAGCGACACGGTTAAACTCATAAATCTCGAACAGTTTGTCTGTTTCACCACAGCCCTCTGCAGTAATGCGTTCCGGATCAATGCCATATTTCTTTACAAGCATGTCCTTAACAGCATTTGCGCGACGTACGCCGAGACTCATGTTGTTGTCATGCGGACCTTCAGGAGAAGCATAACCCTTGATTTGGATTTTCAGCTCAGGATGATTCTGCATAACCTTAGCGGCTATAGCAACATTATTAGCCTGTTCCGGAGTGATGACGGATTTGTTTAACTGGTAGAATATTGCTGGAAGATTCGGTTCATATTTTACAATTTCCTTAGGAGTCTTCTCACAATCATCAAGAGCTTTCTTCAGATTATCAATCTCATTCTTCAACTTCTGGATCTGATCATTGTCCGCAGCGTTTTGTGCACGAAGATTATTAATTTCCGCATTTAGAACGTCTATCTCCTTCTGATCTCTTGGCTGTACAATCAAGAAATTATGTGTCTTGTTTGATGTCTTGAATTTATAATTGACACCAAGGTTCAGCTGCAGGAATGAAGCATTACTATGATATTTCACAGACTGGAATCCCTGTTCGAACTCGTCTGAACAAACACCGGCAATATTGAAGATTATGGCAGGCTCTGCATATACAGACCATTCACGGTTCTTGCCAAAATTATAATTGAAATCAAAACCGATCTTATGGTTAATCATGTTCTTGACGGTATGATTGTGGATGGTGTTCTGTCCCCAATAGATACCTGTTACAAAATTAACATCAAACTTACGTGGCTGACCGGGATATCCCCAAAAGCAGTTGCTTATGTTCAATGTAGCTAATACTCCTGCTGTCCAATAAGCAGTATTCTCTTTTTCAAGGTTCTCACCAAAATTTGCATTTATGTATTGGCCTACACTCATGCCATTAGCTTTGTTCGTGAAGTAGTAATTACCCTCTGCGGCAAGACCGAAAGACGGAGTCAGCCATTTTCCAATACGAAGACCGGCATTTCCATTAATATTGACTTTGTCCGGCTGATTTGTAGTTTTTGTTGCTGCACCGCCATTCAGGCCGATGTACCAATTGTCAAAAAACTTGTTACTGTAGAACCCATGTTCTTCAGTTTGTGCATTTGCTACAATTGTGAACAATCCAAATGCGGCAAAAAATAGACTCTTTTTCATGTTTTGTATGTTAGATAATAAGAAATTAATCATATTTCTTGGCAAAATTATGTTTTTTTTCTGGAACAACCAAATTTAACAAACGAAATTTTATCAAAAACTTGTAAAAATGCCATAAAAGATTCTTTTTATTGTAATTTTTGTGATAATAATATCAGATGTATTAGACAAGACATACAAATTTGTAGAATATCTCTCATATTATAATAAGCGCAATGTTAAGAGGTATAATAATTTGTTGTTATGCTTCACAGCATTGATAAGAAGAAAAGAAATGCCATGGAATACCGTTAATAATATCATATATGCCTGCAGCAGAAAATAAATGTTTATGTACAAGAAATTCATTCATCTCGTCAAAGGTAACGATTCGCATTATGAAAGGTAACGATTCATTATGCCAAAGCTAACCTTTTACCATATGAATCGTTACCTTTCATAATGCGCACATGTTTTTTTTTGCTGTGTGTCATAAAGATTTGTTTTTGGTATATCTGTCTGTTGCCGGCCAAAAGATTGCATCAGCCGTTAAAAATTACTCTGATATTTACGTAAAGAGTCCGTTGCACCTCAATATGAAAGTGCAACGGACTCTTTTAATGGTAGGGATAGATATTAAGTAACTACCTATGTAAAAAACACAATATGTATATGCTTATATGAATAATCATAAAAACAACATTGACAACTATTAAAGCAAAGCCTTGGCTTTTGCCAAAAGCCACTCTTGCTGTTCCGGTATTGTCATGTTACTATTGTCAAGAAGCACAGCGTCTTCCGCCGGCTTTAGTGGTGACACTTCACGGTGAGAATCAATATAGTCACGTTCTTGGACATTTTTCAGAATAGCATCATAATCCGCCGGCATTCCTTTTTTCTGGAGTTCATCATATCTGCGCTGTGCACGGACCTCGGCTGATGCAGTGACGAAAATCTTCAACTCTGCATCAGGGAAGACTGTCGTACCTATGTCTCTGCCGTCCATGACTATACCTTTTTCTTTACCCATTTCACGTTGTATGTCAACCATGGCTTTGCGGACAAACGGTATGGTTGCGATAGGGGAGACATGACTGCTGACTTCAATGCTACGGATTTCGTCCTCTACACGTTCCCCATTGAGATACGCATCTGGACGTCCGGTCATCTCATTGAATTTGAATGATATGCCTATTCCCGGCATTTGGGCACGGAGTCTGTCTACGTCAACATTGTTGTCATCTGTTATCAGTTTGTTGCGCATGGCGTGCAAAGTTACCGTACGGTACATGGCACCGGTGTCCACATATATGTATCCGAGTTCTTTCGCCAGCTGTTTTGCCATTGTACTTTTACCGCAAGACGAGTGTCCGTCAATGGCTATGGTAATCTTTTTCATCTGTGTTGGTTGGTTAATGGATTGTGTTTATAATGTGAAGGCAAAATTTGCAATGAGACTTGATGAAGAGACATGATATTTTGCATACGAAACATTCAGTTTGAATCTGTCAAGATTAATGCCGGCACCAATAGAAAGTCCGGCAGAGTGTGCGGAAGAGTTTCCCTCGCTGTCAATGGTCTTCATTTCCTCTGCACGCCTGAAACTATATCCTCCAGCAACATAGAACTGATCGGAAAGCAATGCTTCAGCTCCTACGCTCAAATGATTGATAATTTTATAGTTAAGATTATTTAAATCCACCAAAGTGGCGGAGAGTCTCAATGGTGACGTACCAAGTTGCTTGCTTATGCCAAGCTGGATGTCAAGCGGCATTTTCTCATAATTGTCGTCATAGGCTTTCATCTGACCTCCGAGATTTTTGATAACAAGACCGAATGACCATTCTGAGTCCGGAAGATAATAATTCAGTCCAAGGTCTATGGCTACGGCAAGTGATGTATAGGAGGATATTTTACCATATATGACCTTTGCAGCAATGCCACCGGCAAGATTCTCCACAAGTTCATATCCGAGAACACCGCTCAGGGCTATGTCTGTTGCAGAGAATGTTCCGAGGTCGTTATTATGTTCATCCCTGTATTGCATGGAGCCATATCCCATATACTGTACGCCGATACCTACATTCCATTTCTCTTTAAATACCATATTGAAGGCCGCAGAGGCATTATTGCATCCGCTCATGTAGTTCATGTATTGCAAGCCTACCGTCTTGGGGGTCGCGCCAATGAGCAATGACGGGTTCTGAAACATCATCATCAGGTCATCATCAGGTATAGTTATATTGTCCCCTCCAAGAGCTGCCGCATGAGCACTCACAGGAAGGCGCAGGAAATTGTATTCTGTACGGCTTTCGTTCTGCGACCATAAGCTGGCTGTTAAAATGAGGAAAAGACAAGTGAAAAGAGTTCTCTTCATATAAATATTTATAATTTATCAGCAAAGTTAGTCATTTTTCCAGAAAAGAGATGTATATTTGCATATTATTTTATAAATAATAACGATTTTGATAGAACGGAAGACATATCGTGCAGACATAGACAGGTTGCGCCCGAGGATATTCGTGCTGGCTTTTGTCGCTACAATAGGAATATTCTTTCTGGTATTGCAATGGCGATCACTGAATATCACGTCGGGAATTTTCGATGATATTTCAGATGATGTCTCCGTTGACATGGAACTGTTAGCCTCATTGAAACCCGAGGAGAATGTCATTGCGGCAAAGGTTCATGAGAAACCGGTGACAACCGACAGGATAAACAAGGTCGAAGAGACGGCTGCACAGAAAGAACTTGAAGAATTGAGGGAGCAGGTTAAATTCATCTCTTCTGCAGAAGACGATGCTACCCGGTTAAAAGACAGCGAGGCGGAGCCTGTGGCTCCTGCCGAGGCCTCTGTTGACGGAAAGGATAATCCGTTGCGCATTATTGAGCAACTGCCGGAATTTCCCGGAGGAATGTCTATATTTATGACATGGCTTACCAACGAACTCCGTTATCCGCAGTCGTGCCGTCAAGCTAAGCAGCAGGGGACTGTTTCCGTGACATTTGTCGTTGAGAAAGACGGCTCAATAACCAACATCAAACTTGCAGTGCCGACACATACCCCTCTGGACAATGAGGCGTTACGTGTCATAAAGGCGATGCCTAAGTGGAAGGCTGGCGAAAACAAAGGGAAGCCGGTGCGTACGGTTGTAGCCATACCGATAGTTTTTGCTTTATAATTTAAGTATAAGAGACAAGTATTGTATGAAATTTATTAATATGGATATTCCTCCTCATAACATGAAAACATCAAACGAACTCCTTGATGTTGTCAATGAATATATTGACAACATCATTTATGACAGAAAGCCACAATCGCTTTATGAACCTATAAAATACGTGCTTTCACTTGGCGGAAAACGTATTCGCCCGGTACTTATGCTTATGGCTTACAATATGTACAAGGAAGATATTATGTCTGCATTGCCTTGTGCTTGTGGCATAGAAACTTATCATAATTTCACATTGTTGCATGATGACCTTATGGACAATGCCGACATGCGCCGCGGCAAAGATACTGTGCATAAGAAATGGGATTCAAATATGGCAATTCTTTCCGGTGACACAATGCTTGTCACAGCCTTTTCCCGTATGGCGGAATGTGATCCGACACACATGCCGGATGTGATAAAGCTTTTTACAAAGACTGCACTTGAGATAGATGAAGGGCAGCAATACGATATAGAATTTGAGACACGTGACAATGTCATGGAAGAAGAGTATATGGAAATGATCCGTCTCAAAACAAGTGTGCTTTTGGCATGTGCCATGAAAATCGGAGCCATTCTTGCCGATGCCCCCTTGGAAGACCAAGAGTGTTTATACAAATTCGGTGAGAAACTTGGTCTTTCTTTCCAACTTCAAGACGACTATCTTGATGTCTATGGCGACCCAAAAGTATTTGGCAAGAATATCGGCGGAGACATAACAGAGAACAAGAAAACCTTTATGCTTATCAACGCGATGAAGCTTGCCGAGGGAAATGACAAGGCAGAGCTTGAAAAGTGGTGTTCACTCTCCGCAGAGCAAATTTTGGATGATGAATGTATCCGTGATGAAAAAATAAAGGCGGTCACAGCGATATACAATAAACTTTCAATAGACAAACTTGCCAGGCAACGTATGGAAGAGTATTATCTGGATGCCCTTCATTATTTGGATGCAGTATCTGTGCCTGCCGGGCGCAAGACCATACTGTTTGAGTTCGCGGCAAAAATGATGAAACGTGATAAATAAGTGCTGTTGACAAAACTCAACATTATAATACTATGATTGATACTCATACCCATTTAGATGGAGAAGAATTCAATGATGATCTTGCCGAGGTTATCCGACGCGCCAAATCTTCCGGTGTTGAAAAAGCTTTTATTCCGGCAATAGACCTGTCCTCCAGCAGACGTATACTGGAAATATGCAGACAATACTCCGATTACTGCCATCCGATTATAGGAATACACCCTGAAGAGGTTAAAGACAACTGGGAGGAGCAGTTGAACGGAATCAAGGCACTACTATCCGCAGATGTTATCGGCATAGGGGAAGTTGGGCTTGATTACTATTGGAGCCGTGAGTTTGAAAAAGAGCAGCTTGAATGTTTTGAGCGTCAGGTTGTATGGTCTGTAGAGACACGCTTACCGCTGATGATTCATTGCCGTAAAGCACAGAATGAGATGGTGAAACTGCTGCGCCGCTACGAGAGCGAATTACCTGGAGGTGTCTTCCATTGCTTTACCGGAAACGAGCATGAAGCCGTAGAACTCCTTGAATTTGAAAAATTTGTCCTTGGTATAGGAGGCGTCTTGACGTTCAAAAAAAGTAATCTTCCTCAGACATTGCCGGCAGTTGTACCGCTCAGCCGTATCGTTCTTGAGACGGACTCTCCATACATGGCACCTGTTCCATATCGCGGAAAGCGCAATGAACCGTCTTTTATACCGATGGTATGCAGCCGTCTTGCGGATGCCTATGGCGTTTCTGGAGATGAAGTTGACAGAATAACGACTGATACGGCAAGACGAATCTTCAATGTTTAGCTTAAGGGTTTTTCTGATGACATAAAATGAACCCGCCGGATGTCCCTCAATTCAAGGAATATCCGACGGGCTCATTTCCTGCTCTCGCTATCCTATACGAATGTGCAATCTGCAGAATAATCTGTAAAGTGGATTTTCGGGGTGTCATTTCTTCAAAGGTAAAATACGGCATAGGCAATGGAATTGGTTAATAAAGTCATTCTTGTACTTATAACGTATCATTCTCACCTTTATTGTATACATCATCTGTATTTTTTATACTTCTCTTTGATGCCATAATATATGGTGCACAGACGTATTGGACGACTACTCCTGCGGCTTGTATTTATGGTGTTTCACGGCTCTCTGCGGAGTTATGTCTGCAACTGAACTGTGTGCCTGTCCTCTATATCCGTCATATCTTTGCATAATCTTGGTTACATAGTCAGCTGTTTCAGTTCCGCGCATATATCCATATTTTACGACAGGATCTGTATAAAATTGCGGGGTTGTAAGTTTGACTATAAATTCCTTAACACAGTCCCACCGATGAGGGTCTTTCCCGTGCTTCCGTGCCAAAGCCATAGCATCACGTATATGATGCTTGCCACCGTTATATGCAGCCAAAGCGAAACATATCCGCTCTCCATTTCGAGGTATGTCCCTAAATTCTTCCATCAGTCTTTTCATATACAGCATTGCAGCAGATATGTTTTGCTCCGGCGAATAAATTTCAGATATTGGCAGTCCTAATTGCTGCGCCGTTGACGGCATTATCTGCATAAGTCCGCATGCTCCGGCCCACGAACGTGCGCGTGGATCGAAGCATGATTCCTGATAGCACTGTGCTGCAACGAGCCGCCAGTCAAGCCGTGCTGCGGATGCGTGTTTTCTGAACAGACCGTCCCAACGGGATATGATACCGTTCTGCCTGTCAAGCATAGGCTGGTAAACATGACGTGTGACACTGCCGGCAGCAAGAAGTGACTTCTGCATTTTTTCTGTTTCAACCATCATGTCTGCCGTGTACCATTGCTTTATGCCGGCAGCAATCTCTTTATTATTTGTTAACCACTTCGGACCACAAAGATATATACCAGAATCATCCGCAAGTATGGATTTCGGAACAATAACCAGATCACCATCCCCATTGGCAAGCTTTCTGATGAGTTCCGTACTGTCTCTGCAGACTTCCACACGCAATCTCACCCCAATTTTCTGTGCATACTGCTCAGCAAGCAGATAATGAAGCCCCATGCCGTGCCCGCGATATTCATAATATGTGTCAGGACCATTCAATGCAAAGGCAATCAGTTCACCTTGGGTGACTATATCGTCCAGCGATAATGTTCCGGCAGAATCTTTCTCTGAATCCATTTCTACCACGTCTCCCCACGGCGTAACAACTTCTTCCGGTTGCTGTCTATGGGTACATGCTGTTATTATGATAGGTAATATGAATAAAAAAGTGTATTTCATTTTTATATTTATCCAATACAAAATTACACATTTTGTTGCGTAATCCAAAATTTTATCGTAACTTTGCCACGAAATATAAGATTTATTTACACAATAAGCATTTCTATTTTGGAGTGCTGTTTTTCAGGTACAGATATAAAAAAATATGTTAAGAATAGCCGTTCAGTCAAAAGGCCGTCTGTATGAAGATACCATGAATCTTCTGAAAGAGACGGGAATAAAAATCAATAGTGCCCGACGTACACTTCTTGTACAATCAGCGAATTTTCCTTTAGAGGTGCTCTATCTTCGTGATGACGACATTCCGGAATGTGTGGCAAGCGGTGTAGCAGATATAGGCATAGTTGGTGAAAATGAATTCGTAGAACGTGGAGAGGACGCAAACATAGTAAAGCGTCTCGGTTTTTCCAAATGCCGCATATCACTCGCCATCCCTGAGACTGTTGAATATTCTGGTGTAAAATGGTTTGACGGGAAAAAGATAGCAACATCTTATCCAAATATTCTCAGGAAGTTTGCCGAGAAAGAGGATATCAACATGGAGATCCATGTCATTCAGGGGTCTGTGGAGATTGCTCCGGGTATCGGACTTTCTGACGGCATCTTTGACATCGTCAGCTCCGGTTCAACACTTGTAAGCAATAAGCTGCGTGAAGTGGAGGTTGTGATGAAGAGTGAAGCACTTCTCATTGGCAATAAGGAACTGACACAGGAGAAACAGTCTATCCTTGACGAATTGCTATTCCGCATGCAATCTGTACTTGTTGCCGACGATAAGAAATATGTATTAATGAATGCACCTGCAGAGAAAGTCAAAGATATTTGTGCCATATTGCCAGGCATTAAGTCTCCGACAATTCTCCCACTCGCGACAGAAGGCTGGACATCAATACATACAGTGATTGACCAAAAGCATTTTTGGGAAATAGTAAACCAGTTGAAGACTGCCGGAGCGGAAGGTATTCTTGTACTTCCTATAGAGAAAATGATACTATAAGGATTAGCCTGCATGTCACTGTGGTGAACATATCATTCATGCAACAGGCAATATTGTGATTTCGTATAAACTTAAATGAATATAATAAAGTATCCAAAGCTCTCCGAATATTCAAAAATATGCGAGCGGCCTCATTTTGATACAGCACAGTTGAATCACATCGTCAATGACATTCTTGCAGACATACGCCTAAGAGGTGATGCTGCAATAATGGATTATGGTGAGAGATTTGATAAAGTCCGCATAAAAGATTTTTCGGTCACAGATGCAGAAATGGAAGAGGCACATGCTAATGTGTCCCGAGAACTTCATGATGCTATAGTTCTTGCCCATAAGAATATCAAGACATTCCATGAGTCGCAGAAATTTGACAGCAAACCAATAGAAACAGCTCCTGGTGTTGTTTGTTGGCAGAAATCCATAGCCATAGAAAAGGTCGGATTATATATCCCCGGCGGTACAGCACCGCTTTTTTCCACAGTCCTAATGCTTGCTACACCGGCAAAAATCTCAGGATGCGGAGAGATTGTATTATGTACTCCACCGAATAGAGAAGGGAAAGTTAATCCTGCAATCCTTGTGGCTGCAAAGGTTGCCGGGGTATCGAAGATTTTTAAAATTGGCGGAGTACAGGCTATCGGTGCCATGGCATATGGTACGGAATCTGTTCCAAAAGTTCACAAGATTTTTGGGCCGGGCAATCAGTTCGTTATGGCAGCAAAGCAGCAAGTTTCTCTCTCCGATGTTGCCATTGATATGCCGGCAGGTCCGAGTGAGGTCTGTGTTATTGCAGATGAGACAAGCGATGCAGAATTCATTGCAGCAGATCTTCTTTCTCAAGCAGAACATGGAGTGGACTCACAGGTTATGCTTATATGTACGTCCGAGAAGAAAATCGAAGAGGTCCGTAATGAGATTGAAAGACAACTCGAATTGTTGCCACGTAAGGATATAGCATCAAAAACGCTTGAGAATTCGCAACTGGTACTTGTTGAGGATACACATGAGGCGATGCGATTATCCAACACTTATGCTCCTGAACATCTGATTATCTGTACAAAGGACTATAACGATTTGGCTAATTTGGTAATTAATGCCGGAAGTGTGTTCCTTGGTGACTATGCATGTGAAAGTGCCGGTGATTATGCATCAGGTACAAATCATACCTTGCCAACCCACGGATATGCCACAACATATTGTGGAGTGAATCTTGACAGTTATAACAGAAAGGTTACTTTCCAGCATCTTACAGAGGATGGTGTCAGATCTATTGGGCGTGCTGTGGAGATTATGGCGGAAAGTGAAAGCCTTGACGCCCATAAGCTTGCTATGACTGTGCGCAGAATCAGAGTTGAGAACAAACTGAGTAGGTAATTAAATAGATTTTCCACAAAATGAGGCAATTACAGGAACTTGTAAGAAAAAACATATGGGAATTGAAACCTTATAGCAGTGCCCGTGACGAATATAGCGGACATGTAGCACACGTATTTCTGGATGCAAATGAGAATCCGTACAATACTCCATATAACCGTTATCCAGATCCATTACAACATGAGGTAAAAAATGTCCTGTCCAAAATAAAAGGCATTCCTTCGGATTGCATATTTCTCGGCAACGGCTCTGACGAAGCTATAGATTTGGTCTTCAGGTGCTTTTGCGAACCTTGCATTGACAATGTTGTTGCAATAGAGCCGACGTATGGAATGTACAAGGTCTGTGCAGATATAAATAATGTGGAGTACAGACCTGTCCTACTTGACGAGAACTACTGTATGTCAGCAAGAAGTATTCTTGAGGCTTGTGATGGCAATACGAAGGTGATTTGGATTTGTAGCCCAAATAATCCTTGCGGCAATGATATTGACAGGGAGGAGATAAAAAAAGTCATAGCAGGCTTCTCCGGAATTGTTGTCATTGATGAGGCATATTCTGATTTTTCCGCTCAAAGAACTTTCCGCACAGAACTGGGAACTTATCCAAACATCGTGATTCTCAACACAATGAGTAAAGCATGGGGATGTGCCGCAATCCGTCTTGGAATGGCTTTCGCGTCAAAAGACATTATAGATATTTTCAATAAAGTAAAATATCCGTACAATGTTAATCTCATGACTCAGCAGAAAGCTCTTGAAATTTTGCAGGCATCCAATGATGTTCGTCATTGGGTGAATATGCTATTGGAAGAACGTCATCGTGTCATTGCAGCTTTTAAGGAATTGCCGATATGTGTGAAAATATATCCGACATCGGCAAATTTCTTTCTCGCAAAAGTTGTTGGCGCACAGGATATTTATGAATATCTTATAGAAAAAGGCATAGTTGTAAGAAATCGCACCAAGGTGGAACTTTGCAAAGATTGTCTGCGTATTACAGTCGGAACTCGCACAGAGAATAACGAATTGCTTGGCGCATTACGTGTATATAATACAAAAGCTGTTAATAAAGCATAACATATGTGTGCTTTTTGCACACAAAGAATCTGGATATGATAAAGGAATTGCAGATACGTGTATCTCCGCAAGTGGCATCGCAGCAAAGTGTGCTTCGGGATTTTGTTGGTCGTGAGCATGGCATAGATGCCAGAACTATAAATCACATACGCATAATAAAGCGCTCTATCGATGCAAGGCAGCGTAATATATATATGAATCTTACTTTGAGACTATATATAAATGAAGAGCCTCAAGATGAAGAATACGAAAAGGTTGCGTATCATGATGTTTCGGATGGGAAACAAGTCATAGTTGTCGGAGCTGGTCCTGGTGGATTGTTTGCTGCTCTCAGGCTAATAGAATTAGGATTACGTCCTATCGTCTTAGAACGTGGAAAAGATGTTCATGAACGAAAAAAAGATCTTGCACGTATAAAGAAGGAACAGGCCGTAGATTCCGAGTCAAACTATTGTTTTGGCGAGGGAGGGGCTGGTGCATATTCTGACGGTAAATTATACACTCGTTCGAAGAAGCGTGGGAATGTTGACAAAATACTTCGCGTATTTTGCCAACATGGCGCACCTGTATCCATTCTTGCTGATGCGCATCCACATATTGGAACTGACAAGCTTCCGGGGGTGATAGAAGCAATGCGTAATACCATAATAAAATATGGCGGAGAAGTGCATTTCAAGACTAAGATGACACAACTGATAATACAGAATAAGACTGTAACTGGTGTTATCGCTAACGGAAATGAGTTCTTCGGACCGGTTATTCTTGCAACAGGTCATAGTGCTCGTGATGTTTATAGGTATCTTTCATCTGTAAATGTCAGGATGGAAGCAAAAGGAATTGCAGTTGGAGTAAGACTTGAACATCCTTCAGAGTTAATAGACCGAATACAGTATCATTCAAAACAGGGGAGGGGAAAATATCTTCCTGCCGCAGAATACAGTTTTGTGAACCAGGTGGACGGCCGTGGTGTATATTCTTTCTGCATGTGTCCCGGAGGATATGTAATTCCCGCCGCAACAGATGGACAACAGATAGTTGTCAACGGAATGTCTCCAAGTTCACGTGGCGGAAGATGGTCAAATAGCGGAATGGTGGTTGAGACACGACCGGATGATGTTGGTGGAGATATGGATGACCCATTGAAAATGATGTATTTTCAGGAGAGACTGGAAAAAGATTGCTGGCTGCAGGGAAATATGAAACAAACAGCTCCTGCTCAGAGAATGGTGGATTTTGTAAATGGGAAACTGAGCTATGTTCTTCCACAATCGTCATATACTCCTGGCTTGATTAGCTCACCGCTCCATTTCTGGTTGCCACAGCAGATAACCAAACGCCTGCAAAACGGATTTAAAATATTTGGTAATCGTTCACATGGCTTTCTTACAAACGAGGCATGCATGATAGCCGTTGAGACACGTACATCTGCCCCTGTCCGTATCCTCCGTGATAGTGATAATTTACAACATATGGAAATTGAAGGATTGTTCCCTTGCGGTGAGGGTGCTGGGTATGCCGGTGGTATAGTTTCAGCCGGAATTGACGGAGAGCGGTGTGCAGAAATGGTAAACTTTTATTTATCATAGCAAATAAAAGTTTACCATTTCTGTCAAGATTTGTTACTTCGGACGTTAGTCGCAAATCATAGATAAACGCTTTTGTTATTCTTATATATATCCCTAATTACCAAGTAGTTAGATATTAAGCTGCAAATTATCTCAAAAATAGTTGTAGTAATGTTTTGAGATTTGTTTTTTTTATATTAACTTTGCAATCAGTTTTCAAAATGGAAAACTTTTAATATTTTATTTTGAAAAAAGTTTACCAAAACGGAAAACTATTTTTCAAGATAATATTAACGAGATTGCAAATATTTTGAATTTTATATACTATACTTTGATAATAATAAATGGAAATCAAGAACTTTACAATCACAAAGCGTGACGGAACGAAAGACTCATTCTCGCTTGACAAAATTATGAATGCGATAATCAAGGCATTCAATTCGGTAAATGAGCCTATCGATTTGGGAAGAATATCAAAAATACTCAGCAACCTTGAAATCAAGGATGGTGTGACAGTAGAAGATATTCAGAATCAGACAGAGATTGCCCTGATGAAAGAAGGATATTATACAGTTGCAAAATCATTTATGCTGTATAGGCAACGTCATACGGAGACACGTGAAGAATTGGATCGCATGAAGTTTTTGGCTGATTATTGTCATGCGGCAAATGCAGCAACAGGAAGTAAATTTGATGCAAATGCGAATGTTGAGCACAAGAATATAGCAACGCTTATTGGAGAGTTGCCAAAGGGGGCATTTATCAAGTTAAATCGCCGTATGCTTACAGACCGTATAAAAACAATGTATGGAAAGGAGCTTGCCGATGAGTATATGCGACTCTTGCAAACACATTTTATATATAAGAATGATGAAACATCGCTCGCCAATTACTGTGCTTCAATAACAATGTATCCATGGCTTATCAATGGAACGAACGGCATTGGTGGCAATTCAACAGCTCCAACCAATTTAAAGTCTTTCTGTGGTGGGTTCATAAATATGGTGTTCATTGTAAGTTCTATGCTGTCCGGAGCTTGTGCCACCCCTGAATTCTTGATGTATATGAACTATTTCATAGGCAAAGAATATGGTCTTGACTATTGGAAACATCCTGAGCAACTGGCGGATTTGTCTTTAAAGAAACGCTCTATAGATAAAATCATAACAGATAGTTTTGAACAAATTGTCTATTCTATAAATCAACCTACTGGTGCACGTAATTTTCAAGCAGTGTTTTGGAATGTAGCATACTATGACAAATATTATTTCCAATCACTATTTGATAATTTCTACTTCCCTGATGGTTCACAGCCGGATTGGGATGGACTGTCTTGGTTGCAGAAACGTTTTATGAAGTGGTTTAACAACGAACGCACAAAGACTGTTCTTACATTCCCAGTGGAGACGATGGCTCTCCTTACGGAAAATGGCGAACCTCGTGATAAGGAGTGGGGAGATTTTGCAGCTGAGATGTATTCAGAGGGACATTCATTCTTTACATATATGTCTGATAATGCAGATTCTCTCTCATCTTGCTGCCGCCTGCGTAATGAGATTCAGGACAACGGCTTCTCTTACACTCTCGGTGCTGGAGGAGTATCCACAGGTTCAAAATCAGTGCTTACAATCAACTTGAACCGTTGCATTCAATATGCTGTAAATAATGGCAAAGACTATAAAGAGTTTTTGGCACATATAATAGACCTGTGTCATAAAGTTCAGACAGCTTATAATGAGAATCTTAAAGAGTTACAGCAAAATGGTATGCTCCCATTGTTTGATGCAGGATACATCAATATTAACCGTCAATATTTAACAATAGGAGTGAACGGATTGGTAGAGGCTGCTGAATTTATGGGATTAAAGATTAACGATAACCCTGAATACAAGACTTTTGTACAGGAAATACTCGGTCTGGTGGAAAAATACAACAAGCAATATCGTACAAAAGAGTTGATGTTTAATTGTGAAATGATTCCTGCTGAGAATGTAGGAGTAAAGCATGCAAAATGGGATAGGGAAGACGGGTACTTTGTTCCACGTGACTGTTATAACTCGTATTTCTATGCTGTAGAAGATACTTCATTAACCATTATAGACAAATTTAAGTTGCACGGTGCGCCATATATAGAACACCTTACAGGAGGTTCTGCGCTACATATGAATCTTGATGAACATTTGTCAAAAGAACAGTACAAGCAACTCATTCATATTGCAGCCGTTGAAGGATGTAACTATTTTACATTTAACATCCCAAATACAATATGCAATGATTGCGGCACGATTGACAAACGTTATTTGCATGAATGCCCAAAATGTAAGTCTAAGAATATAGACTATATGACACGTATTATTGGATATCTGAAACGAGTTAGCAATTTCTCTCAAGCACGTCAGGAAGAAGCTGCCCGCCGGTATTACGCAGGGGCTGATAAAATGTAGCTCATTATTTATATATACAACAACATCACAAACCGAGGAACTCAGCATAATTTATTGCAAGTTCCTCGGTTTGTGAGAATTAAATATAACTTATAGAATCTTTATTATATGAAATTTGTTAATGAAAGCATTGTCTTTCAGGAAATTCCTGATGAAGTTACACTTGCAATTAACATAAGCAATTGTCCTTGTCGTTGTCCGGGATGTCATAGTAAATATTTATGGGGAGATATTGGTGACGTTCTCACTCATGAAGTATTGGAACGGATGATAGCGAAGTATGCCCAAGCTATTACTTGTGTAGCTTTTATGGGTGGAGATTCAGCGATAAATGATCTTAATGATTTAGCTATTTATTTAAAGAATATCCATCCAAACTTGAAAATTGCATGGTATAGTGGTAAGACATTAATACCATCATCCTTAAATAAAGAATGTTTCGACTATATTAAAGTCGGACCTTATATAGAACATCTTGGTCCATTGAATAAGACGACAACAAATCAACGTTTATATAAGAAAAATGGTAAAAAGTGGTCTGATATAACCTCCAGATTTTGGCAAAAATAAAACCACAGAATGCTCATTATGATAAATAGATTCTATAAGAGCCATCAGTTACCCCCTACCTTATAAGTTTATAAAAGGCATAAATATGCTAAAAAATTACACAAAACCAGAATGCAATATTGCTGATAATCGACTTCATATTATCTTGATTAAAAGATTATTTTACGGCAGTATAAATTGTAGTTATTCCAAACGTAAGCGGCTTGAAAGTTACTTTCTTAAAACCAGCATTTTGCATACGAGACACCATTTCTTCACCACATATAAATTCTTTTACAGAACGATTCAGATAGATGTATGCAGATTTATTATGACTGAAAATGCACCCAATAAATGGTAATACATATGTAAAAAACAAGTCATAAACGGCTCTTATGATACGATTCTCCGGATAAGACAATTCCAGTATTACAAGTTGTGAACCCGGTTTAAGAACCCGAAAAAACTCAGAAAGTCCCTTATCTATATCAGAGAAATTTCTTACTCCATATGCACACGTCAGAGCATCAAAAGTGTTATTCTCATATGGCATATCAAGAGCACTGCCATAATCGAAACCTATTCTATTGGTGAGACCCGCCTTGTCAACTTTTTCTTTGCCTATACGCATCATTTCACATGATAAATCAAGACCTTGAATATACGTTGCTTTCTGTTGACGCATGGCCTCTATTGCTAAATCTGCCGTACCAATAGCTACGTCTAAAAGGTTTGATACAGAGGAAAGTTGTTGTATAGTTTTACATCGCCATTTCTTATCTATATTTAACGATAAAATGTGGTTGAGCATATCATATGTTCCAGCAATACCATCGAAAAATATTCCAATATCCTTTTTCTCTTTTAACATTTTTCAAGGGATCTGTTTTATTTTTAACATTTCATGGGAGGAAAGTGATTTGCAAAATTGCCTCCCAATCTGTAGTCCTTCTTCATAAAGACCCTGTAACTTATTCACATTGCGTTCTATACGATCAACTGCAACAGGTTTCTTTGGCCTAATTACAACAATTTTTCCCTTTTCCTCCAATTGTTCTACCAATTCCAATTGTCGATTGTACACTTCGCTGCGGCAGCACAATGCTTTACGGAAACGTGGGTATTTTGAGTAAAAGAGCCATCTTATAATAGATGACAAAACAGATGTCAGAAAATGATGGCGTACAATCTTTCTATATCCTTTATTTCTTGTTAAGATAACAACACATCTTTTATATCCTTGTTCCATGGCGTGGACTACAGGGATACTATCAACAATACCTCCATCAAGCATTGGAGTGCCAAGAACATTCACAATATCCCCCACATACGGTAAACTGCTGGAAGCTAGTACAATATCAAGCGACAATTGATTTGCATCTTTATCACTAAGTGTATGATATTCCTGTATATGATTAGACAAATATTCTGCCCTACCAGTCAGCATATTTGTGGTCACCATCTCAAATGTTTCCGATGTTGAGAAATATGTCCGGAAGTCATATGGCCAAAGTTCATAAGGAAGAGCACGATAAAGCAAATCAACATTAAATATACATCCCGTTTTTAGAAACTGCCGGATGCCAAGATATCTGTGTCCGTATTTTTTGGGAATAGTAACATTTGAGAAATAAGCCCTACCCTTTTGCTTCGTTAAAAAACTACATCCATTACAGGCTCCGGCGGAAACTCCAATAGAATATGGAAACCGTATTCCAGCTTCCATGAACGCATCTAAGACACCAGCAGTAAAGACACCCCTCATACCTCCTCCTTCAAGGACGAGTGCTGTATTTTCCATTTTCATTAATTTAAATAATGTGAATTCCAGTCAATTACTTTGCAAAGGTAGTAATTTTTCAGAAATAATTTGTAACTTTGCAAAGTTTATTAACACCTCTTAAAAGAACATTATTTGTAAAATAACTTTTTTCATACGACTAGGAACAATGTTTGCAAAAGATACATATATTAAGCGTAGACAAACTCTGAAACAACTTGTTGGTAATGGAATCGTCATCTTATTTGGAAATAATGAGTCACCATGCAATTACCCATCCAATTGCTATTCTCCATTCAGACAGGATTCTTCTTTCTTGTATTATTTCGGTCTACAGGAAGTAGGATTGATAGGTGTGATTGATTGTGAGAGTGGCGATGAATGGCTGTTAGGCAACGACGTTGATGTAGAAGATATAGTATGGTATGGAAATATTCCTACTATAAATGAACTTGCAGCGATGGCTGGTATAGCAAAATCCTCTCCGGTAAGTTATATTAAGAACATCGTTGCCAATGCTCAAAATAAGAATAGAACAATCCACTTCCTTCCTCCATATCGGCATGATAATCAAATTTTGATAATGGACTTGTTGGATATTCATCCATATTGTCAAAAAGAAGCAGCATCACTTACCCTCATAAAGGCTATTGTGAAAATGCGGTCTATAAAAACCGTAGAAGAAATTGAAGAGCTGGAGCGTGCGTCATTGATAGGATATGAAATGCACACAAAGGCGATGCGTATGGTTCGTCCAGGAAGAACAGAAAAGTTCATCGCAGGACTGATTGACGGCGTGGCTCATTCTCTTGGTGCCCATGAATCTTTTGCCACGATTTTTTCACAACATGGCGAGATTATGCATGGTGGACCCTCAATGAACAAATTGGAAGATGGCCGTCTTGTTTTATGTGATTGTGGCGGAGAGACCATGAATAATTATTGCTCTGACCATACACGCACAATGCCCGTAAATGGAAAATATACTCAGCAACAGAAAGAAATTTACGATATTGTAGATGAATGTCATGATTTGGCATTAAGCATATCCAAACCAGGCATTAAATATTTTGATGTCCATTTTGCAGTCTGTCGTCACATGACAAAACGCCTAAAAGAATTAGGACTTATGAAAGGTGATACCGATGATGCAGTCTCTCAAGGGGCGCATGCAATGTTCCTTCCTCATGGGCTTGGGCACATGATGGGATTAGATGTACATGACATGGAGGGACTCGGACAGATTTATGTCGGTTTTGACGATGAGACACGTCCAAATCTTGAACAATTCGGAACAAACTGTCTCCGAATGGGAAAACGTCTTGAGGAAGGTTTTGTCGTTACAGATGAACCTGGGATATATTTCATTCCGGCACTTATTGATGACTGGAAAGCTAAAGGTCATTGCAAGGATTTCCTGAATTTTGATATGATTGACAAATATCGGGATTTTGGCGGCATACGCATAGAAGATGACATTCTCATTACAAAAGACGGCTGCCGTTTCCTTGGTGAGAAGAGGATTCCTTACCACTCT
The DNA here is from genome assembly GCA_023664625.1 of Bacillota bacterium. Lineage (GTDB taxonomy): Bacteria > Bacteroidota > Bacteroidia > Bacteroidales > Bacteroidaceae > Prevotella. The sequence goes on along the minus strand of JAMPFD010000006.1, from coordinate 43,518 downwards.
GCCGATGTGGAGAAATACATGGAAGAATATTCTGAATAATTCTTGAACAATAAACACAAAGAAAATGAAAAAAATCATGTTGATGGCAGCAATGATGCTTACTGCGGTATCTATAATGGCCCAGCCTACTGCCGAAAAGAAAACAGAGAAAGCAGATTCTGTAAACCCGAATGCACCTGTATTTACAGTGATTAAGGAAATTCCTATCACATCAATAAAAAATCAGGCAAGATCCGGCACCTGTTGGAACTACTCCACCCTCTCGTATTTCGAGGCTGAAATTCTGAAGAAATCCAACAAGACATACGATCTCTGTGAGATGTTTGTATGTAACAAGAACTATATGGACCGTGCAGTTCTTACAGTTCGCATGCATGGTGACGCGCAATTCTCACAGGGAGGCTCTGCCTATGACGTTCTTTATGTACTGAAGAATTATGGTATCTGCCCAGAAGAAGCAATGCCTCTTCCTGGAACGATGTATGGTGATACGTTGAATAATTTCAATGAATTTTTCTCTGTCATGGAACCATTTGTTGACGCTGTAGCCCATAGCAAAGCAAAGACCATAAGCCCTACATGGAAGAATGCTTTCCAAGGAATTCTTGACGCATATCTCGGGAAATGCCCTGAGACGTTCAAGTATGAAGGAAAAACATATACTCCACAATCATTTGCCAAATCTCTTGGTCTTGATTGGAATGATTATGTTTCCATAACCTCTTATACACATCACCCATTCTACACAGAATTTCCTGTAGAAGTTCAGGATAATTGGCGTCAGCCGGGCTCTTGGAACCTTCCAATGGACGAGATGGCTCGTATCATAGACAATGCTGTGATGAACGGATATACAGTTGCATGGGGCGGAGATGTCAGTGAGGATGGCTTCACACGTGACGGACTTGCCCTCCTTATAGACACACAGAACCAGGCTCTTGACGGTTCTGATATGGCGCGTTGGCTTAAACTCACACCAGCACAGAAAAGAAATAAGATTAAGGAAGCTGGTGTGACTGTAACAGAAATGACACCTTCACAGGAACAGCGTCAGAAAGAATATGACAATTGGACTCTTACAGATGACCATGGTATGCTCATCTATGGCATAGCAAAAGACCAGACCGGACGTGAATACTATATGGTAAAAAATTCTTGGGGAGAGACAGGTGATTACAAGGGAACATGGTACATGTCAAAGAACTTTATCATAGCAAAGACAATGGATTATATGGTTAATAAGAATGCCATACCAAAAGATATCCGCAAAAAGATGGGTATCTAATTCTAAAACAGAGTTTACTTAATGTGATTTCAGAAAAGTCAATACTAATCCTAAATACCTTATCGAATTCACATTATTTTTTTGAAAAATAATCTATGGGTTCTGCAAATCATATAAAAATCAATTAATGAATAAAATGATTTGTAGAACCCATTTATAAAACAAAACGACACACATGCACTTCAAATGGAAATATACTCCGACCTCAGAGGCAGAGGAAAGTGTGGCGCAGGCGTTAGCTTCAAAGCTGAATATTGCCCCTGTGCTCGCTCGACTCCTACTGAGGCGTGGCATTACCACTGAATCGGCAGCAAAGCGTTTTTTCCGTCCGCAATTGACGGATCTAATCAACCCGTTCCTTATGAAGGATATGGATCTTGCAGTAGACCGCCTTAATGATGCGATTGGCCGCAAAGAGCGTATCCTTGTTTATGGCGACTATGATGTTGATGGATGTACTGCCGTAGCTTTAGTCTACAAGTTCTTGAAACAGTTCTATTCAAATATCGATTATTATATTCCGGATCGTTACGATGAAGGGTACGGTGTCTCAAAGAAAGGAGTAGATTATGCCAAGGCTACAGGTGTGTCTTTGGTCATCATACTTGATTGTGGCATAAAGGCGGTAGACGAGATAGCATATGCAAAAGAGAAAGGTATAGATTTTATAATATGTGATCATCATGTACCTGACGAAACATTACCACAGGCCGTAGCGATTCTTAATCCGAAACGTCCAGATGACAGTTATCCTTTCAAACATTTGTGCGGATGTGGTGTCGGCTTCAAATTCATGCAGGGATTTGCCAGAAATAACGGCATTCCGTTTTCCCAACTGCAACCATTACTTGACCTGTGTGCAGTAAGTATTGCCGCAGATCTCGTACCTGTTGAAGGAGAGAATCGTATTTTGGCCTATCATGGCTTGCGTCAGCTGAACCAGTCTCCATCTATCGGCATTAAAGCCATAATCGAGGTATGCGGTCTTTTAGGGAGGCAGATAACAATGTCTGAGATCATCTTCAAAATCGGACCACGCATTAATGCAAGCGGGAGAATGGAAAACGGCAAAGAAAGTGTGGATTTGCTTGTTGAGAAGGATTATAACGCAGCTATTCTTATTTCAGAGCACATCAATGAATATAATGAGCAGCGCAAGGATATTGATAAACAGATGACAGAAGAAGCCAATAATATTGTTGCGCGTCTTGAGACACAGCGTCATCAGACCTCCATTGTACTTTATGACGAAAACTGGAAAAAAGGTATCGTCGGGATTGTAGCCTCACGTCTTACAGAACTTTATTTCCGTCCGACTGTAGTCATTACACGTGACGGTGATATAGCGACAGGCTCAGCCCGTAGTGTAGCCGGATTTGATGTATATGCTGCAATAAAGTCCTGCCGGGACATATTACTGAATTTCGGAGGACATACATATGCCTGTGGATTGACATTGAAGTGGGAAAATGTGAAGGAATTTCAGCGAAGGTTCCAGAGATATGTAGATTTCCATATTATGCCGGAACAGACAGAACCGATATTGGAAATTGACGCCTCCCTCGAATTTCGTGATATAACGAAGAAACTTCATTCTGATTTAAAGAGATTTGCTCCGTTCGGCCCTCAAAATCCCAAGCCCCTTTTCGTGACAGAAGATGTTTATGATTTTGGGACTTCCAAGGTTGTAGGACGCCAGCAAGAGCATATTAAACTGGAGCTTGTTGATTCCAAATCAAATAATGTCATGAATGGCATCGCATTTGGACAGTCTGGAGCAGCAAGATATATAAAGTCACGACGGTCTTTTGATATTGCCTATACAATTGAAGACAACGTTTATAGGCATGGTGCACCACAACTTCAGATAGAAGACATACACATGGTTAACGAGTGATATAGTTTTGGAACCGGATTACAGAAATATACTCAAACAATATTTTGGTTACGATGATTTTCGTGGGATTCAAAAAGAAATAATCGAGAGCATAGGAGCCGGGCACGATACACTGGGCCTGATGCCTACTGGTGGCGGGAAATCCATAACATTCCAAGTTCCGGCATTAAGTATGCCGGGAATATGTATTGTAATTACGCCACTTATTTCCTTAATGAAAGATCAGGTAGACCATTTGCGCCAGCGTGGTATAACAGCTTATGCCATATATTCAGGGCTGTCTCATAATGATGTAGTAAAGATTCTGGATAATTGCATATATGGCAAAATCAAGTTCCTGTATGTATCTCCAGAACGCCTGTCCTCATATATATTTCTTGCCAAACTACGACATATTAATGTAAGTTTTATCGCTATTGACGAAGCACACTGTATATCCCAATGGGGATATGATTTCCGTCCGGCATATTTGCGCATATCCGAATTACGCGCTTTGCTTCCTGGCAAAGCCGTACTTGCCCTTACCGCCACAGCAACTCCGTCAGTTGTCAAGGACATACAGAAGCAACTTGCGTTTACGGACGGGAATGTTTTCCGAATGTCCTTCCGACGTGACAATATATCTTATATCGTACGCCATACGATGGACAGACGGGCGGAAATACTCCATATACTAAACAATGTTGAAGGCAGTACCATTATATATGCAAACAGCCGAAAAGCGACAAAGGAACTGAGCATTATGCTCAATGATGCCGGAATCTCTGCTACATTTTTCCATGCCGGTCTTGACATAGCCGTAAAAACCAAGCGTCAGCATGATTGGCACAGCGGTGCAGTCCGTGTGATTGTAGCGACCAATGCTTTTGGCATGGGCATAGATAAACCCGATGTCCGTCTTGTCATACATGCAGACGTACCTTCTTCTCTTGAAGCATATTTTCAGGAAGCCGGCAGGGCCGGGCGCGACGGAAAGCTGTCATATTCTGTATTGCTCAAGATGCGCAATACACCAATATCGTTACGCCGCCGCATAATACAGTATTTCCCCGACAAGACTTTTATCCGTAAAGTATACGAACGTCTTGCCTATTATTATGAAATAGGAGTCGGAATGGGAGAAGGACTGTCAGTTATTTTCCCATTAGACAAGTTCTGTATAGTGTATCACTATTCCACATATTCCGTGGATGCAGCCCTGCATATCTTAGATAATGCAGGGTACATCAGCTACGATACCACCCCTGATGATAATTCAAGAGTGAAATTTATCGTTCCACGTGAAGAGCTTTATCGTTTGCGCACTCTCCCTGAGGAAGAAGATGTGGTAATTGATGCTATGATGAGAACATACCCAGGGCTCTTCAGTGATTTCATTTATGTTGATCTAAGAGCAATTGCCTATCTATGTTCTTCCACTGTACAGCGTGTATATACACTTCTGAAAGATCTCCGTCACAGAGGAATCATCGAGTTTGTCCCTCCAAGAACCGATCCACGGCTGACTTTTCTTGTAAATCGCGTTGACGAATGCAATGTTCATATACCCAAAGAGGCATATGACTACCTGCGTGACACTATGGTTGACCATATCGACAGCATGTTGCAGTATCTCAATTGTGATGTCATTTGCCGGCAGCAACAGCTCATAAGATATTTTGGAGAAGAAAGCAATTATGAATGCGGCAAATGCGAAGTGTGTATAGACAAGAAGAAAAAACCGAAAGATCCTCCTGTCGAGATAAAGAAGGCTATTCTTGATTTGTTATCAGATGGTAATGGTCATTATATGAATGAAATATCAAAGTTACCGTATCCGCGGGATCTTATATACGGTGCCATTACAGAACTTCTTGAAAATAACGACATAACATCTGACGGCATTACGGTTAAAATAGGTTAATCCACACACACTTTTCTTACGTTTTCTTGCTAAAGACATATAAAATGTGTAATTTTGCCATCAAATAAGACGAAATAATATGAATAAGTCATTTACATACTTCTTTTATTATTACTTTGCAAGACCATGTAAAGCGGGAAGTTGCGTGTAAATTTCAACTTATGAAAGCAGATATATAAAATCAATATATGCAGAATCCCGCTCAGATATGAATCTGGCGGGTTTTTTGTTATCAATATAAAAACGACAACCAATGAAGCGAATTGCAATACAAGGTTTTGAAGGAAGTTTCCATGACATAACAGCACATCACTATTTCCAAGGAGAACAGTTGCAGATGATATGTTGTGCAACATTTGAGGAAGTCTTTGAACATATGAAAAATGATCCTACCATCATAGGACTGACTGCAATTGAGAACACCATTGCCGGTTCCCTGCTCCATAACTATGAACTATTGCTTCAGAGTGGCATGACTGTTGTCGGCGAGGACAAGACACATATCAGTCATTGCCTATGCTGTCTCCCGTCACAGAATATAAAAGATATTAAGGAAGTTCACTCGCATCCTGTTGCCCTGATGCAATGTCGTAAGTATTTGTCACAGCATCAGAACATGAAAATCATTGAAGCTGAAGATACTGCCGGTGCAGCACAATGGATTGCCGACAATAAGGCTGAGGGAGTCGCAGCCATCTGCCATGCTGATGCCGCTAGATTATACGGTTTGAGAATACTCGAAAACAACATAGAAGACAATAAGCATAATTATACACGCTTCCTTGTTCTTTCCGACCCACGTAAGGCAGACATGCTCCGTCCTATCAATCAAACGGACAAGGCGAGCCTTGTCTTCTCCCTGCCACATGAGGAAGGATCTCTGTCCCAAGTCCTGTCTATACTAAGTTTCTATACCATGCAGCTGACAAAAATACAGTCACTGCCAATTATCGGCAGAGAATGGGAGTATCTCTTTTATGTTGATATCACATACACCAATCTTGTACGATACCGTCAGGCAGTGGACGCTATCATTCCATTGACTCGTGAGTTAAAAATACTCGGTGAATACCAAGCAGTATAAAGATTAAATTTCGAACCATTATGATACAGCCAGCAGAAAGACTGAACTCCGTCCAAGAGTATTATTTCAGCAGAAAATTAAAAGAAGTGGCAAAACTTAATACCGAGGGGAAAGATATTATATCTCTTGCCATCGGCTCCCCGGACATGCCACCGTCAGAAAAGACAATAAACAGACTATGTGAGGTTGCACACGAGCATTCTGCACATGGCTATCAACCGACAGTCGGAGTTCCAGAGTTGAGGAAAGCGATGGCCGGATACTATAAAAGATGGTTTAATGTTAACCTTGACTGGCAAACTGAGATTCAGCCACTCATCGGCTCCAAAGAGGGGATATTGCATATAACACTTGCACTATGCAATCCCGGTGATGAAGTGCTTGTTCCAAATCCAGGTTATCCCACATATACATCTCTGTCCAAACTCCTCGGACAGAAGATTGTCAACTACAATCTCTGTGAAAAGAATGGCTGGCAGCCGGACTGGAACCAGCTTGATGACATGGATCTCTCCAAGGTAAAGCTCATGTGGATGAACTATCCAAACATGCCGACAGGCGGTAATGCCGACATGAAGACCTACGAAAGAGTTGTAGCCTTTGCCAAGAGGAAAGGAATTGTTGTCGTCAATGACAACCCCTATTCGTTCATCATCAATGATAATCCGATTTCCCTTCTTCAAGTCGACGGAGCCAAGGATTGTTGTATAGAACTGAATTCTATGTCCAAGAGTCACAACATGCCAGGATGGCGTGTCGGACTTTGTGCATCAAACAAGGAGTTTATTTCTTGGATTCTAAAAGTCAAGTCAAATATAGACTCCGGCACTTTCCGTGGACTGCAGCTTGCAGCGGCAGAAGCATATCAGAACTCGGATGAATGGCATCATGAGGCAAATTATACAATATACAAGCATCGTCGTTCCATAGCAGAGAAGATAATGGCTGCTCTCGGGTGCACCTTTGACCCTGCACAGGTAGGAATGTTCCTATGGGGAAAAATACCAGAGACCTGTGGCAGCTGTGAAGAACTTACAGAGAAAGTGCTGCATGAGGCTCGTGTCTTCATCACCCCCGGATTCATTTTCGGTTCCAATGGCGACCGCTACATTCGTATAAGTCTCTGCGCAAAAGATGAAAGAATGCAGGAAGCTCTTGAACGTATAAAAGTTTCTATGTAAAATCATGTAATAATACAAATTCTATGGATTATGCCTGTCAACCAAAGAAGCACTGCGGCATCAGAGTAAAGGGTAACCTTTCGGCATACAAAAGCTAACCTTTTACAATACGAATCGTAACCTTTCGGCATGCGAAGTGTCACCTTTTGGCAACGTTGACAGATCATCTTTGATCGTAAAAGTTCAAGAGTAGACTTATGGTTCTGTATATCAAAGCCATCCATAATAATCAAGAAACAATTGCATCATTGACAATCCCCCTAATACGCATTAAATATTATTTATGCTCTGGCACATGATTGCCTGACATAAGAAACACTATTGTTAATAACGAAAAAAGATATATCAGAATGGAACTCAATCTTCAACCACTCAATTTACCAAGCGATCAGAAACGTCCGTTCGTCATCGCCGGACCTTGCTCTGCAGAGACAGAAGAACAGGTAATGTCTACAGCAACAGAACTCGCAGCGAAAGGATGTCACATGTTCCGTGCCGGAGTATGGAAACCACGTACCAAGCCGGGCGGTTTTGAAGGCCACGGTGAGCCTGCTCTTCAATGGATGAGACAGGTGAAAGAAAGCACGGGCATGTATATTGGTACAGAAGTCGCCACGCCTGAGCATGTAGAGCTGGCAATGAAATACGGCATTGACATCTTATGGATTGGTGCACGCACCTCTGCAAACCCATTTGCCATGCAGGCACTTGCCGACTCGATGAAAGGACTGGATATTCCCGTGTTTGTCAAGAATCCTGTAAATCCGGACCTTGAACTGTGGATAGGAGCACTTGAGAGGCTGAATGCCGCCGGTCTGGAGAAACTTGCCGTTATCCATCGCGGATTCTCTTCTTTTGACAAAACCATATACAGAAACCAGCCGATGTGGCAAATACCTATCGAGTTGCGCAGACGTATTCCTGAACTTCCGATTATCTGCGACCCTTCACACATGGGTGGCAAGCGTGAACTTATTGCACCACTATGTCAGCAAGCTTTGGATCTCGGTGTTGATGGCCTGATGGTGGAGTCTCATTGTAATCCCGACAAAGCATGGTCTGATTCGAAACAGCAGGTTACTCCTGATGTTTTGGATTACATACTTTCGCTACTCATCGTCCGTGATTCTGCATGGACAACAGAGGGCATACAGCAGCTGCGTCATGAGATTGACGTCCTGGATAACCAGCTGATGGAACTCCTTTCAAAGCGTATGCGTATATGCCGGGAGATCGGGCAGTACAAGAAAGAGCATAATATGACCGTGCTGCAGACAGGCCGTTATAACGAGATTCTTAATAAACGCGCTGCACAAGGTTCACTATGCGGAATGTCACCAGAATTTGTCAAGCAAGTCTTTGAACATATTCACGAGGAGTCTGTACGTCAGCAGCTTGAGATTGTCGGAAAATAAGGATAAAGCGTATGAAAATACTTATATTGGGTGCAGGAAAGATGGGCAGTTTCTTCATTGACTTGCTGAGTTTTGACCATGAAGTAGCTGCGTTTGAGAAAGATCCGAAACGTCTCCGCTTTACTTACAACTGCCTCCGCTTCTCTACATTGGAAGAAATCAGGGAATTCGAGCCGGAACTTGTTATTAATGCCGTGACCGTCAAATTTACGATTCCGGCATTCAACGAAGTGCTGCCATATCTGCCTGCGAATTGTATAATCTCAGATATCAGTTCCGTCAAAACCGGGTTACATGAGTATTACGGACAGACAGGCCGTCGTTATGTCTCCACCCACCCCATGTTCGGTCCGACTTTCGCCAATCTGCAGCAATTATCTGAAGAAAATGCCATCATAATAAATGAAGGTGACTATATGGGACGATGCTTCTTCAAAGACTTGTACTCACGGCTTGGACTTAACATCTATGAATACACTTTTGACGAGCATGACCGTACCATGGCATATTCGCTGAGCATACCGTTTGTATCAACATTTGTATTTTCTGCTGTCATGGAACATCAAGATGCACCAGGTACAACATTCAAGCGGCACATGCGCATAGCCAAAGGTGTCCTCAACGAAGATGATTATTTGTTGCAAGAAGTGCTTTTCAACCCATATACTCACGACAATGTTGCCAAGATACGTACAGAGTTGAAAGAGTTGCTGGATATAATCGACAATAAAGATGCAGACGGGATGCGTCAGTATCTCAACAAAATACGTCACAACGTTGAGCGGGATATAAATGAAATAAAATAATTGACATGACTAAAAAGATTCTTTTTATGGGATTGACAGCTTTTATCTGGAGCCTTTTGGGATGTAATGCCCAAACTGAGAATTTCAAAAGTGTTGAAGTTGAAGAGTTCTGTTCGGTAATAGCAGATTCCACTACAATATTGCTTGATGTGCGGACACCAGTGGAGTATGCTGAGGGACATATTGATGACGCAAGGAACATTGATGTTCTCAGCGACAAGTTTGAAAGCGAAGCTGTGACTTCCCTGCCTAAGGAGAAGACAATAGCTCTCTATTGCCGCAGTGGTAAAAGAAGCAAGAAAGCTGCCGCTATTCTCGCAAAGAACGGATACAAGGTCGTGGAACTATGTACGGGTTATCTTGGATGGACAAGCAGCAATGCTTCATCAGATAAGAAAAAACCCTAATTTTTCAACGGACATTATATATTCAAGCCGACATGTATCACATGAAGTCCATGAACTGATGGCAATAACAATTCACGGACTTCATGTGATGTTCTGTAGATCCCTCATATATGAAAGGAGATTTATTGGGGATTATCAGATTTATGGCATACACTTCCCCCATTGAGCAAGATTTGGGACAAGACCGTTACAAATCCTTGATGCAGCCTTTTTATGATAAGGTTTACATTGACGTTGTGTTATAGTAACTTAAAATCTTAATTTTCAAATCTCTATTCTTAAATTATTTTTGTATCTTTGCATTTTAGAAAAGAAATCATAAGAATTAATAATATGTTTGAAAACTTGAATGAACGTCTGGAAAGGTCGTTCAAGATACTTAAAGGTGAAGGAAAAATCACCGAAATCAATGTTGCAGAAACGCTTAAGGATGTTCGCCGCGCACTCCTTGATGCCGATGTCAATTACAAGGTGGCAAAGACTTTCACTGATACTGTAAAGCAGAAGGCATTGGGCATGAACGTGCTTACTGCCATAAAGCCGGGAGAACTCATGGTTAAAGTCGTTCACGATGAATTGGCGACACTGATGGGTGGTAAGGCTACGGAGATGAGACTTGAATCAACTCCGGGACATCCTGCGGTAATCCTTATGGCCGGCCTTAACGGTGCCGGAAAGACAACAATGTCAGGCAAGCTTGCCTTGATGCTGAAATCAAAGCAGCATCGCAAGCCATTACTTGCAGCCTGTGACACTTTCCGTCCTGCTGCTATGGAACAACTACGTGTACTTGCGGAACAAGTGGAAGTACCATGTTATATTGAGGCTGGTGCCACAGATCCTGTTTCCGTAGCCAAGGCGGCAATCAACCATGCCCGTCTCAATGGTAATGACATCGTCATCATTGATACGGCAGGACGTCAGTCCATTGACGAAGAATTAATGGTTCAGATTCGGGATATCAAGGATGCCGTGAATCCTGACGAGACACTCCTTGTCATTGATGCAATGATTGGTCAGGAGGCTGTTACCACAGCAAAGACTTTCAATGAGAGACTTGAAATTGACGGTGTCATCCTTACAAAGCTTGACGGTGATACACGTGGCGGCGCAGCACTTTCTGTACGTGCCGTTGTTGACAAGCCTATCAAGTTCATCGGTACAGGCGAGAAGATGGAAGCCTTTGATGTATTCCATCCGGAGCGTATGGCAGACCGAATACTCGGCATGGGAGACGTTGTTTCCCTTGTAGAGCGTGCACAGCAGCAGTTTGACGAAGAAGAGGCAAAGCGTCTTGAAAAGAAAATACGCAAGAACAAATTTGACTTCAATGATTTCCTGGGCCAGATACAGCAAGTAAAGAAAATGGGTAACGTCAAAGACCTTGCAGCTATGATCCCCGGCGTGGGCAAAGCCATCAAGGATGTCGAAATTCCTGATGATCCATTCAAGAATATAGAGGCAATTATTGGGTCCATGACACCAAAGGAGCGCGAGAATCCAGATATTATCAACCAGTCACGCCGTCAGCGTATCGCCAAAGGTTCGGGTACGGACATACAGGAAGTCAACAGACTTCTTAAGCAGTTCGACCAGACACGTAAAATGATGAAAATGGTTACAGGCATGGGACCTGGCAAGATGATGGCTATGGCCAATGCCATGAAAAATATGAGACGATAACATAATAATATGTGCGTTGCCGCGTTATACGGCAACGCATCTTAATTTATTTTCATTCCTATGTACCAGTTAATAGACGGAAAGGCAACAGCCGCTGCCATCAAGGCAGAGATTGCAGAAGAAGTAAAGGATATTATTGCAAAAGGTGGTAAGCAACCACACCTTGCTGCAGTACTTGTAGGACACGACGGAGGCTCCGAAACCTATGTAAAAAACAAAGTTCTTGCATGTGAAGCCTGTGGATTCAAATCAACCTTGATTCGTTACGAGGAAGATATTACAGAGGAAGAACTACTCGGATGTGTCGACAAACTCAACAAGGATGAGGATGTTGACGGATTTATAGTCCAGCTTCCGTTGCCAAAGCATATTAACGAGCAGAAGGTCATTGAAGCTATCGACTATAAGAAAGATGTAGACGGCTTCCACCCCATCAATGTCGGCCGCATGGCAATCGGACTTCCTTGCTTTGTCTCTGCTACGCCACTTGGCATCATAACTCTGCTAAAGCGTTACAATATAGAGACAAGTGGAAAGAAATGTGTCGTCCTCGGACGTTCAAATATAGTCGGTAAGCCTATGGCTCAGCTCATGATGCAGAAGCAGTATGGCGACTCCACTGTCACTGTATGCCATTCGCACTCTGCCGACTTGAAGAAAGAATGCCGTGAAGCTGACATCATAATTGCGGCAATCGGCAGCCCCAACTTTGTTACGGCTGACATGGTGAAGGATGGTGCCGTAATAGTCGATGTAGGTACAACACGTGTTCCTGATGCTACACGCAAATCTGGTTTCAAGCTGACAGGTGATGTGAAATTTGATGAAGTGGCTGAAAAATGCTCGTTCATCACACCAGTACCAGGCGGCGTCGGTCCTATGACAATCTGTTCGCTTATGAAAAATACTCTTTCAGCAGGAAAGAAAGAATTCTACAAGTAGAGTATAAACTCTTGGAATACAATACCATATTGCGACATGTAAAAGAACTGCATAGGCGTAAGGAGGATTTTCGTTCTCAAATCCACCTTACGCTGTTTTTGTATCATACTTTATGAATATATAAAATAGAAAGCGAAAAAATACATTTTCTATAAACTGTCCGAACAGTAATTTTATTGCAGGAGTGATGTTTTTAAAAATTTATATACATCTAATAAAATCATCTTCTATGATTGACATAACTGTCTGTTCATATACAACAAAACAACATAAATAATAAAAGGAATGACAATTCTTGAGGCAATACATGCTCGCCGTTCTGTGAGAAAATATATAGATAAACCTATTGAAGACAACCTCATTACACTCTTGAAAGAGATGGTGGCAAAGGTAAATAGAGAAGGAAATCTTCACATTCAGCTTATCATTGATGAGCCAAAAGCATTTAAAGGGAAAATGGCATATGGCACATTCCGCGGCGTAACCAACTATTTCGCTATGGTTGGCAAAAAGACCGATACATTATCAGAGCGCATCGGTTACTATGGTGAACAACTGGTTCTGTTTGCTCAGACTCTTGGCCTTAGCACCTGTTGGGTGGGTCTGACTTACAATAGGGTCAAGGATGTTTATGAAATAGGTGAAGATGAAAAACTTTGCTGCATGATAGCATTGGGCTATGGTGATGATCCAGGAAGAAATGTAAAGCGTAAGACCATTGAGCAGATAAGTAATGTAAGCGATATGACTCCGCAATGGTTCCGTGACGGTGTAGCGGCAGCACGACTCGCCCCCACCGCTGTAAATCAGCAAAAGTTCTGCTTTGAATATGTCAGCCCTGCAGATGACGGCATACACAGAGTAAAAGCATCAAAAGGATTCTCGTTTTTCGGTTATACAAAAATGGATTTGGGCATAGCCAAATATCATTTTGAGATTGGTGCCGGCAAGAAAAACTTCGAATGGGTATGACAGTTTCTTTTTAGATGTAAAATCAGGAGAGCTCACCCAATTTGCTTACAAACTTATTTCTCTTATGCCATAAGTTATAATTCGTAACCTTTGGAAATATACATTCGAGCCTATTCAACACTTACATAAACATTTGTCAAGAAAGGAGTTAACATTGTCAATGGCAAAAATCAAGAATAAGATAACATAACATCATAACAAAATCCGATTCAAAGATTACATAAGAAAATAGTAAACTTTTGCCATCTTTGAATAGAAGCGCATTACAACAAAATAGTGTCTATGCACCTGATAATATTACAGACTAACTAAAAAAATGGTAAATTATCTATTATAACTAATCGAAAACAAGGCTTCTTGAGAAATTATTTGTATATTTGCACAGAATTATCATTAATTGGGTAAATCTTATTTTTATATTTTGTTTTATGCAACAGTCCCTCTTTTGTATTGAGGCCTGGAACGAGGACAATATGGAACATGTATTTCACCCGGATGTCAAACTGTCTCCATTCCCCTTACGTATCGGGGCATGCAAGTAGACTAAAAACATAAAATAACTAATGAAAGTACTGAAATTTGGCGGAACAAGTGTAGGTTCTGTTGAAAGTATTCTCAGCCTTAAGCAGATTGTACTTAATGCAGCAGAAGAACAATCTGTTGTGGTAGTTGTCAGTGCCCTTGGCGGTATAACAGACAAACTCATTGCAACATCACGGCTTGCCGTGGAGGGGAAAGATGAGTGGAAACATGAATTTGATGCCATGGTGGATCGGCATCATAAAATGATAGACACCATTATCACCGATTCCAAGAACAGAGAAAAGCTCTTTAATACAGTAGACGCATTGCTGGAGCAACTGCGTTCTATTTATTCAGGAGTATATCTTATACATGACCTCTCGCCGAAGACACAGGATGCCATTGTATCATATGGCGAGAGACTGTCGTCACAGATTGTGTCAACACTCATTGAGGGAGCACATTGGCTTGACTCACGTGAGATGATAAAGACTGTATCAAAGAATGGCAAGCATACCATTGACTCCGAATTAACAAATAAACTTGTCAAGAAAGCATTTGCAGACTTGCCGCGCATCTCCCTTGTACCAGGATTCATTTCCATGGACAGGGATAATGGAGAGACAACAAATCTCGGACGCGGCGGTTCGGACTATACGGCATCCATAATAGCCGCAGCACTTGGTGCCGAGGTGCTTGAGATATGGACAGATGTTGACGGATTTATGACAGCAGACCCAAGGGTGATACCTGCAGCTTACACCATAAACCAACTATCTTTCATAGAGGCTATGGAGCTGTGCAATTTCGGTGCAAAAGTTATTTATCCTCCTACTATCTACCCTGTATGTGTGAATAATATACCTATCAGGGTGAAGAACACATTTAACCCACAGCATCCGGGAACACTCATTAAACAGAGAATTGACGATGACAATAAGCCAATAAAAGGTATATCCAGTATAAAAGGAACGACTCTCATCACTGTTACCGGCCTATCAATGGTAGGTGTTATCGGCGTAAACCGACGCATATTCACAGCACTTGCAGACCAGGGAATTTCTGTATTCCTTGTTTCACAGGCATCATCTGAAAACTCTACATCTATTGGTGTACAGGACAATGATGCCGAGCGTGCGGTATCAGTTCTTAATAACGAGTTTGCCAAGGAAATAGAGACAGGTGCTATGTTCCCTATGTCTGCGGAAAGCGGACTTGCAACAATTGCCATTGTAGGCGAGAACATGAAACATACTCCAGGTATTGCCGGAAAGCTTTTCGGAGCCTTGGGACGTTCAGGCATATCTATAATTGCATGTGCACAAGGTGCTTCCGAAACAAATATCTCCTTTGTCGTGCAAGAGCAATATCTAAGGAAATCCCTTAATGTAATACACGACTCCTTTTTTCTCTCAGAATATAAAGTACTCAATATTTTCATCTGTGGCGTAGGAACTGTCGGCGGGAAACTGATAGAGCAGATACATGAACAGCAAGAAGTATTGAAGAAGAACAGCCGCCTTAATCTCAATGTGGTAGGAATAGCATCATCCACTAAGGCTATATTTTCGCGTGAAGGCATTGACTTGAACAGTTATCGGGAGCAGCTTGACAAGGCAGAACCAAGCAATGCGAGAAAAATGCTTGATGGAATACTCAAAATGAATATATTCAACAGCGTTTTTGTTGACTGTACGGCATCAATAGAGGTTGCGAAACTATATCATTCATTACTTGAACATAATGTCAGCGTTGTAGCATGCAATAAAATAGCGGCATCATCTACATACACCAATTACAAGCATCTAAAAGAAACAGCACTTGCCCATGGTGTAAAATTCCGCTTCGAGACAAATGTCGGAGCCGGTCTCCCGATCATCGGCACTATCAATGATCTTGTGCATTCCGGTGACCGCATATTAAAAATAGAAGCAGTCCTGTCAGGCACCCTGAACTTTATATTCAATGAACTCTCTGAGGAAATTCCCTTCTCTGAAACAGTACGTCTTGCAAGCAAGAAAGGATATTCCGAACCGGATCCTCGTATAGACCTTTCCGGAATGGATGTTGTCCGCAAACTTGTCATCCTCGCACGTGAGGCAGGATACAAGGTGGAGCAAGATGATGTGGAGAAGCATCTTTTTGTCCCAGAAGAATATCTGGAAGGAAGTCTGGAGGATTTTTGGAAGAATCTCCCCAGTCTTGACGAAGAATTTGAATCTGAACGTAAGATCATGGAAGAGAATAATATGAGATGGCGCTTTGTTGCTAAACTTGAAAATGGCAAAACAAGCGTTTCTCTGCAAAAAGTTCCACAAGACCATCCGTTCTATGAACTTGCCGGTTCCAATAACATTGTGTTGCTTACAACAGAAAGATATAAAGAATACCCCATGCTAATACAGGGATATGGAGCCGGTGCATCCGTTACAGCAGCCGGTGTATTTGCCAATGTGATGTCTATTGCAAACATCTGATTAATATGAATAGTTAAATATGACATCATGAAACACATTATTATTATAGGGGACGGCATGGCTGATTGGCATAATGAGGAACTTGGCGGAAAGACATTATTGCAGGCCGCAAGGACTCCTTACATGGACATGCTTGCAAGAAAAGGGCGGACAGGATTGCTACAGACAGTGCCGGAAGGCTTCCACCCAGGGTCAGAGGTAGCAAACTCTACCATCCTTGGATATGATCAGAATGAAGTGTATGAAGGACGCGGACCACTTGAAGCAGCAGCGATAGGTGTAAATCTTGCACCTGACGATATGGCGATACGCTGCAACCTTGTCTGCATAGAAAATGAAAAGATAAAGAATCATTCATGCGGCCATCTTGAAACTGAAGATGCCAAAATTCTGATAGAGTATTTGCAAGATAATCTTGGCACAGACAGGATACATTTTTATCCCGGCATACAATATCGTCATCTTCTTGTCATTAAAGGTGGAAATAAGCATGTACATTGTACTCCTCCTCATGATGTACCAGGGCAGGCCTGGCATCCGTTACTTGTCAAGGCATCTTGCAACATTGGCAGAAATGATGTTGATACAGAATTGACAGCTCAGCAGACAGCTGACATTCTTAATGATTTGACAGTCAGGTCACAGGAACTTCTCTCCAAACATAAGTTGAACAAAGAGCGCATAGCACAAGGAAAAGATCCAGCCAACAGTATATGGGTGTGGGCTGGTGGTTATAGACCACAGATGAAACCACTTTCCGAGCTGTTTCCACAAATAACACGAGGTGCTGTTATTACAGCTGTAGACCTCGTTCGTGGCATAGGAACTCTTGCCGGTCTGGAATGTATTGATGTGGAAGGTGCCACAGGACTATATGATACTAACTATGAAGGAAAAGCTAAAGCCGCAATAAAAGCATTAAAAGACGGGTATGACTTCGTCTATCTGCACATAGAGGCAAGTGATGAAGCGGGGCATGAAGGAAATATGAAACTTAAATTACAGACAATCGAAGCATTGGATTCACGCATTATTGGCCCTGTTTATGAAGCATTGAAAGATGAAGATATAGCTATAGCGGTATTACCTGACCACCCTACTCCAGTTCACCACCGCACACATACTTCGGAACCAGTGCCATTTCTTATCTATATGGCGGGAATGAAACCGGACACTGTTCGGCATTATGACGAAGATTCCTGCAAAGATGGTCACTATGGCCAACTTGAAAAAGATGGCTTTATGAAAGCACTGATGGACATCTAAAACTTTCAATCACAGTAAAAAAGATTATTTTATGCTATATTATTCTACAAACAAGAATGCTCCAATGGCAACATTGGAAAAAGTTGTTGTAAAAGGTCTCGCCGAGGATAAGGGATTATATATGCCGGAACATATTAAGCAGCTTCCAAAGGAGTTTTATGACAATATTGATAAACTTTCTTTTCAAGAGATTGCTTATCAAGTTGCAGATGCGTTCTTCGGAGAGGACATTGATGCTGAATCCCTAAAGAATATTGTTTATGATACGCTGCAGTTTGACTGTCCCGTGCAAAAACTCACAGAGACGATATATGCCCTTGAGCTCTTTCATGGACCGACACTCGCCTTTAAGGATGTCGGTGCGCGTTTTATGGCTCGCATATTGCAGTATTTCTTGAAGAAAGAAGGAAAAATTGACAAAAAGCATCAGGTCAATGTCCTTGTTGCAACATCAGGAGATACAGGATCTGCTGTTGCAAACGGTTTCTTGGATGTTGACGGTATCAATGTATATGTACTTTACCCGAAAGGAAAGGTCAGCCCTATTCAGGAATGCCAATTTACTACACTGGGGAAGAATATTACGGCCATAGAAGTGGATGGAGTCTTTGATGATTGTCAAGCTTTGGTGAAAGCAGCCTTTATGGACAAAGAACTTAATAGTTGTATGAAATTGACATCTGCAAATTCTATTAATGTGGCACGCTTCCTTCCACAGGCATTTTACTATTTCAATGCCTATGCACGCATGAAAGAAAATAATCTTGCAGATCAGTTAGTTATATGTGTTCCTTCTGGTAATTTCGGAAATATTTGCTCTGCGCTCTTTGCTAAGCGAATGGGACTTCCCATAAAACGATTTGTGGCTGCAAACAATGCAAATGACATTTTCTACACGTATCTGCAGACAGGTGTATATGAGCCAAAGGCATCAGTACATACAATCGCAAATGCGATGGACGTTGGAGCACCATCAAACTTTTCTCGTATCTATGACCTTTACGATGGTAATTATGCAGATATTTGTGCCGATATCTCTGGTGCCGCTTATTGTGACGAGATGATTCGTGAAACCATGAGATTATGCTATGCAAATACCGGATACATCCTTGATCCCCATGGCGCATGCGGTTTCAGAGCTCTTGAAGAATCTTTGCAGAAAGGAGAAACAGGAGTCTTTTGTGAGACAGCACATCCTGCAAAATTCAAAGAGACTGTTGATGCCATATTGGCAACAGATATTACAATTCCGGAACGTTTACAAATATTTATGGGCGGAAAGAAACAGGTTATGCCAATGAGCAGACACTTTACGGACTTCAAACAATTACTTCTAAAAAAATAACCACGATATGAAGAAATTACTTATAGTAGCTCTTGCCATAATGCCCTTGGGGACTATGGCACAGTCAGAATGGGAATTGCCAGAAAATCCAACAACAGAGACTCAAAAAGAAAAACAGAAAAAGCAGAAGACTGCTGCCACTGTAAATAAAAGTAAAAAAAATGAGATCAAAAAGATTGACCCAAGATATGCAGCAGGCGCTGTACCTGAAGTTAATGGAAAAGTTCAATGGGATACGACAATAATTGTTCCTGGTATTTCTGCAGACGAATTATATGACCGCACATTGAAAACAATAAAAGCATTGGCAACTGATTCAGTACAATCTGTAAACAGCCGTATTGCGGCTGTCAATAAACGTGAGCATATCATTGCTGCAAGATTTGATGAGGAAATGGTATTTTCTGCATCTTTCATTTCAAAAGACTACACACAGTTCCGATATACACTTATTGCCAATTGCTATGATGGTTGTGTCAACCTTAAACTTTGTCGTATTTCTTATGAATACAGGACAAATAAGACAGAAATATATACAGCCGAAGATTGGATAACAGACAGCAATGCTATAAATAAAAAAGGTTCTAAACTGTATCCTTTAAGCGGGAAGTTCCGTAAAAAGACAATAGACCGCGTTGAAGACATATTTAAGTACATTTCAAAAATCAAACAATAATAATGATTATGGAAACACACAAAAGAGGTATTGAGAATGAGGAAAAAGTGCCGAATAATAAGGTTTTTCTCATACGGCAGATTCTGAATGTCATTTTTATGGTTGGAGCGATTGTCGGTGGTCTGCTATATTGGTTTCAGCCAGAACCGACATTGGGCATCCTTGTTATTATGACATCTATGTTCTTTAAGATGGCAGAATGTGTGTTGCGATTCAGAAAATAAGATTTCGGAAGGGCAAGATTATCTATAACGGTATAATGGGGAAAATTTTCATTACGGTATTCTTATTATTTTGTGTTGCCACGGCTCGTGCTCAATTTGATGACACAATACTTTCTGATGATGGAACTATAGTAGATCCTGACGGCACGATACTTAGCGGCCGTCGTGATTCAACTAACCAACATAAGAAAATCCCTAAGGGATTGTATGTCTGGACTGTAGATAATGTATCTGGCGACATATACCATGCACATCCAGACACGACTTCATATTTACGTATGAACCATGTGTTCGCATCAGGCATTCATGGTGAATATCAGACACTTGGCAACAATGGTTCTCCACGTATCAGCAGAATTTTTATTGACAGGAATGAGGATGAGGAATTCTTATTTACACACGGATGGTCGCAAGTCATAGTACAGCCACAAGATTTCCATTTCACCAACACACTCTCTCCTATCACAAATTTTGAGTATAACCAGTGCGGTAACAAGACAAATGGAGAAGATCATCTGAAATCTCTTTTTGCCGTAAATGCCGGCAAGAAGTTAGGATTAGGATTCAAGTTTGACTATCTCTATGCCAGAGGCTATTATCAGAACCAAAGCACATCCCATTTTGACTATACCATGTGGGGAAGCTATCATGACGATAGATATCAGGCACACCTGCTGATGTCTACTAACCACCATAAACAGGCTGAAAATGGTGGCATTCAAGATGATAATTATATTAAACATCCAGAAATGTTCACAGAGAGTCTTAGCGAGAATGAGATTCCCACAATACTTAGTAATAACTGGAATAGGCACGATAATCAACATATATTTTTCACACACCGTTACAGTCTTGGTTTCAGACATCGTGTTCCGATGACAGAACAGGAAATAGAAGCCAGGAAGTTTGCTATTGCAGCTGCCAAGGAGAAGGAAATTAATGAACTCAAGGCTAAAGAAGATGCTGGAGCCAGTGAGATTATGGAGGAAAAGCCACAAGAGGAAGAAGATTTCACAAAAGAAGAGTATGTACCTGTAACCAGTTTCTTCCATACTGCACAGTTTGACAATTACCGTAGAACATATCTTGCATATGATTCTCCTGAAGGCTATTACAAGGATGATTTCTATAATTTGACAACGGATTCGATTAATGACAGATATAAATATTCGCACCTTCGGAACACCTTTGGCATATCTCTTCTTGAAGGTTTTAACAAATACGCAAAGGCTGGTCTGAAAGTATTCGCTATAAGTGAATTGAAGCATTATTCCAATCCAATATCACAGTATGAATCCTATAGTTGGAATGAGCATAACTTTATTATCGGAGGACAACTCTCAAAACATCAAGGCAAGACTCTTCATTTTGATGTCATGGGTGAGGTGTGCATTGCAGGTAATGACGCGGGGCAATTCCATATAGATGCAGAGGCTGATGTAAATTTCCCATTATTTGGCGATACCATACAGCTTGACGCGAAAGGTTCATTCGCGTTCAATAGTGCAAACACTTATCTTGAGAAATTTGCATCGCGTCATTTTCAATGGAATGAGTCTTTTGATAATGAAACACGTACACATATAGAGGGGAATTTCTCTCTCCAGCGTACTCAGACACGTTTCCGATTTGCCGTTGACAATATTACAAACTATACATATTTGGGAACATCATATACACTTGGGGACAATAACTCTCACATTGCAACATCCGTCACTCCACATCAAGCAGAAAGCGTACAAGTTATTACAGCTCAATTATGTCAAAACCTGAATGTAGGCATACTGCATTTTGATAATGTTCTCACATTCCAGAAAAGTTCTGATGACATGGTACTGCCATTACCGAAGTTCAATGTTTATTCAACGTTGTATCTTCGTTTTAAGATAGCCAAAGTTCTGGCTACAGATTTCGGTGTTGACATGCGATATTTCACAAAGTACTATGCTCCTGAATATGTTCCACAACTGCAATCTTTTGCCATACAGGAAAATACAGATATACGTACAGAGGTTGGCAACTATCCGATATGCAATGTCTATGCAAATTTTCAGTTGAAACAATGCAGATTCTTTGTAATGATGAGCCATGTCAATTGTTCTGGAAAAGGCAATTATTTCCTTACACCTCACAATCCTCTAAACGGCCGAGTGTTCCGTTTTGGATTAAATTGGACATTTAACAACTAATGAATCTTGAAATAATGCATTTCATCGAGACGGAGATACTCCCTCGATACAACGATTTTGACCGCGCCCATTCTATGCGCCATGCAAATAACGTGATAAATAATTCATTGAAACTGGCGCGTAAGATTGGAGCAGACGAAGATATGGCTTATGTCATAGCTGCATATCATGACCTTGGACTTGAAGGTCCTCGTGCAATACACCACATTACGTCAGGAAAGATCCTTATTGCTGATGCAAGGCTGAAACGTTGGTTTTCACCTGAACAAATAAAAATAATGAAAGAAGCCGTGGAAGACCACCGTGCTTCTGCTTCAAAGGCACCACGAAGTATATATGGTAAAATTGTTGCCGAAGCTGACCGCGAATTAGAACCTGATACTATTATGCGACGTACAATAGAATATGGTCTTGACCATTATCCTGAAAAAACAAAGGAGGAGCATTTCTCTCGCTTCCGTAAACATCTTGACGAGAAATACTCCACACATGGATATATTCACCTTTGGATTGCAGGATCAGATAATGAGCAACATCTAAAAGATATACGTACCATTATCACTTCACCAGCTCTCCTCAGAAGACAATTTGACAGAATTTATGAACAGATCATCTCTGAATAATATTATCTTCATGTGACTTAAAATGATATAAGGCAGCAGGATTTCTATAGATAAGGAAAAACATTGCCATGTATTTTCTTCAACAAATAAGAAAATATGTAGTTGCATGTGAAAAAATCTATTTTTACATTGCCAAAGATTATGACACGTTCATCTTACAAAGCACTGCACTGTCAATTTCATTTGAGATCATGTCATTGCTTACAAGATAAATTATCTGAACATTGAGAAAAGCCTCATAACACTGCTTGTAACTCACTCAGCAAATAAATCATAATTTTTCTGTCAAGCCTCAAGAACCTTTGAACTTTATTAAGTAACTTTGTCGAATAACGGAAACAAGAACTACAGATGGAAGAACAAAAATCACCAGATACAACATCAAAGAAAAAGGGATTAACGCTCAGAGATACAGATTTCATGTCCATGATGCAACGACGAATATTCAATGTACTTATCGTTGCCAATCCATACGATGCCTTCATGTTGGAGGATGACGGACGCATTGATGAGAAACTGTTTAATGAGTATGTACGCCTTGGACTACGTTATCCGCCAAGATTCTTCCGTGCCTATTCACGTGAAGATGTAGAAAAATGGATAGACAAACAGCCGGACCTTATTATTTGCCTGCCAAGCACAGAATCAAATGATGTCTTTGATATTGCGCGTGACATAAAGGCATCTTATCCAAAACTTCCAATTGTGGTGCTCACCCCATTCTCGCACGGTGTAAATGAACGTATGAAGAATGAGGATTTATCCGCTTTTGAATATGTTTTCTGTTGGTTAGGCAATGCAGATCTTCTGCTCTCAATAATTAAGCTTATAGAGGACAAGATGAATCTCGAAAAGGACCTGTCTGCCGGCGCACAGATGATTCTGCTTGTAGAAGACTCCGTCCGTTTCTATTCCTCATTTCTTCCCATGCTATATAAGTTCATACTGCAACAATCATTGAACTTTGCTTCTGAAGCGTTGAACAACACCTTAGAAACACTTCGCATGCGTGGAAGACCTAAAATAGTACTTACACACAACTACCACGAAGCATGGGAGTTATACCAGAAGTATTCAGACAACACTTTAGGAATTATTTCCGACTGCCGCTTCCCCATGTCTGACGGTGAAGAGCCTGTACCAGATGCTGGAGTAAAGTTGCTTCGTGCCATCCGGGCTATTGACAGATTTGTTCCACTCATTATGGACTCTTCCGAAGAAAGCAATGTTAAAGCAGCCATATCATGCGATGCATCATTTATCAATAAAAACTCCAAGTCCTTGGATCACGACTTGAGAAAAATCATTCTCCATAAATTTGGTTTTGGAGATTTTATTTTCCGTAATTCCGTAACCCTTGAGCCGCTCGTGCGCATACATAATCTCAAGGAGCTACAGGATAACATTTTCACCCTGCCACGTGAAGCGTTATTACTGCATATCCGCCGAAACAATGTCTCGCGCTGGCTTGGTTCACGCGCTCTTTTCCCTATAGCGGAATTTTTAAAGAAAATCACATGGCAATCCCTGCAAGATGTTGACAAGCACCGTCAGATCATCTATGATGCGATAGTGGCATACCGAAGGATGAAGAACCAAGGCGTTGTTGCTGTATTCCATCGTGAGCGCTTTGACCATTTTTCTAATTTCGCACGTATCGGCGACGGCTCTCTTGGTGGCAAAGGACGTGGCCTTGCCTTTTTGGATCATATCATCAAAAAGCATGCAGATCTTAACAGCTTCGAACAGTTACCGGTGAGAATACCTAAAACCGTGGTGCTCTGCACAGATGTCTTTGACGAATTCATGGAAAAAAACGATCTCTATCCAATGGCATTGTCCAATGCTTCAGACGAAGAGATCCTTAGTACATTCATAAAAGCACACCTCCCACAACGTCTGGAGGAAGATTTCAGATGCCTTGTAGAAGTCGTCCAAAGTCCACTCGCCATACGTTCCTCATCTCTTCTTGAGGATGCCCACTACCAGCC
The DNA here is from genome assembly GCA_023664625.1 of Bacillota bacterium. Lineage (GTDB taxonomy): Bacteria > Bacteroidota > Bacteroidia > Bacteroidales > Bacteroidaceae > Prevotella. The sequence continues at coordinate 18,630 of JAMPFD010000006.1, read as the reverse complement.
ATTTGCAGGAATCTATTCTACATATATGATTCCACCGACGGTGAATACAGAAGAGCGGCTTGAAATGCTTGCAGACGCTATCAAGGCCGTTTACGCATCCGTCTTCTACAAAGACTCAAAAGCATACATGACAGCAACTTCAAATGTCATAGACCAAGAGAAGATGGCCGTCATAATCCAAGAACTTGTGGGACAAGCTCACGATATGCGTTTCTACCCGCACATATCCGGCGTGGCACGCTCCATAAATTACTATCCTGTAGAAGATCAAAAGGCCGAGGACGGCATAGTAAATATGGCTCTTGGTCTCGGGAAATATATAGTGGACGGTGGTGAGAATCTGCGTGTAGACCCTTATCAGCCGAAAAAGATAATGCAGCTGTCAGAAATGGAAATTGCACTACGTGAAACCCAGACACGGTTCCTTGCACTTGATATGTCACAGACAAAACTTAATTTCAAGACTGACGACGGGTTCAATCTTCTGAACCTGTCTGTACGTCAGGCAGACAAGGACGGAGTACTAAAATGGCTCTGCTCAACCTTTGACCCATATGATCAAATCATACGTGACGGATATTATGAGGGAAAGAACCGTAAAGTCATATCTTTCAGCGGAATACTACAGTACAATGTATTACCATTAGCGCAAGTGCTGCAGAAGATTCTGGAATACGGTTCCAAAGAAATGATGCGCCCTGTGGAAATTGAATTTGCATGCACGGTCAACGATGACAAGACCGGAGAATTTTATCTCCTGCAGATACGCCCAATGGTTGACAACAAACTGATGCTTGACGAGGACCTTGACTCTGTAGCCGACACAGAGCTTATACTGCGCTCCGAAAGCGCGATAGGCCATGGTATAATGTCTGACATATATGATATCATATATGTGAAGACAGATGATTATTCCGCATCTATGAACCCTGAAATTGCAGAGGAAATGGAGAAAATCAATGACAAGATGCTTGCTGAAGGCAGAGGGTATATACTTGTAGGCCCCGGCAGATGGGGTTCCAGTGACCCATGGCTCGGCGTCCCGGTCAAGTGGCCTGCCATATCCGGAGCCAGAGTTATTGTAGAGTGCGGACTGACGGACTACCGCATAGACCCGTCGCAGGGCACACACTTCTTTCAAAACCTCACATCACTTGGTGTTGCCTATTTTACAATCAACCCATACAAAGGGGACGGACTTTTCAACAAAGAATGGCTTGACAGCATCCAAGCACAGAATGAAACCAAACATATCCGCCATATTCGTCTCACGAATCCATTAATAGCGAAAGTTGACGGTATGAAAAAGAAAGGTATAGTACTGAAAGGACCATGCTGATTTCAACATAAAAGGATTGTATGGCACAAACATTTGCCTTAATTTATAATAAAAAGAAAGACAACTTTTTGCCATTACATTATTTATTGCTAAATTTGCACACTAAAAGTGAAAAAGCATTTACATAGTAAATATTAGAGACATGAACATATTAGAACTTTCAGAACAGGAAATTATACGTCGTCAGTCGCTTGAAGAGCTGCGCAATATGGGAATTGATCCATATCCTGCAGCAGAGTATCCCACAGATGCTTTCTCAACAGAGATAATAACCAATTTCGTTGACCTCCCTACGGAAAAGGACGAGGATGGCAATGAAATTGCAGGAAAGGCAACACCGGAGAACTCCCGTATTGTGTGCATTGCCGGACGAATGATGTCACAACGTATCATGGGGAAGGCAGCTTTTGCCGAGATTCAGGACTCCAAGGGACGCATACAGGTATATATACAACGAGATGCCATCTGTCCAGGTGAGAACAAGGATTTATATAATAAAGTTTTCAAGAAACTTCTTGACATCGGCGACTTTATCGGTATCAAAGGCTATGTCTTCCGCACACAGACCGGAGAGATTTCCGTACATGCCATGGAACTGACCGTACTCAGCAAGAGTCTGAAACCACTGCCGATTGTAAAATACAAAGATGGTGTGGCATACGATAAGTTTGACGACCCAGAGCTACGTTATCGCCAACGCTATGTTGACCTTGTTGTAAACGAAGGCGTCAAGGACACATTCCTTAAACGTGCCACTATCGTACGTACCATGCGCCGCATACTTGACGAAGCAGGATATACAGAAGTCGACACACCTATACTTCAGAATATTGCCGGCGGTGCAAGTGCACGTCCGTTCATCACTCATTTCAACGCTCTCAATCAGGATATGTACATGCGCATTGCTACCGAACTGTACCTGAAGCGTCTTATAGTCGGTGGTTTTGAAGGTGTCTACGAGATGGGAAAGAACTTCCGTAACGAAGGTATGGATAAGACCCATAATCCGGAATTCACATGTATGGAGTTATATGTATCGTACAAAGACTACAACTGGATGATGTCTTTCACAGAAAAAATGCTTGAGGAGATTTGCATTGCAGTGAATGGCAAACCAGAAGTTGAAATTGACGGTAAAACTATATCTTTCAAGGCACCATACCGCCGTCTGCCTATTCTTGATGCCATCAAGGAGAAAACAGGATACGACCTCAATGGCATGAGTGAAGAAGAGATGCGCGAAGTGGCGAAGAAAGTTGGCGTAGAAGTTGACGACACCATGGGCAAGGGCAAGCTTATCGACGAAATTTTCGGTGAGACTTGTGAAGGAACATTCATCCAGCCGACATTTATCACAGACTATCCTGTTGAAATGTCACCACTTACCAAGATGCACCGCTCCAAACCAGGACTGACTGAACGTTTTGAGTTAATGGTGAACGGCAAGGAACTGGCTAACGCTTATTCAGAACTGAATGACCCTATAGATCAGGAAGAACGTTTCGTAGACCAGATGCGTCTGGCAGATAAGGGAGATGATGAGGCAATGATTATTGATCATGACTTCCTGCGCGCACTTCAATACGGTATGCCGCCGACATCAGGTATCGGCATTGGTATCGACCGTCTTGTCATGCTTATGACAGGAAAGTTTGCCATTGGTGAAATTATGTTGTTCCCACAGATGAAGCCGGAGAAGAAGGCCCCACGTTCAACAAATGCCGAATGGGCTGAAGTCGGCGTATCCGAGGAGTGGGTTCCACTTTTCAATAAAGCCGGATATTATCTTGTTTCCGATATAAAGAACGTCAAGGCACAGAAGTTGCAGATGGATGTTTGCGGTGTCAACAAGAAATACAAATTAGGTCTTGAGAACCCAAAGGTTGACGAGTTCAATGCCATGATTGAGAAAGCTAACGCATAAGCAGAAAAGAAACAATGCAGTCAGGGCAAGTGGATGCAATCTATAATTGGCTTTCATCCACTTGCTTACAACAAATAAAGATTATGTTTGATTGTGGAAAAATTGCAATAATCGGCGGCGGTAGCTGGGCAACAGCTATTGCAAAGATTGTTGTCGCCCATACGCACCATATTGGTTGGTACATGCGAAGGGATGACCGCATAGAAGATTTCAAGAATCTGCAACACAATCCCGCATACCTAACGGGTGTACACTTTGATATCAGTGAGATACATTTCTCATCAGACCTTAACGATATAGTACAGAATTACGACACGCTTGTATTCGTAACACCTTCACCATACCTCAAGAATCATCTGAAAAGGTTACGTGTAAGGATCTCTGATAAATTTGTTATAACAGCCATAAAAGGTATCGTTCCTGACGAAAATCTTGTATGCTCAGAATATTTCCATCAGGTCTATGATGTCCCATATGCGAACCTCGCCTGCATAGGAGGTCCGTCACATGCTGAGGAGGTTGCACTTGACCGCCTGACATATCTTACAGTAGGATGCGCTGATACCAAGAAGGCCGAAGCGTTTTCCCAAATACTGAAATCAAGTTCGATTAAGACCAAGACCTCATCTGACGTGCTTGGAATTGAGTATGGTTCCGTATTGAAGAATGTATATGCCATTGCTGCCGGAATTTGCTCTGGCCTAAAGTATGGCGATAACTTTCAGGCCGTACTTATATCAAACGCCTTACAAGAAATGAACCGTTTCCTGCAAGTCGTCTGTGCAGCTGAAGGGCTGGAATGTTCATCCATAATAGACTCCGCATATATGGGAGACTTGCTTGTGACCGGTTATTCTCATTTCTCCCGCAACCGTACTTTCGGTACAATGATTGGCAAGGGATATTCTGTTAAATCGGCACAAATAGAAATGGAAATGATAGCGGAAGGATATTTTGGTACAAAGTGTATGACGGAGATAAACCGCCGTATGCATGTCAACATGCCTATTCTTGATGCCGTACATAATATCCTCTATGAGCGCATCTCACCACAAGTTGAGATAAAACTTCTCACGGATTCTTTCAGATAAGACCAGCAGCAGCCAATAGACAATCATTATGCATAGACATTGATACTATTGGATAGTCCCATTAAACTTATTTTTTTTACATACTAAAGGTTATTGCCGGCAAACGGCAATATCCTTAAGTGTCATTTTATGAAAACAGGAAAGAATACAGGTTCACATGCATATGGATACCTATCGGCAGTCATAGGGTCTGCATGTTATGGACTCAATCCGTTATTTGCCATGCCACTTTACAGCGAAGGCATCACCCCTGGAAACGTATTGTTCTATCGTTATGCCATATCCACAATTTTGATGGGCATCTATATGATTGTCAAAGGGAAATCTTTCAGACTCACAAAGAATGAAGCTTTGGCAACAATGGCCATGGGATGCCTGTTCGCCGGTTCATCTGCAGGCCTGTTCTGCAGCTTCAAATATATGAATCCCGGACTTGCATCTGTAATATTATTTACCTATCCGTTATTTGTTGCATTACTGTCATGGCTATTCTTTCACGAACAGATGTCATACAGCACTCTTCTCTGCATCATTGTTGCATTATTTGGAATATCCCTGCTTGACCAAAGTAGCATAAATGGCAATATCAGCATGACAGGTATGATATTGGCAATAATCTCAGGCCTCACATATGCAATATATCTTATCGGAGTCAATAGAAGCATCCTAAAGGACATGAGCATATCACGACTATCCTTTTTCGCTTTGGCATTCGGAACCGTAATATTCTTTATTTCAAACGGTTTCGGAGCAGGCGTACAGCCTTTGCATTCTATCACCTCATGGGGAAATGCTGTCGGACTTGCCATATTCCCTACAGTAATATCATTGTTGCTCATAACACGTTCCATACACATCATAGGAAGTACTCCCGCCAGCATTATAGGAGCACTCGAACCTGTTACAGCATTAGCCGTTTCAGTTTCAGTCTTCGGAGGAGTCCTTACCGGCATGAACATTATCGGCATACTGATTATTCTCGGTGCTGTACTATTCATGGTATATGGAAACAATACGAACAAATAAATATGCGGCTCAGTAACTGTTGCAAATTAGTTTATGCTAACAACGCTGTTATTTGTTTGGGGTACGGAACCGAAAGAACAATATAGACAATTATGACTTAGTGACAACTTTTCCGGTAATACAGACATCTAAAAAGTCCCTGCCTCGTTTCCGTACGAGACAGGGACTCTGACTATTAACTAATTCTATTATAACTATTATGGCCTTTTACATCATGCCCATTCCCGGAGCACCACCCATCGGAGGCATTGGAGCCTCAGGCGCAGGAGCATCACAGATGCAAGCCTCTGTCGTCAGGAATATCCCGGCAATAGATGCTGCGTTCTCAAGAGCGACACGGCTCACTTTTGCAGGATCTATGATACCGGCCTTGCGGAGATCCTCATACTCACCTGTACGGGCATTGTAACCGAAGTCACCCTTACCCTCGGCAACCTTGTTGACAACGACAGCACCCTCGACACCTGCATTGAAGCAAATCTGACGCAGCGGCTCCTCAACGGCACGCTCTACGATGCGTATACCAGTCTCCTCATCCTGATTATCCCCCTTCAATCCTTTTAAAGACTCAAGTGCACGGATATAGGTTGTGCCACCACCGGCAACGACACCCTCCTCTATTGCAGCACGGGTCGCGCAAAGAGCATCATCAACACGGTCTTTCTTCTCCTTCATCTCCACCTCAGAGTTGGCACCGACATAAAGGACAGCGACACCACCGGCGAGCTTTGCAAGACGCTCCTGTAGCTTCTCCTTATCATAAGAAGATGTCGTGGCATTTATTTCATTCTTTATCTGATTGACACGGTCCTTTATCAACTGAGACTCACCATGGCCATTGACAATCGTTGTATTATCCTTACCGACAACAACCTTATCACAAGAACCAAGCATTTCCACCGTAGCCTGTTCCAGTTTCAGTCCTTTCTCTTCAGAGATAACCACACCTCCTGTCAATGTCGCGATGTCCTCAAGCATAGCCTTACGGCGGTCACCGAAACCAGGAGCCTTGACTGCACAAATCTTCAAGCCACCACGGAGACGGTTGACAACAAGTGTTGTGAGAGCTTCTGAATCAACATCCTCAGCAATAACAAGGAGAGGACGGCCACTTTCTGCTGCAGGCTGAAGAATAGGAAGGAATTCCTTTATATTGGAAATCTTCTTATCGTAGAGAAGAATATACGGATTCTCATACTGACATTCCATCTTCTCGGTATCAGTAACGAAATAACCGGAAAGATATCCACGGTCGAACTGCATACCCTCAACAACTCCGATGTATGTCTCACGGGACTTTGACTCCTCAATAGTAATCACGCCTTCTTTGCTTACCTTACGGAAAGCCTCAGCAAGAAGCTTGCCTATCTCCGGATCATTGTTTGCAGAAACAGTGGCAACCTGCTCTATCTTGTCATAATTATCATCTACTTTCTCGGCATTCTTTGCTATATGCTCGACAACTGCTTTGACAGCCTTGTCTATGCCACGCTTGAGATCCATTGGATTAGCACCTGCCGTGACATTCTTCAGACCCTCATTGACGATAGACTGTGTTAGGATTGTAGCTGTGGTCGTTCCGTCACCCGCATCATCACCAGTCTTTGAAGCGACGCTCTTGACAAGCTGGGCACCTGTGTTCTCAAACTTATCCTCAAGTTCAACTTCCTTAGCGACTGTAACGCCGTCCTTCGTTATCTGAGGAGCACCGAACTTCTTCTCAATGACAACATTGCGTCCTTTAGGACCAAGGGTCACTTTCACTGCGTTTGCAAGCTGGTCCACACCGCGCTTCAGAAGTTCACGGGCATCACTGTTGAATTTTATATCCTTTGCCATTTTTCTTTTCCTTTTAGTAATTTATTTCACCTTATTATAAATAAACATTATGCCAGTACAGCAAGCACATCAGACTGGCGCATTATGAGGTACTTTTCTCCCTCAAGCTCGACCTCTGTGCCGGAATACTTTCCATAAAGCACATTGTCGCCAGCCTTGAGAATCATCTCCTCATCCTTTGTGCCGTTACCTACTGCAATGACAGTACCCTGAATAGGTTTCTCCTTACTTGCTGTATCAGGAATAATGATACCGCCTATCTTCTGCTCTGCCGCCATTGGTTGTACCAATACGCGATCTGCTAATGGTTTGATTGTCATAATTAATTATTTTTGGTTTATAATACTCTATTCAATATTTTTACATAAAGCATGCCAATACGGGCTGTCTGCCAATTTGTCACATGTATCAAGCTTCAGAAAACAGTTGTAAGCGGAATGCCTGACAGAGGGACTGTCATCCTTAAGTGCAATCCGTATCTGATCCATCAATTCCTCAAGGCCACGCACATCCGGCATCTTGCCATCAGCAAACAGACGAGAAAGTATATTGTATCCAAGAATCTGATAAACGGAATCCTCCTGTGCGATAAGCTTGTATGCCATCTCCGGAGCGTAAGGGACTTTGGAAAACAACAGCATAGCCGCCATTTCCGCTATTTCCTGAGACTTAATGTCATCTGCCCACATGCCTGCAATGTCTGGTGTGAACTCTTCCACAGGCATCAGCAGAAGGGCAACAATCTTTGACTCACGGACATTGTCCTGCCATAATTCCAAAGAGACATGCAGGTCTGGAGCATAGTCTTTTGCCAAGTCTTTAAGATGTAAAAGCGATACTCCCCAGTTTACATGATACTGCGCACCGATGTTACGCATATTCTCGGAAACCACACCGTCCATAAGGGAACGGAAACGTGAACGTATTTCCCGTGCTATTGCGTGACTGTCCATATATTTATTCTATTGGTATATTTGTATATTCAATTAATGTGTGTCTTGACGGATATGGGCACTGCCGTAACGTGAAAGTCCGGCCATCAAAAGATGAGGTAAAGATCCAGGCATGACTACTTCACTGATTCAAAGTGTTATCTTTCGTGATGTAAAAGGTAACCTTTTGCATTATAAAACATAACCTTTCACACCGCGAATCGTTACCTTTCGCTTTTCACAGGGCCGGCTTTATGAGACCGTAAGTTGAATGTATCTTTCCACTTCCCTGCATGTCAGCCGGATACATGTCACATTACGATATATGCACATTCTGCTCCATCCAAGAGGAGACCTGTCATGCCATCTTTTCATCGCACAGGTTAACCGTCATACGGAATACTCTTTAGAATAGCGCATCATCTGCTCCGAATAAGATTCTGTATAATCAACGGTTATGTCTGTGACATTGCCGGCATCATCGACAGCCTCCCGCAGTACCGGATTTATAAATCCTTTGTACGGAGCAATATCAAGTTTCTCATAACGCTCCTTGATTTCCCGATGTATCTCAGCATCAACCTTCACGCCGTAAGTCTCGACAAGCTCCATGGCTGCCTCGTAATCTCCCTCACTCTTTATGCGCTGCACCTCTGCAAGAAGTTCTCCGGCAAGTGTGCGGATGACGGCATAGTCATTGATACGCATATATGTCTTGCCGCCCTCGGAATACAGTTCGACAGGCGATTCCTTCACATATCCCTGCCGGCACATAAGCAGTGAACGGGCATATATCCAATTGGCGATAATGGCACGGTTACGCATGTGGGCCTCCTGAATATCCTCCCCAAGAGGAATACGCACACACTGTGTCAGCAATCCGTTAAGCATATACGTATAGTACTGAGCCTTGTAAGCCTCAGTGTCGGGAAGAAGCCCCATTTCAACAAGTTTCGGATCAGCCATATAATACAGGCCGAAAAGGTCGGCACGTGCCTCCTCTATCGTTGACGCATACGACTTCAGCATGTCCGGCGACACTCCGGGAAGCATCCGGCCGGAGCCATGACCAAGACATTCATGCAAATCCGTATGCAGATCGTCAGTAAGATGCCCGTACTTGCCTGTCAGCTCCCGCGTCTTCGGATCAAGTATGTACTCTTCCCTGAAACCGCTGTTCTTTGATGCTTCGTCATACGCTGCGGTAATATTGGAGATTGTTATTGACTTTGAGCCATGCTTTGCCCTTATCCAGTCGGCATTAGGAAGATTGATGCCTATCGCCGTCGCAGGATATTCGTCACCGCCGAGCATGGCGCAACATACGACATTTGCCGTGACGCCTGTCACTACTGCTTTCTTGAAACGGCTGTCCACGGGAGAATTATCCTCAAACCATTGTGCATTGGCGGCCAGAAGTTCCGTACGATGTGTCGCCTCGACATCCTTATAGTGTACAATGCCTTCCCAAGAGCCTTTCAATCCTATCGGGTCGCCATAGACTTCAATGAAGCCGTTGATAAAGTCAACCCTCGGCATAGTCTGGTTGACCCATTTTATGGAATAGTCGTCAAACTCCTCAAGATTTCCGCTTGTATAATAGGCTGTCAGGGAGGATATGACCTCTTTCTGGCTCTCATCCTCCGCAAAGTCCATGGCCTTTGTCAGCCAGCAAACGATGTTCTCAATATAGGCAGAATATCTTCCTCCTATCCTGCATACATCTTCCGCCAGTTCGCCTTCTTTCTTCACCAGGCGTGAGTTCAGTCCGAAAGACGGGCACTCATTTTCCGGGACATCAGGATGTGCCTTTATCCATTCCTGTCTCTGATTCTCATAAAAGGCAACAGCCTCGTCCTGTGTCACACCGTCATAGAAGTTACATGCCGACGTTGCGACAAGATCTTCTCCCTGCCGCCGGTTGACACGTTGCGGCATTATTTCCGGAGAGAACATTACAGGCGAGAGTTCGTCTATAAGTTCTTCCACGGTCTGGCCATTCTCCAATGGAAGGCGTGCTTCGGGACACGCCCTGACGGCCTGTGCAAAATCTTCCTGTGCAAACTCCGGAAAGAATTTCTGACAACTGTAATGATGGTGTATTCCGCTTGAGAACCATATCCGCTTCAGATATTCCGAACCCGGCATGCAGGCCTCAAGTGTCTTTCTTATCTTCAGGTTATGACGTCCATGCTGGTCAAAAGTTATGTCCCTGCCCCACAGTGTCGCCTGGGAAAGGCAATATACCAGACGCTTCTGACGTAAAGTGAGGGTCTCAAAGTCTTTCAGATTGAATCTCAGCAACTGAATGTCTGCAAAACGTTCCATAATGATCAGGTTGTTATAATATTATTCAAATGCTATGCCTTCAAAAGAGGCACCAGCCTTAAACTGCTCACGTTGCCGCTCCTCTTCCATGCGTTTCTTTTCCTTTTCCTGCGCAAGCCATTCCTTGGGCTTCATGCCGACAAATTTGTTAAATGCATTATAGAAGCTCTGCCGTGTCGAGAAACCCGCCGAATAGGAAATGTCCTCCATTGTCAGAGTATTCCGGGGGTCAAGCATTATCTGCTTTGCTTCCTCCACACGCAATTTATTGACAAGCTCCGGAAAATTGCAGCCGTAATGCAGCCGTATCGCGGCACTGAGATAACGTGTGTTGGTACCGATGTTCCGTGCAAGCTCCGCAGCCGTGAAGTTTATGTTGCGGTAACGCCTGCCGACAAAGACATACTTGTGCACGCCCGCCCTGATATCCATGAGCCGCTGACGGCTTATGCGGGCACTGTACTGTTTCTCTTCCGGCAAATCAAAATCAATCATACCTATTTATATATCTTCTGACACTATTTCCTTTCTGCAAAGTTACGCATTTATCGTCAGAACGCCAAATATTGTGAAACGGATGTAAATATTTTTCACATTTCCTCCTCAATAATGAGTATTTATGACCCGTGACAGTATCAGATACTTGAATATATCATAAATTATCAGTAATTTTGTAACCAAAATTATCGCAAAATGAAATTATCAGAACTGCATACGGGCGAGAAAGCCATCATTGTCAAGGTTCTCGGCCACGGAGGATTCCGCAAACGCATCGTAGAGATGGGATTTATCACCGGAAAGGAAGTCACCGTGCTTCTTAACGCTCCTTTACAGGACCCGGTAAAATATCTAATAATGGGATATGAAGTTTCCATGCGCCGGGACGAGGCGGAGATGATTGAGGTTGTCTCGCTGCATGAGGTACAGGACGTAAACGACAGACAGGAAGTGCAGGGAATCCCTCTTGACTGCGACGAGGGAAAGGCCATGCATCAGATAGCTCAAAAGAAACGCCGCCATATCGACGTGGCGCTCGTGGGGAACCCGAACTGCGGCAAGACTTCCCTGTTCAACTATGTGTCCGGAGCGCACGAACGTGTCGGCAATTACTCCGGCGTGACCGTCGACGCGAAAGAGGGAATTGCATATTTTGAGGACTATGAGTTCCATATTGTCGACTTGCCGGGCACATACTCGCTCTCAGCGTACAGCCCGGAGGAACTGTACGTAAGAAAACAAATCGTAAACCATACGCCGGACGTCATCCTGAATGTTCTGGACGCGTCAAACCTTGAGCGCAACCTTTACCTCACCACGCAGCTCATCGACATGCACCTCCGCATGGTCTGCGCACTCAACATGTTTGACGAGACGGAAAAGCGCGGGGACCGCATCGACCATGAGAAGCTCGGAAGCCTTCTCGCCGTCCCGATGGTCCCGACGGTGTTCAAAAACGGAAGAGGCGTGCAGGAACTCTTCCATACAATCATCGGACTTTACGAAGGCAAGATAAAAGAGGGACACATCCACGTCAACCATGGCGTATACATAGAAAAAGCCATCGACGAAACGCGCAGGCTGCTGCGGACGGACGAGAATCTGAAACGCCGCTACTCCACACGGTTCGTTGCCATCAAGCTTCTTGAAGGGGACAGCCAGATTGAAGAGTATGTGCGCACGCTACCTGACGCGGATGCCATATTCGCAACAAGGGACATGGCGGCAAAAGGCATAGAGACAGAACTGAAGACAGACGCGGAGACGGCCGTCATGGACGCGAAGTACGGCTTTGTCAACGGGGCGCTCCAGGAAGCCGAATACGGAATCGGGGCAAAACAGGACACATACGAGGTCACTCATCTCATCGACCACGTCATAACCCACCGCTATCTCGGATTCCCGCTCTTCTTCGCCGTGATTTTCCTCATGTTCGAAGTCACATTCACCATCGGACAGTATCCTGCCGACTGGATTGAAGCCGCAGTCTCATGGTTCGGAAACCATGTCAGCACATACATGCCGGACGGCCCGGTAAAGGACATGACCGTCGACGGCATCATCGGAGGCGTAGGCTCCGTCATAGTCTTCCTCCCGCAGATTCTCATTCTTTACACGTTCATCTCGTTCATGGAAGATTCGGGATATATGGCGCGCGCCGCATTCATAATGGACAAGCCCATGCACAAGATGGGACTGCACGGGAAATCCTTCATACCGCTGATTATGGGATTCGGCTGCAATGTCCCTGCACTCATGGCCACCAGGACGATAGAAAGCAGACGCTCACGCCTGATCACAATGCTCATAATGCCGTTCGTCTCATGCTCGGCACGGCTGCCGATATACATCATGATCACAGGCGCATTCTTCGCCGCAGAATACCGGGTCCCCGTACTCATAGGCATATACGCCACAGGCATCCTTGTCGCCGCGACAGCCAGCAGGATACTCTCCCGCTTCCTCGTAAAGGGCGAGGACACTCCGTTCGTCATGGAACTTCCTCCGTACCGGTTCCCGACGGCAAAGGCCATCCTACGCCATACATGGGAGAAAGGCAGGCAGTATCTCAAGAAAATGGGCGGCATAATCCTCATAGCCTCCATACTCGTCTGGGCTCTCGGCTATTTCCCGCGCACGCCGGAGGGCACACCGCTGCAGGAACAGCAGGAACAAAGCTACATCGGACGCATCGGAAAAGCCATCGAACCCGTATTCAGGGCACAGGGATTCAACTGGAAACTTGATGTCGGACTCGTCGCGGGCATCGGCGCAAAGGAAATCGTCGCCTCCACCATCGGCGTGCTCTACTCGGGGGACAGCCCGTCCGCCGACGATGAGGCAACAGCCGCAGAAGACACGAAATACGGACTCCTGCGACAGAAAATGGAGGCTGAGGGCATCACAACGCTGAACGCCGTGGCATTCCTCGTCTTCGTACTCCTCTACTTCCCGTGCACGGCGGCAATCATCGCCATAAAAAACGAATCCGGCTCCTGGCGGTGGGCGGCTTTCGCTGCCATGTACACCACCGCCGTGGCATGGACTGTATCCGCAATAGTCTACCAAACGGGACTCCTGCTCCTCGGATAACCGCGCGCGGATTCTTACACAGAAAACAACAAAACATCTCTGACCATGATACAATATATTATCGTTGGAACAATAATTCTCCTTGCTGCCTTCATCGCGGCAAGGAGAATACATAAAAGCTTCACAAACCCCACGGAATGCGACGGATGCGACGGATGCAAACTTCATGAAGTCTGTAACAGGAAAAACAAACACGGCTGACCACACCTATACTTCCAGCTGTGCGGCGAGAACACGGCACTTCCGGCGATGAGACGAGAAGCCTCACCCGGCACTGCCTTCCGGAAACGGCACCGACCTGCGACGGACACTGAGAAGCACGCCGCAACATACGCATCACAGGCTACCGCGGCTCACACGGCGGCCCATACGGCGGAGAACGAACCGGCTGCCACTGCATCACCATTTCTCCTGACTGCCCGACAGCCTGTCCGCAACGTTTCTTTGGAAAACTCACGGCTGTCTTTTAGGAAACTCAAAGAAAACGGCCTTCCCTGCCTTGAATTTCCGCTGTCTGCGGACTTTCCCTGCTCTCCACGGATTTTCGCGAAAATCCGGAAAATGCAGAAAACGCCTGTTTCTACACAAAAATCCCTGTATTTTAACTCCATTTCGCTTTCCTTTAAGACTTTTTGCAGCTTTTTCCGAGAAAAATCACACGATTCCATGAAAATAATCTGCGAATTTCTCAAAAATCAATGGATTTCTGAGAAAAACCGTCTCTGTTTCTGAAAAAATCATCGGATATTTCAAAAAATTCAAAGGCATTTTCAGAAAAATCTAAGGCGTTTTCAGAAAAATCTAAGGCGTTTTCAGAAAAATCTAAGGCGTTTTCGGAAAAATCTAAGGCGTTTTCGGAAAAATCTAAGGCGTTTTCAGAAAAATCTAAGGCGTTTTCGGAAAAAACAAGGCATTTACAAAAAAATCACCCGCTTACAGGAAGCTATCGGCGGGCTTTTGGAAAACTTGCGGGAGATTTTAAGAAAACTCGGCCGGCTTTCTGCTTCGAATACAGGAGGAAATCCGCCGCACGCCTTATTCCTGCACCGCAGCCACGCCGGTACTGCCGCAATCCGCCGTACTGCCATGCCTGAACGCCCGGCCTTCAGAGGAATGTCCGGCCTTCAGAGAACACTCATGCATCATTTATCCTTCTTCGCCTTTCTCTTCGGAAAAGGCAGCACTTCCTGCAAAATCCTCACGGCTTCCAGCGTGACCGACATGTGCTCCAAGTCAAGGACGTAGCATTCTTTCGCACCTTTGTAAGGGTATCCGGTTCCGGCATCCTGCATAAGAAGCTCTATCGCCGGATGCTTCCTGACATAGCAGACGCCGTCACAGGCGGTTATCACGCATTTCCCGTTGACGTAAATAACATAATCGCCCATCATCTTGCGCCAGGCTATCTCTCCGGCCGGAGACAGGCGCGAACATACGAAGTCTATAAATTCCTGAGTGCAAGCCATTTTTCCCTGTTCCTGATATTTCCACTGTGCCACGTTATTTTTCACCCTGTCCCGCCGTTCCGGCCCGAAATCCCCGCCCAACGTACAAAATCCGGACACCCGTAGGCTAAGCATCCGGCGTGATGGTCAGCTTGACCTTGGATATGCGGCGGCCCTCAAGCTGAAGGACTTCGAAAGAGTACCGCTTGTACTCCAGCTTCTCATGCAAAACCGGGAAGTCGCCCTTCAGTTCAAGGAGCATGCCGGCTATCGTACCGTTGTCGCCGCATGCTTCGTCAAACTCCTCGTCGTCGACGTCAAGAATCTTCACAAGATCCGTTATCAGTGTCTTGCCCTCAAAGACATACGAGTTGCTCCCGACCTTCACATACGAGCGCTGCTCATCGTCAAACTCATCATTTATCTCACCGACAATCTCCTCGAGAATGTCCTCAAGGGTCACTATGCCGGAAGTCCCGCCAAACTCGTCGACGACAATCGCAATGTGGACCTTGTTCTTCTGGAAATCACGCAGCAGGTCGTCAATCTTCTTTGTCTCGGGCACAAAATAAGGCGGACGGATGAGCGACTGCCATCTGAACGTGGACGGCTTGGAGAGATGCGGCAGCAGATCCTTGATGTACAGAACGCCGCGGATATTGTCCTCGCTGCCCTGGTAGACGGGAATACGGCTGTAATTATTCTCAATGACACATTTCAGCACGTCGGCATAGGAACTCTGTATCTCCAGGTCTACGATGTCCTGACGGCTGGTCATCACTTCCTTCGCCATCTCGTCCCCGAAACGGACGATGCCCTGCAGGATTCTCTCCTCTTCACGTATGTCTTCCTTGTCCGTAAGCTCCAGGGCCTGCTCCAGCTCATTGACACTGAGGACATAATTATCTTTCTGCACAACCTTTGCCGCAAGGAATCCCGTCGACATCAGTATGCTCTCCAACGGCCAGAATATCCTGCGGCATGCCATCACCGTCCCGCATATCCTGCGGCAGAACGCCAACGGGTTCTGACGGCTGTAGACTTTAGGCAGAATCTCGCCGAACAGCAACAGGATAAAGGTCAGCAGTACCGTGACGCAAAGTATCTCAAGCCATACGACACCACCGAAATCAACAATATGGGTGAAAATATAATTGCACAACATGACTATCGTCACATTGACAAGGTTGTTCACAATCAATATCGTCGCCAGCGTGCGCTCGGAATCCTCGCGAAGTTCCTTTATCACGGCATCATCCGCTGAGTGCTCCGGGGAAAGCTCCGAAAGCTCATTCGGAGAAAGAGAGAAAAAAGCAATTTCCGAACCGCTCGCCAGCCCGGAAAGAAGAATAAGGACAAGTGTCAGCACGAAAGCAAAGACGACACCGAGCGACGGTGCAATGAAATGCACCTGCCCCAATGACTGTAATATGATATCAATGTCCATTTAGAACGGCAATTCTATGTTTTCTTTTTCCTGCCCGGCGGAAGCGGACGGTGTCTCTCCCACGCTCCCGCTGTTCTCCTGCTTCTCCTGCTTCTTTGGAGACAGCAGCTCCATATTATCCACAAGAATGTCTGTCACAAGCTGGCGCTGACCGCGTTTGTCCTCAACATTACTGTACCTGATGCGCCCCTCAACGTAAAGTCTGTCGCCCTTATGCACAAAGCGCTCCACAATCTTTGCCAATCCTCTGCTGAACGTCAGGGAATGCCAGTCCGTACGGTCAGGAACCCGAGTGCCGTTAGGAAGCGTATAGCCACGCTCCGTCGTAGCAAGACTGACATGTGCGACAGCCTGATCCGCGGCATAATACCGCACATCAGGTTCCCTGCCCACATTTCCGATAAGCATGACCTTATTCATTGTCGTCTATCGGTAACGGTTTACATTCGCCGAGGAATCTGTACCTGAAGTTCTTTCCCTTGGCAGAGGGGAACTGGCTGCGCCCGTCGACGCGCGAATACAGATGGTCCACAATACGGTTATAGCAGTCCATGCCGGACATAGCCTTGCACCGTGCCACGAAATGCGTGTCACGGTACTCGCTCTTTCCAGTGGAAGGATTGGTCACGACACGCTTGAAATCAAGTGTTCCCTCATACCAGCCGAAATATTCCCGCTGCAAAGAATAGATTGCAGAGTCCATGCCATGCACGTTGTTATTCCTGTAGTCCTGATTTCCTTGGCCAAAGAAAGAATTGGAGCGCACGCCTCCGTCATTAATCTGCGACACGGACTTCTTGCGATAATCCTTAAATGCCTGCATCGTGTCCGCATCGGTCTTTATCATAATGAAATAAACCTTCGGACGAACCTTATAGCGTTTCGGGAAACGATTATCGCTCTCGTAATATTCATGTATATCCGAGGCGATGCGTTCATTCATACCAATCTCGTCTATACCATAAAGAAAAGAGATAGCGTCATCGGCATTGGTCACCAATATCTCGCTATCAAAATACCTTACATATAAATTCATTAGTGATGTTGTGTTTTTTCTTTAGTTCCTTTTTAAGAAAAAGAGAGCGGAAAACGGGACTCGGACCCGCGACCCCAACCTTGGCAAGGTTGTGCTCTACCAACTGAGCTATTTCCGCAAAAAAAATGCGGAAAGACTTTCCGCATTTGATTAAAAATCTTGAATGGTGAAGAGGAGGAGACTCGAACTCCCACGTCACAATTGACACTACCCCCTCAAAGTAGCGCGTCTACCAATTCCGCCACCTCTCCAGCATATCTATAATATTACATAAAACATTATCTGTAATATTGTGTGCCCAGAACAGGACTCGAACCTGCACGCATCGCTGCACACGCACCTGAAACGTGCGCGTCTACCAATTCCGCCACCTGGGCAATTATGACCTTTCAACTTCCGTAAGATGAAAACCATTGTTCAAGATGTGAGCGGAAAACGGGACTCGGACCCGCGACCCCAACCTTGGCAAGGTTGTGCTCTACCAACTGAGCTATTTCCGCGTTTTGTTCTTTATCAGAAGCATTTCCCTAAATGCGAGTGCAAAGGTACTGACTTTTTCACAATCCTGCAAATATTTCAAGCTTTTTTTTTCAAAAAAGTTTAATTTTCTTTACTACACCTTATTATATTAATCAAGCATGGCAATATTATCATATTTCTGTCTATATCTTGCTATTTAGCCATCACTGCGGAACCTTCCTGTATTTTCTATCTTACAACGGCTGACTTTCTCACTTTTCCGTAAGAAAGCACAAGAGCTGCAATTAAAATATATTTCGTCAAGACATTCTGCGTACCGACAAGCATGAAGCGGTTCCCGGATATAACCATGTCAATGAAAGCGGGAGAATATCAGTTCACGCTTGCAGGCATAGCCCCAAATCATCATATATGCACGGACGGAACACATCAAAAAGCACTGCAAACCATACGCTATTGCAAACGCAGCAACAACAAATCTGCTTATTAAAAATATATCCAAACCAAACTTCATAAGTAACTGTTGGAAATTAGTTTATACTAAAAACGCAGTTATTTTTTAGGCGGTTAGTGTACGGAACCGAAGGAAATATGCGGGCATGAGGAGATTACGAAAATCATCAAGGGAGCTTCGGTTTATTTCGCCGATTCAT
>JAMPFD010000005.1 GCA_023664625.1 Bacillota bacterium | reverse complement strand
GTAGTTCCTGCATACCTGCCGGCATCTCCCGCCGAAAGAAGTTCAGCAAGAGGAAGCTTACGCTCCGTCTGTGCACAAAGCGGAAGGCAGAGTAATGTGAAAAATAAAAGAATGCTTTGTCTCATTGATAGTTTATGTCTTATTACAGGAAATTTACTCTCCGCATTTCCACAGTTTTGAACTTGCATAACCAACGGTAACACCTTTTATCAAAGCATCTTTATCTGTTTCTGAAATATCAGAATCATAAACAGTTGTATTGCAAGAACAAAATACAACGGATACGCCAAGTAGATAAAATAATTTTTTCATAGATTTGAGTATATTAATAAAATGAATCAATTACACATATCGTTTTAATATAACAACAATAATACCGGTTCGAAAAGCACTCATAATATATTCTATGAAAAAAAACAATAGGTATTATATGCTTTCCATCACTTCATTATTTAGGTAGTGCACTGTCTCTGAAGTTACAGTGCAAAGTTAATAAAAAAATGTATTTCATATCAAATTAGTTTTTTTTATGCAACCTGATGAAAAATGTGCTTTTATCAAACTAATCCTCTCGCAATATGGCTAAACGGTTAAAAATAAGGAACTAACCAAATAAAGGCGAGACCTCTGTTTCTATTAGAGCCATTCTGATAAGATAAAAGTTGCTGTGCCAGTCGTGTCCGAGATGTTCTCGTGTTCATACAACTCACTTTGTCTTCTATGTTGATTACTTATTTTCTTGTCTCTAAAACTGCATCTGCAACAGCAACAGCAGGAGATTGTTTTCTTTATGATATATATTCTTTAGCAAACGTTGTTTTTTAGAATTTCAGTATTGTCCTTTACAGCATTAATAAGTCCTGATAATTCTTCAACAGGCAGATATTCTTCTTCGGATTTGCCCGGACGCTTGAATACAACTTTAGTATCCTCTACCTTGATAGAGTACTCTTATCCTCTTCTACCTGTTACGCTGTTTATTGATTTTAGACTCAATTTTAAGTCTTTTCGTGTCATACTATTTATATATTGTCTGATTAATTGATGTATATATTAATATCTCTTGCGGCTCCGGTAAAAACATTGGGAAGCAAGAGTGAAATTTCTGCTGAACCATGATAGTCCTACAGGACTGTCAGTTTTCCGTCAATGACATACATCCGTCCCGGCACAGGAGAGATGATGCGGCGGCCGTGAAGGTCAAACACGCCTTTCCTTCCAGTCTTGCGGGAACCGTTCTGACGAGTGCCGCCGGGAATTTCCGAGATTCCCGTAACGTTTCCTTCAAGAATATATTGCAGTCCGGCATACGCATCTATTGTGCCATAGCCGCAGAGGACGTTCTTGATGCGCGGCTCACCGTATGGGAGGTATCCCTCAGGGGAGGCGTCCGCAGCAGATGCCGTGCCGTCAGCCGGAACCTGCGCCGCAGTATGGGAAAGGATGTCCATGACGCGTTCTGCCGTCAGTGAGGGACACGCCTCAAGCCATGTCGCTATTATTCCGCTGACGATCGGGGTGGCCATGGAGGTGCCTGTGAATGCCGCCCATCCGTAGGTCCTTCCGTCAAGGGAAAAGGTCTCCGTGCATGTGCGCAGGTCTCCTCCTGCGGCGATGAACACACTGCTGAGTGCTGACTTTACGTATGTTCCCGGAGCACAGATGTCCGGCTTCACGAGTCCCGGCAGGGCAGGTCCCGTGCTGCTGTATGCGGCACGCTCTCCTGCCTTTCCGTAGCGGTAGTCCTGCCATGTTCCTGCATGGTTCAGATAACCGTCACGGGCATTTGTCGCACCGACGCAGATTATTCCCTCCAGTCCTCCCGGTGAAAGGATGTTATGAGTCTTCTCCGCACTGGAAAGTGAGCGGTCGAGGTCGTTTGCCGTGAAATATCCTCCCAAGGAATATGCCTCTATGTCATTGTCCTCACCCGTCAGCGTCATTGACACCGGCACATCCCGTCCCACCTGTCCTCCGTCCGTACGCGAGAGAACAAGCTCGACGGCAGTCTCGCCGCCGTTGTATGCCGATGGATATGCCGCCGCGAGTATCTGGAAAGCTATTCCGCCAAGGCATACGGTGTCCGTGAGGCAGCTGTCCTCACAGGCACATATCTCCGCCGAAAGGACATCCTTTACAAGAGGCTCTCCGCCGTCAGCGGGATAGAACGTCAGCCGCAATGCCATGGGTCCTGACGAGCGGAACGTGTAGCAAGGCTGTGCGGCGGGCAGAATGAACGCTCCTGCCGCGGGCATGCCGGCGGGCTTGTGGATGTATGTGCCGAACAGAGCCTCGTTTCCCGCAGAGGCAACGATTATCCTTCCTTCCCCCTGCAGCGCCGCCAGTGCTTCCTGCAGCAGAATGTCGTCATCGCCGAAGCCCATCCTGCCGCCTTCGCTGAACGATGCCACGCAAGGCTTGCCGGCAGAAGCGGCATGGTCAAAGATATATTTGAATCCGAGCACGTCCGTGGCGGAGGTGTATCTGTACCTCTCCTCCTCGGGCACGATGGACATGTTGTCCGTTGTATAGTTTGCCACGAGGCAGATGTCCGCGTCGGGAGCCATGCCCATGAATGGTGTCACCCTTGTTCCGTCCCATCCCGAGCCTGCCGCGGAACCGGAGGTGTGCGTGCCGTGGCAGAGGATGTCGGCATCCGTGCTGCGGGCTTTCCTCATAAGAGCCTCCCGGCCGGAGTACTGCCTTCCGACCGCCAAGGTGTGAGGCTCTCCGTCTTCCGTCCTGTCGAGCTGGTCCCAGAGAGCCTTTATACGCAGCGAGGTGCCGTCACTGCTAAGGAATGTGGGGTGGGTAAGGTCAAAGCCTATGTCCATCACTCCCACCACCACTCCTCTGCCGGTGTAGCCCCTTGGCACAGGAGGTTCCTGACGCGGCATGTCCCATACAAGTTCCTGACGTGTCATCACTGCCGCCGTATCGTTAGTTGCCGAGCGCGGCAGTCCTGCTTCTATGCGGATTACTTCCCGTCGTGCGGCGAGCTGTCCGAGCATCCCCGCCGGCACGGCGACGACATACAGGCCGCCGGGGAACCCGGCGAGTACCTCACAGCCGTCAGGTGCCTCTCCCGAGGAGGTTTTCAGGAAAGCAGTGATTATTTTCCTGCTCTCTGTTCCCTTGCCGCCTTTTGAGCGCATGGCGGCGGTATGTTCAAGCCATGCTTTCCTTACAAGGGCGGACATCTTCTCTTTCTGTCCGAAGGAGACGGAGGGAAGAAGGAGCATGAGTATAAAGAGTATGCGGTACATGATGGTATGGTTATAAGGTTTCACGGCTATAAGGTTTGGGGTTGTGACGTTACGGCATATGGCCTCATGTCATCACCTTATTGCAAAGGTATCTTATTTTTACAGAACTTACAACAATATTCAGGAAAATATTTTCTTAAAAACTTTTCATGCAATTTTGCACTTGCCAGTTGACTCTATGGTCATGACAGTGATGAATCCGGCATGATGAAAATTTCCTTTTTATTCGTTTATACAAAAGTTTTTTTATAATTTTGCAGAGAAAACAGGGTGACGCTCCACAGCTTATGATGTGAAGAGAACATTGCCCCTGTCATATGCAGCTTAACACCATAACCGTACATCCATAACCTGCGACAGTAAAACCACACAACCGTAAAACCCATAAAAACCAATGAATATCTCCGACTGCAAGATACTCTCCCTGCCAAAGGAGGAAGACCCGAGGGGAAGTCTGACGTACATCTACGAGAATGTACAGGTGCCGTTTCCCATAAAGCGGGTGTTCTATATCTATGACGTTCCCGCCGGCAAGGACCGCGGAGCCCATGCCCACAAGGAATGCTGGCAGTTTATCATTGCCGCTTCCGGCGCGCTGGAAGTGTTCCTGTCCGACGGGGTGGAGGAGAAGACAGTGACGCTCAACAGACCCTATCAGGGACTTCTCGTGCCGCCCGGAATATGGGCCCATGAGAGAGAGTTCACGACAGGCGCGCTGTGTCTCGTGCTTGCCAGTCACGACTATGACGCCGAGGACTACATACGCCGTTATGACGAGTTCCTTAAATGGAGGGGACTATGATGGACGTTGTGCGTTACGCTCCTGAGAGAATGGGGGAATGGGACAGCTTCGTGGAAACGTCGAAGAACGGGACGTTCCTTTTCCTCCGCGGGTACATGGACTACCACAGTGACAGGTTTGCAGACCATTCGCTTATGGTCTATGACAAGAAAGGCACGCTTGCCGCCCTGCTTCCCGCCAACGAAGTGAGGCAGGCGGACGGCACACCGGTGCTCCATTCCCATCAGGGGCTGACCTACGGCGGCCTTGTTCTCGGAAGGAGATGCCATACGGCAGATGCCGGTGAGATTTTCCTTGCCGTCACGGACTATCTCCGCAAAGTCGGTTTCCGTCTCTGGCACTATAAGCAGATACCCTCCGTATACAATCTTCTCCCTGCCGATGAGGACAGCTACTGGCTGTGGCGCATGGGAGCAGAGACAGAGAATTGCAGCGTGATGACTGCCGTTGACCTCCGCAGCTGCATGAAGAATGTCTCTCCGAGGAAGAGGACGTACAGGAACAAGTTGCTCCGCGAGGGATATACCGTGGAGAAAGGTGCCTCGCTGACAGACTTCTGGCAAATTCTTACGGAGAATCTGCGCGAGCGGTTCGGTGCGGAACCTGTGCACAGCCTGGAGGAGATGACTCTCCTTCAGGGACGGTTCCCCGGGAACATCGTCTGCTGCACCGTAAAGGCTCCTGACGGCAGTACGGCAGGAGGCACAGTGCTGTTCATCACGCGGCAGACAGTAAGGACTCAGTACATCTCCGCTTCCCCGGAAGGCAAGCGGGTGAATGCACTTGACTTCCTCATGCTGACCCTTATGGAAGAATTCTCAGGAATGCCGCAGTACAGATACTTTGAGTTCGGCACGAGCATGGCGGAGGATAATGCCGCTCTCAATGACGGACTCGTATTGCAGAAGGAAGGCTTCGGCGGCAGCTGTGTGGCATGCAGGAGACTTGTCCTGCGGCTATAGTCTTTTGAAAGGCCATAGGACTATGAGATGATAAAGTCATAAGTAACTGCTGGAAATTAGTTTATACTAAAAGCGCAGTTATTTTTCAGGCGGTCAGTGTACGGAGCCGAAGGAGCAATGCGGGCATTGTGACTGAGTGACAACTTTCCCGACAAGCCATACGGGCAGAACGAAACTCGTTTCAGTTATGCCGTGGCGAGAAAAGGCAGAATGAAATTCAACAAGTCTTAGTGAGAAAACATTATATTATAAAATAATTATCAATAGTTACTTAAGGTCATTAGATTGTAAGATCATGCGTGACAGATGTTCCGCAATGCATACATCAGGGAACAAACTTCCAACAGGCTACTTAAAAGATGTCATCAAACAGTTATAAAAGCATATTGAAAGCCATCAGTCTCTTCAGCGGCGTGCAGGGACTGAACATCCTGCTTAACATCGGCAGGGCGAAGCTGGCGGCAATAATACTCGGTCCTGCCGGCATAGGACTCAACGCCATATACAACGAAGCGCGCGAGCTTATCCATACCTCCACCAACGTTGGTATGGACACCAGCGGCGTGAGAGAGATTGCCCGGGCTTTCGGCGAGAAGGACAAGGAGGGTGGGGAAGAACGTCTGCGGGAGGCTGTCATGCTCACGCGCTCCTGGTCACTGCTCTTCGCCTTTGCCGGCTTTCTGCTGACATTCATTCTTTCAGAGCCCCTGTCATGGATGACATTCTCCGATTCCGCACATGCCGGCGGCTACCGCCTGCTCTCCCTTGCCGTGGGCTTCTCCACGCTGACCTGCGGCGAGATGGTTGTCCTCCGCGGCATACAGAAGCTCAAGGCACTGGCGACGGTCTCCGTCATGCACGTCGCGGCAGGACTGCTGACAACGATACCCGTCTATTACTTCCTCGGCATAGAGGGTGTGGTGACGGCACTGGTGCTGATGACCTTTTCAATGGCCGTGATGACCATGGCATTCTCCTACCGCATGGAGAAGCCGCGGTTCTGCTTCCGGCGGAAGCATCTCGCCAAGGGGCGCACGATGCTCATCATCGGCCTGTCGTTCGTCCTCTCCGGCTTTGTCGCGTCAGGCTCGAAGCTGGCGGTGCAGTCGTACATCAACAGCCACGGCTCACTGGAGACGGTGGGGCTCTACAATTCAGGAGTGACCCTCACACTGACTTATGCCGTCGTGGTCTTCGCATCCCTTGACACAGACTTCTTCCCGCGCCTGGCAAGCGTATTCAACAATATGGAGCAGAGGCGCGTGACAGTGTGCCGGCAGATGGAGATGGGGCTGCTGCTGATCTTCCCCACAGTGGTATGTGCCATGTTTGCCATGCCGCTGATAGTCCCCATACTGTTCAGCAGTGAGTTCAGTGCCGTGGTTCCCATGGCGCAGATTGCATCCGCAGGACTTATCTTCCGCGCACTCTACATCCCTGCCGCACTCATTCCGCTGGCGGCAGGAGAGTCAAAGATGTACCTCCTCCTTCAGGCACTTTCGTACATATCCTTCATCCCCGCCCTGATAATAGGATATGAACTGGGAGGAGTGACAGGAACGGGCGTGGGACTGCTTGTCAATCATACAATGGACATCATCGTCAACCTGACGTGCGCCGGATGGAGATACAAGGTCTCCATAGACCGCCGGCTGGCAATGATGCTTGCGGCTTTCACCGTATATACGACGGTATGCTATGCCATGGCACAGTATCTCCACGGCACGGCATATGTCATTGCAGGGACAGGACTCTCCGTAATCAGCGCAGCAATAAGCGGACTGGCGGTGAGAAAGAAACTCAGGAGTTAGGCTATAAGGTTCTACGGAAGTATGCCATTACCTGTACGGGTACTCACGGCATCCCTGCCTGTAACCCTAAAGCCGTAAAAACAGCATACAATGAAAAACATAAGAAAATACATAAGAGACATCACGCCATACAAGATTGTGGCAGACAGGAAGCGCATAAGCTTCATGGAGATGTACGACGAATGGAAAGGCTCCGGCAAAGACCTGCGGTGGGACGAGGAATGCCTCTTCAGCCGCATAGTCTCCGTCGAAGGCTTCGGAGCCACGGGAGCAAGTGCCGTCGTCGACCTCATAAGGGAGTACGACGGACAGAGCGTCCTCGGGACGGTGGACCCGGAAGGAAGTCTTGCCGACCCTGACGACGATGCCGGAGAGATAGACTTCATAAGACTTACCGGAGGACTCCTCCAGCTCTCACAGGCTTTCGACAACACGCGTCCGAGGAGCTACTACTGGAACGACGCAGCAGTGAAGCAGTTCATAGGACTCGTCAACTACTCGACACTCTTCCTCAAGCATGCCGCCCTGCGCCCGTGCTTCTTCAAGTTCCTCGACGAGATACTTGCCCTGAGGATAAAGGATGCCAGGGACTGCCCGATAAATCCCGTGATGGGACGGTTCTACGACACGGCGGACATCTATTTCCTCAAGGACCTCTCCCTTGATTCCTACCGGAGCCTGTGCCGCAGGATGCTCAACACCGTCTTCAACCATTTCCATAACGGCACGGGGACGTTCCTCATGCTCGACCAGCTCTTCGCCGACTGCAACGCCGATACGGAAGTGTTCCGCAAGTTCGTCCCGAACCTTAAGCAGATCATCGTCTGCCGTGACCCGCGTGACGTCTACTGCATAGCACGCCGTCTTGACCTCCAATGGATGCCCCACGGACGTGTGGAGGATTTCATAACATGGACAAGAATAATGTATGGAGACTTTTCCCTACATTCTGACAAATATCTTTCATTACGCTTCGAGAACCTTATCCTCGACTATGACCGTGAGGTGGAGCGCATAGAGAAGTACCTTGACCTGTCACCGGAACTGCATACACGGAAACGGCAGTGCCTTAACCCTGACATCTCCGTAAAGAGCGTGCGCCGGTGGACAAGGGAACCGCATCTCGGCGCAGACTTCTGCAAGATTGAGGAGGCTTTCCCTGAATTATGCTTACCATAGGGATTCAGGGGGTTGAGGAAACATGCCATAACCAGTCTGCGGGCTCATGCCGTCCATGCCTATGACCGTACAACCACAAAACCGTAAAAAAAAATGCTTTCCATAATAATCCCCGTATATAATGTCGAGAAATATCTCGACCGCTGTCTGGAATCCGTCGTGGCACAATCCTTCCGCGACTGGGAGATTATTCTCGTCGACGACGGCTCCCCGGACTCCTGTCCGGCAATGTGCGACAGATGGGCGGAGAGGGACGGCAGGATAAGAGCGGTGCACAAGACCAACGGAGGACTCTCCTCGGCACGCAACCTCGGCATGGAACTTGCCGCGGGCGACCACGTAACGTTCATTGACAGCGACGACGAACTTGCGCCGGAAACCCTGGCGCCGCTGATGACCATCCTCAGAGACCATCCCGAATATGACATCCTCGAATACTCCGTCCACCAGGACTTCGGCCATCCCCGCGGCAGGGACAGCCTCTACCGGCCGGAAGAACGCACATACGGCAATTTCAAAGACTACTGGGCATGCTCCTGCGGCTACGAGCACTGCTGGGCCTGCAACAAAATTCTCAGAGCAGGACTGCTTGACGGCAATCCCTTCGCCGCCGGACGCTGCTATGAAGACGTGCTGCTCATGGGAAAGCTCGCCGCAGCCAATCCTGTCATACATACCACCCCGCAGGGACTCTACCTGTACAGATATAACGAAAACGGACTGTCGAAAGCCTATGACCTCACTCTGCTACAGCTCCTCGAAGCACAGAAAGCCATCGCGGAACAGCTTGCCGTGGACTTCCGTGAAAAGAAATGGCACAGGCTGTACATGCGCATGCTTAACGTACAGATTGACGTCTGCAAGCTTAACGGGAACATTATCCTGCCTGAATGCCGTGTGGACGTAAGGAACTATTTCGGTTTCACGTCACTCGTGAAATCCCTGCTGCTGCGCTGCCTCGGCCTGAGGATAACTTGCAGGGTCATGAGGAGAATACGGTCTTAGGAATTTGCAGTCATACGGCTGCATGCCATGACTTATGTGCAGAATTACGGCATCCCTGCCCATGACCGCAAAAAAAAAACTACCCCAACGCCCCGTAAACCGCGACAGACAACCGCATAACCGCAAAAACAAAAGGTAACCTTTTTATGTGTAAAAGGTAACCTTTTCCTATATAAGCCATAATCTTTTGCCACATAAGCCATAACCTTTTCCTAAATAAGCCACACCACATTCTTGTTCCATGAAGCTGACCATGCCGGCTGTCCCCATGTCCGGCAAAGTGATTAACAATGCCGAAGAGAGAAGCGGCTTGCACGGAATACACCGTATTCACATTGCTTTCATTCCCGCAAAAGGAACGTCCGTCAATCCTTGAAACAATATAAGAGAACCGGCTCCGTGTGTGGATAAGTCACGAAAAACAGTGGAAAAGCACGGGAATAATGTGGAAAACACAATGAATAAATAAGGCGTTTATCCACAGCCCGCCGGAAGAAGAGCCGCAGAGAACCGGCTGTGGGGATAACCGCCGCACTTTCCCACGGGATTTTCACACACTGTCAACAGCTGCCGTAAGTGTGGAACATACCGTAAGGCATAACCGCCGGCATGAGACGTAACACTCTGACCGTTAGCCGGAAGTGCTCCTCGCTGTCCGCCGCGACCCGAGGCGGGAGCATACGACGTGAAACAGGTTTTCCACGTTATCCACGGTATATCATCATCATCATGGTATTTTTAAATAAATATGAAATAAAGAATATATTTATTATTGCTTCCGGGGATATTGATGTACCGCTTTGAGGTCATGCGGATGTATGGAAGCCATGTCCCGCTTCCCCGTCAGTACTGTTGCGGACTGCGGAAACCGGGACGCGGAACGTTGCATCCGGATGCCGCCGTGCACCATTTCCGTGAGTAAGAGCAGAAGACATATGGCTGTACCGAAAGCTCTGTCAAGCAACTGCCGGAAATTTGTTTATGCCAAAAAGAAGAACAAGCTTCAGTGAGAAAATATTCAATTAAGCAACTGTTGAAAATTAGTTTCAGTGAGAAAATATTCAATCATAAAATGATTTTCCACGGTTGCTTGGAAAAAGAGAGCCGCCCGCCCACACTTTTTCTGCCGTATGTTTGGAATTAAGACAGAAAAGCAGTACTTTTGTAATCCATACCGCATAAGTGACTTATCATAATACAAACCTGTCAGCACAACCAATCCGCATTCCCGGTACAGTCATTTTCCCTGAAAAAAAATGATGCGGAAGACGGAGTGCGCGCATTTCAGTAACGATGTCGCCAAAGGTCTCACGGGAAAGATCCTTACAGGGAAGGAGAAAGGCAATTCTGCCGTGACTCACGGCAGAATCATGCCTGTTGGTCTGGCCGGACGACTTAAACACAAGAAGAAAATGAAAAGCATGACAATAAAATCATTTCTCATCATTGCATACCTGTCAGCCTGTCTCCATTCCCCGGCACAAAACGTTGCCGGCACCACGGAGACAGGAGCCGCGGAAGACCGGCGTACGGCAGTTGAGGACACCTTCGTCGACGCCTCCCTGAGGAGCCTCCTGTGCCATGACGACTATGACAGGCTGGTGGCGGGCAAGGAAAAGGCACTCGCAATTCTCCGTGCCCTGGACAACGGTGCTTACGGCAGGGAAGAGTACGGCAGGGTGGGCCGCCTGCTTACAGGGAAGGAACTGCCCCTGTCCCCGGAGGAGCTTAAGGAATACCGCAGGGTAAGGTCGGTGCAGGTAAACAATATGGGCATCTTCTCCTATCCCTACTTCCCGTGCAGGTTCAGGGACAAGGACGGCAGAATCTTCTTCGAGAAGCTCAGGGGCAGCCAGCGCAAGTCCGGCTTCGTCTATGACAACAAACCCGCGGCAAAGCTCTTCCTCGGCGGATGGAGCGTCAATGACGAGCCGCAGACCGTCTATGGCAGCAACAATTCCGAGGCCGGAATGGTCTATAAGACGGAAGACGGAAAGCTCATCATGCTTTTCGTCACTCCCGGCAGAGCATTTGAGATATATGAACTGGGAAAGTAAGCCGGAAGCGGAGGGAATGGCTGTCTCAAGGATTCTGTCCTTATGAAAGAATATTTGCCAGGCAACGTCCTTTTACCGTCATGACGGAAATCACATGAATAATATTCCTCCTGTTCAACCTCAATATGGCCGGAGGAATTGCAGAACAAGAAACGAGCAGGACAAGGACAACGGTTCATGCCCATTTGCAAAAGGCTCTATACGTAATATTCACAGTGCTTTCAAAACCGCCGTCTATCTTCCGCAGGGAAATAAAACTTTGTTAAAATCCTCATCTCATAAAGAAAAATTCATTACCTTTGTATGCAGGAACGTCAACATGGCAGAATGTCAAGACGGTTTTTCCGTACGCCGGTCATAAATGTTCCTACAGTCATTAATGAGTCATATTGCTTCGTCCGTACGCTGTCGACGCAACTGATTGTGCTCAACGGAGAGGACATGAAATATAAACTTACGGTATCCGTTTCTTAAGTAACTGTCGGAAATTAGTTTATACTAAAAAAAAACGCAGTTATTTTTCATGCGGTCAGTATGCGGAGCCGAAGGAGCAATGCGGACATTGTGACTGAGTGACAACTTTCCCGACAAGCCATACGGGCAGAACGAAACTCGTTTCAGTTATGCCGTGGCGAGAAAAGGCAGAATGAAATTCAACAAGTCTTAGTGAGAAAACATTATATTATAAAATAATCATCAACAGTTACTTATCTCTGTAAACAACACATCCCGACCGTCACCCCGAAACCGTATAACCGCATCACCCCGAAACCTCACAACCATAAAAACAACATAGAACAATGGCAAAGAAAGTGGACGAACTGACGCCGATGATGAGACAGTTCCGCGAGCTAAAGGCAAAGCACCCTGACGCGCTGCTGCTGTTCCGCTGCGGAGACTTCTACGAGACTTACTGCGACGACGCGGAGGTTGCGGCGAAGATACTCCATATAACCCTCACCCACAGAAACAAGGGAGCGGCACAGGGAGAGGCCATGGCAGGCTTCCCTTACCACGCCCTCGACACTCACCTGCCAAAACTCATAAGAGCCGGACAGCGCGTGGCCATCTGCGACCAGCTCGAAGACCCGAAGAAGACAAAGACACTCGTCAAGAGAGGCATCACGGAACTCGTCACGCCGGGCGTGGCAATGCAGGACAACGTGCTCGAGAACAAGGAGAACAATTTCCTCTGCGCCGTACATCTCGGACGCAATGCGGTGGGAATAGCCTTCCTCGACATCTCCACAGGAGAGTTCCTCTGCGGAGAAGGCTCCTACGACTACGCAGTGAAGGCAATAGACAATTTCCAGCCCAAGGAGGTGCTCTACGAACGCCGGCGCAGGCAGGAGTTCCTCTCACGGTTCCCGGCGAAGCTCTGCACGTACGAGCTTGACGACTGGGCGTTCTCCGAGGATACGGCGGAGAAAAGCCTGTGCTCCCATTTCTCCGTGAAGAGTCTTAAGGGGTTCGGCATAGACCACATGCACAACGGCATCGCCGCGGCAGGTGCCGTCATGGGCTACCTTGAGTTCACGGAGCACAAGATGCTCGGACATATCACCGGCATCAGCCGTCTCGACACCGACAGCTTCGTACGCCTCGACACGTTCACCGTCCGTTCCCTCGAACTCCTGAACCCCATGACCGACGGCGGAGTGTCGCTCCTCAGCGTCATAGACAATACCGCCACGGCAATGGGCGGCAGACTCATGAGACGCTGGCTCCTCTTCCCGCTGAAGGATGTCGGGAAGATTGCGGCACGCCAGAACGTCGTGGAGCATTTCTTCTGCAGCCCTGCACTGAGGGAAACCGTCTCGGAACAGCTGCAGCGCATCGCCGACCTTGAGCGTATAACGGCAAAAATCTCCACCCTGAGGGTCAATCCCCGTGAGATGCGCTCCCTCGCCGAAGCTCTCCATGCCGTGGAGATTCTTCAGAAGGAATGTGCCGGCAGCGGCAACGGCGACCTCATGAACATCGCCGCAGAGCTTGACCCATGCCGCGAGATGAGGGACAGAATCTGCCGCGAGATAAGCCCTGAGCCGCCGCTGCTCGTCTCCAAAGGCGGCGTGATAGGGGAGGGAGTGGACCCGGAACTTGACGACCTCAGGCTTCTCCACCGGGACAGCAAGGACTATCTCCTGCAACTCCAGCAGCAGGAAGCGGAACGCACGGGCATCAGCTCCCTGAAAGTGGGCTTCAACAATGTCTTCGGATACTATCTTGAGGTGCGCAACACATACCGGGACAACGTCCCCGCGACATGGGTGAGAAAACAGACTCTCGCACAGGCGGAGAGATATATCACGCCGGAACTTAAGGCTTACGAGGAAAAGATTCTCAATGCCGAGACACGCATCATGGAGATTGAGCAGAGAATCTACGACCGCCTGCTGCGCGACTGCCATGGAATTGTCGTCACCGTACAGCGCAACGCCGCCCTTGTGGCACGCCTCGACTGCCTCCTGTCCTTTGCCCTCGTATCACTGCGCAACAGGTACAGCCGCCCTGTAATGGACGACACGCCGCGCCTTAGCATAAAGGCGGGACGGCACCCCGTCATAGAGGCAAGAATGGAGTACGGGGAAAAATATATCCCTAACGACATCCTCCTTGACACCGGAAGTCAGCAGATAATGATGATAACCGGTCCGAACATGGCGGGAAAGTCGGCTCTGCTGCGTCAGACAGCACTCATCGTGCTCCTTGCCCAGACAGGATGCTTCGTGCCGGCAGAGAGCGCGGAAATAGGCATAGTCGACAAGGTGTTCACACGTGTGGGAGCCTCGGACAACATCGCCGCGGGAGAATCGACATTCATGGTCGAGATGACCGAGGCTGCAAACATACTTAACAACATCACCGACCGCTCCCTCGTGATCTTCGACGAGCTGGGACGAGGCACAAGCACCTACGACGGAATCTCCATCGCCTGGGCCATAGTGGAATATCTCCACGGAAGCAGGGAACGGCAGTCCTCACCGCGTCCGCGCACGCTCTTCGCCACCCACTACCATGAGCTGAACGAAATGGCGAGCCGCTTCCCGAGGATACGCAACTACAGCATCTCCGTGGCAGAGGAGGAGGGCAGGGTGGTGTTCCTCCGCAAACTCGTGCCGGGCGGTTCGGAGCACTCCTTCGGCATCCATGTCGCCGAGATGGCGGGAATGCCGGGTGAGATTGTGCGCCGGGCAAACATAATCCTCGGTGAACTGGAGAATAAGGGCGGCAAGGACAAGAAGTTCCTGTCACAGACGGAAAGACCGTCAGGGACGGCCGCCGGTCGCACTCCCTCTTCCAGTAAAGAGACAGGAGTGGTCTCCGAACCGTTGATGTCCGGTGACGGATTCTTTTCCTCCGCGAAACAGGAGGAGAGGAATTCCGAACTCTCTTTCTTCCGTCTTGACGACCCTGTGCTTGAACAGATAAGGGACGCGCTCCTGTCCCTCGACGTCGACAACCTCACTCCGCTGCAGGCTCTCAACAAGCTGAACGAGATTAAGGGTATACTCGGAAGCTGATAGAAAATCAGGATATGGACAGAAAAGTTTTGCCGTACTTGGCAAAACTTTTTTTTGTTTCAGGGCATAAGGCTGTACGTCTGTGAGGCATAAGGCTTTCATGGTTATACGGTTATGGGGGGATATGGCTGTAGGCCATGGGGCGTCAGTATTCACACGTACACATTGTATCCGCTGACGGTGAAACATGCCGGTGCGTTTGTCAACACGTTTCAGTACCTGACTACAGCATTATGCCAGCTGACGGAACTTGCCTGCAGACATCTGTCACCGGTGTACGTGACACATGGCATCAATACCGTAGCCGCACCGTCTTCATGCATCTGTGACGCGACATGGACAAGCAGCATGCCGGAAAGCCAGAACTGCGGCCATGAAAAGCTGAAGTCACGGTTACGGCAAAATCAGGAACATAATAATCATATTCTTATTTTATATTTTTAAAACAATATATGATGATTATTATATTGTGTGGATAACGTTGAAAACATGTTCCACGGCATTCCTTCCTTCAATCATTTCCCGTCCTCGGAATCCTCTTCTCCGGGTTAAGAGTCAGACGGTTGCACGGTGCCGGTATAGTGTCGTCGTCACACTTGTTCCACGCTTTTCATGACCGTTGACAATATGTGAAAATCCGGTGGGAAAGTCTTGCCGTTATCCACATTGACGGTGCCGGTCATCTTGATTATCTTGCCCCTGTGGATAACACGTATGTTTTTCAACATGTTTTCAATTGGTTTTTCCACATAAAACATGCACTTTTCCACCGTTTTCCGTGACTTTTCCACATATAGAGCCGGTTCTCTTATATTTTTTTTACCGGACACCGGTAAAAAAACAATGATAAGCATCAAAGTCCTTGTGTATTATATTCTTATGATATTTTCCAAAAAGGGTTTAATCTTCAGTGTGTGCGCTGGATGGTGGCATTGCATTTTATGAACTGCGTCAGCGGTTAAATAAGATTCAGCCTTGCCGAACGGTTGAGCAACTGCCGTATGGTTCGGTCTTATGAACCGCATTGGCGGTTTAATATGGTAGCCGTTGGTCGCAACCCACAGAATTTCCGGCACATATATCTCTCACGACCGATTTGTCGGTCGAATAAAGCTCTAAGTGTCCCCCATTGGATACAACTGTCTTTATAACTATTCGACCGATAAACCGGTCGGTTAAGGAGGCTCGTCTCACATTACCGTGGGTTGCGACCAACGGCTACATTATTTAACCGCTGACGCGGTTCCCTGAACATAACATCCTGACATTTGCGTGTACATAATCAGTTATTCTTGTTGATTAGATTGACGGTTACCTTTACCATCGTGTTCTCGTATTTGGCATGGAATTATTCTTTTTTCGTCTATTCAATCTTCAATTCCTGATAGCCTTATCGGTCAAGAGTATCAAGGGTGTAAGCATAATCCATAACCACATCGAGCAGAGAGCGGCTGTCCTCTGTCAGTTTTTTCCTGATTATGGATTGTCCTGCCAACCACTTTCACCAACAGGCTCAGCTCATCATATTTCTGCGAAGCGATACGCTCATTGACAGCATATCCCTGTAAAAGACATTGCTTCAAGACCTTGTTTGTCAGGATACGGAACCGGCTACCGCGTTAAATAAAAACGCGGTAGCCGGCAGAAATGATAACTAACAGTTGGAAATTTATATACTATGTTGGGATCAGCGATGGCAACTATCCTATCTTCGATATATTATTGTAGTTGCTGAACGTTGACAGGTGTAGCAGCCAATAAGGAATATGTCGTGCACATGGTCATGAAGCCCGGTTAACGGCATTTCGTACAACGCCTGAAGATCTGATTCGGTCAGGTATATCTCAGCAGCTTTGTCGCGTTCCTTAATTTTCTTTTTCGAGAAACATTTGCCGGCATAATAATCTGTCCCTACATCTTATGCGGTCATTTCCATATGGAGGCTGGGACAGTCTCCGGACAATGATTCACGGTGTGTGTGTGTTCATGATTTCCCGTTTTCAGACCGTTCCCCGAGGAGTTTTCTGTAGAGGGACTCGTATGTGCGGGCGACGGAGAGATAATCATGATGGCGTCGTACGTATTCGACGGACTGACGTTTCAGTACGGGGATGCGGTCACGGTGGAGGACAAGGTCTTTCAGTCCGGCATAGACACTGTCGTATGACGGCTGTACATTGATGATGGGGCGCAGCTCTTTCTCGTCAATGATGCCGTAGCTTTCCGGTTCTCCGCCGCCGATGTTGATGATTCCTTTTGACATGGCGAGGAGGGAGTTCATGGAGGGGGTGTAGCTGTAGAGCTGGTCGAGGATGGCGTCGCTGCCCTCCATTATCCGCTTGTATTCCCCGTAAGGGACGTTCTCGACGATGCGGAGTTCGGCAAGATGTGGGAAGTCGCTGACTATTGCCTGTGCTGCGCGGAGCATGATGTCCGTGCCCTTTACTTCGCTGCGCTCTTTCTGTATGCCGATGAACAGTCTTACCTTTTCGCCTGCGGAGAAGTCCTGCGGCGTGTCCTCCATGACGATGGGAAGTGGGATGAAGGACAGTTTTCCGGGATAGACATTGTTGTAGCATGCCCAGTATTCGTAGAGGCATGCGACGATATGGTCGCAGTCGCGGGAGACATGCCGGCAGATGTCTGTTTCGTGATATAAGTCGCCGAGCCATTGCATGCGCTGCATGAGTGCCGGCATGTCGGTCCTTACCGTGTCGCCTATCTTTTGGTCGCTGTAGCGGAAGGCATCGGAATGGAGCATCTGCTCCACGATATGGCAGTCGTCGCCGAAGGCTCCGAGGACCATGCGCCGGTTATGCCGCCTCAGGTAGTTGTAGAAGGGTCTCATGTGGGTTCCTCGCAGCTCGAGGAACATGGGGTGGTGGAGCTGTACGATGTCGAAGCCCTTGCATTTTCTGAGGATGGGGAGCATGCGCAGGAGATATTCTGCGAGGGCTGCCTTGCCGTTGATGTCCGTGCGGCGTTCGAGGCAGATGTCTTCGGCGGGGAACCGGTGCCATCCCGTCCTGTTGCTGATGCAGCGGACTTCATGGCCAAGTTCTTTGAGGCCCTTGGCGAGATTGCTGTGGAGTGTGCTCGGATTTCCGAAAAGCAGGATGCGCATGGCTGGTCTGTGGTTTTACGGTTATAGGGTATGTTGTTTTTAGTGTATTTTGAAAGGCTTGAGAGACAAGTGCTTAGCGGAGAGTATTTTTAAAAACAGGCAAGTTGGCAACCGTGTGGCTTTTGGTGGTTTGTCAATGCCTAAAGTCCGCAGAAGTAACCGAGCTTGTAGAGCTGGAACAGCTTCAGGGAGACGAAGCGTGAGTACAGGATGCGGTGTGTGACGGGCAGCATGGCATGGTGCAGGAGAGCGAGTGGGCGGTGCATGTGCATGCGGCGCAGTTTCCGGAAGGTTTGTACAAGGCGGGTTTCCGGGCGTATGTCTTCGGGAAGTGAATGGAGTGTCCGCAGTGCTTCTCTTGTCCTGGTGAGGAAGCGTTCGTTGGTGTCTATGTCCAGATGTATGAGTCTGTTCTCTATGTGACAGACCCGCTTGCCCGTGTTCTTCAGTGTGGCGAAGAGCACGGTGTCCTCGTATCCGTAGCTTGTTATTTCCTCCAGGAACCCGGTCTGCATGAATGCATCGCGGCTTATCATGAAGTTCTGTGTTGTAAGGGAATCGTAAGGATGGTCGCGTCTGAAACTGAGTGTAAGGCGTCGGGATGCCACTGTCTCGTAGGTCCACCGCAGTTCGCATCCCGGAGGACAATCGGGTGTGTTCTTCATTCCTCCGTAGTACATGTCGGCGGGAGTCTCGGCAGTGGCGTCAAGGTATCGTTTTATGAAGTCAGGGCTGTCGATGCGTGTATCGCTGTCGATGAACAGTATCCATTTTCCTGAGGAAAGGCTGAACAGTCTGTTGCGGATGCGGGAGCGTCCGAGATTCTTCTCCGGTTCGTAGACACGGCATTTGCTCATCGAGGCTATTCTCCGGCAAGCCTTCACCGTATCCTCGCAGGTGCTCCTGTCGTTGCCCACAATGATTTCTGCATCCTCCGGCAACTGTTCCCTCAGTGTCTCCACCAGTTCGGTGCAGTCTCTGTTGTATGTAGGTATCAGTATGGAAAGGGTCATGTTTTTTTTTCTGTGGATATATATATGTTGATGTGTCTTTTGCGCTGCCTCATACCGTCCGTCCGTCAGCGGCTTTTATGCTTTGGAACAGTCTCAGCCATTGTCCCATCACCGGTGCCGGCATGAAGAGTGCGGCGCGTTTCAGCGCTGCATGGGCTTTCTCCTTGCGCAGGGCTGGGTTTTCAATCAGTGCGGAGATGCTTTCCGCCATGATAGTGTCGGCTTTCCGTATGCCGCTGCCGGAACGGTCCCGGGAGGGAATACGGCAGGGGATGAGGAAGCCCGCGGCACGGGAGTAAGGTGCGAGGCGTCCGCTGCATCTGTCATCGCGGTCTTTTTCTTTTCCCATCACTTCCCGCGGGCCATAAGGACAGTCAAGGGAGACGACGGGCACGCCGCATGCCATGGCCTCTGCGATGACCATCGAGAAGCCCTCCGTCCTCGACGTTACGACAAGCATGGAGCTGTGGAGATACTCCCCGGTGATGTTCTCCGTGTTTCCCTTCAGTGTGACAGACTTTCCGAGATGCAGCTCCTCTATGCGCCGTTCGAGAGAATGGCGTTCCTCGCCCTCGCCGAGAATGTCGAGTTTCCAGTCGGGATGCCTGTCAGTCACCTGTCTCCAGATATTGAGAAGGCGCAGGAAGTCCTTTTCCCTGCATAGCCTTCCCACGGCTATGCACCGCTTCTCCTCCAATGGGGCAGGGCTACAGGGCTTGATGTTGGTGAAGTTATGTATGACCTCCACGCGTCTTGCCCCTTGGAACTCCCGTGCGTCGCCCTCCGTGAGGCATACCACGGCATCGGCGCGCCGTTCCGTGAAGCGGTATATCCAGGGGTGGTTCATTGTGGAGCGTGGCTGATGGGACTCATAGATTATTTTTCCTTTCCATGATGTCATTGCCGTAAGGAACGAGCCGACGGCGCGGAACATGACGGTTATGTCAGGATTTATCCTTCTGACCAGGGTGTTGAATCTTTTCAGTGCCCACGGCAGTGTCAGCATGTATCCTCCGGGAACCGGCGGCAGCGGGACATTGAGCCTTACGTGTCTTACGCGTTGATGGAAGGGAAATGCCGGCGGCCGGCTGTCATGCCATACGGTCATGAGCGTAACGTCATGGGCGGTGTTTGCGGCAAGATAGTTTATCTTGTCGGTGATTATGCGTTCCATGCCTCCGCGGCAGGACATCCGTTCCATGACGTAAAGTATTTTCATTATGGCTTTTACGGTTTAGTTTTTGATTATAGGAGCTTTACGGTTGTGGAGACATGAGAATTTCACGTAAGAAGTTCAGCACGGCAATTTCTTCTAAAGTGCAATTCAAAGTGCAAATATTGCACTTTAGTAAGGTTTCTTTTGCCGTGTTTGCATTTTGAATACCTTGCACAGAAGATTCTTGCACAAGCATTGCCCGGTTCTTCAGCTCGTTGTGTTCGGAAAGAATAAGGTTTCTAAAGAACGCTTCGATATATTCGGTGGTAGCGAAAATTCCTTTGCTCAAGTTGTTATAGTTTGCTTGAACCAAAGCGTTACGGAAATACTAAGAATGATTGGCAAACGCCTCATTGCTGATGTCGAAGCCAAACGTGCGCAGGTATTTAATTGTAATTTGCTTTTTCAGATTCTTCCACAACTTGTTGCGTCCGTATGTCATTATTGCCGGCTGATGGCATCCCATTATAACCTCATAACCATAAAAAAAGCCTTATGACCTTAAAACCGCATGACCACACAATCGTAAAACCGCATGATTACTCCTGAAATCCATAGACCACCTGTATCACGGTCTGTCCCACAGCCTTGAGGGTCTCCTTGGAGATATGGTCCATGGTGTCACTGACGGTGTGCCATGTCGGTCCGAATGATGATGCCTTGCAGTCAGGATAATAAGGAATGATGTCCACGCATGGGATTGCCGCCACTTCGTTGACAGGGACATGGTCGTCTGTTACGTATCCTCCTGCCGATGAAGGAAAATATGTCCCGAAGCCTGCCGTGGAGGCTGCCGACCATACTTTCTGTACCAGTGCCTGCGCATATTGCAGTGACATTCCTTCCTGATGGAACTTTGCCCCCTCGCCTCCGACCATGTCGAGGAGTATTCCGAAGGCGATGCTGTTGTCTTGGCTCTTGGCATACTCCTTAGCCCAGTACTGTGCGCCCAGAGCCCATGGGTCTTCGACCTGTGACTCACCTTCGTACCATTGCGGTGTTCCGTAGTCCTCGGCATCGAAGCATACGAAGTCGACGTCCACAGCGGCTGAGTCGGCAGCATTGAGCAGCCGTGCCACTTCGAGCATCACCGCCACCCCTGATGCTCCGTCGTTGGCGGCAATGACAGGAGTATGACGGTTCTTTGGGTCCGGGTCGTTGTCTGCCCACGGCCGGCTGTCATAGTGTGCGCAGAGGAGTATTCTCGGGCGTTCCGTTGTGGTGCTGTCGGCAGAGGTGTGGCGTGCGATGATGTTCGTTGAGCGCAGCATTGTTCCGTCATAGCCTTTCAGCTCAGCCTGCTGAAGCTCCACGGTGCATCCGTGGCGGCGGAACTCGGAGGCTATCCAGTCCCGGCACTTGTCGTGGGCGTCGGTGTTCATCACTCTCGGGCCGAAGTCGCACTGGCTCTTGCAGTAGACGTATGCTGAGTCGGCACTGAATCCGGGTCCCATTGCCGCAGGGGCGTCCGCTGTCTGTGATGTGCCGCTGCTCTTGCAGCTTGCCATAGCAATGAGTATGGAGAAGAGAAAGGGGATTTTCATTTGATTTTATGGTTATGTTTTTTTTACGGTTGTACGGTTATCGGGCTGTATTGTTTTTGACTTTATATTTCTGTTTCGGATGATTAGGGATTCCTGGGTACATCATGACGATGAGTTCGCCTTCGAGCATTTCGGAAAGGATGCGGTTCCTGATATAATTGCGGCTTCTATGAATTGAGCCGGCAATTTCGTCAAGGGTTTTCCATTCATTACAGATATTGCATATCACGTTATGTAGCTCTTCACGTGGAAGCCTTTTCTTCAATATATCGCTATCCGAGGTTGCAACCTTTTGTTCTTGAGGTTGCAACCTTTCGTATCTGAGGTTGCAATCTTTCGTATCCGAGGTTGCAACCTTTTGTTCTTGAGGTTGCAACCTTTCGTTCTTGAGGTTGCAATCTTTCGTATCCGAGGTTGCAACCTTTTTCGGCAAGTGATAAGTTGTGCCACGTCCGTATCCTTTTCTGACAAGCAATTTTTCCTTGCACATTTTTCTCAGCAGGTCGCTAATTTCAGCCTTATGCATGTTAAGTACATGGCGCAAACTTTCGTTTGTCACCGACCGGTCGGCACAAGCCGTATTAAGTACTATCATCGTATTATGATCCACACCCAGTATGTGTTTTCCGAATAAATCGGTCAGCTGCTGTTCTGTGGCATCATCCATTACGGTCTCCATCTTCATTGTAAGTACACACTTGTCAGGACGGCATTTTATTTCCAATATCGGTATGCGCCAGTTGGATTCTTTCCATCCGCTAAGAATTTTGTCAACTCCGCTTCCGGCTTTCTCTGCCGAGCCGAGCAACATGAACATGGTCTGCAGGGACTTATTTCGGCATACGCTCTCACCGCCTTGATAGTATTGGTTCTTGGAAACAAGCATTGTCCCCGGATTGGAGAAGACCATTTTGTCCTTGTGAAGTTGAATCAGCAAGGAGGCATTCTCGGTATAGTCAGCATGTATGCAGCAGTTGATCAGTGCTTCGCGTACAGCAATATGTGCCGGAGTCTCTTCCCGGCGTATATTATCCTTGAGCATGAAAGGCTTTGGGAGTACGGACTGCAATCTTGGCAGAACATGTCGGTAGAATTGGAAGAGATTGGCTTCCCATGTCCCGTCAGGATATATACGGTTTGTCCATCTCAGCTCAGGTTCAAGTTTCTCTTGATAGTCAGGAAAAAAAAACGGACAGCATTCTGAATCTGTGATAGCTTCGCTCTTTCCGAACATTAGTAATCCTGCTACGGTAAGTCCTTCTTCACCGCTTTCGCGGTCTTTACGGTAGCCGCCAAGCTTTTTTAGTAATTCTTGGTCGTTCAATGCAAGCCATGGGTGAGTTGGTTTTGCAAGACTGAATAATTGCCGGTACTGTCTGAGTGACGGTATGTCAATATCGTCCATTGAATAGTTTCTCAGGATACGGCAGTCAGAAGGATGTGATATGTTGGCATCGGCGAACATACGTTGAACTTCCCGTTCCGTGCATTTATAGTCTCCTTCATGATTCCTTTTGAATGTTCCGCCATATGGCGTTGTAGAGCGGAACACCGGCCGTTGTTCTCTTTGTGCACGCGGAATGAAGAAGAGCATCAGACGGTGACCTTTATATTCCGTGACCTGCAGGTCTTCGGTTTTCATAAGATTACAACTGATGGTGGAACGGTTGTTGACATTATTCCAGAAGTCTTTGCGGTATTTTTCTATCTGTTCTTCCGTCAGACTGTCAAGATAGATTCCGTTGCTCTTTTCTGATACGCCAAGTATGATAGTCCCACCTTCTGTGTTGGCAAAGGCGGAATAGGTGTCCCAGAAGCTGCCGGGAAATCCACCGGCGGCACTCTTGTATTCCAAGTCGTCACTCTCGTTTCTTATCAGGAGTG
Source organism: Bacillota bacterium (assembly GCA_023664625.1). GTDB lineage: Bacteria > Bacteroidota > Bacteroidia > Bacteroidales > Bacteroidaceae > Prevotella. The sequence continues at coordinate 189,600 of JAMPFD010000005.1, read as the reverse complement.
AGTCTATGTAATTACCAATGTCTTTGATGTCACGTACCTGTATCATTTACTTGTTTCGCTTATGTGGTTTTCAGGTTTTACGGTTATTGGGTTTACGTTTTTTTTGTATGTGTAGGGTAGTTTTTTTATGGCATGCTTGCGTAAAACCTACCATGCAAAACCGTATACCCCATGACCGTAAAGCTCATGCTCACTCCATGCAGATCCGCATGACGCGGAGCCAGTTGCCGCCCCATATCTTTGCTATGTCCCGGTCGGAGAATCCGAGGCGCAGGAGCCGTTCCGTCATATGTATCAGTTCCGATGCGTCGGAGAGTCCCGGCACACCGCCGTCTCCGTCGAAGTCCGTTCCTATGCCGACATGGTCAATGCCCATGATGTCTATGGCGTGGAGGAGATGACGGAAGAAATCGTCGATGGATACCTTTCCCTCGCCGAGGAAGCCGTGATAGAGCGTCAGCTGCATCACACCTCCCTTTTCCGCAAGTGCACGCATCTGGCTGTCATGGAGGTTGCGAGGGTGGTCGCACAGTGCGCGGCAGTTGGAGTGGCTGCACACTATAGGTTTGGCGGAGCATTCGAGGGCGTCCCAGAACGACCGCTCGTGGGCATGGGAGAGGTCGGCCATCATACCCTGACGGTTCATCTCTCTCACCACCTCCCTGCCGAACGGTGACAGTCCCCCATGAGTGTCTGTTGTACGTGCGGAGTCGCAGATGTCGTTGTCGCCGTTATGGCACAGTGTGATGTATGTCACTCCGCGCCGGCGGAAATGGCTTATGTTTTCAAGGTCATGCTCAAGGGCGATGCCGTTCTCTATTCCCGGGACTATGGAACGGATGCCGAGATGCTTGTTGCGGATTATCTCGCCGGGCGTTCCGGCAACGGCGACGGCACCTTCCGAGCGTCGGCAGATGTCCTCTATCTTGTCAAAGATACCGTCGGCGTATGCCTTCGGATGCTCAGGGGCTGGATTCTGCGGCAGGTAGCATACCATCTGCACTGCGTCGACCATTCCCTCGTCCATCTTGTGGAGGTCATAGAGGATGCGGGGATCCCTGGAGAGGAAGTTCACGTTCTGCGGGAAGAACATCGGTGTGTCGCAGTGGCTGTCAAGGGTTATCATGCTGCGGTGGAGGCTTTTGGCTTTTCGGAACAGGCGTGCCTCTTCCGTCAGCCAGCGGAATATCGGCAGTCCGTCGTCGGCGAGCTGCTCCGGATGCCACTGTACTCCGAGAATCTGCCTGTGCTCCGCGGACTCCATGGCCTCTATTGTTCCGTCGGGAGCCGTCGCCACAGGGCGGAACTTCTCTCCGCAGTCGTCCACTGCCTGATGGTGGAAAGAGTTGACATTGATGGCTTCCACGGCATAGAGCCTGTGGAGCGTGCTGCCTTCGGCGAGCCTTACGCTGTGGGATGTCTCTGTCTTCGGGAGACTCTGGCTATGTTCCGGAAGGGCGATGTCCTGGAGGACATGTCCTCCGAGAGCCACGGCGATTGTCTGCATGCCGCGGCAGATTCCCAGCATCGGTATGTGGCGGTTGTATGCCAGGCGGCACAGGGGCAGCTCATGTCTGTCACGTATCTCGTTGAGCGACAGCGTTTCCGTCCACGGCTCCTCGTTCATCCACATAGGATTATGGTCGGCTCCGCCGCTGAAGATTATGCCGTCGAGGAAGGACAGCTGTGTGAGGAGCGTCTCTGCTGAGTCTTTTCCGACTTGATTTCCTTCAGTCATTTCGGGCGGAGGAAGAAGTACGGGAACGCCTCCGGCATGTTCCACCTGTTCACAATAGCGTTGACGGAGAGAAAAATCCTCTCCGCCGGCGTTGGTGGTTATTCCTATTATGGGTCTGCAGGCAGTCTCACGACAGCCGTTGTATATCGGGTCCAGTAACCTGTCAAGCATTTTCCGGGTTTTTAGGGTTATGAGTTTTTCCGGTTGTCGGTTATAGGTTTCCGGTTATGTGGTTTCGGGGTTTACGGAAATATGTCATACCCTCTGTCGGAATGCTGTATGTTAATGTCTGCGGACAGCCATTTGCGTACGCATGGCATCAATGCCGTAAACCGCATGCCGCCATAACCGTAAAGCCTTATTACCTCCAGCTCCTATTCCTCTGTTCTGAAAGCTACGGGAATCTCTCTCTTTATTGACTGCTCGAGGGAGATGAGTGTCTCAGTGGACACGACTCCCGGGATGCTCTGCAGGTCATCGTTGAGGAGAGTCATCAGCTGTTCATTGTCGCGGGCATAGAGCTTGACGAGCATCGTATAAGGGCCGGTTGTGAAATGACATTCCACAATCTCCTGTATGTGGGCACAGCGTTCTGCCACCTCACGGTACATGTTGCCCTTCTCCAGCCTTATGCCGACATAAGTGCACGTGTTGTAACCGAGGGACTTGGGGTTGATATTGAACGATGAGCCGAGAATCACGCCAATCTCTATCAGTCGCTGGACACGCTGGTGAATGGCAGCGCGGGAGACTCCGCATTCTACCGCCACATCCTTGAAAGGCATACGGGCGTTTTGTGACAGAATGCTAAGGATTTTCTTGTCTAAATCGTCAATTTTATCAGTTTTCTGCATACTTTGTGTTGCTATTTGATTATAAATATTACAATGTGATAGCAAAAGTAATAATTATTGGTGTAACATCCAAGTATTTTTACACTTTTTTATAAATATTCTCCTGTTCCTGTAACCATTCAGCGGATTATTATCACGGATTTACAGTGCAGTGCAAATCATAGTCAGCTACAGATTCAGGCAAAAGCGCTCATTTGTGAGTTGACTTTCTGCCGCCTGCTTCCGTAACGAGTTGTTTTCTTGGAATTTATTTGTTTTATGTCCGCTGAATGGTTCCGTTATCTGAATGTTATCAGCCTGCCTGTCATGTGGCGGTGGCATGACAGGCAGGCTGAGGTGCAGAATATGAAAAGTTGACGGAAAGATATGGAAAATTCCGCAGCCTTTTGTTCCGTGGACAATGCTATTCCGTTCCATCCATTGAGCTGCAGGCATTTCAAGTCCATAGGGCAGTTCTGCGGGCTGAACCGGAACCCGTCAGTTAAGTCATGAACCGGATTGCAGCTTCCATATTTACGCGAATTCGGGATAAGTGAACATGTTAATCCCAAATCAGTCTTTAGAACGCATACTGTCTTTTTGTATTGCTTTTTTTGTATGCTGTCTGTATATTTCTTTTGCCTGTACGGAGGAATAGATGTTACTGCAAATCTTTGGAAGTCAAAAGGATTACACCGATGTATGGTAAAAGGTAACGTCTGGCACTGCGAAAGGTAGCCTCTTATATGGTGAAAGGTAGCCTTTTGCATCGTCAAAGGTAGCCTTTCATAAATCTCTGCGACAGTTGATGACTTTTCAGTCGGCAGTCATGGTCCGTCTTACTCACCGTCAACCCCAAATCGGTCATCAGAACGCATCCTGTATTTTTTTTATCGCTTTTTTATATTCTGTCTGTGTTCTTTTTGTCTTTTGCCTGTATCTTCCCGAATTATTTTTAGTCGTATGTTTGCAAGAAATTTCTTGTCCCGGACTCGCGTATATTTACAAAGAATGTGTATGGGGATATGGTTCGGAATGTGTGTATGCTTATTAGGTTTGTCAATAAAGTTATCCTGACTTATAATTTCAGGTCATCAACGTCTTTTCCTGTTGCAAAGCGGTTGCAGTCTATATGACCGTAAAAGCCTTCGACATTCTTTTTGTCAGAATATTGATGCAGGATATATGGAATGCGGCATTTGTTTTCAAAATTCCGCACATCATTATAATTGGCAACCCACCATAGACAGTCCTCAAACCCCTTGTCCATCCCGAATTTCCGATGCAGATTCTCCGTAATATATATCACAGGAGCCTTGCCGTACCTCTCCTTGCACAGGTCACACCACCGGCGTACAAGTCTCCGTACATCCCCGGCAGTAAAATCCTTCGGAGCATTCCAGTACCTGGACTCCTCGATGTCAAGCATAGGGCGCAGCGTGATGTGCCCTTTCCTCACCACCGAAGAGAAATGCCTGAACTGCTCTTCCGCTCCGGCATCAGCCACCAGAAAATGATAAGCTCCGACAGGGATATCATGCCTCACTGCCGCCTTCCTGTGTATGTCATACCTCCGGTCCTTCAGTGTCGTACCGGAAGTAGCTCTGACATACACAAATCTTGCGTCAACCTTCTTCCAGTCGTATGCCTCATTATGGTGGCTCAGGTCTATGCCGTCAGGATGCTCACAGCGTGAAGGGTCAGGCTTCTTCCCCTGCCTCGTCTCCTGCTTATGGCTCCCGCACCGCCTCAGTCCCACCAGCGTTATGGCAGAGAACGGCAGCACGAGGCATATCAGAACGGTAATCCACACTATGATATTATTCTTCATTATAAGTTGTAATATATTTTCCTGCCACAAAGGTAATATAATTATGGCAATAATCCATTGTTGTTGCCATAATTATATGTATGGTTACTAAACAACAATGGTTCATGGTCATAAAAGCACATTACAAAACTATGTCATATTTATTTTCTTCATGAATAAACTCATTTACATTTGACATACGGTTTTATGACATCTATGCTCCAAGCATAGTTAAGATTAGCCTGTGAACCTTCATAGAATGTTCCGGAGGTTATTCCCACCACCTCTCCATATTCGTTTATCAGCGCACCGCCGCTGCTGCCGTGGTCTATCAGGGCGGAAATCTGCATGAGGTTAGTGTCACGCCACTGTGACACTTCTCCTGAGGAGAAGGTGTTTTCCAAACCTTTCGGACTTCCTATGGCATAGACTTTCTCTCCAACCTTAGGTTTCTGCCGTGCCACAGGAATGAAGCTTGTTCCGGTTATGCCAACACGGAAAATGATAAAATCCTCGTCCTCACTTCTATGTATTATTTCAGCCACCTTATATATATTCTTGCTTCCGGAGAGTTTTATACATTCATTCCCTATGCCCGTACCCTTGAACACATGATAGTTGCTTACAGCCAGTCCGTCGCCGTTGATGAAGAAGCCCGACCCCTGATAAGTGTTGTAGCCGTCGGAAGTGTACACCATGAATACCGCCGTATTATATTTTGCAAAAATCTTCGAGCCGTCAAGTCTGTCGCTGTCATCATTATTATTGCCGACAGGCACATCAGTGCTTCTTTTTCCAGAACCGGAAGAATGCCGTGCTTGTTTCCTGACAGCGGAAAGACCGTCAGGCTTTCTATGCCCTGACTTATGGGCACAGGAGCACAGGAGAGCCATGGAAATGATTGTTATGAGCAGACTATGTACTTTCATTTTATCAGCCTATGTTTTTATATTATCAGTTAAACCATATTGTTCTATGCGTTCCGGAGTATTCATACCATCAGTCACCGTTCCGTATGCTGTTCAAAGATATTTTTAGGGAGTATATGTATCAGGAAGCGCTGGTTCTTCCTCTCATTGCCGCTTTCGCGCATGGAATGAGTGTCAAGCTGTCCGTCACCGCTTCCGGAAATGAGTATCTCGCAGTTATCCGCAAAATCAATCTTGGCATCATTTATCCAGAAGCGCATAAGTCCGAGTGCACGCTGGTAGCTTAATTCATAATTGTATATATAATTGTCTCTTGAAGCCTGCCCCTCAATGATAAGGATATACTGATACTTGTTATGTTCTTCAAGGAAACTCTGAATCTCACGCCCTGCGGCAATCAGCTTCCGGAACTGTTCCTTCGGATTATCAGCGATCATTTCTCCTATATCGGCCGAGCCGTCAGGATACTGCACTTCAATATTAAGCACATATTTCTTATAGTCAGGGCGATAGATGAAATTATCTTTCTTGCTGAGGTCTTTTGTTGACTGCTCGACTTTCTTTATTTCTTCCAGCTGGGCTTCGGTAGCCTCCATTCGCTTGTGCAGGAGCACTATGACAAGCACAAACAGTACAAGCATGACAAAGAACAGACTTGTCATGAGGTCGGAATAGCTTGTCCAGAAAAATGATTCTTTTTTATTCGACATAGAATATATAATAAATATTATACAGGAAATTCAGCAACAGGACAATGGCCATGATAACCAATGCCGCCCAACCCGTTATCTGCATCCAGAGTGGCATGTCGCCACGTGATGGAACTATCACGGTTTTACCGTCACTGTCTGTCGTTGTCACATTGCCTCTTGTCGCTGTCAAGGCCGCAAGCGCGCGTGACACCTCTTCAGCAAGATTGGAATTTGACTTTTCCATCTTTTCAATAAGTGTGTTAAGGCGAGAAGGAATCTTTGCTATTTCGTCAAGCTGCTTGGCTGTCTGAGGCATCTGTCTCATCTGCTCGCTGAACTGAACCTTCAGGTCATCTGTGAATTTCTCAAATTCCTCCTTCTCTTCTTTTAGTATCTGCTTGAAGGTCTCGCTCTGCTCAACAAAGCTTTGGTGAAGTGAGTTGACGTTTGAATATGTGGAATCCCTGATATAAGTGAGGGCCATTTTCAGTTCACGGTCAGCATCAGCTGTGGTCTCTGCTATCTCACTTTTGTGACGGTTGAAGAAATCTCTTATCTCTTCAAGAACGTGGACTCTGTCAGCCTGCTGGTTAAACAGAGTCTCAAACCTGTGTATCGCCGCAGTGTAACCCTCTATCTCTGAGAGATAGTTGTTAAACCATGCAAGCTTGTCCGTACATTTCTGCAGCTCTTCAAGCACCTTGACATTAGCCTTTGCCATCTTCATGAAGTCCATGTCGTGAACTGCCTTGATGACATCAGCCTGTATCTTGTATGACTCATTTACAGTCTTCAGCGCGCTGCCGAGATTTGATGTGTTCTGGGAGAATGTATTGTTGAAATTATTGAGGTTCTTGACCATCTGGTTGAGAGCCTGTGAAGTGTCCGACGGCAGTTCCGGAAGAAGTTCCGCCTGCATCCATGAAAGAAAAGAGTTCTTGCCTTCCTCTTCCTTCAGCTTGTATTCCTTGAAGAGTACAGAGTTAGCCGTTGTCAGGATTATACCGCATATTGACGCTACCATGGCCCATGCCACACCCTGCAGCAGTGCATCAATGCCTCCTGCCGCTGCCGCTGCGGACTGGTCTATTTGCCCCGCGCCGCTGCCCATAAGTGTGAGAATGGCATCAGAGTGCAGCAGGTCAAAAAGGCCTATTATTACTCCTGCCATGGTTCCGGCCAGTCCGCAGTAGAGCGGAATAGGGGTCTGGGTGGTAATGTCGTTCTCCACGGACTCACAATGACGGTCAACGGCATCTTTCAGAAGCCCGAAGTCAATGACGGAGCCGGAGTTGTTGCCAAGATATTTATTTATTGATGAGACTATATCCTTGAAAATATTATTACCCTTACCATAGATATCAGATATAAATCCTGACATTGAATCTTTTCTGAATCCCCATGAGTCTTTCTCACTGAAAATATTGCTGTACTGCTTCATACGCTGCAGATTAGTCCAGAAGAAATAGACCTGGACACATATTATGACAGCTATTATTATAAGTACCAAATTTCCCATTATTCTTTGATTAGTGTATGAGTGAGTTAAACGTTATTTTACAAGTTTAATGACAACCTTTTTCTCAATAATCCATCTGTCACCATGAAGTACGGCCTTGCCTTTCTCCATCACTGAAAAACGTGTGGCCTCTTCCTTCGGTATACCGTTATAGTCAATGTCAACGGCCGGTTTCATGACATCGCTGTAGCAAAGCTGCTTTGCAGACAGCCGCGGCTTGAACTCAGCCTTGTTGTCTGTCACCTCCACATCAAAATTGGCATACTCCACATTCTCGACAAGTTCGTTGAAATATCCGGTTCCTCCTCCTTTTACAGGAGTGTCGAAATATCCTTTCCTTACTTTGTTTTTAGGAATAGATATTTCAGTTGGTTTAGGAGAAGGAGTGGCAACCGGAACCGTCTTTTGTCGTGAGAGTCTCTCCAAATTAGAGATTCTGGTTTCCAAATCTCTGACTTGGAATGACGGCTTATCATGAGAAGACGGGACATGGAAATTGCTGCTTTGGTTAGATTTCAGCCCTTCTATGTCTTTTCTATGTCTGTCAAGTCTTTCCTGGTACTTTTTGAGTTCCTTCCTGTACTTACCTGCTCCTCTCATGGCAATGACAGCCATGAAAAGTCCGATAATTCCAGGAATCCATGAAATGTATCCGGATAAATCATCCTTTTCAGTCTGTGCCTTTTTTTGATAATGTTCTTCCATATAATCTTTCACTGCCTGTGGAATAGAATCTTTATCAATTAACTTTTTTTGATAATATTCTTCCATATAATCTTTCACTACCTGTAAAATAGAATCACAAGCGTGTCCTTGCATCTCATTCGTATTATTGTCATATCCCTGTGAAATAGAATCTCCAGCACATGTGTTTTCATTATTTGCCAGTGTGTCTTCAGAAGGGGTATTAAGATTATAAATGTAAATATATATTCCAACACCGGTTATTAGTGATGCCACTGTCAATATCATCAGCATTTTTCTGAGTTTCATGATAGTTTTTTTTTTATTACGATTGTTGTAATTCGTTGTAAATCTCTGCGGAGATGGCCTGCAGCACACCTTTTATAGGATAGTAGAAGAAAGTTTCCTCTATTCTGTCAGTGCCTTCTGTCTCTTCCATTCTCTGGATTATACCCTTTTCCAGGTAAGTCATGAGGTCTTTCCCTGCCGTTTCTTTGGCAATCTGTACCGACAGTGCCGTCACTCCGAAATTCCTGTCAAAGTTGAAAGCCTTGTTCATGTCTTCAAGTACAAACATGAAGAAATCATCCACGGCTTCTACGGTATGCTGTTTATATGTATCGTTGATGGCGGCGTATGTGTCGGCATCTGTCACCAGTCCGGAACAGTCACTCTTGAAGACAATGGTCTTGTCATGGTTATCCTCATCCTCACAGCCTATGATTCCGCCCTTGCAGGTTGATTCCTTTGGGTTGGAGTCACGTTCCAGTCCCAGCAGTTCCAGTTCCTTGCCGTAAGGTCTGCCGAGGATTTTCTCAAACACCAGCTTTGTATATCTTGCGAGCAGTTTAGAGTCGGTTGTGACAATGCGTATCACCTTGCTGCCGTTTCCGCTGAACGAGATATGCCGTGGCACGTCAAGTCCGAGATTCCTGACAATATGTGCTATATGGTAGATAATGGATGTATAGAATATGATGAACACTATCCTGTAATTCTCGTCCTCCTGAAGCATCCTGTTAAAGTCAAGAGTCTTTATATCTATTCCGTTGCTCTTTGCAATAGTGTTGTCCTTCAGTCCGAAAAGGAACGATGCCATATTCGCCGGTCTTCCGTTGTTCTTACTGCCAAATACGGTTGCCAATTCGGAAAGTTTCTTCTCCTCGAAGATTTTCCGGATTTCTCCCTTATATCTGTCAATGATTCCATTGCTGTCTTCAAGTTCAGAGAATGAATCCTCAAAAAGAACGTTCGATGCAAAGCGGAAAGATGTGACATAGCTGATGTTTTTGTCCTTGGCAAAGGCAATGTCGGTTGTGCCGCCGCCTATGTCCACATTGACAAGGTCAGTGGCGGTGGAGTATCTTTTGAAGAAATACTGTATAGGCGCGGCCGATTCCGTCATGCTTTCAGTAGTACCCTCGCCGAAGTATTCCCTATAGGCATCGTCCCATGTCTCCTTAAGCCTGCGCAGTCGTTTCGGAGCCATGCTGATAGGGTAGAACCATATTATCTTTGTCTTCTGCAGGTCACCGTTGTTGAGAAGCACCTTGTTCCTGATGATGAGCATGAGGCAGCGTACGTAAGACTCCATGACACGCAGGTCGTCACCGTTGCCCCATTTTATGTTGCATCTGTAGTTGTTGTATGGATACTCGGCACGCTTGTCGTAGGTGAAAGGAATGTTGACAAGCGTGAACGGGTCAATGGCATCTTTCCAGTCGATGGTCCTCGCACACGACAGCACCGTGCGTGTAGGGAAACGCAAATCATTCCGTCCTATCTCTCCCGGAATGAAGTCTTTCTCCATAATATCAGTCTCGTTAACTAAATCAACCGATGCTCCGTATTCATTCTTTTCAGGGATGAACATCTCACAAAGCGGACGTTCGTTTGCAGAGAAAGAGAATGCCTCAGGCTTCTCTCCGTCTTTCCTGAATTCAACGTGTGTGTTCGATGTTCCAAGATCAATGGCAAACTCAAAGTGTTCTATGTTTTTCTGTTCTCTTAACAACGGCAGCATCACTCCTGAATGTCCATACTGATGCCTTACCTGAATAAAGTCAAAATTTGTCTTATCCAGAAGATAATTGTCTGCTTTTCTTAAACCAAGATCCTTGTCACGGCAGGTGATGCTTTTAGGCTGTATCTTTTTGTCTTCCTTAAAGAAGATGAATTCAGTTCTGCCTTTTGGCAACTGTATGCAGGAGATGTTGTATACGGCATCGCTGTCATTCAGGAACTTCACCTGAGGCATCACGAAACCGGTGAAATCTGTTTCGACCAGGCCACCTTTATTGTTTTCCAAGTCGGCAGTGGAGTTATTATAGTATGTACGGGTATATTCAACATACGTTATCTTTCCGTTTCCTTTGACAGGAATACGCAGCGTCACGGCGATGCCCGACTTGCCGGCAAGAGCTTCCATTTCCAGCATAGGTTTTCCGTCAGGCATGTTGCTGCGGATTTCCTCAGCTGTGAAATATTCAAACAGCAGTGGCTTTACCGGAAGCAGATATGCCATTCTGCTGTCCCTGAGACTGATGTTTCCGTCAAAGTAATTCCCCGTGTTCAGCGTATGAGGTACTCTGAGGATGGTATTCTCGAGAAAATCGCTTATGGTGAGATAAGGGTGCTGTGCTCCGTCATAAGGCAGTTTCCTTTCCGGGAGATTCCCCTCATTGTCAAGATACGGAGCGGCATTTGACGTTCCCCACTTGCCGGTGGTATATTGCAGGTCACTGTATTTATTTCCTGAAGATACAGGAAGGACAAGCGGGCGGAGTAAAGTGGTCTTTGTTGTCTTTATGGTAAAGTCGCTCACTGATGTCACAGGCTGTGGAGTTTTCCTGTATAGTGTATATCCAATTACTTCCACGATGTCAGACTGACTGCCGTCGCTGACAGAGATGGATGAAAGACCGTCAAGATATGTTTCCGGCAAGTTGTTAAGAATGTTCTTCTTCTCTTGGCCGGATATTTCACGGTATGTACATGACAGATAAGCGTCAAGTTCAGGAAACAGTCCGGCAAAGTCAGGGATGCTTTTCCTGAGTGCAAAGAAATATTTCACGAACTCGAAATCTCTTTTGTACAGAGGCTGGTAGTCTTCATCGAACGGCTTGTCCTCGCCGAAGAATATGTCATTGACATACTCAAGCCTGTTGGCATTGCTGAAAAACAGTGTCGCCGGTGATGTCGCTCCTATGATGTTCAGTTCGTCAGGACCTTCGATGTAGTTGAGGAGGTATATGCTCCTTATGCTGCCGAAATTGTAAGTCTTGGCATCTGACTGCATATATTTCCTCAACGCATCGGCAAGGTATCTGTGACCGGAGCTGTCCGAACTGTCAAGTTCGGCGAGCATGGCGGAAGCATCCCATTTTATTATCTCCACCTTATCTTTGAACTTCTCTATATTGAAGAAAATCTCTGCCACGTCAAGCGTGTCTGACACCATTTTATGGAATATTGTTTTGCCGTTGAGATTTGGAACGCCTGTTTTCCCTACAGGCTTGCAGACTTCCTTGAAGGCTGTCTTTATAAGGTCTATGCGGGCGAATGGCGAAGGTATGGAGGTTATCTCGTGACGGGCAGAAGCTCCGTCAGGGTCTTCTATGGTGTCGCGGCTTGTGGAGTTATAGGGGTACGCCGGACTGTTGTTCCAGTCTTCGTACGTTGTTGTTCCCTCTTTGTATAGTCGGAATATCTTAGACATAATAGTTATTGTTTCTGGTTAAAAGGTTATCGGTACCTTAACAAGTGGTATCCGTATGGTATACAGCCCTATGACTTTCAGTTGCTGAGCTTTTCGGACACCAGCTGCCTTGTTCCATGGAAGAACATTTCGAGGAATTTGTCCTCCTTTCCTTTGCTCTTGCATTTCCTTACTGCAGAATTCAGTCGGTCAGTTACAAGGTTGTAGTCTGAATGCTTGCTGAGAATGCGTTTGGGCTTGACTCCTGTCACGAGGTCGAACGGCTTGTCTCCGCAATTAAGGTTGAACAGGTCAAGCGGACGCTTGTTGTCCTTCATTTCTTTCAGCCATTCCTGATATTTTCTTAGCAAGTCAGAGAGTTCATTAAAGAACGCGCCTGAGTACAGGTCTTCGAAATTGCCGTTGTTGGCGGCAAAGCTGCTCGCTCTGTATGTGTCAAGCTTGTGAGTAAGTGCGTTTGACATCAAGGCAAACTGAGACATGGGCCGGTAGAGCATGTCATGCATCTTGCGGTAGAAGGAACCGAACGATACCGAACCGTCACTTTCGCGTATGCCGAGCTCCATGTTGGCAGGATTTGCAAATTGTGAGTTGGAGAAATCAATGATGGCGGTGGCTCCGAGAAACTCTATGAGATGTGCCGCATTCTGCTGTGACGAGCCGCCCTCATGGTTGTCGTATGTGTTTGCCACGTCATCGGCAAGATAGTACAGTGCATTGATGCTGTTGTTCTTTATTATGTTGTTCTCATAGTAAGCTAATGCCGACTTTGTCTTTGAGATAAACGTCGATGAGTCAATCTCGCTTTCCTCGTCAGGTCTGAGCTTGAAATACGGAAGTATTGTGACCGCTCCTATCTGTGCCTGGTTTATGAGATTATAGTTTGGAAAGTTGTTTCCCGTACGCAGGGTTTTCAGCAGTAGGGGAAATCCGCTGGCTCCCGTACCGCCGAATATGGAGCTGATGATAAAAATATGGTCGCCGGCACTGAACTTATTGGCAATTTCCTGAAAGTCATCGGAGTGTGCTATCTGGTTCAGCACCACGCTGCCTATGTTAGGGTTGCCCTTGAAGCCTACTTCCATTGAGGATGCGAGATTCTTGTCAGAGAAGAGCATCTTTGTCAGAGCCTGGTTGGGCTTTGACATGGAGGCATAGTTTATGAACTCCCTGAATGACTTATCGTCTGTGTCATTTATGTGCAGGGTATAGTTAGGCAGGAAACTCTCTATATCCGTCCTGAAGAAACGGTTCTCTGTGTCACTGCCGAAATGCAGCGACTTTCTTATCGAGGCATAGTTGTTCAGCAGTGCCACTGTGCGTGTGAGGTCGGCATTGGCATTGTCAGGGTCTATTATGACCGGTACAATCTCGTCTGCTCCGAATCTCACACCGGAGGCAAGCAGCATGGTGAGCGAACGGAGCACTCTGGAACCTGTGCCGCCTATTCCGAATACAAATATCTTTGACATAAGGCTTATGTATATATTATTTTACGAATGGTGCATTACGGCAGTTTGTGCTCCACCATTTCAGGCACATGCTGAACAGGAAGAATGCCATGATCGAAAGGAACATGTTTGAGACTCCGAAACACAGCATCTCGCCATCCCCGATATTGAGAGCAACTTCAAGATTGCTTGCAGGGTCAATCTTTATCATCTTTCCGTTATAAGAATCTGACAGAACCCACTGCCAGCCGGCAACGAAGTTTGCAACGGCATTCACCACGAGGAATATTCCCCACCCCCACCAGTGGTTCAGCCGCGGATTGTCAAATAAATAATAATAGGTTAATACCACGACAATACTGATGGCGAACATTAGCCATCCTATGCCGATGAAAGAATTGGTTGTCTGCTCAGGGGATATATTTCCCCACAGATAGTCGGCAAGTTCTATGCCGAAGAAATTTTCAAACCAGCAATACATGCTTCCGAAAAACTGTCCCATAATAGTTCTGTCTTTATTTACGTTTTACTTTGAATTTCAGTGTCGTCAGTATATTGTCCTTCCTGTAGGCATCGGCCACGCCTTCCACGAGATGGAGGATGCCGGTGGTCTTGCCTGTGTTTTTCCTTATATCCTTGCCTGAATCATCATTTGACTCCCTGACCCATGATGCTGTTCCCGGAGCCTTGAACAACAGATGCTCTTCTATGACAGTTGTTGACTCAGGGATAGTTATGTTTATCAGATGAGTATACTGACTGCCGGCTGCTGTTACAGGCTTTACTTCCTCAACTCTCAGCGACGGATTGTTGAAAGTGTAGCTGGCCGGATTCTGTATGACGGTCTCCGGCTGCAGGGTAGAGCGCAGGTCAACCTTTATGGTGACCTCGTATTTGCCTCCTACAGGATTTATGGTGGCTGACGCGCCGCTGCGGTTGGTTATCTCATACGGAGCGGCTGTCTTCCCTGAATATGCCGCGATACCGCAGAACCCATACTTTCCCAGACGTGACAGAGGGACATCGGTATTCAGTCTTGCCAGAATGTCGCTGTCGCCGAAAATCCAGATGTAATACGGACGCTTTACATTGCTGAGTTTCTCCGCTTTTCCGTTCGGATAGTAATATGTTCCGCTGAAGTCTGACAACATCTTTATTATCTCTATCCCAAGACCGGGATTCTTCCGCCTTCCTTCATTGACTGCGTTCTTTATTGATATCTGACAGTTGTTGAGAAATTTCTTAGCGTCAACGTCTTTAAAGTCAAGTATGCAGTCGGAGACAAAGATGCTGACGGTGGATTTCCTCATATTGCCAAGGATGGATGACAGCATGTGACTGATGTCGGAGCTTGCCCTGTTTCCTCCGGCCGCCCTGAACGTTGAAGGGGTCATGGTTTTTATAAAATTTGACAGATTGCCTTTGAACGGGATGATCCGGTTGTTTATATAGTTGAGCTCTACTCCCGCTGACGATGCTGACAGGTCGCTGACATAGTCAAAGACGGCATCCTTCAGCTGTGAGCCGTCTGCCATATATCCGTCCATGCTGCCGGAATTCTCTATATATACTTTTATTACGGGCTTCCGGTTGCTTACTGTCATGGTATGCGTCTCGGACGGACTGATTTCTATCTGCCTGCTGCCACAACTTGTATATAAAGTTAATACACATGTAAGAAGTGCTGTCTTGGATATAGTGCGTTTCAGGTTCATCATTATTTGGAATTTATATAGTTATAGGCTTTGTGGAGCGGAAAAATCAGGATTGTATACACTTATATATGCGCGGAAGGCATGAAAGGTAAACAAGTTTTATGGGGATTTTCCCACACACGGTTGTGTTTTTCCTGTTACGGCACGAAATCATGCCGGAGACGGGGAGGCATAAAAACAAAAAAAGCGTGAGACCGTACATTTGCCTATCTCACACTCCGGGCCTTCGAACTTGCCTATTCAGTAAGATAAGCAACGCCGAAGCCCACGCCGATATGATGCGCTTCCCCTGTACATACCGAAATCCGAATGGCATCATCCCGTCATTCCATGACAGAATGAAAGCCATTTGTACGAGTATATAAGGGGATGCGAACGAATCACATCCCTGGACATCTGCCGTTGCCTTTCTTTCCACTGAATCTATCCAAGTGTTCGAAGTTTGGAGTGCAGAAAGAGAAGCGTATGCAAACGCCTTTTCCATTAATATGGTGATTTCCCAACCCTTGACCCTCCTCCGCATCTTGATGTTTCCATCGAGTGCTTCAGCTCGGCGCAGGCTTCATCGACCTTCACTGCGGGGCGGCTCACTGGGGTGATACGTCCTTCCAATTTTAGGCGATGAAGAAAATCATCTGCAAATATAATGAAAAATATTTGAAAACGGAAAGAAAATCTATAAAAAAGTTTTTAAGAAAAAAATACGATTAATAAAAAAATACGTTTGATATGGCGTATGGTCATTACAGTTATGTGATTTTATGTCTATGTGTAATATGCCATTGCATACATGTAGTGGACGTTGCGGATTGCGTACACAGATAATCCATTGTTTAAGTTAACTTCAAGAGCCATTGTTGCTTAACCCGGAGATTTGTTACAGGCCGGGTAGCTGTGGTGCAGGCTGTGGCTGATGGTGATGAAGCCGGTCTTCCACAATTAACGGATATGGTATTTGTAATTCTTCAAGTCTCTGTTGAAGATTGTTTTATGATGGAATATTTTTTCCCCTAAAACTTGTTCTTTTTGTCATTTAGTGCATTTGTTTCGCTGAGGTTATGCACTTTTTTTATAAGAACCTCCCGCTCAGGAGACTTCAAGCAAGCTTGGTCTCCTCCCGCTTACCCGTTTCTTTGCATAAGAACCTCCCGCTCAGGAGACTCCAGGCAAGCTTGGTCTCCTCTCGCTTACCCATTTCTTTGTCGTCACGGCATGGCTGAAACAAGCTTTGTTCTGCCTGTGTGGCTTGACGGAAAACATCATTCCGTGACAGTGTCCGCTATGCTCAACCTTATGCTTGATGTTTTCCCGCAGGAATAACTGTGGGGATAATCCAAATTGATTCTATATACGAATTTAACTAAAAATTATTGAATATATAAATATTTTTAACAAAGAAAGATATACAAGTGAACTTATTGTTCACTATTATGTAGTAATTTCGCACCCGAAATCTTCCGTCCCATATATTCAGGAAGGAGGAAAAACATATCAATGCCCGCTGTCATGGTGACGGGATTAATACATGAAAAGCAATGAAAGAATTACGGCGTATTGTCATCGGAGAGATGACGGAGAAAGTGAGAGTTATTTTGTCAAGCACAGAGAGTGACGGTCTGCAGTGGAAAGGTACGAAGACTGATCTTTTGGAACTCCTGCATGAGGTTTATTACCATTGTGGCATAACCATGGATGACGGCAGTTATGCCACGTTCTCCTATCTTGTTGCACATGCCTTCCGTGTCTTCGGAATCATTCCGCCACGCAATCCCCGTGCCCGTGCCTCACGTGCGGAGAACAGGAAGGGCATGCGTTCGGCGAGCCTTGTCCGCCGTATTGAAGCTGCCCTTTCGTCTCCTGACGGCAGAGAGGCGCTTGACAGGCTGTGGAAAGAATTGTGTTTTTAAGGCCGGCGTGCTCTGCCGGAGAGCATGCCGGAAGTTTTCTGCCACTTTCGCCGGCTGACGGCAATGCGCGGATTTCTGTAGGGCTTGTAAGTAACTATTGATAATTATTTTATAATATAATGTTTTCTCACTAAGACTTGTTGAATTTCATTCTACCTTTTCTCGCCACAGCATAGCTGAAACGAGTTTCGTTCTGCTCATTTGGCTTAACGAAAACGTTGAATTTCATTCCACCTTTTCTTGCCACGGCATGGCTGAAATAAGTTTCGTTCTGCCCGTATGGCTTGTCGGGAAAGTTGTCACTCAGTCACAATGCCCGCATTGCTCCTTCGGCTCCGCATACTGACCGCATGAAAAACAACTGCATTTTTAGTATAAACTAATTTTCAACAGTTACTTGTCAAGCTGGATGTGAGTTTGTTGAATGCCGATGATGTCAATGTCAGGAACACGTTGCAGAATCCGTCTGCCGTCATTCCGCGGACTTCTTCCGTGAGTGCGGCAGGCTCATATGTCAGCATTGACATAAAGGAAAAATCATTTGTCGTCCTGCAAATAAGCTGTGACGGCAAGTAAAGAAAACATGTGTGGAGCCGGCCAACAGGATTTTCTGCCGGCCGGTTTTCTTTTTGGGGCCGGTCAGCAAAATTAATCCGAAAGACAATGCAGAGGCAATCCCAGACAACACCATGCCGCTTAATTTTGTCGACGGACTTATTATAATACTGTGTACCGATACTTTTTTTCAACTTTTCATGAAAAAATTTGGAGGGTAGAAAAAAATGCACTACCTTTGCAACGCTCTCGTTTACAACGAAAGAAAAAAAATAACTCGGGGTGCTTCCCCCATGCAATGTCTTGACATATCATGTCAGCGGCAGGGGGAGGCTGAGATTATACCCATTGACCTGATGCAGATAATGCTGCCGTAGGAAATGAGAATGATTCTTAATCATTTTATGGATTAATATACCCGGGTGATGACTATCAAAGACTGTCATTATCCGGATTGTTTTTTTATGGTATAGTCTTTTTTGATATGGTCTTAGGTCATTTGGTTGAAGGTCTTAGGTCATGAACGGCTGTGAACCACACCGTACCTCCCCCTCCCATAGCCCTGCAATCCATACCCCCACATACCCCACAACATGTAACCATAAAAAAATGAACATCAGAATCAACAGTAAAGAGACCTGTTCCAAGGCATCTACACTTCAGGAACTGGCAGAAGAACTTCATCTTCCTGAACGCGGCGTGGCAATGGCACTGGGTACAAGGATGGTGCAGCGTGACGCATGGAGCAGTACTGCGCTTACGGAAGGCGACAGTGTGGCAATCATCAAAGCCGTCTGCGGAGGCTGAAGGGAAGAGTGCCGGCCGCTTTGGGAACGTGCCGTGAAATGTCCTCTGATAATCCGTGATATGATCATTATGGAATGCCACTGTCATTTGCGGATGTATGGCATCCCTGCCGTATAATCTCATAATCCTGCTCCTATACCTGAAACCGTTAACCCTGAAACCCTCCGATCCCGAAATGCTGCAATTCATTTCACATTATACCGAGAACATCTCTTATCTTGACTCCATACGTCTTGCACTCGCCGGAGGCTGCCGCTGGATACAGCTGAGAATGAAGGCGGCTTCCATTGACGAAATCCGCCCTGTGGCCATAGAGGCGCAGCGTATGTGCAGGGAAGCCGGTGCGACGTTCATTATCGACGACCATGTCAGGCTTGTCCGTGAACTCCGTGCCGACGGCGTGCACCTCGGCATGAAGGACATGCCCATAGCCGGAGCCCGGAGAATCCTCGGACCGGATGTCATCATCGGAGGAACGGCAAACACCATTGACGACGTGCGCCGTCATCATGCCGCCGGTGCAGACTATATCGGCTGCGGGCCTTTCCGCTTCACGACGACGAAGAAAGGCCTGGCACCTGTCCTTGGACTCAGCGGCTGCCGTTCCGTCATGCAGGCTATGGAAAAGGAAGGCCTGACGCTCCCAGTGGTGGCGATAGGCGGTATCACGGCCAATGACATTCCGGGGATTATGCGTACAGGAGTCAGCGGCGTGGCTGTCAGCGGCACGGTTCTGCGTGCTCCTGACCCGGTGGAGGAGATGAAGAAACTGATCAGACTTACCAGATAGGCCGATATTGGCAAAAACAAGCAACAACCTTATGGAAAAACTTATTATCGCCGGAAGGGAATTCAACTCCCGCCTGTTCCTCGGGACAGGAAAATTCGACAACAACACTGTAATGGCGGAAGCTGTCAAAGCCAGCGGGACGGAAATGGTCACCGTGGCAATGAAACGTGTGGAACTGGATGACAAGCATGATGACCTGCTCACCCATATCACACAGTACAAGGACATCCGGCTGCTGCCGAACACCTCGGGCGTGCGAAATGCCGAGGAGGCTGTCTTCGCGGCACAAATGGCACGTGAGGCTTTCGGCACAAACTGGCTGAAACTTGAGATTCATCCTGACCCGCGCCATCTGCTGCCTGACTCCGTGGAGACACTGAAGGCTACGGAGCAACTCGTGAAACTCGGATTCGTCGTCCTGCCTTACTGCCAGGCTGACCCCATACTGTGCAGGCATCTTGAAGAGGCAGGCGCTGCCACGGTGATGCCGCTCGCGGCTCCCATCGGCACCAACAAGGGACTGCGGATGAAGGACTTCTTGCAGATTATCATTGAACAGGCTTCCGTTCCTGTGGTCGTCGATGCCGGCATCGGCGCACCGAGCCATGCCGCAGAGGCAATGGAGATGGGTGCCGACTGCTGCCTTGTGAACACTGCCATAGCCGTTGCCGGAGACCCGGTGCAGATGGCTGTGGCGTTCAAAGAAGCCGTAGTGGCAGGCCGCCGTGCCTATGAGGCGGGACTGGGTGCCGTAAGCGATTCGGCTGAGGCAAGCTCACCGCTCACCGCCTTCCTTGATTTATAAAGCATAAGAACAAAAAAAAACGATAACACCATGCCTGACGACAAGAAAGCATACGCCAAGAGAGAAAAGGCATACATGACGGGAAAGCTCTTCCCGTACATAAAGGTTGGCATGACGAAAGTCAACCTCACTCCCACTGTGGCAAAAGACAAGTACGGCATACCCCGTATGGAGCCGAACGCCCCTGTATATATCTACGACACCGGCGGTCCCTTCTCCGACCCGGCTGTAGAAGTCGACCTGAAGAAAGGACTGCCAAGGATTCGCGAACAGTGGATTATTGACCGTGACGACACGGAGCAGCTCCCTGAGGTCACGAGTGAATATGGCAGACAGCGTCTTGCCGACCGCTCACTTGACAGTCTGCGCTTTGAACATATCCGACTGCCACGCTGTGCCATGAAGGGCAAAGCCATAACACAGATGGCATACGCCAAGGCAGGAATAATCACGCCCGAAATGGAGTATGTGGCCATCCGCGAGAACATGAACTGTGAGGAACTTGGCATAAGGACCCATATCACACCGGAGTTCGTGCGCGGCGAGATAGCCCGCGGACGTGCCGTCCTGCCGGCAAACATCAACCATCCGGAGGCTGAGCCGATGATTATCGGACGGAACTTCCTCGTGAAGATAAACACCAATATCGGCAACTCCGCCACCACGTCCTCCATAGAGGAAGAGGTTGACAAGGCCGTATGGTCATGCCGCTGGGGCGGGGACACTCTGATGGACCTGTCCACGGGAGACAACATCCATGAGACACGCGAATGGATTGTGCGCAACAGCCCTGTTCCCGTCGGAACGGTGCCTGTCTATCAGGCTTTGGAAAAGGTGGAAGGAAAAGTGGAAGACCTGTCATGGGAAGTCTACCGTGACACACTGATAGAGCAGTGTGAGCAGGGAGTGGACTATTTCACTATCCATGCCGGCATACGCCGCCATAACGTGCATCTTGCCGACACGAGGCTCTGCGGCATAGTGAGCCGCGGCGGTTCCATCATGAGCAAATGGTGCCTGATACATGACCGGGAGTCGTTCCTCTATGAACATTTTGACGACATCTGTGACATCGTTGCACGGTATGATGTCGCCCTGTCACTCGGCGACGGACTGCGGCCGGGATGTACCGCCGATGCCAACGACGCGGCACAGTTCGCCGAACTGGACACCATGGGAGAGCTCGTGACCCGCGCTTGGGAGAAGAACGTACAGGCGTTTATAGAAGGCCCCGGCCACGTGCCGATGCATAAAATCCGCGAGAACATGGAACGGCAGCTTGACCGTTGCCATGAGGCACCGTTCTATACTCTCGGCCCGATCGTCACTGACATCGCCCCGGGCTATGACCATATCACCAGTGCCATAGGGGGAGCGCAGATAGCATGGCTCGGAACGGCAATGCTCTGCTATGTCACACCGAAGGAGCATCTTGCACTTCCTGACAGGGAAGATGTCCGTGTAGGAGTGGTGGCCTATAAGATTGCCGCCCATGCCGCAGACCTTGCCAAGGGGCATCCCGGAGCGCAGGTGAGGGACGATGCCCTCTCCAAGGCGCGCTTTGACTTCCGGTGGCGTGACCAGTTCCATCTGTCGCTCGACCCTGAACGGGCACTGCAGTATTTTGAGGAAGCAGGACATACCGACGGGGAATACTGCACAATGTGCGGCCCGGACTTCTGCGCCGCAAGACTCACCCATGACCTTAGAAAACTGTAAGTATGGAGGAATCAAGATATTCCCGGCAGCTGATGCTTCAGGAGATAGGGGAGGAGGGGCAGCGCAGGCTGGCACAGGCAAGGGTGCTCATTGTCGGTGCCGGCGGGCTCGGTTCAAACATTGCCACCTGCCTTGCCGGTGCCGGCGTGGGGACGATTGGCCTTGCCGACGATGATGTAGTGAGCCTCAGCAACCTCCACAGGCAGACTCTCTATGCCGAGGGACAGGAGGGAAGGGCCAAGGTTGATTGCGCACGGGAACGTCTGGAGGCGTTCAACGGCAGTATCACTGTCAACACGTACAATACGAGGCTCACCGCCGGGAATGCGGAGGAACTGATAGGAAAGTATGACGTTGTCATGGATGCCACGGACAATTTCAAGTCGCGCTATCTTCTCAGTGACATCTGCGTAAGGCTCGGCAAGCCCATGGTCTACGGAGCCATAGAGGGTCTTGACGGTCAGGTCAGCGTCTTCTGCAAGGGACATGCCACTTACCGCACGCTATGTCCCGATGAGGCTGCCACGCTTTCCATGCCGCATCACGGAAAGGCTGTAGCAGGAGTGACACCGGCAGTGGTGGGAAGCGTGCAGGCAAGCCAGGCTCTGCAGCTTATCTGTGGCTACGGCACACCGCTCATTGACCGGTTGTGGGCAATAGACCTGCGCACAATGTTTAGTGTGGTCGTAGAGTTGTAAGGGCTTTGTGGCTTCACTGATAAGGTTCTTTTTGAGGTCTTACGGAAGTACGCCATAACCCATTTGCCTATGATGGCTGTATAGCCCCCCAAGACAACCCCATGACCTTTTTCCCTCCCTGACCGTGCGACCTGCAACCCCATATAACCGTACAACAGACTACACAATGTTTTCAGAAGAATTAAAAAAGATAAGCTGGGACGAGACCACGGAGCGCATTGCCCGCATGACCGATGCCGACGTGCGCCGCGCCCTTGTTGCGGAGCACTGCGATGTCAGTGACTTCATGGCACTCGTCTCCCCTGCCGCCACGCCCTGTCTGGAACAGATGGCACGGCTGTCACGCAAATATACCGAGGAACGTTTCGGCAGGACAATGTCGATGTTCATACCTCTTTATCTGACCAACTCCTGCTCCAACTCCTGTGTCTATTGCGGCTTCCACCGCTCCAATCCCATGCCGCGGACCATACTTGCCATCGGCCAGACGGAGAACGAGTATAAGGCAATAAAGAAACTCGCACCGTTCGGGAACATACTCCTCGTGACGGGAGAGAATCCCGCGAAGGCCGGTGTGGCTTACCTTGCAGAAGCGATAGACGTGGCAAAGAAATATTTCTCCAACATCAAGATAGAAGTCATGCCGCTTGGCACGGAGGACTACCGCGAGCTGATCCGCCACGGACTGAACGGTGTGGTATGCTTCCAGGAGACTTACCACAGGGAGAACTACCGCCTCTATCATCCCGCAGGAATGAAGTCAAGGTTTGAGTGGCGTCTTGACGGCTTTGACCGCATGGGACAGGCCGGCGTGCACTCCATCGGAATGGGTGCGCTCCTCGGACTGGAGAAAGAGTGGCGTACGGACGTGGTCATGATGGCATATCATCTGTGCTACCTCCGGAAACATTACTGGAGGACAAAGTATTCCGTGAACTTCCCCCGCATGCGTCCTGCACAGAACGAGGACTTCCGGCCCAACTGCTTCGTGACGGACAGGGAACTGGCACAGTTGACCTTCGCCATGCGTATCTTTGACCATGACGTGGACATCTCTTACTCCACACGTGAGCCGCAGTCTGTACGTGACAATATGGCTACGCTCGGAGTGACCACCATGTCGGCGGAGTCAAAGGTGAATCCCGGAGGCTACCACACTTATCCGCAGGCTCTGGAGCAGTTCGCGGTCTCCGACAACCGCACCGCTGCGGAAATAAGCCGGAGGCTGAAAGAGCTGGGACGGGAACCGGTATGGAAGGACTGGGATGCCTCGTTTGACCTCTTCGGCAGAAAATAGCCTATATACGGTTTTAAGGCTATGATCCGATAACCTTACAACCGTAAACCTTTATACCACTGTAACCGCGAAGCCGATGTTCAGGACAATAGTCATAACCCGTCCCACGTTCCATGACGGTGAGGCAATGGAAATAGCGTCACTCCTCAAGGAGAGATGTGACCTCGTGCATGTCCGTAAGCCCGGTGCACGGCATGAGGAAATGGAGCGGCTCATACGCTCCGTTCCCGCTGCATGCCGCTGCCGCCTCGTGCTTCACGGCCATTTCCGGCTTGCCGCGGAATATTCCCTTTACGGCATACATCTCAACAGCCGCCACCCTCATCTCCTCCGAGGGTGGCAGGGAAGCGTCAGCCGCAGCTGCCATTCCCTTGCAGAAATCGCCCGTTACAAGGCCGCTTGTGACTATCTCTCCCTCTCGCCGGTCTTCGACTCTGTCTCAAAGCAGGGCTACCGTTCCGCCTTCTCGCAGGAAGACATCCGCCAAGCCGTCGCCGATGGCATCATTGATGATAAGGTCTATGCCCTTGGAGGCATAACCTTCGCCCGCCTTCCATTGATTGAAGCACTCGGCTTCGGAGGCGGAATGATTCTCGGTGACGCATGGAGATGAGTGCATGAGACGGGCAGGTGGACCCGGACAACCGGCCTACTCCTCAATCATCTCGTATCCTGCATATTCGGGGAACCACTTGTCAAGCTGCTCGTCAGCGAGGGCCTCCATTTCAGGAGTGATATGCCCGGACATCTTCTGCACGAGGACGGCAAGGGAAGTGACCTCGTCGAGCCATCCGATGACGGGCAGACGCTTGGAGTCGAGAATGTCGATAGGGAGGACAAGATATGCCAGTGAGCAGAAGATTGCCCATTTGTCGGCACGGGGAGTCTCATTGCTCCTCATCACATACCATAGGAGAAGTACGGGACGTGTTGCCGCGCGGCCTGCCTTGCGGCTCCAGTTGCTGATGCTCTCCAGGAGAGCGGCATGGTTGAGATTGAATGTTGCCATGTGTTCGTTTTCTTTGTCTTTTTTCTGACTGACTTATGAATCAAGCTGCTGCCGTGAATCAGTTTCAGCAAGAAAATATTCAATTATACAAAAATCGACAGTTACTAAAAAAAATCAGACCGGACGGACTTTCCTCCTTTCCATACTCCCGTTATGTCGCCGTCCGGTCCGTGAAGCCGGTAATAAAAAAAATCTCTCCGCTTCTTTGTGTTGTTCTCAGTCGTTTACTTTCTTGCCCTTCCCGTCAAGAAGAATCTTTCCACCCATCCCCGCCTGACATGCGTACAGGTCTGCGGAATAGGCGCAGATGGAGGTATAGACAGGAGGTGTCACCGGCTTGCCGTTGCGGTCGATGAGGCCATGGTGGCTGTCACTGGAGTAGAGGAGGAGATTTGCGGCTTTGAGGACACGGTTGCCGTCCTTGCCGATCTCGTCTGACGGATAGTCGAGAGTGCAGATGCTGTCGCAGACAAAGCCGTCGGTCAGCGTGCCGTCGTAATCGAACCGTTTCTTTGAATGGTCGGCAAAAGTTGCCACGATGCCGCTTTCAGCCTCAACGCATATTTCTCTGTAACTGCATGTCAGAATGGTTTTCCCGTCATTGTCCATCACGCCATGGAGGTTACCCGATTTTGTCTTCCACATATTCCCGGGCATAGGCAGGATCTCGTCATATACGGCAGGTACGGCAATATCACCGTTGCGGCTGACAAGACCGTATTTCCCGTTTTCGTCAAAGGCAAAGCAGTTGCCGTGGTAGGCATAGTCGCGGCAGGGCTGCCGTGCAAATTTCCGGGAGTTGGCAGGATGTCCGCTATGATTGATAAAATAGACACTGTCACCCTCGCAGACTCCCGCCACTCCGTCGTTAAAGCACCATGCGGCATCGTACCGTGCAGGGATTGCCACTTCTCCGGAGCGGCGGTTGAAGAAGCCCCGCTTGCCGTCCTTGGCAAAGACTATGAGGCTGTCGCCGTCTGCGGGACGGGCTATCCAGTCGAGCTCCGTAAGGACTTTCCTGCCTGACTTGATGTCAATGATATAGGCCTTGCCTCCGCTCCTGTCTACGTAACAGTAGCTGCCGCTGAGAATTCTGCGCCCGTCATGCCAGGCATACCGGCGGTTACGGACGTAGGTCTCGTCGTAGAAGGCGTAGCCGGCAATGGATGTGAGAATGACGATGCATACCGTTATGGTTGCCCAGACGGCGCGCCAGAACGGGGGCTTGTTCTTCCAAGAGAAGATTGTGCGGACAAACTGCCATATTCCTCCGAAGAAGACGGCTGTCCAGGTCTTGAATGAGATGGTTCGTTGCATGACTGATGCTTTTTTTTGGTTTCGGAATAAAGTTTGTCAACAAAAATCCGGCGGCATGATGTTGACAAGCATTGCCGCCATATATTATTATAGAGGAGCGGGACAGGAATTTCCTATCAGTCTGGTTTGAAGTTTTTTCATGGTAAAGCCTTCGCGGCTCTCCGGCCGATACGCACCGTCCCTGCCGTCCCCTCATAGAGGGCGGACGGCATCTCGGTTGTCTTGTCTGAAGGATGGATTACAAGCATGATTGTCACGGACTTTTCATTCCGCCAGCTCCCGTCCGGCATTGTGATAGGCTGAGCGCACCACGCCAAGAATGTTGAGCGCATGGATGATATTCTCCTTCAGGCTCTCCACGTCTGTATAGAAAAACTCGCAGCAGGCGGACACATTCCTTAGAGTCCGGTCGACATAGACCTTGGCGAGCTTTATCTCCCGGGAAAGCTTGTTGCAGGTGACAAGGGTCAGCGTCTCCTCTCCTTCCTCTATCCCGGCAAACTGCGGCAGCAGCGCCACCATATATTTCTCATCCTCGTCGCCTGTAAGGAAATAGACGGTCTTCATCTGATAGCGCACAGCTACGTCCCCCTCCTCGTCTGTCCGCGGCCTATAGCCCAGTTCCACGAGGATGCTCGTTATAAGCTCTTTCTTTGTCATGGCAGAGTCCTCCTTTCCTTATTCGTCGTTGCCGTCCGTTGTTTCTTCCGCCTCCGTCTCCGCACCGTCGTCTGCGGTGAGTTCCGCCAAAGCCTTGCGTGAGAACGTCAGCGCGCCCTCCAGACGGAGCACCATGCGGGTAATCAGCTGCTGCAGGTCGTCGTTGCCGGTTATCTCGCGCTCGTAGAACAGCCACACGCTGTCGCCGGCGACGTATGCCTTGATGAACTTCAGTGTGGAGTTGACCTGCTCCATGAGGGCACAGATCTGCACGGCGTTGCTTTCCTCGACCTCAACGATGCCGGGCACGGCGATGCAGAGAAAATCCTCGTCCTCATCATTGTACATCAGCATCATGTTTATTCCCTCATAGGTGAAGTTGTAGCCAATCTCCATTTCCTCGGGAATGAAGCCAAGCTCGCTGAAAGCTTCCAATAATTTTTCTTTCATGGTCTTAATGTTTTTTTTTGTTAGTATTAAGTAATGTGTTCAATGATTGTTTCTTGTCATTTCATTGATTGATACATATTCGGCGGGAGTCCTGTGAGTCCGTGGCACAGGACCCTTTCGGCATGATGTATTTCTTTGATATACAGAGGAATGGATTCCGTTCTCTTGCTTCCGGAAAACGAGACGTATGCCGGCTCCGGGTGAAGGGTGACGCTTTGCATGGCAAAAGCTTACGGTCCGCACCGTGAAAGGTTACCTTTTGCAGATCCTGACAAAGATGTCTGACCGTGAACGGCATTCATGCCGGATATGATGTGGTCAGTTTGCAGGACTAATGCGTGTTTCCTGTTCAGAGACAGGCAGTCGGCTCCGCCTTGGACAGCCCTGACTCCGGTACCTCTGTCATGCGCCTGCAGCCTTATTCGTCATGCTTGCCGAAGGCTCGGTGCATCAGTTCCATATGGCGATGCGTTTCATTGCGTCCATTCGATAAGTCAAGGTACTTCCATATCGTTCTATTTGATGATGTACACCTCAATGCGCAGTTTGAAGTCTGTCGATGGTTCTCTGTCCATGCCCCAGTAGAAATTCACATTCTTGTCAGGCATATCCGCGAAGGAAGCCAGACTATTCACGCCACTCGTCATCAGTTCAAAGTCATTGCCGCAGACAATCTGTAGCATGGCATTCTTTGCCCCTTGTATATGTTCCAGTATTTCCTCTTGGTGTTCCTTCATTGTACTTTCCAGTGTTCCGTCCGGCTGCATGAAGTATTCCCGATGGATTACATCCGTGCTTCCAAGGAACACGGTCAGATAGTCATTGATGCCAAGGCCAGCCAGTTCTTTCTTCTGTGTCGCCTCCGTTCTCTGCTTGTAGCGGTCAATCATCCGCCGCATACCCTCTTTTGCAGTCATTTTCTCCATCTCTTATCTCTGACTTTTATTTAAATCAACATTGCCGCGCCCCATGAGAGTGCGTGTCAGCTTGCGCGGTGCCAGACCTTCTTCCACGATAAAGGAATAGTCGTTTTATCCTTCCATCTCAGCCCGGTAGTTTCCTTCATCGTTTCCCTCGTCGTTCTTCTTTTGTGCAGCCTCAAAGGTTTCATCCCATGTATCGAATGTATCAATATACATACGATAGGCTGTCCCTGTCTGCCAAACCTCATATTTTGTTTCCATATAATCAAACGTACTTTTAGTGTGAAGTAAAGCGTGGGTGCCCAATGGCAGGAACACCCACGCTGAAGATGTTTCTTACTTCATGTGTTCTTCACATGTCATGCGAGCCACCACCACTTGTATAGTGCGAGCCCAATCTTGCACAATGCAGCAGATGAAATCATAGTTGTAAATGTTTGAAGTTCTACTTTTGGGAAATCCTTAGGTTTTTCCCTTAACCTTTGCTATTATAGAGTATGCATGGTTACGTTTTCTATCACGCCCATTCAACATTTTTTTTTCAAGATGAGTAATGCACATGGTAGTCGTATTTGATTTCCTTCTCTTTGCAGAAGCGTTCTATGTGGAAGTAGGCAAAATCCTTATGCTTGCTGAAGCGTCGAACCATTTCTGCAACCAGGCTCCTTCCGTTGCGTGTGCCGGTTCGTAACATCAGTTTCCTGGTGTTCTCCTCGTCAAGGTACCAATTCATTTCCACCTCGCCATCGCGTGAACGCTCCCAATCCTTTTCTGCGCCCCAGTTCACTTTCACCATACGGAACTTGCCATTGTCATAACCAATGGCTAACATCATCGTGCCGACTTTCTTTCCGGCATCATCATACAATTTTTTTCGGAGTAGTGCTCCTCCGGCTTCTTATAGCCATAATACTTTTTGCGGCTCATATACAAGCTGTTTTCTTGTATAGAGCCGCAAATGAAGTGAAACATATAAATCTACCGATGACTTTATTTCATGAATTCATATCGGCGATTAATAGTTTTCATAATTTGTTCATATAATCCCGTAATGTCTTCATGGTTTTCGGATTGGGTCATAATTTCATTAAAATATGCCCCAAGCGTATTCTTAAAATCCTCTATACCACGAGAATGAGATAATGTAAGGAGAAATTTTACTTTTTCATCTATAGAGCCTACCTGTTGCGGACTGATATTTTCTTGCCTAATTAAATCGTCAATTTTCTCCTCTTCAAAAAATGGAACAGAATTTGATGGAATTATTGAAATAGGAAATGTTGGAGTAGATTCAAATTTCAAAATTTCGACAAGTTTGTCGGCAGATGTCGCTTTTTCAACAATTGTACGAAGAATATTTTTGTAACAGGAATTTCTTATCTCGCGCAGTAGTACATTGAAAGAATTATCATTCAGTAGTTCAACATGATATTCGTTGAAAACATGTTGTATTGAACGAAGGCTAAACCCTGTATTAGCAGTTGAAGAACGAGGTGTTTGTTCTACTATAGGGATTTGATTGACTCGCGGTGAATTATGACTATAATTATGGGGCTGACCATTACGGGATTTGCCAAAGAAATCCCTAGCATCGGTATCTCCAAGCAGGTCTTTGATTTTACAGCCCGTTGCAAAACCAACAATCAGTGTTATTAAATGTGTCCACATATATTTGACTTTCATTATAAATTTTCTTTAAGTTCGTCAATGGATTTAATATGCCCATTGATGACAGAAAGTTCATCATTTAGAGCTTCTATTGCCTCGGATAGTTCTTTGACCTTCTTTTGCTTTTCGAATGGAGATTTGTTCAGAGAGTCGAGAATTTCGTTTCTAAGACGATCAAGTTCTTGTATAGCGATGTTCACATATCCCAAGGAATCTACCGTCTGTTTAAATGGTGCAAACTGTCCTTCTTTTAGATTGCAAATTTTCTCATCATCGTAACTATTAAGGAATTTAGCTCTGAGCTTATCCCATTGCTTTTGGTTCCCAGAGGGAAGCTCCGAAATCCTATGAGATGGAACTATAACATTAATCTCATTTATTATTTTGATGAACGAGTTAATAAGAGATGCTTTAAGATTCTCTGTATGTTCCTTATCTATCAGAGATGTGTTTGCCAATCCAAGTAACAGGGCATTAATTTCTTTCTTACATGAATTAACAAATGCATCCTTAAGATTGTTCAGTATATCTCTGACTGAGTTCTCAAAACCAGATGAGAACGTGTTATAATTAGCTATATTTGCTTTTGTTACTCCAGTCGTGAATGTGCCAGGCTCTGGGTAACGTTTCTCTGTAAATTCACGAGCGGCTTCACTTGCTCTAAAACTTTGAAGTTGTTTGATCGATTTGTTTATTAAGTCTGTAAGGTCCATCTCCAGAGTAGAGTTTGACACTTTTTTCATTACAGATGTCATAAACTCCTCAAAACTTTCAAGGTTTTTTCTATTGGCTTCAATGCCAACATTGAGTGAATTTATTTTCGCCTGCTTTGAATTAATTTCACTTAAGATAAACTTAACAACGGAAGTTAATTTACCATGGAGAGTCATCAAAGGACCATTAACCAAATATATGGAGCCTTCTTTAGCAAGGCGGTTAATCTCCTTTACAACAGATTCAATGTTGCTATATTCAACAAAGGACTTTTGTTGTTGTTCACGATCAGAGATTTTTCCAAGCAGTTCAAAATCTTCTTCAAACCCACCATACTGATATTTTAAGTCTTCGGTCATTTTTTTATACGGTATTAAGCCACATAAAGCCATGAGTGAACTTGTATATACAGCATGAGAGTTTGCAAGCAGTTGTTTTATTGATTCTTTTTCGATTCTAATATTGGAGCGTTTTTGAATAAAATAATCAAGCTCCTTTGGCCATTTTGAAATGTCATCTTGCAGAAGGTCTACTTTATTTAAGATGTCAACTATTTCAGATATTCCAGCATAGTCAACTTGCTCCGTAAGAAGTGCAACATCAGTAGAATCATAGCCGTCTTTATTATGAACGAATAGCAGAACGTGGCATTTTTGCAAAGCCTTCTTCGTCGTTTCGCCACGTGATGTAATAGGGTCGTTGAATCCTGGAGTATCAATTATCGTGACCCCTTTTAGATTTTCATTGTTGAGCGTAATCTTAACAGACTTTGCAAGACCACTCATTTCACCCTTAGCATCAACATATTTTCTCAGGTCTGAAAGACTAATTGGTTCTGTTGTTTTCCCGAGATAATTTTCGAAGTCAGCCGAAAGTGAAGATAGGACATCTTTGGCAGCACGAGCTTTCTCTGCGAGAATCAAGTCTTCTCCTTGATATTGAGCTTTTAGTTTCAAATCTTCAACATCTTGCTCAGACATATATTCAACGATGGCTTCGTCTTTCAAACCATATGAAACCTCCGTTAGGGTTACAGTTACAGGGGCAGTTCCAGAAGGTAAAATCTCATCTCCAAAGATAGCAGCATTTACTAAAGATGATTTTCCCGCATTCATTTTGCCAACTACACCAATATTAAGAGTCTGTGCGTCAAAACTCTTGTCTAATTCATCGTAGAATGTACTTTCAATACGACTACAGTTTCTAAGATTGTCCAGAATGGACTGTATTTTTGCTCTTTCGATCATATATTTTTATTATTATGCGAGTGACTCTTTAAGTTCTGTAAGTTTAGAAAGAATTTCCGATAATCGATCCAACTTGTATTGCAGCATATTCATTTTAGCTACATTGCTTCCGAAATCTACAAGTTTAGATTCATTTATATTATTGTATGCACGTCCCATCTCGCTTAGCGACTCTGAAATACTATTAATGTTATTGCGGAGCGCGTTGTGTGCTCCCATGCAGAGTGCCGCACCATTACAACGATTGTCGAATGTGTCAATCATGTTATTAAAGCGCGAGATACTATTGCCGTGTTCCGTTACAAATGTCCGACATGAAGATGTATAATCTGCTAAGAGGTTGTCTTTTTCATTGTCTAATTCTGTTAAACTCTCTGCAAATTGCGATTTGCATTCAGTAAGGAAGCCTTCCAAGAAGTTGATAGCGTAAATTATATGTGCTCCAGGAGCGTAGGCATGGTACTCATTAGACATTTTTTTCAAGAGCTTATGAGCTTCTGATTTGAATTGTTGTTGAGTTGCTTCTCTTTTACCAAGTTTCAGACATCCTTTGTAATTGATTTCGCTATTCTTGATTTTACTGAGAATTTCTGATATTGATGACTCTACCTCTTGTGGCGTTGTACCTCTTGCATCTACATAGGAGAATACAAGATATAATGGTAATCCCCCAACATAGTCTTTGATACTCTTAATGTCTTCTTTGCTTGCGCTGTCTGTAATATTGATAAACCAGAAAATAGCATCACAACTAGAAACAGCATTAAGAGTGGGAGCAGAGTGTCCTGATGACGTGGAAAATAATCCAGGAGTATCAATAATAGTAAGGTCTTGAAGTGCCTTGCTATTGTTTTCTTTGACCATGTAGCTAAAGATTCTTGCAAAGGGGAAATCTTCTACACCATTCGCATAATCTAAAAGCTTACATTGTTGCACGGTTAAATCTTGAGATTGACCAGCCCTATCCACTATTGTTACAATATTTGTTCTTGTTCCCTTGGTAAGATAGGTGGCAAGAGCCGTATTCTCATGGCTATTTGTTTGGAAAGATTCACCAAAAAGGAGATTGAGGGCGGTTGTCTTTCCTGTGGAAAAATGCCCCATAAGTCCTATTGTTAACTTGTCACAAAGCCATGTTTTTTCCATTTGTTCTTTCATACGCTCTATAGGGAAGTCTACATATTCTGCTAAGAACTCCCTAAGATTGAATTCATCAGAAAAAACATCAAGCTTATGTGTTTCTTCAAAATATGCAGTAATCGCTCTTCTCAAAAAGTCACAGAACTCTTCGCCATTAATAACTTCTTCACTTTTAGGTTTAACATTCCCTTTAAGAAGCTCTGCAAGCTGTTCGTAAAAGTTTAATTTTTCAATGTTTGTCATGACTTAATAATTTGTTATTGTTTAACTTTAATGCTCTCAATTCTTCTACAATTGTTAGATGGTCAGCTCCTTCAACAGAACCGTTTAGGAGTCTTACATTAGAAAGTAAGTCCTCATACATTTCTGGATTACAGTTAAGAAGCTTCATTTCTTTGGCTAATTGCAACTCAATTGAGGCGGCTTGACTATGCGTAATAACGCCCTCTATGGTTTTTCCATTAACCAAAGACAGATAAAAATCTCTGATAAATGGCAGCATAAGTTCTATACCTTTCATCTCATGCAATTTATATGGCAATAACGGGATTGTGCCATACAGTGAAAGATGGTAACTATCAGCCTGCATACCTGCCAAGCAGGAAAAAATAGAGGAGATTATCTCATTTGATTTTTGTTCAACTTTGTTTCTAATCTCATCTGGTACATCCATTAGTAAAAGGAGATTGTCAAAGTCCTCTTTTGAAATGGAAGACTCGAATTTCTCCAACATAGATAACTTCTTAATATTGATGTTTAACTTCTTATATTCAGGAGGTAGGGATAGCTCTGTCCGTTCAAGAATACGTTTGAATTTTTTAATCTCGGAATATAGTACATGCCGCTTGACAGCATCTATATTATACCAACCAAAATCAAATCCAATTGGGTAGCTTAGTTCTTCACCTAATCCCCACGACCACACTTTCAAGCGTACAGTAGAGCCATTATTAGTAAAGGTCGGCATTATTACCATAGTAGGTTGCCCTTTTGCTCCCTTAAAAAGATAATTGATAGACGCATCATTAATTGGAGCATCCTCTCTCCATGAGCCAATATCTGATACCACAGCGTGAATACCATTCGCTGCAAAATTGTTAACAAGAAACATCGACAAATCACCATTGATGCTTATAGCTGATGAATGCGTATTATCTTTAAGAGCAGTTATAATACGTAATGGAACTATTTGTCGCTGGTTTGGCAAGGTGACAGTAGACAACCGACAACGCCCCTCAACGCGATGCTTTGATTCGTCAAATACTGGCTCGTAGCCCAATGGCAATTCATAAGGATTGCGTAGTGGAAAGCATTTTTCCCAGAATAATTTCTGCTGCCATTCCTCTCGAGCAATATACATCTGTTCTTCTGCTCGCTTCCTATTGTCTAAGTATTGTTTGTCTAATTCCGCCAACTTTTCCTTATGATCCTGAGCACTAAGCTTTAACTTGTTTTCAAGTTCATTTTGACTCATCCTTTTTTTTGCTTCCTCTTCTCTTGATGCAATATCCCTACCAAGTTTGGTTTTATATCTAAACCAGTCTTGTGCGATAGGTCCGGCAATTCTGCTGAGCATACCGCCTAAGAAAAATCCTGCTGTTGACATACGCAATATTTTTGTATTTTATTCATCAATATCATTGTCATCCTCTGGGCCTGGGGACTTCTCCTCTGACTCGCCAGAATCTTCGTCATCATCTGAATCTTCGTCATCGTTGTCATCGTTGTCGTCAGATTCCTCCTCGTCAGCATCATCTGTAGTTTTTTCGTTGTCGTCATCCACTTCATCATCTTGCGTTTCTTCTTTCTCTGTTTTATCAGTTCCAACAGAGCCTGTGGTCTCACGGACTTCACTATGATAAGATTTTGCTAATTCCTCTATTTGCTCTTTAATAGATAATGATGAGGGAATACGATTTTCTGACATCTCGCTATAAGAGTCTTCAAAGCTTTGATAATCCATATCACCCACCATATCCAAATGTCCTGTAAAGGCTGGCTGGTAATCTTGTGGAATATTTATCATATCTGGGCTCAATTGGTAGCCATTGGATGCAACAAAGTTGTTGACATATTGCTGAACCATAAAGTTAGATGGAACTTCCATACCAGTATTTGCATCATATTGATATGGTGCAGGATTATCCGTCGCAGCCATGAAACAATTAGAGTCCTTCCATGCATCCATGAACTGTTCCAATGGGTATTCAACACGTAAATGACCGGCACCGGGGTCGGTTAAAACAACTTTTACATCGTTGTGATTCTGAGGGTTGACTTCAACTCCTGCAACGATAAGCGCATGATTACCTCCTTGATTGCCAATTGCGTCATTAAACCAGTTCTTTAACTTGCTGGCAGGATCTGTATACCAAAGTTCATTCGCATCAACACTAACGATAATGCGATGCCCTTGTGCGAGTTCGTTTGTCAGGTCCAAAAAAGATGTGCCTTGTACCTGATGCATATCAACACCAGCTATTTGGAGAACTTTGCCAATATCATATGTATATGTACCTTGGTCAGTGTACACACCACTGGATAACGCCAGTTCTTCTAATTTGTCAAATGGTATGTCAATGCCAAAATCGCGTAACACTATCTGTTGGCTTCTGAGAGCACAAGAATGGTCGTCCGGTTGCAGAATATATACCGGATCTTTAATATTTTCTCCAGCTTCGCCGTAGATGTTGTAAGATGTTCTGCTCATAGTTTCTGTTCCTTCTGTTTCGTATGTATTAGTAAAAAAGTCATCATCCGGAAAATCTATCTGATATGTTGAAAAAAAATCAAATTTATTTTCAGCGTATTGAGCATCTTTGATAGAAGTCATTATGATAGACAATATGCCATCTTGATTTAAAACCGGTATAATCTCTGAGACTTCACCCTCGCTCAAATTGCCTTCAGCGTAAGCTCCCAACATTTCTTCAGATACAGGAAGCTCTTGAAGGTCACCAAAACGAGAAAAAAGTTCTTCTATGCTTTTCATATCAACCCCTCCTTCCTTAGTGCTTCACAATACTGCGCCTTGGCGAGTTTGTGTTTGTTGTAGTAGTTTGCCATGGTCATGCCGAGCAGCATGGCAGTCTCCTTGTTGGTCTTTTCGTTGACATAGCGGTACTCAATCAACCGGCGGTAGCGTTGATTGGGCATCATGTTCAGTATTTTATGCACGTCTTCCATGTCAATGTTCCGGGTGTTTCCCGTTAAAGATTCGTCATCAGGCATATTTCTATCACTGCCTGCGTCAGAATCACTGTCGGTTTCCATGCGGCGGGCATAGAGCTGACGACAATAGTTTTCCACGACAATCCTCAGCCACATGGTCAGCGTACACCTGAATCCGAATGCCGCGAGCTTCGAGATGCCTGTATTTTTCTGGGGAATCATAATATAGACGTATATTTCATCAATAAGTTCGAAGCAGTTTTCGCAGTCGGTGTAATACTTATTGTAGACGGACTTGAACAAGGGATAGCATTTCCTATATAGGAACTCCTTCGTGACGACGGTGTCCCTGTCCAAAATCGCCTGAACGATTTGCCGGTCTGAGAGGTTGGCTGTTTCCATTGTCATATGCGGTGTTATGATGTTTTTTATTATGTATCTCTTCGGAAGAGTTACTGAATATGTGTAAACGGCACATATACAGTTGTTTGTAGGCCGTATATCTCTGTTTTGCCTGACAAATGTTCAAAATATTTTCGGGGGGGGTAAAAAAGAGGAAGATAATTGCTTGTTTTTCAAATATAATTTATATCTTTGCAGGCGGCTAAGTAACTCTTCCGAAGAGTTTTGCGTTGGAAAAAAGGATTTCACCGGCTTGATAAAGAGAAACAGGTTCTCTCATTCATCTTTCAAGAGGAAATGAACGGGAGAACCTGTTTTTTTTCTGTATGTGCGGCAAGGTGTATGTCCTTGTCCGCCTATGTTTTTTTTGTGGAGGGGAGTACGTATTTTTTCGGATATTCTGCTACCGTAACAGTCTCATTATTGTTGCATTTGCCCTGTCTGTGGCAGTGGTGGAGAGGTAAATCAGCGTCGTAAGCTCACTGTCGTGGCCGAGTCCGTCGCTGATTACTCTGACGGGGATGCCTCCCGACTTTGCTGTCGATTCCCATGAACGGAGGTGACAACATAGGGGACATGTCAAGGCCTATGCTGTGCCATAAGAAAACTCCCGCTCGGGAGACTTCAAGCAAGTCTGGTCTCCGCTCGCTTAACCGTTTCTTTATATAAGAAAACTCCCGCTCGGGAGACTTCAAGCAAGCTTGGTCTCCGTTCGCTTAACAGTTTCTTTACGGCCACGGTGGAACCGAAACAAATTTTGCTGTGCCTGTATGGTTTGACGGCAAAGTTGTCCTTCGGTCATAATGTCTGTATTATTCCTTCGGTTACATGCGCTAATCAACTGAAAAGCAATTGCGTTCCTTTTTGTATGAACTAATTCCCGGGAGTCGTTACTTGTTCCCGGTCTCGGTTTATTCCTAAGTCTGAAACAGCAGTGCAGACAGTACCATGGATACCGGGTATGAAAAAAAATATATATGCCTCTGTGCTATAGGAGCAGAATAATTCCAATGTTATGCGGGAACTTTGTGCAAACTGATTCATCAGGCAAACTTAATCCTGCAATGACTTTGCGGTTTCGCTGATTATGAGTAACTTTGCAGCGGAGGGACGGAGGAGGAACTATCTTGAAAACAAAAAAAGGAAGAGCAATGAAGACGATACTCACCATTGCCGGCAGTGACACGTGTGCCGGTGCGGGAATACAGCAGGACTTGAAGACCGTCACTTCTTTGGGGCATTATGCCGTGACGGTCATTACGGCCGTGACGGCACAGAACACCATGGGGGTGAAGAGGATCATGCCTGTTCCTGAGGAGATGCTGCGGGCACAGCTGGAGGCGGTGCTTGAGGACATGAATGTCGCGGCGGTGAAGACGGGAATGATTCCCGGCACGGGGGCGGCGCGGGTCATCATCGATGTCATGCGGCAGCTGAGAGTGCCTTTGGTCTGTGACCCGGTGATGGTTTCTACAAGCGGCACGCCGCTGATGAGCGACGAGTGTATGGAGATTGTCCGTGACGGACTGTTCCCGCTCTGTACTCTTGTGACACCGAACATTCCGGAGGCGGAGCGTCTGGCAGGACTGCCGCCGGATAATGCTGCCGCCGGGCGTATGCTTGCAGAGAGGTATGGGACGGCCTTTCTCATAAAAGGCGGACATGGTGACGGCATGATGATGACTGACCGTCTGTATGCTGCCGACGGCACTGTCCGTGAATATTCCTCACCGCGCATTGCCACGGGGAATCTTCATGGCACCGGCTGCACACTGTCAAGTGCCGTGGCGTCACTGTTGGGAGAGGGGCTGTCGCTTCCTGATGCCGTAAGGGGTGCAAAGGCGGTGATAGACAAGGGAATAGAACAAGGCCGCTCCCTTCATGTCGGTAAAGGAAACGGCCCGTTGTGGGTGTTTTAGGCTATTGGACGTAAGACATAATCCGTACAATCCGGGAATCTCATAACTGCACACACCTTACAACCGTATAGCCGTCCATGAAATTCTCAATCAAGATGGAACACTTCCGTTACAGGGACGGTGACGGGAGAGTTGTCAGGGTTCACCTCCATTATGTCCGCCATGGCATCCCACCATCTGTGTGTTATCTCGTCCGCCGCTTCTGCATCCTGCGAGTTGGAAGTTCCCTCCACCTCCTGATAGCCGAAGAGGATATTGGTCTCTCTGTCCAAGAAGATGGAATAGTTCCGGATGCCGGATGCCTTTATCTGTTTTTCCAGTTCAGGCCATATCGCAGCATGTCTTTTGGCATATTCTTCCTCAAAGCCGGGTTTGAGGAACATCTTGAATGCAAATCTTTTCATAGAGTTTTTTTTCTTTTAGGTTCAAGTCAGTCAGGATGTCATCTATAGTGCACGAGGCGGTGTCAACGTATTTCATTCTGCACTAAGTCCGGGAATTATTTTCTTATGGCAAATAATATATGCAATGCCGCGGATAGCGGCCGGTATGATCCGCCGTACCCGTGCCAGAGAGAAATATATGGGCAAGTCCTGTCGCCTCTGCGGTCACGGGTACCTCATTCCGCTATGGCGGAGCATGTCGATGTCCTCTTTGTCAAGACCGATTTTGTCAAGAGCCACAGGTTTGTTATGATCATTAAGATAATGTCTCGTCATCTCGGTGTACCTGCCGCTTGCCACTGACAGACTGTCGTTGCGGTATGGTGTTGCGATGCCCGCCATGGAGAGCATTGTATGAAACACTGCGGCATTGCTTGCCACACTCTTTCTGCTGTTGCCGTGGAGATTCTCCTCCGTCTCGGGGAATGAACGGCGGTATGCCGGTGAGGTCCATATGAGGAACGGGACGTGCATGTCATAGTATGACGGTATGGGTGAGGCATGGAGGAACAGTCCGCGGCTGTCGTCAAAGATGTTCTCCCCATGGTCGGAAGTGTAGAGCATTGCCGCTGCTGCGCCGCTCTTGGCGAGCATTGCTATGATGTCAGCGAGGAGCCGGTCCGTCTGCCGTATGGTGTTGTCATAAGCGTTAATCAGCTCCGGGCGGTTGGATGCCTTTGCCTCAGTGGCCTCGTCGGGACGGAATACCGCTGCACTGCGCGGATAACGCTCACGGTAGTTGAAATGTGAACCGTAGGCATGGAGCACGACGAATAGTTTCCTGTGGCCCTTTGCCGTCTCCTCCGCAAGGAATCCGGCGAGCTTGTCGTCGGACGTGTTGCTGTCGGCCTCCGCGCCGGCCTTTATGAACCGCCATTCGTCAGCCTCCATGCCGAAGATGTCTATGAAAGAATGGTTCGGTCTCTGGTTGGAGAAGAAAGCAGTATGGAATCCTGCCTCACGGAATGCCGTAATGATACCTTTCTCGCGGTAGATGCAGTCATAATCTTCCGCGGAGGCGGCGGAGAGAAGCATCGGCACGCTCTTATGAGTTGTGTTGGACTGTGTCAGCACGTCAGTGAAGACCGTGAGTCCATTTGTCTTTGCGAGCATCGGAGTCGTATTGCGGTCATAGCCGTAGATGCCGAAGTTCATGGCGCGTGCCGTCTCCCCGATGACAAGGACATAAATCTCCGTACTGTCGGCTGCGTGTGTAGGACGAGCCTTGAAGGTGAATCCTGCTGACGTCTCACTGTATTTTGCGGTGGCATCCGCTCTCTCCACGGCGAGGAAGAGGTTGTAGCAGACGTTGACGGGATACATGTCGTTCTCTATCCTGTAGTCCTCGTCGCTGACATACGCCGCGGAAAGTGACAGCAGTCCTGTCAGGAGAAAGCCTGCGGCGATCTTACGTTGTCTGTGCAGGAAAGTCCTCTCAAGCTTTTCCTTGCGCCTTATGGAGCAGATGCCGAGAATCAGCACGGGGACATAGAGGATGATCACCGTTGCCACCGCCGGCACGAGATTGTCGAGAAGCTCGAGAGCCTCCCCCGGATTGGTGGTGACGAGATTAAGGAACATGTCCACGGCTATCACGGAACGTCCGAAGAGGTAGAGGAGCACTATCTGGAATGCTGCGAAGAATATCAGGGGGAACAGTGTCCATACTGTCTTCCCGGGTCGCCGGCAGAGAGTCATCGCAAGCCATAGGGCAGGGACGGGCACCAGGATGTTTGCCAGTTTGCCCGGGACGGACATGTTCTCCGTGAATGCCAGTGCGACATTAGGTATTGCCAGCACCGTGAGGAGCAGGGCAAAGAGGAGCCGGGGCGTGATATGTATTTGTGGGCGGAATTTCATGTTTCGGGTTATGGAGGGGATACTGTTGTGTGGGTTATACTTGTTGTGTAGGGTCTTGTGTAAAGTAACTATTATAATATAATGTTTTCTTACTAAACCTTGTTGAATTTCATTCTGCCTTTTCTCGCCATGGCATAACTGAAACGAGTTTCGTTCTGCTCATTTGGCTTAACGAAAACGTTGAATTTCATTCTACCTTTTCTCGCCATGGCAGAGTTTAAGTGAACTTAACTCTGCTCATTTGGCTTAACGAAAACGTTCTTTTTTGTCAGTCAGTGCACTCGCTTGCTGACGCTACGCGCACTGTCCCTTGCCACGGCATGGCTGAAATAAGTTTCGTTCTGCCCGTATGGCTTGTCGGGAAAGTTGTCACTCAGTCACAATGCCCGCATTGCTCCTTCGGTTCCGTACACTAACCGCATGAAAAACAACTGCGTTTTTAGTATAAACTAATTTCAGACAGTTACTTATTGTTATACGGTTGTCGTGCATCCGTACCTTCCACGAATTCAGAATGCCTCGTTGATGTTGAAGATGAATCCCGACTGTCCTCCCTTTCCCATGCCGTAGTCAAGGCGGACATTGACGTCCTTCTTGAACTCCCAGCGGTAGCCTATGCCGAAGTTCGGGAGAACCTTGCTTGCCCTCAGTGCGCTGAACTTATTGAAGACCGTGCCTGCTCCTGCCCATACGGCAATGCCGTTGCGTTTCCAGACATGCTGGCGGAGTTCCGCCTGGATTTCTATCTTGTGCTTGTCACGGTAACGTCCCTCGTAGTATCCGCGCATGGAGTAGGAGTTGCCGAGGCGTGCCATCATGCCCCACGAAGGGTTGCCGAAGTTCAGTTCGCCGCGCATGTCCGCTGCGATTATTCCTCCTTTCCACAGGCGGCCGTAGATGTCGAAACGGAGGTTTGTGGTGCTGAAGGCATAGTCATTGCCGAGGAATTTCGGTCTGAAAATCTGGGATATGTTCAGGTACATGCCCTGCTTCGGATTGGTCAGCACGTCCCTTGAGTCATAGACGAAGGCGAGTCCTGCGCCGATGTTCCGTGTATGGTGGTCCATGCCTTCAAGGAGTTCCGGCCGTTCGATGTCCTTTCCGCGTACATAGTCGAAGGTTGCCGAGGGGCCTATGTACATGTTGCCGGCTATGCGTATCATGAAACTTGCCTGAATCTGTGCCTGCCACCGTTTCATCTCGCTCTTGTTGCCGTCGTCGTTCCCCTTGTCGTAGCCCATGCCCCAGTAGTAGGTCGGGAAGGAGAAGAAGTAGGTCGTGTAATCCAGCCGGTATTTATCCTTCGGGAAGATATGCGTCCCGCGCACTCCGAGCATGTAGAAGCCGACGGTGGAGACGTCGCCGAAGATGCTGACATTCGAAGGCGGCAGCAGTGTGTCGGTGCGTTCCGTACGGTAGAGTCCCGCCGCCACGAGTCCTATGCCGAGCTTTGTGTCGGTGCTGTAGTGCGGGCCTCCGATGATGCTGAAGTCGAACTGCTTGTATTCCTTCGGCTTGTTGGCATCGTTGAAGTAGTCGAGGAGCCTTCTCATCAGTCCTCTCTTCTTCGGCAGGCTGTCGTTCAGAGTCACAGAGTCATTGTCCCCATCCGGTACCATAGCCGGCGTTTCCGTGAGAGGCAGTATTGCAAACAGCAGCGGCAGGAGTAGTCTTTTCATCTTGTCAGTGCGTTTTTTCAGGTTCAGTAGACCAGCTTCACGTTGTCAATCCACAGCGTGTTTCCCGGCGTGCCGATGAATGCGCCGCCGTGACTGGAGGCGAACTGCAGTGAGAGATGAGTCGGAGTCTCGTTTGCCGCAGCCCATCCCGTCTCATGGACAAGGACGCTCTTGCCGTGGCTGTTGCGGGCATAGTCAGTGTTGCGCAGTCCCATCAGTGCGGCATCGTATTTCGGGTGGTTCCGGATGTCCCCATAGAGAATCTCGTATGTCGCACCGTTGACCCATCCGCCGGTGCTCTTCCCGTATTTCACGACCATCGTTCCCACGCGCCTGGCAGTGATGTTGCCCTTGGCATCCTCCGTGCGTTTCTGTAGGAAGAGCACAGTCACGCAGTAGTCCTGCCCCGGGACGGTGCTCTTGCTGCTGAATCCCGTCTGCTTGATACGGTTCTTCTCACCTGTCACCTGTACCTTATAGTCATATTTCAGGGCTTTCGGGCGCGCCGTGAACGGTATGCCCCAGTTGATGCTCTTCGGTCCGTCCTTGGTGCCCGTGATAGGTTCTGCCACATCGCCGAGGAACAGTGAGCCTGCCGCCAGCACCTTGATGTTCATCATGCCGAGGACGCGGACGCTCTCGATATGTGTGGTAAGTTTTGCACAGTAGCCGCTGCCGCGCTTGTCGCGTGTCACGGAGCAGTTTGTCTTAACCACTCCCATGACTTTCGCCATGACGTTCGATGTGCCCCACGGCGAGCCGCCGGCGTTCTTGTATGGCTTGTTGCCGTCGAGAGTCCGGTCGGGGCCGACCTCATAGAGGGTCTTTGTGTTGCCGCCGATGACTGCCGATTCGTGTATCTTGCGCACGACCCAGTGGTCCATGTCGCCGTATTTCAGCAATTTCTCGCTTTGCTGCGCCGTTGCCGTGGTGTCAGTGAAGAACAGTCCGGCAAGGACGGCTGCTGTCAGGATGAGTCTTCTTTTCATATTGTCTCTGTTTTGAAAATGCAGGTATTCTACGGATAAGTTACTGTTGAAGGTTATTTCATGATGGAATATCTTCTCACTGGCGCCTGTTCTTTTTGCCTGTCAGTATGCTTGTTTCCACTATGCCTGTGTGCCCTGGCGGAAACGTTGCCATTCGGTCACAATGTCTGCATTGCTTCTTGGCTCCGTACATTGGCAGGCCGAGGGGAACGACTGCGTTCTTTTTTTTTGTAGAAACCAATTCAGGACAGGTGCTTGATACCGCCCGTTTATCTTGTGCAAAGATAGTTCAATTAAAATGATTTTGAAAACTATTTGTGAAAAATAAGTTTTCAAGCCTGTTAAATTGATATTTGTTAACACAATTCCACGCTTCGTCATCTGTCATAACCGCCAATGGCAGGAATGGTTTTGCGGTTATATTGTTTTGCGGTTTTGGGGTGATAAGGTTGCGGGGATGGGGTCATTAGTTTTCGGGGCATGTGGTTTCATATTTAAGAATAACGGGTATTAGCGGGCAGGCAGTGTGCAGGCATGCAA
The DNA here is from genome assembly GCA_023664625.1 of Bacillota bacterium. GTDB lineage: Bacteria > Bacteroidota > Bacteroidia > Bacteroidales > Bacteroidaceae > Prevotella. The sequence continues at coordinate 145,802 of JAMPFD010000005.1, read as the reverse complement.
CAATATGCGTCCTGTGGTGTGCAGGCAATGACAACGCGCTTGACATGCCGTATTCCGTTGGAAAACAGGGGACTAAACGGCATGGAGAATCTTGGAAAGTCAGAGCGGAAATGCGTCACGGACAAAAGGTTACGGTTCATGGTGCAAAAGATGACGGTTTGCACCGTAAAAGGTGACTTTTTATATGCCGGAAGGTAACTCTTCATTTTTTTGCAGGAAAGACATGAGTCGTCAGAGGGTCATATTATTCCGGTTTTCATAATGTAATGTCTTTGTTGCCTGAGAACGCAGTGTATCGCGTCCATGCTAACACGACGCAATACATTATACCCCATGGCCTCAAACCTGCACCCCGCAAGACCATAGCCCCTCCCGATTCACATCTGTCCTGACTCCACGAGGCGTGCACAGCGTTCTATGTCGGCGTCCTCAGGATTGTTCAGAGGGTCGTAGGTCTTTTTGAGCGAGGCGCCGAAAGTCCAGGCGAAGACCTGATAGAAGCCGGCTTTCAGCGGGCCTATGAAGGCATTGATGAGGTCATAGCCGGAGGAGTTGCACTCACGGTAGACAAGTTTTATGAGAAGCTTGCCCTGTGTCAGTGTAAGCTTTTTCATCCGTGGCGTGTACTGTTCCTTTATGCCTTTTTCCACACGCTTAAGATGCTCGTCGCGTGCTTTCTTGTTCGGGAGTGTCTGGAGATATTCGTATGTCTCGAGCATGACATGGCGTACTTCCTTGGCTATTGGAAGAACTTTCTTTACGTTGTACATCATGCGGGTGTAGCGTTTCCGTTCCTTGGCGTTTTTGAAGAGCTTCGGCGGGTAGCAGTATACCTTGTTGAGTTCCATATACTGTACAGAATCGCCGTCAAGGAGCACTTTGCCGACTTTCATTGTCGGGACGAAAGTCGGTGAGGTCTGTGGCAGTCCTCCGTCTTCCTGTGCATGAATGACGAGAGCCATGGCGGAGAGGATGATTGTAAGGAGAAGCTTTTGCATTTGGGGTTGCAGGGTTTTATGGTCGTGTGGTTTAGGCTGTAGGGGTTGTCCGAATGCATATCTACGCAGGAGAGTGTTTTGCCGCAGTGTTTTCCCGGTGAAGATGGACAGGAATGTCATGGGGATGCTGTGAATGGCTGTCAGTGCGAAGGCGGGCAGGGAGTTTTTTTGTTTCAATAAAAATAGTTGCTTGCGGCTTCAAGATGGATGGCGGCAATAAAGAAATAGTGGATTACGTAGACGTCGAGAGTGTTTCTGTCTATGTACGCCGGCATCCGTTCCGTTGCGGAAGTCTGCTGTCCACGTCTGCGGAAGAGCCATGGAATTATCGGGAGTGCGAATGCCGGCTGTATGAAATAGGCAGAGATGAGACTGAGCTTTGTCGCCGGGAGGTCAGTGCAGGACAGTATGGTATAGGAAATAAGGCAGACGGCAAAGAGCCGGTCATGGTTTGTAATGGTGTTCATGCGGTTGTATTTCCGCATGAAATGTCCTGCGACGAATAAGGGACAGAGGAATGTTGCATACCTGTCTTTTCCTTTCATGTTGGTTATGGTGTTTGTTCTGTGGGCCGTTGTCTTTATCTCAGGGCAGTGCCTGCACAGGAGCTGCAATATTAATGTATGTCCCTGATAAGGAGTGCCCGCAGTACATGTCTGTTTGCCCTTTGCCGTACGGTTATTGCTCCCGGTAATAGATATGAAGTGATGTATCCGTACCCTTTCCGGAAACTCATAACCGTACGCCATGCGTTTCTATCTTACGATTGCTATTTTCGTCACGATTCCTTTTTCACCCTCAGGAGTGGCGGCATTGACCATGTATACTCCGGAAGCCACCTTGTGCCCCTGCCGGTCACAGCCGTCCCAGAGGAAAGAGCCGCCTTGGCATGTTCCTTCACAGACGAGCTGCCCCGAGGCTGTCAGAATTTTCACCTGGGCACCGGGGGTGAGTCCCGTAATGGTGATCATGCCTGTATGTTCGGGAGTGACGGGGTTGGGATAAGCCCATGCCGTCTCTTTGGACATTTCTTCCGCATTGCTGTCGCTGACATCGCCCTGATAGGTGCAGAGACCGTTGTCTGTGGCAATGTATACAATGCCTGTCGCATCGTCAATGACGATGTCGTATATGCAGTTGGAGAGTATCGGGGAATTGTCGGTCGTAAAATGGTGAATCTCAGTGTTGTTGTCACTGCTGATAAGATAGATTCCGTTTGTCGATGAGCCTATCCATTTGCGGTTGGCGGCATCTACGGCGATGGTTCTTACAGGGATTCCGTCAAGGAGATAGTCGGCATAGTTCGTTCCGTCGTTACGCGGTACCTTATGCTGTATGAACTGTACGTTGCTGTTGTCTGCCACGGCATCGGCACGCGAGAGATAGAAAGGCCCGCTGTCGGTGGCTATCCAGATATTTCCGTCCTTGTCCTCCGTAAGGTCGAACATCAAGTGAGGGGACATTGTTGTACCGTCCTCGTTTACGAATGATGTGTATGTCTGAAGCGTGTTGTTACGCCAGTCGTACCTGAACAATGCCGTCTTGTCCCACTCGTTATTGTTCCACCACAGGTATCCGTTCGTAGGACTTACGAAAGCACTCTGCGCATCGACATTGTATTTGTTCCCGAGCGAGATGCCCTGCTGCGGGAAGTTCCTTGACGTGCCGTCACGGGAGAAGCGCGCCAGCGGTATGTCGCACCATCCGTTCATTACCCAGAGGTTGTTGTCGCGGTCGTATGCCATGGAACAGATATTCGAGCGGTTAGGCTCGATGTTGTTCATTTTTGTGAGTGCACTGTTTGCCGGAGTGTAGGCCTTCACCACCTTATAGTTGTTATATTCGTAGAGACCGGAGGCTGCTCCCACCCAGAAATGGGTCTTGTCCAGAGGGTCGAAGGCCATGCAGTTTGCATGGAGGTATCTGTATCCTGTCATCGTTCCGGGGTCGGCCAGCGTTGTCCACAGATTCCCGTCGTAGACCTGCACACATCCGGGTATATCTCCTGCCGGCATGCCGTAGCTGAGGTTGCCGCAGGTGCCGAAGAGTCTGCCGTCGTGGATATAGAGTCTCCAGAACCTGTTTGACAGGGGACCGTCAGGAACTACGCCTCCGCCTTTCTGACTGAGCGTGCCGCGCTCGTCATATTCGTAACGTGCGAGCCGTCCTTCAGGATCATTTCCCCAATAGCATCCGTTGCGGTTGTCACGGAACAGTGTGCCGTAGGTATTGGAGAGATTTGAGGACGGTTTAAGGTCCGCCCACTGTTCTCCGGTCATGTTCCATGAGCCGGGGTCGAGGAGATTGCTTGTGAGCGGAGCTTTCATCACCCCGCCGTCAGTAAGGGCATAGATGTCGGTGGTACTGACGAAAGCATCGTTGACCTGCATGCCGAGGTTATATGTATCTGCGACATACTCCTCGCCGGTGCTGAACTTCATGATGCCGAATCCTGTGCAGATATATGCGTATCTGCCGTATATACATATATTATATATGTTCTTGTCTCCCGTCATCTGTTTGTCGGCGAGGTCGGTGAAGGTCGTGACATTCTTGTCAACGGAAAGCAGGTCGATCTTCTGGTCGTCGTATGCCACAATAAGACGTTTTGCCGCATCATCCCATGCTATCTTCCTGATGACATTCCCCGACAGGCATCCGCCGTCAAGCGACGACATCGGGTCATCCTTGTAGTATGTCGTCAGGGTGTTGTCCCCTGGACGGAAAGAGTAGAGACTTCCGGAGGCGAGCACGAAGATGTCGGAGCCGGCCGGCTCTACCTGTGTTATGCCGTAGTAACTCTTGAAGAGTGTCCATTTTCCTATTTCCTCAGCAGATGCCGTAATGGAAAGGAGGGCTAAGAGGGTGAGAAAGAGTTTATGCATTTACGGTTATGTGGTTGTACGGTTATAGGGTTTTAGGGGGCATAGGGTTGTAGGACTTGCGGTTGCATGGTTATAGAGGGTTATGGGTGCTTATCGGTTTTGGGTTGGGGTAATCTGACTGTACCTCATAACCGCAACCCCTGATGACAACAATCCTCTACAACCCCGAAACCGCAAATGCCTTATATTCCTCCTTTGTCAATCTGCTCCTGCAGTGCTTTGTTGATAATGGTTCTTTTCTCGTCCTTGAACCATCCCCATTTGTTGAAATACTTGCAGATGCTGCAGATATGCACGAGAAGGAGATGCAGGCTGTGTCTTGAGCCACGGCTGAACTTATGGTACACCGGGACTTTAGGATAGTACAGTGTCTTGTACTTCTCATTCATGCGGCGTGACACATCAATGTCCTCACCATAGAGAAAGAAGTGCTCGTCAAACATATTGATGTCCTGTATGGCCGACATGCGGAAGAACATGAAGCATCCTGAGAGAAAAGGCACGTTGAGTACCATGTTAAAGCCGGAATATTCAAGTTCGAAACGGCGGTTGCGTTTGTTGATGATGCATTTCGGGAGGCATAGCCTGCCGAACATGTCAAATGGTGTAGGCAACATCTTTGCCAGCCGCTGTATCTCACCGTTCGGGTATAGCACTTTCGGCATCATCTGCCCGACATCCTTATGGTTGTCCATGTACTCCTTAAGCTCAGGTATGACGCGTGGTCCGAACCATACATCAGGGTTCACGACAAGATGGTAATCGCTGCCGATGCTGAGGGCTTTCCTCAGTGCAACGTTGTGTCCCCCGCCATATCCGTTGTTCTCATGGCGGAAATAGAGAAGCTGCATGCCCGCTGCAACCCGCTTCCGCAGTTCCGGCTCACCGGACAGGACCCTTTCGGCAAACTGTTTCAGCTCGGCTTCAAGCTGCATCATGTGTTCCGAGTGGTCAATGATATATATGACGTCAACAGGTGATGCAAAGAGACTCCGCAAAACCGGTTCTATGTCAAGAAAATGATGGTCGTATGTTACTACTGACGCTGTAATCATCGGTATGTTGTTTAAGATTGGGGGATTGTTGTCAGTACCCCGCATAGTGTGTTTTCATAGATGTCCGTTGTCCGGTCGGTGGACTTTATTTCCCGAGAAGGAAGCCGGCAAGCTTTTCCGTTGCCAGGGCACGGTGTGAGATTTTGTTCTTTATGTCCGCTCCGAGTTCTGCGAACGACTTGTCGTAGCCTTCGGGCATGAACACGGGGTCATAGCCGAAACCTTCCGTTCCCTGCTTCTCCGTTAGTATGGAACCGTTGACGATACCGTCAAATAGGTACTCACTGCCTTGGTATATGAGGGCTATCGAGGTGCGGAACCGTGCAGTGCGGTCTTCCTTGCCTTCAAGCTTATGGAGCAGTTTGCGCATATTTGCCTCGGAATCATGGTCCTCACCTGCGAGAGGGTCGCTGTACTCTTCATCGGGGATGTTTGCATAGCGCGCCGAGTAGACTCCCGGTTCTCCACCGAGGGCATCAACCTCCAGGCCGGTGTCGTCGGCAAAGCAGTCGAAGCCGTAGTACTGCTTGACATAGCGGGCTTTCTCCATGGCATTTTCCTCAAGCGTTGAATGGGTCTCCGGCAGTTCGGCGGTACAGCCAACTTCCTTCAGCGAGCGCACCTCAAACCTGTTGCCGAGGATGCTGCGGACTTCTGAGAGTTTGTTCTCATTGTTGGTGGCAAAGACGATAATGGGCTTCTGGTCCTTGACTTTCGTCTTCATGTTGCCGAAGCCTTCCCCGTAGACTCCCACTGCGTTTGTGACGGAGACGAAGCAGAACGGGTCAACCGTCTGTATGGCGCGCATGATTGTCTCGGCATAGCGTTTGCTGCATACGCACATCACCACGTTTCGCTCGGACTTCGTGTACCAGCCTTCCCCGGAAAGGACAGTGACGCCGAACCCTTCCTTTGATATGCGGTCCGCGATGGCGGAGTAGTTGCGGGAGAAGACCTTGAACTCCACTACCTGGCAGAACTTGCGCGTAAAGTAATCGAGCGTCATGGCTGCCACGATGAGCAGGATGAATCCGAAGATTACTTTCTGCACGTCATGGAAGATAAAATAGCTGCTTCCTACGATAAGTATGTCACAGACCATAAGTATCTGTCCCAAGGAGATGTCCTTGTATTTGTGGACTATGGCGGCAATGATGTCCGTGCCTCCCGTTGAACCGTTGTTATAGAAACAGATACTTAGTCCCAGGCCTTCAAGGATGCCGGAGATGACACATGCCATGAACATCTCGCTTCCGAGGAGTTGCGGAACCTGATGGGTCACGGGGTTCTCAAGCAGCGGCTGCAGCAGAGAGAGCCAGAATGTTATGCTGCCGAATCCGAAGATGGATTTTATGCAGAAGTTAAGTCCTATGATTCTCGCTCCGAAGATGAGAAAGATGATGTTCACAAGTGCGTAGGTTATGGGAACCTGTATTCCCGTGGCATAGAACACCAGTGCGGAGATACCTGCCACTCCGCCTGTCGTCAGCTCATAGGGAAGCATGAAGAGCACCACTCCGGCGGAGTATATCAGTGTTCCCGCCAGGACCATGAAATAGTCGCGCAGCTCTTTGAATATCCTTTTCTTGTCCAGCATTTGATGATGGTTGGTTTTTGCGGTTTTATGGTTGTAGGGTTATGAGGTTGTAAGGTTTTAATGGTTATGAGTTTTTGAAGTTTGCGGGCAGTGCTGTACTGTTGCAATTCCATAAGTCTTCAGGATGCAGGGAAAGCATATTTTCTTAAAAGCCCTTACAACCTCATAACCGTCCAACCACGCAACCGTCTAACCGTACATCCCTGAAAGCCTTATTTTACGACTATATTGATGATTCTGCCAGGCACGACGATAATCTTCACCACCTGCTTGCCGTCAGTGTATCTGGCAGTGCGTTCGTCTGCAAGGGCAGCCTTCTCGGCCTCTTCCTTGGAGATTCCGGCAGGAAGCTGTATGGTGAATCGTGTCTTTCCGCAGAACTGTACCGGCATTGTTATCTCCGAGTCGACCATTTTCTTCTCGTCCCATACCGGCCATTCTGCGTCACAGACTGTGGATGGCTCTCCGAGAGCCGCCCACAGTTCTTCGGCGATATGAGGAGCAAACGGGGCGATGAGGATGACGAGATTCCTGAGCACAGCCTTGTCACGGCATTTTGAGAGCTCGCCGACGGCGATCATGAATGCTGCGATGGATGTGTTGTAGGAGAACTGCTCAATGTCCTGTGTCACTTTCTTTATGAGCTTATGAAGTGACTTTTCCTGTTCAGCCGTGGCCTTAGCCTCTGTGTCAGGGAGGAAATTGCCGTCACGGTCGTAGAAGAGACCCCAGAATTTCTTCAGGAAGCGGTGGCAGCCGTCTATGCCGTTGGTGTCCCAAGGCTTGGACTGTTCCACAGGGCCGAGGAACATCTCGTAGAGACGGAGCGTGTCGGCACCGTACTTCTCGACAATCATGTCCGGGTTGACAACGTTGTACATTGACTTCGACATTTTCTCCACAGCCCATCCGCAGAGATATTTGCCCTCGTCGTTGAGAATAAATTCCGCATCGTTGTATTCCGGACGCCATTGCCTGAACGTCTCTATGTCAAGTATGTCGCCGGAGACGATGTTCACGTCCACGTGGATAGGAGTGACGTCCATGCCCTCTTTCTTGTCAAGGGATACGAAAGTGTTGGTGTCCTTGATACGGTAGACGAAGTTCGAGCGTCCCTGTATCATGCCCTGGTTGACAAGTTTCCGGAACGGCTCTTCCTTCTTGGATATGCCGAGGTCGAAGAGGAACTTGTTCCAGAAGCGTGAGTAGATGAGGTGCCCCGTGGCATGCTCTGAGCCTCCGACATAGAGGTCGACATTCTGCCAGTAATCCGCAGCCTTCTCGCTTACAAGTTCCTCACTGTTGTGCGGGTCCATGTAGCGGAGGTAGTAGGCGGAGGAACCGGCGAAGCCAGGCATGGTGTAGAGTTCTATAGGGAACACAGTCTTCTCGTCCACGAGGGACTTGTCGACAATCTTCCTCTCCGTCTCGTCCCATGCCCACAGCTGTGCGTTGCCCAAAGGAGGCTCACCCGTGGCGGTAGGCTTGAAGTCCTTGACCTGCGGGAGTTCTATGGGGAGACATTCCTCGGGTATCATCACTGGCACACCGTTCTTGTAATAGACCGGGAACGGCTCGCCCCAGTAACGCTGGCGGGAGAAGATGGCATCGCGCAGACGGTAGTTCACCTTTACGCGGCCGAGGTTATGTCCTGAGACAAACTTCTTGGTGGCGGCGATGGCCTCCTTGATGGTCATGCCGTTGAGGGAGAATCCTTCGAAAGCTGTCTTTCCAGGCATAGGGGAGTTCATGACAATGCCTTCCTTGGCGTCATAGGACTCCTCACTGACATCGGCACCCTCCACAAGCGGGATGATCGGCAGGTTGAAATGCTTTGCGAAGGCATAGTCACGGGAGTCATGGGCCGGGACGGCCATGATGGCTCCTGTTCCGTAGCCTGCAAGGACATACTCGGAAATGTATATAGGACATTTGTCGCCCGTGATGGGGTTTATGCCGTAAGCTCCTGAGAACACACCGGTAACGGTATGGTCTATCATGCGCTCGCGTTCGGTTCTGCCCTTGACGTACTTGACGTACTCTTCTACATCCTGTTTCCGGTCATCCGTAGTGACAAGGCCGACGAGGTCGCTCTCCGGAGCGAGGACAAAGAATGTCACGCCGAACATCGTGTCGGCTCTTGTCGTAAAGATTGTAAAGTCCTTGTCTGTACCGTCAACCTTTATCTGCACCTCTGTTCCCTCACTGCGGCCTATCCAGTTGCGCTGTGTCTCCTTGATGGACTCGCTCCATTCCACACTGTCAAGACCGTCGAGAAGACGCTGGCTGTAGGCGGAGACGCGGAGACACCACTGGCGCATCTTTTTCTGCTCGACAGGGAAACCGCCGCGTACGGAAACTCCTTCGACAACCTCATCATTGGCAAGCACCGTTCCGAGACCGGCACACCAGTTGACCATCGTCTCGCCCATGAAGGCTATGCGGTAGTTCATGAGTATGTCCGACTGCTCTTTCTCCGTCATGGCGTTCCATTCTCCGGCAGTGAAGCTCAGTTCCTCGCTGCAGGCAACGTTGAGCCCTTCCGTTCCGTTCTTGGAGAAAGCGTCCCTGAGTTCCTTTATCGGACGTGCCTTCCCGGCATCATTGCAGTAGTAGCTGTCGAACATTCTCTGGAAAGCCCATTGCGTCCAGTGGTAGTAGTCGGGAGCGCAGGTGCGTATCTCGCGGTTCCAGTCGAAGCAGAATCCTATCTTGTCAAGCTGCTCACGGTAGCGGCTGATATTGTCGGAGGTTGTCTTCTCCGGGTGCTGGCCTGTCTGTATCGCATACTGCTCTGCCGGCAGGCCGTAGGCGTCGTAGCCCATAGGGTTAAGGACGTTGAAGCCCTGCAGACGCTTGAAGCGGGCGTAGATGTCGCTGGCGATGTATCCGAGAGGATGTCCGACATGGAGACCTGCGCCTGACGGATACGGGAACATGTTGAGCACATAGTACTTCTTCTTGCTTTCATCCTCGCAGACCTTATAGGTGTTGTTCCTCACCCATTCCGCCTGCCATTTTTTCTCGATTTCTCTGAAGTTATATTCCATTGCTTTGATTTTTATTTTCACACGGTTGCAGATAATGGCACTGCCGTCTTTGAAGCCGATAGGGCCAGAAGAACGCGGAGTTCTTCGCCACGGCTCCGGCAGATACCCGAAAAGGCACACTCCCGTTTTCAGATATAACGGCAATGCACATTGTTTTATTCTATAAGGCGTTGCAAAAGTACAAAAAAATATGCAAAAATCCAACCTTTTACATAAAAATAAGCACCTCGGCTCCCTGGTTGTGGGAACTGAGGCGCTCTTCGGTTATTGTTATGCCGGATTTAAGTAACTGCCGGATTTCATTCCGCCTTTTACATAAGAAACTCCCGCTCGGAAGACTTCAAGCAAGCTTGGTCTCCGCTCGCTTAATCGTTTCTTTGAATTGAAGATGTTTAGAATCAGGCGGTCATGATGCCATTGTTTCATGAAAGCTCATTCCCGGCAGCTGCCTGTGACGGTCCGGCAAGTTCGTTCCCGGTCTCCTGCCACCGGCTTCAGGAGAGAACAGCTTCTCCTCATGACAGTGGCATCCGGGCGGCAGTGGCGGTATCTCCGCACGGGGCGGCTTAACAGCCGTAACAGCTCGTCACACCTATCGATGTGCCTATTGCCGTAAGGACTGCCACGATAAGCTGGATGATGTATTTGACGGTTTCTTTCTTGCTCATGGAATCAATGTTTTACGGTTTTGACATAACTTCCGCCCTCCTGTCGGAAATGCCAGAGACGGAGGGCGGAAAGGGTGGCTCAGTGGCCCGTCGGGACATTGGGGTCAGGCTGCGGAGGCTGAGTTCTCGGCAGTCTTGCTCTCAGGAGCCTTGACGCACTTGACGCCATAGGTGAGGTTGGCAATGACCTTGCCGGAAGCGGTGTCCTTCTGCTTCGTAGGGAGGAAGAGAACCTTGGTGCCGACAATGTTCTTCTGTACGGAGAATTCCTCAAGGCTCTCGGCACCTTTGCTGTGCAGGGAGAGCTTGAAAGTGCCGAGGCCGTCAAGCTTCACTGCGTAAGAGTTCTGGAGCTGATCCTTTATCTCATGGATAAGGGCTTCGATACATCCCTTGACGTCTGCCTTGGTGAGGGTGCATTTCTCCTCTATCCTCTCGGCAATCTTGTCGGTGGATACGGTGTTGATGATTACGGCACTGGCGTACCACTTGTTGTTTGCCGGGTCGACACGGCCGTCGGAATACTTGCGCTCGATTTTCTTGATTTTGTAAAGTACTGACATAATGTTGTTTGTGTTGTTGAAAAGTTAATAAAATAGATTAAAAGATTTTTTTAGGAGGTACGGTTGTGGATTAGATGTTTTGGGCTATGAGGCTTAAGTTTTTCAGGTTTGGGGCATAATGGATATCCAGTACAGTCTTGCGGCCGATAACCGTATTTATCAATATATCGCATCCCTGCAGGACCCAATGGCACATTTCCGTATACCCTCAGAATCCTATACTCAGTCCCATTTCTCACGCCACCTTCCTCTGTGCCTTGGCAGAAGTCTCGGGCATCTCGTAGTGCATGAAACACTGTCTGCGTTGCCGCTCTATGCTGTAGGAGACATGCAGCCACTGTGCATTGTCCCTACGCCGGCATTCATAGATAAGCTGGTCATAAGGAAGGTTCTCGCGGATAAAGTCGAACATCTTCTTTCCCACCTCCGCATTGGGAACATAGATGTCGGCAGCCTCGCCGTAAAGATGCTGTGAGAACTCCGCCCCGCCGACGGCCTCGTTGACTTTCTTCGAACGGAACGCACTCGTGATGCGTATGACTCCGAAGCGGCGCCTCAGGGGTTCCAGGACATTCCCGCAGAGCAGGCGCAGGTTCACTATGGCAAGGTCTGTCGGCCTGTTGTCCCATCCGTGGCGTATCGCCGTTGCCGACCGGCTCATCTCCGTGAGAGTGAAATGTTCCGAAAGCTGTTCGCGCTCCGGCTCCGTGACCGGGAAGGGATTTTGTTTGATAGTGTTTTCCATAATTTTTGATTAAGGTTGTTATGAAGGTAAGGTTTTGGTGTGTCTGTGTTTTGTCTTTGTGTTTTGACGTTGCAAAGGTACTGCTTTTTACAGGCGATTCCAAATTATGTGTGGATACACTTGGGAATACATGCCGTTTTCCCACGGTTATGTGATTATACGGTTGTACGTTCCATGGGGCTTGAGGGTACCATGCATGACCTCCATCCGCCACACCTTTTTTATAATCAGACGAACTTCATTGACGGGCATGTCCTTCCTGCAACCGTATAACCACACCACCGTATAAACCTGTGACCCGCAAAAAAAATATTCAGGAGATTGCCGATAATCGGGAAAATATTATTACTTTTGCAGACGTTTCCAAAACTTATAGAACAAAGTATGAAGAAATTATTTATTGAGACCTATGGCTGCCAGATGAACGTGGCGGACTCAGAGGTTGTTGCCAGCGTCATGGGGATGGCCGGCTATGAATTGTGCGAGTCGGCGGAAGATGCCGACGCAGTGTTCCTCAACACTTGCTCCGTCAGGGAGAATGCGGAGAATAAGGTACTCCACCGTCTTGACACCTTGTACAATATATACCGCAACAAGGGACGCAGTGTGATCCTCGGTGTGCTCGGCTGCATGGCGGAGCGCATGAAGGCTGAACTTATAGAGCGGCATCATGCAAACCTTGTGGCGGGACCTGATGCCTATCTTGCGCTCCCTGACCTCATCACGCAGTGTGAGCTGGGACGTAATGCCATGGACACCGAGCTCTCCACGACGGAGACTTACAAGGACATTCTGCCGCAGCGCAGCCGCGGGCAGCGTCTGTCGGGCTTCGTGAGCATCATGCGCGGATGCAACAATTTCTGCCACTACTGCATCGTCCCGTACACACGAGGCAGGGAGCGCAGCCGTGAGGTTGAATCCATCCTCAGCGAATGCCGTGACCTTGCGGAGCGCGGCTTCAAGGAACTTACGCTCCTTGGACAGAACGTCAATTCCTACTGTGCCGTTGCCGACGGCGGTACAGTGTCTTTCCCGCAGCTCCTTGCCATGGTGGCAGAAGCTGTTCCGGAGATGAGAGTGCGCTTCACGACGTCACATCCAAAGGACATGAGTGACGAGACGCTCAACGTCATTGCGAAGTATCCTAACGTATGCAAGCATATTCATCTGCCGGTGCAGTCGGGGTCAGACAAGATTCTGAAGCTGATGAACCGCAAATATACCCGCGAATGGTATCTCGGCCGTGTCAGCGCCATCAGGCGCATAGTGCCGGAATGCTCCATAACCACAGATATTTTTGTAGGCTATCACGATGAGACGGAGGAGGACCACCGGATGAGTCTGTCCCTCATGAAGGAGGTTGGCTATGACTCCGCCTTCATGTTCAAATACTCTGAGCGTCCTGGAACATACGCCAGCAAGCATCTTCCCGACAACATTCCCGAGGAGGAGAAGATACGCCGCCTGAACGAGATGATACGCCTTCAGACTGAGATTTCCGCCGAGCAGTACCGCAAGGATGTAGGCAAGACCTTCGAGGTTCTCATAGAGGGTTACAGCAAGCGTTCCCGTGAGCAGCTCTGCGGCCGCACATCACAGAACAAGATGGTCGTCTTCGACCGCAAGGTCACCGCCGCTGACGGCAGGGAGATGACTTTCCATGCCGGAGAGTATGTCAAGGTCCGCATAACCGACTCTTCCAGCGCGACATTGAAAGGTACGGTTGTCCTTGACTGACAGAAGCAATAACGGCAGTACATACCATTACGGTGCGTACTGCCGTTATTGCTTTTCCGGAATGTTTCATGCGGGCTCTTACCGCTCCGGTCACTTCTTACGGGCTTCCTTCCGGCATTCCATGAGAGCCTTGAGGAAACTTTTCTTTGCGCAGAGGCGTGCGAAGCCTGCTCCGGCGCAGAGGCGTGCGGCATCGACGTCACTCTGGTAGTGGAAGCCCGCTATGGTGCGGCTGGCGCCGAGGTCATAGCCGATGCGCATGATTTCCGTTCCGGACTCAGGATAGATGGCTGTCAGGAGCATTGCGGCAGCCCATGCGCGCACGGTGTGGCCGGAGGGGTAGGAAGTGAAGTCTGCCGGATGCTCATCCTCGGGAATCGGAGTGCTCTCGTTGAAGTGCTGGTATGGGCGATGGCGCGCGAAAGTGTTCTTCGCATGCTGTATTCCGCCGCGGACATCCTGCAATACTCCTCTGAGAGTCTTTGCAAGGACAGGATACTTCTCTTCCGTGAGTTCTTTGCCTATGGCCGGGGAGAAACGTTTGAAATAATAAGGTATGGAGGTGTTTACGTCCATGACGGCGGTGTCTCCGCGTGCCGTGAGGCGCAGGCGTTTCCCTTCTTCATAGACGATGCTGTCGTTGATGAAGGCCTCTGTGCCGAACTCCGGCGGGGCGGGAAGGTAGTAGAGGGCGTCGGGCATGCTTTCGCCTTCTTCGAGGAATGTGACGCCGTATCCGAATGCTTTCTTTTGTGTTTCCTTCTGCGCACCGGCAGGCAGGGCAAGAAGGATAAGTGAGATTATAAGATAAGGTAGTTTCATGGTTTTCAGGATTTTGCGGTTATGCGGGCTGTATGTCGTGTGCCGGTTTTGTTTCCCGTTGTCAGTATGAGGCTTTATGCCGGAAATATGTGCCGGACAGCCGACAGGCCGGATACCGGCAACCTTATACGTATGACTTTATGCCGGCGGCAGTATCACATAACCGGCAGTTACATTGATTTCTTAATGAGTTCCATAAGTTTCTCCACCGCCTCTTCGGCAGGGATGTTCTTCTGTACACACTCCTTCTGTCTATAGAGAGAGACGCGTCCCGGCCCGGCTCCGACATATCCGAAATCGGCATCCGCCATCTCGCCCGGCCCGTTGACTATGCATCCCATGATACCTATTTTCAGTGTCTTGAAACGGCTGTCATGCTCAGCCTCGCTGTTGACGGCGGCTTTTATCCTTGCTATTGTTGCCTGAAGGTCGTAGAGAGTGCGTCCGCATCCCGGACATGAGATGTATTCCGGCTTTGTGAACTTCACTCTTGCCGCCTGGAGTATGCTGTCGGCAAGGGCTGTGAGGTCAGTGTCAAGAGCCTCCGAGTTGTTCTCTATGACAAGGTGTTTGGCCTTGCCGTCAATGAGCAGTGCGCCGGCAGACATTGCCGCCTTCAGCTGAAGGTCTTCAAGGTTGTCCTCGCGGAAAGAGAGGCGGAGCGTGCCGTCGGTTATTTCCGCATGTTCCCTTCTTTCGGCACATTCGCCGATGGCCGCCACGAGTTTCCTTGCCACGGGAATCTCATACTCCGGTTCTTCGGAGAGGCTGACACGGATGGTGTCGCCGATGCCTTCCGTGAGGAGTGCTCCTATGCCCACGGCGGACTTTATCCTGCCGTCCTCTCCCTCGCCGGCTTCGGTTACGCCGAGGTGGAGAGGGTAGTGCATGTCTTCCTTGTCCATTGCCTTGACGAGGAGACGTACGCTGCGGACCATCACCACGGTGTTGGATGCCTTGATGGAGATGACAACGTTGTTGAAGTTCTCCCGGCGGCATATTCTCAGAAATTCCATGCACGATTCCACGATGCCCTCAGGGGTGTCGCCGTAGCGTGACATGATGCGGTCGGACAGTGAGCCGTGGTTGACGCCGATGCGCACAGCAGTGTCGTGCTCCTTGCAGATGTTCAGGAACGGCACGAACCTGTTCTCTATCTTGCGGAGTTCCGCGGCATATTCCTCGTCCGTGTACTCCAGCTGTCTGAATGTGCGTGCCGGGTCGACGTAGTTTCCGGGATTGACGCGGACTTTCTCGCAGTAGAGTGCTGCCGTATCGGCTACATTGGCATTGAAATGTACGTCGGCAACGAGAGGGGTCATGATTCCTTCCGCCCTGAGAGCCTTGGAGATGTTGCGCATGTTCTCAGCCTCACGGACACCCTGTGTGGTCAGTCTCACCAGTTCTCCGCCTGCCGTTACAATCCGTTTGACCTGTTCCACGCAAGCCTCGGTGGCGTTGGTGCTGGTGGTTGTCATCGACTGCACACGGATTGGGTTGTCCCCGCCGATGGCAGTGGTGCCGGCATTCGTGACGGTAGTCTTTCTTCTTTCCATACTTTCTTTTTCAGTTTGTCCTGTATGTGTACTTCACTTCCGCGAGGTCTTGGTTCGCCTTCTCTATCTTCTTGCACAGGGAAGCCTTGTATGCGCCGAGGCGTTCCGCCACATTGCTGTCAGAGAGGGCTATCATTTCCATGGCAAGGATTGCGGCATTGAGAGAAGCATTGATGCCCACTGTGGCGACAGGGATTCCCGGCGGCATCTGTATGATTGAGTAGAGCGCGTCCACGCCGTCGAGCACGCTGCCTTTAACCGGCACGCCGATGACCGGCAGTGTGGTGGATGCCGCGATGACTCCGGGCAGTGCGGCAGCCATTCCTGCAGCGGCGATGATTACTTTTATTCCGCGTGCGGCGGCGTTCTTCGCAAATTCCTCCACGGCATCAGGAGTGCGGTGGGCGGAGAGTGCATTGACTTCGAAAGGTATCTGCTGCTCGTCAAGGAATTTCAGAGCCTTTTCCATTACCGGCAGGTCACTTGTGCTGCCCATGATGATTGATACTGACGGTTTCATATTTTTACGTTTTTTTTATGGTTTTACGGTTGTGGCTTTGTGTGGGGATACGGTTTTGCTGTTATGGACTATCGGCTGTGGTTCAGGCATAGTCCCGTATGTTCTTTTAGCCTTGTTCCCCATGGCCCCAGGCCTTATATTATAAGTACTGCGATGAATGTCGTTATGAATCCCACGATGAATCCCGTGCATATTTCGGAGAGGGTGTGCAGTCTCAGGAGCATGCGTGACGTTCCGAGGAGTCCGGCGATGATTATGAGTGTCGAGAGCCACCATGTCGGGTTGAATCCGAATATGAAGGAGAATGCCGCCACGCCTCCGGCCATTCCTCCTATCGCCGCCATGTGTGTGGAGACTTTCAGCCAGTTGTTGAACAAGGCGCAGACAATCTGTACGAAGAGTGCCGCCACGATGATGGAAGACATGAAATGCGGGAAGTGCATCCATTTCATCATGTTGTAGCAGGCGAGATAGGAGAGGATGGAGATGATGTACGGCACCATGCGCTTCTCACGCTTCCTGAGATGGTATAGCGACCATCCGTGGTACCGTCGGTAAATACGTATGAGCACCGTCGGCAGGAGTATCGTGAAGAAGTATGTGGCGATGATGACATGCATCTTATACTGCCATGGCAGAAGGCTGAGGTAGCTGAATGTGAACAGCCCTATCATTCCCACCAGGGGAAGATAGAACGGCGTGAACAACAGTGACAGCATGCGTGCCACGGGAATCAGTTTCTTTTCGGACATCTTTACGGTTGTGGGTTTATGCGGTTGTGGTTTTTTATCTTGTTGTAGGTTACGGGACGTTATGGCATGCTTTCGCAAGACGTCATACTGTAAAAAAAGCGGCACAACCATGAAGCCTATTTCCTCAGTCTTGCGGCGGGGATGCCAAGCTGTTCGCGGTACTTTGCTATCGTGCGGCGCGCTATGGGGAAGCCTTTCTCTTTCATGACGGCGACGAGTTTCTCGTCAGAGAGAGGGCTCTTCCTGTCCTCGTGTTCGATTATTTCTTTCAGAGCGGCCTTTATGACCTTTGTCGCCATTATTTCCCCGTCCTTTGTCTCATAGCCTTCAGAGAAGAAGTGTCTCAGCGGGAAGGTGCCCCACGGTGTCTGGACATATTTCTCGCGGCTTACTCTTGATATGGTGGATATGTCGAGTCCCGTACGTTCTGCCACGTTTTTCAGCACCATGGGCCTTATGTCGTTCTCGTCACCGCTGAGGAAGTAACGCCGCTGCATTTTTATTATGGTGTCCATGGCAAGCACGAGGGTTCTGTTCCGTTGCCTCAGGGCCTCTATGTACATCTTCGCGCTCTCCACGTTAGCCTTTGTGAAGTCAAAGGCGTCTTTCTCCTCACGGTTCATCTGCGTGCCGCTCATCTCGTTTATCAGTTCCTCATCCTCCCGGACGACATGGAGCTGAGGCACCCTTCCGTTGTTCAGTTCAAAAGAGATGTTGCCGTCATAGTCAACATGGACTATGAAGTCGGGTGTGATCTGCTGCATGGAGCGTCCCTGTGTCTCTCCGAAGGCTGCTCCCGGCTTTGGATTGAGGCGGTGTCTTATCTCGCGTCTTATCTCCTCAGCCTGCTGTTCCGGCAGGCGGAGCTGCCGGCAGATGCGTTCCCACCGGTTGTTGCTGAAATCGTCATAGCATTCGTCTATGATGCGGTACATGAGCATTGTCTGCGGCGTTGCCGTCATTCTGCCGACCTGGAC
Source organism: Bacillota bacterium (assembly GCA_023664625.1). Lineage (GTDB taxonomy): Bacteria > Bacteroidota > Bacteroidia > Bacteroidales > Bacteroidaceae > Prevotella. Next base: position 127,877 of record JAMPFD010000005.1, on the reverse strand, counting down.
GAGGAGACATTCCTTCAGGTTTCTCGTCCCGATGCCTGCCGGGTCGAACTCCTGGAGCTTCATGAGCACTGACTCGATGGTCTCCGGCTCGACGAAGATGTTGCTGTATATGGCAAGCTCGTCGGAGATTGTCTGCAAATCCTTGCGCAGCAGTCCGTCGTCGTCAAGGGAGCAGATGAGATATTCCATGATCTGATGCTCTTCTTCCGACAGTTCCTCGAGGTTCATCTGTTCGTTGAGCGTGTCTATGAATGAGACCGTGTTCCCGTCCTCGAAGTTCCTTTCCTCTCCGTCCTTTCCGAAGGCCATGCGGTCGTCCTTGCCCATGAGGTCGAGGGCGTCGCTGAGGGCGTCGTCCCTTCTCTCTTCCTCGTCGCTCTTCGGTGCTGTTTCTGCAATGGTCTCCTCTGCTCCGTGGTCGTCGTAGTCCTGCTCGAGCGACGGATTAGTGTCCAGTTCCCTGAGCACATTGTCTTCCAGCTGGGCAAGGGGCATCTCAAGCATCTTCACGACAAGAATCTGCTGTCCTGACAGATGCTGTTGCAGAAGCTGCCGCTGCTCCTGTTTCTGTATGGCGGAAAGACGTTGTTTCATTGGTTGTGGGAGTTATGAGGTTTTACGGTTATGGGTTGTGGGTTATCGTGGGGTCCTGGGTGATTGAGCCGGCATGCTTCCGTACAGCCGCATGATCTATTTCCAGTAATATTCCAGTTGCCGTGCCAGATTGGAGAGAATCATCGGGTCGTCGTATGCGTACCGGCACCAAATCTTTTTGCAAGGCTCAAGCATCGGGTCGTCGATGTCTCCGGGCGTCTCCACGAACGGGTCGCAGCGCAGGAATATCTCCAGCACATATACTATGTCCTCCGGCCGTATGTCGAGCATCCGTGCCATATCCCTGACATCGGGCGTCTCTTCCACCATTGTCGCAGGGATGAGGCGGAAGTAGAGGTCGAGAATCATGATGAGCATCACCGGGGTCATCAGCGGCCGTCCCGTCATCTGTGCCGTGGGGGCGTTGACGGGTCGGAAGTCAAGTTCGAAGGTCTCGCATACTTTCACATTGTCGTAGAACTCGCCGGCGTTCCCCATGCCGTTGAGGGAGCGCAGCTTCCTGCACATCGTGGAGAGCTTCTTCGGACTCTTGCCGACGGTCTCCATGAGTCTTTCCAGTGACGGCGGCAGCGGTTGTCTCAGCCGGAACATCTTCTGGTAGATCACCTGCGGAGGAATATGCAGTTCAAGTGCCAGCCGTACGGTGTCGCGCGAGTACATTGGCTTGATGCCGGACGGCTTCTTCTGATACAGCTGTATCACGAAAGGCCAAAGTTCGTCTGTCCAGGGCATGGTTGCGGTTTTGAGGTTATATGGTTATAGGGTTTGCGGTTGTGGACTCTATGATTTTGGGGCATGGGGCGCAGGTCTTCGGTTTCCCGGTTATGGAATCCGCATGCTTCCGCATAACCGTGAAATCGTAATCCCCTGTAACTCCGTCAATCTTTCTGCCGGGCGAAGGCGAGGGCGTACATCTTGATCTTCTTCACCATGGCGAGCAGCCCGTTGGAGCGTGTGGGCGAGAGATGGTCCTTCAGTCCGATGCGCTCTATGAAGTAAAGGTCGGTGTCAAGTATCTCCTGCGGGGTGTGGTCGTTAAGGACACGTATGAGGAGTGCTATTATTCCCTTTACGATGAGTGCGTCGCTCTCAGCCCGCAGATGGAGAAGTCCGCCGTTCATGTCCGCCTGGAGCCATACGCGGCTCTGGCATCCGTCGATGAGATTGTCGTCGGTCTTGTATCTGTCCTCCAATGGTTCCTGCTCGTTGCCGAGGTCGATAAGCAGCTGGTATTTGTCCATCCAGTCGTCAAAGTCCTGGAACTCCTCTATCACTTCGTCTTGTATCTCGTTTATTGTCATGACTGTGTTCTGTTTTTTTCTTTTGTAAGTTTTGTCAATGCTGTCATCACTGACAATGTCGGCAATGAGGCTTCAGTTTTTCTTCAGCACGAAAAGCTTGTCGCTCGGACGCACTTTCTCCGGCACGGGGATGCTTACGCGCCATCCTTTCTCCGCCTTCTCCACAGGCAGGAGGTCGTACCTTATCTCCTTGCACTCGAAGCGCAGCGCGCCCGTCGTCGGTCCCGTGACAAGGAGTGTGTCGCCTGCCGTGATGCCCTGTGCCTCGATCTGGAACTCCGCCACTCCTATCCTGGAGAAATATTTTATGGTCTTCGCGCTGTAGATTTTCTTCTCCGTGGCCTTTGAGCCGTAGGAGTCGTTCCATTCGCCGAGGGTCTGCCCTTGGTAGTATCCGTCCCAGAAGCCGCGGTTGAAGACACGCGAGAGCCGCTCGTCCCATTCGTCTTTCCGCGCCTCCGTGAACTCCTTCCTGCAGTCCGTGCCTTTGTTCCTGTGGTCGTTGAGCACGGCGTTGATGGCTTCGTTGTAGCAGCGCACCACATTGTCGACATATTCCGGTCCGCGCGCCCTGCCCTCAATCTTGAACACCCGCACTCCGGCCTCCATCATGCGGTCGATGAAGCGGATGGTCTTCAGGTCCTTCGGAGACATGATGTACTTGTTGTCAATCTCCAGCTCATTGCCTGTCTCAATGTCCGTCACACGGTAGCCGCGGCGGCATATCTGCACGCACTCGCCGCGGTTGGCGGAGCGGTTGGCGTTCTGGAGCGAGAGATAGCATTTTCCCGATATTGCCATGCACAGCGCGCCGTGGCAGAACATCTCTATGCGCAGCAGCTTTCCCGACGGTCCGCAGACGTTCTGCTCCACTATCTGACGGTGGATTTCCGCCACCTGGTCCATGTTCAGCTCGCGCGCCAGCACCACGACATCGGCAAACTGTGCGTAGAACTTCGCCGCCTCTATGTTTGAGATGTTGAGCTGTGTGGACAGATGAACCTCCTGTCCTATGGAGCGGGCGTAGGCCATGACGGCCACGTCACTGGCTATGACGGCGGAGATTCCCGCCTCTTTTGCTGCATCGACAATGCGGCGCATGGTCTCGATGTCCTCGCCGTAGATGACGGTGTTGACGGTAAGGTAGGATTTCAGTCCGTGCTCATGGCATGTGGCGGCAATCTCGCGCAGGTCGTCAATGGAGAATGCCGATGCCGAGTGGGCGCGCATGTTCAGCTGCCCTATGCCGAAGTACACCGACTGCGCCCCGGCGTTTATGGCAGCCGCCAGTGACTCACGTGAGCCTACGGGTGCCATTATCTCGTATTCCTGTCTGTTTTCGTTCATAGTGCAAAGATAATATTTTTAATTGGAAATTAAAAAGAATATACTTGAAAAAAATCATTGCCGGCGCATTTTTTTGCCGAGGGTCATAAGGCACGATATAAAAGTGTTGCCTTTCGCGACATGAAAGGCAACACCTTGCAATGCGGAAGGCAACATTTTACTTGGCGGAAGGCCATCTTTTGTCTTGTTTGCCGTAACATGGTGTTTCACAGAGGCTTGTCTGTGACTTTTGTGCGGTGCCGTCCCTGCTGCATAAAAGTTTGCGGACAAAATTCATATTTTTCTTCGCAACTTGCCTGTCCCCGAATATTTTTTAGTAAATTTGCAGGCGGAAGAAAAGGCATATATTTTTCCCTTTCAGAGATAGATCACGAATCACCAGAATATACATTATGTCATTATGGAGCAGACTCATAGGAGGCAGGAAAGCTGAAGATGCGGAGAAATTCTTCAGTGATTATGCTGTACATGCGCAGCTTAAGCCGGAAAACTATGCCATAATAGATATAGAAGTAGGTGTGAAAGACCGTAAGATTCATGATATAGGCGCTCTGCGGCATGATGGTGCGATATTCCATAAGGCTTCACAGAATGAATTGCTTGAATTCTTAACAGGGATAGATTATATCTGTGGGCACAACATCATACATCATGATGCAAAATATTTGTTTGGAGAAGAGAAATGCAGATGGACATTGGTAGACACATTATATGTCTCGCCATTGCTGTTTCCTGAACGTCCTTACCACAGGCTTGTAAAAGATGACAAGCTGATGGCGGATCAGATGAACAATTCTGTCAACGATTGTGAGAAAGCTAAAACCCTCCTTCATGATGAGATTGCCCGTTGGCATGCGTTGCCGGAAGCGCAGCGCAGACTGTTCGCATCATTGTTGAAGGGGAAGAAAGAGTTCCATGGTTTCCTCTGCATGGTAGGTGCGGAAGATACGGATGAAGACATAGCGGAACTGATAAAACGGCTGTATGCAGGAAAGATATGCCGGAATGCCGGCATAGAGTCACTTGTCAAGGAACATCCTTGCGGACTGGCTTATGCTTTGGCAATTGTCGGAACAACAGACTGCCATTCCGTGACTCCGGGATGGGTGATCCATAACTATCCGGAAGTGGAGTTTATCGTGAATCTTCTTTGCAACAAGCATTGCAAGGAAAATTGTGACTATTGCTCCACAAGATTGGATGTGCTGTATAACCTGAAGACCTTATTCGGATACGAGAGTTTCCGTACCTATGAGGGTGAGCCTCTGCAAGAGCGTGCTGCCAAGGCGGCGGTTGACGGGGAATCACTTTTGGCGATATTCCCTACCGGTGGAGGAAAATCGCTTACATTCCAGCTGCCGGCGCTTATTGCGGGAAACTCTGTCCATGGGCTTACCATTGTAATATCGCCATTGCAGTCTCTTATGAAAGATCAAGTTGACAACCTTGCCGGCAGAGGCATTACGGATGCAGTGACGATTAACGGTATGCTGGACCCTATTACAAGGGCAAACGCCATACAACGAGTGCAGGATGGGGATGCCTCGTTATTGTATATCTCCCCTGAAATGCTCCGCTCGAAAACCATTGAGCGGATTCTCATGGTGCGTCATGTCGTAAGATTTGTCATTGACGAAGCCCATTGTTTCTCCTCATGGGGACAGGATTTCAGGGTAGACTATCTGTATATCGGCACGTTCATCAAGAAATATCAGCAAAAGAAGCATTGCAAGGAACCTATCCCGGTATCTTGCTTTACGGCTACGGCGAAGCAGAAGGTTATACAGGATATTTGTGACTATTTCAAGCAGACCTTGAATCTTGATCTGCAGCTTTTCGCATCCACGGCTTCAAGGACAAATCTTCACTATTCTGTTGTTCATGCAGACAATGACAGTGATAAGTACCTCAAGCTGAGGGAACTTGTGGCAAGTACCTGCTGTCCGACAATCGTCTATGTCTCACGTACAAAACGTACAAAAGACCTGGCTGTAAAACTGACACGTGACGGCTATGAGGCATTGCCGTTCAATGGTCAGATGGAGGCTGACATGAAAATAGCCAATCAAGATGCCTTTATGACAGATAAGGTGCGAATCATTGTGGCAACGTCTGCATTCGGAATGGGAGTGGACAAGAAGGATGTAGGACTGGTCGTCCATTACGATATTTCCGACTCTTTGGAAAATTATGTCCAGGAGGCAGGCAGGGCAGGGCGTGACCCAAGCCTTGACGCACGCTGTTATGTGCTTTACAGTGACAATGACTTGGACAAGCATTTCATACTCCTGAATCAGACGAAATTAAGTATCAGTGAGATACAACAAGTATGGAAGGCTGTCAAAGTTCTCACCAAGCAACGTATGAATGTCAGTTGCTCGGCACTGGAGATAGCACGGCAGGCGGGCTGGGATGATTCTGTGTCAGATATAGAGACGCGTGTCCGCACGGCATTGGCAGCACTGGAGCGAAGCGGATATCTGGTAAGAGGAAGCAATGTCCCTCATGTCTATGCCACGGGTATCACGGTGAAGAATATGGACGAAGCACGTAAGCGCATCTCTGAATCACAGCTCTTTGACAGTGACGAGATAGAAAAATCTGTCAGAATTATAAAGTCACTGATTTCTCAAAAACACATTGCTAAAGCCCAAGACTCTGAAGCAGAGTCGCGTGTTGACTATCTGGCAGACATCCTCGGGCTAAGCAAGAGGGATGTCATTTCCGTTGTGGAAAGAATGAGGCAGGAGGGAATACTTGCTGACAGTAAGGATATATCCGCTTATCTGACGGATGTCGGAGATACGGAGCGAAAGTCAAAGATGCTTCTTGAACGTTTTGCCAGGTTAGAGCAGTATATCCTCAACAACATTCCTGACGATTTGTTGCGCATATCATACAAGCAATTGAATGACAATGCCGTGAATGACGGTATCAGTACTTCAAAAGAGAAAGACATCCGCACACTGCTGTATTTCCTTACTATAAAAGGCTACATGCGGAAAAAAGAAGATGCCGCAAGTAATATGGAAATAGTCCGCCTTGCGGATTCCGAAGCAACAGCAAAGCGTTTTGAAAAGCGTCTGGAAATAAGCCGTTTCGCGATAGAATGGCTGTATGACATTGCCTTGGGAAGGGAAAGGGACGGTTTGCGGCCAGGTGCCGTTCAATTCTCCGTGGTGGAATTACTTGACAAAATAAAAGGAACTGCCACGTCTCTCTTCGGCAGTCTTGATAAAATTCAGATTGAAGACGTTGAGGAGGCTTTGCTCTATTTGTCGAAAATCGGAGCATTGAAACTTGACGGTGGATTCCTTGTTCTTTACAATGCCCTGAGCATCAAAAGGATAAAAGACAGCAAAGCCCGTTACAAGTTGGATGATTACAAGATGCTCAATGAATTCTACAGACAGAAAATCCAACAAATCCATATTGTAGGCGAATATGCCAACCTGATGGTAAGGGACTATGATGCTGCCTTGCAGTATGTCAGTGACTATTTCCATATGGATTACAGGAAATTCGTCTCTAAATATTTCAAAGGGGAAAGAGTAAGCGAAATACAGCGTAACCTGACGCCTCGGAAATACGACCAGTTATTCGGAGCACTGTCCGAACGCCAGATGGAGATTATCTCTGATAAGGATTCTCGTCTCTAAATATTTCAAAGGGGAAAGAGTAAGCGAAATACAGCGTAACCTGACGCCTCGGAAATACGACCAGTTATTCGGAGCACTGTCCGAACGCCAGATGGAGATTATCTCTGATAAGGATTCACGGTGCATTGTAGTAGCGGCAGGTCCTGGAAGTGGGAAAACTCGTGTGCTTGTACATAAACTTGCATCTCTTCTTCTTCTTGAGGATGTGAAACATGAGCAACTGCTGATGCTTACATTTTCAAGGGCGGCAGCAACGGAATTCAAGCAGAGGCTAATGTCATTGATAGGAAACGCGGCTCATTTCGTGGAGATAAAGACATTTCATTCTTATTGCTTTGACCTCTTAGGCAGAATAGGCAACCTTGATGATGCAAAGGATGTAGTTGCAAAAGCTGCCGAGATGATCAGCCAAGGTGAGGTTGAGCCGAACAAGATCGGCAAGTCTGTACTTGTCATTGATGAGGCACAGGACATGAGTGCCGGGGAGTATTCGCTTGTGAAAGCTCTGATGGACAATAACGAGGATATGCGTGTCATAGCAGTCGGCGATGATGACCAGAATATCTATGAGTTCCGTGGTTCGGCCTCAGAATATATGTACCGCCTGACACAAGAGGATGGGAGCAGATTTGTTGAGATGACAGAGAACTATCGCTCTGCCATGAACCCGGTGGGCTTTGCCAACAATTTTCTGAAATATATCAGTAGAAGAATGAAGAATACGCCCATTGTCTCAATGAGAAAGGAGGAGGGATGGGTAGAGATCACATATCATAATTCCGTGCTTATGTATCAGCCTCTTGTAGAGAAAATGCTGAGCCGTAGGACTGTCGGAACTGCCTGCGTACTGACCCAGACGAATGAAGAGGCTGTGATTATGACAGCCCTTCTGCGGAAATATGGTGTAAACAGCAAACTGATACAGTCCATGGACGGTTTGCGCTTTTGGAATATGGCGGAAGTGAGGTATTTCCTGAAATTTATAGGAAAGAGGATAACTACCCCGCTTGTTACAGAAAAATTGTGGGAGGATGCCAAACGGGCAACTTTCAACGTTTACGGTGAAAGCACAAGTCTTGTATTGCTTAAGAATTGTCTGGAACAGTTTGAACAGACCAACAAGGCAAGATATTTCAATGATTTTAAGGAGTTTGTCTTTGAGTCGGACGCAGAAGACTTTTGTGACATTTCCAAGACTGATGTTGTGGTGTCGACAATTCATAAGGCAAAAGGCAGGGAGTTTGATGATGTCTATATGCTCATCTCTGACAAATATTCAAGGGATGACAGCCTGATGAGGAGGTATTATGTAGGAATGACTCGTGCAAAGAGCAGGCTTTTCATACATACCAACGGAAATGTTTTCAATCATCAACTTACGGATAAATACATTGTGGACCAAAAGCAATATGATTTGCCAGACGAAATTATTCTGCAACTATCCCATAAAGATGTTTATCTCGGCTTCTTCAGAGAAAGAAAAAAGGAGATTCTGGCACTGAGGGGAGGTGATACTTTGGCGTATAAGGATTTCATGCTGGCTAATTCTTTGACAGGAGTGACAGTTGCAAAACTGTCACAGAAAATGCAAGATGCTCTTGTCGGATGGGAACAGAAAGGATATAGCGTAGCATCCGCTTATGTACGTTTTGTTGTGGCTTGGAAGCCCAAAGATGCAGGAAAAGAAGAACCGGAAACGGCCGTTCTTTTAGCGGATTTGAGATTGTCACGTTGCAGATGACACGCGATAGTTGGCTTTTCGGTCTCAGCCTCTGTCACAGCCTTGCCGTGACAGGGTTCTTTACGCCCTTCATGCTTTTGAGGAAGGCCTTGGCGATGCCGAAGTTGAGGAACATGTCGAGGCGTATGGGTATATGGTTCTTGTCGTCAGTGACGAAGAATCTGACTATTTCCTTTTCCTTCTTTCCGTCAGGTTCCATGTATGTCAGCTGGAGGCAGTTATAGCGGTTGCCGTCCTCTGCCTTTATAACCTTCTTGCCCTGATATTTCAGCTTGGCGTTCTTCACGCCGCTGCCGGCGGCCATGGGGAAGACGATGGTGTATCCTTTCTTCCAGCCGTCAGTGTTGTAGCTGCGTGCCTTGAGGAAGATGGAGAGCATGTCGTAGACGGGTTTCGGGAAGCGGTGCTGATGTTGCAGGCGTTCGCCGTTTGAGGTCAGCTCGCGCATGGTTACCTGTATGCCGTTGTCATAGCTGTAGAGCAGTTCGTCGACATAGTACCTCTTCCCTTCGCTCGCCCCTTTGCGGTAGTAGAGAGGCAGGCATTCGGGAGTGGTGTAGCAGAGGAGCGTGTCCCTCATGCGGAAATACCGGTCGATTTTCTGGCTGCTGCGTGTCGTCAGGGCGCAGCGGAAAGCCTTCCGTCCCTGATAGTCCTGTTCCCGTATTGTCATTGTCGCCGTTCCGGCGTTCAGCCAGACGAACTGCCAGTTGAAGTACATCTTGTATTCCAGTGTCTCTCCTCCCCGGAACGCCTGTGCGTGGCAGAGGAGGGATGGGAGAATCATGATGAGGAGTAGAGCGTATCTTCTCATATCCGTGCCATTATCATTATCGTGCAGAGGGCAAACTGACGTTCAGTCATGTAGACGTAGCCGTCATGTCCGTTGTCCTTGCCCCATGAATTTTTAAGGATGAAGTACCGTTGTCCTTTTCTGTCGTGGCCCATTCCCGTGATGGCCATGCAGTGGTCGTCGGTGAGCTGATGGCGTTCAAGCATGCGCTGACGCTGTTGTTGCAGCGTCGTCATGTCTTTCCGGGAGAGGTTCCCGTGTGAGATGCCGGTTTCCCGCTGTATGCCGGCCGCGTCATTACCGTTGCGGCGGAAGGCCAGTGAGCCTTCCCATGCCACGGGATGTCCGTTGCGGAGACTCCTTGCTGTCATTGAGACCAGTTCCTCCAATGGAATGTTCGTTGCCTCATGGCGTTGCCTGTTGTCGGGAATCTCCATGACGAACGGTGTGTGGAAAGGGTGGTGCGTGAAGGAGGTGTAGGCTTTCCAGTCGCCCGGCATGCAGAGGCTGTGGGCAAACTCCCGGGGAGTGTATTCCATGCCGAGCATGAAGACATTGCGCGGTGTTGGCCCGAGTGTGCTGTCAAGTGCGTCGCCGACAGCTTCCCGGAGTTCCTCCAGTCCCTTTTTGTGGACGGAGAAAGAGCGTGCCAGCCTTTCCGTCTTTCTCGTTGCGGCACGTGACGGGCTTTGCTGCGATGCACGGTAGGCATCCCATGCCACAATGCCGTGGGTTTCCAGGAGGCGCATTGCCTCGGGGAGGGTGCCGCGGAGGGATATCCGCCGTCCTGACAGGTAGGTGTCCGCAGACTGCTCTTCCAGTGATTTGCGTGCCAGCCACAGCGGTGAGAGCGTAACGGAGTCTCCCTGTGCGAGACGGTCGGTCTCTATGGCGGCAAGCATGGCGTAGATCCAGCACAGTTCCGTATCCCCCTGATTCCGTACGGGAGTGGATGGAAGGAGTATGTCGGCGGTGATTTCAACAGAGTCACTGCTGTCCCCGCATCCTGAAAACGGACACTCGCGCCTGCCGCAGGCGGCAAGCACGAGTGCTGTCAATATGTAAGGGAATATACGTTTCATGGGGCTTTTCGCGGTTATATGGTTGTATGGCTCCACGGTTTTTGCGGACAGATTGCTGACGGCTGATGCAGAACTGTTTCCGGTGTGCATGGTGTGGCCGCTGTTAAACGGAGGCTCTTGACCGGTGCATGCTTCTCCAAACGTAAGATTGTCAATTGTCAATGTCCTGACGGCGGACGCGCCGGGGCACATTCCTGCAGGACGCAGGCTTCCGCGCACCAAGCCATCCCAATAACCGTACAACCTGAAAAAACTTATTTCACGTATTCGGAGAAGTCTGTAAGGTGCATGTCGCCCTTGCGCATCAGGGTGTCGTGCATTGCGAATGCGGCCGGGAGATTGTGATGAGTCTGTCCGCCCTTGGCAATCTTCAGGTATTCGCGGAGCAGCGGACGGTAGTCCGGATGAGCACAGTTCTCGATGATTTCGTGGGCGCGCTGCATAGGAGACTTTCCGCGGAGGTCAGCCACGCCCTGCTCGGTCACGATGACGTTGACGTCATGCTCGGTATGGTCGAGGTGGGAGCAGAACGGCACAATGGCAGAGATTACGCCACCCTTTGCCGTTGAGGCGCAGGTGAAGATTGAGATGTAGGCGTTGCGCTCGAAGTCGCCCGAGCCGCCGATGCCGTTCATCATCTTTGTTCCTGATATGTGTGTGGAGTTGGCATTGCCGAAGATGTCCACCTCAATGGCGGTGTTGATGGCTATGACTCCCAGCCGGCGGATGACCTCAGGGGAGTTGCTTATCTCTGAAGGGCGCAGGACAAGATGCTGCTTGAAGAAGTCGAGGTTGTCGTAAACCTGCTTCAGACACTCGTTGGTGACAGAGAGCGAGCATGTGGAGGCGTCTTTCACGCGTCCCTCGAGGAGCATCGGGACGATGGCGTCCTGCAGCACTTCTGTATAGATGTTGAAGTTCGGCACGCTCGGATCCTGTCCGAGGGCGGCGAGTATGGCATTGGCGGTAGTGCCCACGCCCGACTGCAGCGGGAGGAACTCCGGCGGGATGATGCCGCGCTTCATGTCCTTCACGAGGAACTCGGCCACGTTGCGGCCTATCTGTGTCGTCACAGGGTCCTCGCCCTTGAAGCCGCGCGCCTCGTCAGGGATGTTGCATTCCACGACACCGACTATCTTTCCGGCATCTATCTCAACATAAGTCTTGCCCACACGGTCGGTGACAGATTTTATCATGATAGGCTCACGGTAAGGCGGGTCGAGAGGCTCGTAGACATCGTGGAGGAGTCCTGCCTCGGGATGGTGGAAGGAATTAAGCTCCAGGATGACCTTGTCGGCGAGGCGTGCCACGGTAGGCGATATGCCGCCTGCCGACGTGAGGTAAGCCTTGCACGTAGTCTCACCCTCCTCGATGGCGCAGACCTCGAGTATGGCAACGTCAACCTTGCCCATGAAGCCGTAGCGCACCTCCTGAGCCATGTGGCTCAGATGGAGGTCGTTATAACATATTTCGCCTGCGTTTACAGACTTGCGGAACTCGCTGTTGGTGGTGTATGGCGCACGGTAGCCTATAGCCTTGGCAAGGGTGAGGACACCGTCGGTGCTCTGTCCCGTGGATGCGCCTGTGAAGAGATTAACCTTGAACTCGCGTCCTGCGGCATGTTCTGCCTCGGCAATGGCGGCAAGCTCTTTCGTGACAGCCTTCGGGGCACCTGCCGGAGTGAAGCCCGATAGTCCCAGTGTGTCACCGTTCTTGATAATCTGCGCTGCCTCTATGGCAGTCAATCTTGTATAAGCCATGTCTTTATATGATGCGTTTTGGTTTAATTTTTGTGCAAAGTTACACATTTTTTTCTCAAACTATGAACTTTTTACAGAGAAAATGTGTAACTTTGCATTTAATATAATGTAAAAACGGCACTGTGGTTTTGAGGTCATAGGGTTTTGTGATTTTACGGATATTGTCCATGAAGCACATGACCAAACCTCAACAAGCCTCACAGCCGCATAACCTTAAGACCTCATAACCGTAAAATGAACCAGACACTTCTTATCTATAACACCCTCCACAGACAGAAGGAACGCTTTGAGCCGCTCCATGCTCCCAACGTGGGAATGTACGTCTGCGGACCTACAGTCTACGGCGACGCGCATCTCGGACATGCACGTCCTGCCATTACGTTCGACATTCTTTTCCGTTATCTTAAGCACCTCGGCTACAAGGTGCGCTATGTCCGTAACATCACTGACGTGGGCCATCTTGAGCACGATGCCGACGAGGGTGAGGACAAGATAGCAAAGAAGGCAAGGCTGGAACAGCTGGAGCCTATGGAGATAGCTCAGTACTATACGCGCCGCTTCAACTCGGCAATGGAGAAGCTCAATGTCCTTCCGCCGTCCATAGAGCCGCATGCCACAGGACATATCATAGAGCAGCAGCAGCTCGTGCAGCAGATTCTTGACAACGGGTATGCCTACGTCAGCAACGGCTCCGTATATTTCGACATAGAGAAATACAACAAGGACTTCAAGTACGGCATACTTTCCGGACGCTCTCTCGAGAACGTCAAGGACGCGAGCCGTGAGAATCTCGGCGGTGTCGGGGAAAAGAAGAACCAGGCAGACTTTGCCCTATGGAAGAAGGCGCAGCCTGAACATATCATGAGATGGCCGTCACCATGGTCGGACGGCTTCCCGGGATGGCACTGCGAATGTACCGCCATGGGCAGGAAGTATCTCGGCGACGAGTTTGACATACACGGAGGCGGCATGGACCTCGTGTTCCCTCACCATGAGTGCGAGATAGCACAGGCTCAGGCTTCCATGGGACATCCGGCGGTGAAATACTGGATGCACAACAACATGATTACCATCAACGGAAAGAAGATGGGAAAGTCATATAACAATTTCATCACCCTCGACCAGTTCTTCAAGGGCGAGCATGAGTTGCTGACACAGCCTTTCGCTCCGCTGACGATACGCTTCTTCATCCTTTCGGCACACTACCGCGGCACCGTGGACTTCTCCAACGATGCCCTTATCGCGGCGGAAAAGGGACTCGAACGCCTCCAGTCGGGACTCAAGGACCTTATGCGCATACAGCCTGCAAAGGGCTCACAGCCTGAGATTCAGAAGTTTGTGGCGGAGCTGCCGCAGCGGCTCTATGACGCAATGAACGACGACCTGCAGACACCGGAGGTCATTTCGCTCCTCTTCGAGGCATGCCGGCAGGTGAACATCCTCGTGGACCGCAAGGCTAAAATCTCCGCTGACGACCTGCAGAAACTCTCCGACACCCTGCATCTGTGGGTGGAGGACATTCTCGGACTGAAGCCTGCCGAGGGCAGTGCCGACCCTTCAAAGGAGAAAGCGTTCGGAAAGGCAGTGGACATGGTGCTCGAAATGCGTGCCAAGGCTAAGGCCGACAAGGACTGGGCTACGTCAGACCGTCTGCGTGATGAACTCCAGGAGGCAGGATTTGTCATAAAGGACACTGCCGACGGGGCAGTATGGTCGATATAAATTGATAAAAGAGACTGTCTGTATGCCAATCCTCAAAGTCGGCATACAGACATGACAATCACTCCCATATAAAAGCAAACAACCTAAATATCAATACAATGGCTAACCTATTTAACATCAAGGACTACGTTGTGGTCATCACCGGCGGAACGGGCATTCTCGGCCGCTGCATAGCAAAGTATCTGGCACTCGAAGGTGCCAAAGTAATCATCGGCGGCCGTAAGGCTGACGTCGGCGCGGAGATAGCCGCAGACATCGAAAAGGCAGGCGGCGTATGCGAATTCGTAAAGATGGACGTCATGGACGAGCAGGCAATGCAGTCCGCCTGTGACTATGTTGTTGAGAAATACGGCAAGGTCGACACTCTCCTCAATGCTGCCGGAGGCAACATGGCAGGAGCGGTGATAGGTCCTGACCAGAACTTCTTCGACCTCCAGCCTGACCAGTTCCAGGCCGTGCTGAACCTTAATCTTACTGGAACAGTCATCCCTACTCGCATATTCCTCAAGCCAATGGTGGCTCAGGGAAAGGGAAGCATCATCAATTTTTCGTCCATGTCAGCCTTCCGCCCTATCACCCGCGTCTGCGGATACTCTGCGGCAAAGAGCGGCATCAACAGCTTCACAGGCTGGCTGGCACAGGAGGCGGCACGCAAGTTCGGCGAGGGCATACGCGTAAATGCCATCGCACCCGGATTCTTCATCACGGAGCAGAACCGCACTCTCCTTACAAACCCTGACGGCTCATACACCCAGCGCGGCAAGGATGTCATCCGTCAGACTCCGTTCTCCCGCATGGGAGAGCCGGAAGAGCTCTGCGGAACAATCCACTACCTTATGTCTGACGCGGCAAAGTTCGTCACCGGCACCGTGGCTGTCGTCGACGGCGGATTCAATGTGACAGCAATGTAAACAGTATAACCCCGGACAAAAACCCTAAAACCCGCAACCAAATATGGAAAGAACATGGCGTTGGTTTGGCAAGAATGACAAGATCACTCTTGCCATGCTTAAGCAGATAGGCGTGGAAGGCATCGTCACCGCGCTTCACGACGTACCTCTCGGAGAAGTGTGGACACGTGAGAAAATCCGCGACCTGAAGGAATATATAGAAAGCTACGGCATGCGCTGGAGCGTCGTAGAGTCTCTTCCGGTTACCGAGACGATAAAGTACGGCGGTCCTGACCGTGACCGTCAGATAGAGGTTTACAAGGAATCTCTCGCCAACCTCGGCAAGGAAGGAATCCACTGTGTGTGCTACAACTTCATGCCGGTGCTCGACTGGGCGAGGACAGACCTCCTTCATGAAAACCCCAACGGTGCGTCAAACCTCTACTTCAACTGGGCGGAGTTCGCCTATTTCGACATACATATCCTCAAGCGCGAAGGAGCGGAGGAGGAGTGGAAGTCCATCGTCGATGGCAACGGCTCAAACGCCTCAAAGGCTCTGCAGGGACGTGATCTCATGGCAGAGGTTGAGGCTATCCGTGCCAAGGCTGACGCAAAGTACGACCGCGACCTTGTGGAGAACATCGTCATAAAGACGCAGGGCTTCGTCTCAGGCAACTTCAAGGAGGGCGACGAGAAGCCTGTCGAGCTTTTCCGCGAGCTCCTCGCACTCTACGACGGTGTGACGAAGGACGACCTGCGCAACAACATGAAGACCTGGCTTGAGGCCATCATGCCGATATGCGACGAGTATGACATCGACATGTGCGTCCATCCGGACGACCCGCCGTATCCTATCCTCGGACTTCCGCGCATCGTCAACTGTGAGGACGACATACAGTGGTTCCTCGATGCCGTGCCGAACGAGCACAACGGACTGACCTTCTGTGCCGGCTCCCTCTCTGCCGGCGGTCATAACGACCTAACCCCGCTGGCGGAGAAGTTCCACGAAAGGACTCATTTCGTACACCTGCGCTCCTGCCACATCTTCCCTAACGGCGACTTCACCGAGGCGAGCCATCTCGGCGGACGTGCCAATCTCGTGGAACTCGCACGAATCTTCGAGAAGGAGGAGCAGCGCCGCATGCAGACGCGCAAGCCTTCCACGCAGAAACTCCCCATGCGTGTCGATCACGGCATGACCATGCTGGGTGACGAGGACAAGGGCTACAATGCCGGATATTCGTTCCTCGGCCGCATGTTCGGCCTGGCACAGGTGCAGGGAATCCTTGCCGTCGTGGACAACGAACTGGGCATAAAGTACACGCAGCCCGGATTCTTCGGATAAAGAATACATATGACTTTCAATAAAATTTCCCGGACGATTGCCTTCCTGAAACGTATTGGCCCGACCTGCCGCTACGTCTTATGAAGGCAATCGTTTTTTTTCGGTTGCGGGTTATAAGGCCAGGGGCTGTGAGGCAATGACACTTGCATTGACAACCATAAAAACACCCCATAGCCGAAGACCTGCACCTCAGAACCGTATTAACCACATAACTCCATGAGACAGATAATAGGAATAGGAGAGACCGTGCTTGACATCATTTTCAAGAACGACCTGCCGCAGACGGCAGTGCCGGGAGGCTCAACGTTCAACGCCGTCATCTCCCTCGGCAGAGCCGGCGTGCCGTGCAGCATTGTCACGGAAGCGGGAGACGACCATGTAGGGGACATGACCTGCAGGTATCTCCGCGAGAACAATGTCAGTGACCGTTTCGTCAACAGGAACAAAGGTGTGCAGTCGCATATCTCACTGGCTTTCCTTGACGAGAATAACGATGCCCGGTACCTGTTTTACAAGAACCATGCCGGAGCATCGGTAAGTGCCGCCATGGCTCCTGATTTCACGGATGAGGACATCGTGCTCTTCGGCTCATTCTTCGCCGTCAATCCCGTCATACGCCGTGAAGTCTCGGCAATGCTCGGAAAGGCATATTCCGCCGGTTCCGTACTTTATTACGACATCAATTTCCGTGCCTCACATATCAAGGACATACCTGCCACGGCGGAGAATATCAGGGAAAACATGTGCATGGCAACCGTTGTGCGCGGCTCGTTGGAGGATTTCGGATACCTTTACGGCACTCAGGACGCTACGGAAATCTATGAACGGCATGTCCGCCCGTGCTGTCCGCTGTTCATCTGCACCGACGGCGGCAATCCCGTCGAGGTCTTCACGCCGTTGTGGCGGAGAACCTTTCCTGCAGGGAAGATAGAGACGGTGAGCACAGTAGGTGCCGGGGACAATTTCAATGCCGGATTCATCTATGCCCTGACATGCGGGGATATAGACAGGACGACATTGCTCTCGCTGCCCGTGGAGCGTTGGGAACCGCTTATATGCATGGCACAGGCGTTCTCGTCCGATGTCTGCCAGCAGTACGGGAACTCTGTCTCCGCGGAATTTGTGGCAAGTCTTGAAAGATAAGGGAATGCCACGGACCTCGCGAGGTCATCTCGATGACATGCTCCTGTAAGCGATATGCAACTCGTCAGGAATACGGTCTTGCGGTTGCGGGCATTCCGATGCCCTGCCTCCGCAGGTGACATTCAGCCGATGCCGCTGTACCTGCCGGGCTGCGCGGCTGCAGAAATGTTCCTTGCATGCGGCGGGGCAGCAAAGTCTCTTGCCTGAGAACCGCCACTCTTCCGCCGGCGCAGGAATCGCCGGTCACGGGATGACAGGCATTGGCGTGCGGCGTTCAGCCAAGCCCCTCGGGAACTTCTTTTTTTCATTGTGATTGCCGTCCATGCTGCCGGTAAAAAAAACATGCAGGACGAACCGTTACCTTTCACACCGTGAAAGATAACCTTTTACAGTGTGAACCATTACTTTTTGCGAGGCAAAACGTTACCTTTCAAACGCGATGAGTTTTTCTTCTTGGATTTCAGGATATGGCACGTTGCTTATTTTTTTTGTGTATCAGCAATATATGGAATGCCCCCAATAACCTCGTCCCGTGCCCCACGACCTGCAACAGTAATCCGCTATAACCCTGAAGCCCCGCAGACCCTGTACAACAAATTTTGACAAAAGATTGGAATATTGCATATTTTTTTGTACTTTTGCAGAGATTATAAGTAGCTGTCTGAAATTGGTTTATACTAAAACGCTGTTATTTTTGAGGCGGTTGGTGGGCGGAGCGTTGGCAAGCGGGTGTACCAATCGGCAAAAAAAGAACAAGCGTTGGCAAGAAAATATTCAATTATGAAATAATATTCAATGGTTGCCTAAAATAAATAAGGTGCACTGCCGTTATTGTTTAATGGAGGTGTGCGCCTCCGGATTTGACGGCTGTGACGGATTATGGAGGCGGAAGAACCGCTGACAGTCCGTGCTGATTGATGAGTGTTTCCCGATATTCAGGAACGCACAGCCGCGTGTTCCCGTCAGTCACAATCAAGAACGAAAAAAACTACAAGACATAATGAAACGAATCTTCCTCATCGCTTTGATAAGCATTATCGCCATGACAGAAGCCATGGCGCAGTCGATGTCCGACTCTCAGATTATCGACTATGTAACGAAAGAACAGAAGAAAGGAACGTCACAGGCACAGATTGTCACGAAACTGATGCAGAAGGGTGTCAGTGTGACGAAGCTGCAGCAGTTGCGCAAGAAGTACGCCAAGATGAAGGACAGCAGCCTCGGCGCCGCTTCGGGCAAGTCGGAAAATACGGACGGACGCAGCCGCAGCGCCAACGGCACTTCTGCACGCGGCGGACAGAGCACCGCATCGAAGAACACTCTCGGCGGTGAGGAATATTATCCTGAGCTCAGCCGCCGCATGGATGGCGGAGACGATGACAGGTTCAGCACGGATGAGGGTGTGGACGCACTGAACGACTTCATGCCGGACTCCCTGACAATCCTGGAGAAGAAGCTGGAGCAGAAACTGAAGAACAAAAGGAAAGTCTTCGGCCGTGACATCTTCAACAACAAGGACCTTTCCTTCGAGCCGAACATGAACATCGCCACTCCGCAGAATTATGTCCTCGGCCCCGGCGACGAGGTTATCGTTGATGTCTACGGAGCGTCACAGAAGTCGGAGACATACACCGTCAGTCCTGACGGAGAGATTGTCGTCGAAGGCTTCGGACCGATACATCTCAGCGGTCTCTCCGTCGCACAGGCCAACAGGAAGCTGCGCTCCACGCTCGGCTCCCGCTACGCTTCGTCAAAGGTGAAGATGACCGTGGGACAGACAAAGACCATCATGGTGAACGTGATGGGTGAGGTGAAGATTCCCGGGACATACACCCTCTCGGCTTTTGCCAGCGTCTTCCACGCCCTGTATATGGCGGGCGGAACCAATGAGCTCGGTACGCTGCGTGACATAAAAGTCTACCGCAACGGCCGTCTCGTCTCCAATGTTGATATCTACGACTATATCCTCAACGGCAAGCTTACGGGCAATGTGCGCCTTCATGACAATGACGTCATCGTCGTCGGCCCGTACGAATGCCTTGTCAACATCACCGGTAAGGTGAAGCGCCCTATGTGGTACGAGATGAAAAGCTCAGAGTCGATGAAGTCACTCCTGAAATATGCCGGCGGATTCACCGGTGACGCTTACACAAAGAGTGTCCGCGACATACGCAAGAACGGCAAGGAATATTCCGTTTATAACGTTACGGAATTTGACTTCGCCTCCTTCAAGGTAGCTGACGAAGACTCTGTGAGCGTCGACTCCATCCTCCCGAGATATTCAAACATGGTCGAGCTGAAAGGTGCGGCGTTCCGTCCGGGCAAGTATCAGCTGGGCGGCGAGATAACAAGCGTCCGCAGCCTCATAACCATTGCCGACGGCCTGCGTGAGGATGCCTTTACGCAGCATGCCGTGATGCACCGCATGAAGAAGGACCGTACGCTGGAGGTAATCCCTGTCGACATACAGGGCATTCTTGACGGCACCGTGGCGGACATTCCGCTGTGTAACGAGGACGTGCTCTTCATTCCGTCGCAGAAGGAACTGACGGGTGAGCGCAAACTGAAGATTTACGGTGAGGTGTACTATCCGGGAACATATCAGTATGCCGACGGCATGACTGTAGAGGACTTCATTCTCCAGGCCGGCGGACTGAAGAACGCCGCTTCCACAACGGTGAAGGTCAACCGCCGCATTGCTGACTCTTCTGCCGCCGCAACGGGCAATGTGCGCACGGAATCCTACGAGATGCAGCTTGTCGACGGCTTTGTCCTTGACGGCAAGGAGGGCTTTAAGCTCATGCCGTTCGACGAAGTCTATGTGACCCGCAACGCAGCCTACATGGAGCAGATGAGCGTGAGCATCGAAGGCGAGGTGATGTCTGCCGGCCATTACGGGCTGACAAAGGCAAACACACGCGTCAGTGACGTGCTGAAACTCTGCGGCGGCACGACGTCGCAGGCCGCCCCTAACGGTACGTATATCATGCGCAAGATGAACGATGAGGAGAAGCGCATACGCCTCAAGAAACTTGATGAGCAGCGTGCCTACCGCGCCTATGCCGGCAACGGCTCACAGCAGCTTTCCGAAGGCGGAAGCAAATATCTCTTCGCCGACTCCCTCCTCATGGAGCAGTTCCTCCGCCAGGACGAGTACAAGGTGGCTGTGGATCTTCAGGCATCGCTCAACAATCCGGGCAGTGCTGAAGACATCATTCTCCGTGACGGTGACCGCATCATTGTCCAGGAGACTAACAACACGGTAAGAATCAGCGGTGCCGTGCCTTACGAGAATACCGTTCCTTACGTGAAGGGCAAGAACATAAAGTACTACATGGCACAGGGCGGCGCACGCGGTGCGAGGAACCGCCGCTGGGCATACGTAATCTATCAGAACGGCAGTGCGAAGATGGTCCGCGACGGTGCGAAGATAGAACCGGGATGCGAGATAGTCCTGCCTGAACGCAACACTCAGAGCACTGCCGCACAGACAGCCTCCATGTGGGTAAGCATAGGTTCCATACTCGCCACAATGGGTGCTGTGATTGTGTCGGTTATAAAGTAAAAGGATTGTAAGGGTTCTACGGTTATGCGGAATAACAAATAAGGAATTCTTTACTGTGACGAGCGATGACATCTGTCTCTTTGCCGGGTATAACGGCATAACACGGGAAGAGGCAATTGAGGATTTGACACGTAAATCTTACGAGGCGAAGCCGGTAATGGGTGAAGCCAATGGAAGCAGATGCTATATGTCGTCTTCTCTCTTTTCGGTGCCTACGGCGATGTGGAAGTGCATGCCGGCGACGGGCGTGTTGACCTTGTCATGGTGCTGTGGGACAAGCTGTATCTCATAGAGACAAAGCTTGACCGGTCTGCCGGCACTGCCATGGAGCAGATAGAACTGAAAGACTATGCGGAACGCTTCTCACTCCTCAACCTGCCTGTGGTGAAGATAGGAATAAACTTCAGCACCAAGGAGCGTGGCATAACGGATTGGAAGGTAGAACTATCCACCTGACCAGATAACCGTATAACAACATACAATATAACCTCACAACCCCACAGCCAATGGATACAGACATCAGATGGAAACAACGTTTCCAGAACTTCGAAAGAGCCGTTTCCCGTCTCCGCGAAGGAGTAACCATGCTAAGGAAGGAACCTGCAAACTTTCTTATGCAGGCAGGATTGATACAAACTTTTGAGTTTACCTTTGAACTGGCATGGAAGGTTCTGAAAGACTTTCTTGAATCGGAAGGTTTTGTCGTACAGTCGCCGAAATCCGTCATACGGCAGGCTTTCCAGAGTGGATACATTGACGATGCGGAGGAATGGCTCCACGCTCTGTCAGCAAGAAACCTTACCGTTCATACCTACGATGACGATACTGCCGAGGTTATAATAAGAACGATAGAAAGCAGTTATCTCCCGATGCTGGAAAGAATGTATAATGATTTTGCAAAAAGATTGTAAGCGTATTCGTTAAGTCAGACGAGTAAAGAACAAATTTGCATCCTCCCAAGCAGAATCTTGTTAGAAGAAAGTATAATGAAAATGAACACCGGACTTTCTGAACAGCATATTAATGTACTGAAGACAGCCTGTCTCCGTCATCCGGAGATAGAAGCCGCGATACTGTTCGGGTCAAGGGCGAAAGGCTGCTACAAAAAAGGGTCAGACATTGACCTTGCCATAAAGGGCACCGGCATAACGCATAATACTGTGCTGCTGCTGAAATCAGAACTGGAAGACAGCATGCTTCCGTTCTTCGTTGACGTGCTCCACTATGAATCCATCAGCAGCCCCGCACTGCGGGAACATATCGACAGAGTGGGCATACGGCTGTGAATGAAAGTGCAGGAACATGAATGTAAAAAAAGAAAGCTTGTGAACGGAAACAGGACAAAAGTAAAATGGCATCCTATTCTGAAGAGACAAACATTTATATAATGTCTTTAAGAATCGGATGCCATTGTTATTATATGTTTCAATCAAATGTGATACTCTCCACATGCTTGTAAACCGCCGTCAGAAGATTATATCCTGAATTCAAAAATCTTATACAGATACTTCATGGAGATAAGGACAATATTCGTATACAGCCCGTTCCTTCGGCATGCAATGACATTCTCCCGCGTAATGAGCCATCGGTTACGCATGTTCTTTGTACTTATGCCGCCCGTGCGCATGGTGACAAAATCTTTCTTTATGTATTTTGCCTTTATGCGGTGTTTGTAAAGAAGTCTGACCAGAAGGTCGTAATCGGATGCGATACGGTAGTCCAACGAAAACAATCCGTATTTTTCATATACCTTATTCCTGACATAGAACGACGGATGTGCCGGCATGAATCCGAATCGTAGCATCCATGGGCGGAATATTCCACTTGAATAGTATCGTACACATTTGCCGGTATTATTCTCGTTAATGAAATGAATGTCGCCATATACGGCATCTGTATCATCATCTGCGGCAAAAGTCCGTGCTATTGTTTCCAGGGCATCAGCAGAGGTGTAGAAATCGTCAGAGTTGAGAATACCGACTATTTCGCCATGACAAAAGCCTATCCCTTTGTTCATTGCATCATATATCCCTTTGTCGGGCTGGCTGACTATATGCAGTTTCCCGCAGAACCGTTCTTCATAGCTCCGTGCTATTTCCACTGTCCTGTCGGTTGAAGCTCCGTCAATAATCCAATAGTCAATGTCCTTATATGTCTGTGCAAGCACTGATTCAATAGTGTGGGCTATTGTCCGTTCGCTATTGAATGCCGCTGTTATTATGGATATTGTCATGGCTTAACTTTTAAGAAAATTGTCAATGGCCTCCTGGTACAGTGCCATATATTCTTCGGTCATCTTGTCCCACGAGAAGCGTGTGGCATTTTTAAGTCCGTCCGCTATGATTTTCTCTCTTGTCTGCGGGTCCTTCAGGAGAGAGACCTTGTCATGCAGTGCCTCATAGGTTATTTCGTCAAGCAAGAGGTTCTTGTCGCCGATGACTTCAGGTAGAGAGGAAGTGTTGACGGCAAGTACGGGACAGCCGGCCATCTGTGCTTCCAGCACCGGGAGTCCGAAGCCTTCGTATAGGGAAGGGTAGATGAAGCAGAAAGCCTCGTTGTAGAGCTTGTTCAGCTCCTCGTCGGAGACACGCCCGCAATAAGTGTATCTGAGGTTATGCTTTTTCATGAGTGCCGTCTCCTCTTCGGTAATGGCGGGACCGACAATTCTCAGTTCGAAGCCACACCGTGCCACAGGCTCTATTATTGCCGTGAAGTTCTTGTATCCGCCCCGATTGCCTACGAAGAGGAAATAGTCCTTATATGCGGTGCCGGGAATACGGCGGAAGCGGTTGTCCACACCGTTGTATATGACCTTCACTTTCTCAGGACTGACATCAGGAAGAAGCTGCAGCAGGTCCTTTTTGGTGTTTTCTGATATACATACCACAATGTCCGATTTTCTTATTGCATCATACTGCTGACGGCAGTGCAGGAATCTGCTTACGGGATTCTTGACATAGAAAGAATAGACGAAGTCATGAACGGTTGTGACGTTTATGGCATTAGGGCGGTTAAGCGTCCTGTAATAGCTCGAGTGGAAAATGAAAGGCTCGTTCGTACGGAAATCCCTGCCGGATGGGTTTATGAACCTCTGTATTGAGGGGACGTGCAGCTTCTTTTTAATGATGTTCTCTTCCGGCAGCGAGATGTCCGAGCGTGAGATGTTCTCATGCTCATAGTCAAGGAAAGAGATATTGCCATCTCCCTTCTTAAGGCATCTTGTGATAAGATTGCTCCATACGACAGAGATTCCGCCGCATCGCTGCAGAGCATATATTATGTTGTCATAAATTATTTTCATGTCTTCCCCTGTCAAAATAATTCCGCCAAAGCGTCTTTCAGTGCGTTGATATATCCCTTGCCGTATCTCATGTCCGGCTCCATATAGTTGCCTTCTCCCCACTCATTCCATGACTTTATAAAGCACAGTGGAGTCTTTTTGTCCTTTACAGAGGACAGGACATCTTTGCAATGTTTCTTGAACTCTGCGGGAGAAGAATTCAGGAAAAGATCTCCTTTCCTGCCGCTCCTCGGAGTATGGTCCCAATTAGGCATCATGACAGGAATGTATCTGTCGTCTTTCCTTTCCAGGTCACTGATGAGGCGCGGCCATATTGTCTTGTACCGTATCATTCTCGGACATCTCAAGACCATACTTGCCGCTTTGCGTATGAGCCATGCCCCGTTATGAATCTTGTCTCTGTTGTGGCGGCAGGATATGACACTGTCAAAGCCGCGGTCAAGAATCTCCTCACCTTTCATGTCGGCGAAATATGTGAAGGCGGCGAAATGGAATCCGGGAAGTCCGTTCTCTTCCGCCAGCTTCTGCCACAGAGCCATGAAGCGTGCCGCCTCCTTGAACTCCAGCGGCTGATATATGGCAAAGAAAAGCTTGCCGTTGACTTTGTAATATCTCTTGTCCCTGAATGCTTTCAGCAAGGAATAGAAATGCTTGGTGTCATCATCCTCGCCTGCATATTTCTGTTCGGCCAGAACCTTCTTGTCGACAAGGGCACCGTCATTGTTCCAGAATTTCTTGTACCAGGACTCATTGGCCCAGCAGAGACAGAACGGGAAGTCAGGCTCTCCTGATTCAACAACCTCGTTGAAAGGCCGCTCCAGTTCTTCATGGCCGTTCTCAAACCAGTAGTGGTAGTAGCAGAAGCAGTCTATGCCGGCTTCCTTGGCAAGTGAGGCCTGCTCCTTGCGCACTTCGGGAACGCGCAGGTCATAGAATCCGAGGTCGGCAGGAATCTTCGGCTGGTAATGTCCGGGGAACAGACGTTTTGCCTTTGCAACATTTGTCCATTCCGTAAATCCCTTGCCCCACCACAGGTCGTTATGCTCGGTAGGGTGATATTGCGGCAGGTAGAATGCTATTATCTCAGGTTTCATGCGCGTCTGTTTTTGATTAGGATATTGTAGTTGTCAATCAGATTGTCGGCTATAGTGCTCCATGATTTCTCGCCATTGCGGTAGTCACATATAATATTGTTTTTCATTTCCTCCAGCACATCCCGGTCATTCATCTTTGCTATGGCTTCTGCTAATGCATGGCTGTCTTTAGGGGCAACGAGCATGCCGTGTCTGCCATTGTCAATCATTTCGTGCAATGCGCCGACATTTGTTGCCAGTACAGGCTTGCACAAGGCGAATGCCGACATGACGACTCCGCTCTGCGTGGCATCGGTATACGGGCAGCAGACAAATTGTGAGTGACGGACAAGATTGATCAGCTCATCGGTTTCTATGAAGCGGTTGATAAGCTTTACATAGCCACGGCAGGTATAATCAGCAATGTTAAAGTCAAATGTACCCTTTCCTGCGATTACCAGTTGCAGTTCCGGGCATGTCTTGCGTGCCTCCTCCATGGCTTCACAGAGGTATTTTATGCCTTTATGCGGATTGATGCTTCCCATAAAAAGGATATATGTGGCGTCATGGATTGGTGCTCCCGGCTTATGGTGAGAGAGGTGGGTGTATATGCTGAGTCTGGAGTGGAAGATTCTGTTGTCTGTTATGGAATATCGTTGTTTGAACTCTTCTGTCTGTGTTTCATTGAGCAGCATGAAATAGTCAGCACGTTTTATGGCTGCTCCACGTTGCAGATTGTAAATGAATTTCTCGTCACTGGAGTGAGGTATGGGATCATGTACGGTAAAGAGCATGGGGATGTCCAGACTATACAAACAGAAGAAACAATAGTCAAATGGCCATGTGAAATGTATGATGTCGAAGCCGCCTGCTTTCAGTTCCTTCTTGAATCTGTGAGCGAGGACGAAAGACTGCCAGGCGTAGTTGTGGGCGACCGGCATGTTTACGATTCTCATTCGTCTGAGGTCGGTAAGACTTTCTATGGCTTTCAGTTCCGGATAGTCACCGGCCGGAAATACCTTTGCCTCTGTCTTCATGGCACGGATGTCTATGACGGTGCCTTGTCTGTTCTTGTCAGACATAATCATATAGTAAGTTATGTCCACACCCTTTTCCGCAAGGGCGTTGACAAGAGGGATGTCACAGTCGGCGAAAACGCTCAGAGAAATATATGCTATTTTCATTTCTTTTTGGAATCAACTTGTTTTGTCTCGGAGAAGTTCTTGTTATAGAAACTGCGCTTGGCTTCGTAGGAGTCAGCTGTTCCGAACAGCCAGTTCTGGTATTCTTTGATATTCTCGGCGGTGGTGATATAGGTGTTGAACATGAGTACAAATCCCATGAATCCCATGAAGAGCCGTCGGTTATTGATATAGAAGCAGCATTTTATGAGGTATCCGCAAAGAATCCAGAATGAGAAAGAGAATAGTATGCCGATACGGTTGCTCATTTCAGAGAACTCACTTGTAAGATACGAGCCTATGATGTATATCAGCAGGGCATTGATGAACATCCTGTTGCTCTTTGACATTTCTGTCAGCTTGTCGTAATAACAGAAGACCATCAGGCAGATGAGAAAGCGTTGGAGGAGTACGAAACGTGAGCTGGCATACATTCCGAAATCTGAGTAGATGCTGAGCTTAGACTCGAAAATCTCATTATTGAAACCTATTGCCTCTGCAAGTTTCATGACGATGGCGATATTTGAGAAAAGTACGGCGTTGCATGCTATGACAAGTCCGATGAACACCCATTTGTTTATTTGTCGGTTAAGAATGAAATACAGTGGGATATATACCAGGGACGAGAGGTGGATTCCTGCGGCGACGGCACAGGCCAGCATGTATTTGCCTATTTTCCTTTCCTCGATGTAAGGCAGGGCGTTAAGGACAATGAACATTGCCATGGAGTTTCGCATGAGGTTTATGGAAATCTCAAAGCCGCTGAACGCCACGTATGTCGCAAGAGCAAAGAGCAGGCTTATGCTGTATCTTTTGAAGAACCTGACAAGAAGAATGGTGTTTATGAGGCTGCATAAGAATGCGAAGGCATAGTAATTGTTGACAAAGGTCTTGAATGTCCTCATGAGCACGAACCATAGCGGCTCGGAATGCTTGAAGTAATTGTAGTTTGCTATGTCACTCCATGATGCCTTGTCAAACAGACCGGTATATGCTGTCCAGTCATGCCATATATATCCTCTGCATCCGAAGAATACAAGAAATGAGGCTATACCGAGATTTGTAAGGTTACGGCATAGCTGGTCATCTTCTTTCTTCTCACTTATAATGACGGCTAAAGTAAGAAGATAAATGAGAAATATAAGGTATGGAATGGAATATATCATTATGACAGATATTCTTTGTTTATACAGGCAATAGTCCGTTTTCTTATGTGAACAATGACCATCCGTGACATTTATAGTTGAGATTCTGCGGGCGTTCGCCGATTCTTTTTGCCGGTATGCCTCCGACAATCTCATAGTCCCCGACATCCTTTGTTACTACGGCTCCTGCTGCAACTATTGCTCCGCGTCCAATGGTTACTCCCTGAAGTATGGTACATCCGACACCGAGCCATGCATAGTCCTTTATGACTATGGGCTTGAATATTCCTATGAAGTCAGGCGACATGGCGTCGTGTCCTCCGGTGACAAGGCTTACATTGTGTGAGACGGACACATTGTCACCAATGGTTATCTTGCCGCGGGCATCGATGAGACATCCTCTGTTGATGTGGCTGTAGTTGCCTATTGTAAGGAAGTTGGCGTTCATGATGTAGCATTTTCTCATGATGAATGAGTTTTTCCCAATTTTAACCTTGCCAAGTTTCAGCAAAGGGCGGCGGAGGGTCCAGAAAGGAATGTGCGGACAGACGCTGTTGATGATGTATTCAAGTATGAAACTGTAAACAAAGGCAGTCAGCGGACACTTGGCCTTCATTATGTTCAGCATCTGCATAAGCATGAACATGAGTTTATGCATACAGAATCCTGAGCCGGCGGTGATCTTGTAGTTGTACCAAAGGTTCTTGTACGGATTGTTGGATACCCCTTCAAGAAGATATTCCTCAAGGAATACGTCCGCTTTCTGGAAAGTATATCCGTCTTTATATAAGCGGTGCAGCATCTCCCAGTCAAGTGCATATCCCAAGGCTTTCTTCTTGGAGACATCATAGAGATAGCGCTTATGTACGGATGTTTTTATCAGTGAAGAGCCGTGGCGGAACGTTGGAATGTACTCCAGCCGGGAAATGTCGTCGTCAGCGAAGCGGTTGTATTTGAACTTTGCATGAACTTCAATGCTGTTGGCAAAAATAACATCGGCCTCAGTGCCGCCTGCTGCCTTGATTACATCTTCAAGTGCCGTTTCGGAAGCATAGACATCACCACAGTTAAGGATATTTATCCATTTGCCCGCAGCTTTTTCCACCCCTTTGTTCATCGCCTCATAGATACCGTCGTCCGGTTCTGAACACCAGTATGCCAGTCTTTCTGAGTATTCTCGGATAATATCCGCCGTACCGTCTGTAGAGCCTCCGTCTATGACAATATACTCTTTCTCTGTCCATGTCTGTGCAAAGAAGCTCTCCATTGTCCTGCGGATGTTCCGGACATCGTTATAGACTATTGTTATGACACTTATCTTGTTGCCCATATTGATAGATTCACATTAACAGTTGTTCTCATTCATTCCATATGCCGTGCGCCTTGTTGTTTGCCAGCAGATAGCATTGATATAGATGTACAAGTGCCATTAGCATGTAAACGGCGCACATGCTCAGGGAAATGCCATATATGCCGTAGTCTCCTTTTAGTAAAAGACAGACTGATGCCAGGTATATGGCAGTGCCCACGACGGATGTTATTATTTGTACCTTGATTTTGTTTAGTCCGTTTATGAGATAAGTGACACAGTTGTTGAAGTTGAACATACATACGTATGCCAAGACTGACGCAGAAACTCCTAGCGGAATCTCCACACTGTCGCCGACCCATTTCTTGAAGAACCAGCAGCTTACGGGTAATGCCGCTATGCCTATCACGATGCTTGCCGCCCACAAGTATGCTGACTTCTTGAATATCCGTCTTATCCAGACGTAATCTCCCTTTACCGCTGCGTCGGTATATGCGTTCCATAGCGGCGACAGTATTATTGTATAGATAATTATAAGAATGTTGAACAGCTTATATGATATGTTATATATCGTCACTTGTTCCGGACCGCAATAATGCGATATAAGAATATTTGCGGAACCAAAGATGACGAGACAGCTTGTTATCTGTATGACAAAGAATCCCAGACCTTTGTTTACTATTTTCTTTGCGGAACTGATGCTTACACTCTTTATGGACGGCCGCAGTTGCGGGTATTGTCTCAGTAACGGTATGGAGGCAAGGACGAACATCAATGCAGGAATACCTGTGATTACCGTTACTATATATATAAGGTGCGGTTCGGTGGTCCTGGTGATGATGTACACAATGATTGCAGATATTATCTGTCCCAGGAACGTGATGAAGTCATTTACCGCATATCTCTGCATGGCTATGTATACCATGCCTATGTTCTTTGCGACGAATAATATCAGGGAAAATATTATGGCAACCATCATCACGCCGGATAATGACTTGCTGTCAATGGTGCGGGTGTTGAACAGATGGTTAAGGTCAATCCCGCAGACGGCAATGATGGAGACAGCTCCCATGACAGCAGCAATGACTGAAAGGAGAAAGATTGCTGTACTGAAATAAGACTGTGCCTGTGAGAAGTCATTACGTGATATGGCTTCTGCCATGTAGTTCCTCATTCCGTTTCCAAGGCCTATGTCGAAAAAGGCGAACCAGTAGAGTATGGATGTCATTGCCATCCATATTCCGTAGTTCTCCGTGTCAAGGTAGTCCAACGTGACAGGAACCATTATCAGTGAGCATGCAAGGACGCCGGCTTTCATGACAGCCGTGGCAATGGAGTTCTTTGCTACGGTCAGCGTGCGTTGGTCAAGGGCAGACAGTTTTTTCTTGATGTTTGTATAAATCATATGAACTGCCGATATACACTAAATTTTCTTCTTCATGAGGAAGTCTTTTATAACCAGTACCCATGCGGCATCAGCCATTACTGCAAAAAATACTGTAAGGATGAGTATCATTATTTTCGACATGCTTGAAGGCTTATACGGCATCTTTGCCGATTTTATGATTGTGTAAGCAGGCGTGCGTGCTTGTATCTTTGCCTGAGCACTGTTCATCTGTATGGACATTTGGTTCATGACAGTGAATGCTGACTGCATTTCGTTCTCCAGCTCATCGCGCTTTGCTATGTATGATTCAAGCAGTACATCCTGGTTGGCATCACAGTAGTTGGCGTATGCGTTCTGGGCTTTCTGGTATTTTTCCTTTGCTTCTGCATGCAACTTAGTGTAATATTCAAGATCGTTGCATGCTTTTTTTGTGCGGTAGGTGGTGATGTAGTTCTGGAGACGCTGTTGAAGAGTGTCCGCCATAATTGCTGCCACTAACGGATCCTGATCGGTGACTGTGATGGTTATCACGCTGGTCTTCTTGTCAACGGTACAGCCGATACTCAGGGAAATGGCCTTGCACATTTCCTCGTCAAGCCGTGAGACTTTGAACCTGTCAACTTTTCCCTTGCCGTTTCCGACAGGATCTTTGGGCTTTAAAGCTTCAGTAATCCAGATTTTCGGATACTGCCAGAAAGGAATCTTGGTGTCTCTTGTCAAGTGTTCAAAATATGTACGTTCCGTATCGTCATTCTTCAGTCTTACGGGCACGGTGAACAGTTTATGGACAAAATCATTGGATGTCAGTATCTCCGGATAAATCTCCGGATAAATGGCATCCATGCTTTTGCCGGCCTTGCCGATGTCGATGCCGAACTGTGACGCCATGTCGGCAATGTTCCCCGACAGCCCTATTCCTCCCGCTGACAGCTCCGGTGCAAGAACGACGTCTGCCGTATATGTCTTTGGTGACGAGAAAGCTATGATTAAGCCAAGGATTATTCCTGCGATGACAGAAATGGTCAGTGACTTGCGGTCCTTCAGTACCGTTGTTGTCAATGCAATGATATCTATTTCTTTCGTTTCTTTTGCTTTTTCCATGATGGTTTATAATAATTCCTTTCTAATTAATGCTGTTAGGTTATATTATATATCTTTTAACGCCTTTTCCTTACATATATTGTGCATGTCTGGCGCTAATGTCTTACTGCTGTTTGGCTTTTATGTTAATATTTTGGCAAAGATAGTGTTTTTTTTTCACATTGCCAAATAGTTTCGGTGTTTATATTGCTTACAGAATTTATGTCACTGTGTAAGTTCTGCCGTTTGTTCCCGCATTTTTTTCTGCGGTATTTCTGATTTCTGTCTCTTGGATTGTCGGGTATGGTGCATTGCTATGCTCCGATTTTAAGCAGTGGAGTGATGTATTTCCGGAGGCTCCTGTGTGTACCCTTTGGTACAGGTGAAAGTAATTGCCGGGAGTTGCACTCCACGCTTTCATTGTCCACTCTTGTATAAGCGTGTCACGTCCCGGTAATAATAAGATGTCCGTGCTCCGGCCTTTACCTTCACTTCGGGCAAAGAGTGCCCTTTGTGCCCAATGGGGATAAGCTGCACTTCCGGCACAGCGCCAAGTCCTGCTTTAATGGTTTCGCTGATAAAGCCTGCAGCGGCTTGCAGATTCTCCGGCTCCATAACCGTTCTGTCATCGTTCACTCCATGGAACAGACTCCCGTCATCCTTATCGGCAAAAACAGACACGGATTTGAGCCATGACTTTACTTTCCTGCATTCCACCATTTTCCTCAGGGCGTATGGTGATGGTTTTGCCATTTCTTAGGGTAAAATTATTTTGGAAACAGGGTAAAAACAGTTTGTTTATACGATAATTTAATGAATATATTTGTCATTTTCACGAAAAAGACATATCTTTGCATAAGATAAGCTGCACCTCAGCAATCCGGAACAAGTTCCGCTGCGTTCGGTTTGCATTATCTTTGCATAGTTGATGCGGTTCAGCGGTTATATGGCTTGCAGGGATATGCCGTTATATCTCTGCCGATATCAGACCTGCACCCCACAACCGTACACCCCATAACTGAATAACAATAAAACCAAATAACGAATTATGAAAAAACTATTATCCACTATGCTTCTCGCACTCCTTGCGGCAGCACCGTCATGGGCACAGCAGCCGGCGTTCCCGGGTGCGGAAGGCTTCGGCATGTATACAACCGGCGGCAGGGGCGGTACAGTGTACCATGTAACCACTCTTGAGGACAACTCACAGAAAGGTTCTCTGCGCTATGCCCTTGAGACCCTGTCAGGAACGAAGACCATCGTCTTTGACGTCTCAGGAACAATCCATCTCACAAAGGAACTTGACATAAAGCGCGGTAATGTCACGATAGCCGGACAGACGGCTCCGGGCGACGGCATCTGTATAGCCGACTGGCCTGTGGTCATCAAGGCCGACAACGTCATCATTCGCTATCTCCGTTTCCGCCTCGGCAATAAGAATGTGGCGTCCCATGAAGGCGACGGCCTTGGCGGCATGGACCGCAAGAACCTCATTATTGACCACTGCTCTGTATCATGGTCCATTGACGAGTGCCTTTCTGTCTACGGCAGCAACAACATCACCGTACAGTGGTGCATCGCTGACCAGAGCCTCGTCAATTCCGGCCATTCCAAGGGTGCGCACGGCTATGGCGGCAACTGGGGCGGTTCGGGAGCGTCATACCATCATAACCTCCTTGCCCACCATTCGTCCCGCGTACCACGCCTCGGCCCTCGTCAGGGAACACAAAAGGACGAGCGCATGGATCTCCGCAACAATGTCTTCTACAACTGGGCAGGAGAAGGCTGCTACGGCGGTGAGGGAATGAACGTCAACATCGTGAACAACTATTATAAGCCGGGACCTGCCACGGCGAAAATAAAAGAATCACGCCGCTACCGCATCGCCAACATCGGCATACGCACTGTAGACTATTGTCTTGACAAAACCACCATCGCGACCAACTACAAGACTGCGACGGGAACCGCCGTGACCTCAAGCAACATAACCGGTTCTGCCGCCAACGGCAAGAACTATGTCAACATCAGCGGCAAGGCATTCGAGATAGACATGGATGCAAACACCATCGATGTTGACGGCAAGAAAGTCACCGTGGCATGGAACGGATGGAAGCCTATGCTCCACAAATGGGGAACATTCTATGTAGACGGCAATGTCAATCCTGACTACACTTCAAAAATCACATCTCAGGATCAGTGGACCAACGGCATGTATGCACAGGTTTACACTGACAAGGTTGACGGCACGTTCACAGATGCAGTGAAGAAATCAATGCGCCTTTCCGAGCCGATAGCCAGTCTCCCGGTAACCACGCACACAGCGGAGCAGGCTTATGCCAATGTCCTTGACTTTGCAGGTGCGTCGCTCCACCGTGACTCCCATGACACATACATCGTGGGAGATGTGAGGAACAAGAAGGCTACATATACAGGAAGCGGATGTGCAACAGGCTTCGTGAACAGCCAGGATGATGCCGGCGGCTTCCCTAACCTGCCGGAAGAATACCGTGACAGCAACTATGATACAGACCAGGACGGCATGCCGGATGCCTGGGAGGATGCCAACGGTCTCAATAAGAATGATGCCAGCGATGCCAAGACAGTATGTGCCGACGGATACACCAACCTTGAACATTACCTCAACTCCATCGTGGCACATATCACAGAGGCACAGAATGCCAATGCCATTACGGCAATCAGGAATATAGAGACCGTGGAAATGACGGGCACGTTTCCAAACAACAATGTCTATACCATTGACGGCCGTTGCGTGCGCAAGGACGCAGAGTCTCTCGCCGGACTGGCGAAGGGGATGTACATCCACAAGGGCAAGACTGTTGTCGTAGACTAAAAGAACATGCCTGCCGCACGTTCCCGATGTGGAAACAGTGGCGGAGTAGAATCAGAAGGTCACGCCTCACAGTGCAGATATTCCATTCTGCACCGTGAGGCGTGACCTCTTTTTGTGTTTTTTTTATATTGGTGTCCGGGGGAAAAACAATGACGGGCATCAAAGTCCTTGTGTATTATACTCTTATGATGTTTTTATAAAAAGGGGCTGGTCTTATGAACCGCTGATGCGGTTCCCCGAACAGAACATCCGGACATTTGCGTGCATATAATCAGAGATGCGTTGTATTTTTACCGGACACTGATAATTCTTTTTATTTCCGTTGCAAATGTATTGTCTGAAGATGCTTGCGGTGCTTGTGGAGCCGGAGCGGAGTGAAAGACAGCCTCTCACGTCATGCTCTCACAAGGTATGGCATGCCCTGTTCCGGGTGAGACAGAACGGAAGGGCAGGACAAGAATGACTGCTCAGGAAAAGTTGTGGTCATAATTCTCTGAAAGGGGCATTTCATTACTCAAGACAGAATTTGATACGCCCCTCTCTCGTCTTTTGGAGAACTTGGATTTTGCGCTGCATTCTCAAAAATTCAGTTCCGGCATATTCTCTTTTTGGAATATAAGCATGATCTTTCGCAAGACAAACTGTTGTCTTGTGCCTGCCGGTTGGGCGTTTGCCCTCTACTGTCTGACATGCAACGACTTGCGCTGTCATGCATTTCTTGGAGGAATCCTTATTGTGGTTCTGCAATGGGTGGCGGGTCTCGTCAGGATGCATGCTGTCGGGAAACGTGGCATACGGCGCGGCTTTTATGCCTTCCGTTGTATTGTGAGACGCAACAAGGCTGATTTCCGGGAAAGGAAATCAGCCTTGTCTGTATTTTATCCGCACGCCTTGCGGCTGCCGCTTAGCAAGGACGTGATGTCGGTAGGTTGAATGTCTCCTGTATGTCCTTCATCTCCTTGTCAGTCATGCCGTCAGGCTCAGAGCCCATGGACTTGGCGCACATGTAGATGTTTGCCGCCTTGCAGAGCACGTCAGTCTGGTCGAAGGCATCCATGATGTCCGTTCCGACAGCCACGGTGCCGTGTTTTTCCCACAGTACCACGTCGTGTTTCTTTATCTGCTCGAGAGTTGCGTCGGCAAGCTCTATGGAGCCCGGCATTGCGTAAGGCACGATGCCAATGCCCAGAGGAGCGAAGGCGAGGGTCTCGGGAATCATTGACCACAGTACCTTTGTCATCTCGTCACCCTTGAGGAAGCGCTTGATGTGTGACATGGCCACCAGCTCTATCGGGTGAGTGTGCAGCGTTGCCTTATAGCAGCTGCCTGTGGAGAGGAGATAGTCCTGCAGGGCGAGGTGTGAAGGCAGCTCCGATGTAGGCATGACAGGCTCGTCGGCGATTATCTCGTATGACGCGCAGTCGTCGCAGATGCGTATGATGGAGCCGTTCTCCATAGGGAATCGTGCGAGGTCGCGCATGCGCTTTCCCGTACCTTTTGCGTAGAAATACTTGCCCTTGAGGTTAGGAAGCACCTTGCCAATCTGTTTCACCGGTGCTATGGCCTGCAGTGCCTTTATCTCGTCATCAACGAACTCGGTGATGTTTACCGTGATGTTTCCTCCGTTGCGCTCTGCCCAGCCTTTCTGCCAGAGATAGCCTGTGACTTCGGCAACCTGGTCGATGACGGCCTTGAGTCCCGGACGGTTGTCTAATATACTTTTCATGATGTAGTGTTTGATAATATGTTTTTTGTTCTTTGTCCGTGTCCCGTCGGGCGTGAATGACCGGCAGGGCACGGACTTATGGTTGGTCTTTCATTACTGCCGGCCATGCCGGCCGGCCGCTTTTTTGTCAAGTACTTGCAGGAATCGTTTCTGATGAGGACTGCTGTCCGTCAGCCTGATTCCGCCGGTTGCTCAATAGTTGTCGCCGTAGCGTTCCTTTGTGATCTGCTCAAGAGGCTTGCAGCGTGTCGACGGTGCGCCGAGGATGCCTACGACAAGTGATACCACGAGGAGTGCTATCATGCAGTAAGCGGCAATGGTGAAGCCCTCGCCGTGCTCGCCGTAGATAAATGTGAACACAAGTCCCCATACTGCGGACAGGCCGCGTACGATAAAGAACATCAGACCCTGTGCCCCCGCACGGAACTTGGCAGGGAACAGTTCCGAGCCCCACAGTGCGTAGAACACCTGTACGGAGCAGCCTCCCTGTATGCCCCAGAGTATGCAGAAGGTCCAGAGGCCTATAGGGCCGCTTACGCCGATGCCTACGATAAGCACCCATGCCGCTATGGCAACGAGGAGTCCGAAGACATAGATGAGCTTATGGCTCATCTTGTCAATGACGAGCGATGTCAGCCATCCCACGCCGACGATGATGGCCCACTGTACGCAGTTCATCATCTGTGAGGTCTCGTTGCTCACACCGCCTGCCGTCTCATAGATATGCGGCTGGAAGAATCCCATTACCGATGCCACGAGGTTCCATGTAAGGTAGATGCCTGCAAGGAACAGGACGGTCTTCACCGCCACCTTGTTCGAGAACAGAACCTTGAAGGAATGGAGCATTCCCGTGTCCTCGCCCTTTGCCTCCGCAACCTTCTTGTTAGCCTTGAACTCGGAGCTTTCCTCAAGCTGGCGCTGGAGGTTCCATGCTATGAAGGCAATGACGAACAGTGTAAAGAACACCACACGTGAACTGAATACGTTCACGGCATCTTCCACACTTGACACGCCGAACAATCCGGCTGTCGTCTCCACCCATCCGAACAGCACGCCGCCGGGAGCGAAGAGCATGCCGAAGAGCAGGATGAAGAACGGGCCTACGCCCCATGACATCTGTGAAATGCAGATGTTGCGGCCGCGGTTGTTGTTCTCGGAACTCTCGGAGATGTATGTCCACGATGCCGGCACGCCAACTCCGACAGAGATGCCTGTGAACAGGAATCCTGCCAGAAGCATCGGGAAGTTTACCGAGAACATGATGAGCAGCACGCCGAGCATGTACACCAGGAGGTTGTACGTGAAGATGAATTTACGGCCGTACTTGTCGGCAAGGAAACCGCCGATGATGGCACCGACGGCGGCACCGAGGCAGTTTGCCGAGATGAAGTTGAGCCATCCGAGGTCGACTTCGGTGAGGCCGAGGTATTTCTGCCATAGCGACAGTCCGCTGGCGCCGGCGACAATGGCGCCGGCGTCAAGGTAGTTATTGAGAGAAACAGCTATCGTGCTTTTCAGACTGTTATCTTGTCCTGCCATGGCCGTTATCTTTTGCTTGTCACTTCAGCGGCATACTTGTCAATGTCAAGCATGAAGTCCTGACCTACAGGGACGTTGTTGCGTACGCAGAACTCGTCATAGACAGCCTGCCATGGCATGGCTTTCTGCTCCTCGAGGAGGGCAAGCACCTTGTAACCCTCGCCTGCAAGCTCCAGTTTGCTGATTGTCTCCGTCGGTTCGAGGAGGGCGCGGAGCATGCACTTCTGTGCTGCGCGTGAGCCGATGACGTACGCTCCGATGCGGTTGATTGAACCGTCGAAGAAGTCGAGGCCGTAATGTACGCGGTCGAGGGCTCCGGCACGTACTATCTCGAAGAAGAGCTCCTGTGTCGTGTCGTCCATGATTGTCACGTGGTCAGAGTCCCAGCGTACAGGGCGTGACACGTGGAGCATGAGCTCAGGGAGGTAAGGGAGCACGGCCGATACCTTGTCGGCAGGCGACTCTGTCGGATGATAGTGGCCTGTGTCTATGGTGAGGAGCTTGTTGTTCTGTGCTGCGTATGCCGTATAGAAGTCGTGTGAGCCTACGGTGAAGGACTCGAGGCCCATGCCGAAGACCTTGCCCTCTATGCAGTCCTTCATCATCGGCTGCTCTTTCTCGAAGACAGCGTCGAGAGACTCCTTGAGGAGGTTACGGTAGAGAGCGTGGTTAACGGAGACATCCTTGCATCCGTCGTGTACCCAGAGGTTCATGATACACGGGTCGCCCTGTGCCTCGCCCATGGCGTTGGCTATGTCACGGCAGCGCTTTGTATGCTCAATCCAGAAATTGCGTACGCCCTCGTCAGGATTGGCGAGAGTGAGGGAACCGGACTTCGGGTGTCCGAAGGATGAGGAGTTGAAGTCGAGAAGGGTGTCGTTGTCCTTTGCCCAGTCTATCCATGACCGGAAATGCTCCACTGTCACTTCGTCACGGTCTACTGCCTTGCCGTTGAAGTCGCCGTATATCTCGTGGAGGTTGAGGCGGTGGTTGCCCGGGATGAGTGACTTGGCCTTTAGAATGTCCTGACGTACCTCGTCTATGTTGCGTGCGGCACCCGGGCAGTTGCCTGTCACGGCGAGACCTGAGCCGAGCTCTGTCTCCTCCTTGACTTCAAAGCCTTTCACGTCGTCTGCCTGCCAGCAGTGGAGGGAGAGGTGGAAGTCCTGCAGCTGCTTTAATACTTTCTCTGTGTCGACGCCTATCTCAGCATAGCGTTCTTTGGCTATTTCGTAAGCCTTGGAAATAAGTTCTGCTTTCATTTCGTTAGTTGTTTTAGTGGTTTTTGTATAATTATGTTTTGTATGAATCTTACGGTTTCAGGGTTTCGGTACCGGGGTATGCGGTTTTATGTCCATGGGGTCGCGGTTATTAGGGTCATGCGGTCATGCGGCTGTTGGCCGTGGCTTTGAGTTCTTGGCTGCGGAACTTGCGGTCCGGACGTTACGGTTTTACGTCTTTGCATTTGTCCTTCCGTATGTCAGGGATGAGTCCCTGCTGTTCCTTATCGGGAGCTCCGCATCTGTGGCCGCAGGGATACTGCAGGCAGAGCCTGTCTCATTGAAGACTTGCGTGCCGTATGTCCCATGTCCATATACGCTCAGGCATGCTTTTCCTGCATTTTGTTGCAGATGCCGAGGAACTTGTTGTAGTTCTCCTCCCACAGCTCCTCGTCCTTCGGATGGTACTCGATGAGTTCGAGGGAGTTGGCGATTATTTTCCTCATCTCCCATATATCCTTCACAAGTCCGACGGCCTTTGCCTGCACCATGATGTTGCCGAGCGCCGTTCCCTCCTGCGGTCCGGCGAGTACTGTGACGCCCGTGGCATTGGCAGTGAACTGGTTGAGATAGTCGTTCTTTGAGCCTCCGCCGATGATGTGCAGCGTATTGATGTCAAACGAGGCAAACTCCTTCAGCCATGAGAACACCTGACGGTAGCGCAGGGCGAGCGAGTCGAAGATGCAGCGTATGACCTCGGCATAGCCTTCCGGCACGTGCTGTCCCGTCTCGCGGCAGTATTCCTTTATTGCCTCCTCCATGTTCACAGGGTTGGCGAACATCTGGTCGTCAGGGTTTATTATGCTCTGGAAGCCCGCAGCCTTCATGGCGTTGCCGAAAAGCGTGGCGTAATCTCCCGGAACGGAGTCTCCCCATTCCTTGCGGCAGCGTTCGAGGAGCCACATTCCGCAGATGTTCTTGAGGAACCGTGTGGTGCCTTCTATTCCTCCCTCGTTGGTGAAGTTCAGCTCATAGGACTTGTCGTTGATGATACAGTCCTTTGTCTCGATGCCCATGAGTGACCATGTGCCTGAGGAAAGATATGCGAACTCCTCGTCCTTGGCAGGCACGGCAGCTACCGCGGAGCCTGTGTCATGGCCTGCCACGGCATATACCGGCACGGCACCGAGGCCTGTCATCTCCTGCACCTCTGCCGTAAGAGTTCCGATAAGGGTGCCGGGCTGCACCATCTTGCCGAACTTTGAGCGTGTGAGTCCGAGTGTCGCGAGCAGTTCCTCGTCAAGCTGCCCGGTCCGCGGGTCGAGGAGCTCCGCCGTGGAGGCTATGGTATATTCGCAGACATCGTTGCCGGTCAGCATCCATGAGAGAGCGTCCGGCACGAAAAGAATCTTTGCGGCGTTGGCGAGAGCCGAGTTCCCGGCACGGCGCATGGCGTAGAGCTGGAAGACGGAGTTGAAGTTCATCAGCTGTATTCCCGTCACATCGTACAGTTCCTTCTTTGACTTGACGTTCTTCAGATAATCTTCCATTGCCGAGAACGTGTGCGGGTCGCGGTAAGCCCTCGGGTTGCGGAGAATCTGTCCGTCATCGCCGATGAAGACAAAGTCCACTCCCCAGGTGTCGATGCCTATGCCTGTGATTTCCACTCCTCTTCTCGCGACTTCCTTCAGTCCGCGTATGATCTCGTTGTAGAGGGCATATATGTCCCAGTAAAACTGCCCGTGGGTCTGTATGAGGTTGTTGGGGAATCGTGTGACCTCCTCAAGGTTGACCTTTCCGTCCTTGATGTTGCCTATGATTGTGCGTCCGCTGGTCGCACCGAGGTCTACGGCAAAGAAGTTCTTGTTATGTTCCATGGTTGTCAGATATTTTTCCTTTAAAAGATTGATGTTATTTCTGTTGCCCGCCGGCTGTGCGGGACACCTTCCCCCGAAGGGCTTCTCCGGGCGGCATGGCCGTCTGCGGTTTCCTGTCACTTCAGGAGTGCTTTCTACTTGCAAAGATACCTATTTTATATCAATTACAAAAGTTTTTTCAAGTTTTTTTTATTTTTGTATGCAAAAATGAATTAATTTGATTAATTTTGCACCAGAATCTTTAATGCATCAAAAACAAATCTAAAAATCAACAAATGTCAACTATCACAATCATTGTGACGGCCTTCTGCATCGGCTATCTCTTTATAGCGTTTGAGGCTGTCACAAAAATCAACAAGGCGGCGATAGCCGTCCTGATGTGCGTTGTCTGCTGGACCCTCCTTGCCCTTGGTCACGGCGGACTCGATCTCCCTCATTTCGAGCTTGGCGAGGCCATTGAGAGGAACCTCGGCGAGGCAGGTACGACACTCTTCTTCCTTATGGGTGCGATGACAATCGTGGAGATTGTCGACCAGCACGGCGGCTTCAACTGGGTCCGCGGCGCACTTGCTTCAAAGACAAAGCGATCGCTTCTCTGGAAGATAGCCTTCATGACAGCCATCCTTTCCGCAGTGCTTGACAACCTCACGACCTCCATCGTGATGATCATGATCCTGCGCAAGCTCGTTGCCGACAAGCAGGACCGCATGTGGTACGCGGTATGCGTCATCATTGCTGCCAATGCCGGCGGCGCATTCTCTCCTATCGGTGACGTGACGACGATCATGCTCTGGAACGGCAAGATGATTACCGCCCTCGGTGTGATAACAGAGATTATCATCCCTTCTTTCATAGCATTCATCGTGCCTACGGCAGTGATGCAGATGCACCTCAAGGGCGATCTTCCTGCCGTTGTTGCCGACGAGCGTGAGAAGAGCATATCCCTTGTCACGAAGAAGCAGCGCATGATCATCTTCATCCTCGGTGTCGGCGGCCTCTGCTGCGTGCCTGTTTTCCATACAGTCACAGAGCTTCCGGCCTTCATGGGCATCCTCGGCGTCCTCGGCATCCTCTGGTGCGTGACAGAGGTCATCTACCGCAAGCAGGAGGAGCATGACCCTATGGCAAAGCGTGTGACACAGATGCTTACACGCATCGACATGGGAACAATCCTCTTCTTCCTCGGCATCCTCATGGCAGTGGCAACTCTCTCGGAGATAGGTGTGCTGACAGCCCTCGGAGAGTGGCTTGACCAGAATATAGGCAACCACTACCTTGTCACGGGAGCCATCGGTGTCCTCTCTTCTATCGTTGACAATGTGCCTCTCGTCGCAGGTGCCATGAAGATGTACGTCATCGACCCTGCTGGCGGCGACTTCGGCGTCGACGGTGTGTTCTGGCAGCTCCTTGCCTACTGTGCTGGTGTCGGCGGCTCAATGCTTATCATCGGCTCCGCCGCAGGTGTGGTGGTGATGGGCCTCGAGCGCATCAGCTTCGGATGGTACATGAAGAACGTGACATGGATTGCTTTCGTAGGCTACCTCGCAGGTATCGTTTACTACTGGATTGAAAGAACATACATCTTCGGCTGAGACTGCCGCAGGCTGCCGGCCTGCAGTCCCTTGGCCATGATGGCCGCATATCTTCCCGCCACGCTGTCCATGACGGTGCGGAACATTCCCTGCGGGAAGGAAAGAACGGAAAGACAATGGCTCGTCTGCTTCTTGCGGACGGGCCATTGTCCGTATGTGCGGCGTTTGTGCTCCGTTCCGGGATAAAAGCCGTTCCGTTTTTTTTTGTACAGGGCCTGCTCCGGTTCCTTGATTCTTGCACATGTTCCTCCCGTGCCTTTTCTCAATGTCTGTTTGATTTTCCTTTCCCGTA
The DNA here is from genome assembly GCA_023664625.1 of Bacillota bacterium. Taxonomy (GTDB): domain Bacteria; phylum Bacteroidota; class Bacteroidia; order Bacteroidales; family Bacteroidaceae; genus Prevotella. The sequence goes on along the minus strand of JAMPFD010000005.1, from coordinate 85,341 downwards.
TGCCGGTCATGGCTCTTCCGTCCTTGGCAGGCTGTTTACCCCTTGTTTGGGAAGACATGTGGCCAAAGGTGACCTTCCGCAATGTAAACCGTAACCTTTTACGACATAAACCGTAACCTTTCGCACTGCCAAAGGTAACCTTCCGCAAGGCCGGTACGGATGCCTGCCCGTGAATTCTTTTATTCGTCTGTGGGACAGGTGTTTATCTGCAAGAGATGGAAAAGACGGGGAAGGTGTCGGCGTTTTTGCGGTTTTTCGTGCTTTTTGTACACTTTTTCTTGCATATTTTCGTTTTTATTGCTATCTTTGTGGCGGCAATATTCTGACGTTCGGCAGTGGAATTGCTGACATCGTTGCCGCCGCTGAAACCATGTTTCCCGCCGCCGCTCCGGGAAAAGGCGGGCTGCCGGCAGCGTCAGTGCTTAGATATCACCAACCAAACAAAAACTATATACCATCGATGAAGAGAATCTTTGCTTACTTGCTTGTGGCATTCGCCGCAATGACAGTCGGCACGGCTGACGCTTTTGCCGACGGACTGAGAGCATTCCCCGGTGCGGAGGGCTATGGTGCATACGTCACCGGCGGCCGCGGAGGAGAAGTGTGCTACGTCACACGCCTTGACGACTGCTCTGACGACAATCTTGTAAAGGGAACCCTGCGCTGGGCATTGCGCCACGACAACGGCGGCCGTCCGAGGACGGTGCTGTTCAATGTGTCGGGGACAATCTACCTGACGTCAAAGCTGAGGCTTCAGTATGGCGACGTCTCCATCCTCGGCCAGTCGGCTCCGGGCGGAGGCATCTGCCTGGCAGGCTATAACATGTACATCAACAAGGACAACGTCATCGTGCGCTACATCCGTTTCCGCGCCGGCGACATCCCTGTCACGTCCATGACAGGCCTTGACATGGAGAATGCCAAGCGCGTTATTCTTGACCATTGTTCCATGACATGGTCAATGGAGGAGTGTCTCACGGCGTATGACACGGACTATACCACGGTGCAGTGGTGCATCATAGGCGAGGGACTCTATAACTCGAAGAACTCCAAGGGAGCGCGTGCGTACGCCACACAGTGGGGCGGCGAGCACTCGACAATGCACCATACACTGATAACCAACTCCCACTCCCGTGCGCCGCGCTTCAACGGTGTGCGCTCCCCGAGCAACACCCGCGGCGAGCATGACTATAAGGTTGACTCGGAGTTTGCCAACAATGTTGTGTTCAACTGGAGCAACGCCGGAGCACAGTATGGCGGCGAATACGACAAGGACAAAGTGGAGATGTCGTCATGGGCAAAGGCCGACCCGGGCTACGACCGTGTATATCTCCTGAACAACTACTACCGTCCAGGTCCTTCCACACGCATCAACACCGCCAATGCCCGCTACTGGTGCAGCCCTTCCTCACCTTACGGTGAATGGTATCTCTCCGGCAACAAGTTTGAGGTTGACGGAACATATTCCACAAAGACGGGAGTATGGTCAAAGGAAGAGCTTGAGAAGGTCAATGCCGACAATCTCTACGGCACCGGGACTTCCGCAGCCGGACGTGGCGTGAACCTTACGGGCACCAATTCCGCCTCATATCTCATGAAGGAAATTCCGTATGCCCTCAGCGGCATGACTTACGAGAGTGCCGACGAGGCCTTTGCCAAAGTGGTCACCATGGCGGGAGCGTCGCTGCCGCGATATGACGAGGTGGACCGCCGCATGCTTGACGAGGCGGCAGGCAAGCGCGCCCCGATGTTCGCAGGAGCGTCACTTGCCGGCGAGTACGGCATAATCGACTCTCCTGATGACATACGCCTGGACAATCCGGGAACCTACATGGCTGACGGCAAGGCTTATGGCAACTATCCGTTCCTCGGAATGGCAGAGGGTGACCGTTATGCCGTAGACACCGACGGCGACGGCATGCCTGACGCTTATGAGAAGGCAATGGGCTTCGACCAGGACAATGCCGCTGACGGAAATGACGTTGCCGCCAACGGATACACAAATCTTGAGAATTATCTCAACGGCATAGCCGACGGCACCCTTGACAAGGCCGACTATGAGACAAGCACCGTGCCTGTGGAGCCGGGAACAGTGGCTCCAGCCACCGTGACAATAACCTACAACACCGCCTCTCCTGAGAGCGTGACGGTGGATTTCGGCACTCCCGTAACCCTCCCCGCCGTGCTCGGAGGCAACGCTTACACGGGATGGACGGGCAACGGCGCATATTATGAGACAGGGAAGGAATACTTCTTCAGCAGCGACGTAAGGCTGACTCCGGTAGTCACCGTGACATACGACTTCCCTGGCGTGGAAGCAATGACGGTGACGGCCGGAACCTCGGTGACGCTGCCTGTCATCACACGCGAGGGATATGCCTTCAAGGGCTGGACAGACGGTGCCGTGACATACACCTCGGCGGCATCTTTCAGAACCTGTGTGACGCTGACTCCCGTGTTCGAGAAAAGCGAGGGAGTGTCAGGAAGCGGAAATGTCCTTGTACGCTGGCTCTGCAGCGGTTCGCTGGATGCCGTGGCGTCGCAGCTCGACGAAATGTTCAGGCCGCTGACGGACGTGGTGTTCTCGCCGACTTCGCTCACGGCCGGCTCCGCACTGTCAATTGTGGAGAAGTCGAAGAATTCGCGGAAATATGCCGGACTACAGCCCAAGACACAGGTCTCTGCACCTGACCGTGACAACGCCCTGACGGCAATGATCGCCGTTCCTGAAGGAATAACGGCAAAGGTGACGGAATTCTCTTTCGTCGGAATGAAGTTCGGAACTGACGGCGGCAAGCTTGCCGTAGGCGTTCAGTATGGTGAAGGTGAGGAGACGATTCTGCAGAGTGACATCAACGTAAACCGTGACAACGCCGGCTCGGAGACATTCGTTGATGTGAAAAACTTCCCGGAACTGACCATTACGGCGGGAACACCGCTTTATATACGTGTGTATGTCTATGCGCTGGGCAACACCAAGCAGCTGGGATTGCGCAACTTAATCATCTATACCACATGGGAGGGCGCTTCTGCCGGCGTGGAGACATGCATGTTCAAGACTGAGGCGTCGCCTAAGGCGGGAGGAAAAATCACACAGACTCCTGCCGGCACTGAGTTCGAGGCCGGAAAGACCGTGACCGTTACGGCAACCCCTGCCGACGGCTTCTTCTTCGAAAACTGGACTGACAACAAGGGCAATGTGCTCGGCTCTTCCGAGACTCTTGACTATACGGTCAGGGAGAATGTCCTCGTAACGGCAAACTTCAAGTCGGAAAGCGAGTATGCCGGTGTCTTCGACAACTGCGCTCCGTATGACGCGGCGGTAAGGACCGCCGGTGAGCTCAAGGTCGCTCTCCATAAGGCTTCCCGCCGCAGCGACATGAACGGACGCTACCGTATATTCCTCCATAACGGCATTTATGACTTCGGGACAAAGGCTCTCACCGCCGTTCCGCAGAACACGTCGCTCATAGGAGAGAGCCGTGACGGTGTCGTGGTGATGAACAATCCCGGCTCTGTCTCCAACTATCAGGAGGAGACTCCGGTGCTCTTCATCGACCAGAACCAGAATAATGTATACATGCAGGACCTCACCGTGCGCCAGAACCGTGACTGGGAGGCAAAGAAATCGGCGGGACAGGCCATCGCCCTGCGCCAGCGCGGCAAGCAGGCTGTCTATAAGAATGTGGCCCTGCAGGGCGTGCAGGACACGTATTACCTTAACAAGGCTGACGCTTCCGCTTACTTCGAGGACTGCAGCATTGCGGGAGAGGTGGACTTTATCTACGGCGACGGCACCGCTTATTTCAACCGTTGCCGGCTCCAGCCTGTATCTTCCGCCGCATATATAACGGCACCAAACACCCAGAAAGACTACGTCGGACTTGTCTTTAACGAATGTACCGTGGAGCGTATCGGTGATGCCAGGGATGCCGTCACAGGCTACCGCCTCGGCCGCCCGTGGGGTGACTCGCCGGCTTCCACGTTCATCAACACCACGATGAATGTCCTTCCTGCCGATGCAGGATGGGGAGGAATGAGCGGAGGTCTTGTCATACGCTTCCATGAATATGGCTCCAAGGATGCCGACGGCCTGCCTCTTGACCTCTCAAAGCGTTCCATCTCTGCCTGCAACCCTGCTGCGGGTTCCGACAGTCCGGTGCTCACGGAGGATGAGCTGGACGGCTATGCCCTTGACAAGGTGTTCGCCAAAGTGGCTGAGGGATGGCAGCCGGAATTCTCCGCCGCGCAGCTTGCCGCTCCCGCTCCGCGCCTTAACGGTACCACGCTGTGGTGGAATCCTGTACAGGATGCCCTGGGCTATGCTGTGGTGAAGGACGGTGAGGTAATAGGATTCACAACCATGACATCGTTTGCAGTGCCGGATGACACAAGCGTCTATACCATACGCGTGGCAAATGCCATGGGCGGACTTGGCGCGCCGTCACCGTCTGCTACTACGGGCATCACGGAAATTGCCGCTGATGCCGGCTCTGACGCTCCGATGTACAACACTGCCGGACAGCGTGTGACACGCTCGGCACGCGGCATAGTCATCGTCAGAGGAAAGAAAATAATAAGATGACATGACAGTTCCCGGCAATAAGGACGGCAAATCAATATCCATGGCAGCGGCAGATGCCGCAGCAGAAGGGTGGTCTTCTGTCTTTGTTGCCGGAAATGTCTTTACAGTAAAGACTTTACCGGTTCTGAACCATCGTCTGCATGGTGCTGCAGCAATCACGCATGGTGCAGGACAACAGTCTTCGTGATGAAGGCTTATGATGAAAGTGGCCTTGGAAATGCCGGCATCATTGCCATCTCCCGTCTGCAGGGAACCGGCGGCACGCGGCATCACTTCCTCACGGCACAGGCCTCAATATCAGGGAACAGCAGCCGTTACGGCTAAGTAACTGTTGTAAATTGGTTTAGTGAGAAAACACTATGTTACAAAATAATTTCCAATAGTTACCATATATAAAAAATCTATCAAACAACTAACAAAACAATGAAGAAAACCATTCTCTATGGTCTGTTACTCTGTTCCGCAAGCACTATGGCACAGAGAATAGACTTCAACATCTCCAATCAGTCCAATGTGACCACGGAGGAGGGCTTCCAGTCATGGGAAGTGGGACGCGTGGAAAGTGACACACAGACTTTCACTGCCGACGACGGCAGTGCCGTCACCATAAAGGCGGAGGCGGTGACGGATGCCGGGTATGAGGGCAACGCCGTCTACTGCAACTGGTGGAAGGACGGTGCGAAGACAAAGAACAAGCTCATCGGCGATGCCATCTATGCCATTATCCTTGAAGACGGCAACTTCTCGGCATCCACGACATCGCCAATGGGACTGCGGTTCACCATCAGCGGTCTGGCGCCGGGAGCGCATTCGCTCTGCGCCTACCATAACAATACTGACGGAAAACTTACGCCTGCCTATCCTGCTGTGAAGGTTATTGTCGACGGAGCGACAGTCCTTGACGGCGTTGAGCAGACCATACGCCGGGAGAGCAACTCGCTTTCGGGCATGTCGTACATAAAGTTCAATGCCGAGAAAGGCAAGGATGTCATCGTGGAATATGTCTCCGACCCGCAGCCGGGCATGGAATACATAAACAACTACGTTGCCGTCAACGCCCTCATCTTTGACCGTCCGAACCCAAAGACGACGGCCTCCGACCCTTATCCTGCCAATACTGACATGCATGCCGCCGCCGTTGACGCGCCCGACAATGAGGCGGGAGACATCGTGCTGACATGGAAACCGGCATCAAGTGCCGTAAGACATCATGTCATGTTCGGCACCTCGCCGGACAACCTCTCGGAGACGGCAGCCGTAACGGATGCGCAATATGCTCCGGAAGGTCTCACGAACCATAACGTATATTACTGGCGCATAGACGAGGAGGATGCCTCAGGCAACAGATATGAGGGCGACCTGTGGTCGTTCCGCCCGAGACATCTCGCCTTCCCCGGCGCAGAAGGCTACGGCCGTTTCGCCATAGGCGGCAGGGGAGGAACGGTCTATCATGTCACTTCCCTTGACGATGACGTCGACAACCCGCAGCCGGGAACGTTCCGCTACGGCATCAGGAATCTCACGGGGCCACGCACTATAGTGTTCGATGTGTCAGGATACATCACGCTGAAGGGCAGGCTCACCTGCTCCGACAAATATGTGACCATTGCAGGACAGACGGCTCCCGGTGAGGGAATAACTTTCCGCGGCGCACCTCTCGGTGTCAATTCCGACGGCATAACACGCTTCATCCGCAGCTACCGCGGCTATGCAGGCACTGCCGACGGCCCTGTGACGGCAGAGCAGGACAAGGGACTTGACGGTCTCGGACTTGCCGGCGGCGACCATGCCATCATTGACCACTGCTCCGTATCGTGGACAACTGACGAGGCATTCTCCTCACGCGGCGCGAAAAGTATTACTCTGCAGCGCACCCTTCTCTCCGAATCCCTCAACTGTGCCGACCATCCCAACTACGGCAGCGGTGCACGTCACGGCTACGCCGCTACGATAGGCGGAGGACAGGGCAGCGGAGCCGGCTCGTTCCACCATAACCTTCTCGCACACAACGAGGGAAGAAACTGGAGCATCTCGGGCGGACTTACCGGAAGCGGTGCCTACGACGGCGCACACGATGTCTTCAACAATGTCGTCTACAACTGGGGCGGAAGAGCCACTGACGGCGGCACCCACGAGATGAATTTCGTCAACAACTATTACAAGAAGGGACCCGCAACGACCCAGAACTATCTTCTCCGCCTGCAACTGGAGGGAACGGGAACAGGCACACAGTCGGCATACGTCAGCGGCAACATACGTGAGGAACTCAACGGAACGCTGGTCTATGACGCGCAGGGGACGACCTACCGCTACGAGCTCTCCGGCGGACAGCAGCTCAACTGGGAACCATTCGCCAACGAACCGTTCTTCCCTTCCTACGCAACAGTGGAGAGTGCCGGGCAGGCTTACCGCAATGTGCTCTCCGATGTAGGCTGCAACCTGCCGTTCTTCAATGCCCATGACGCACGCATGGTCTACGAAACCGTCACCGGCACTACGAGCAAGACAGGAAGCAAGACCGGCAAGAAGGGGCTTATAGACCGTGAATGGGATTCCGAAGGCTATGTGGAGATTCCTGAAGTCCACCGTCCGTCCGACTATGATACCGACCTTGACGGCATGCCGGACTGGTGGGAGCGCATCAACGGGCTGTCAGTCACTTCGCCTGACAACAATGCCGACCATGACAATGACGGGTATACGGCTCTTGAAGAGTATCTCAACTGGATGGCACAGCCCCATTATGATGTTGACGGAGGCAAGTCTCTCGATATAGCTCTCATGCCCCTCTTCGCCGGATATTCCTCAGCGGCAGAGTTCTCCGTGACAGGCACAGGTGCCACGGTCAACGGCAGTACACTGACGGTGACGGCTCCTGAGGAAGAGCAGGTGATGAGCTTCGAGGTGAAGTGTGAGGAGGAGGGCTATGCTTTCTCACGTACTGTAAATGTCCGTGTCATAGGTACGGCAACGGGTATTGCTGAAATTGTCTCCGGCACCGGTTCTGAGACCGGCGGCAATGCTGTCCTTTACAATCTCAACGGCCAGCGTGTCTCTCCGTCGGCACGGGGCATCATTGTCTCAAAAGGCAGAAAGACAATAAACAGATAACGGTCTGCGGACTTCGGAAATCGTGAAAAACGGTCTTCGAGGTCCGCATTATTGTTCCGGGCCACAGCCGTTCCGCAGGCAAAGGACTTGCGTCTCACCGCATTTCCCGTATCGGGACGGCATTTGAAAATATGTGTAACTTTTATCAGACAACAACCCTAATGAATAAAATCAGACAGATTCTCCTCTCCGCACTGATAAGCGCGGGAGTACCGGCGTTCCCGGCAAATGCGGCCGCTGACGGCGGTGGGGGCACGGCGAAGTATTGCAGAGGCCTCGTGGGCTTCGCCAATTACAGTGACATGGGGCTTCAGGGCACCACCGGCGGCATGGGAGGCACCATAGTCCATGTCACCACACGTGAGGACTTTGCCAGATATGCCGGTGCCAAAGAGCCGTATATCATCATCATTGACGCAGACCTTAAAGGCCACTATGACTACAGTGCTAACCCCAAGCAGAAGCACGACGTCATCTCCGTGGCGAGCAACAAGACCATCATCGGCGGCGGCAAGGGTGCCCGCCTTGACAGTCTCGGACTGGACATCAAGGACCGGCAGAACATCATCATACGCAATCTCCGAATCTCAAAGGCCGATCCTGATGCCATCGCCTTCCGCAATACCCATCATGTATGGGTGGACCATTGCGACCTCTCGAGCCAGAAAGAGGAGAACGATGCCAATGACGGCCTGCTCGACTTCACTTACGGCTCAAGCTACCTGACCGTCTCCTGGTGCAAGTTCCATGACCATGACAAGACCTCCATCTGCTCCTCAGGCACACGGAACATATCCGATTACGGCAGGCAGCGCGTAACATACCATCACAATGCCTTCATGAACTGCACCCAGCGCAATCCCCGCATAGGCTATGGTCTGGGACATATCTTCAACGACTATAACGAGGGCAATACGCTTTATGCGATAGGAATGTTCGCACGTGCCGTCGTCAATGTTGAGAACTGCCATTTCAAGAATGTCAGGGAAGCGTTCTGCCAGATGTATTCCGCCGACTCCGGCAAGGACGATGCCTACTGGGGCTTCCTCAAGAGTGAGGGAAACATTTTCGAGAGCACGTCAAAGAGCACTGAAGGCAACAGCGGAGGCTTCGATGCCTGCCGTTACTATGATTATGACTTTGCCATGAACCCGGCCTCGGACGTCAGCGGGCTGACAGGCATGATGGGCTGCATGGAAGGCATAGAGGGGGATATTATCCCGTTCCCGGGTGACGGTGCGACAGGCATTGTCCGCGGCACTGTGATCCGCTGCGGCGACATTGAGGGAGCCACGGGCTACCGTTACAGTGTAGGCACGTCGCCTGACGCGCTTCAGGAATGCAGCCCGGAGGCAATGAATCTTGAACCTCTCATGACCTATTACTGGCAGGTGACGGTCACGGGCGGCAAGTATGACGGTACGGAATCCGCCATATTCCGTTTCACCACGGCACCGGGAAAGGCATGCTTCCCAACGCCTGACAATGGTGAGCAGGAAGCCCGGCTGCGGGAGATAGAGGGCGAGACATTGCCGTGTGCGCCGCTGACGCTGCGCTGGCGTGACGGATTCGCGGCAGAAAGGTATAATATCCTCTTTGCCGACAATGAGAATCTGGACGATGCCGTCACCGCCACGGTCACCGCTCCTGCTTACCGTCCGGAGGGGCTGCGCCACGGCAGACAGTATTTCTGGCGCGTCGACGCTGTGAACAGTGACGGTTCCGTCACCACCGGCGACCTGTGGCAGTTCCGGTCTCCAGTCAGCCATGCCCGTGAGGGGCGCAACGAGGTGGAGCATGCCGTGAGAGGCGGCCTCTGCTTTCCGGAAAGAGATGTCATGCAAGGATGGATTGTCGCTTCCAACGACTCCTGCAACGTCGGTGACCAAGGGCCGGGATATATGAGTTTCGTATGGGCCGGGAAACAGGGAGTGTACGATTTCTCCACGGCATACTTTGATGAATCGTCAGGACAGGGCTCTTTTTCGCTTTACATAAACGAAAGCCGCAAGGATAATTGGACTGCGTCAAAGAACAAAAACACGATGGAAGTGCGCAGGACTGCCGGTGTGGTTCTTGAAAAGGGTGACGAGATACGCCTGGAGTTCCATACCCAGAAGAACATGCGTTGCCGTACCGACTACATCGACATCACGCCGGCGGCAACCGCCATAGTCAATGTCAGCGGCTCTGCCGGCGACTCTGCGGATACCGATGCTCCGGCTTACAGCATGTCAGGGCAGCGCGTTTCCTCCTCAGCCCGCGGAGTAGTCGTTGTCAGAGGCAAGAAAAAGATGCGCTGAGTCATTGCCGCCGTGCCACTGTCCGCCGGCCGCCGCACAAGTGGCCGCCATGATGTGCGGAACACTTTTGCTGGTTTCTGTAAACTGCTGTACGTCAGTGGTTTTATCTTAAAATAAAAGATTGCATTACAAAAGGTTACCTTTCGTTTCATAAAAGGTAACCTTTTGCATTGTCGACCATTACCTTTCGTGTTGCGAACCGTTACCTTTTGCAACCGCGGACTCTGTCCTTTCGCGTGCAAGGTACGGCGAACGCTTTCGGGCAGTGTCTCGGCGGGTTTCCTATTAAAAAAAGTTAATAAGAAAGTCCGTTACTCTTCTATGTAGATTAAAATAAGTAATTTTGCAGAAAGGACACATTTTTTATGTGCCGCGATGGTGGAATGGTAGACACTGGAGACTTAAAATCTCCTGGCCAGGAATGGCCGTGCGGGTTCGAGTCCCGCTCGCGGTACTTCTGGACGGAATGGCTTTTTTGAGCCGTGCCCGGAGGAAAGGACATACTAAGAATGAGAAACATACTCCTGCTGCTCACGCTGATATTGGTTGCGTGCGGACCTGACAAAGAGCATTTCAGGCTCAAAGGTCATCTGCTGAACCTCAATCAGGGTGAGTTCTGTGTTTATAGCCCTGACGGTGCCCTGAACGGCATCGACACCATCACCGTTGCCGGCGGACGCTTCACTTATGAGCCTGTCTGCCGTCATGAGGGCATGGCGGTCATCATGCTGCCCAACGGAATGGAGATACCGGTGTTCATGACGCCGGGTGGGTCGGCGTCGCTTGAGGGAAATGCCCATAACTTGCGGGAACTGAAGGTTGAGGGAGGTGACGAGAACAGGATTCTTACGGATTTCCGCCGTGCTGTCGGCAACACTAAGGACGGCGGCGCGACGATGAAGGAAGTGCAGGCGGTAATCGGAGAGCATCCGGACTCGCCTGTCGGAATATACCTCTTGCGGAGGCATGTCCTTGCCTCTGCATCGCCGGACTACGGTGCCGCCGCCGTCATGGCTGACAGGATGCTCGCTGCGCAGAAAGAGAACGTAGCCTTGCAGGTGCTGAGAAATCAGATTGCCGAGCTGAGGCTGTCGGCGAAAGGCTCATCCCTGCCAGGCCTGACCGGGACGGACATCACGGGAAAGGCTCTTCCCGACATCAACAAAGGGACATGGGTGATATGCAGCTTTGCCTCATGGGACTATGAAAGTGCGGGGTTCCTGCGCCGTCTTGCCACAGAGCGGAGCAGCATCCATGCCGAATGGAACATTCTCGGCGTGTCGTATGACGCGTCGGCGGCAATGCTTCTGCGGGAAGACCGTGACTTTCCGGTAGTCTGTGACGGGAAGATGGCTGACAGCCCTGTGGCAAAGAAGTTCGGTTTCTTCCGCACGGGGCATAATATTCTGGCACGCAACGGTAAGGTTTCCGACCGTGACCTGTCTTTTGAACAACTTCTTGAAAAGCTCGGTAAGTGAGTTCCGGGATTATCAGGCCGTACGATTTTTAAGATTTTACGGAAATATGCTTTTTCTTAATCCGGAAGACTTGCGGAATTGTAACAGTACCTCCCACAACCTATAACCAATAACCTGCAACTCAAACCTTATGATCATATACCGATAACCTCAAGCCTAATACCTCATACCCCACAATCCAAAACCTGATAACCTTAAACCTGAAACCTGCCCTTCCAATTCTCCATACCTCCCGACCCTTCTAACCGTATTCCCTAATTCCCTGAAATGCTTGTAAAAACATACTGTGCGGCGGTCAACGGACTTGACGTTACTACCGTAACCGTAGAGGTCAATGCCACAAAAGGCGAGAAATTCTACCTCTCCGGACTTGGAGATGAGGCTGTGCGTGAGGCGCAGAGCCGCATCTATTCGGCCATTACCATCAACAAATATGATTATCCCGCAAAGAGGATTACCGTCAATCTCGCGCCTGCCGACCTGAAAAAGGAGGGCGCAAGCTTTGACCTGCCCGTAGCGATAGGCATCCTTGCCGCCGACGGTCAGGTCAGCGCCGACCGCCTGAAGGAATACATGATAGTGGGAGAACTTGGGCTTGACGGGCGGCTTCAGCCCGTCAAGGGTGCCCTGCCCATAGCCATACGCGCACGTGCAGAGAAGTTCCGCGGGCTTATCGTTCCTGTCGCTAACGGCAGAGAAGCAGCAGTGGTGAACAATCTTGACGTCCACGCCATGGAGACGATAACGGATGTCGTGGAGTTCCTCAACGGCATGAGCGACAGCAAGCCGCTCTTCGTGGACACAAGGGCGGAATTCTACGCGCAGCAGGCAGACTTTGACCTCGACTTTGCCGACGTGCGGGGGCAGGAAAGCGTGAAGAGAGCTTTTGAAGTTGCCGCCGCCGGAGGGCATAACCTTATCATGGTGGGGCCTCCGGGAAGCGGAAAGTCGATGATGGCAAAGAGGCTTCCGGGCATCCTTCCTCCCCTCTCGCTCGCCGAGAGTCTTGAGACGACGCAGATTCATTCCATTGCCGGCAAGCTCGGCAGTGACGTGTCGCTGATATCGAAACGTCCCTTCCGCGCCCCTCACCATACCGTCTCGCAGGTGGCTCTCGTAGGCGGAGGCACGAAGGCTCAGCCGGGAGAGATAAGTCTGGCACACAACGGTGTGCTCTTCGCCGACGAGCTGCCGGAGTTCAGCAAGAGCACGCTGGAGGTTCTGCGCCAGCCGCTGGAAGACAGGAAGATAACCATCTCCCGCGCAAAGTACACGATAGAGTATCCTTGCTCCATAATGTTCGTCGCCTCAATGAATCCCTGCCCCTGCGGATATTACGGCGACCCCACCCACCGCTGCGTCTGCACGCCGGGACAGCGCCAGCGTTACATGAACAAGATAAGCGGTCCGCTGATGGACCGTATAGACATCCAGTGTGAGATAACGCCGGTGCCCTTCAGTGATATAAGCAAGGCATCACCGGGTGAGCCTTCGGCGGCTATCCGCGAGCGTGTCATCGCCGCACGCAGGATGCAGGAAGAACGGTTCAGGGACTGCAAGGGCATCCACTGCAACGCACAGATGACGGAGCGCATGATACACCTTTACGCCGCTCCCGACGAGGAGGGGCTGGCTCTCCTGCGCACAGCCATGGAGCGTCTCTCACTCTCAGCACGCGCCTATAACCGCATACTGAAGGTGGCGCGCACCATTGCCGACCTTGAAGCCTCGACCGCAGTGCTCCCCGCCCATCTCGCCGAGGCAATATCCTACCGCACCCTTGACCGCGCCGACTGGGCGGAGAGAGGACTGTAGATTCTAATGATTCATATAGATAATGCAAGTAAAAAGAAGCATCATAGTTAGTATAGCATTCATAATGTCTTTCTTGCAAGTTACAATAGCCCAAAACTTTACCGGCAACGAATACTACGAGAAGGCATATACTGAAATGGCAGACATGCTTGAAGGAAAGAGCCCCATATCTATCCGTCGGGCAGTCTTTGTGGCAGAATGTGCCTACCTTGACGGTAATCTGGATTACGAGAAAGATTTCTGTGAGCCCATCCTGAAAGATGTTGCATATATGAAGCGTTGGATGAATGCTAATAACTTGTCACAATACAAGACGGCTAAACAGATGACACTCTGCAATTTCTTTTTCTATCCATGGTCCGGCAACAGATATACACCATTCAGATATGATTTTGATGAAAAAGAGAGCTGGAATCGTCAATTAGTATCCAAAGTACTTAAAACGCACAAAGGACAATGCCATTCACTTCCATGGACATTTATTCTGTACGCCGAGGAGCTTGGTGCCAATGCATACCTTGCCAGAGCACCACGCCATTGCTATGTCATGTATAAGGATGAAGACAATCAATTTCCGGAAGATTGGGTTAACGTAGAACTTACATCCCAGCAATACATTCCGACATGGGCTCAAAAAGATCAATTCGAGATAAAGGATTCTGCTGTTATCGTTGGCACATATATGTCTCCTTTGACCAAAAAAGAAACAATTGCCTGCCAGCTGTCAGAACTTGCACTGTCTTACTACACAAAGTACAGAGTATGTGATGCGTTTACACTCAAATGCACAACCAAAGCACTGGAATACTATAAGATGAATCCCAATGCTATTATTATCAAGGCTAAATCATTGGAAGCGCAATTGATTACCTATCTTAGATATAATGGAGGTTTCAGTGATTCTATAACTGATGAACTTGACTACAAGCTTTCACAGTGCTCACAAGACCTGAGGAATACACACTGGACTCAAGAAACAGAAGAACTTCGTCGCAAGTGGAATAAAACGAAGGAAGAGGCAGACAGCTTAAAACAAAATGTAATAATCATAAAATAATACAGATATGAGAAGGCTTAAAAGAACATTGGTGACAGTTGCCACGCTAATCATTGCGATTAATGCTAACGCTTACCGTTGGCAATCTCCTTATGCCTATTGTAACAACAACCCAGTGACGTTTTTTGATCCAGACGGGAAGGATGGTATAATAAGCATTTATGGTAACACTATTACAATTGTAGCAAACATATATTTGTATGGAAATGGTGCAACGAAATCTGTCATGCAACAAATGCAGAATGATATTAATAATATTTGGGGTGGAAACCATTCTATAAGTCATAACGGAAGAGTATACAACGTAAATTTCGACATTAAGTTGGGCTTATATGGTGGTCAAGAAAGGAACAATCCATTTGTCATTGCCGACTCTTGGAATCCTTTTAGTCGAAATAATTACATCCAAGTTTCTGAGGATTGTGAAAAATCATACGTTAGTGGATATGATGAAGGGCGATGGCGTAGTATGGGAAGAAACGGAAGGAGCCTGTCAAAGGATGATCCTGCTCCTCACGAAGTAGGACATATATTAGGGCTTCCTGATCAATATACAGATGAAAGTGGTCCAAACAAAGGATGGGAAAACAATATTATGGGAAATAGTATGAATGGAACTCTCGACAACAGGAATATAACTGACATCCTTAAAACTGCATGGGATGAATATGATAAATGGATAAAAGATGGCAATAAAGGAGAATTCAAATATGAGATTAATCCATAAAAGCAAGTTAAGTTATAGACTTCTCATCCTATGTGTTATAGATATAATTGTCGTCCTTTGGATTATTTGGAATGAAGGTCGGATTCAATATGAGCCATTGTTAGATTATAATCTTGCTACAGATAGAAAAACTCGTCCATTAATTCCAGAAACGTACAACACGATTATTTTAACTATTATTACAAATATAATGGTGATGGTAATTGAAATAAAAAAAAACTACACCAGAGTAAGAGATAAATATGATCTGTTGATTTTGGTATTATATGTCTTTGTGGTTATTGGGTGCTTGTCTTCTGGATATATTCATATTTCATCAAGAATGGAAGGAGGGGTCATAAACGAATATAATAATTTGTTCCGACTTCCAATTATGCTGTTTGGAAAGGATGCTTTTACAAACTTAGTAACCGTTATGAATCTTTATGTGTCATTATGTGTTATTCAAATTTGTACTTGCATTATTTATGTAATAAAGTGTATGTCCACTATGAAGAAATAACAAATGATGATATGCAAAAAGTGAGTAAAATATCCGAATCATATTTTTGTAGACCGTATAGACATCCAGTGTGAGATAACGCCTGTGCCGTTCAAGGATATCAGCGGGAATGCAAGGGCTATGTTCATGACAATTGACCCACATGCCGAGAATTACTACCACCTTAGCCCATATAGTTATTGTGGCGGAAATTCTGTCAATGCCATAGATCCTGATGGAAGAGACTGGTATCAGAACAATAATACGTCCTACTATACCTGGTTTGATGGAAATGCTGCAAGAGAAGGCTTTACCTACATTGGAGGCAGAGGCTGTGTTCTTGGGGAGTTTGAAGGAATCATTGATAACATCTTGTGTGGGAAAGAGGGCTTGGGACTTGAAAGCTTGTACAGTAATGGATTTACTTTTGATATAGTCAGCATAGACAAAGGTTGGTTGATTGGATCTCGGGATAGAGACTGGAGTCTTTTCGACGAATTTATAAATGGTTCCGGGCCTGAATTCTCTGTTTTCCCGGGAGATCATCCATATACAGAAGCCGTAATGAGCGAGGATTTTGTGAAGAACAATCAGAGTGAGATACGCTCAAGAGGAAACTGTGGCAAATATATTAACGTGGGAAGACCTGAGTTTTTCCCGTGGCAAGCAAGTCCATTTAGCCCGATGCAGTTTATTGGTACTTACAGGTATGATGGATATAGTAGTCGAAATGGCTTATATATAAACAATGTAGTCACAGATTCCAAAAGCGTAACTTCTCTTGGTTATCACATTCCCGTTCTGAGCAATCACAGGCGTAGTCAGAGAAAAGCATTTGGTAATACATATCAATTTTATATCAAGAGAACACGCAAATGAAAAAAAAACTATTAATGCTGGTGCTTCTCCCAATAATTCTGTTTTTAGGAGCATGGGGATGTGGAGACATCACACAGTATAAACGAATTGGAAATACAAGTTTTTATCTGGTTGAAACAATGGCCATTTCATCAGAAGGTCATCCTTTGCCAAATTTGTATTATTCTCAGAATCCATACAAAGATGGTTTTAGTGGAATAAACCAAAAAGGAATTCCTTATCGAATATTCTGGAATGAACGTTTTATTGTGATAAAATGTTCAGATATAAATAGTAAGAAAATTATAAATTACTGCATTATCAAAGATTTAAAGACTACGAACAAGAATCCTGATGACAATTATAATTTACATGAATACAATAGAAAAGATGAATATGAAGAAGCTATGAGATTCTTTGGTTTGAATGAGTCTGAGATGTTCCAAACAGATAACAATATTCCTTGGAGTTTGCATCTGTGGTAAATATGGACATGGCATAAATTCAAGATTGAAAGCGATAATGTTGCGTTTCCATCTTTGATTTAGGGCTTCCCGATCAGTATACAGATGAAAGTGGTCCAAACAGGGGATGGGAAAACAATATTATGGGAAATAGTATGAATGGAACTATTGACAATAGAAATATCTTCACTATCATAGTATTCATAATGTCTTTCTTGCAAGTTACAATAGCCCAAAACTTTACCGGCAACGAATACTACGAGAAGGCATATACTGAAATGGCAGACATGCTTGAAGGAAAGAGCCCCATATCTATCCGTCGGGCAGTCTTTGTGGCAGAATGTGCCTACCTTGACGGTAATCTGGATTACGAGAAAGATTTCTGTGAGCCCATCCTGAAAGATGTTGCATATATGAAGCGTTGGATGAATGCTAATAACTTGTCACAATACAAGACGGCTAAACAGATGACACTCTGCAATTTCTTTTTCTATCCATGGTCCGGCAACAGATATACACCATTCAGATATGATTTTGATGAAAAAGAGAGCTGGAATCGTCAATTAGTATCCAAAGTACTTAAAACGCACAAAGGACAATGCCATTCACTTCCATGGACATTTATTCTGTACGCCGAGGAGCTTGGTGCCAATGCATACCTTGCCAGAGCACCACGCCATTGCTATGTCATGTATAAGGATGAAGACAATCAATTTCCGGAAGATTGGGTTAACGTAGAACTTACATCCCAGCAATACATTCCGACATGGGCTCAAAAAGATCAATTCGAGATAAAGGATTCTGCTGTTATCGTTGGCACATATATGTCTCCTTTGACCAAAAAAGAAACAATTGCCTGCCAGCTGTCAGAACTTGCACTGTCTTACTACACAAAGTACAGAGTATGTGATGCGTTTACACTCAAATGCACAACCAAAGCACTGGAATACTATAAGATGAATCCCAATGCTATTATTATCAAGGCTAAATCATTGGAAGCGCAATTGATTACCTATCTTAGATATAATGGAGGTTTCAGTGATTCTATAACTGATGAACTTGACTACAAGCTTTCACAGTGCTCACAAGACCTGAGGAATACACACTGGACTCAAGAAACAGAAGAACTTCGTCGCAAGTGGAATAAAACGAAGGAAGAGGCAGACAGCTTAAAACAAAATGTAATAATCATAAAATAATACAGATATGAGAAGGCTTAAAAGAACATTGGTGACAGTTGCCACGCTAATCATGGCGATTAATGCTAACGCTTACCGTTGGCAATCTCCTTATGCCTATTGTAGCAACAGCCCTGTAAATTGTGTTGACCCTGACGGTCGCAAAATCGTTTTTGTTAATGGCTATCTCGGTTTTGGTTCTCCAAATGGAGGTGCCGTTTATTGGAATGGAAGCAATTCGTCATTTGTTAAAGGAGCACAATATACATTTAATGATTATGCAACTCCATTCTTTACAAATTAGGATTATAATTATACTACAAGTGCAGGCATTGTAAGAGAATCACTTGGATATAAATATGCAAAAGATAATTATCAAGCACTCATTAAAGGCATGAAACCAGGAGATGACAAGTTTAATTTTGTTTCGCATAGTATGGGTGGAGCCTTTTCTGAGGGCATGATAAAATACTTGTCAGAACAAGGGTGGGAAACAGAAACTGCGGTATTCTTAAATGCATGGGAACCTACACAGATAAAGGCAAAAGCAGAGAATACAAGAATTGACGCTACATGTACAAATGATCCTGTCCAGTTCCTTAGCACTCCTGTTTCCGGGAATCCAGATATTCCTTTTTCTGACGATAAAATAAGAATCAAGAGTGAAGAATCTATTCTGTATATACATAGAGATTTGATTGACGGCAAGAGTGAAGAATTATGGAAACAAATCAACAGCCTATTGTCAAAATGAAGATTATTGTAAATACAATAACAATTGTAGCATTATTTATACAGTTTACATTTTCTGTTTTCAGTATGTTGAGTATGCAGAAGCCTATAACGCTAAATGATGTACTATATAATGATTTCCTGTTAGTGGCATTACCCTGTTCTGACATAATAGTGATAGTTTTCCTGCTATTGTATAATTTCGACTATATATTCCTCAAAAATAGAATAATAAATGTATCATTTCTCATTATTGGAATTCTTGCAATGTATATACATGTGTATCAATTATTTATTCTGAACGATTTGATATTGTCGTCAATTGTGTTATTACTTATTGACAGTTTTGTTTTTTACAGGATAATTAAAAATTTCCTGCATACAGAAACATAGACTGACGGTACGGCAATCGGCGCATCACCATAAAGAGCAGGCGGGAGACAGGCAACCAATGTCTGTCTCCCGCCTAATGCATCATATTGTCCGCAGCCGTCATAACGCCATGGCAAGGCAGTAGACAGCCAGTCCGCAGACGTATCCGAGGAACACCAACGGAGTGATATGGCGCAGGTACCAGCCGAAGCTTATCTTCTCAAGACCCATGACCACCACGCCGGCGGCGGAGCCTATGATAAGCAGCGAGCCGCCGGTTCCGGCACAGTAAGCCAGCAGCTGCCAGAACGTCCCGTCTACGGCGAGGTCCGTATTCAGAGGGTCAAACGGCATACATCTTCATTGCTCCTGCCACGAGCGGCACATTGTCTACCACGGCAGACAGAATGCCGATAACTCCGGTGACGACACTGCTGTTGCCGATTGTCGTGCTCAGCCATTGCCCTGCGGCGGCAAGCACGCCCGTTTCCGACAGCACCGCCACGGACATCAGTATGCCGAGGAAGAACAATATCGTGGCCATGTCTATGCGTGACACCATCCGTCCCACGCGGCGGGCCGTCGAATCGTTCTCCGCCTTATGCCAATAAAGAAGTTCTGTCACGAGCCACAGAACGCCCAATGCCAGCAACACGCCTACGAAGGCTGGCAGTCCGGTGACGGAATGGAACACAGGGACGCTGCACAGCCCTCCTATGCCCAGCACGAGAACAATGCCGCGCTGCAGCGGTGTGGCATTGTTGTTTGAGGCAGAAGACGTTTCGGGAGCCTCAAGCCTGCCATGCAGGCGCGTTTGTATGAACAATGCCGGTACGGCAAACGCAAAGACCGACGGTACCATTATGCCGCGGATGATTCCCTCTGAGGTTATGGCATTGCTGTTCCATAGCATCAGTGTCGTCACGTCACCGATAGGGGAGAACGCGCCGCCGGCATTGGCCGCGATGATAATCGTCGCCGCATACCACAGCCTGTCCTCACGCCCGGCAACGAGTTTCCTCAGTATCATGATCATCACGATGGCGGTCGTCATGTTGTCAAGCACGGCACTCATGAGGAACGTCGCCATTCCAATCTTCCATAACAGTGAACGCTTCCCGCGGGCATGTATCATTCTCTGCACGCAGTCGAATCCTCCGTGCTCGTCTATCACCTCTATGATTATCATTGCGCCCATGAGGAAGAAGAGCGTTGTGCCTGCCTCACCGAGGTTGCGCTCTATGCAGGCGTTCAGCGCATCAATGTCGCCGGCATGGCCGCCCATGGCAAACAAGCCCCAGACAACGACACTCATCAGCAGTGCCACGGCGGCTTTGTTTATCTTTGTCACACTCTCAAGGGCTATCATTGCGTAGCCAAGGATGAATACAAGAACTATAACCGTTGTCATATCCTAAGCCTTTCCCGTTATTTTACAAACAATGTCCTTTGCCTTGTCGCCGGTATAGACACAGGGCTCGGTGACTGGTGAATACTCAAAATCAAGGAACCGCAGTGCCTGAATGGCGCAGAAGTGGCAGTCGTGGCTGATATATGCCTGAATCATGACATTTCCGTTTGCCGCCGGAATCAGCTGCGGCAGGTCGTCAGTCATGCCGGTGCTCACCATGCGTTGTATGTCCTCTGCCAGCCCCGGGGCGTAAGTCTCGCTGTGCTGCCTCACCACCGCTCCCGTAGGACGGTAGGTAAGAGTGTACTTGCTGCCGAATATGCTCTTCAGAAAGCCGTTGCGCCGGCGCTCAATCTCAGGCAATGTATTTATCACTTTGTCTACAAGGGTGTATGATGTGTTTGTCTTTTCCATTTTTTTTCAGTAAGTTTTTTGTGTGGACAGGACTCTGCTGATGCAGGCTACGGCCGGCCGCCGTGCCCTGATGATACAGTTCGTCCTCTCCACATCGTGATTGAAACGATATGATAAGCAACTGGTGTAAATTAGTTTATATTTAAGTTATGCTGTACTAAAACTTGTTCTTATTTGTCGTTTAGCGCACTCGCTTGCTAACGCTACGCACACTAACCGCCTAAAAAACAACTGCGTCGTTTAGCATAAATTAATTTTCAACAGTTACTTGTGACGGGACGCACGCCCCTTCTTTCGGGCGGGTGCATCCTTGGTGATAAGAAAATAAGGGGATTCAGGTTCTCGAATTTCCTGTTTTGCCGCCAACATAGCGGCCTGAGTCTGCCGGTATGTAGGCTGAAGAGTATGCCTGAAAAAAGGAAAAGTCTAACACAAGATACGTCTTAGGGCAAACACATAGTAGTTTGCCGCACGTGGTGATACAAAGGCTGTGCCCGCCTTTGCAAAAATGATTGGCAGCTGATGGCGTTGCGTCTGCGCTGCGGCAACGGCGAGTACCGGTATCCGCAGAAGTGACTGGCCGGTGCGCGACTGCTTGGCGGCGGAGACTCCTTGCGGAGTTGCCGGCGTAGGTATGCACGTCGGGACACTGACGGTCTCTCCCTGTTGTGCCATCGGCGACTGCCGGCTGTCGTCATCCGACAGAACAGCTGTCTGGCAGGCTGTGTCTGCCAGACCCTCCGCGACCGTCTCACGGAACACGTCCGCCGTCCGCTCATCCATATCCGTGCACGAGAAGAGCACCGTGGTCAGCAGTAGGAATATGTAAATCAGCCGTCGTGCCATCTTATACTGATATTTTATAGTTTATCGCCTGCAAATTTACACGTTTTTCCCGAAAAGCCAAAAACTTTGCCGGTTAAAAAGTGTGAACCGCCATTAAGCACGGGCCTGACCCCTCGGAAAAGCACAAGAATTTCAGCATCTTATAATAGTTTATATATCAATGTGTTGCCAAAGTGTAAGATTAAGCATGACGAAAGGTTACCTTTGCCCCTGTAAAAGGTAACGGTTTACGGTATAAAAGGTTACTTTTCGTGACGTGAACGGTAACCTTTTGTTTCCGTTCCTTGGCAGGTTTGGATTTGATGGGGAGCAGATATGTGCCTTTTTCGATATTTTGCGGTGTGCGGTTACAATAAATCTAAAGATTTATCGTTATACAAAAATAACGAAAACTATATACCAAAGAAACAATGAGACTTCTCAACATTATTCTGTCGGCAGTGTGCGCCGTTGCCTTCACGCCAATGTACGGGCAGTCTGTCCACGACCTCGGCAAGCCTTTCGGCATGGCGGTGTGCACCTCTCTCGCGGGCGGTACTGAGGAGTTCCGTGTCACCGGCGGCGGTGTGAAGGACTATCCTTTCGCCGGGGTGGCGGCGGAGAAAGTCAAAGTGCTTACGTCAACGGGAAAGGACATGCAGGCCGAGATACTTGATGCACTGACGCGCTACAGCGTCATTGTCTTCGACGGCTCGGCGGGAGATTTCCTTCTCTCCAAGTCAGTGCCCATGAGCGGCTTGTCGGGCAAGACACTTCTCGGCATCAACGGAGCGAGGCTCTGCACCCAATGGTATGTCACCGACGAGGTCAGGGCGTGCCTTGACGATGCCGGCGTGCTGTCGATGAGCGGCAGTGCCGGGACGGGCGGCTATCTCAGCAACGGTGTCTATGTCTCCGAGGAGCAGGAGCAGCATACGCGCCAGATACTCATAGACATGTTCGGCAACGAGAACCACCGCAAGGCCGGTGTGTTCCAGATGTCGAAATGCAGCAACATCATCGTCCGCAACCTGAAGTTCATAGGTCCCGGCTCCGTCGATGTCGGCGGTACGGACCTGCTGCAGATGACCGGTTCGAAGCATGTCTGGGTGGACCACTGTGAGTTCACCGACGGCATGGACGGCAATTTCGACATCACCATGCAGTCGGATTTCGTCACCGTCAGCTGGTGCACGTTCAGCTATACGGACCGCTCCTACTCCCATTCGTTCAGCAATCTTGTCTGCAGTGCCGAGGAGTCGCCGGCAGACGAAGGGCTTCTCAACATCACTTTCGCCTGCAACGTCTGGGGCAAAGGATGCTCTGCCCGCATGCCTATGGCACGCTACGGCACTCTGCATCTCCTTAACAATTTCTACGACTGTCCGGGAAGCTCCTCGCCGTGCATAAACGCGAGGAACAAGGTGGCTATGCTCATTGAGGGAAACTATTTTGCCAAGGATGTGCGGAGGTGCTTCCAGGCACAGAACGCGAGGGCGTATGAGTGCCGCGGAAACATAGCCGTGAATCCTGACAGCAAATACAGCCTCGCTACGGACGGCACGGTTGCGATGCCTTATTCCTGCAATCCTCTTGACGCTTCCCTTGTTCCTGAGGAAGTGGGAAGGAATGCCGGAGCCACGCTTTTCGGCAATACTACCGGAGTTAGACAGGCTGTTGCCACGGGAAGTGAGTCAGCCGTGTCCTTCACCCTTGCCGGGCAGCCCTCCGTAGCGGAAGCCTCGGGAGTGGTGATAAGCAACGGTCGAAAGAGGGTGCGCCGCTCCCGGTGATGCGGAACCGGAGGAACAATGCGGGCATTGTGGCTGAGTTACAGGCATCAAGCGGCAAAAAAACATACAAGCTTCGGCAAGAAAGCATTCCATTATAAAATAATTTTCAATAGTAACTTATATGAAACAGAAATTCTTAACCCTTATCCTTGCTGCCCTGCCATTGCTGGCGACGGCGCAGACAGAGACAGCCCCGGCATTCCCGGGGGCGGAAGGCTTCGGCCGCTATACTACCGGAGGCCGGGGAGGAAAGGTGATTCATGTCACGAACCTCAACGACAGCGGCACAGGCTCGCTGCGTGCCGCACTGAGCGGTACGGCAAAGAAGATCATTGTCTTTGACGTCGGCGGATACATAGACCTGAAAAGCAATCTGCCGATAACTTCCAACACAACCATCCTCGGCCAGACCGCCCCGAGTCCCGGCATCACTCTCCGTTACTATACCGTGGAGTTTACCAAGGGCGACAACATCATCTGCCGCTTCATGCGCTTCCGCCGTTCGCAGGTGAAGGATGTCAATGACGGTGCCGATGCCACATGGGGGCGTCAGCGCAAGAACATCATCCTTGACCACTGCTCTTTCTCATGGAGCATTGACGAGGTGGCTTCTTTCTATGACAACCGCGACTTCACAATGCAGTGGTGCACCATAGGCGAGGGCCTTAACTCCGGCCATGACAAGGGCGACCACAGCTATGGAGGCATCTGGGGCGGCAAGGGAGCATCGTTCCACCATAACTATATCACGCATGTGCAGAACCGTGCGCCGCGTTTCAACGGAGCGCGCTACAACTGGACCGGATATGACAAAGCCAAATATGCCAACTCCATACAGGCAGAGCGTGTGGACTTCCGCAACTGTGTGATGTACAACTGGGGTACTGGCGGATGCTACGGCGGTCCCGGCGGCGGCTATATAAACATGGTTAACAACTATTACAAGGCGGGTCCGGGCACTGCCAACAAGACCCGTGTGACGCTGGTGTCAAAGTCTGACGCGGGCAACGGCGGCAACAATCCTTTCCCGGGATATACCAGCCGCTATTATATCCATGGCAACTATGTCGCTTCCGCTTCTAAACCGGAGAATTATGACTGGAACGGTGTGGTATACGACAGCGGACTCCTTGAAGTTGGCGGAGAGAAATACAGTAATGACCCGCAGCACAGATATGGAGAGGATCAGACCTATGTGAAGGGTTCTGACGGTGTCGACTATATAAGGATAAAGCTTGACAGTCCTGTCGATGCAGGTGAGGTTACTACCCATGATGCCAAGGTCGCTTACGAGAAAGTGCTTGAATATTGCGGAGCGAGCCTCTGCCGTGATGATGTGGATGCCCGTTACATGAACGAGGCACGCACAGGTACGGTGACATTCACAGGAGGACATGCCGGCACAAAGGGCATACTTGATGCCATCAACAATCCTGCGGCAGCTGCTGACCCGGCGACAGCTTCCTTCCCTGAGCTTGCTTCCACGAGCCGTCCGTCAGACTTTGACACTGACGGCGACGGAATGCCTGACGAGTGGGAGATTGCCAACGGGCTGAATCCGAATGACGCAAATGATGCTTTGACGACCACGCTGGACAGCCGCGGATGGTACACGAACATCGAGGTGTACGCCAATTCCCTTGTGGAGCATATCATGAAAGGCGGCAACAGTGATGCCGTTGACGGCGTGGAGGAATATTATCCTTCACTCCCGTCCACAGGAATCGGCGGAATCACTGTGGGTGACAGTGAGATCGTGGAAACAATATACCATAACTTGCAGGGGCAGCGCACGGATGCCGGTGCGAAAGGCGTGAAGATCAAGACTGTAATCCTGAAGAATAACCGGCGCATCTCGACAAAAGTCATCGACTGACCTGCCGCCGGTAACAGAAGTAAAAAGGAATAAGCTATTATGAAACACGGACTATTTTTAATGCTGTTTGCGGTCTTGCCCGGGATGGCTGTGGCTCAGCTGGACAGCGCTCCGGCATTCCCCGGAGCGGAAGGTCACGGCCGTTATGTCACAGGCGGACGCGGAGGCAAGGTCGTTCATGTCACCAGTCTGGACGATAACGGTCCCGGTTCGCTGCGCGCGGCGGTGAAAGGCGATGAGAAGAAGATTGTCGTCTTTGACGTCGCAGGTGTCATAGCCTTGGAGAAAAATCTCAAGATAGGGCAGAATACAACCATCATGGGGCAGACGGCTCCAAGCCCCGGAATCACCGTCAGGTACTACACCGTCAATCCGGAGTCCAACAACATCATCCGTTACATGCGTTTCCGCCGCGGTCAGGAAAGGGACGTCAATGACGGAGCGGATGCCTCTTACGCACGCCATAAGACAGGCATCATCCTTGACCACTGCTCCTTCTCGTGGAGCATCGACGAGGTGGCGTCGTTCTATGACAACAACAACTTCACCATGCAGTGGTGCACCATTGCCGAGAGCCTTACCAATCCCGGACACTCAAAGGGAGCGCACGGCTACGGCGGTATATGGGGCGGCAAGCTCGCCAGCTTCCACCATAACCTCATCGCTCATGTCTCCAATCGCGGTCCGCGCTTCAACGGCGCGCGCAACGGTTGGGACGGCTATACGGAGAATATGCGGTACGGTGACTATAAATGGGAGAACACCGTGCAGGCAGAGAATCTTGACTTCCGCAACTGCGTGATGTACAATGCACAGGGAACCTGTTACGGCGGTCCGGGAGGAGGACAGATAAACATTGTGAACAATTATTACAAGGCCGGTCCTTGCGGCAAGGGAAATCAGGAGCGTATAACAACGGTCACCGTATCCGCGGCGGACAATTCCGTTGCCGGCCATCCGGAGCACTATGGTATGACAAGCCGTTACTATATCTCAGGAAACACCACGGAGACCGCTGCCGGCAAGAAGACCCTGAACAGGGACTGGAGAGGCATAAGCTATGATAAAGGTGTGTTCAACATCAAGGGTGACATGTACTCCAAGGATGCCAACAATTTCTACGGCAAGGCCGTGAAGCATGTTGCGAACGAGAATGGCGAGAAATGCGTGGCTGTCAGGATGGACAAGCCTTGCCCGTCAGGCCATGTGACTACACACATGACTGACAAGGCTTTCACAAAAGTGCTGGAATTCAGCGGTGCATCGCTCTACAGGGATGATGTGGACGCACGCTATATGAAGGAGGTTGAGTCAGGAACTGCCACTTACACGGGCTCTGTTACGAAGAAGCCGGGACTGATAGATGTCGTGGCTGATGTCAATGGCTATACCGAGGAGACTTTCGGCACGGCACGGCATCCTGAGGGCTATGACACGGACGGTGACGGCATCCCTGACGAATGGGAGAAGGCGCACGGACTTTCCGTAGGCGCGGACAACTCCGCAACGTTCACTCTTGACAGGAAAGGGTGGTACACCGACCTTGAAGTCTACTGCAATTCCATTGTGGAGCATATCACAAAGGCTGAGCGTGCAGACTCCGGGTCGTCATTCGAAGAGTACTATCCAATAGACTGATTCTTTTTGAGGTCATACGTCTTGCGTAAATATACCATGTCATGAATTTTATGATAAGTGACTGCCGGAGATTGGTTTATGCAGAAATCGAATGAGTCTTGACGACAAACGGATTCGCTATAAGTAACTATTGATAATTATTTTATGATATAATGTTTTCTCACTAAAACTTGTTCTTTTTTATCAGTTAGTACTTGCCACTCAGTCACAATGCCCGCATTGCTCCTTCGGCTCCGTACACTAACCGCCTAAAAAACAACTGCGTTTTTAGTATAAACTAATTTCCAACAGTTACTTAAACTAATTTTCAACAGTTACTTGCCGCCGTTTACCTGCAGATTTGCCATGGCGTTTTCCTCCCGATACCGTACAACCCTAATCCAATATAACCACAAGACCAGTAATGAAGAATATTTTCTTATCCCTATGTCTTGTCATACTGCCAACTGCGGCGATGGCACAGTTTGACAGTGCTCCGGCATTTCCAGGAGCCGAAGGTCACGGCAGATATGTCACAGGCGGCAGGGGCGGCAAGGTCGTCCATGTCACTAATCTTAACGACAACGGTCCCGGTTCGTTGCGCGAGGCAGTGACGGGCGATGAAAGGAAAATCATTGTCTTTGACGTTGCCGGCGTGATAGCCATGGAAAGTGACCTCATGATAGGTGAGAACACCACTATCATGGGACAGACAGCCCCTGCGCCGGGCATCACCATGAGATACTATACCGTTGTGCCGTCGTCAAACAACATCGTCCGTTACATGCGTTTCCGCCGCGGACAGGAAAGGAATGTCAGTGACAATGCCGACGCTTCTTCCGCGACGCGCAAGACCGGCATCATCCTTGACCACTGCTCCTTCTCATGGAGCATCGACGAAGTGGCGTCGTTCTATGACAACAACAACTTCACCATGCAGTGGTGCACAGTGGCAGAAAGCCTTACCAATCCCGGACATACCAAGGGATCGCACGGTTTCGGCGGCATCTGGGGCGGCAAGCTCGCCAGCTTTCATCATAACCTCATAGCCCACGTATCCAACCGCGGGCCGCGCTTCAACGGCGCGCGCTATGGATGGCAGGGATATACCGACAATGCGCGCTACGGAGTCTGCCGTTGGGAGAACACCGTGCAGGCTGAGAATGTGGACTTCCGCAACTGCCTTATGTACAATGCACAGGGCACCTGCTACGGCGGTCCGGGAGGAGGGCAGGTGAACATCGTGAACAATTATTACAAGGCCGGTCCGCGCGGCAATGGCAATCAGGAATGCGTGACCACCATATCGGTGTCTGTGAGAGGCAACTCCGACAGGCGGCATCCGGAATTCTTCGGTATGACAAGCCGCTATTACATTTCCGGCAACACTACGGAGACCACTGCCGGCAGTAAGACAGACGGCAAGGACTGGGACGGTGTTGTATATGATCCGGGGCTGTTCACCGTCAATGGCGAGGTATGTTCATTGGACACAAATAATTTCTACGGCAGTGCGGTGAAGCACGTAATCAACGGGAACGGTGAACCATGCGTTCCGGTGAGAATGGAGAAGCCGTGTCCTGCGGGTGACATCACGACCCATACTGCCGGGGAGGCTTATGCTAAGGTACTCCGATATGGCGGTGCATCGCTTTTCCGTGACGATGTCGATGCACGCTATGCAAAGGAGGTTGAATCTGGAACTGTCACTTACACGGGATCTGTAACCGGGAAACCGGGGTTGGTGGATTTTGTCTCCGATGTCAATGGCTATACCGAGGAGACTTTCGGCACGGCACAGTATCCTGAGGGTTATGACACGGACGGAGACGGAATCCCTGACGAATGGGAGAAGGCGCACGGACTTTCCGTAGGCGCGGACAACTCCGCAACGTTCACCCTTGACAGGAAAGGCTGGTACACCGACCTTGAAGTCTACTGCAATTCCATTGTGGAGCATATCACGAAGGCTGAGCGCAGCGATGCGGAATCATCCTTTGAGGAATATTTCCCAGTGAAATAAGCATTACCCATACAATGGAATCCTTATGACATATAAGCAGTGGGGCTGTCCATTTTTTATTATGGTGCAGCCCCATTGCTCATATTATTCTCACACGGATTCTGGAGATTAATGAGGATAATCTGCAAAGATACGCATCGGCCCGCATGAGGTTCCTACGAATTGATGCTGCAAAACAGTGTGACGAACAGCGGCACACTGAAATCGAGTGTCAGGCCGTGGAAGGCGGCAACGATAAGATAATCCTTTCCGGCCGACTGCATGATGACAGGCAGCGAGGTGTCGAATGTTGTGGCACCGCCCATGCTCACTGCTGCCAGCGGATTGAGAGCGCGTGCCGTCAGAGGGATGACCAGCATGGCGAGAATCTCCCGGAATATGTTTGACAATAACGCCACGGTGCCCAGTTCCGCTCCCCTCATCTCCGTTATGAACACACTTGACAGTGAATAATACGCGAAGCCGGAGCCCACCGCGAGGCAGTCCGTCAGAAGATACTGCCTTGAAAAAGCCCACAGGACTGCCACTCCGAGGAACGTTCCGCATGCCGTCGTCAGCGGAAGAAGCATCAGTTTCCTGTCCAATCCCTTCATGCGGCTGAAGAAACCGGAATCCACGCCTATCGTCATGCCGACGCACAGCAGCAGGGCGTAAAGGACATAGTTTGTCAGGGAGACAGGCCTGATGTCTGACGGCATTATTCCCGACAGTCCGAGGATTATGCCGGAAAGGAAGAACATGACAACCGCGAAGCTGTCTTTCATGCTGTCCCACAGTATGCCGGGCCTGTTTCTCATACCATCATGCCTGTCGTTCTCCGCCGCCGGAGCCGTCCCTTCCGAAGGCATTCCAAGGCATGGCAACGTGCTGCCGCCGCTCTTCCGCACGCCAAGCCACAGGCAGCTTGCCAGCAATGAGCTGCCGCTCATCGCCGCCACGGTCATCAGTAAGGCCGTCAGCCCCAACGTGCCAAGGCTGCCCATAATCATACTGTCCGAACCTGCCTCCAGTCCCAACGAGAGAAGAAGCAGGCGGACAATCCAGGAAATGACCTTCGGGAGCCGGCTGTTTTCATGGTTTCTGAAAAACAGACGCCCGATGATTATTCCCGAGAACAAGTATCCGAAGACGATAAACATATTGCTATGGATTTATGATTGCTGTATAATTGAAACGCATAACCCGGGGAAAAGATAATGCAAGGCGAGTGCTGCCGAGCTTGTTCGGTGCAGCCGAGCCGCCGCTTATCTTATGCAAAGATAAAAAAAACCGACGACTGACATGCATATATTGTTATTTTCTGCTGAGTGACCCCCGGCAAAGATAAAATTCATCATGATACTGAAGTTCAGTCAACTGTCCGACCGATAAACCGGTCGTGAGAAGAGTAGGTGTAACACACCGTGGGTTGCGACCCACGGCTACCCTGTTAAACCGCTGACGCGGCTATTCCGTGCAGAGTGTTCTTATGCAAAGGTACGGATTTATTCCGACATTTCCACTTTATTCCGACAAAAACATTATGGAGATTCCCATGAAAAAGCGAAAAAGAATTATCATTTTTATTGTGGCAGCCGTAGCTGTTGCCGTGATGGCCGCTACAGGCGGCAGTTTCTATATGCTGAGCTATTCCCTCACGCCCGACCCAAACCGCCGTGACGTGGACAGTGCCATGCAGGTGATGTTCAGTCGTGCACCGTTCATGAAGGAATGGACCGACAGCGTCAGGGCACACCGTCTGCTGCGCGACACGTTCATCATGGCCGACGACGGGCGCAGGCTGCATGCCGTATACATGCGCAACGGCATGGCACACGGGCGTACGGCAGTCATCGTTCACGGCTATAAGGACTGCTATGCCACGTTCCTTTACCTCGGCCGCATGTACCATGAGCAGATGGGCTGTAACATACTTCTCCCCGACCTTCACGCCCACGGACTGAGTGGCGGCGGGAGCATACAGATGGGGTGGAAGGACAGGAATGACGTAAAGCGTTGGGCCGAGGTGGCGGAGGAGACTTTCCGCGACAGAGAGACGAAGTCGTCCGTGGTCATCCATGGTGTCTCCATGGGAGCTGCCACTACAATGTGCGTGGCAGGAGACAGTCTCCCCGATTACGTGCGCTGTTTCGTTGAGGACTGCGGATATACGAGTGTGTGGGACGAGTTCGGGAAGGAACTTGCTGAGAAGTTCTCCCTTCCGGCGTTCCCCCTGATGTATACCACCAGCACGTTGTGCAAGCTAAGGAACGGGTGGAGCTTCGGCGAGGCATCACCGTTGAGACAAGTAAGCAAATGCCTCCGTCCGATGCTGTTCATCCATGGAGACAAGGACTCTTTCGTCCCGACATGGATGGTCTACAAGCTTTACGCCGCCAAGCCTTCCCCGAAGGAGCTGTGGATAGCACCGGGGACAAAGCACGCGCGTGCCTATCTTGACCATCCCAAGGAATATACGGCGCGTGTTACGGCATTTCTTGCGGAAGCGATGGGAGAGTGACGGGCTTTTCCCGGTAAGAATCCCTTTGGTAGGCATTGTCCCGCCGGACTGACTTGCGGCTATATGGAGATTAGTTTTGCCGCCGTCCGTGCCGCGGGGCGTCCCGTACCGCATGCCGAGTTCCGAAAGCCATATAACCGTCCAACCGTAGAAACAAGAAAAAGGACGGCGCACGGTTCCGTGCGTCGTCCACATTGTTTAATAAATATAATAACATCAGCATTACTTTTTCTTTTTCCCAATGGGGTTAACAGAGCTATTTCTCCATACCGAAGCCATGGGGTAGATGGAAAGGCTTACCTCGTTTCCGCCGCGTAGGGAGAACATCTCGGCACCGGTGTCGGCATCGCCTGGGAATATCAGGGCTGTCATTACGCATTCGCCACCGTTTGCGTAGACCTCAATGACAGACTTGTCAACGAAAATGTCAAGGTTTAGCGTTTCTCCATCAGGGGCAACCTTGGCAAATGCCATGCGTTCGAATTTCGGAATGAGACGTTCAGAAGCATTGGTACGGTCAAGCATCAGAGTCTGTGCCGATACATCGTATGTCAGCGTAACCTTCCTGTCGTTTCCTGTGCATAGGTTTATGCCGAAGACATCATTTTTCCAGGTAGAGAATGTTGCCGACAGTTCATACTGGTTGTTCATCTCCATGGCGGCAGGCAGTGGCATGACTCCGGCCTTCAGTCTGCGTGAGAGCGTGCGTTGCTTTCCGCGCAGAAGCCTCAGGTTACGGACAGGCTCCTGTACGAGACGCAGCCCCTCGGCAGTCTTTCTCAACGAAAGTTCCCTCGGCAGTGACCACACACCCTTGCCGTATTCCGTGGGGACGTGCTGTGCATAGTCCCATGTGGAGACCCATCCCAGTGAATACACTCCGGGGAGAGAGCCGTCATAATCCTGAAAGGTACGCGAGGCATAGTAGTCAAGTCCGGCATCAACATACAGCGGTTGTGGTGTGAGGCTGTCAGGAATGAATCGCATGCCATCGAATGTTCCTGTGAAATATTGTTCCCTCGCCCAGTTTACGGAGACCAGCAGCACCCACTTTTTCTCCCCTGAGCCTTTCACAGGAAGACGGAAGAGGTCAGGGCATTCCCACGACTTTTCGCTGTCGCCGGCAGGGCCAAAGTCGCTGAGCCATTGCCATTGTTTCAGATCATCAGAGCCATAGAACGCCACTTTTTTCTCCAAAGCCTTTGCCACTGCCATTATCCACCGTCCGGAAGTCTCGTCCCACAACACCGTAGGGTCACGGAACTCCGTGCTCCAGGTGTCTATCACAGGGTTAAGGTCGTAGTAATGGAACGTTCTGCCTTCATCATGGCTGAAGGCAATGGACTGCGACTGTTTCTTCGACTGCTCGTCGAAGGATGTGAAAGCGGCAATGAAAGCGTTTTTTCCATATCCGGCAGAGTTGTTACGGTCTATTGCCACACTTCCCGTAAATGGAGATGTGCCTTTAGGGATGTCATGGATTGCTTCGCTGTTTATCTCTGTCCAGTGGATCATGTCGTCAGACTCAGCCGCACCCCAGCAGTAAGCATGGAATTTCCCGTTGAAATGAACCAGTCCGCAAGGGTCGCCTATCCATCTGTGGGCAGGAGTATAGTGATATTGGGGTCGCCATTTCTCGCCATAGTCACTCTGTAAGTTCTCCGCTGCGGCTGTAAGGCAGACGGCAGGAAGGAAAAGTTTCAGCAATATGTTTCTCATCATAATTACATTATCTAAAAGCAAGGGAGAACAGGTTTCCCAACCACTTCTCCCCTTGTGTTAAGCCGGCTCTGTAAGGAACTTTTGTCAAATTCCGCCAGTGTTCCGGTGATAAATTTTATGTATATTAAACTAACCTTTTTTAGAAAGCCGGATAGCCGGGGTTCTGCTTATATTTTCCAAGAGAGAAGTTATACTGTGCTACAGGGATAGGGTAATACTCCTCGCCGTCATCAAACTTAGCATTCTGGTAGTAGATGCGCGTGTCCTTCTCGGCTTTGAAATAAGCAGTCATCACGTCCTTGGCAATGCCCCAGCGCACGAGGTCGAAGAAGCGTTCGCCCTCAAGAGCCTTCTCAAGGCGCATCTCGGTGCGGAGAGCCTGGCGTGCATAGTCCTGTGTCCAGCCTTCGGCAGGATAAAGACCAATCTTGTAGTTGGCGGCATCCTTGTCAGGATTGCTGAAGTCCTTCACGTACTTACTGTTCATGGCACGTCCGCGCACTTCGTTAATCAGCGTGCGTGCCTCTTCGAGACCGTCGCCGCCAATCTCTATGAGAGCCTCCGCCTTGTAAAGCAGCAGGTCGGCATAGCGTATGATCTGCCAATTGAGCTGCGACGCTCCCCAAGGCCAGCCCTGGTACATGTCGGAAGACTCAGGAGACACCCAGAAACGTTTGGCACAGTTGTGGCCGTAGACGCCTCTGTCTCTCACCCATGACTGGCATGGAGTGGCCTTGTATGTCTTGTATGTTATGGTAGGACGGCCTACGACAAAATCAAGGCGTGGGTCAACGTTCGGCTCGGTGTTGCTGAGAGTCTGGTGGTCGTCGTCAATGAATGTGACAACGCCGTAGTCAGGCTTCTGCTGGTAGTCGAAGACAGGCAGGCCGTTCTCGTCAGTCTGGTAAGCGTTGATGAGATCCTGCGACGGGAGGAAGAATCCGTCGCCGTGGTAAGGACTGTTTCCACCCGGAGAGTTGAGAAGGTTACTCCAGTTTATGCGTCCGCCGTTTTCAGAGTTGTCGTTCATGGAATACTGTATTGCGAATACCGACTCCGGCCCGTTCTCGTTTGCCACAAGGTCAAGTCCTTGGAAGTCAGGCAGTAGCCGGTAGCCTTGTACACGGTTGATGAGTTCAACGACTTCCTCCAGCAGTTCCTTGTTGACTTTCACTACGGCGTGGGTCTCAGGATTCTGTTCGTAAGCCTGATAAAGTTTAACCTTTGCGGCGTATGCCAGAGCGATGTTTCTGTTTATGCGTCCCACTTCAGACTGGCGCTCAGGCAGGGACTTTGACGCCTCAAGGAGTTCATTGGCAATGCGGGCGAGATGCTTCTCACGTGTGAATTCGTTATTGGGAACGTTGACATATTCCGCTTCAGGAAGATTCTCATCCATATATGGAACCTGATTGAAGAGGCGCACAAGCTCGAAATAGAAATGTGAGCGCAAGACCTTCATCTCTGCTATGCGTGAATCCTTTACTTTCACCACCGCAGGGTCTGCGGCGTTGAGAACACGGAGTGCGGCGTTGCACCTGGAGATGAGGCTGTAGAGATTGAACCACTTGCCGTCGAGATTACCGTTGTTGGACTGCACCTGGAAAGTCTCCATGGCATGGATGTCCCAAAGGTCTCCTTCACCGCCACCACCTTTATAGGCATTGTCGGCACGGACCTCACCGAAGCTCCAGTTTGAAGTAGGGCGTACCCATGGATCGTCCTGCTCGTTGGTGAAACCGCTGAGTCCCGCATAGGCAGAGTTGACCAAGAGGTCTATAGACTCCGTAGAGTTCATGACACCGTCAGAAAGGCTTCCCTGAGGAGTGTTCTCCAGAAAATCGTCGCTGCAGGCTGTAAGCATCACAGCTAATCCGAAAGCCAGGAATATATTGTGTAGTTTCATTATTGACGTTTTTTTTAGTTAAGGTTGATGCTGTTTAATATATTATCAGAAGCCGAACTGTATGCCCAGGGTGTATGAGCGAGGCAGGGCGTAAGGGTAGCCGAGTCCCTCAGGATCTGCTCCGGAATAGCCTGTTATTGTGAACAGGTTCTGTGCCTGAAAATAGATGCGGGCATTGTTCAGATGAAGTTTGGTGCGGATTGCCGCCGGCAGGGAATAGCCAAAGGTCAGGGTCTTCATGCGCAGGAAAGAGCCGTTCTCGATATGGAACTCCGAAACTTCATGTTCGTTATTATTATTATCAGTTGTAGGAGCCGGGGTGTCACAGTCGTAGTATCCTGTTTCGAGGAAACGTTCGTAGGCATTTGCTGCCTCCACGAGTGTTGTTCCGTGATTGCCGTTCCAGCACTGGAACAGGTCTGTGTAGTACTTGGAGTTGTTGAACGCGTCCCTGATGATCGCTGTGAAGAACATGCTCAGGTCGAAGCCCTTCCAGTTTGCGCCGAGGTTAAGTCCGAACTGTGCCTTAGGCAGGTCGCAGCCAAGCCATGTGCGGTCGTTGTAGTTTATTTTGCCGTCACCGTCGGCATCAACATATTTTATGCGTCCCACAGCCGGATTTCCGAACTCAACCTTGTATGTCCGGCAGTATTCATCAACTTCCTCCTGAGTATGGAACACACCGTCAGTCTTGAAGCCCATCCAAGAGCCGAGAGAATGGCCTACGAGAGAATGGTTGGCATAACCGCCGCCGTAGCTGTAGTAGATGTCATCAAGAAGGTCGGTCACCTTGTTCTTTGAGACAGTGAAGTTGAGTCCGATGTTGTAGGAGAAGTCATTTCCTATGCGAGAGCGCCAGTCTATCTGGCTTTCAAAGCCTTTGTTGGTCATTTCGCCACCGTTATACCAGCAGTACCCGCCTTCGCCGATAGTGGCGATATATGGTTTTTCAACGAGCATGTCGGTAGTGCGCTTGTAAAAATAGTCAATGGAAACTGTGAGGCGGTTGCCAAGGAATCCGGCATCGACACCGATGTTGAACTGGCGTGTCTTCTCCCATTTCAGGTCAGGGTTTGTCGTGCGGATGCGGTAGGCTCCCGGTTCAAGAGTCTTGCCGTCTCCGCTCATGTTGTATGAACCACGGTTGAGGCTCATGAGATATTTCGCATAGAAAGCTTCGTTGTCTATGAGATCGTTGCCGTTCACACCGTAAGAGCCGCGCAGCTTGAGATCGGAAAGCCATGAGCGGGTATTCTCCATGAAGTTCTCCTGTGAGATTCTCCAGCCTGCAGAGATTGAAGGGAACCAGTCATAGTTGTGAATCTTTGAAAGCCGTGAAGATGCGTCCCTGCGGATGGTGAATGAAGCCAGATACTTGTTGTCATAGGTGTAATTTATCTTTCCAAAGCCTGAGAACATGGAATAGTTGGATGCTCCCGCTCCGACATCTTTTCCGGAGGTGACATTCCCGAGATACAGATAGTTGGGGTCTTCTATGGTAAGTTTGGTGCCATAGCCGAAGAAACTCTCGTTATGATATTTCTTTGATTCTATGCCGGCAAGAGCCATGATGGAGTGCTTGCCGAGATCCATGTTGTACTGTGCGGTATTTGTCCATACCCAGTCTTCGTTCTTGGCGGTAGACTGTGTCAGCTTGTTTACATCGTCGCGCAGCCATGCCGGTTCGAAAGTCTTGTTTGTCTCGTTATAGTAGTTTATGCCGAAGTTTGTCTTGAGTATAAGGTTCTTGACAGGCTCTATCTGAAGATAGACATTGCCGAATACGCGCCAGTAAGAATGACCGTTGCCTTTGTTGTTCTCAATGAGGCGCATCATGTTTGGAGCATCTCCGAGGATGTCGTTGATCTGGTCGACATATACGCCTTCTGCGTCATAAACGGCTTTTGCAGGATGCTGCTTTACGGCATTCTCCTCTGCTCCGTCAGGCATGTAATGTGCCCGCCACCAGTTGACAGCTACATTGCCGCCGACTTTCAGACGGTTGCGGAGGAAGCCGTAGTCAGAACTGAAACGTGAGTTTATGCGCTGGAAGTCAGAACCTTTCACAATGCCGTCATGGTCGAGATAGCTCAGTGAGAGGGAGGATGAACCGTTTTCCGTTCCTTTGGCAAGACCGATGCTGTAGGTCTGCATCAGTGCTGTATGATGGATTTCATTCTCCCAGTCGGTTGTTTGTGGGTTGACATCCACGCCGTTCAGATTCTTGTAGGTCTGGAGATGTGCCGTTGCTCCGTTGCCATAGATGGCAGATGACGGGGTGTTCCCGTTATGTGCGTATTTGTAAGCCGACCAGTAGACATCACCCCACTGGTAAGCGTCCATGAGGTCAAGGCCGCTGTTGTAAGTCTGTGCTGTCAGTGTGGCATCGAAAGTGACTTTTGCCTCGCCTGATTTTGCACGTTTCGTAGTTATTATAATAACACCGTTTGCCGCCTGCGCACCGTAGATTGATGCTGACGCTGCATCCTTGAGCACTTGAATGGATTCTACGTCATTGCTGTTGATGATAGTGCCGGGATTCTCACGTGTCATCACACCGTCAATGACATAGAGAGGGCTATTTGCATCACTTCTGAATGATGAGGCTCCTCGGATTGATGTACCTGTGCTCAGACCGCCCGGAGTGCCGTCGGTGGTGACAGTCATGCCTGCCACTCGTCCCTGCAATGACTGGATAACATTGCCTGTAGGTGTGTCGGCAACATCTTTCATCTTGACAACAGAAACGGAACCTGTCAAGTCTGACTTCTTCTCTGTGGAATAGCCTACGACGACAACTTCGTTAAGTAATTCGGAGTCTTCTGAAAGACGTATGGTCATCTCTGATGATGCCTTTACTGTCTTGGTCTCGAACCCGACAAAAGATACTGTAAGTTCAGAGCCTTCTGTCACGGTAAGGGTGAAATTGCCGTTGATGTCGGTAGTGACACCTGAGGAACCTTTTACGCTGGAGATGACGCTCGCGCCGATAAGCGGCTCGTCGTCAGTTGCCGAAAGCACAGTTCCTTGTACGGTTAAACTCTGTGCTTGTGCATATATCACTGCCAGTAGCAGGAATAAGGCACTGAGGATTGTTTTTTTCATTGTTTTAGGTTTTACGATAGGTTTTTGTTGAATTCCGGCGCAAAATTATAATATTTGATGATAAATGTGTGTGAAATATTTTGCATAACATGCGAAAAAATATGCTTTGACGAATATTTTTCATCGTTTGCACGATTTTTCATAGCAGGACAACTCCTCTTCCCGGCGTTTGTTTATGATTTTTATGAAAGAGCGGGTGCTTGACGCCACACCGTCTGTCTTTAATTTATGCAGCATGACTCAAAAACCATAAAACTTGTTCCTTGAAAAATTGTGTTTTTGAAATAAAAACATTATCTTTGCGGAAGAAAAAAATATTCATCATCCCTAACCGTAAACCAGAGAGTCATGAAGTTACCCTATAGGCATCCAGGATTTCAAGAAAATTATATCAGGCGGCTTTGTTTATGTAGACAAAACCCGTCTGATATATGACCTGGTCAGCAACGGCACAATCTATTTTCTCAGCCGTCCGCGCCGTTTCGGCAAGAGTCTCCTCGTCTCCACCCTGAAATACTATTTCCTGGGCGACAGGGAACTGTTCCGCGGCCTTGCAATCGACAGCCTCGAGACGGAATGGGCGGAGCATCCTGTGTTCCATATAGACTTCAACGGGGAGAACTTCACACAGCCCGGAGTGCTGGAGAATAAGATAGAGAATGCTATTGCCACGTGGGAAGACGAATACGGTCATGACCCGCATGGCAAGAACTTCGGCGACCGCTTTCTCTATGTCCTGAGTCAGGCCCACAAGACGACAGGGAAAAGATGTGTCGTCCTTATCGACGAGTATGACAAGCCCCTTCTCGACGTCCTCGACACCGGGCTTGTAGACAACACCGTCCACGCCACCGCCGACGGCAAGCCCCGTCTCATAGAAGACACCCACCGCGACATCCTGAAAGGCTTCTACTCTGTCTTCAAGGCCGCCGACCAGGACCTTCAGTTCGTATTGCTCACCGGCGTGACGAAATTCTCCCAGGTCAGCGTGTTCCGCGGCTTCAACCAGCCGCGGGACATCAGCATGGACTCCCGCTACGAAGCCCTCTGCGGCATAACCGAGGAAGAGCTCCACACCGTCTTTGCCGGACGCATAGAGGAGATGGCCGTCAAGTTCCGGTGCTCCGCCAATGAGATGCGCGCCCGCCTGAAGAAACGCTATGACGGCTACCACTTCTCTGAAGAGATGCTCGACATCTACAATCCTTTCAGCGTGCTCAACGCACTTGACGCAAAGAAAATAGAAGACTACTGGTTCAAGACCGGCACGCCGTCCTACCTTATCCGCCTACTCACCCACACCGGCGAGAACCTCAATGAACTGACAGGCAAATATTATCGGGCAGAAGAATTCATAGACTACAAGGCCGACATCGAACTTCCCCTCCCGATGATATACCAGAGCGGCTATCTCACGGTGAAGAAATACAAGCCCAACGTCAACACCTACCTTCTCGACTTTCCCAATAACGAAGTCAAGAACGGCTTCGTCACCCTTGTCGCCGCCAACTACTTCAAGAACGGGAAAAGAGTCGGCGGCTGGGTGATAGAAGTCATAGACGCCATGGAGGAAGGCGACACGGATACCCTCCGCAACCTCTTCACCACGTTTCTTTCAAGTGTGCCCTACACCATGCGCCGTAAGGACAGCGAGCCGGAGCGTGAACGTTATTTCCACTATACGATATACCTCATCATGCGCATGATAAGCTGCTACGCCGTATACACGGAGAAGCAGAACAGCAAGGGGCGTGCCGACTGCATAGTGGAGACCGCCGCTGACGTATACATCTTCGAGTTCAAGCTCGACGGCACAGCCCAGGAAGCCCTCCGGCAGATAGAAGAGAAAGGCTACGCTCAGCCCTACGCCACGGAATCCCGCACGGTGCACTGCATAGGAGTGAGCTTCTCTTCCGAAACAGGAACCATCGAGGAGTGGGAGGAGAAGGAAATGTAAGGAAAGGACTCAGTATCTTCCTTGAAAGTTTTCTGCCATTGTGGCTATAAACCGTATATTAATAAGAAACCTAAGTAACTGTTGGAAATTAGTTTTAGTGAGAAAACATTATATTATAAAATAATTTGCAAGACTCACTTATATATAATGAAGCGCAAAGTGTCATGGTTCATTAAAGCTGAATATGGCACTTTGCGTCTTTTTATGCTATATCTTTGCCGGTACGGCACAGTCATGCCTTTTGGCCTATACGCTCACGCAGTTCGGTAGGTGTCTCGCCGAAGGCCGTTTTGTAACATTTTGTAAAATAAGCCGGAGTGGAGAACCCCACCTTATAGGCTATTTCGCTTACCGACATCTCAGTAGTGGTGAGAAGAGTCCGTGCCTGTTTCAGGCGCAGTTGCCGCATGAGCTCTACCGGCGAATAGTTTGTGAGAGCCTTTATCTTACGGTAGAACTGCGAATGTCCGAGCCCCATTTCTGCTGCGATCTGCTCCACGCTGAGGTCAGAGTTCCCCATCTGAGTCCGGAAAATCTCGACAAAGCGGTTATAGAAATTGTTTTCGGCATCAGGCTGCGGCACAGTTTCCCGTGTCTCTTCCATATTCTTGCCGCCGTCGATACCGGAAGCCGTGCCACGCCAGAGTTCCTTTATGCGTTTACGGTTGTCTATGAGACTTCTGCATCTTGCTTTCAGAACCTCAGCATTGAAAGGCTTGGAGACATATCCGTCAGCCCCGTTCTCGTATCCCTGCACCCGCTGTTCGTCCATTGCGCAGGCGGTGAGCATCAGCACGGGAATATGAGATGTGGACACCTCCGTCTTTATCCTGTGGCAGCATTCCAGACCGTCCATCACCGGCATCATGACATCGCAGACAACAAGGTCAGGCACGTATTTCGCAGCAAGCCTCACACCCTCACGGCCGTCAGGTGCGGTGATGATATTGTATTCTTCTCCGAGAAGTCCTCCCACAAGACTGCGCATGTCGGCATTGTCGTCAATGACAAGCACAAGTTCTCTGTCCCTGTCAAAGGCTGCTGCCTCATTGATGGTGTCAAGTTCCGCCTCCACGTCCGTAGCCTCTATGCTCTTTGTGCCGGCAGCAGGCTTTTCCGTAACATGAGTGACGGGTATGACAACCGTAAATTCTGAACCTTTGGTGAGCGTGCTCTCAACGGAGATGCTTCCGCCGTGCAGTTCCACGAACGCCTTCACCAGCGACAAGCCTATGCCGGAGCCTTTTGGCAGCACACGGTCAGTCTGGAAGAAGCGGTCGAAGATGTTTCCTATGTCACGCTCACTGATACCCTCGCCGGTGTCAGAGACCTTCATTATGAGCCGGTTCTCCTCCGTATGGTATGAAACTCTTATCGTCCCGTTGTCAGGAGTATATTTGAAAGCATTTGAAAGAAGGTTGAAGAAGATACGTTCCATCTTCTCCGCGTCGAGTGCGAGATGAATGTCGCCATCCTCCTGAGCGTCAAGCGACAACCTCATGTCACGCTTCCTTGCAATGGTGTAGAACGACTCCATCCACTCCCTCACGGCGCTGCTGAAGTTCACTTCCGAGAGCCTGAGCTCCAGTTTCCCGTTCTCATACTTGCGGAAATCGAGAATCTGGTTTATCAGTCTCCGCAGTATGCGCACATTCTTGTCCGCTATGCGTATCATGGCATTCTGCTGCGGCGTAAGGTTTTCAGCCGAAGCCAGTTGCGCCACAGGCTCCGCAATCAGTGTGAGCGGCGTGCGCAGGTCGTGAGACACATTGGTGAAGAAGACCAGTTTTGAATGGGTTGCAGCCTCAAGTTTCTCGTTGAGCTGCTTCTGCATGTCCCGCTGCTCCTCCAGAAGTCTGTTCTGCTCCATGAGAACTCTCTGATGCCGCTTGCGCTGCCAGAAGGCTCTGAGCACGAGGAAGAGCACTCCGCACAGGAGAACCATGATTACGATGGATGCGTAGAACAGTGAAGTCTGTGACGAATGCTTTGTCCAGTAGTCGTCAATCTGCTTTTTCAGGAGCTTCATCTTTGCCGTCTCGTCCTGCAGGGTCTCATTCTGCATGAGGAGGATGTCAGCGTTTGTCTTGTCCACGGCCGACGATACCGGGAACCTCACCTCACGCTCGTAAGGCTCTCCCTTCAGTATGGCGAGTGCCATGCGTATCAGCCTGTGTCCTTCGGTGGGATAGAGGAATGTCGCGTCGATGATTCCGTCTGCCACGGCCTGTATGCCGATGCCGGGTGCGGCATCTGTTCCGATGATTCTTATGTCACTGCGTCCCAGTCTCTTCGCCACCTCCGCCGCACCGATAGCCATGCGGTCGTTGTGGGCATAGATAAGATCCACGTCGCCGCAGGCCCTCAGCAGAGAGTCGGCAACAGGGATTGCGTCCTCCTTGTTCCAGTCGGCGGGAACACTGGCAAGTATCTCTCCTCCGCCTTTCCTGAACTCCTGCATGAATCCCTTGTGCCTTTCCTCGGCGGGAGTGGAGCCTTTCAGTCCGAATATTTCTATCGCCTTGGGATTCTTCCCGAGCATGTTCAGTGCGTAATGTGCCGCGGAACGCCCCAGCTCAACGTTATCGACGCTGAGCCGTGCGGTATAGGTGTCGCCCGTGATGTTACGGTCAAAGATGATGACAGGCATGCCTTTCCCGTACACATCTTTTATTATGGGGGTGAGACTCTCTGCCTCGTTGGGTGCCACGATGAGGATGTCAAACATGTTATCCGCGAAGTATCTGATGTCCTCAATCTGTTTTCTGCTGTCGTCACCGGCAGAGCGTATCTCCACGACAGCATCATCGTGGAACATTATCTCACGCTGTATCTCGTCGTTAAGCTTGCTGCGCCAGTCGTCCAGGCTGCACTGGGAAACTCCGATCCTGTAGGTCTTCTCTTCCTTACATCCTGACATGGTAAGGAGAAAGGCCAAGAGGCAGAGAGCTGAAAGTCTATTCATGTTGGTTGTACTATTAAGTAAGAGTCCTCGGTGGTTTATCTCTTGCAAAGTTAATGATTAGGTAATGAAAAACCTTGCTTTTGGTTGTAAAAAATCGGCAATGACCGTTTTTTTATATTTTGTGCAGGAAAAATGATGGTCTTTTATGCCCGTTTTGTTGTAATTTTGCAGCATGAACAAATAAAAACACTGTCATAAAAACTAAAATCTGATTATGAACGTACTGAAGAAACTCGGAATCACGGCACTTCTGCTCGGCACCTTGTCACTCTCCCTGACGGCGGAGACGGCTGAGGGACTGGAGATCAGCCATCTCGGAGTCAGCAACACACTCGTCCGTATTAAAGGAAACGCGCGTTATCTGCTCATGCCCGTGCAGGAGGCCAATGACGATGCTACTGTCAATGTGCTGGTTGACGGCAACGTAGTGAAGACCCTTTACGTGCGTCTTGCCAAGTCCAAGGTGGACTATAGCGTGCCGCTCGACATCAGCAAGTATGCCGGACATGACGTCATTCTCAATATCGTTACGTCGCAAAACCGCTCCACCGTGCGTGAGGCAAAGGACGATGCGTGCTGGAAAGACATGCGTCTCTCGGACACTTTCGACACCGCCAACCGTGAGAAGTACCGCCCGGCGTACCATCATACGCCGCTCTACGGATGGATGAACGACCCTAACGGCATGGTATGGAAAGACGGAGTGTGGCATCTTTACTATCAATATAACCCGTACGGCTCCAAGTGGCAGAACATGACATGGGGGCATTCCTCCTCCAAAGACCTTCTGAACTGGACCCGTCATGCGGCGGCGATAGAGCCCAACGGACTCGGTTCGGTGTTCAGCGGCAGTGCGGTGGTTGACAAAAGGAACACTGCCGGCTTCGGCGACAGCACCATCGTGGCACTCTATACTTCGGCAGGAGTGAGCCAGATACAGAGCCTCGCATGGAGCAAGGATGACGGAGAGACGTTCAATGTCTATCCGGGGAATCCGGTCATAACCCTTGAGAGCGAGGCGCGTGACCCTAATGTGTTCTATAATGAGAGCACAAAGGAATGGAACCTTCTCCTTGCCCACGCCCTTGAACACGAGATGCTCTTCTTCTCTTCCCCTGACCTGAAGAAATGGACGCTGAGGAGCAGGTTCGGAAAAGGTGCCGGTGCGCAGGACGGAGTATGGGAATGTCCTGACCTCTTTCCTCTGAACGTCAATGGCAGTGGTGAGAAGAAATGGGTCCTTCTCTGTAACATCAACCCCGGCGGTCCTTACGGAGGCAGTGCCACACAGTATTTTACAGGAGACTTTGACGGTACGGCATTCACTCCTGACAAGGATGCTGACGGTAACGTCCCGACAAAATGGATGGACTACGGCAAGGACCATTATGCCACTGTAAGCTGGAGCGACGCCCCGGACGGCAGGCGTACCGTGATAGGCTGGATGAGCAACTGGCAGTATGCGGCAGAGG
Source organism: Bacillota bacterium (assembly GCA_023664625.1). Taxonomy (GTDB): domain Bacteria; phylum Bacteroidota; class Bacteroidia; order Bacteroidales; family Bacteroidaceae; genus Prevotella. The sequence continues at coordinate 40,594 of JAMPFD010000005.1, read as the reverse complement.
TCCCGACACGTCAGTTCCGCAGCGCGAACACCCTTCCGCGTGATGTCGGGCTGTTCAAGGGCAGTGACGGACAGTTCCACCTTTCCTCGTCACCGTCACCGGAGGTCACGGGGCTGCGCGGAAAGCTGTTCAGGAAATCCGGCAGGATGTCCGTCTCCCGCAAGGCAAGGACCTTCGCTCTCCCCTCCGCCAATGACGGTATCTGCGAGATTCTCGTCGACTTGGCGGCGAAGAGGACGGGAAAGGTGACGCTGACGTTCTCCAATGATGCCGGTGAGAAGGTCGTCATGAACTATGACGTGACGGCAGACACACTCTCGTTCGACCGCCGGAACAGCGGAATCACGGACTTCAGCCATGACTTTCCGGCAGTCACCGCGGCACCGGCGTTCACCTCAGGCAACCGCCTCGGACTGAGAATCTTCATTGACAGGTCAAGCATGGAGGTGTTCGAGAAGAGCGGCAAGTTTGCCATGACCAACCTCGTCTTCCCTACATCACCGTACAAGACGCTGACGGTAAGCTGTGACAAGGGGCACGCTCAGATGGAAAGCCTCACGATATACACACTTGATCCGACAGAATAACGGGTGGGGCATACCGTAAAGCCCCATAACAAAAAACCAACATCCTCATACCCCTGCAACTTTAACAATCTCTAACCCATCACAATCATGGACAGAACATATAACAAAGCCATAAGGCAGAAGACATCAATGATGCAGGTCATTCCCGTCATGCTGTGCTTTTTCACCATGGGGTTCGTAGACCTTGTCGGCACGGCATCCAACTATGTGCAGAAAGACCTCGGCCTTACGGACTCTCAGGCAAACCTTTTCCCCTCGCTGGTATTCTTCTGGTTCCTCATCTTCTCCGTGCCTACGGGAATGCTGATGAACAGGATAGGGCGCAAGAAGACCGTGCTTGTCAGCATTGCCATAACCGCCCTGTCGCTCTTCATGCCGGTTTTCGGCAGCGGATACATGACGATGCTCGCCTCATTCTCCCTGCTCGGAATAGGCAACGCCATAATGCAGACCTCGCTCAATCCGCTCGTCACGAACCTCATCGGCGGTGAACGTCTTGCGTCGACGTTGACTTTCGGACAGTTCGTCAAGGCAATAGCATCGTTCCTCGCTCCAATCCTTGCAGCCTGGGGGGCGACAACCATGGCACCGACCTTCGGACTCGGATGGCGGATACTGTTTGTCCTCTACGCTCTGACAAGCATTCTCGCCGTCTCAGTCCTCGGTGCTACGCCGATAGAGGAGGAGCGTCAGGAGAAGGCCACAGGCGTGGCGGCAAGCCTGCGGCTGCTCGGCAGACCTTTCGTTCTTCTCTGCTTCCTCGGCATAATGTGCCATGTAGGCATTGACGTAGGTACGAACACCATCGCACCGAAGATTATCATGGAGCGTCTCGGCATGCCTCTCGAGGAAGCGGGATTCGCAACAAGCGTCTATTTCATTTTCCGTACCTCGGGATGTTTCCTCGGAACGTTCATCCTGCGCTCCATGTCGCCGAAGAAATTTTTCGGGATAAGCGCGGTGATGATGCTCGTGGCGATGGCGGTGCTGCTGACATCAGGAACGCTGAGCGTCATATATGCGTGCATAGCCGTTGTCGGATTCGGCAATTCGAACATATTCCCGGTGATCTTCGCCCAGGCACTGACAGCCTCTCCTGAGGAGAAGAACGAGGTCTCGGGACTTATGATCATGGGACTTTTCGGCGGTACGGTGTTCCCTCTTGCCATGGGCTATGCCGCCGATTTCGCAGGCCAGGCAGGTGCAGTGGCAGTGATGATTGCCGGTGCGGCATACCTGACGTACTATACCTCGTCAATAAAAGTAATAAAATAAGTAACTGCCGGAAGTCAGCTTATGCCAAGAACGCTGCTGGAAGGCTTACAGAAACGATAACCAAAACTTTAGCATACAATGAAAAACCTTGTGGTAGGAATGGGCGAAGCCCTTTGGGACGTTCTCCCTGAAGGAAAGAAAATCGGCGGTGCGCCGGCAAACTTTGCATATCATGTCTCCCAGTTCGGCCTTCCCGGCCGTGTGGTGAGTGCTGTCGGAGACGACCCTCTCGGCGATGAGATAATTGAGAATTTCACCTCGAAAGGTCTCAGCCATCAGATAGAGAAAGTGCCGTATCCGACGGGAACGGTGCAGGTTGAGATTGACCAGGCAGGCATCCCGCAGTATGACATCAAGGAAAATGTTGCATGGGACAACATTCCGTGTACGGCTGCCCTTATGGAAATGGCACGGAACACGCGGGCTGTATGCTTCGGCTCTCTGGCGCAGCGCAACATTGTCTCCCGCAATACGATTTCCGCTTTCCTTGATGCGATGCCGGAGGATGACGGGAGCCTTGTAGTGTTCGATGTCAACCTGCGTCAAGGATTCTACAACAAGGAGATCCTGTGTGACTCGATGAAGCGATGCAACATCCTTAAAATCAATGACGAGGAGCTTGTGACCGTCAGCCGTATGTTCGGCTATCCGGGCATAGACCTTCAGGACAAGTGCTGGATTCTTCTTGGAAAATACAATCTCAGGATGCTTATCCTCACCTGCGGCATCAACGGCAGCTATGTCTTCACCCCGGGAAATGTATCCTTCCAGCCGACACCGAAGGTCGAAGTGGCCGACACCGTCGGCGCGGGAGACTCGTTTACGGCGGCGTTCATAGCATCGGTGATGAAGGGCAAGTCTGTCGCCGAGTCCCACAGATGTGCGGTGCAGACTTCGGCTTTCGTCTGTACCAGACAGGGCGCAATGCCTGTCCTGCCGTCTGAACTGACGGGCAGATGATTCCGCCCGGATACGATGAGGCGGCAGGATGCTTACGGGCGGCACGGTGTCCGCAGAGCCGTGACATAATGGAAAAACATGTCGCGTAATGCTCCGGCGCACTGTCTGTAAGTGTGTGATATTTAGTTTGTTAGTTGTATATTGAAAAAAGGCTTCGCAAAAGGTTACCTTTTATGTGGTCAAAGGTAACCTTTTGCAGGCCTTTTCCTTACCTTTTACACGGCGGAAGGTGACCTTTTGTAAGGCGGGAGAATGCTCTTCCGCCTTTTTTGCGTTTTCCCAAATTGGAGGAAGGCCGGAGGAACGGCGCAGGAAAGGGCTGTGAGTACATGATGACGGGACGGTCTGCCGGATGATTCGGACTTGGGACTTATATGTTAATCAGGTGGGTTCGGGTTAAAAAAACATAATTATGGATTGTTTTTCAAATATTTGGAGTAATTTTGTAGTTTATTAGGGACATGATGCGTCTAAAAGGAGAAGAAAACGGACAATATGGCTTGCATGTTGATTTACAGTCTCTCCGCGGAGCCGTCTGCCGCTGTTGCTGCGGAAATGCCGGGCGCAGTCTCTCACAGGACATCATAAACCATAAAATCAAGAGATATGCAAGAGACAAGACAGAACAGAATATCACGCCTTCTGCAGAAGGAACTGAGCCTCATTTTCCAGTCACAGACACGCATGATGCACGGCGTAATGGTCAGCGTAACCCGTGTGAGGATAAGCCCGGACCTGTCCGTCTGTACAGCCTATCTCAGTGTCTTCCCTTCCGAGAGGGGAGAGGAGATAATCAGTAATGTCAATGCCAATCAGGCTACGATACGCTATGACCTCGGCCGGCGTGTGCGCAACCAGCTGCGTATCATTCCCGAGCTGCGCTTCTTCATCGACGATTCCCTTGACTATATAGAGCGCATCGACGAACTGCTGAAGGAATAACCTCTGTGACATGGGAGCCCTCCTCAGGAGTGGGGAAGGGAACTCGTCACACTGTCCGTGTGATAAGCTTCACGTTCTGAGGACTTGCCGCGAAATATCCCTGCGGTGACACGCTGCCGCAACAGTGCCCTCCGGTATCTGTTTCTTTTACAGTTGATGCCGTTGTCTGTATAATTCCATAGGTATCTGTTCGACCGATAAATCGGTCGTAAGAAGAAATGTCGCAACCCACGGATTTGATTCCGCCCGTCTTCTCACGACCGATTTATCGGTCGAATAAATAGAACTTGAAAATATGTATGATAAGTGCGAATTGATTATGGACGCACCACGGCATCTTTCTGCCGTGAGACAATTTCCACATATAACCGCACTGCCCAACAACCGTAAAACCGCACAATGTCATTAGCCACAACAATAGCCCGCAGGTACTTGTTCGCCAAGAAAAGTACCAATGCGATAAACATTATCTCCGGCATCTCGGCCATAGGAGTGGTGGTGGCAACCATGGCTCTCATCATCGTACTCTCCGTGTTCAACGGTTTCCACGACCTTGTGGCGTCGCTCTTCACAACCTTTGACCCGCAGATAGAAATCCTTCCGGCAAAGGGAAAGGCGTGTCCCGCCGATGACCCGCTGCTGCTGAGGGTAAAGGAACTGCCGCAGGTGGACGTCGCCACGGAGTGTGTGGAGGACCAGGCACTTGCCGTGTACGGAGACAAGCAGATGATGGTGAGGGTGAAGGGCGTGGAAGATAACTATCCTTACCTCACGGACATACGGAGCATACTCGTCGGAGACGGCGACTTCACACTCCATGCCGCTGACCTTGAGTACGGTATTCCGGGGATACGTGTGGCGATAGACCTCGGTACGGGTGTCTGTTGGAAGGACTGGCTGAAGATTTACGCCCCGCAGCGGGAGGGACAGCTTGACATGGCCAATCCGGAAGAGGCTTTCAATGTAGACTCGCTTATGTCGGCAGGCTGCGTGTTCTCCGTGAAGCAGGCGAAGTACGACAAGCAGTACATCCTCACCTCAATAACCTTCGCACGCAACCTGTTCTTCCGCCAGGGGGAGATAACGAGCCTTGCCCTGCGCATGAAGCGAGGCACGGACATGGAGAAAGTCAAGGAAGAAATACGCTCCATCTGTGGCGGGAAGTACGTCGTAAAAGACCGTTTCGAACAGCAGGAGGACACTTTCCGCATCATGAAGATAGAGAAGATAATCGCCTACATCTTCCTCACGTTTATCCTCGTCATAGCCTGTTTCAACATCATCGGCTCACTGTCGATGCTCATAATTGACAAGAAGGACGACGTGAGGACACTGAGGCATCTCGGTGCTTCTGACAGCCTGATAGAGCGAATCTTTCTCATAGAGGGCAGTCTCATATCCGTTGTCGGTGCTGTCGCCGGCACCGGACTCGGCTTGCTGCTGTGCTGGATACAGCAGGAGTTCGGCATAGTGGGCATGGGCGAATCCAGCGGGACGTTCATTGTCGATGCTTATCCGCTCAGTGTCCATTACTCGGACGTGGCAGTAATATTCGTCACCGTGATAGCCGTGGGCTTCCTCTCGGTTTATTATCCGGTAAGGTATCTCACAAGACGCCTGCTCTGAGCCTTGAAGGACGGGGGGACAGGCTTATGCCCGGGAAAGGGCAGGGATGCAGGATTATGGCACAAAAACACATTATGTATAATAAATAAAACAGTAAAATGAAAAAGTTTCTAACATTCATCGTCGCTCTGTTCGCAGTGCTCTCCTACGCACTCGCCCAGATGCCGGCGCTGCCGAAACTGCCGACTGACCCGAAGACGCGCATCGGCAAGCTAGACAACGGTCTGACCTATTATGTCCGTCACAATGCGTATCCTGAGAAAGTGGCGAACTTCTATATCGCACAGCGCGTAGGCTCCATACAGGAGAACGATGACCAGCGTGGTCTCGCCCACTTCCTTGAGCACATGGCGTTCAACGGCTCCACGCATTTCAAGGGTAATGAGATGATAGAGTACCTGCGCTCTCTTGGCGTGGCGTTCGGTGCAGACTTAAATGCCTATACCTCAATAGAGCAGACGGTCTACAATATTGACAATGTCCCTACGGCACGTCAGACAGCCCTTGACTCCTGCCTCCTCGTGCTTCAGGACTGGTCCAACGGACTTGCGCTCCTTCCTGAAGAGATTGACAAGGAACGCGGCGTGATACACGGCGAGTGGGCTATGCGCAATTCTGCCATGCAGAGAATGCTGGAGAGAAACCTTCCTGCCATGTATCCCGGCAGCAAGTATGGCTACCGCCTTCCGATAGGTACGATGGAGGTCGTTGACAACTTCAAGCCGGAGGCTCTCCGCGCTTACTATGAGAAATGGTATCACCCTGAGAACCAGGCCATAATCGTTATAGGCGACATCGATGTCGACCATACCGAACAGAAGATAAAGGAACTCTTCGGAGGGATAAAGGCACACGAGAATGCCGCTCATGTGACACCTGTGGAGGTGCCCGACAATGAGGAGGCTATCTATATCTTTGACAAAGACAAGGAGATGCAGTACTCTATTTTCATGATAGACATGAAGAGTGACCCGCTGCCTCGTGAGATGATGAATACTCAGATGGAGTACATGAACTCATATCTCAGCGACCTCGTATGCATGATGTTCAACTCCCGCATGCGTGAACTGGCACAGGAACCTGACTGCCCGTTCATACAGTTCACACTCTCTTACGGCAACTATATCTACTCAAAGACAAAGGACGCATTCGACGTTACCGTGGTTGCCAAGGACGGCAAGTCACGCGAGGCTCTCCTTGCGGCAGTGCGCGAGCTGAAGAGACTGAAGGAATACGGCTTCACCGGAGGCGAGTTCGTACGTGCAAAGGAGGAATTCCTCTCACAGCGTGAAAAGGCTTACTCTAACCGTGACAAGCGTAAGCATACGGAACTCTACCGCCAGTGTGTGAACCACTACCTCGACGGCAGTGCAATGCCTGACCCTGAGACTGATTACCAGATATGGCAGGCACTCGCACAGCAGCTTCCTCTCGACATCATCAACCAGGGACTGAAGGAGTCAATAACAATCAATGAGGACAAAAACCTTGTCGTCGCATGCTTCGCTCAGGAAAAGGACGGTGCCGAGTACCTTTCCGTGGATGACATGAAGGCGGTGGTTGCAGAAGGACGTGGCCTTGCCGTGGAAGCTTGGGTTGACAATACGAAGGACGAACCGCTTGTGTCGGAGAAGAACATGCTTAAGGCGGGCAAGATAAAGTCTGAGAAAAAGAACGATGTGCTCGGATATACAGAGCTGACACTCTCCAACGGTGCGAAGGTTATACTGAAGAAGACTGATTTCAAGAATGATGAAGTCCTCCTCCGCGGATGGGCTGACGGCGGCAAGTGCCTGTACGGCGATGCTGACAACAGTAACATGAAACTTATCAATTATGTTACAGGAACATTCGGACTCGGTAACTTTACCAATAACGAACTTGAGAAAGCTCTTGCAGGAAAGCAGGCAAATGTCAGCGTTGACCTCAGCAACCTTGTCTACAGCGGCGTGCATGGTAAATCCACACCGAAGGACCTTGAGACAATGATGCAGCTCCTCTATCTCCATTTCACTGCTCCGCAGAAGGACGAGAAGGCATACAATACTCTCATGAAGGGCCTTGAGACACAGCTCAAGAACCGTGACCTCCAGCCTGCAACGGCACTCTCAGACACCTTGACAATGGCTCTCTACTGCAATAATCCTCGCTTCGCACCGCTGACAGCGGCAGACATTCCTAACGTAAGTCTCGACCGTTGTCTGCAGATCATGCGTGAGCGTTTCTCAAATGCTGACGATTTCACATTCACCATCATAGGAAACTTTGACGAAGAGACCATCCGCCCGCTCGTATGCAAGTACATCGCTTCGCTTCCCGGTAAGGGAAAGAAGGCCGGTGTGACGGATGTGCGCACACTGTTCAAGGGGAATGTCGTGAAGGATTTCAAGCGTAAGATGGAAACACCTCAGCCTTCTATTCTGCAGGTGCTCCACGCACAGGTTGACAACACTCTCGAAAATGACGTTCTTGCCACTTATGTAGGTGAGGTCCTCTCGCAGATGCTCCTGAAAGACGTACGTGAGGATGCCGGAGCAGCTTACTCCTGCGGCGCTTATCTGACAGTCGCTCCTTACCGCTTCGGTACAGAAGTGATGATGCAGGTATATGCTCCGATCTCTACTCCTGAGAAGGTTGACATTGCACTTGACCTCATCAAGCAGGACATCGATAAGCTTTCTGAGACCGCTGACGCAGAGATCGTGGCAAAGGTGAAGGCCAACTTGCTCAAGGATGCTGACGTAAACGTCAAGAAAAACGCTTACTGGGCCGGCATTATTGACGGATATACCAAGTACGGCATTGACGGACTGACAGAGTACAAGAAGATTGTTGAGGCTGTAACGCCGGAGCAGATTTCGGCTTTCCTCAAGAACAAGGTGCTCGTGTCAGGCAATAAGCTCAGTGTTGTCATGCGTCCGGAATAGTCCGTGGGCAGCATGATGACACCGTGTGAACAGAAAATAAAAGGACCATTATACCATATATATATAATATAAATAAGGTATTGTTACTGGCAGAGGCATGCACCTTCTCGTAAAAAAGAAGAGGTGTATGCCTCTGAACGGCGGATTATGACAGCCCTGACGGTGATGTCCGTTATCCGCCTAACATAGGAAGAATGAGTATAACAAGTATTGCGCAGAAGCTGTACTTTGAAAGAAGACAGCGTGAACTGCAAAAACATGTCAACCACGGGGCAGACCTTCAGCAGAAAGTGCTGGAGAGTCTGCTTTGTCGTGCTGACGATACAGAGTACGGAAGGCGATATGCTTTCTCGACAATCAACAGGTATGAGACTTTCGCAGCTGACCTTCCGCTGAACGACTATGAATCCCTGAAGCAGGATATCGACCGCATGCGCCGTGGAGGGGAAGACATTCTGTGGCGCGGAACAGTCAGATGGTATGCCAAATCGTCAGGAACGACCAACGATAAGTCCAAGTTTATTCCTGTTTCCAAGGAGGGGCTGCAGAGGATGCACTATGCCGGAGGCAGGGACTCCATAGCCGTTTATCTGATGAACAATCCTAAGTCGCGTATCTTTGACGGCCGCGCACTGATACTGGGAGGTTCGCATCAGGCCAATTATAATGTCGAGAACTCTCTCGTCGGAGACCTTTCTGCTATCCTTATCGAGAACATCAATCCGCTTGCGAACATGGTCAGGGTGCCGAAGAAGCAGACCGCGCTCCTCTCGGACTTTGAGGTGAAGAGGGAACGGATAGCGATGGAGACGCTAAACAAGAACGTTACGAACATCTCCGGCGTACCGTCGTGGATGCTCTCCGTGCTCATCCGTGTCATGGAGCTGTCAGGAAAGCGGCATCTTGAAGAGGTGTGGCCGAACATAGAGGTGTTTTTCCATGGCGGCATAGCCTTCACTCCTTACCGCAAGCAGTACGAACAGCTTATCACAAAGTCAGACATGCACTATGAGGAGACGTACAACGCTTCGGAAGGTTTCTTCGGAATACAGAATGATCCGAATGACAAGTCCATGCTCCTGATGCTTGACTACGATGTGTTCTATGAGTTTGTGCCTATGTCTGAACTGGATAAACTCAACGAATATCTCGCAGCTCCGATGGGTGCAAAGCCTGAACTGCCTGAAATCGTGCCGCTGTGGGGCGTGGAAACCGGTAAGAACTACGCCATGGTAATCTCTACAAGCTGCGGCCTCTGGCGTTATGTCATAGGCGATACTGTACAGTTTACGAGCACCAATCCTTACAAATTCTTCATCTCCGGCCGTACGAAGCATTTTATAAACGCTTTCGGTGAAGAGCTGATTGTCGACAATGCAGAGCAAGGACTTGCACACGCTTGCCTTGAGACAGGAGCGGAAGTGCTGGAATATACCGCCGCACCGGTCTTCATGGGTGACGACGGCAAGTGCCGCCACCAATGGCTCATAGAGTTCTCACGTGAACCTGAGGACCTCAGCCGGTTCGCTTCTCTTCTCGATGCTAAGCTTCAGGAAATCAATTCAGACTATGAAGCAAAGCGTTTCAAGGGCATAACGCTGCAGCCTCTTGAGATTGTGAAGGCCCGTCCGGGACTGTTCCATTTATGGCTGAAGCAGCGCGGCAAGCTCGGAGGTCAGCATAAGGTACCGCGTCTGAGCAATACACGTGAACATATCGAGCAACTTCTGAAACTTAATTCTAACAATTCCTGAGTCTCTCGCTGGCAGTTGCAGAGTTCTTCGCTTGCAGTTCTTGGACATTTTGCCGGTGGTTTCTGATATATGCGGCGGCAATCTCCGAGCATTGCCATAACCGTTTCAGACACTTTCAGTGACTGTGCCCGATACTTGCACTGACAATCATGAAGCCCTGCAATGATACTTTCCGGGGCCCATGACAATACTTTCCGAGGCTCACAGAAACAATTCCGTCACCATTTCATAACAATTCCCGAAACAAAACGACCGAATGCTTAACCGACTCTCCATGCTATTCCTTGGCATAACAGGAACGATACTTCTCCACAGCTGTGCCCGTATGGGTGCGCCTGACGGCGGATGGTACGATGAAGTGCCTCCGCGTGTGGTCGCGACCATGCCGCAGGAGCGCGCCACCGGTGTCACACAGAAGCGTCTTGCCATATATTTCAACGAGTTCATCCAGTTGGACAATGCCACGGAGAATATCGTAATCTGTCCTCCGCAAATAGAACAGCCGGACATAAAGACCACGGGAAAGTCCATACGCATCAACCTGCGGGACTCCCTGAAAGCAAACACCACATATACGATAGATTTCTCTGACGCCATAAAGGACAACAATGAGAACAACCCTATGGGGAACTATACCTTCGTATTCTCAACGGGTGACAGGATTGACACTCTCGCCGTGAGCGGCTATGTGGTCAATGCCGAAGACCTCGAGCCGGTTAAAGGACAGCTCGTCGGACTGTATTCCAACCTTGAGGACTCGGCGTTCACCACCGAACCGATGCTCCGCACGGGACGTACGGATGCCGACGGACACTTTGTCATAAGAGGTGTCGCACCGGGAAAATACCGTATCTACGCTCTTGGTGACAGTGACGGGAACTTCATGCTATCACAGCGCGGAGAACCGCTTGCGTTCAGCCACGAAATAATCGTTCCTTCCTGCAAGGACGATATAAGGCAGGATACGATATGGAAAGACAGCCTCCATATCGCCGACATACGCCGTGTGCCATACGTCCGCTATGTCCCTGACGACATCTGCCTGCGCTCTTTCACCCAGACTCCAACGGCACGCTACCTCATAAAGGCGGAGCGCAAGGAACCGAACCGCTTCACTGTGTACTTCAGCACGCCGTCGGACACTCTTCCTGAGCTCACGGCACTGAACTTCAATGATAAGGAAGCCTATGTCATAGAGACGACGGAACAGCGCGACACAATAACCTATTGGCTGCGCGACACTGCGCTTGTGAATCAGGACACCTTACGTGTCGCCATGCGCTACATGATGACCGACAGTCTCGGAACCCTTGTATCACAGACCGACACGATAGACTTCCTTGCCAAAGTCCCTTACGAAAAGCGCATGAAGTTCCTCAAGGAGGATGTGGAGAAATGGGAAAAGGCATTGGAGAAGGCACAGAAGAAAAACCGGGAGTTTACGGAAAGAGATCCGCGCCTTGTCGCTCTCGAACCGAAATATATCGGCGGAGGCAACAGAATGTCACCTGACAAGAGCATCACCGTGGAGTTCCCCACACCGATCGATACAATCTTCCATGATAAAGTCCGCCTGTACACCATGACAGACACCATGCGCACAGATGAGCCTCTGGAGATTTCCTCCGCCGGTCTTCCTCCGCGGACATACGCCATAAGAGGAGAATGGAGGCCGGCCACGGACTATATCCTCGAAATCGATTCCGCTGCATTCCGTGACATCTACGGAAAAGTATCCGACCCGAAGAAGTTCAGTGTGAAGATTGCCGGTGATGATGAGTTCTCTTCCCTTTTCGTCAATGTCGAGGGCGTGAGGGACAGCCTGTGCCAAGTCATCGTGCAGCTGCTTGACCGAAGCGGGAAGCAAGTGGCGGAAAGCATAGCCAAGGACAATACAGCCGAGTTCTACTATCTTCTTCCCGGAACATATTACATGCGGTGTATACTGGACCGCAACCGCAACGGCAAGTGGGACACCGGCGATTACTCCCTGGACCTCCAGCCGGAGGAAGTCTATTACAATCCCAAATCCGTCGAATGCAAGGCGAAATGGGACCTTACCACGACTTTCAGCATAGGTTCTCTGCCGTTCTTCCGGCAGAAACCGGCAGAGATGAGAAAACAGAAACGCGAGAAGAAACAGACGATCCGCTACCGCAATGCACAGCGTGCCGCGGAACTCGGACTGAAATATGACAGGGAAAAGGTCAACAGTAAATTCTAAAAATGGTTAAAGGTTAAAGGACAGAGACCACAGGTAATGGATTATTTTGTAATTTTGTAAACTGTAAACATACGGCTGACAATGGGGCAGATACAGCATGTACACACATTCCCCTGCGGCTTTCACGGCTGTTGCGGCAAGGATGGCTCCTGGGGCCGGTTGCCATTTACATTGTAAAAATCAATAAAAACGACCAACAAAACATGGATAAACTAAGTTACGCGCTGGGACTCGGCATCGGTACACAGCTTGCTCAACTCGGAGCAAAGGACATTAATATCGCAGACTTCATGGAGGCTGTGAAGGATATGCTTGAAGGCAAAGAGGCAAAAGTCTCACAGCAGGATGCGCAGAAGCTTGTCAACGAATTCTTCCAGAAGCAGGAGGAGCGTGAGATGGAGCGTCGCCGTGAGGCCGGAAAGGGCGCGAAGGAGGCAGGAGAGAAGTACCTTGCAGAGAACCGCAAGAACCCGAAAGTCATCGAGACACCGTCAGGCCTGCAGTATGAAGTCCTCGTGCAGGGCACCGGCAAGCAGCCTAAGGCAACGGATACGGTAAAGGTTCATTACGAAGGCTTTCTTACAGACGGCACCGTCTTTGACTCAAGCATACAGCGCGGCGAACCTATTTCTTTCCCTCTCAACGGTGTCATCGCCGGCTGGACAGAAGGTCTGCAGCTCATGTCCGAAGGCTCAAAGTACCGCCTCTATATTCCTTACAACCTTGGCTACGGCGAGCACGGTGCGGGAGCGTCGATTCCTCCTTTCTCAACCCTCATCTTTGACGTGGAACTTATAGAGGTCCAGTAACGCGGCAGTCTTTCCGCGGCTCTTCCGCAAACGTCAGAATCGCCGGTACAGTCATTCCGGCACTGATGCCTTTGTCTGCATCTTCCTACGGACACCACAGTGCCAAAGGAACATGAAGTCCCGGGAAACCATCAAGAACGATTAAAAACAACAAACAGATAAAATGAAGAAAATCACATTTCTGGCTCTTGCAGCCATCGCTGCACTTGGATTCACAAGCTGCGGTAACTCAACACCTAAGGCCGACCTCAACGACGACCTTGACACATTGTCATATGCCATCGGTATGGCACAGTCCACAGGTCTCTCACAGTACCTCGTGGAGCGCATGGGCGTAGACTCCACATGTGTTGACGAATTCATAAAGGGACTCAACGAAGGCGTCTCTGCCGGCGATGACAAGAAGAAGGCCGCTTACTATGCAGGCATACAGATAGGCCAGCAGATCTCCAACCAGATGATTAAGGGCATCAATCATGAAATCTTCGGTGAGGACTCGACAAAGACCATCTCCCTAAAGAACTTCATGGCAGGCTTCATCAACGGCTATACAGGCAAGAACGGTCTGATGACACAGGAGCAGGCAGGCATGACAGCACAGATGAAGATGGAGCAGATCAGAGCCAAGAACATTGAGCAGCAGTATGGCGAGAACAAGAAGCAGGGTGAGGAATTCCTGGCAAAGAACAAGAAGAATGCCGGTGTCGTCACTCTCCCTTCAGGTGTCCAGTACAAGATTATCAAGGAGGGAACCGGTGAGATTCCTGCCGACTCCTCTGCTGTTTCCGTAAACTATGAGGGACGTCTCCTCGACGGAACAGTGTTCGACTCAACCTATAAGTCAGGCAATCCTCAGACTCTCCGTGCCAACCAGGTCATCAAGGGATGGACAGAGGTGCTTACAAAGATGCCTGTAGGCTCAACATGGGAAGTGTATATCCCGTCTGAACTCGCTTACGGCTCACGCCAGGCAGGTGCCATCAAGCCTTTCTCCGTGCTCATTTTCAAGATCGAGCTTCTTGAGATAAAGAAATAAAGAACAAGGTTCAAGGTCTTGGATTATAGGTCTCAGGCTGATTTTATGAGCTGAACACGGATTATCCTGATAAGTCGGCTCACTCGGATCATCCACATTCAGAATATCAAATCCACGGCTCCAAACCGCTAACCAGACAATGAAAAAGACAATAACAATGCTGGCGCTCGCTATAGTGGCGGGCGCAGCTTGTTCTGAGGCAATAGCCAAAAAGGACAAGAAGAACAAGAAAACCGGCGAATCTGCTGTTGTTGAGAAGCCTATTGTCTCCCTGCAGTCCAAGGCTGATTCCGTCAGCTATGCCGCAGGAAAGAGCTTTACGGCAGGCATGATGCCGTATGTTACAGGCCAGTTGAACGTCGATACGGCATATATCGCTGACTTCCTCGGCGGCCTTAGGAAAGGACTTTACGAGGATGAGACGCCGCAGATGAAGGCAGAGGCTGCCGGACGCCAGATTGCACAGATGGTAAAGGAACGCATGATGCCGGACCTGAGGACACAGCTCGGCGACACGGACACTCCCCTAAATGAGCAGATGTTCAAGCGTGCCTTCGCCGATGCCGTGGAGAATGACAACAGTGTCCTCTCCCTTGAAGAGTCCTCAAAGTATTTTGAGGCAAGCATAAAAGCCATCAACGACAAGAAAACCGAAGCCGCAAAGGCCAAAGGCAAGGCATGGCTCGAGGAGAACGCCAAGAAGGATGGTGTCAAGATGCTCCCTTCAGGTTTGCAGTATAAGGTTATCACGGAGGGCAACGGTCCTGTTGCCAAGGGCGATGACGACGTAGTGGTGAAGTATGAGGGCAAGCTGATTGACGGCACCGTCTTCGACTCCAGTTACACACGTAATCCTCAGACGACGACCTTCAAGCCCGGACAGGTCATCAAGGGCTGGACAGAGGCCCTCTGCATGATGCCGCAAGGCTCCGTCTGGGAACTTTATATCCCGGAGAACCTCGGCTACGGCGGACGTTCCCAGGGCAAGATTCCTGCCTACTCCACACTGATCTTCAAGGTTGAGGTGGTAGAAGTCAAGGAGGCCGTGAAGGACAAGGATGCCAAGACCGCTCCTGTCGCAAAGGTTAACAGCGTGACAAAAAAGCCGGCATCACGCAGGGCAAGATAAGCCCCGGTGTGAGGACTGCATGGGAAGGAACAGAGGATGGACGGCCGTTCATGCATCAGACGGCACGGCTGTCGCAATGCCCCCGTTGCAGTCACCTTTGCAAAGGGTAACCTTCCGTACCTTAAAAGGCCGCCTTTCACACCGTCAGGGGTGACCTTTCGGAAATCATTATATAATACAGTGTATGACGAGCAATAGAAAAGTCATGGGATATTTCTCCTGTGCGGTACAGGTTTTCCTGCACCTTCTGCTCTCGTACACTGTATTTATGCTTGCGAGAATAGTGTATCTTGCGGAGAATTGGGGCACGCTCTCCGATGTCTTCACTCATAATTCCGTTGCCCGGCTTTTAGAGGGCTGCTGGATGTTCGACACCTCCGCAGTGATGTACACCAACTGTCTCGTTGTCCTGCTGGCAGTCCTTCTTCCGCAAAAGTGGAACAAAGCTGTCAGCATCCTCTTTACCGTCATCACCTCCCTGACACTTGTCATGAACCTCGGTGATGCGGTTTATTTCCAATATACCGGCCGGCGCACTACGATGTCGGTATTCGGCGAGTTCTCAAACGAAGGCAACCTCCTTAATGTTCTCGGTGCCGAGGCAATGCGCCACTGGTACCTTTTCTTGCTCGGTTTTGCCATTATCTATGCCGTATGGCGGTGCTCACGACTGATAATGCGCCTTGCTGCCGCTCCGGAACTTCCGTCTTGGACAGATCTTTTGTCACGTTTCCTGACGCTCCTCGCCTTTGTCCCGTTCTGCATCGCCGGCATGCGCGGCGGCTGGACCACGGCGGTGCGCCCTGTCACGGTGAGCAATGCCGCTCAGTATGTGCGCCATCCGTCGGAGGCAGTACTGATACTCAACACACCGTTCTCCATGTTGCGCACCATAGGAAAGAATGTATTCCATGACCCGCAGTACTTCTCCGACAGCGAGCTTGACGCCATATGGTCCCCGGTCCATGAGCCTGTTCCCGGCGAGATGCTGAGGAAGAATGTCGTGGTGCTTATAGTTGAAAGCTTCGGCAGGGAATATATCGGGGCTTACAACGAACATCTTGACGGCGGAAAGTACAAGGGCTACGCACCTTTCATTGATTCCCTGTACAGAGAAAGCCTCAGTTTTGACTACACCTTTGCCAACGGCCGCCAGTCAATCGACGGAATGCCATCCATTCTTTCCGGCATTCCGCGCTTCATAGAGCCGTTCTTCCTGACACCGGCATCCATGAACTCCGTCAGCGGTCTTGCCGGAGAACTCGGCAAGAAAGGATGGTATTCCGCCTTCTTCCACGGTGCCGCCAACGGCAGCATGGGCTTTGAGGCCTTCGCAAAGGCAACGGGCTACGATGACTACTTCGGCAGGACGGAGTTCGACAGTGACCCTCGCTTCGGCGGAGAAAGCGAGTATGACGGCACATGGGCAATCTGGGACGAGCCGTTCCTACAGTACTATGCCTTGAAAATGTCCGAATTCCGCGAACCTTTCATAACCTCCGTATTCACTGCCTCAAGCCATCACCCTTATGCCGTGCCGGAGAAATATAAGGAAATTTACAAGGACGAAGACGGTAATCCTATCCATAAGTGCATCAGATATACAGACATGGCACTGCGGAAATTCTTCGAGACGGCACGCAGACAGCCATGGTACAAGAACACAATCTTTGTCTTTACCAGCGACCACACCAATATCGCTGACCATCAGGAGTACCGTACGGATCTCGGACTCTTCGGCGCGCCGCTGCTCTTCTTCGACCCTTCGGGCGGGATGCCACGCGGAAGAATGCACTCCATAGCACAGCAGACGGATATTCTCCCTACCGTCCTCGGATGGCTCCGCTATCCTGAACAATATGTAGCGTGGGGCGTGGACCTGCTGAACACACCTGCCGGCGAGACATGGGCTGTCAATCATACGGGCGGAGGCCTCTACCAGTTCGTCAAAGGCAACTACCTTCTGCAGTTTGACGGGCAGAAGCTCCATGCCGTCTATAACTTCAGGACAGACTGGATGCTGCGCCATAACCTCCTTTCCAACGACGGAACGCTTGCCCTGCCTGCGGCGGAGAGAGAGAGAGTCAGGGCGTGCGAGCGTCAGCTGAAGGCCATCATACAGACATATATGCAACGAATGGTAAACGACAAACTTGTCATCAGATGAAATACTGTATAGGAAATTCCGGCATTGCCCTCCTTGTGAGGCTCTTCCTTGCTACGATGCTTGTCTTTGCAGTGCAGAAGGTTTTTTTTCTGCTCATGACATTGCAGGAGGGAACCTCTGCCCATGACTTCCTGCAAGTGGTGCTCCACGGCCTTAAGCTCGACAGTGCCGTGACGGCATATACTCTTATATTGCCTTTCCTTCTGCTTGCGGTCATGGAATTTCTCCCCATGCCTTACGGGAGGAAAGACGAACTTCAGAGACGTTTCCTCAAGATTTACTATGCGGTGGTGGTGACCATTGTCGCCGTAATTATTGTCGCCGACACCGCCCTTTATCCTTTCTGGCACTTCAAAATCGACACCTCCGTATTCATCTATACCGACAAGCCGAAGGACGCAATGGCAAGTGTCTCCACGGGATTCATCGTCAATCAGCTGCTCCGCGCTGCCGTATGGGCATGGTTCTCAGGACGTCTCCTGTTCCTTGCCATAGGCAGGCCGTCATCGGATACAGGCACAAAAGTCCCTTCCACGCCGTGGAAGAGAGCACGTGCCGTGACGCTCTATGCAGCCGTCTGTGCCGTACTCGTGCTCATGATAAGGGGAGGCGTTGGAAAAGGCACCAACAATGTGTCGGAGGCTTATTACTCCGACAACCAGTATCTCAATCATGCCGCAGTCAATCCGGTGTTCAACATGCTTTACTCCATTGGCAAGCTTGAGGATTTTGCCTCAGAGGCACAGTACTTTTCCGAGGAAGAATGTAAAAGAATCATCGAAGGAATATACAATACGGAGACAGTTACTGAGGACACGCTCCTTACGACTGCACGTCCGAACATACTCCTTGTGATATGGGAAGGTGCGGACTGGTATCTTGCCGGAGAAATGAAAGCCATGCCGAATCTTGTGGCATTGGCGGAGGAGGGAGCAGACTTTACCGCCTGCCATGCAAACAGTTTCCGCACCGACCGCGGCCAGCTGTCACTCCTCGCAGGGTGGCCTGCCATACCGAAGACGTCGCTCATGAAAATTCCCGAGAAGTGTGACAACATGCCGGCGTTGCCTCGGACACTGCTGAGGAACGGATATGCCACGACATTCTGGTACGGCGGCGACATCTCTTTTGCAAGTACGGGAGGATATATGCACCAGGCGGGATTCCAAAAGACCGTCTCCGACAAGGATTTTCCACGCAAGGACATTGCCACGGCGTGGGGAGTTTATGACGGGACGCTGTTTGACAAGGCCTATGAAGGTATTGCACAGGACTTCCGTGCCCATCCTGACAGGCCTTTCTTCCATACCGTCATGACCCTGAGCAGTCACGAGCCGTGGACCGTTCCTGTACGGTCAATGGCGGACGACAGGCTCAATGCCTTCCATTATACCGACCGTTGTCTCGGCAATTTCATATCCCGGCTGAGACAGTCTCCGATGTGGGACAATCTTCTTGTCGTCATAACCTCTGACCACGGCATACCTTTCGGGGACAATGCCGCGCTCCACGACCATGATGTCACCCATATTCCGATGATATGGACAGGAGGAGCGGTGGCGCGGAAGGTGAAGATTGACAAGCTCATGAATCAGGCCGACCTGCCTGCAACGCTGCTCGGACAGATGGGGATAGCCCATAGGGACTTTATCTTCTCACGCGATGTGACAAGCCGTACATATGTTTATCCCAATGCTTTCCACACTTATAACAGCGGCATAACCTTCGTCGACTCCACCGGCCGCACCACCTTCGACCTTGAAGGTGAACGGAGCGTGGCAGGCCATGACTCCGTCAGGGAGCGCAAGGCTAAGGCTCTGTTGCAGAATCTGTACAAGAAAACTTCCGAACTATGAAAGAAAGACTCCTCTACCGCATAATGTTCTGCTGCTGGTATGCCGTGTCAAAGCTGCCGGCAGGTGTCCATTATTTCAATTCCCTATGGCTCTCGGCGTTGCTCTTCCATGTCATACGCTACCGAAGGAAGCTTGTCCACAGGCAGATGAGAGACTCTTTCCCAGAGAAGTCCGACAAGGAACTGTGGCGTATGGAGCGCAGGTTCTATCTCCATTTCTGTGATATTCTTGCAGAATCAGTGATGTATTTCGGCATGTCGGAGGAGGAAATAAAACGGCGTATGCATTTTGTCAATGCGGAAATCGTCAGGGCTTCCGCCTCCAAGGGCAGGAACATCGGTGTCTATCTCGGGCATTATGCCAACTGGGAGTGGGTCTCATCCTTCAGTCTGTGGACAGAGGGAACGTGCGTTCCGACACAGCTGTACCATCCGTTGGAGAATCCTGTGTTCGACAGACTCATAGCTTATACGCGCCAACGCTTCGGAGGTGTGAACATCTCCGTCAACGAATCTGTGCGCATGATGATGAAACTGAGACAGCAGGGCAAGCCAATCCTTGTCGGTTTCATTGCCGACCAGGCTCCTTTCTGGAACAATATCCACTATTGGACACCGTTCCTCAACCATCCCGAGACCCCTATATTCACCGGTGCGGAGAAACTCATGAAGAAGCTGGACATGGATGTTTACTATCTTGACGTGCGTCAGGTAAGGCGCGGACACTATGAGGCGGAGTTCGTACTCATTACTGACAAGCCGAAGGAACAGCCGGAATTTGCCGTCACGGAGCGTTATACACGACTGCTGGAACAAACGATTGTCAAGGCTCCTGCCCTTTGGCTGTGGAGCCATAACCGGTGGAAACGTACCAAGAAGGAGTGGCTGAAGATGTATGACCCTGAGTCAGGGAAGGTCATAATGGGATGATGCGCGATGAGGAGGAGCATGGAAAATGCTCCGAAAGAACATCGGGACCAATAAGAAAAAGCAGCCGTCGGGACGGTAAACGTAACCAAGTGTCCTGACGGTGTCACAGCATGGAAGATAAAAAGGTAACACTTTGCAATGTAAAGTGTTACCTTTTATGTTGTCAACCGTTAACTTTGACCTTGTAAAATGAAACCTTTCGTAATGCAAACTGTTACCTTTTGTTTTCAGGATGCCTGCATTTTATTTTTTTTGATATTTATCTTGCAGACTCCAGAAGGTCTGTCCATGTGCTTGTATCTCCGGGAGACAGGAAGATGACTGTCGTCAAGAAACATCTTTCCCGTACTTGGAACATAGCTTTTACGGCCGGTCTACGGCATCGGTCTCAGCCCCTCCCATCTCACGTTCCATTTGCCGTCCTTCGGGAACCCGGGAGTCTTTTCAGCACATCCGTCCCATCCTGCGCACATCATCGCTATGGCTGTCAGCAGTCCGCCGTTCCCGGGCAGATAGACACGCAGGCGTTTGTCCTGCAGGTTATGCCCGTTCGGCAGGTACGTGTTTGTCCGTTTGTTCATGAGAAGTGCACCGACAGCCTTCTCCGGCTCACCGAGCCGTGCGGCGTTCATTGCCGTCATGGGGTAGTCCCAGCCCCATGTCTTGTCCCAGTTCCAGTTGTCCCAGACCCAATGCAAGGTATTGCGCATGCACTCCTCGTCGGCGAGTCTGCTCAGCGGAAGTATGCCCACTGCTCCCAAAACCGCCATGTGGTCGGACGTGAAACGTATGTCACGGTAAGTCCCGGCAGCATTTTCTGCCGCAAGATACAGCCTGTCTTCGTTGTATGCGAGAGGAGACAGGCGTGAGATTATGTCGTCCCATCCTTTCTCGCGCGGCATTCCGAGTCTCTCGCGCCATGACTGCGCGACCTGCAGGGCGTAGTGCCAGTAAGAGAGTTCAAACGGCGGGTTCACCGTCTCATCGGCTTTCAGTGTCTCCTGTGCGGGTATGAGACCTTTTAATATATAGCGGTTATTGACGGAGTCAAGCGTTGCGAACGAGCACATGAACTCCGCCGTCTGCATAATCATGTCCCCGTACGCATCGAGAATCTTACGCTTGTCCACGGCATTGCGGTAGAGGAGTTCCGCAAGATATATGATGTGAGGTTGCTGCCATATGAGGAAACTTCCCACTTTTGACGGAGCTTCCGTACCTTCCGGGTCAGTCATCTTCATCCACCGCACACCGTCGAACCCTTGTCTCCGTGCTATCTCCCTCGCCTTAGGCAACACTTTACGGTACCATCCGAGGGTGCGTGCAAGGAGTTCCGTGCGGTTCCATAGGGCAAACTGTGACTGATGCCACCATATCATCTCAAGATGGAACTTGCCGAACCAGGAGTTATATGTCAGTCCTGTCTCCTGCGGAGGTGTGCTTCCGGCACACTGTATGGCGAGAAGGTACTGGCTCAGCACCACGCGCCGCTCCAGTTCGCCTGCCCGAGGGTCTGTACATGAAGAGAAATCCACGGCGGCTCCGTCGGTCCAGAACGCCTTCCAATGGTCAGAGGAGGCTTTGCGGACATCGTCAAAGCATATTGTCTCAGGCACCATAGGCTCCGGACTGAACGTGCAGGTGAAGGAAAACTTGTCGTCATGGGGAAGGAGCACAAAATAATTCTCCAGCTTCCGGGTCAGCTCCGCATTGCCGTTCCATGTTATTGTGACATAATAGACAGTGCTGTCGATAACCCTTTTGAGCACGGCGCTGTTGCTTTTGTATATCATGACCTCCGTGCTGTGCCTGTCATCGGCATTCCAGTCGCATGCATCGTCACAGTGCATGCCGGTCGGATAAGGGAAGCGGAAGCATATTCCGGCATGGGCCTTGGACGTAATCTCTGCGGAGACCATGTCCTTTTCCGGATGGCATGCGGTCTTCACCGTGAACTTTGTTCCCTTATATCTGAAACTGCTGTTGAGGATACCTTGCCATAAATCCAGCGTCTGGTCGATATCCGTGATGTCATCCATGGCAGTCTGCCTGTCAAAGTCGAATCCTGCCGTCCCGAGATGCAGCCTGTGGGGATTGGAACGGAACCATTCCGAAGCCTCCTGACTGCGTCCTTTCTCCTTAGGCTGTCCTGCATAGAGCTCTTTGCGGCCGCGCCCGAAATCATATTCCATGAGAGTCTCTTCCTGAATAAATCCCTGTCGGTTGGGAAAACTGTGCCATCCCCACTGGCTTTGGGTGCCGAGCGGGACTCCGTTCTTATAGAAATCGGGAAATGTCTGAAGGCCGGTTATGTCGGCTGTGAAGGCAAATTCGCCGTTACCTGTTGACAGGGAGGCGAGCGAGTCGATGCCGGTGATGTGGGGATTGTTCCTGCTGACAAGTGCAAGCCTGTCTATCTTCCGTTGTCCGGCATCAGCGGCTGCGGTGCATAATATTGCCGCCAGAAGCGTGTATAGAAACCTTTTCATAGTCAGTGTGTGCCGTTTACCGTAATCTTGTCATACTGTTCCTCCGCTTTGATCTCGGTATATTGCGGGGCATCTATCATCTCTGTGAGAGCCCTGAGCACAGGCCCTTCGCCCATAGGGTCGTTGGTAAGCTGCGGACGGTTGTAGTAATAGGTGACGGAAGGCATTATTCCCGTTCCTGTACAGATAGCCGTCACGTCGCCGTCAGTGCTGATTTTCGTCATCATTCCTTTCAGTCCCTGTTCCGCAACGTATATGAAGTCAGGGTGGAGCCATCCGTTCTTGACGCCGCGGGCTATGCCGAAGACGAACATTGCCGTGCCGGTTATCTCTTCATAGGAGTCCTCTTTGTCAAGAAGCTGATGCCAGAGGCCGTTGTTTCCCTGATACCTTGCCACGCCGCTTGCCTGCTTGCGGAATATTTCCAGTACCTTTCCGCGCATCGGATGGTTCTCCGGCATGCGCTGCAGCAAGTCTGCCTGTGCCATGAACATCCAGCCGTTGGCACGGCTCCAGTGAGCAACGCCGTGCTCCCCGTTGTCTGTGTGATGGCAATGGTAGTAGATTTGCTTCTCCGGACACCACAGATGCTTGTCGTAACTGACAATCTGCCGTGCCGCATCGTCAAAGTAACTGTTGTCACCCGTCATCTCTCCCATTCTTGAAAGGAAAGACACGGCCATGAAAGCATCGTCTGCCCATATCGTATTGACATGAGGCCAGATGCGCGCTATCGTCCCGTCGCTTAGCCGTGGCTCACCCTTGCGCAGGTGCTCGTCGGTGGATTGGATGTAGTCAAAGAAGGCTTTGTCCTTGTGTCTCATATACAAGTCGATGAGACTCGCGCCCATCGGGCCGTTGTCGTCCAGTCTCTTGCCCCTGAATATCATGTGCCAGCTCAGTTTTCTTACGGCATACCAGCCGCCTTCCTCCAACGCTTTGTCATACTGACGTCGGAAGAAAGGAAGGTTGCCCTCGTTGAACACGAAGTCCATGTTGCGCAGTACGTACCGCTCATAGTCCTTACGGCCGGTCTTGTCAGCCAGCTCCAGCAGTGCTATGTTCGTCACTCCGTTGGTGTAATGCCAGTTGTTGTACTTGCTGTTGACCTTTATGTCCATGCTCAGCGGCATGTTCTTGACGCTCTTATGAACCTCTCCTGTCTTCGTATTTTTGAAATCGTAGGAGGTGGAGGCTATGATGCGGTCGGCGATTTTCCCTGCAATCTCCCGCACGTTAATGTCCTTTTGCGCGTGCATGACTGCCGATGCAAGTGCCATTACGCCAAGTAAGAATGTTCTCTTCATAGTATTTTGTATTGGTTCTTAATTCCTTTCGGATGATGAAACGGGTTCTGTCATGGTTGTGAGCGTATCGGGAGGGGATTGGTCCTTAGGCTCTTGAGAGGACAGAAAGACTCTATTTGTGACTTCCGGCATGAGTCTTACAGATGCTCGTCAGAATGGAAGCTGATGTCAAAAATCTCCGTCAGGTCTCGGAAGTCACGGAAAAGGCTCGTCGGAATCTCCATGCGCACCTTGTGGCTCATCCACAGGCAGCGTGCTTTACCGTACATTGTGGCGATGAGGGAGTAGCTGCTGACAGGACCGATGATATAGTCGCATTCTGACAGCAGGCACAGATCTTCCTGCCCGCTGCCGTGAGGGAAGGCAATATGGCAGTCGTTTCGTTTCTCGTCATTTCTTATCGTGCGCAGGAAATGGTCATGATCTATCTTCTTGTCATTGGTACATACGTAGATGTTGCACCGCCTTCCGTTGAAGTTCTCAAGGAGCATCGACAGGGTATCCGTGAAGTCCTTGTCCGTAAAGTAATGCCTTCCGCCGAGGAAAGTTCTGTAATCGCCTCGCCGTATGTGGAGTCCGATGCTCACGGTGGTGTCGTCTGACGGCAGCATGTTGCGCCTTGCCGCTTCCCTTATGCTGTCATCAAAGGCGAAAAGTCTCCTTATCTCGTCCATGTACTCAGGCAGAATACCGACGTAGCGGACACCCCAGCCTTTCACCATGGCGTTGCGTGAGGTGAGCAGCCGGTGCTCCCGTTCCTCTGTTGTCATGGAATTGTCGTCATAGTCCACACAGGGAATGATGCGCAAGGCTCTCAGTGTTTTTGCAAGAGTATAGACGGCCTTGTTGTGATATGGTGTGTGGCAGATGGCAAATCCTTTGTACTTATGGGCAAAACGCATACTCATTGTACTGAGATTATGCTTCCTTGCCCAGGCATACATATTGATATACTGGTAGATGTTGTTACACATCTGCCCTTTGTCTCTTACGAACAGCATTTACGGTTTGAGGGTTTTATGGTTATACGGTTTGAGGTTTGCAGGCTTGAGGCCGTGGTCTTTATTGTTGTACGGTTATGGGTTGTAGGTTTCAAGTTATGTTTTTGGGTTGTCTGTTTTAGTTTTTCCGGTTATTGACCATAGGCCGTATGGCACTTTCATGCTGCCGTTATCATCATTTCCTCACTCTCTCCTCCATCAGTTTCGCCACGATGACGAACTGGTAGAATGCTTCCAGCGATGCCTTTATGAAACCGGCTCTGCCGTCGCGCCATGCCCCTTTGAGGAAATAAGTCTTGAAAAAGAACAGCATCGGCCGGCCTATCAAGGCACCGGTGCCGTAGTTTTTGCGGCGTTTCTTCGGCAGTTCGTTGGTGCTGTACTGGTCAGTTTTCTGCAGCCGGGTGCTTATCGACTCGTCGGCGAGATGTACGAAGGCAAGTTCTTTTCTGCCTTTCGGAATCCTCTCCACCTTGCCGTCCACCTCCGGGGAGCAGTGGATGACGGCAGGCCAGTGGGTCTTGTCCTTGAGAAAGAAGCGCAGGATGTAGTCGGGATAAAGGCAGCGCATGAATCTCCCCATAAAGAAGTTCTTGCGGGGGATGAGCAGTCCGGCTCTGTCGCTTTGCGTAAAGTTGTAGAGATAGTCACGCAACTGAGGCGTAACAATCTCGTCAGCGTCCACGACAAGCACCCATGGATGGCGTGCCTGGTGTATGGCAAATTCGCGTGCCGGCTCGACTATGTTATATTTTTCCCGCGGGAAAGTCACTATGCGGCAACCGTATTCGGCGGCAATTGCCGGAGTTTCGTCCGTAGACTCCATGTCACAGACGAGTATCTCGTCAAAGTTCTTTACGGCTTCGAGCACCTCACGCAGCCGCATGGCGGCATTATACGTGTTGATGACGACACTTATCTTCTGTCTTTCCATAATCATATTGATTCTATCAGCCTGTTAAGGTCCTTGATGCTCTGTTCGGGAAGGAACATGAGGCGATGGCGTTTCCCCTCTTCCACGAGACGTGTCCTCAGTTCCTTGTCCGCCACGGCCATGTGCATTGCACAGGAAAGTGCGTAGACATCGCCTGCGGGAGCCAGCAGTCCGGCCTTTCCTTTGGCGAGGATTTCCGACGGTCCGGTGGGGCAGTCGGTAGAGATGATGACCTTTCCGAGCATCAGTCCTTCGGCAAGGACGGTAGGCAGTCCCTCGAACTTAGAGCTGTGGACAAGTGCCTGTGCGGCTTTCATCCACGGATAAGGGTTGGAGCGGAATCCCAGCAGGGCTATGTGGTGCTCCATTCCGAGTGACTTTATAAGCCTTTCCAGTTCGGGGCGGCTCCTGCCTTCCCCTATGACGTAGAGTTCCGGGACATCAATGTCCGTGGCAGTGCTTCTCAGCCGTGCGTATGCCTTAAAGAGTGTGGTAAGGTCTTTCTGTGATTCTTCGAGCCGTTCCACGGCGAGGAAGAATTCCGTCTCTATCCTGCTGTCTCCAAGGGTCTCTCCGGCTTTCCTGACGATGTTGTCCCTGTTCAGGCAATTGTATATGCGGCAGAACTTCTCTTTATATTCCGGCATCATCCTTTCCGCCTCTTTCTTCATGGCATCGGCTATGAGGATGACTCTGTCATACCGGTGAATATTCTTCCTGAGCCTCTTGATACGCTTCGGCGCCCTTTCCGCTTCGGCGGCGAGGGAAAAATGGAACCACATAAGTTTTCTTGTACTTTCCGGTACGGCATCCATAAAGGAGCTGAAGCAACTGTCAAAATCAACCACCACATCCTTGTCCGCTGCAAGAGCTTTCAGTCTTCTCCGCATGAGCAGACGCCGCAGGGGATTGAGGAAAGCTTCGTCAAGCGCTCCGTGCAGGGCATTCTTCTTATGTCGGTGCCCGGCACGTTTGTATGCCGTGAGAATGTCGTTGTCCACAAGATACTCTATCCTTACTTCCGGCGATATGCGGGGAAGGAAGACTTCCGCCTCGTTCATTTTCATGCCTATGGCAAGTGTGACGTCATGTACTGTGTTACGGCACAGTCCGTTGAGGTACTCGACGAGTACTGTGTCAATGCCTCCGTCAAGGAATCGGCTTATGAGGAAGAGGAGTTTCATGCTGGCGGTTATCTGGTTATACGGTTGCGGGCTATGAGTTTCAGGGTTGTGGGTTTATGGCTGCAGGCTCTTTCTTATAGGGTTTCCGGCATGTCCTTTCTGTATCCGGCCGCAAGGATTCTGTTCCCGGAGACCGTTGACAGACGTTAATTCTTCTTGCGGATATGAGATGCAGGGGACATTCTTTCATGAGAATGCCGCAGTGTTCTCAGCAGTCAATGACAGGAATAGCGAAAACTTTTCCGAACGGAAAGAACAGCAATATTGTGATAAGCATGACGGCAAGTGCCATGGCAGTTATTGCAACCAAGCGCAACATTCTCAGATGCTTGTCGTTCTTTGTGTCAAGACGGTGGATTTCCGTCACGAAGTCCCTTATCAGTTCCCTTTCCCTTCCGACAATGATTTCCATGTCAGAATACGGGTAGAGCGTCACGAGGCGCACCTCTTTGTTGAACATGAAGCCGCGGTCTACATTCTCAATGGTCTCCGGTTCAGGAAAGACCGGGCGTGTCGAACGGTGGCCGAACCACTGCATGCAGTACGAACGCAGTATCTGTTCGCTGACAGGCATGATGCGCAGGTGCGAGAACTGTGTGTTGATGATGTACGAGAAAGGGATCTGGTCAAGACGCTCAATCTGCCCGTTCTGTCCGAGTTTCCTGAGATAATTGAACACGGTGTCATCGATTTTCTCGGTGATGCTTCCTTTTCTTTGAATTGAGAAGCAAGTCTGGAACAGTCCTTTGTAAGCAAAGTCGTAGCCTCTGGCTGCCATGTCTTTCAGGCATCGTTCCGACTGGCTCTTGGGATAGTTCCTGTCCTTAACCCATGCCTTGTATTCGGAGATGAAGTCCGTATGCTTCGGATGTACCATCAGTGCGGCATCGTATCCGCCTTCCTCAAACATGTCAACCAGCGGCCTGAGGCTTTGCTTCACCTTTATGCTGCCGTCGATGCGCAGGCAGATGTCCGTAGTGCAGTATTTGAAGCAGTTGTAGCGTATGGCGAATGTCTTGTCGAACGGTGCCATGCCGTCAAGGTCACTGTCGCAGACCACCGTCCATGTGTCGGAATGCAGTGCGGCGTTGTCCGTTACGAGGATATATTCTGCCTCAGGGTCCTTCACTTCTATCTCGCGGACTATCTCGTAGTCGTTCACTATGTATGAAAGTACTGTATATCTCTTCATGGGAATATGTCGTTGCAGAGCAGATGAATATTGTTCCCGGGAGCCTTTGCCGGTATTTTTCTACAAAGATAATAAAAGTTCTCCATACCGCAAAGAATATCCCGCAGAATATTATTCAGCCTTTTGCCCGAGACTGTTTCAGGCCATGTTTCACGGACTCTCTCACGGCATGTTTCCCGTATATGACAAAAGGTTACCTTTCGTTGTGTGAAAGGTAACCTTTGACAGTGTGAAAGGTAACGGTTTGTAATGTAAAAGGTCACCTTTTATAAAGCGATTGTCTATAGTATGTGTAGAGAGTGATGTCGGAAAGTTCAGGAAAGGCTGTCATTCTCATGCTCTGGATATGCTGCGGTTGCCTGCCGGTCAGCGGAAACTGTTGACAGCCTCTATGACCGCGGCAGCCTCCCCGGCGGTCATGCAGGGGCTGACGGGCAGTGACAGTTCCTCTTCGGCGAGCCGTTCCGTGACGGGAAGCGTCAGTGAGGCCATTGCCGGGTAGTCCTTGTAACACTCCTGTCTGTGTGGAGGTATGGGATAGTGAATCAGTGTCGGTATGCCCCTTGCTGCAAGATGGTCGCGGAGCCGGTCACGCTGTGGTGAGAGAACGGGGAAGATATGCCACACGTTCTGTTCTTCGGGAAGTTGTCTTGGCAGTGAGACGAGAGGGTTGCGGATACCGTCGCAGTAGAGCCGGGCTGTTCTCCGCCGCAGGTCATTGTCACTGTCAAGATGGGCGAGCTTCACGCTCAGCACGGCTGCCTGCAGCTCATCGAGGCGGCTGTTCCTTCCGCGGTAACGGAAGACATACTTCCTTTGCGAGCCGTAGTTTGCCAGTATGCGCACGGTTTCGGCAAGTTCCCTGTCATCGGTTGTCACGGCACCGCCGTCCCCGAGTGCCCCGAGATTCTTGCCGGGATAGAAGCTGTGGGCCGCGGCATCGCCGAGAGCACCCGTCCTCCTGCCGTTGAAGCGGCAGCCGTGTGCCTGTGCGTTGTCCTCAAGGAGTTTGATTCCATGCTTGCGGCAGATGTCCGCCATGCGTTCCGAATAGGCGAGACGGCCGTAGAGATGTACGGTCATGAGAGCCTTCGTGCGCGGTGTGATATGGCTCTCTATCAGCGACTCGTCAATCTCGAGTGTTTCAGCGTCAGGCTCGACAAGGACGGGCACGAGACCGTTCTCCGTTATTGCAAGGATTGTTGCTATGTAGGTGTTTGCCGGGACAAGAATCTCGTCTCCTGGAGCCATCACCCCGAGTTCCATGTATGCCCTGAGGATTAGTGTTAAGGCATCAAGCCCGCTGGCGCAGCCTACGCAGCAGGCTGTACCGATATATTGAGCGTACTCCTTTTCAAAGCGTCCGTTCTCCTTTCCCTGCAGGTACCAGCCCGAGTCCGTAACCCGCCGGACGGCGGCGTGTATCTCTTCGGCATGGCTTGCAGTGATTTCCTTTAATGAAAGATAGTCCATTTGTGTGAGGTTATGCGGTCTTTGGGTTTTACGGTTGTGCGGTCATGCGGTTATGTGTGGCATATGGCTATTGTGGTTCTACGGTTATGAGGTCTCCGGGGGATATACGGCCGTGGGTTACGGGCTGCCGTTTGTTTTCTCATGGACTTATGTCCGCACCCCGGAACCGTATGCCGGTTACGCTCCGAAGCCGCAGTGCCTACACTTTCTGCATGTCGTTAAGCCTCTTGTAGTATCCCTCTTTCTCTATGAGCTGCCGGTGGGTGCCGCGCTCTACTATCTCCCCCTCGTGGAGCACGCATATCTCATCGGCGTTCTTTATGGTGGAGAGACGGTGGGCGACAGCCACGGTGGTGCGCGTCTTCATAAGTTTCGTGAGGGCATCCTGTACGAGTCTCTCGGACTCAGTGTCAAGGGCTGACGTAGCCTCGTCAAGTATAAGGATTGGCGGATTCTTTAGTATGGCGCGGGCGATGGAGATGCGCTGGCGCTGTCCTCCGGAGAGTCTGCCGCCACGGTCGCCGATGGACGTGTCGTAGCCGTTCTCGCTCTCCATGATGAAGTCGTAGGCGTTGGCGATTTTCGCGGCACGGTCAATCTCCTCCTGTGTTGCGGAGTCGACGCCGAAGGTTATGTTGTTGCGGAACGAGTCGTTGAAGAGAATGGCCTCCTGATTGACGTTCCCTATGAGCTGGCGCAGGTCGTAGATGCCCATGTCCTTGACATTTATTCCGTCGATGAGCACCTCTCCCTCCTGCACGTCATAGTAGCGCGGAATGAGGTCGACAAGGGTGGACTTGCCGCCTCCCGACTGTCCGACGAGAGCCACTGTCTGTCCCTTGCGTATGGTGAGGTTGATATGGCGGAGAATCCATTTCTCTGCATACCGGAAGCCTACGTCACGGAACTCTATCTCATGTTCGAAAGTGCTGTGGCGGACGGGATTTTCCTTTTCCAGAATATTGTTCCTGGCATTGAGAATCTTGTCTATTCGTTCCACGCTGGCGAGTCCTACGGGGATTGTGTAGCCTGCCTTTGAGAACTCTTTGAGAGGGTTGATGATGGAGTAGAGGATTACCATGTAGTAGATGAACGTCGGTCCCGTCAGTGCCATCTCGTTAAGTACGAGTATGCCTCCGAACCACAGTACGATGACAATCATCATTGTGCCGAGGAACTCTGACATAGGATGGGCGAGACTTTGGCGCACGCCGACCTTGATGACCTGGTTGCGGTGCTCGTCGTTGATGTCCCGGAAGCGGCTGTTCATCTTTTCCTCGGCGCAGAATGCCTTTATGATACGCAGTCCGCCGAGGGTCTCCTCTACCTGCGACATTGTGTCGCTCCACAGGCTCTGGGCTTTCAGGGAGCCGGCCTTGAGCTTCCGTCCTATGCGTCCCATGATGATGCCCATCACGGGTACGAAGATGAGCGTGAAGAGGGTCAGCTGCCAGGAGATGACGAGCAGTGTCACGAAGTATGTTATGATGAGTATGGGGTTCTTGAACATCATGTCCAGGGAGGTCATGATAGAGTTCTCCACTGTGGAGACGTCACCCGTTATGCGTGCGATGATGTCGCCTTTGCGCTCCTGTGTGAAGAATCCCATAGGGAGGGATGTCACTTTCTTGTAGATGTCGTTGCGGATGTCGCGTACGATGCCGGTGCGCATTGGTATCACCACTGCTGAGGCGAGGAAGTACATACCGGTCTTGAGGAAAGTGGTGAAGACGAGGAAAAGTCCGATGATGAGTAGTGTCGTCGTCTGCCCGACATGGTCTATGAGCATCGTGACGTAGTAGTCGACATTGTTCGTTGCTGCCTCCTTCATGTTCTCGAACGTCATTGGCATGTATTCCGTGACATGCTTGCCGTCCTCTGTCTTGAAGAGAATCTGCAAGATAGGGATGAGGGCGGCGAAGGAGAAGATGTTAAGCAGTGCCGAGAGTATGTTGAAAATTATCGTCAGTACAAGGTATTTCTTGTAAGGAGGGACGAAACGCTTAAGAATCTCTATGAAATCTTTCATTGTCTGTTGGTGGGTTATGGGTTGTAGGTTGCGGGTTCCTTGTTCTGGGTTACGGGCAATGGGAATCGGCTCGTGGTTTTGTTTTGGCTTATCCGGCTGGGAACCGTAGCCCAAGGCGTTCAGCCTATAACCTGTTTTTCATGCTCTCCGCGAATTCGGAGTAGGTTCCGAACATTTCGCCGCGGGCTTTCAGGTCGAGGATTACAGCCTTCAGACGGTCGTACATTCCCTGTCCGGCGTGGTTGCGTATGATGAACGGCATGCGCAGTTCCGGATGTTCGCCGAGCGGATAGAACTCCCACGGATGGAAATAGGTGTTGAAATATCCGTCATGGCGTATTATTCTGTGGCACAAAGCCTTGTACATCCATAGCGGGAAATTGTGGAGCGAGAGCCAGAACATGGGGATTCTCAGCCATGGGGAGACACTGGCAGGAATCTGCATGACACCCTCCTGCATGAACCATGTACGGGGAGTGGTGAGGTGCATGTATCTTCCCGGGATGAAAGCCGGGTTGAGCGAGGCGTTATAGAGATAGCCCTGACGCGCCTGTTCCTTAAGGTCCACCTTGAACATTCTCGGCTGGCGGTAGCCTTTTATCTTCCGTCCGGTGAGCTGTTCGAGAATCTTCTTGGAATTGATGACGTCCTCCGGCTTCGGATTCCAGTGGTCGCAGCCGTGCGCGGCAACCTCATGCCCTTCGTCCATGATGCGTTTCATGACCTCCGGAGCGTGTGCCGCGAAGTTTGTTGTGCAGAAGAATGTGCCCCTCACCCCGCACTCTTTGAGGCAGTCGAGGATACGGTTGGTGCCGTAGCGGGAGACTTCCATTCCTTCTTTCAGTGTATCGTAGTCGACACCGTGCTCACGCGGGACGTCGAATTCTTCAGTGTCAAAACTTAGTAATATCATTGTATCATATTGTTTGGGGAGTTGCTTTTGTATAGTCTTTTGTGATAAGTTCATGGCATAGCTTCATCCACACCATTGCCACGGGCAGGGCTTTCAGGGCGTAGGGCTGTATGAACTCTTGCCTGATGTACCCGGGGAACAGGTCGGAAGGTGACATTATGGTAAGGAGAAATACGAATATCATCAGTGCGGTGTCGGTCTTTGTGCGTTTCCACGGTGCACAGCAGTACCATATTACGCAGCCTGTGACGGCGATGATATATCCGCTTGACTCCGTCCCGGTTGAGAAAAGGCAGACGAACATCAGCACACCGGCGAGGACAGTCTCGCGGAATGCCTTGCTGTTCCATTGGCATATACGGAAATACCCGGCAGCCATCGCTGCCATCGCAGCCACGATGAGCCACAGGTCTGAGTATCTTCTCATCCACCAGTTGTGCATGTCCACGGGAACGTCTCCGGCGGTTACCGACATGAAGTCCGCATGACCGACGGTGCAGGCGTAGCCGAGCTTTCTTACAATACCGAGGAAAGAGATGTTCTGGGCACGGCTGAGGAGATTCTCTCCGTTCTTGCCGCCGAGACATTCGAACCACTCTCGGTATTCAAGGAGTTGGTATTCAGGGGAGGATATAAGCATGGGGAGGCAGAAAAGCACAGCTGTCCAAAGGAGAAGTGAGATGACATAGCGTTTTTTGTGCTTTGAAAAAAAGAAGAAAGCCAGACCCACGATGCCGTAGATCTTTACGAGCGTGCCGATGACTATGAACAAAGTGGCATATTTATCGCGCTCTTTTTCAACGAAATAGTAGCTCAGAAGTATTATGCCCGCTATTGCAATATTGAACTGTTGCATAAAGAGAGCTGTCAGGAGCTCATGGGCACAGAACCATATTATAAAAGGAAGGACATAGGGATTTGGACTCTTGGTTTTGGGGGGCTGGATTGCCGGCATGCCCGTTCCTGCCACGGAAACCATGGAATACCGGCTTACGGCCCAGTAGAGGAAAACGGAGAGGCAGGTGCACCATAGGATAAGTCCCAGCCGTTCCGGTATCACGGCGAACGGTGCGATGATCATTGAGAAGAACGGGCCGTAATGGTTCAGGTCCCAGAAGCCGCCGTCCGTGGCGGGAGAATATAAGGACTGCTCCTGCCATGTGTTGTAGAAGACATAGCGGAAGATGTCGAAATTGTTGTGTGCCTTCATCTTGCACAGGGCGGAAATGACACCGAGTGCTATCCATAGCCATGGCATCAGGCGTATGTCGGACAATGCGCTTTTGATTCTTTCCTTATTCATAGGCAGCCTTTGCATGGTTTTCTCCGTTGTTCTTCTCCGTCTGTCTGCCGCACTCACCGATACTGTCCTTGATGATATACAACGGGCGGTGCTTAACCTCTATGTATATCTTGCCGATGTATGTGCCTACGATTCCTATTGAAATGGTAAGTGCCGCGCCGATGAACCATACCGAAAGCATCAGCGAAGCCCAGCCGTTTGTGTAATGGCCGAGGAGGAGGGAGCCTACGACATAGCACAGCATGCAGAACGCAATGAAGAGCATTGCCACGCCGGCGGTGATGATCATCTCTATCGGGCGTGTGGAGAACGACGTTATCCCGTTGGTTGCGAGTGCAAGCATCTTCCTCAATGTATACTTCGAGTTCCCTGCGATGCGCTCCGAAATGACATCGTCGACGGTGGCAGTCTTGAAGCCTATCATCGGAATCATCCCACGGAGATAGAGGTTGCGCTCAGGGAATTCCGCAAGGGCATCCAAGGCCTGTCCGGACATGAAGCGGAAGTCGGCATGGTTATAGACAGTCTTCACTCCCATGGACTCCAGAAGCCTGTAGAACATCTGTGCCGAAGTTCTCTTCGCCCATGAGTCAGCCTGCCGGCTTACCTTCACTCCGTAGACAATGTCCGCTCCTTCATTGTAACGGTCAATCATCTGCTCTATGGCATTGATGTCGTCCTGCAGGTCGGCATCAATTGTCACTACGGCATCGGAACAGTGACGTGCCGTCATCATTCCTGCCATGATGGCGTTCTGATGGCCTACGTTATGGGCAAGATCCAGGCCGCAGATTCGGTTGTCGTCCCTGTGCAGTTCTGTGATAATCTGCCATGTCCTGTCTCCCGAACCGTCATTGACGTAGAGGATGAAGCTGTCTTTTGAGATCTTGCCTTTCTTCTCCAGACTCTCAAAGAGTGAAGAAAGCTTCTGTGAGGACTCCTTGAGCACGGCTTCCTCATTGTAGCACGGAGAGACTATTGCTAATTTTATCATTGTTGGGGGATACGGTTGTAGGTTGTGGGTTATGGGAGTTAGGTTATGTGGTCATGATTTCTTGTACACGAAATGCAGCATTATGAAGTTTACAGGCACTGCGGAACCCATTGCGAGCAGTGCGGCATACTCCTTCGGGATGCCGGCCCAGAGGTAGATGTTGAGGAATCCCAGCTGTATGAAGAAGTTCACAATGTGCGACCCGCCGAAACCGGTCAGCCTCTTCCATGACGGGCGGCTGTGGAACGTCCAGTAGCTTGTGATGATGAAGTTGCAGCAGAAAGAGACTATGTAGCTTGCTGTGTACGAGATGTTTGGACTCAGCCAGTGGATGAGACCCCGGTAAACAGCGTACTGAATTGCTACGGCAATGCATCCGTTTATGCAGAAACGGATGAATTCCCCTTTCTTCCCGCCGCCCTGCAGCGGTATGTTCTTGTTGCTCATCAAAACTCCTTTTTATCTCCTTCGGACAGCATCCTGCAAGTTGCGGGACATCTTTGGCAGTCCGCCGGACGGTTGTTCTATAATATTAGTCTCTCATATGCTGCCATCATCTGCCGTGTCAGTGTGTCCGGGTCAAATGTCTTGCGGGCGTATTCCTCAAGTTTCGTGCCCATGGA
This sequence comes from Bacillota bacterium, assembly GCA_023664625.1. Classification (GTDB taxonomy): domain Bacteria; phylum Bacteroidota; class Bacteroidia; order Bacteroidales; family Bacteroidaceae; genus Prevotella. The sequence goes on along the minus strand of JAMPFD010000005.1, from coordinate 4,931 downwards.
CCGTTGCAGTTCCGTATCAGAAAGCAGGCGGTCGATATGACAAGCCATCTGTTCAGGACAGTCCCTGTCATGCGGATTGACGAGACAGGCATCAGCACCGGCCGCCTCGGGCAGTGAGGAGACCGTGGTCGTTATTACCGGGGTGCGTTGTAAAGCAGCCTCCACGACCGGCAGACCGAAGCCTTCGTAGAATGAAGGATAGGCGAAAACGGCAGCCTGACGGTAGAGAGCCTGCAGAAGTCTGTTGTTATGTATGTCTGTCGCAATCGTCACCCACTGTTCCAGACGGTGACTGCGGATATACTCTTCAACCTTCCTCCTGTACTCCCTCCCGTTGCCTACGACAAGGAGCTGAGGGCGGTTGCCGGCGGGAATGAGTCCTATTGCCTGCACCAGGGCAAGGAGATTCTTCCGTGAGTTGACGGAACCGACATAAAGGACATAGGGACATACGCCTGCCGTTCCCGAAGAGAGGATATCGCCGAAGTGCTCCCTTATAAGGGTGTCGGCCTCGCTTTCTGCCATCGGGGCATAGTAGTAGTCCTGGACAGGCTGGTAGATGACTTCTATGCGTTCTTCCTGGACACCGTAGAACCTCATGATGTCACGCTTCGTTGATTCCGAGATGGCCACCACGAGGTCAGCCTTCCGGCATGAGCGGCCGTACTTGAAATCATAGATATGACGGTCTGCCCAGTGGTACATGTCGGGAAATGTGAGCCATGCTATGTCGTGCATGGTCACCACCGAGCGCATTCTGCCGCCGCCGGCGCGGCGGTTTGCCGCATTGCGGATATCCATAGGCAATTCGTTTGACAGCCCGTGGAATATTTGACAGCCGTCACCGGCAGCTTTCCCGCCGAGACGTAAAGTCCTTTGGAACGACTTCTCGTCATAGAGAAGATAGTCGTTCCTGGGATAAAGCCTGCGCAGCGACTCCACCAGAGTGCGCGAATAGTTACCCAGTCCTGTGCTGTTATGATAATAACGCTTAGCGTCGAACCCTATTTTCATTGAAGAATGCAAGATGGAAGATATAGTAGAGCAGGAGTCCTGAGAAGAATCCTGCTATCGCGTCGACAAGATAATGGGCGCGGATGTACACCGTCGCCATGCACAGGAACACGAAGAACGGCAGGAAGACATACATCGCACGCCATTTCCCGCGCTTCATGCAGAGCCTTGCCAGCAGGCAGCCTACGACAGTGGATATGCCGATATGACTTGATGGGAAAGCTGCCGTGGCGCGTTCTCCCTCATGTACTGCCCCGCTCCTTACCAGTGAGCGGCAGAATCCGTCCCAGCCTGTGGGGGGCGTCATCTCCCGTGACTGTTGGAAATAGCTGCCTACGTCAGGGAATATGCCTTGCCTTACATTGTCCATGCCTATGGCTTCATAGTAATATTGCGGTCCCGTGACGGGGACGAGGTCAAAGATTATGTAGTATGTGAAGAAAGAACATAGCACAATAGTCACTGCTTTGACGAAATCCTCGTAACGGTACATGAAGTACATCATAATGACCATCAGTATCAGGTAGAAATAAGAGTAGTAGCCGAGATACACCGGCTCGGAGAAAATCCCCCACGGCATCGCTTCGGAAAATACCAATGCGGGCTGGCAGCCGAACAGATTCTGGTCGGCGGCGGCAAAGATGTGGTCAAGATTGGGCAGTACACGGTTCAGCTCGTATGTGTCAGTGTACCACCACGGAAGCATGGCCATCTGCCCGACCACGCGCAGGAACACTGTCAGACGGCAGGGGGCAAGACGGTAGACACCCCAGAGGAGAGCCATGATGACAAGAGTCTTCACGCGTCCGAATATCATTTCCCCCGGATGGACGAGGTGGGTATAGCAGAACATCAGCATCACCGTCGTGACGAGGAGGTATGCAAGAACAGCCCACTCGAATGCCATAAGGCCTCTGGCCGGCTTCTTCTCTTTCGTCAGCAACGTACTGAGAATATTCTTCATCGGAATGGAAGTTTATGAAAATTTAATGTATTTTGCTTGCAAAGGTACAAAATATTTCGTTACTTTGCAAAAACTTACTCAACTTTCGCAAACTTCCGTGGAGAGGTTTGATGCTGAAAGGTTTAGGTTTTAAGACCGATATGCAGGAAAACGGGCGGAAGTCAGCTGCCGTCGTCAGAGGGACGGAAGCCTGTCCTGACTGCCATGAGGCTTATAATCAGCGGCCTGTGACCTTGGCTGGCGGCAGGTTGGGCAAAGTGAAACTTGAAAAACCAAAAACATAAAGACTATGGCAAAGGGCAAGAAAGGCGGCAAACGCATGACCAAGAAAGATCTTACCGGCATCCTCGTGGAGTTCTTTCAGCAGGATCCGGAGAAGACATTCTCGTTCAAAGAGATATTCAAACGGCTGAAACTCAATACTCATCCGCTGAAAATGCTGGCGATAGACATCATGGAGGAGATGGCGTGGGACGACTTCCTCACACGCGTTACGGACTCCTCATACCGTCTTAACCGGCAGGGACAGACCATGGAGGGACTCTTTATCCGCAAGCGTACCGGAAAGAACTCGTTCCAGCCTGACGGCACGGACCAGAAGCCGGTCTTCGTTGCGGAGCGCAATTCGATGTATGCTCTGGACGGGGACCGTGTCCGTGTGACAATGATGGCGCGCCGCAACAAGCATATCCGTGAGGCTGTCGTGACGGAGATTATAGAGAGAAAGAAGACGCAGTTTGTCGGCAAGGTCCAGATAGAGCACGATGTGGCGTATATATCTCCCGAGGGTGAGAATCTCTACCGTGACATCATTGTGCCGAAACGCTTGCTCCATAAGGCTTCGGAGAACGATGTCGTCATAGTCCGCGTGACGGAATGGCCTCAGGATGAGCGCGGCCATATCATTGGCGAGGTTATCGCGAACCTCGGCACTAAGGGTGAGAACAACACGGAGATGCATGCCATACTGGCACAGTACGGTCTGCCTTACGAGTATCCCCGCGAGGTTGAGGCTGCCGCCGAGCGTATCAGTGAGGAGATCACGGAGGCCGACTATGCCGAGCGTGAGGATTTCCGTGACACGTTCACCTGCACGATTGACCCTCATGACGCCAAGGATTTTGACGATGCACTCTCCTTCCGCGTAATCTCTGCGCCAGGCACTTCCGGCGAAAAGGAGCCGGGAAAGGCGGAGAGCGGCGCGCTGTATGAGGTCGGTGTGCATATCGCAGATGTCTCCCACTATGTCAAGGAAGGCTCAGTAATAGATAAGGAGGCTCAGGCCCGCGCCACAAGCGTGTACCTTGTCGACCGCACCATACCGATGCTGCCGGAGAGGCTCTGTAACTTTATCTGCTCGCTCCGCCCCAATGAGGAGAAACTGGCTTATTCCGTAATATTCACTCTTGACAGTACGGCGCAGATAAAGGACTGGAGACTGGTGCACACCGTCATAAAGTCCGACCGCCGTTTCACATACGAGGAGGCGCAGGAGCGCATAGAGAAAAAGACAGGAGACTGGCAGGAGGAGATAAACATCCTGTGGGACCTCGCGCGCCGGCTCCGTGAAAGGAGATTCGAGGAAGGCTCCGTGAAGTTCGACCGTGAGGAGATGCGTTTCGACATTGATAAGGACGGTGTGCCCGTGCGCTGCTATTTCAAGAAGTCGAAGGAGGCGAACAAGCTCATAGAGGAGTTCATGCTCCTTGCCAACCGCACGGTGGCGGAGAGCATAGGCAAGGTGAAGCGCGGACAGACGGCAAAGACTCTGCCTTACCGTATCCATGACTCTCCTGACCCGCAGAAGCTTGAAGAGCTGAAGTCGTTTGTCGCAAAGCTTGGCTACAAGATGAAGTCAACGAGCACGAAGGGGGCCACGGCGAGAGCCATGAACCAGCTTCTTGAGGATTGTGCGGGACAGAAGAACCAGAAGGTGGTGGAGATGGTCGCGTTGCGTGCCATGATGAAGGCGAAATATTCCGTGTACAACATCGGGCATTACGGACTTGCCTTTGACTATTACACTCATTTTACTTCGCCGATACGCCGCTATCCGGACACCATGGTGCACCGTCTTCTCACGCGCTATCAGCAGGGTGCCAAGAATGCCGGCAAGGATAAATATGAGGAACTCTGCAAGCACAGCAGTGAGATGGAGATGACGGCGGCGATGGCTGAGCGCGATTCCATAAAGTACAAGATGGTGGAATTCATGTCAAAGTTCATCGGTGAGGAGTTTGACGCCCATATCTCCGGTGTCGCTTCCTACGGCATCTACTGTGAGATTGACGACAACCACTGTGAGGGCATGGTGCCCATACGCGACCTCAGCGAGGACTATTATGAGTTTGACGAGAAGAATTTTGCCCTCGTCGGACGCCGTCATCGCCATACCTACTCTCTCGGTGATCCTGTCCGCATAAAGGTCGCGCGCGCCAATCTCGACAAGAGACAGCTTGACTTCACGCTTGCCGATGAGCCGTAAATGGCTTTTGAAAATCAGATTGTACTAAAAACGCAGTTGTTTCTTAATGCAAAGAGTACGCTTGGTGTCAGGCCGTGGAGAATATTCCTGACACTGCTGCCGCGGCTGGCCGCGAGGACAGGCGGTTGCCGGAATGCCGTTCCGTGGCGTATAAGGCCACGGCGTTGCAATTTGCTGATAACCGCTATAACAACAAAAGGTCACCTTTCATCATACGAAAGGTGACCTTTTGTTGTATAAACCGTTACCTTTTACCGTGCGAAAGGTAACCTTCCGTAAGGCAGGTGGTTCCGGTATATGCTTCTCGTGGTTATATACTGCTGTGCCTGTTGTTGGCCGTAATCCAAGTCAGCCGGCAGTAAGTAACTATTGATAATTATTTTATAATGTAATGTTTTCTCACTAAAACTTGGTTTTTTGTCAGTCAGTGCACTCGCTTGCTGACGCTACGCGCACTGTCCCTTGCCA
>JAMPFD010000004.1 GCA_023664625.1 Bacillota bacterium | reverse complement strand
TCCTCTTTCGTTTTTTTTGTATTGCCGGTTGCTCATGAGCCGTAGCCGTGCTCTCTGCCTTTCCGCTACGCTCCAAGACGGAGAGCACGGCTTGGTTTATTGCACTTCGTTTGTGAATCTACAAGAAAATATTATATTGTGAACTAATTTTCAATAGTTACTTATAAGAAAACTCACAGACATTTTGCCTTTGTAGAATAGCGTAAAATAAAATTTATGCCATAATTTCTCAAAAACGATTGTTTTTGTGTTTTACGCGAGTGTCTTGATAATCAGTGTTTTCTGTGGAAGGCAGGTGGGGATGAAAGAGAAACCGTTACCATTTATGGTGCAAATGGTAACGGTTTCGTCAGTGAAAGGTTATGGTTTGAAATCTAAAGTGTGACGGTTTGAACAGTAAATCGTCATACTTTGCGTTAGGAAAGCGTATTTTTGTCATATTTATCAGTATGTCACGCTGTAGAAAAAGTAAAAAAACATTTGTGGCATCCTGTTTTTTCCCATTATGATAAATAGCGTATTTGAAAACTTGTACAGAAATTTCATCCTCTCACATATCCCCATTCGACCGATAAACCGGTCGTGTATAGAGCCCTGTTGCATGTTCCGTGGGTTGCGACCCACGGCAACCTTATTCAACCGCTGCCGCGGTTCTTCCGCACGGAGAATACGTTTATTGCTGATGAGCGTGGTGCGTCACTATACAGTATGTCGCAGAGTATCCTCACTGTCTACATAGCTGTACACCCTATATCCGTATAACCGCCCCATAACCTATAACCTTCCACTGTATCCCCCCCCACACACACAGTCTCTCTCTCTAAAACTATTTTCCCGAACGGAATTCGGAAGGAGAGATGCCACGGTTTTTCTTGAAGAATTTCGCGAGTGCCGCCTGTGACGGGAATCCGAACTCTATGGATATTTCCTGTATGGTCTTGTCTGTGGAAAGCAGGGAGGACTCCATTTCTTTCAGAAGGTATTCGGCAATGAGATGTTTCGGGCTGTTTCCTGTTATGTAGCGTGTGATTTCAGCAAGATAACGGGGAGTGATGTTCAGCTGTGAGGCATAGAATGCTGTGTCGCGTGATTCTCTGCAGTGTGCCGTCACCTGTTCCATGAAGCGGTTGTACAGTTCCATCTGCCTGAGGCTGTGGCTTGCGGAACTTACGGAATAGACCACCTGGCAGCGTATGTACTTATGTGCTGCCGACAGGGCGACAGGTATATCTTCCCCCATGGCAAGCCTTGTCGCTATGGCAGAAGACAATGTTCCTCCCACGCCGTGCAGCTCCCACCCCTCTCTGTTCGGTGATGTGAAGAACCGCGGTCTGCCGGTGTCTCCTGCGATGACGAGGAGTCCTGTCACAAGCCCTTCCGTGCAGTGGCCTCCGCGAAGGAATACTGCCTGTGGACCCATGTCAAGGAGGCGGGCGGCAGTCTCCAGCATCTCTGCGTTGCTGTTTATGCTTTTGTTGAAAAGGAGTTCAGCTTCGCTGCATTTTAGTATGAGGATATGTGTTACAGGAAACAGTGAGCGCATGTACTCCTCTATCGTATCATTATCCATGAGTCTTTCCCCGCGTGAGGAAAGGAAGCCCGGGGCACTGACGATATTGCGGCATCCGACAATCTCGTTCCGTACGGCACGGACAATGTTGCTGCTGCGTATCATTCCCACTTTTACAGCTTTTGGACGGACATCTCTAAGCAGTGCCCTAAGCTGTCCTGTAACTATCTCTTCCGGGAGGTCATGGATGTTGTGAATTCCTTTTGAATCCTGGGATGTGATGGAAGTGATGGTTGAGAAAGCCATGCCTCCCATGGCTGAGATGGTTCTTATGTCGGCTTGGATGCCGGCACCGCTGGTGCTGTCAGAACCGGTGATTGTCAATATGGGGATAAGATGTTTTGGCATGGCTTGTTTGTGGTTTTATGGTTATGCCGTTATGTGGCAATATGTAATCAACTGTCAAGATGACCGGGGAGCGGGATATGTTTACTCCCCGGTTTCCTGGGTGCGGAAGCCGGGGAGCAGACTGTTTGCTTCTGTTTATCTTGCACGTTTTACTACGCGGTATCCGTATGTTGCCACTACGCAGAAGCAGATAAGCGGGAGTATGAAGGAAATGTTTACGGCAGGCATTCCGAAGATTTCCCCCTTGTCGATAATGGAAGCCTGCAGTGGCGGAAGGACAGAGCCGCCGAGGATGGCCATGATGAGTCCTGCCGCTCCGAACTTTGCGTCTTCGCCCATCTTGTCGAGGGCTATGCCGTAGATTGTCGGGAACATCACGCACATTGTGAATGACGTTGCCACAAGGCAGTAGAGACCGCCGCGGCCTGTATTCGTTATCGCACCGATGATGAGCAGTGCAGAGAGCGTACCGAGGATGCGGAGCAGGTTGCCCGGCTTGATGTATTTAAGGAGATATGTTCCTACGAAGCGGCCTATGCAGTGACTTCCCATGGCAATGATGTTGTAGCCCTGGCTCAGCACTTCCGCATTCTTCTCCGTCATCGGACCGGAAGTGTCGATGCCGAGGAGGCTGCCGATGGTATGCTCAAGTGCTGTATAATCGCCCTCGGCAAGGAGAAGGCGGGTTCCGTATTGGATTATGAATGTCCAGCACATGATTTGTGCGCCGACATAGCAGAACTGTGCCAGAACTCCTTCGCGGTAATGGTGGGTATGCCACAGGCGGCTCATTGTCGGGCCGAAATTGATGTCGTGGCTCTGGTCGCCGTTCTTCGGCATCTTTACGCATGCGAAGACTATCAGCATGCAGAGAATGATAAGCCCGATGGCAAGATACGGGCCGATGAGTACGGAGAGGTCGCTGTCACGAAGGGCGGAGAATTCCTCGTCGGAGAGGTTCGCACGCTCTGCCGTGGACAGCGGGTTGAGACGGTTCTGTATGAACGTCATGGCCACGAACATTCCGCACAGAGAGCCTACGGGATTGAATGCCTGTGCCATGTTGAGACGGCGTGTGGCGTTCTCCTCGGGCCCCATGGTAAGAATGTAGGGGTTGCATGATGTCTCAAGGAAAGACAGGCCGCAGGTTAGAATGAAGTATGCGAAGAGGAACGGAGGGAACATTCCCATCATCTTTGCCGGAAAGAAGAGGAGAGCTCCGAGAGCGTAGAGGCCGAGCCCGAGCATGATGCCGGCTTTGTATGAGTACTTGCGGATAAACATTGCGGCAGGGAATGCCATGCAGAAATATCCGCCATAAAATGCCACCTGCACCATAGAGCCTTCCGTAACGCTCATTCTGAAGATTTTGGAGAAGGCCTTCACCATCGGGTTGGTGATGTCGTTGGCAAAGCCCCATAATGCAAAACAGCTTGTGACAAGAATGAACGGCACAAGCATGCTGACTCCGTTGGAGGTGAGGAGTCCTGTCTTTTTCTGTTCCATAGGTTGTCTGGATGGTATGCCCTGCACGAGGAGGGGTAACCGTTTAAGTTAGTTTAACTGGTTCTGATTTTTATGTTTGGATGCAAAGATAATAAATAATAATGAAAAACGGAAAATGAAAAACGGAAAATGATGAGGACAGGAGGAAAGTTTTATGCTTTTCCTTTGTTTTTCCAAGAATTATTATTAATTTTGCGAGAAAATATCAACTGCTCGGCTTTCGCACATTTCAGTCTGCAGATTATGATGTCATAAAGGGAAAATTCCGGTATGGGAGAAATATTGTGAAAATTATTTTGACATTGATGTCTGTGTCATGTTAAGACCTCGTAGCCTGAGGCATCAGCCTCTACGGTCGGGTGAATTGCAAAACTTGAATTAATTAATATTAAGGTTCATGAAGAAAATGCTTTCTCTGCCACCGAATTTGGTGGGATGTTTCCATGATATTACAGGGCTGTCCAAAGATGAATGGTTCTGTACGAACGACCCTGTTGACCGGAAACTTGGTTCAGGAGGCGGAACGACATGGGTTCTGGACACTTGTCCTGAATCTTTCCGCAATGAGAAGAAAATCATACTGCATGCCGGCGGACAGAGCCGCCGGCTGCCGTCTTATGCACCCTCAGGAAAAATTCTCACTCCGATTCCTGTGTTCCGTTGGGAGAGGGGACAGAAACTCTCCCAGGATTTGCTGTCGCTTCAGGTGCCGCTGTACGAGAGCATAATGGCAAAGGCTCCGGCGTCACTGAAGACGATGATTGTCAGCGGAGATGTGTTCATCCGTGCGACAAAACCGCTTCAGGACATACCGGAGGCGGATGTGGTATGCTACGGACTATGGCTTAATGATGATATTGCAAAAGATCATGGCGTGTTCGTCTCAGACAGGAATGCACCGAACGTGTTGAAATATATGCTTCAGAAGCCATCCCTGCAGACTCTCCATGACGTGCAGAAAGACCATTATTCTCTTGTCGACATAGGTATCTGGATACTTTCGGACAGGGCAGTGGAAGTGCTGAAGGCAAAGAGCCGCATGGAAAATGCCGCAGAGGGTGAGTTTGACATAAGGGAGTATGACCTTTACAGTGAGTTCGGCTGCGCTTTGGGCACAAATCCGTCGGAGCCGGATGATGAGGTGGGAAGACTGACAGTGGCAATCCTTCCTCTGCCGGGAGGAGAGTTCTACCACTATGGTACGACTCCGGAACTGTTGTCATCGACATTGGCTGTGCAGAATATTGTCGTTGACCAGCGTGAGATAATGCACCGCGACAGGAAGCCCCATCCGTCAATGTTCGTGCAGAATGCCGATATAAGGGTTAAGTTGCATGAGGAGAACACGAATGTATGGATAGAGAACTCTTTTGTCGGAGACAAGTGGACTCTGACCAATTGTAATGTCATTACGGGTGTTCCTGAAAACGACTGGGAAATATCTCTTAAACCGGAGCAGTGCGTGGATGTCGTGCCTATGGGTGAGACGGAATGGGCCGTACGCCCTTATGGCTACAGGGATAAGTTCGCCGGAAAGATGCAGCAGGAGCCTCTGTTCCCTGTTGTCGGAAATGTTGACGACATGGGCAGGGTGCTGCGCTTCATGCTTGGCATGTCCGACGAAGGTAAGCAGCTCTTTGATTCGGCAAGGAAAGTCAGTGCGGAGGGTATCTCTGCAACGGCTAACCTGCGTCGCCTTGCCGAACAGAGGAAGAATCTGCGTGCAAAGAACTGGAGCGCAATAGCAAAGAACCATGCGCATTCCGTGTTTTATCAGACAAATCTGTTTGATGCGGCACGGGAATTCTCTGAGTGCAACATACCTTTGCCGAAGGAAATCGAGGAGGGAAATCCGCTGTTGACGCGTATTCATGATGCAATGTTCCGTTCTGAGGTTGAGAGACTGAAGGCTGATGGTGCTGTCTCTTGTGCTGATGAACTTATGCATAAAGCGGAAGAATGGGATGCAAAGGCTTTCAGGCTTCTGCAACAAGGATTGACGGAGCCGATGCTTGTCGAGAAGCAGTCTCCGAAGATGTCTGTCTATGGCGACCAGATTGTGTGGGGACGCTCTCCTGTGCGCATTGACCTCGCCGGCGGATGGACTGATACTCCGCCTTATTGCCTTATGGAAGGCGGAGCGGTGGTGAATATTGCCATTGACCTTAATGGACAGCAGCCTATTCAGGCGTATGTCCGGCCTTGCAAGGAAAGGCATATCGTGATGAGGAGCATTGACCTCGGTGCCTCAGAGACAATCACTTCGTACGATGAACTGAAGGATTTCCATCATGTCGGCAGTCCTTTCTCCATTCCTAAGGCAGCATTGGTTCTGTGTGGTTTCCAGCCGGGATTCTCAGTAGAGGCTTATGGTTCTTTGGAACAGCAGCTTGAGGCTTTCGGATGCGGCATAGAAGTTACATTGCTCTCTGCCATTCCTGCCGGTAGCGGTTTGGGAACCAGCAGTGTACTTGCGTCTACAGTCCTTGGAGCGTTGAATGATTTCTGCGGATTGAAGTGGGATAAGAATGAGATAGGCAGGAGAACACTTGTCTTGGAGCAGTTGCTTACTACCGGCGGTGGATGGCAGGATCAGTTCGGCGGTATACTTCATGGGGCCAAGCTTCTTACTACAGAACGTGGGTTTGAGCAGAATCCGCAGGTGAGATGGATGCCTACGACAATCTTTACGCAACCGGAGTATAAGGCATGCCATTTGCTCTATTATACAGGTATTACGCGTACTGCAAAGACCTTGCTTGCGGAGATTGTCAGAAGAATGTTCCTCAACCATGGCGAAGAGTTGCGCCTGCTGCGTGATATGAAGCAGCATGCCAATGATATGTATGAGGCTATCCAGGCTGGTAATTTCAGTCTTATGGGAGAACTTGTTGCCAAGACCTGGCAGCAGAACCAGATGATAGATGCCGGTACGAATCCTGACGGAGTCCGTGTGCTGACGGATATGGTGGATGACCTTTGTCTCGGATATAAGCTGCCTGGAGCCGGAGGTGGCGGTTATCTTTATATGGTGGCAAAAGATCCGGAGGCCGCTGCGATTATCAAACAGCGCCTGCAGCAGAATCCACAGAATAAGAATGCGCGTTTCGTCGACATGACGATTAGCGAGACAGGACTTCAAGTAAGTAGATCGTAATGTATGCAATTTCTCAGATTGCGACCCTGATAGGGGCGCATAGGCACGGGACGGCAGAGACAAGCATTGGCTTTGTACTTACCGATTCCCGTTCACTGTCATTCCCGGAGGAGACTTTGTTCTTCGCAATAAGGACTCAGCGGAGTGACGGACATAAATATATACAGGATTTATATAATAGGGGAGTGCGCAATTTTGTCGTCAACAGGGATTATGATGTCCCTGTTGACTGTGGAGATACGAACTATCTTGTTGTGCCTGACACCGTTGAAGCTTTGCAGAGACTTGCAGAGCGGCATAGGGAAGAATATGACATTCCTGTCATCGGCATTACCGGCTCCAACGGAAAGACAACTGTAAAGGAGTGGCTTTATCAGTTGCTTTTCAAAGATAAGCGTATTACACGCTCTCCACGTTCATATAACTCGCAGATAGGTGTGCCGCAGTCTGTATGGATGATAAATTCTCAGACGGAATTGGGTATTTTTGAGGCTGGTATAAGTCAGGCCGGTGAAATGCAGGCTCTGCAGGAGATAATACAGCCGACGATAGCCGTACTGACAAATATCGGGCAGGCTCATCAGGAGAATTTCCGTTCCTTGACCGAGAAATGTGAGGAGAAACTCCTGCTCATCAAGGATTCGCATGTCGTGATATACAACGCCGATGACGAGATTGTCTCTCATTGTATGCGCAAGAGTGATTTCAGGGGACTTCGTTTAGGATGGTCTGTGAATAATCAGGATGCCCCGTTATATATCAATAATGTAGAAACTGATGATGCAAGGCATGAAACAAAAATCTCATATGTATATGATGGTTCCTCAGGTGAATACTGTATAAAGAATATTAATGAGGGGGCAATAGAAAATTCCATAATCTGTGCTGCCGTATGTCTTTATCTCGGAATGTCATGCAAGGTTCTGGCGGAGCGTATGCCGCAGTTGGAGGCTATAGCCATGCGTCTTGAAGTCAAGCAGGGACAACGTGGATGCATTCTTATAAATGATTCGTATAATAATGACATCAAGTCACTTGATATTGCCCTTGACTTCATGTCACGCCGCCCTGACAGCAAAGGACGTAGCCGTACGCTTATCCTGTCAGATATTTATCAGACAGGGCTGTCGGATGAAGAACTTTCCAAAGAACTGCTGTCTCTCATAAAAAGCCGAGGAATTAATAAATTTATTGGAATAGGCAAGGTCTTGAAGGACAGTTTCGCCCCCGTGCTTTGCGGAGACAGCAATGACATTCTTCGTGCTTTCTTCAATACCACTGATGAGTTTCTGAAGTCTGAGACATTCTGTAATCTGCATGATGAAGTGATTCTTATAAAGGGAGCACGCATCTTTGAGTTTGACCGTATAACCGACAGACTTGAACAGAAAGTCCATGAGACGGTATTGGAAGTGAATCTCAATGCAGTTGTAGAGAACTACAACCGCTATCGTTCGTTCATGCAGCCTGAAACAAAGCTCGTCTGCATGGTAAAGGCTGACGCATACGGTGCAGGTGCCGTTGAGGTGGCAAAGACATTGCAGGACCACCGTGTTGACTATCTCGCCGTTGCCGTTGCAGATGAGGGCGTGACGCTGAGGAATGCAGGCATAACCTGTAACATCATGATTATGAATCCTGAGATGTCTGCGTTCAAGACAATGTTCGACTATAATCTGGAGCCGGAAGTATACTCTTTCAGAATGCTTGATGCCCTTATCCATGCCGCGCAGCGTGAGGGCATAACAAACTGGCCGGTGCATATAAAACTGGATACCGGTATGTGTCGTCTCGGATTCCACCCCGAGCAGGATATTGATGAGCTGATAGAACGCCTGTTGCATCAGAAGGCTGTCATTCCGCGTTCTGTTTTCTCACATTTTGTAGGTTCTGACTGTGACGGGTTTGATGACTTCTCGGCTGAACAGTTCGCTCTGTATGATGCTGGAAGCAGAAAACTGCAGGCGGCATTCAGCCACAAGATATTGCGTCACATCTGCAATTCCGCAGGAATAGAGCATTTTCCTGAGCGACACATGGATATGTGCCGACTCGGTCTGGGACTGTATGGCATCAACCCGCGGGACAACTCAATGCTGTCAACAGTGTCGACATTGAAGACGACAATCCTGCAGATGCGCCATGTTCCTGCCGGACATTCCGTAGGATACAGCCGTAGGACGGTGCTTGACCGTGACAGTGTCATTGCGGCAATACCTATAGGTTATGCTGACGGACTTGACCGTCAGCTTGGCAACAGACACTGCTATTGTCTTGTCAATGGCAAGAAAGCCGACTATGTGGGAAATATCTGCATGGATGTAGCAATGATAGATGTCACGGATATTGACTGTCAGGAGGGAGACAGTGTTGAGATATTCGGAGATAATCTCCCCGTTACGGTGCTTTCCGATGTAATAGGCACAATACCTTACGAAGTTCTTACAGGAGTAAGCAACAGGGTCAAGCGTGTCTATTTTGAGGAATAGCTTACTGCACTTTTAATCTTCTCTGTTGTTTTGGATTGGTTCAGGGAAAGCCGGAATCCATAGAAGCAACAGAGAAGATTTCTGTTGACTGATATATGAAACACGCATTGATAAAAACACTTTGTACAACAATACTACTATTTGCTTTTGGTTAAAAAAGCATAAACAAATAGTGGAAAGATGCGTAGAGTTCGTTATTATTAATTTAAATCATTAATTTTGCATAAAATGTGTACGCAAAAGCAATCTAAACAACTGAGAAACCACAGCATAATCAAAATAACTAAATAATCAAAAATGAGTCAAATTCAAACTTCAAAGATGACCAACTGGCGTTGGGTTATGTGTGCGATGCTCTTCTTCGCAACAACGGTCAACTACATGGACCGTCAGGTACTTTCTCTTACTTGGAAAGACTTTATTTCTCCTGAGTTTCACTGGAATGACGAGATTTATGGCAATATTACAGCCGTATTCTCTATCTTCTATGCAATAGCTAATCTCTTTGCCGGAAAGTTTGTTGACTGGATGGGTACAAAGAAAGGCTACTTCTGGGCTATCACAATCTGGTCTCTTGGCGCTGTGCTCCATGCCGGCTGTGGTGTCTTCACAGAAGGGTGGCTCGGTCATGGTCTGCAGAGCAAAGCCGACCTTATTCAGGCTACCGGCGACCTTGCAGTAACCATCGCAACCGTCAGCATGTATGCCTTCCTGGCATGCCGTTGTGTGCTTGCTCTCGGCGAGGCAGGAAACTTCCCGGCAGCCATCAAGGTTACGGCAGAGTATTTCCCTAAGAAGGACCGCGCTTTCGCCACATCAATCTTCAACTCTGGTGCCTCTGTAGGTGCTCTTGCCGCTCCTGCCACTATTCCTTTGCTTGCAAAGGCAATGGGCTGGGAAATGGCATTCATCATCATCGGTGGCATCGGCTTCATCTGGGCCGGCATCTGGCTGTTTGTCTATGACAAGCCGGCAAAGTCAAAGTTTGTCAATGAAGCCGAACTTCTGTATGTAAATCAGGATGAGGCTGACGCTGCTGCTCCTGCCGCCGATGCGGAGGAAAAGCAGATGGGTTATGTTGAGGCTTTCAGCCACAAGCAGACATGGTCTTTCGCTTTCGGCAAGTTCATGACTGACGGCGTGTGGTGGTTCTTCCTCTTCTGGGCACCTGCATATTTCTCTGACCAGTATGGCTATAAGTCAGACTCGGCAATGGGTATATCACTCATCTTCACCCTCTATGCTATTGTCACAGTCCTCTCCATGTTCGGCGGCTATCTTCCAAAACTCTTTGTTGAGAAGAAGGGCATGAACCCTTATCAGGGACGTATGCTGGCAATGCTTATCTTCGCTTTCTTCCCTGTACTGGCTCTCTTTGCACAGCCTATGGGACAGTACAGCGCATGGTGGCCGGCAATAATCATCGGTTTCGTGGGTGCGGGACATCAGGCTTGGTCTGCAAATATCTTCTCTACTGTAGGCGATATGTTCCCGAAGTCGGCCATCGCCACTATCACCGGCATCGGCTCCATGGCGGGCGGTGTAGGCTCAATGCTTATCAACTGGGCATCAGGTCACCTCTTCGTATATGCGGAGGAGCAGGGCGCGGCATTCCAGTTCATGGGCTTTGAAGGTAAACCTGCCGGCTATATGATTATCTTCAGCATCTGTGCCGTGGCTTACCTCATCGGATGGACAGTGATGAAGGCTCTCGTGCCTAAGTATAAGCCTGTTGTAATGAAGTGATTTCATACACAATAACAATATGACGATGCCGCCAGGCAGGAATAGTAATTTCCCGCATGGCGGCATCTCTTTTTTGTTATCTCACTAAATATTTTATTGATATAGTGAAGGCTGCTGGCTGTTTTAATAAAATTATAATTTGTATTAGTAACGTTTATTATGGCGATAAACCTTATACATTTACAATGGTTACAATTCCCAAGACAATATATTATGCAACACCGATACTGTTACTGAGATAGGCTGCGAGGCTTTTATTGGTTGCGAAAATTTGATATCTGTCAATATACATAAATCTATAAGATAGACTTTCCTGGTCTTTATGGATGCAGAATCTAACAGACATGAACATAACCTTACGATTAATTTCATGTTTTGTATTGAGATGGTGTTTACCACATGCAGCATTGCATTGTCATTCTGCTAATTTCGTTGAACTCACGTTATTTACAGGCAGATTTCATATGCCGGAGTCTGTCTGTAAATGTATAGTGGAGATGGTTGACTCCATGCCCCTGTAAAAGAATAGCAGCTGACATGTCTCTCGTCATATTGTTGCCCTATTTACGTAAGAGGGCGGTCTCTGTTTATGGAGACCGCCCTCAATGGTTTTCAGAGTCGGCATTATGTTGTGCCGAGATTGTTATGCCTTACTTGAAATAACGGTTGAAGAGACCGCGGAAGCCTGCGCCGTGACGAGCCTCGTCCTTTGCCATTTCGTGTACAGTGTCGTGGATAGCGTCAAGACCGGCAGCCTTGGCGTTCTTTGCGATACGGAACTTGTCCTCGCAAGCGCCGGCCTCAGCGAGCATGCGCTTCTCAAGGTTTGTCTTTGTGTCCCAAACCACATCGCCGAGGAGCTCTGCAAACTTTGAAGCGTGCTCAGCCTCTTCGAAGGCGTAGCGCTTGAAAGCCTCGGCAATCTCAGGATATCCCTCACGGTCAGCCTGACGTGACATTGCAAGATACATACCAACCTCTGTGCACTCACCGTTAAAGTGTGCGTTGAGGTCTTTAATCATCTCCTCGTCAGCACCAGATGTCTTTGCCTCACCGATTTTGTGAACTGTAGCGTAGTCAGCCTCGGCTGTCTCGTCTACTTCTGTGAACTTTGATGCAGGTGCTTTGCACAATGGGCACTGCTCCGGAGCCTCTGTTCCCTCATGAATGTAGCCGCAAACGGCACAAATGAACTTCTTTGTCATAACGTTTAAGTTTTAAGTTGGTTAATAATTTTTATTTTGTTTCTTTGTGGTTGCAAAATTACAACTTTATTTTTTATATGCAAAGGCAATTCGGGAAAATAAATGGTAAATTTGGGAATGAGGGGCTTTTTTTGTTCAAATACCCACAAATTGTCAGGCTCCGGATTGGTATTTTCGTGAGATTTTAGTATTTTTGTACCTTAAAATGAGTATTTTTATAAGTCTTTCAATAGAATTCTTTCTACGGGCTCTTATTGGAAGTTTTTCTTAAAAAGAATGACAGGCATGGAAAATATTCCTCTAGGTGATATATATGATATGGTGTGCGAGGCACCTTCCGGTGATGGTCTGGGCATAGAGATGATGCCGGAGTTCCTGCTTACGGACATGCAGGCAAACAGTCATCCGCACGTCCATACCTTTTATGAGATATTATGGTTTTTCAAAGGTGGCGGTATCCATACCGTCGACTTTCATGACTACGCTGTGGAAGACAATTCAATCTTTTTTCTCTCTCCGGGACAGATACACAGTTTTGACGGTTTTACGCTGCATACAGGTATTTCCTTAAAGCTCTGTACTGATTTCCTGAAGTATGAGAATGCGGATGAGGACATTTTCATAAAGTACAATATGTTCAATGCCTTTGACACTGCACCCTATTTTGTCATTAAGGACACGCTCGTGGCGGAAAATCTCCGTGAGCTCATAGGACGTATGCGTAAGGAGCAGGCTAATGTGGATGATTTCGGCCATATGGATATCCTCCGTGCCTTGATAAAGATTTTTCTTGTCAATGTGCAGCGTCATGGTGCTCGTCCAGATGCACTTCCTCTCAATACTACACGGGCCTCCCACCGTCTGTTTCTGCTTTTTCGCAAGATGCTTGAACAGGAGTATGACAGGATGCATACGGTCAAGGACTATGCCGGCCGCCTGAATGTATCCTCAAAGACTCTCACCAACAGTGTCACGGAATGCTCCCGTAAGTCGCCCCTTGCATTCATCAATGACCGTGTCATACTTGAGGCAAAGCGTCTTCTGCGCTTCACGAATCTCATGGTGAAGGAGATCGCTTACCGTATGGGGTATGACGATCCGTCGTATTTCGTGAAGTTCTTCAAACGGCAGACGGGCTATCTGCCGTCTGATTTCCGTGAGAAAGTGCTTGTTGAAGAGAATCTGAGGAAGGAAATCTGTATGGGTGGTCATGGAACCGAGGGAAGTTGATGTGATATAATATGAAACGCCTGCAACCGGTTGCAGGCGTTTCATACAATAGTTCTTTTTTGCTTTTCCTGTGGCTTTCTATTCCGCTGCATTCACTACTGAGTTTATGAAGGACTCATGCACACGAGTGTCATTGTTCAGTTCAGGGTGGAACGCGGTTACAATCTGGCGGCCCTGCCTTGCGGCAACGATATTCCCGCCGACTTCTGCAAGAATCTCAACACCGTCCTCCACAGCCGTGATATATGGTGCGCGGATGAATGTCATGGGTATCTCTCCGATGCCTTTCATCTCATGCTTGATGTGGAAACTGCCGAGTTGTCTGCCATAGGCGTTGCGTTTCACAGTGATGTCCATAGTGCCGAGATGCTCTTTGTCAAGCATGATCAGCCCTGCACATGTACCGAAAACCGGGAGACCATTGGCTATGGCTTCCTTTACCGGTCCGAAAAGTCCTTCGTCATTGATGATACGCATCATTGCCGTGCTCTCGCCTCCGGGAATAATCAGTCCGTCTTTCGGCTGCTGCCAGTCATCAATGTTTCTTACGAGAAAGGAGTCTGCGCCTATACGCCGCAGCATCTGCTGGTGCTCTGCAAAGGCACCTTGCAATGCAAGTATTGCTATTCTCATGCCTTTACTTGCCTCTCTCTGCCATCAGCAGTTCTATTTCGCTCTCGTTGATGCCAACCATCGCCTCGCCGAGGTCCTCGCTCAGTTCTGCTATGATTTTCGGATTATTGTAGTTTGTGACAGCCTTTACGATTGCCTGGGCACGTTTCACAGGATCACCGCTCTTGAATATACCGCTTCCGACGAACACTCCCTCCGCGCCAAGCTGCATCATCAGTGCTGCGTCAGCAGGTGTCGCAACGCCTCCGGCTGCAAAGTTGACAACAGGGAGCTTGCCGTTCTCGTGTACATACTGCACGAGTTCAAACGGTACGCGTAACTGTTTTGCAGCCTCGTACAGCTCATCCTCACTCATGGAGACAAGACGGCGGATTTCGCTCTGCATCATACGCATGTGGCGTACAGCCTGGATGACATCACCGGTGCCGGGCTCACCTTTCGTGCGTATCATCGTCGCACCCTCATTGATGCGTCGCAGAGCCTCGCCGAGGTCTTTTGCACCACAGACGAAAGGCACGCTGAACTTACGCTTGTCGATATGGTAGACATCATCGGCAGGGGAGAGCACCTCGCTCTCGTCTATATAGTCAATCTCGATAGCTTCAAGAATCTGAGCCTCAACAAAGTGTCCGATGCGGCATTTTGCCATTACCGGGATTGTTACAGCTTCCTGTATCCCCTTAATCATCTTAGGGTCGCTCATGCGGCTCACTCCTCCAGCCGCACGTATGTCGGCAGGGATGCGCTCCAATGCCATTACGGCACATGCTCCCGCAGCCTCGGCAATCTTTGCCTGCTCAGGTGTTGTTACATCCATTATGACACCGCCCTTAAGCATCTGTGCAAGGTTGCGGTTCAGTTCAGTTCTGTTTTCCATTGTTCTTTCCGTTTGTTTTTTATGTTTAGACACGTCGTGTGACATGCCTTGATAATATGGTACAAAGGTAAGAACAAGGACCGAGCCATGCAAATATCCGTTCCTTTATGGAAAAACTTTGTTCCGAAAACAGGATTCACGGTATGTGTTATAGGCTGTGGATGCCAGGAAGCGTTTCTTCAGAATAATGGAAAGATAGCGTGTGGGGTATTGCTTCTGTATAATATGAATTGTCTGTGGAGGCCGGTCATACAATGCTTCCGCGTCAGGTGCTTGTCGTTGCTGTATGGTATGGATTATCGGTCTGCGCCACATGAACCATAACCGGAGCCGCGTAATCTCCAGTCAGTCATTCTCCTTTCTCATATTCCGAAATCTTCTGTTTGAACGATTCCGGCATTTGTATGGAGCAGTTGTTTACGGTATCAAAGAAAACCATTACCGTGGTACATTCACACTTCACCTCCTTTGTCCTTGTGTTGACGGCCCTTTGGAAAAGCGTGAAGCTCTTGTTCCCGAGATGTGTTATTGTTGTCTGTATGGCAATCTCGTCAGGATAGAATATCGGAGCAAGGAAATTAGCGTCTATATGTGCTACGACTATGCCGAGATTGTCAAACACGTGCTGTCCGAGGACATCGATGAAGTACCGTGTCTTGCACATGTCGAACAATGAGAAGTACACGGAATTGTTCATATGGCCGAACTTGTCGATGTCGGAAAAGCGGAGCTGAGCCGGCATCTGATGGCGGAAAGTCATTCCTGTTGTTTCCTTAATCATAATTATTATGCTTTGTGAAAGTGTATGTTTTTTGTATGAATGTTGCGGATTCTGCCGGCGAAAGCGGCTGTGTTCCGGTCATGCAAGCATTATTAAGTAACTGCCGGCGCTCTGTTTGTACTAAAAAGAACAAGCTTTTAGTGAGAAAACATTATATTATAAAATAATTATCAATAGTTACTTATAGACTATTTCCCGGCAGTTGCTTGTCTGTCTGCCTGCCCCGGCTTCCTGTTTTTGAAGATGCCGTCAGTGTCTCCCGCGGTATGGAGTCACTGACGGCATCATGAGAGCCTTGGAGACGGCAACGGGATTACTACAGTCTGTAGAGTAATCCGTTCTTAAGGTCTGTCTCTGCTGTATGCTTTATCTTGACATGAAGTTTCTTGCCTGTGGCGTTGAAAGGAATCTGCTCTACGAAACGGTAGTAGCGCGGGCGTTTGAAATTTGCGATTTCGGAGCTCTCCTTGCAGAAATTATCCAGTTCTTCGGGAGTGAGCGACATGTCGTTGCGCACGACGTATGCCGTAACCATCTGGCCGCGTATCTTGTCCGGAACGGAAGTTACGATGCAGTCCTTCACTTTCGGGTGCATGTTCAGCACCGCCTCCACTTCCGTAGGGTAGATGTTCTCTCCGGAAGAGATGATCATGTCATCCTTACGTCCCACGATTGTGATGAACTGGTGCTCGTCCCATGTGGCAAGGTCGTTTGTGTATATAAAGCCTTTATAATATTTCCTGTCAGTCTCCTCATCGTTGTTCACATAATAGTAAGGAGATTTTGCAGGAGAGCATATTATCACCTCGCCGACCTCTTTTCCGTCAGTCTTTGCAAGTTCGTCCGGCTCCGAGCGGCGGTCTTCATGGATTTTCACCACTCTCACATCGTCATCCACACAGGAAGCTCCGGCAGTGCCGGCGAAGTCCGGCAAGTCAAACGGACGCAGGAATGTATTCCAGAAAGTCTCCGTAGTGCCGTAGCCGTTGAAGATGTTCGGTGTGAGGACACGCTGATAACGGATGCATGCGGAACGTTCCAGCGGGCTGCCCATTGTGACGATACCCTTCAGTGCGCTTATGTCATAGCCCTGCCGCTCCTGCTCGTCGGCGAGAGCTTCAAGGACGGTCGGCACGCCGATGATGAATGTTATCTTATGTTTCCAGACATGCTTAAGTGTCATGAGGGCGTCAAACTTGCCCTGAATCACGAGTGACGCGCCTGCATAGAACACTACACAAGGGCCGGCACAGTGAAGTCCGCCACGGTGGAACCATGGAGTCGTGTTCATGGTCACGTCCTTATAGCTCATAGGGAAATGTATCATGACATCATGAGCAGAGAGAACCTCATTGATGCTCGTGATGCTCACGCCCTTCGGACGTCCCGTGGTACCGGAAGTGTAGAGGCGTGTCGTTTCGTCATATATATTGTATTCGCAGGTGAACGGCGGTTCATCCTCCGATGCGTCCTTGACATAGTCATCATAAGAAATGATGTCACCATTTGTCGTTCCTCCCACCACAATGATGCGCTTGGGAGTGTAGTCGGCAATCTCCACGGCCTTCAGCACATCAGGGAGCTTGGAGTCGCAGCATAGGATGACCATCGGCTTGGAGTCCTCGATGTTGAATGACAGTTCTCCGCAACTTACCCGGTAGCTCACAGGAGTGCAGACACCATGCATCTTGTGTGCTGAGACGTATGCGAAGGCAAACTCAGGGCAGTTGAGAAGCTGCATCATGATGACATCGCCCTTCCTGAAACCGTCCTTTGCCAATGCGTTGCAGAGACGGTTTACGTCACGGTTCAGGTCAGCGTATGTCCATATCGTATCTGTCTCCGGGCATATCATAGCCTGCCTCCGGGCATATCTGCGCACATTGCGCATAAAGCCTTCTATCCAGGTATAACGGCTCTCGAAAATTGTCTTGAAATCATTCATGTTCTTGTATATCTTTATGTTAAGTTTCTTGTCAAACCACTTGTCGGCTTATTTGCAAAGTTAAAGAAAGTGCCTGACGGAACAAGAATGTTTCAGCCGGAAAATACCGGAATGTCGTTTTTTGTGGATGAAATGTCATTTTCCTTCCAGCCATTTGCACACTTCCGCTTTTCGTGTGCGGCTGACAATAATCTCAGGATAACTGTCCCCTTTGAGGCTTACGGCCATCTTCCCGTTTTCGAGCCGTTCGGTGCCTGCAACCTGTTCCAAGGGTATTATGTATTTGCGGTTTACACGCATGAAGCGCCTCGGGTTCAGCATGCCGGCGACCTCGTCAAGTGTCATCGGAATGGGGTAGGATGTGCCGTCCTGAAGTTTGAGATATGTTGTCTTCTGTTCGGAGAGTACATACCTGATGTTAGCGGTGAGTATGACCTTCTCTCCCTTGGGGAGCTTGACAAGGAAACGCTCACGGTAAGAATCTTCACCAGCCATGTGCCTTGTCTGCTTTCTTCTCTGAGGCCTCATGAGTTTGCGTGCCTTGCTCAGGGCTTTGACAAGTGCTTCCTCGTCAATGGGTTTGAGGAGATAAGACAGACTGTTGTATTCGAAAGCCCGCAGTGCATATTCTTCGTAGGCCGTTGTGAAGATTATCGGAGTGTCCTCCTGAGCATAGATCAGTGCATCGAAGCTGAGGCCGTCATTGAGCTGGATGTCGGCGATGATGATGTCTATGCCGTAATGGCAGTATTGCAGGAAGTCCTTCGCCTGTTCTACGGTGGATATTGGGCCGATGATTTCCACCTCAGGCTCTATGCCCTCCAGCAGATGTTTCAGCAGGCGGTAATTATAAATTTCATCTTCAATGACAAGTATCTTCATAAGGTTTCCGTGATAATAGTGGGGTTGTATTCCGTGACTGTTGGAAATAAGTCTTACTTGATTCTGATTCTCTTATCAACTAATATTAAACAGCGGTTTATGGCAATGTGTATCCGTTATGCCGTCTTTTCTCCGTAAATATCCGTCAGCCGTATACAGTAAGACAGGACTGCCGGCCCGGTTCCTTGACCAGGGGAATTCTTACGGTGAATGTCTTTCCGTCGTTGACCGTCTCGATCTCCTTTCCGAACAGCAGCTTCATGGTCTCGTTCATGTATGCCAGTCCGGTATGTGTCGTCTCTGTATCTGAGAGCAGCGGCACGACGGCATTGCTTACGGTCAGGAAATCCCCGTCAGTGTCTATGGTCACGGACAGCGGACAGTCTTCCGTATGGATATTGTGCTTTATGGCATTCTCCAACAACCCTTGCAGTGCGAGAGGCGGAAGAGGATGACCATGAAGCCGTGAAGCCTTGTCGCTCACGTGGAGCAGCAGGCATCCGACATGGCGCAGGGACATCAGCTCATAGTACTGGCGCAGCATCTCAAGTTCCGTCTCTACCGGCACGGAATATTCATTTCCGTATTTCAGGAGGTAGCGGTACATACTTGCAAGATGGCGCAGGAACTTTATGGCCAGCTTAGGTGATTCCGTAATGAGACATACAGCCACACTGATGCTGTTGAAGAGGAAATGCGGGGTCACCTGCCTGCGCAGCTTTGTCAGCCGTATCTCTCGTCTCATCGCCTCACACTCGCTTTCAAGTACACTTATCCTTATGCGTGCCTCCTGAAGTTCCTTGCTCAGTTTTTCTTTGTCCATATTTCCTGCACGATATTAATAAAATAGGTATATGTCTGCAAATTTACGTTTTTTCTTCAAAACCGCAAACGGACACTTGGTTGAAATACATGATTAGTATGTCAACAACTTTTTTCTTGGAATACATAATCTGCAGCTGCGAAAGCAGGCTGTGGATTTAAGTTTACGCTGTCTTCCGCCCTGCTCTCCGCCGGACCGGTTCTGCCGTTGCTTTCAGGGTGTAAAGTTACTGAAAATAAATTTATTCTGCAAGACTTGACACGAAAAATGAGTAAGGTGTGGTGGATGTTTTACATGTTTATGTGGGAGATTATGCCTGTTTTTTTACACTTTCATGAGGGGCATGGGGTCGTATATTGGCTTTTTCGGAATGAAGGAAAAGAGTGCTGTTGACAGTAGGCTGCTGTTTGTGACCTGCAAGATGACTTGTGTCTGTAATCGTTTCATCCTGCTAAATAACTGTTGCGAAATAAGTTCCAATAGTTATTTATAGATAAGCTTTTCAATAAGTTCTTGTTGCTTTACGGTATTGCAGGGAGTCACCGGATATTCTGTCCGGGTTTTCAAATGCTCTATTTATCATAATCGCAGAATTACGGTCTGTTTTTCTTCCTCCGGCCGGATATTCTGCCTGTTTTTAACTTATGAAGAGCAAAAAAATGTCTGTTTTTTATGCGAAAGGTTACGGAATTTCATGCTTTTCCTTACGTTTCGCATTGCAAAGTGTAACCTTTTGTCCTGTGAAAGGTTACGATTGATGGGTTATTTCGTTATGTAAAAACGGGTAAACTGTCATAAGTCGTTGTAAGATAGCTTATTACGGACACTTGGAAATTTTGTGGATTTCAAGATTTCTTTTGCATATTTTGTTTTTATTCGATTCTCAGTGGCCAAAAAGACGGAGAGTTTTCTATTTGCGGTTAAATAACTAATGCACATTTGGTCTATGCCGAAAACACTGTCGTGCCTTTCAGGCGGTTATCTTTTCCCGTTTCCTGTGGCAGCTGACTTAGTGGTTTCCCTTTCAGTCCGGCATGTGTTTCTCAGTGTCTGTCATGTGCGGACGCAATGTCTCGCGTTCCTGCTTATACTGACGGTCTTCAGCATCAAGTTTTCCCATTCATGACCTGCGACCTGAAGACCTTTGGTAGGGAAACCTCATATCTGCCGCTCTGAAACCCTATTTTGTTCCAACTCCGGATAGGCGGGGAATGTGGAAAAATTGCCGAAAATAGGTGTAAAATGGGATTCTTCTTGTTAAATAAAGTAAACATTTGTTGCTTATTGTGCTTTTTGTTAGTAAATTTGCGGATGATTGCGCAACAGGTGTGTATGCAGTGGTATGCGGATTCCGTGCACCGATGCGTGACGGCACTGTAGGCAGGAATTATGGGATAAGGCCGCCGGCAGTGAATTTAATATTGAAAGACAATTAATACGAAACTACCAAGATATAATATGGAACAGGTAAAATGCTTGATTGTCGGCTCAGGACCGGCAGGATATACAGCGGCGATATATGCAGGACGTGCCAATCTCAGTCCTGTGGAATACTGTGGAATGCAGACAGGAGGCCAGTTGACCCAGACCACGGAAGTGGAGAATTTTCCCGGTTATCCGGAGGGAGTTGATGGAAATCAGATGATGATGGACCTCCGCATGCAGGCGGAGCGCTTCGGTGCGGACATCCGTGACGGAGAGATTGTCGAGGCAGACCTGTCCCGCCGTCCTTTCATCCTTACCGTGGACAACGGTGACAAGATTGAGGCAGAGACTCTGATAATAGCCACAGGAGCGACCGCCAGGTATCTCGGCCTTGAAGATGAAAAGAAATATGCCGGACAGGGTGTCAGCGCCTGTGCCACCTGTGACGGCTTCTTCTACCGTAAGAAGACAGTTGCCGTCGTCGGAGGAGGTGACACAGCCTGTGAGGAGGCGACATACCTTGCGGGGCTGGCGTCAAAAGTTTATCTGCTCGTGAGAAAACCTTTCCTGCGCGCTTCTGATGTCATGAGAAAGCGTGTCATGGAGAACGAGAAGATAGAGGTGCTTTTCGAACATAATGCCGAAGGACTTTTCGGAGAAAACGGCGTGGAGGGAGTCCGTGTGGTCAAGCGTAAGGGCGAGGCTGATGAAGAGCATTATGATATAGCGATAGACGGTTTCTTCCTCGCCATCGGCCATAAGCCTAATTCCGATGTCTTCAGGAAATTTGTCGAGACGGACGAGACCGGATATATCAAAACTGAGGGTGACACACCGAGAACGAACATACCGGGAGTGTTCGCGGCAGGCGATGTCGCTGACCCCATCTACCGGCAGGCTGTCTGTGCGGCAGGCTCCGGCTGCAAGGCTGCCATCGAGGCTGACCGCTTCCTGAAGGAGAATGCATAAGAAATATATCCTTGTGCGGCATGTTGTGTGAAGACGGAATGTGCCGCACAAGGACTGACAGCTCTGCATAATCCGTTGCCTGCCCGTATCTTGACAGGATACTTGGAACAGTTGCGGATGTATGAAGGTGCGCCATTGCCGTGAGGCAACAATGAGAGACTTATATTATAATGACTGAAACCTTTTACATGTGTTTTTTTGACAAATACTTATTTAAAATACTTAATTACTAAACTTAAACAACAATTATGAAGAAATCAATGCGATTTGCTTTGTCCTTGCTCCTGTTCGTGGCAGGAACAGTGGCATCGTGGGCCGACTTCAAGGATTTCAGCGTGCAGGTGAACAACCAGGCCGGCACGCTGCTGACTGCCGAAGAGACTGCTACACAGGGCACAGCTTTTGAATTCGGTGTTGCTGTGGCGGCAGACGGAACAGTCAGCCGTGTGACAGCCGCTGATGCAAGTTCGGTTGCTACTGTCAGCGGACAGTTTCACAGTGACCATGGTGCTACAAAACTTGCAGTCACAGTACCTGTGGACGGTGCTGTGAAAATCACTGTCGGACAGTGTACTTTCAGTGGTAGTGCCATCAATGTGAAAAACTCTGCAGGCGAGACTGTCGTTACAAAGACTCCGGGAACTGCTTGCTGGAAGAACGACCGTACCAACGTTACCGAGTTATATTACACCGGCGATGCCACTACTCTTACCATCTCAGGTATGGGCTATTGCCCTTATGTCGCGGTGGAGAAGGCTGATGTCGTCATACAGGCGTATGACATCACTTACGCCCTCGGAACAGAGACCGGAGTTGAAGGTGTCGTTCCTGATGCTGTAAAATGGACGGAGGGTGATGTCTACACAATTCCCAAGAACTATACTCTTTACAAGGAGGGCTACACTCTTACAGGATGGAACGACGGAACTGCGACTGTTGCTGTTGGCGCGGAATACACTCCTGCTGCCGATGTGACAATGACTCCGGTATTCACAAAGAACAATGTTGCCCTTGCCGACCGTACAGAGGCTGTCACACTGCTTTGGGACTTCCAGACAAAGAACGGTGCTCCGACACTTTCTTATCAGAATAAGCCGGGCATCTATGTCGCTCAGGCTGTTGTGAACGGTGAGACTATCGATGTCAAGACAAGCTTTACTACGGACAACGGAGGCAAGATCGCCAATGCAAACTGGACGGACTGGTGCCAGATGAATGCAGGCACTACATTCACACTCCCTTCATGCAAGGGTGCTGCGTTCACTCTTGAATCATTCTCCGCTACTACGACAACAACCGTTGACGGCATCGCCGCGGAAGGTAATGCCAATACCACATATTCCACAGAAATAGCAAGCAAGGCTGAGACAATAGATGTCGTCATCGGCAACGGCAGCTATTTCCGCTATCTCAAGATGGTTCTCCCTGTCGTGGCGCAGGAAGGCGGAAAGACTTTCAATAATAAAGAGGTTACCGTCACATTTGCCATGAACGATACGGAAGATCCAGGCAAGTATACTCTTACTCCTGTTGACGTGCAGGGAGGATTCTCTACCGTTGCGTTTGACTATGGCAACAATGTCATAAAGGGCTTGGAAAAAATTACAGATATCAATAACGTGACAGTATGTCCTGCAGGCCTGAAGATTAATCCTGTAAACGGCAAAGACGACCTTCTTTACTGGAACGTGAAGCCGGCGGCAGGACTGACATTCACTCCGACACAGGTTACGGGCTTCGTAAACCGCAGCGGTACCGACTCAGAAAACGGTCTTACCGTAAGTGTCAAGCAGGGAGACAATGCTGCAATAACTCTCGGCACTTGGACAGCACTCCGTAGTGGTAAGGGATATAACCCTGACGATCCTAATGCCAAAGCGTATGACAAAGACGGTATCGCACAGTATGTTGTAGACCTTACTGCCGAACAGCAGGCTGCACTTGCCGGCTCAGACATGTTCCAGCTTATGGCTACCATCGGTGTGGGCAACAACAAGCAGGGTGACTTCGGCACCGTGACAATCACAGGTCTCCTCAACGGCACTATGGCTGATGTCAACAAGTATGCCGTGAGCATTGCCGCAGCTCCTGCTGAGGGCGGTTCTGTTACAATATATCCAAACTCTGAGGAGTATGAGGAGAACGATGAGGTCACGCTGACAGCCACCGAGAACTTCGGATATGATTTCGTCAACTGGACTGACCAGGATGGCACTGTCATCTCTGAAGAGCCGAAGTGTAAGTATACTGTCGTTGCTGACGCTGCGCTGACTGCAAACTTCAGGAAGGTTAACACTTACGCTCTTGACATTGCTGTTGAGGGAGGCGCAAAGGACTACATGATTTCTTACTCTCCTGCATATACGCTTGTCGATGGCAAGAAGATGTATGAGGAAGGCACAAACGTGACTGTTTCCGCTGCTTCCAACGAGGTTATAAAGTTTGCTTCCTGGAGCGACGGACAGACAGCTGCCGAGATTTCTTGCAAGATGACAGAGGATGTTGCGCTTACTGCAACATATTCTTCTTCTGACTTTATCGCTATCTGGGACTTTAACCAGGCCGGAAACAACGGCCGTATAGCCGACTTCTCTGCTGAGGGCAATGAGGCTGCGGCTCTCGTCATGCGCGATGAGGCAGGAAACACCGCAGGATGGCTTGACAAGTCGGAAGTGAACGGCGGCTATGAGGGACGTCCTGGTGGCGTATGCTGGAAGAATGATGTTGCCATAGGTACATACTACTGGCAGACTAAGGTTGACGCAAGCAATTTCACTGCCCTTAAGGTGAAGTCTGCCATGGTTTACAACTATAACGCTTATCAGACATATAATGTGGAATACTCTTTGGACGGTGAGGAGTGGACTCTGCTCGGTGCCATCAATATGCCGGGAGCAAAGAGCTGGACAGACCTTGCTGTCGATGTTCCTGCCACTGCCGACAACAAGGCAGAGGTATATTTCCGCTGGATAGCTGATAAGAACTCTTCCGTCAATGGTACGCCTTCTCAGAATGACGGTGCCTGCATCGGCATTATTTATATCACAGGTACTGAGAAAATCTTCGATGACGGTAAGGCTCCTGCCATTGTAGGCTCTGTTCCTGCTGAGGGAAGCAACACTGCAAGTGCAAACGGCAAGGTTGTCATCACATTTGACAAGAAAGTTCAGCTAACAACAGATGCAAAGGCAACTCTCGGCACAACGGCACTCAAGCCGGTTGTTTCAGGAACTGCCGTTGTATGTGAGTATAAGGGACTTGCTTACTCTACTGATTATGTCTTCACTCTGAAAGGCAACTCTGTAGTTGACCTTACGGGCAATAATAAGGTTGCTGACGATATTGTCATCAATTTCACTACGAGGACAAAGCCTGAGGTGGAGAAGGGCATCTATGATGCAGTCGTTGCTACAGGCGAGGAACTCGCTGCCGCCATTAAGGCCGGTAACGAGCGTGCCGACAAGTCTGCACGCTACCGTATCTTCGTAAAGCAGGGTGACATCAAGATTCCTGCATACGACGGTGATGTTACTGTAGAAGTGACACTCGCCAACGGAACAAAGGAGAAGAAGACTTACAAGGAGCCTCGTACATACATCACCGGTAACAATATATCTATCATCGGTGAGAGCTATGAGAACACCGTCATCACCAACTCCGCTCCTACGGAAACTTATCAGGGACAGTACGGACCGGCTAATATAGCTGAGGGTATCGGCAACTCTGACGTCTTCATCAACTCTTCTACAGGTCTGTATATCCAGGGTGTTACAGTGAAGACTGCACTGGGTGATGCCGTAGGTCGTGACATCGCATTCCAGGATAAGGGTAACAAGACTATCATGAAGGATGCTTGTCTCTGGGGTTATCAGGATACTTATGTGTCTAACAGCGACAAGAGCAAGTACTATTTTGAGGGAGGTGTGCTCCGAGGACGCACAGACTTCCTTTGCGGAAAGGGTGATGTTTTCTATAATCAGGTGACTCTCCGCCAGGTTGCGGGTGGATATCTCGCCGTACCTTCTGTACCGAAGAAGTACGGATATGTGTTTGAGTCTTGTAAGATTGTCAGTGATGATGCTGACCCAAGCAAGGTCAACGGTAAGTACACCCTTGGGCGTCCATGGGGCTCCGGCACACCTATAGCACGCTTTATCAATACTGTGATGGAGGTCGCTCCTTCTGCTGTAGGCTGGAGTGAAATGTCAAATGGCTGGCCGGCACAGTTCGCTGAGTATAACTCCCGCCTCTCTTCCGGTACTGTTGTAGACCTCTCTCAGCGTAAGAAGACTTTCGGGAACGGTCATGCAAATAACCCTGTCATGACTGCGGAAGAAGTGGCAGAGTACTCTGTAGCTAATGTCATGGGACAGGATGATGACTGGGATCCGACTGCATTGACAGAGCAGGCAAGTGCTCCTAAGAACGTTACTATTGCCGGTACTGACATGACCTGGGATGATTCCAACTATGTCCTATGCTGGGCTGTATGCAAGGACGGTAAGGTTGTTGACTTTACTGTAGAGCCAAGCTTCACTGTTGACGACGCATCTGCCGAATGGTCGGTACGTGCTGCAAACGAGATGGGTGGTCTTGGTGAGGCTGCCGTTGCCACAGCCGGTACAGGAATCAGCAACGTTGAGACAGGCAATGCCGCAAATCTCAATACTGTCAGCAAGTTCGTAGAGAACGGTAAGGTTGTCATTGTAAAGGATGGCAAGAAGTTCTCTGCCGCAGGGCAGATGCTGAAATAAGACAATCCTTTCCTGTAAAGGTGCACTTCTGTCGTTGTAAGTAAGTGCTCGTTGACACCGGATATGGTGTGTGAACAGGAAAAATATTGACTGATAATTAAATTAATCCATACAAAAAAGGAGCAAAACTTTGTGGGTTTGCTCCTTTTTTTTGTACCTTTGCCACAAGGAAAACTAATTTGCAGTACTTGATTTGCTTATAAATCAGACGGTTTGCGGACAGGGAAATGGATGACTTCCCAAGTAAATGATTTGATGATTTATCAGAAAAATATATTTTAATCAATTAAAACCTAAAAACAAAACAAAATTATGAGAAAGAGACTATTTGGCTTTCTTGTCTTGGCAATGTGTGCAGGTGTGCTTGCATGGGCGACTGCAGAACAGCCGAAACGGGCAGCCGCAGAGGCCGCAGAGCCGTCAGTGGAAAATGCTACGCTTTCGTGGACAAACGGAAATGAGTCTAAAGCGTCTGTGACGGAAGGCTTTGAGGACAAGGTTCTCTCCACAAGTGTGTCAGTGGGCAGTGACCTCACTGTCTCCGGCCCGACAACTTATGACATTCCTGACGCAACGGTGCCGCTGATGACTTATCTGCCGACAACAAGCAATCCAGGATGTGTGCCAGGCGATATGATTGAGTATAAGGTAAAACTGAAGAAGGGGCTTACTTTTACTCCTTCAAGTGTAGAGTTTGACGCTGTAAAGGAAGGCACAGACGGCGCTTATTTCTCCTGGAGCTATACCGTTGACGGAGTGGAAGGCAAAATTGTGGCTTATGATAATCCAAAGGAACAGATTCGCCGTAACAATAATGCTAATCCTTCAGCACCTGTAACCCATAAGGAGACTATCACTGCCGAGGGAGGACGCGAATTCTCCCTGCGTTTCTATATCTCCAATGTTGCTAACAATAAGAAGATGTCTATCGGCAATATCAAGATAAACGGTACAGTCAGCGGCACTGAGGAAGTGCGCGCATTCAAGGACTTCGCCTTGAACATGACCACAGCCCCTTATACCGTAACAAAGCCTGCTGACGGCATCCTGCCGGAGGGCGTGACGGTGAGCGGTACATGGCATGACTCACAGCACGGTTACAACACCACAACTGTCACTGTTCCTGTTGACGGTCCTGTGCGCATAAGCCTTGGCCGTTGCCAGTATGGCACACCGACAGCAACAATCAAGAATGGCGAGGAAGTTCTTGCTACTGTTGATTGCGGCGGTGGCTGTGACGGCAATGCAGAATGGGTTTACAACAGCGAGGAACCTGCTACCCTGACAATTGTTTCGGCAAGCTATGTGCCTTATATTGCCGTGGAGGCTTGCGAACTGCTGCCGATGGTTGATGTCCAGTATTACGACACAGACGGCAAGCTCCTTGGTACGGAAACAGTCCAGGGTGGCTCTGCCCTTGCTTATAAGTATGGAGAGGCAGACGTTACAGTTCCTGAGGGTGAGGCTTTCCGCGGATGGTTTGCTTCTGAACAGCAAACAGCCTTAAAGGTTGCAGAGGGAACTGTGATTCAGGAGAACATAAAGCTCTATGCCCGTGCAACACAGATAGAGGTGCCAACCTCAACCTCCCGTTTTATATATGATTTGACAAAGCCTTACTTCTATATAGAAGATCATGAGGCTATTGAGATTGAAGGCAAGTATTATAATACTCACGGATGGTTGGTTGACAAGGGCGGCAGCATCAAAGTCAAGGTTGCCGGCAAGGCTTATGTTACAGTTGGCGACTGTCTATACTCGGCGGAATCCACAGCTACTGTTACAGACGAGAGCGGCAATACTGTCGCGGAATTCCCTGTCAAGGGAGAGGCTGACGGCGCAGAGCAGACGTTCAGCTATGACGGTGAAGCCGGTTGGCTGACCATTACTTTCCCTGCCGGTGCCTATGTTCACAGTGTTGCCGTATGGAATGTGGTGGATTTTGTTGAGTATGATGAAACTTCCGGTTATTATGAGATAGCCTCTGGTGATGTCAGCAGTTTCCTCATAGCATTGAAATCAGCAAGTTCTCGCGAGGAAACAAAAATATTCCTGCATGACGGGCTCTATGATCTCGGTACTACAGTGCTGACGAATGTCTCCGGCAAGAACATTTCCATCATCGGTGAATCCCGTGAAGGAACAGTCATCCAGAATGCTCCTGCCAAGGAAAATGAGGGAATCGGCGTCACAGCAACTCTGTACAACACATCTTCTGACCTCTATATCCAGGATCTCACCATACGCAATGCCATGACCTTCAATGGCGGTACCGGCCGCGCTGTAACTCTTCAGGATAAGGGTAACCGTACAATCTGCAAGAACGTCAGCCTCGAATCATATCAGGATACATACTACAGCAACAACAATTCTGCTTGCTTCTATTTCGAGGACGGTGAGATTCATGGTGTTGTCGATTATGTCTGCGGCGGCGGTGATGTATATTACAACCGTGTTAAATTCGTGAATGAACAGATAAAGGCAACCACCATTGCCGCTCCTAACGGTGCAAAGAAGTATGGTTATGTCATGAATGACTGTACCATTGAAACTCTTTGTAGTAACTTTAACTATGGCCGTGCATGGGGATCTTATTCAGGACTGGCATGGATCAACACCACGATCAACCAGCCTTCAAAGCTTGTCTCCACACGCTTTACTGTAGCCGGCGTGAACTGTGCGGCAGACCGTTTCGTAGAGTATAATACGAAGGATGCAAATGGAAACGTGATCTCCCCTGCTTCAAACATCATAGAGTTCACCCACTCTACCGGCAATAAGAAGTATGAGACAATTCTTACAGCGGAAGAGGCTGCAGAGTATGCCATAGATAAGGTCTTCCCGGACTGGCGTGCAGAAGAGATTGCTGCCCAGAAGATAATGGGAGCAGTAAGCATAACGGACAATGTTCTTACATGGAATGCAGTAGATGGTTCCGGGGCTTATGCTGTTCTGAAGAACGGTAAGGTCGTTGCCGTCATAGCCGGAACATCTTATACTGTGGATGATACGGAAGCAACATGGGCTGTGCGTGCTGCCAACGGCCGTGGCGGATTTGGTGTGGCTGCCGTTGCGACTTCCGGTACAGGAATAAGCAATGTTGAGGTAGACAGTGCTTCAAATGCCAATGCTGTCGGCAAACTTGTTGAGAACGGCAGAGTCGTTATCGTAAAGGATGGCAATAAGTTCTCTGCTTCAGGACAGGTAATTGAATAAGGCAATAAAAAAAACTAAGGACAAATTTAAACTTTCAGTAAAGTGTTTACATCTAATAAGGGTGTAAACACTTTTTTTATGTTATGAAGAAAATACTTTTTTTGATGTTCATCTGCCTTTTTGCTGCCATAAACGTCATGGCACAGAAAGCTGTCAGCGGAACATTCGTTGACAAAGACACTAAGGACGGTGTCGCACAGGCAACTGTCTCGCTGCTGAAAAGAGATAGCTCCTTTGTCAAGGGAGTCATCTCCGATATTGACGGTAAGTTCACGGTAACGGCTCCAAGTGACGGGAACTATCTTCTGAAAGTCACAAGTGTGGGCTATAAGACCCTCGTCAAGCCTGTACAGGTGAAAGGAACTAATGTCTCTCTCGGTCAGATAATGCTGACTCTTGATGCCGTAATGCTCAAGGAAGCAATCGTCAGCGGACAGGCGGCAAAGATGACTGTCAAGGAGGACACCTTTGTATACAACGCCGCAGCATATCATACTCCCGAAGGCTCTGTCATAGAAGAACTGGTGAAGCGCCTCCCCGGTGCGCAGGTCAGCGATGACGGTACCATAACCATGAACGGCAAGGAGGTGAAGAAGATTCTTGTCGACGGCAAGGAATTTATGACAGGTGATACTGAGACAGCCTTGAAGAATCTCCCTACCTCCATTATTGATAAGGTGAAGTCCTACGACCGTAAGTCTGATCTCGCCCGTGTCACAGGAATTGACGACGGAGAGGAGGAGACTGTCCTCGATTTCGGTATCAAGCGCGGTATGAATAAAGGCTTTATGGGAAATTTTGACTTCGCCATAGGTACCGACAGCCGTTATGCCGAGCGTGGCATGGTAGCATATATGAAGGATAATCTGAAGATTATGGGTTTCGGAAGTGCCAACAATACCGGTGACAAAGGTTTCCCCGGAGGCGGTGGCGGTATGCGCTTCGGAGGTGTCAACAACGGTCTCAGCGCACGTAAGATGTTGGGCTTCAACGTGAACTATCAGAATGCCAAGATTCTGACCATTGACGGTTCCGTGCGCTGGAACCACAGTGACAGTGACGTATGGACAAGCAAGTCTACGGAAAGCTTCCTCAGTACGGTGCAGTCCTTCGGCAATTCCCGTTCGCAGTCCTTCTCCCGCGGAGATTCCTGGAATGCACAGATGCGCCTCGAATGGTCTCCTGATACGATGACAAACATCATGTTCCGTCCGAATGTATCCATCTCCAAGTCTGACAATGCCTCAAGTTCTGCGGATGCGACCTTCAATGCCGACCCTTACGAAAGTGTCGGCGACCCTCTCTCTGATGAGGGCATGGAAAAGCTTGAGCAGCTTGGCGAACTGGTGAACTCAAAGAAAGCCAGCTCTCTGTCATACAGCAAGACAACGAAAGCGACAGGCATGTTCCAGTTCAACCGTAAGCTTGGCAACAGGGGGCGTAATGTGACATTCCGCGCGGATGTCAACTACAGCGACGGCGATTCCAAGAGCACAAGTCTCCAGGATGTCACAATCTTTGACTATCTTGCTGCGAATGGTGACAACGTGAACAAGAATGAATACAGCATAAACAGATACAACCTTACTCCTACAAAGACATACGGCTATACTCTCAAAGGAACATACTCTGAGCCTTTGGGAAAGCAGATGTTCCTGCAGGCAACATACTCGTTCAAATACTCTAAGTCGAAGAGTGACCGCAGCACTTACGACTATTCTAATATAACAGGTTATGAGCTTGTCATGCCGGTCTACAGGGATTGGGAGACATATCTCGGCCGTCTCAACGGATACCCCGACATTGAGGATTATCTTGACGAAGAGCTCTCAAAGAAGTCAGAATATGACACCTATACTCATGAAGGTGCCTTGCAGCTGAGAAAAATCGGAAAGAAATGGAACTATACCGTAGGCTTCATGTTCCAGCCTCAGCATACAGCCTTGAAGTACAAATATCAGGGTGTGGATACCGTCGTGAAACGCAATGTGGTGAACTTTGCGCCGTCCCTTGACTTGCGCTACAAGATTTCCAAGGTCAGCCAGTTGCGTGCGACATA
Source organism: Bacillota bacterium (assembly GCA_023664625.1). Taxonomy (GTDB): domain Bacteria; phylum Bacteroidota; class Bacteroidia; order Bacteroidales; family Bacteroidaceae; genus Prevotella. The sequence goes on along the minus strand of JAMPFD010000004.1, from coordinate 184,752 downwards.
CCGTGCCACGACTACCCAGCCTTCAATGACCGACCTGCTTGACATCCGCGATGATTCCGACCCTTTGAACATCTCTACCGGAAATCCGGATCTGAAACCGTCGTTCAAGCATAATTTCCGCCTGTTCTATAACGGTTATGCTCCAAGCTACAGCCAGTCATGGATGACGCATATAAATTTCTCCGTCACCCAGAACAGCATTGCCAGCTGTGTGCGCTACAACGAGGCTACCGGCGGCAGAGAGACAAAGCCGGAAAACATCAACGGCAACTGGGATCTCAGCGGTGCGCTGATGTACAACCGCAGCATAGATTCTGCCGGAGTATGGAACATCAATACGTTCACAAACATCAACTATCAGAACCATGTGTCCTATCTCATGCAGGATAATGTGACGATGAAGAACACGACACGTTCCACAACAATCGGTGAGCGTCTGTCCGTCAGCTACCGAAGCTCATGGCTTGAGGTGGAGCCGAACGGACAACTGCGCTTCGCGCATACGCGCAACCTTCTTCAGTCGCAGTCGAATCTTGACACATGGAACTTCAACTACGGCATGAACGTGACGGTTACGGCTCCTTGGGGAACAGGATTCTCCACGGATGCACACATGAATTCCCGCCGCGGATATAACGATGCGTCGTTGAATACAAATGAGTTCGTATGGAACGCACAGATATCGCAGTCATTCCTAAAAGGCAAACCGCTGACTCTGTCCGTACAGTTCTATGACATACTTAAGAAGCAGTCAAGCCTTTCCCGTGCAATCTCGGCGACACAGCGTACGGACTCGGAATATAACACGATAAACTCCTATGTCATGTTCCACCTTATATATAAAGTGAACTCTTTCGGCGGGAAAGCCGCACGCAGCGGAGGGGGCGGAGATGGCGGCAGGCCTGACTTCAACGACCGTCGTTTCAGCCGTGACGGCGGCAGGGGAGGAATGCCTCCGCGCCGCATGATGTAATTGCAGATGCTGTTTGGGAGTAACTGTTGGACATTAATTTGTACTATAGATACGGTTACTTATAAATTCTCCTGTTCTATCGTGGATGAAAGCATGAGGTGACGGTCTGTACAACGGACCGTCACCTCATGTATTTTAAATCGTTACCTTTTGCTGTGTAAACCGTTACCTTTTATACTGCAAACCGTTACCTTTCGTATTCTAAATCGTTACCTTCCGCAAATTATTCTTTTGAGAACGATTCCGCTCGTGGGCATTTTGTTGAGTATCAGTATTGTATGGGCGTGTGCAGCTCTTTGTGCAAGTCTATTGTCCGGCCTGCCGTTCAAGTATGGTCAGCCTGTACGGATTTCTACTCATCAAAGTCGAAGATGTCATCCTCTTCTTCGTCTTCGAATCCGAAAACAGGCATGTCGTTGAAGTCGTCAAGTTGCCTGCGCTCTTTTTTCGTCGGTCGTCCGGTGCCGCGCTGACGGTCTATGAAACCGGATATGCGTGACATCTCCAGCAACTCATATTGCTTGGCGGTAGTGACATTCTCATAGACCTCCGGTATAAGTTTGGCACCTACACGGTTCTCTATGCAGTTTAGGATGCGGAAAGAGTAGATTATCGGTGATTTCTTGACATGAATGACCTCACCGCATTTTACCGTCCGTGACGGTTTCGCCAATGCGGCGTTCATGGCAGCGTTGCCGTCTGTTCCCACACCGCTCACGCTGACACGGCTGTTCTTGCAGGCGTTGGCGGCGACTGTACGGGTCTTGAAGATACGTGCAGCCCATAGCCATTTGTCCAGCCGGGCAGTATCCTGATGCTTTAGCTTTTTCTCCATAGGCAAAAATGGCACATACGCCTTATTTCTTGTTGAACTGATTCATTGTAATGTCTATGCCCGCAAGCACGAATGACTTTATGCAGGCAACGGCATTGTCCATGAGCGGGTCAAGGATTTCGCGCTCCTCGGCAGGGAATTTCCCGAGTACATAGTCCACCTGGCCTCCCCTGTTGAACTCGTTGCCTATGCCTATGCGCAACCGTGCGTACTTTTGTCCTATGAGTTGCTGGATATGGCCAAGGCCGTTGTGGCCTCCGTTGGAGCCGTTGCCCTTCAGCCGCATTTTTCCGAGTGGCAGAGCCAGTTCGTCGACGACTACAAGCAGCCGTTCCGTTGCTATGTTCTCCTTCTCGAGCCAGTAGCGGACAGCATTGCCGGAGAGGTTCATGTAGGTTGTCGGTTTCAGTAGGAAGAGCTTTCTGCCCTTTATGGAAGTCTCGGCAATGAAGCCGTAGCGTTTGTCCGAGAATGTGGCACCGAGGTCTTCCGCGAGCTTGTCGACAACCATCCATCCGGCGTTGTGGCGTGTCTCGTGGTATTCCGCCCCGGGATTTCCGAGGCCTGCGATAAGAAATTTGTCCATTGTACAGTGTGTCTTTTTATGCTGTATCCTGCCGCATGTATGCTGTCCTGAATCCTGTATGATGTTGTTCTTTATGGATATTTGTGGAGCGTGGCATGTGCGGTCAAAACAAAACGGCACCGAAGCGGTATGCCCCGGTGCCGATAAGAATTCTGTATAAGGCCGGTATTACTGAGCAGCCTGAGCGGCACGTGCGGCACGTGTCATCTGTACAGAGCATACGTTAACTTCCTTCGGAGTAGCGAACTCAAGACCCTCGAAGTGGAGGTCGCCAACTTTGATTGACTTGCCGAGCTCGAGGCTTGTAACGTCGATGACGAGCTTCTCAGGAATGTTTGTGTAAACAGCTGTAACCTTGATCTGACGGATAAGGAGAGCAAGACGTCCACCGTTACGCACACCGTTGGCAAGACCCTTGAGCTCAACAGGAATGCCTACTGTTACAGGTTTCTCAGCTGTAATCTCGAGGAAGTCCACGTGGAGGAGAGCGTCTGTTACCGGATGGAACTGGAGCTCCTTGATGACAGCCTTGTGCTCGACACCGTCGATGTTCAGGTTTACAACATATACGTGAGGAGTGTAGATCGCCTTGCGGAGTTCTGAGAATGTAGCTGTGAAAGACAGTGCCTCAGGAAGGTTGTTCTCACCTCTTTTTACACCGTAGATGTTACATGGGACAAGACCCTGCTTGCGGATGTCCTTGGAAGCCTTTTTGCCGAGGTCGCTTCTTACCTGACCTGTTACGTTGATTTCTAACATAATGTGTTACTCTAAATTAAGTAGTTAATAAAATTAAGTCGCTTAATTCGCCATCACACAGTGCGTATGCCGAGGCATAGCACGAAAGATTTTGCGAAATGCCCGACAAAATTACTACTTTTTTCTGAACCTTACAAAAGATTATATTAAAAAACATAGAAAAAGTGTGAATTTTCTTGCATACATGGAGTATTTTGCCTATTTTTGCAACATAAAAGTGTACTCAGTACAAAAAGACGCGGGAAATATTCCTCATAATATTATATAGTGATATGATAAACAGAGAACTTATACGAATCAAGGTGGTCCAGTTGACCTACGCTTATTACCAGAATGGGAACTGCAATATCGAGAATGCGGAAAAAGAATTGCTTTTCAGTCTCGACAAGTCCTATGACTTGTACCATTGTCTTCTTGACTTCATGGTTGCCGTAACCCATGTGGCACGCCAGCGCTTTGAGATTGCCAAGGCAAGATATGAGCGAGGAGAGGGTCCGAAGCCTTCTGAACGTTTCGCCTTGAACAAGTTTGCATTGCAGCTTGAGGAGAATATCATGCTTTCCGAATGGCGTGAACATCAGAAATTCGTTTGGGATGATGATGTGACGGCTGTACGTAACGTCTTTGACAGAATAGAGGCAAGTGAAGCTTATGCTGAGTACATGAATGCGGAGGACGAGCCGGACTACGCCTGTGACCGTGAGTTGTGGCGTAAGATGTACAAGGCTTTTGTTGTGGATAATGAAGAAATCGACAGAGTTCTGGAGGAAAGGTCTCTGTACTGGAATGATGACAAGTATATTGTGGACACCTTTGTAATAAAGACAATAAAGCGTTTTGCCGAGAGCAACGGTGCCGAACAGGAACTGCTGCCTGAGTTCAAGGATGTGTCTGACCGTGATTTCGCTGTCAAGCTCTTCCGTACCTCCATACTCAATTCCGAACAGTATCAGCATTATATGACCCAGACATCCAAGAATTGGGACTTCTCGCGACTGGCATATATGGACGTGGTTATTATGCAGATAGCGATAGCTGAGATGCTTTCCTTCCCGGCAATACCGGTTTCCGTCTCCATCAACGAGTACGTTAACCTCGCAAAAATCTACAGTACCCCGAAGTCATGGCGGTATGTCAACGGCATGCTTGACTCCATCGCACGCTATCTTAATGAGAGCGGAAAGATGCTGAAACCGCTGGCAGAGAGATAAAGGTTGGACGTCAGGACTATTTCAGATTAAGAATACTAACACAAAAACATACAGATTATGAATACAATTCTCGCTGCGCAGGCAGCCGGTGGCAACAGCTACTCTATGATTATCATGCTTGTGCTGATGTTTGCCATAATGTATTTCTTTATGATTCGTCCTCAGCAGAAGAAACAAAAGGAAATACGCAACTTCCAGAACAGTCTTGCTGTCGGCTCAAAGGTCGTCACGGGCGGTGGCGTTCATGGAGAGGTCAAGAAGGTTGACCATACGGAAGGTATCGTGGAAATCGAGGTTGCCAAGGGCGTTACCGTAAAGGTTGAGAAATCATACGTCTTCGCCGCTGCTCCTGAACAGAAATAATACGGCAGGCAACCGTTACGGTAAACGACGCCAAGGACTCGGACTGCACGTTGTGCGGCCGCCGGAGTGCAAGGCATCTTTAACGCTCGGAATACTCAATGCTGGAGAAAGTGCGACAAATAATAAAGGTTATCAGAGACTTCCTGTTTAGTGCAATAAACAGGGAGTTTCTGATTTTCTTGTTTTTTCTTGTACTCAGTGCGGCCTATTGGCTGATGTCTGTACTGAATGACACCATGGAACGTGAGCTCAGGATTCCCGTACAGTTGACAGGAGTGCCGGCAAATGTCGTAGTGCTTGTGGACAGCATGCCCCAGATACGTGCCGTGGTGCGTGACAAGGGGTTTGTCGTTGCTACATACTTGTTCCGCAACCAGACCCCTCCCGTAAAGATTCCGTTCTCGGCATACTCAAAATCTTCGGATAAGATAGCGGTTACCTCCTCAGAATTGCAGAAACTTGTGACACAGCAGTTGTCTGGCTCCACGAAACTTGTGTCCTTGAAACCTGACAAACTTGAGTTCGCTTACAATCACGGGAAATATAAGCGTGTGCCGGTAAAGGTGCTCGGTGTCGTCAGTGCTGATGACAGTTATTACCTTGCCAGAGTGCAGTTCCGTCCGGAATATGTCACTGTTTACGGCTCAGCCCAGATACTTGACAGCATTACTGCTGTATATACGGAGCGTCAGGATATACGGAATGTACGGGATACGCTATCAACCGTCGTGCGTATGCGTTCTGTTCCAGGCACGAAGATTGTGCCGGAGAAGGTACGGATGACCCTTTATCCTGATGTGATGGTTGAGGCGACGACATCTGTTCCCATAATACCGACAAATGTCCCGGTGACAAAAACTCTGCGCACTTTCCCTTCCCAGGTTGATGTGTCGTATGTCATAGGTGCGTCGCAGTACAAGAAGCTGGGCGTGTCTCAGTTTACTGTCATTGCTGATTACAATACCACGGCGGACGGAACGGCGGAGAAATGTAACCTGCGTATTATCCGTTCGCCTCGTGATGCTCATAATGTCCGCCTTGCGATGCCGAGCGTTGATTATCTGATAGAGCAATGAAGTACGCACTGACAGGAGGAATCGGCAGCGGAAAGAGCTACGTCTGCCGTAAGTTAAGAGAATATGGTGTGGAGGTGTTCGACTGTGATGCCTCTGCCAAACGTCTTATGCGTTCCTGTAAATCATTGCAGCAGCACCTGTCGGAAGCCGTAGGCAGGGATGTCTTTCCTGACGGCCGGCTTGACAAGGCCGTACTTGCCCAGTTCCTTCTCGCTTCGGAAGAGAACAATAAGGTTGTCAACAGTATCGTCCATCCTGCCGTTGCGGAGGATTTCAGGCGTTCGGGAATGCAGTGGATGGAGTCGGCAATACTCTTTGAGGCAGACTTCCGGCATAATGTGGATAAAGTTGTCTGTGTCTCCGCACCTTTGGAAGTGAGGATAGACAGGGTGATGCAGCGTGACGGAATCTCACGTGAGAAAGCACTGGAATGGATAAACCGTCAGATTCCTCAGGAAGAGAAAGAACGCCGGTCGGACTATATTATTGTCAATGACGGCATTACTGATCTCGACAGCCAGGTCGCGGTGCTTATGGAAACGTTACGTAAACAATAAGGAAGAGCGGCAGTAGGACAGAATCGTTCCTATGAGCCGACATTACTTTTTTATACTTGCCGCGTTAATCCTGCACCATGAATGAATGAGACGGAGACGGATAAAGGTTATGAAAGCCTTGCATTACCAAAGTAAGAAACTCAGATTAGTATAGTAAGGCTTACATATTACCATGGCAGGAATTTTATGTCAGTATAATGATGATCGCATATTATTATGGCAAGAGACTCATATCAGCATAATAAAATCCGCACATTGCAAGAACAAAAAACACATATTAAAGAAATAATAACTATAAACAAAAACAACAGACGATAATGAAAGAAACAATTCTCGCCATTTCTGGCAAACCAGGTCTTTACCGCCTTGTCAGCCGCGGTAACGGAACACTTATTGTAGAGTCTCTTGACGCAGCGAAAAGACGCATTCCTGCATTTGCGAAAGACCGTGTTACAAGTCTTGCGGACATAGCAATGTACACTGATGACGAGGACATAGCCCTGTGGAAGGTGCTGAAGTCGCTTGGTGAGAAAGAAGATTCCAAGCCGTCATCCCTGAACTATAAGAAAGCGAGTTCTGCCGAACTCCGCGAATATTTTGGAGAGATTCTCCCGACATTCGACCGCGACCGCGTTCACGACAGTGACATTAAAAAACTCATCCAGTGGTATAATATCCTGGTAAATGCAGGAGTTACGGATTTTGAAGAGTCTCTTGCACCTACGGAAGGTGACAACGTTGATGACAGAGCGTAACCGCTGACAGTTATATCCCTTCCCGTCCGGGAGGGGATATTTTGTTCCCTGTAGTCCGGATCTGCATGTGTTACAGGCTTATACATGTGCTTTTGCAATATGAGAAGTTATGAAACATTATCCTGCGGAACGGAAATTATGCACTCCTGCCTCTTATTTTGAAATATCATACTTATGCAACTGATAAATATATTATTAATGATTGTGGGCATATACGTAGTACTTCGCGGTGCGGACAACCTCACGGAAGGTGCTGTGAATATCGCCCGTAAGTTCAATATGCCGGAGCTGGTCATCGGACTGACCATCGTTGCTTTCGGTACCTCTATGCCGGAATTCTGCGTGTCAATGGCATCAGCCCTCAACGGAACGTCAGACATGGCAGTCGGTAATGTCGTCGGCAGCAACATCTTCAATGTTCTCCTTGTTGTGGGAGTATGTGCCGTGATACACCCCATGTCTGTTGAGATGTCAACTATACGCCGTGACCTGCCTTTTGCCTTCGGTGCGACTCTGCTGCTGATATTCTCCCTTGTTGACGGAACCATGTCGCGACTGGAGGGGCTGCTGATGTTTGCCATGTTTCTGCTGTATCTTTGGTACATGCTCCGTAGCGTAAGGTCTGTTCATGGGGCGGCGGCCGTGTCCGCGGGCAATGCAGATGGTCCAGGCAATGCCGCCACTCCCGGGTCAGCAGAGCCGAAATCCGCAGAGAAAAAGGCGGGGAAGGTACGTGCGGCAATAGGCAAATTGAGAGCCTGTGCACCATTTCTGATAATCCTTGGCCTTGCAGAACTTGTTATAGGTGCCGACCTCTTTGTCAACCATGCCACACGCCTTGCACAGTGGCTGGACGTTCCCGAGGCTGTGATAGGCATAACAATCCTTGGTGCCGGCACGTCCCTTCCGGAACTTGCGACAAGTGTAGTCGCCGCCTGGAAAGGCAGTACGTCAATGGCATTGGGCAATGTCATCGGTTCATGCGTGTTCAACATCATGCTTATACTTGGTCTCACGTCAGCCATAGTGCCGTTAAGTCCGATGGGAATCACCACCGTTGATCTTGCCACGCTTTTTGGCAGTGCCCTTGCCATGTATGTTTTCTCCGTTACGAATAAGACTATGGAGCGCTGGGAGGGTGCCGTCCTGACCTTAGGCTTTGCAGCCTATATGACATGGCTGCTGACGAATGTGTAGGGATTTTCCCATCTTGATTAGGAAAATCTCCTTTGCACATCTGTCATTTTCTCACTACCTTTGCGTTGAAAATAGAACGCATGCCTCAGCGTACGGTTACATCTTTTTTCCGCAAAAGACAGAGGAAAAGACATCGTGACATGGTGGGAAATGCAGGAAAAGGCAAAGAAACAAATAAAAAAATATATTGTTATGAAAAAGATTCTCCTCTCCCTTGCCATTATGGTTTCCGCAATCATGACGGCAAGTGCCATGAGCTACGAGCAGGCACGTGAACAAGCCCTGTTCCTTACGGACAAGATGGCGTACGAACTTGACCTTACCGAGTCACAGTATGAAGCGGCTTTCGAGGTAAACCTCGACTATCTGATGTCCATAACGACTGCTGATGACGTGTATTCGGAGTACTGGCGCCGCCGCAATCTTGACCTCTCGTATATCCTGCTCGACTGGCAGTACCGTACGTTCTGCGGACTGGAATATTTCTACCGTCCTATCTATTGGGGCAGCGGCTATTGGCATTTCCGCATCTTTGCCCACTATCCGCGCCACGATTTCTTCTATTTCGGCCGTCCGCACTTCTACACAACCTATCGTGGAGGACACGCCTGGCACAGGAACGGCGGCCGCTCATGGTATAATGGCAGGACATTCTCCGGCACACACCATCGTGGAATGCGTGTCAGTTTTGACAACAAGCGAGGCCGTAATGCAGGCAATGTCCATAACAGACCTGACGTTACGGGAAGGAAAGGCCATACAAACCGTGGAAACTCCAACCGCGGAGGATCCAATTCCGTGGGCACATCCTCAGGCGGCAGCCATCGCCGTGATGCCGACAGGGTACGCGAAAGCAGTACGAGAAGGACTGCCGGTGATGCCACCCGTACCACCACCCGCAGTACAAGTGCCTATACACCGTCCCGTTCTTTCTCAACCGGCAGTGCCAACCGTGTGTCAACCGGCAGTAAGTCAAACGCCTCCTCCCATGGAGTGACACGTTCCACGTCAGCAGGAACCTCCTCTTTCAGCCGTTCTTCAGGTGGAACGGGAAGCGGAGCAAGTGTCCGCTCAGGCAGCAGCGTCGGCAACGGTTCCCGCGGCAGCAGCACCCATGGTGGCGGTTCCCGTAGCACAGGAGGCTTTGGAGGCAATGGCGGCGGCCGCAGATAAGACGCTTTGGAGTAACTGCCGTAAATCAGAACCTGCCAGAAACGCAGTTGCTTATTTGCCCTGTCGTTCTGTCAGAACCGGAAAAGGACAGGCAGGATGAAAGTCATGGCGATGCCTATTATTATCTGCAATGGCAGTCCTACTTTTATATAGTCGCTGAACCTGTATCCTCCTGCGTGCATTACAAGTGCATTCGGCGGCGTTGAGAAAGGTGAGGCGAAGCACATGCTTGCTCCGAGGGTTACGGCGAAGAGGAAAGGATAAGGGCTTGCACCGATTTCCATTGCGGACGTCATTGCTATCGGAGCCATGAGTACGGCCGTAGCCGTGTTGCTGATAAACATGGTGAGCAGTGATGTCGTGAAATAAATTCCGCAGAGCAGGACCGTAGGTCCCATGGCTCCGAGAGCCTCGACAAGCGAATGTGATATGAGTGCCGATGTCCCCGTCTTTTCCAAGGCGATGGACATCGGCATCATTGCTGCTATGAGTATGATGCTTTCGACGTTTATTGTGCGGTATGCCGCGTTGATGTTGCGGAAGCATCCCGTCAGCACAGTCAGCAGTCCGGCTGTGATTATGGCTGTCGACGGAGGAATGGGGATGAAGTCAAAGACCATTGCCGCCACCATTGCCGCCATGATTACCGCCGCAAGGGGAGCCTTATAGTCCAGCGTAGCCTGCAGGGCATGCTTCTCGGGATGTCCGAGAACGACCCAGTCGGTTTCCTCATTGTCCAGTTTTTCAATGTTGCTCCATTTTCCCTGTACAAGCAGTACGTCGCCCGCTAGCAGACGCTTGTCGGCAAGGTTGTCAAGGATATAGTCCTTGTTGCGCTTTATTCCGAGTACATTGATGTTGTATTTCTCACGGAAACCGGAGCCGGAGAGACTCGTTCCGATAAGGTGGGACTGCGGGACAAGCACTATTTCCGTCAGACCGAGGTCATAGAAATCCATGCCCTTGCCGTCCATCTTCTTTATGCGGGTCTTCTTTGCGAATTCCTCCATTCTCTCCCTGTTGCCCATAAGGTAAATGATGTCCCCTTCGGCAAGTATCTTCTCAGGAGTGGCGATACTCTGTGTGACGTTGCGTATCAGGCCTCCGCGCAGATTACTCTCGTTTCTTATCTCAAGGATGGAAAGCCCGTAGATGTTGCGAAGGTTAAGTTCCGCCACGGTTTTGTCCTTTATGGATGAACCCGCCGTTATAATATAACGGCTCACCCCGTTACTTATGTTGTACTCGTCGGCAAGCTCTTCAAGCGTTTTCGCATGTCCGTCCTGACGGCTTTCCACATTTTGTTTCTTGAAAAGAAAAAGCTTGCTGAGAGGAAACATGACGAGGATACCGATGCAGATGCAGATTAGTCCGACAGGTGTGAACGAGAAGAATCCCAAAGGTTCATATCCGTGTTCAACAAGTGCCTCTTGGATTACAAGATTCGGCGGTGTGCCGATAAGCGTCAGCATACCTCCGAGACTGCTTGCGAACGCCAGTGGCATGAGCAGGCGTGATGCCTGTATGCCAGAATGAGCAGCCATGCTCACCACTATAGGCATCATCAGAGCGACGGTGCCTGTGTTGCTGACAAACGCACCGACCATGGCAGTGACGAGGATGACGAGTAGGAACAGAGCCGTGTCGTTTCCATGAGCAAGCTTGATGATGCGCTGACTCATGGCCTTTGCCAGTCCAGTCTGCAATATTGCGCCTCCGATGACAAACAGTCCGACCATCATCACCACTACAGGTGATGTGAATCCGGATGTCGCTTCCTCCGGGGTAAGGATGCCGAGAAGCCGTAATGATACGAGGGCGCATAACGCGACAATGTCCGGACGGACTTTCCCGTAAACGAACATTGTCACCGTGATAAGGAGCACAATCAGTGTTTCTGTCATGGTCTGTTAATTGTTGATTTTATGGATTTTGGCGGCAAAGTTAAGGAAAAATCTGTTATTGCTGCCGTTTTTTGTGAAGTTTTTTGAATTAATAGCATTTTTACGCTATGTCGACATTCGTTGCTGATGTTTCATGAAAAAATGTTTCGCCGTGGGAACAGTCAGGAACGACAGTGACGAGAACCGTTTTTTCATTCAGTCGGTGACGCTCCGGCATACATGTGCCTGTATGGCGTGGACGGAGAATTCTTCCTTATTGGAAAGTGCAGATATACAATGTGTTATGGAATGAGTGGAGAATTGCTTCGTAAAAGGTGACGATTTATGTTGCAAAAGGTAACCTTTGGACTTCTAAAAGGTAACCTTTTGCATTGCGAACCGTTATCTTTCGCTTTCTTGTATGACGGATTTTTGAAGTCAGGCTGTTATTACCGGGAAATCAAGCCGCTTTTTCCTGCGGTGTTTTAATCCATGCCTTCTGCCTTTTTGACATCTTTACGCCAAGGCCTTTGGAGCAGATGCCCGGACAGAATCCTGCCGATACGCCCGCAGGGGAGGCAGGGGAGTATAATATTGTCAAACTGATTTGGGTCACTTATTTATAAAAATAGGTGGTGTATGTTTTGAAATTAGCGAAAAAAGCAGTAACTTTGCAACGTAAAATGCACTAAACTGACAGCGTGCGAGGAAATGATGTGCCTCGGCAACAGACTTGAAGTGCACTTTGCGGATAAACTCAAGATACAATGTCTCTTAAACTTGCAGACCGGAAATTGGCGGAACTGGCGGATAAGCTGTCCACGAACAGTGCCCTCTGGAAACTCTATCACGAGCATAGAGAAGGACGTCCGCTGCCTTCAAGCAAGGTGCTTGGAGAGATTGTCGACCTTACACGAGCAATTGTCTTTCCGGGATATTTCGGAAAATCAAATGTGCTTGTCCATTCACTTAAATACCCTATAGGAGCAGGCATACAACAGTTGTATGAGCTGCTTGCCGACCAGATTCTTGCCGGTCTGTGCTTCTCTGATGACGAACCGGATTTGTGTAACCTGCGCAGGAAGGCGGAAGAGACAGCCATCTCTGTAGTGGAGAAACTTCCGGAACTTCAGACCGTCCTTGCCACTGATGTCGAGGCTGCGTACAACGGTGACCCGGCAGCAGAAAATTATGGAGAGATAATCTCGTGCTACCCGAGTATCCGTGCCATGACAAATTATCGTCTGGCTCATGAGCTCTTTATCTTGGGAGTCCCGCTGATACCGCGTATACTTACAGAAATGGCGCATTCGGAGACAGGCATTGACATTCATCCCGGTGCGACGATAGGACACCATTTCTCTATCGATCACGGTACAGGCGTCGTCATCGGTGCCACGTGTGTCATAGGCAACAATGTAAAGCTCTATCAGGGTGTCACTCTCGGTGCCAAGAGTTTCCCTTTGGACGATGACGGCAACCCTATAAAGGGTATTCCGCGCCATCCTATCCTGGAAGATAACGTCATCGTGTACAGCAATGCCACGGTTCTCGGCCGCATAACGATTGGCAAGGGTACGGTGATAGGCGGCAACATATGGGTTACGGAGAGCACAAAGCCGGGCGAGATGATTATCCAGAAAAAGTAGGGAAGGGAGCGCGCGGCTTTTCATCAAGGCGGAAATGGCTCTGCGGGAGATATGGAATAAAGCAAAACAGGTGGAATAAGAATACATCCAAACAAGATATGGAATTTGAAATGATAGCGAAGACCTTCATGGGTCTTGAAAATGTGCTGGCGAAAGAACTTACCGAACTCGGTGCCGGCAATGTCCGGACGGGATGCCGCATGGTGTCGTTCACAGGTGACAAGGAGATGATGTACCGTGCCAATTTTCAGTTGCACACGGCAATACGGATACTGAAACCGATAAAGCAGTTTAAGGCCGCTTCCGCGGATGAGGTCTATGAGGGAGTGAAATCCGTGGACTGGAGTGAATATATGACGGAACGCTCTACGTTCTCTGTGGATTCCGTGGTTTATTCTGCCGAGTTCCGTAACTCTCGTTTCGTGACATATAAGGTCAAGGATGCCATTGTTGACCAGTTCAGAGAGAGGAACGGCCACCGTCCCAATATCTCTGTGGCAAACCCTGACCTCAGACTTAACATACATATTGCGGAGAATGAATGCACGCTCTCCCTTGACTCTTCCGGTGAGTCCCTGCACCGGCGCGGCTATCGCCAGGAGCAGGTGGAGGCACCTCTTAATGAAGTTCTTGCGGCAGGCATGATACTTATGACCGGATGGAAGGGTGAGACGGACTTCATCGACCCTATGTGCGGCTCCGGCACGTTGCTTGTCGAAGCGGCACTCATAGCGCAGAACATGGCTCCAGGTCTGTTCCGCAAGGAGTATGCCTTTGAGAAATGGGCGGATTTTGACAAAGATTTGTTTGACGAGATATATAATGACGATTCGCACGAACGTGAGTTTGAGCATAAAATCATAGGCTACGACTGCGACATCAAGGCCGTAAACACTGCACGCCAGAACGTGAAGGCTGCGGGACTGACAAGGTGCATAGAGGTGGAGTGCGCTGATTTCAAGGATTTCCAACAACCGGAACAGCCGGCGATAATCGTCACCAATCCTCCTTATGGCGAGAGAATCTCCACGCAGAACCTCCTCGGTACATATAAGATGATAGGCGAACGGCTGAAGCATCAGTTCCAGGGAAATGAAGCATGGATACTGTCTTACAAGGAAGAATGCTTCGAAGCCATCGGACTTAAGCCTTCTCAGAAGGTTCCTGTCTATAACGGTTCCTTGGAATGTGAGTTCCGCAAATATTCAATCTTTGGAGGCAAGTTCTCCGAATTCCGTAAAGAGGGAGGAGACGTGAAGACTGACGAGGACAGGAAGTACAATGCCGAAAAACGATATGTGAAAGGAAACCGTGACTTCAAGGACGGTCTCGGGGGAGATGACGTGCGTGAAAGGGAGAAGGCTCTTGAACGCCAGTATAAGGCTCGCCGCTTCGGTAATGGTGAGGAGGATGACGATGAGGATATCCGCTCTTTCCATTTCCATTCTCTTGATCACAGATTAGGCAGAGAAGAACGCCGTGACCGCCGTGACCGTGGAGAGTACCGTGACCGCAAGCCTTATGGAAGGGATGGTGACCGCCGTAGGGATGCCCGTGGCGACCGGAACAGGGACGGCAGACGTTTTGACCGTGACGGAAACGGTAAGCGTAAGGATTTTGACCGTAACGGCAGCCGTCGCAATGACAAAGGGTACGGTGACAGGAAACCGGCACGCCCACGCCGTGAAGGCTCCGGCCGCGGATTTGCCGACAGAAAGAAAATGTTTGGGAAGGACTGACCTATGAAACGTATTATTCTTGCAATGGCAATGACTATGGCCGCGCTGGGTGCCGGTGCGCAGCAGAAGCAGTTTACTCTTGAGGACTTGAACTTCGGAGGTAAGAACTTCAGGCAGATGTCACCGAAGTATCTACGGCTTTGGTGGAACGGAAATACACTCGTGAACAGTGATACCCTGGCGAAGCCGAAAGGCTATCCTCAGGTATTCGCGCGCGAACATAATATATATATACAGACATCTGCGGGAAATGAGCCGCAGCGTGTTACGGAGGACGGCAGCCGTCAACTTGTTTACGGTGAAGCTGTGCACCGTAATGAGTTCGGTATCAACAGCGGCATATTCCTTTCCCCTGACAAGTCGCGCTTCGCTTTCTACCGCATGGACCAGTCAATGGTGACGGACTATCCGCAGGTGAACACCTTTGAGCGTATTGCCGTGGTGGAACCGGATGCCTATCCTATGGCAGGAATGAAGAGCCACAAGGTCACTGTCGGTGTTTATGACATCAAGACGCAAAAGACAGTGTGGCTGGATTTGGGCGATGTAACGGACCGCTACTTCACGAATATTACATGGTCGCCGGATAATAAGTCGGTTTATCTCTTTGAAGTGAACCGTGACCAGACCGATACCTCTCTTGATGTCTATGATGCCTTGACAGGAAAGAAAGTGAAAACCTTGTACACTGAGCATTGTGACAAGTATGTCGAGCCGCAGCATCCTGTGACATTCCTGCCTTGGGATGACGGTAAGTTCATCCTTTGGAGCGAGAGGGACGGATATAATCATCTGTATCTTTACAATACGGACGGCAAACTTCTGAAGCAGCTGACTAAGGGAAACTATGTTGACCAGGAGATTGTCGGCTTCTGCGGAAAGACCAAATCGGTCATTATACGTTCCAATGAGCTTAACCCGCTGCAAAGCAATCTCTTCGCCCTCTCCATGAATGGCAGGCGTACACTCCTTGACAACGGCAAAGGAGTGCATCGGGGTATCCTCTCGGACGACGGTACCAGGCTTGTTGATGTATATTCTGCACCGGACGTTCCGCGTGCTTATGAAATCATAAACACCGTGAAGAAGACACGTGAGGAATATTTTACATCTCCTGACCCTTGGGAGGGATATGCCGTACCGGCATATAAAAGCGGTTCGATAAAGGCTGCTGACGGTGTCACGGACTTGTATTACCGTCTCGTCCTGCCGCCGGATTTCGATGAAAACAAGAAATATCCTACCGTTGTCTATGTCTACGGCGGCCCTCATGCACATAATGTTGAAGCATCATGGCACTGGGCTTCACGTTCTTGGGAAACATATATGGCACAGAAAGGCTATGTAATCTTTGTCCTTGACAACCGTGGCTCGGAAAACAGGGGCCGGGAATTTGAACAGGCAACGTTCAGAAAACTCGGTCAGGAGGAAATGAAAGACCAGATGAAGGGTGTGGATTTCCTTAAGACTTTGCCCTATGTCGATATGGACAGGCTCGGTGTCCACGGATGGAGTTTCGGCGGATTCATGACAACTTCGCTGATGACAACCTATCTGGATGTGTTCAAGGTTGGTGTTGCCGGCGGTCCTGTGATAGACTGGAAATGGTATGAGGTTATGTACGGAGAGAGGTATATGGATACTCCGGATGCTAATCCTGAGGGATATGCCGGGACTTCTCTGTTGGAAAAAGCCAAGAATCTGAAAGGCAAACTGCAGATTATAATCGGCATGAACGACCCTACTGTGGTGCCGCAGCACGCACTTCAGTTCCTTGATGCTTGCATAAAGGCAGGCACTCAGCCTGATTTCTTCGTATATCCTGGTGAGGGACATAATATGATGGGACATGCTTCCGTACATCTTCATGAACGTATCACTCAGTACTTCGAGGACTATCTGAAATAAATGCAATACTTTCGTGGTATTTGAATCATGCCACTCGTGGTCTGGGTCTACTGTACTTCTATTCTGAATTTACGGATATACGCTGCTTCTTCTTGACACTTGGGACCGGTTTTCAACAGCATCAGGGAACGTGACAGAATCACTTTGCCTGCTTGTATAAAGCATTCGCGGTGCTTTTCATAAAGCATTTGTGATGCTTTGCTTAATACATATACGGCTTTGGTGCATGGAGAAACTTTGAAACTTTTAATGATATGAATATACTTTTATTAGGTTCCGGCGGCCGCGAGCACGCCATCGGTTGGAAGATTGCGCAGAGCGCAAAGTGTGATAAACTGTTCATTGCACCTGGAAATGCCGGCACGGAGGGTGTCGGCGGTAAGGGAATGAATGTTGATATGAAAGCTGATGACTTTGAAGCGATAAAGAATTTTATCGTGGAGAATAATGTCTCGATGGTAGTCGTAGGACCTGAGGATCCTTTGGTGAAGGGCGTTTATGACGATTTGAAGAACGACCCCCGCACAAAAGATGTTCCTGTCATCGGTCCTTCAAAGGCCGGAGCGGTCCTGGAGGGCTCAAAGGATTTTGCCAAAGCTTTCATGAAGCGTCACAACATACCTACTGCGGCTTATGAAACTTTCGACGGCACTCAGGTTGAGGAGGGGTGTAAGTTCCTTGAAACCCTGTCTGCACCGTATGTGCTGAAGGCAGATGGCCTGTGTGCCGGCAAGGGAGTGCTTATACTTGATACACTGGAGGAAGCCAAGAAAGAGTTGAAAGAAATGCTTGGCGGTATGTTCGGCAATGCTTCATCACGCGTCGTGATAGAGGAGTTCCTGTCAGGTATTGAATGCTCGGTCTTTGTTCTTACTGACGGAAAGAACTACAAGATACTGCCTGAAGCAAAGGATTACAAGCGCATAGGTGAGCATGACACCGGTCTGAACACAGGAGGCATGGGCAGTGTCACTCCGGTTCCTTTCGCTACTCCTGAGTGGATGGCAAAGGTTGAGGAGCGCATTATCAGGCCGACAGTCAACGGACTTGCTGCTGACGGTATCGATTACAAGGGCTTTATTTTCTTCGGGCTTATCAATGTCAATGGAGAACCGATGGTGATTGAGTACAACTGCCGTATGGGAGACCCTGAGACAGAAAGTGTGATGCTCCGCCTGAAATCAGATATCGTTGACCTTTTTGAAGGTGTTGCAGAAGGAAATCTTGATACAAAGTCCATTGAGTTCGACCCGCGTTCTGCAGTTTGTGTCATGATGGTGTCAGGCGGCTATCCTCAGGAGTACGAGAAAGGTTTCCCTATCACGGGCATAGAGGAAGTCGAAGGCTCAATAGTATTCCATTCAGGTACGGCGTTGAAGGACGGCGATGTTGTCACTGCCGGCGGCCGTGTGATAGCAGTGTCCTCTTATGGTGCTGACAAGGAAGAGGCTCTTGCCAAGTCTTTCAAGGAAGCACAGAAGATAAAATTCCAAGGGAAATACTTCCGTTCGGACATTGGTGCTGACCTTTAAGATGCCGGAGGATTTGGTCATGTAACTTCAGATGCGACGATTTCAGAACAATATAGGTGCAAGTCGTCTTGCACTTCCTGTCATGGTGCTTTACAGCGTATGTCTGTGGGGGCTGATGCTCTTTACGGATCATACGCTGTGGCCTCAGTGCCTGATATTCATTGTCAGCACATATCTTATGATGGAGCTGAACAACCGCAACGCCTTGATGAGGAGATACAGCCGTATGGTAAGCTGTTCATACATGGCATTGATGCTCATGTGTCCATGGTTGTTGCGGGATATTGATGCCATGGCCGTACAGATGTGTTTCCTGCTTACCCTTACAATGCTCTTCAGGACTTATCAGGATCATGGCAGCAACGGAGTGAAATACGGTGCATACCTTTTCCTTGGCATTGCCGGCATGCTTTGGCCGCCATTGATATTTGCACTGCCGCTTCTGTGGATTGCCGATATTTTCTTTCTCATGTCTTTCAGTTTCAGGTCATGGCTTGCATCACTGCTTGCGGTGATCACACCATTGTGGTGCCTTCTTCCTTATGTCGTAATAACCGGAAAGTATGAGATTCTCACACATCTTCTTAATGCTTTGGAATTGGACAGCGGCACATTGGAGGCTTTCCGTGACATAAACACTGTCTTGCTTTCGGAATTACCGATGCCGCCGCAGGTACTTTGTTCCGAGATCCTTGTCGTGATCCTTGCCGTGACAGGCATTATACATTTCCTTCGCCACAGTTCTGACGACAAGATTCATGTCAGGATGCTGTTCAATGTCTTTAACATTATCTTCCTCGCGTTCACCGCAGCATTGTTCCTTCTGTACATCCTTCCGCTGAGCGACATGCCTGGAGCGGATATACTGTTCGGAATCATTGTGGTCTGTGCCACCCCTCTCACAGCCCATTATATCAATTTTACCTCAACGCGCCTGACAAACATCTCGGTGATACTCGCCATGTTGCTTGTCCTGGCATTTACAACACTACATCATCTGCAAGAATGGCTGATATTATAACCCTTCTGGAAGGTTACGGCTATATAGGAATGTTCATGGCAGCATTCATTGCCGGCAGTGTGTTCCCATGGAGCAGCGAAGCCATAATGGTAGGTCTTCAGGCGGCAGGTCTCGAGCCTGTCGGCCTTGTCCTTTGGGGTACTGCAGGCAATGTGCTTGGCTCCATGTTCAATTATTGGGTGGGTCATCTTGGAAGGATAGACTGGATAGAGAAGTATCTGCATGTCAAGAAAGAGTCCCTGGACAGAGCCGAGCGTTTCATGCATGGCCATGGGGCATGGATAGGGTTCTTTGCATTCCTTCCGATCATAGGCAGTGCGATAACAATCATGCTCGGACTCATGCGTGCAAACATATTTATAACAGTGATTGCAATCACGATAGGCAAGTTGCTGCGTTACGCACTGCTCGTATGGGGAGCACACTTCATCCTGTGACACCATATTGCCGGCTCCATGCAGCCACACCGCCGGAGAAGTGATTTTTTAACCTTTCCATACGATTTTTCCGGCAAAATGAACATTAATATAGAAAAAAATATTACCTTTGCATCCATATTATAATCGTCAATTGACTATCCATAGTCAACGGTATAAAAAGAAAACATTAATATATAGAATAAACATAAAAAGGTGATGCCTATGGTATAAACCTAAATTATAATGACATACGGAAAATAAGCGTTAGCTTTAATTCTTGTTCTTGAAAATCGCCAATTTACGAGAGCCACAAGAGTAAAAGTTGATGCTCACGCCTATGGCGTGGGCTTTTACTCATATATGTGGCATGGTGTTTGGCGATACCTCAAGAACGTAGATGTAGTTATTAGTCCACGTTTTTTTATTGTGCCTATATAATAAAGACCAAACATCAAGGCCGGCATAAGACGATATTGCAGGTTAAGTCATGTAACATTCCGGAAATCAGCATAAAAGGCTCTCCTACGGATCTCTTTGTACTGAACTTTTTCAGCCTGCTTGCCATGCCCTACCTTTGTATATACGTGCAAGGCACCAACGAACAATATCATGCACATAGGAAAAATACTGCAGCAGAAACTGAAGGCAGACGGCAAGAGCGTTGTGTGGCTGGCACGCGAGCTTGGCTGTCACCGCACCAATGTGTATAATCTGTTCGAGAAATACAGCATAGACACTCTACAGCTGGAACGTATATGCACGATCATGAACTATAATTTTTTTGAGCTCTATTGTGAGGAAGTGGAGCGTAAGATTAAGGGAAACAGCGGCAAAGTGTAGCGCATGTCTCTACATGTAGTAATGTTCGCTACACGGATTTAACACTTGTAATGAAAAATGTATATACCTTTGCAATTGCCATCGCATATTGTACGAGGTCCGTATGTCCGCCTCATGCTGAATGTCTTGTCGCGGGCGTTTACACGAAGCTGGTGGTACAGTCTGCCGTATGTGCCATTCTCCTCGGGCTGATGCCGTCTCTTGCCTTTCGGATGGATGCAAAGGAACAAAAGAGACGCACAATTCTCACAATTATTTTCACAACAAATGAAAAAGTTCACTTTCCTATGCTGCGCTGCACTTTCGCTCGCATTCGCCTCATGTACCACAGTTGTCAAGACCGCTTCCACGGCAGACGCACGTGCGTCTCTGCTCTCCGCCACTGTCGCTGACTTAGAAGTTTCTCCCGAGCGTGTGACTGTCACCACCAATCCGAGCAAGGCCATACAACGTGCAGGCATAAGCAATGTCAAGCATGATGCGGAGCGCAAGGCTCTCAGCCAGAGCGGTAAGGAGTATGATGTGCTGGTAGATGCAGAGTACGTCATTGAGAAGACCAATTACGTCTTCTACAAGAAGATTAAGTCCGTGACAGTCAGCGGGCGTCCTGCGAAGTACAAGAATTTCCATTCTCTCAATGATTCTGTATGGTGCAATCCGGTTTTCCGTGCAGCATACACCAATGCTGTCACAAAAGACCGTGGCGGCCTGCGACTTTTCAAGTAACGTTCCAACAGACAGCTAAGTAGAAAAATGAAGAAAACGTTAATACTGACGGTAATCTCAGCCATGATTTTCTCTTCCTGTTCGACGGTAGTAAAGACGGCGAGCACGGCAGAGACGACATCGTCAATCGAGAATGCCACTGTCGCAGACCTTGACGTTGCGCCGGAGCGTATCACATATACTGTCTCGCCAAGCAAGGCCGTTCAGCGCGGAGGCATGGCGAATGTCAAGCGTGCCGTGGAGTCAGAGGCTCTTACTGCCAATGGCAATGCCGATGTCCTCGTCGAGCCACAGTACATCATTGAGAAGAAAAAGTCTCTTTTCGGAAGCAAAGTAACGTCAGTGACCGTGACGGGACGTCCTGCAAAATACCGCAACTTCCGTTCTCTTAACGATTCCGTATGGAGCAATCCTGCCTTCCGTGGACTTGCCCCGGTCGTAGTCCGCAAGAGCGGCAAGGCGTTGCAAAGTCTGAAGACACGTGAGGCCTCCGGCACTTTCGGAGCCTATGCCCTGCGCCGTACTGGCTTTTCGGCAATCCTCAATATAAGCGGAGGCTATACAGGCTATGACGACCCGTGGCAGAGTGTTGACCAGGGATACCTCCGTGCCACACTGACTTTCGGCTGGCAGATTACTCCCAACGTCTTTGCCGGTATAGGTGTGGGAGCAGACCATAACTGCGGCGAACATGAATTATTCATCCCTGTCTTTGCCGAGGGCCGCTATTATTTCTCTCCAAGACGCACATCATGGTTCTTCGGACTTAAGGCCGGTGCGAACATTAATAGTGGTTACTATGACTCAGGGCTGTTCATCTCTCCTGCCCTCGGCTACAGCTTCGGCAAGTTTGAGGTCGCCTTGGAGTACAGTATGCAGACATCAGGTCAGACTCATTACATGGGCAGGTATGAAGGAAACATAGAACATGACTATACTTTCTCGAATATCGGTATAAGCCTGGGTATCAAATTCTGATTCAGATACAAACATTGCAGTTTTGAAACGAAGCCTGCACTTCCTTTTGTGAGGTGCGGGCTTTGTCTTTTTCTTTACGGGCGAAATGTTCCTTGCCCGTGAACTCAAGAGCGAACCGTTACCTTTTGCTTTACGAAAGGTAACGGTTCGCATGCCAAAAGGTAACGGTTTACACCATAAAAGGTAACCTTTAGTTTTTGGACAGTTATGGCTTTGGCTATTGGTTTGATGATTAGTGCTTTATGAAAGATGCTGCGCTCGGGTGCAGGTGTGGGTGTGATCTATGCCGGAAAATGCCGTTGTCAGTTGGTGGAGCCCCCGTCAGTATCCGGTTATATTGATGTGAAAACAATGGTGTGTGTACAATAATTGCGACAGTTGTGTACTTATACGTTTTAATTGATGTTAATTGATGGTGTGATTTACAGGATTTTACTCCTCTCTTGTCTAAAAACGAATCAAATATTGTTAATAAATGCTAATAATCAATAGGGGGGTAAAATGTGTTAAAATGATTATTGGAAAAATCAAGTTATATTATGAAATATTTACCTTTGTACAATCCAAACGGATATACTAATCAAACTATCAAACAACTAACTAAAAATTATGCAAGAAAACAAAACGTTGCTCAACAGAGCCGTAAAGGCGATGTTGGTAGCTGGTTTTGCTGCAACCATGTGTCCTGCCTCAGCACTGGCTGATGTCAGTACGGGCACTTTTATGCAAGTCCAGCAGAATGTTGTCAAGGGAACAGTTGTTGACGAATCAGGTGAGCCAATGATTGGCGTCACCGTCAAGGTGAAAGGCTCTTCGGCAGCCACGATCACCGATGTCAACGGAGGTTTCTCCATCAATGCCGCCAATGGTGCGACTTTGGAACTGTCGTATGTCGGCTACACAACCCAGACCGTCAGGGCGAAGAACGGTCTTAACGTACAGATGGCTCCTGACTCACAGGTTATGGACGAAGTGGTGGTGATCGGTTACGGTACTATCAAGAAGCGCGACCTTACAGGCTCCGTTTCTTCCGTAAAGAGTGAGGATATAACCCGCGTTCCTGTCAGCAACCCTATCGAGGCCATCCAGGGACAGGTGGCAGGTCTGGACATCACCCGCACTTCCGGTGACGCAGACGCTGAACTGAACATCATGCTCCGCGGTACACGCTCCATCAACGGTGACAACACTCCTCTCTTCATCATCGACGGCATGCAGGGCTCCTACTCAGAACTCAATCCGAACGACATCGCGTCCATTGAGGTTCTCAAGGATGCCTCTTCCACGGCAGTCTATGGTTCGGCAGGTGCCAACGGCGTTATCATCATCACTACGAAGAGTGCCAAGAAAGGCAAGCACAGCATAAATTTTGATGCCTATCTCGGATGGAACACCACTCCGTCATATCCTGAGACAAGAAAGGGAGAAGATTATATCAACTTCCGCCGTCTCGCTCAGCAGAATGCCGGCACATATACCTCCGATGCCGACCTGTTTCCGACTTCTTTCCAGAACCTTATTGACAACAACAACTGGGTCAACTGGTTCGACCTCGGCACACAGGCAGGTATCACCCAGAGCTACAACCTCAGCACATCCTACGCCAACGACCGCGTAAGCTCTTACTTCTCCCTCGGCTACTACAATGTGGAGGGAAACCTGAAGGGAGACGAGATGACGCGTTATTCGGCGCGTGCAAAGATTGATTTCACAGCCAACAGGATGGTGAAATACGGGCTGAACGTCTATGCCATGTACTCTGACCATGACAAGCGCTCCGGCCGTATCTGGAACCGTATGCTCGGTACTGCCCCTCTCGGTATTCCTTATAATGAGGACGGCACTGTGAATCTCGACCCTCTGGGCGACGGCGGCAACACGCTCAACCCTATAGCCGACGAGGCAGACGGACAGTATGTCAACAATGTGAAGGTGCTGAGCATCAGTCCTCAGGCATACGTTGAGATTACTCCGCTGAAAGGATTGACGTTCAAGTCCACGCTGGGAGGCTATTTCACCAGCCGCCGTCAAGGACTCTATACAGGAAGCCTCTCTTACGAGCATCTTGAGAAAGACCCTGTTTCAGCAAAGATTCCTACATCACTTACATACAACTACCGCTGGGAGAATGTCCTTTCCTATAACTTCCAGATAAAGAAAGACCATGACTTCACAGTCACCGCAGTGGCAGAATGGCAGAAGAACCGTAAGGAAGAGTCTACTGCAACGGCAAACGGTTTCGATACGGATTCCTTCGGCTATCATAATCTCGGTGCAGGTACGGGACAGGCAGTGGTGTCTTCTGATTTTGTTGGAAGCCAGAAAATGTCTTACGTTGCACGTGCCAACTATTCTTATAAGGGACGTTACCTTGCCAGTGTCTCTGCACGCTGGGACGGCGCATCCGTGCTTTCCGAGCAGAACCGCTGGGATGTTTTCCCTGCCGCTGCCGTCGCATGGCGTATCAGTGACGAGGCTTTCATGTCAGACATCAAGGCAATCTCTGACCTTAAGATCCGCGCAAGCTACGGTGTGACAGGTAACGCCGGTGCGGCAGAGTATGCCACGATACAGAACATACGTGCCAAGAAGTTCGCTTTCGGCAGTGATGTCCAGAATTCAAGCGGCTACAGCGATGTCCTTGCCAACAAGGAACTCGGATGGGAGAAATCATATATGGTTGACCTCGGTCTTGACCTCTCTCTCCTGAAGAACCGCCTGAACTTTGTCATCGACTGGTACCGCACCACGACAAAGGACGTGCTCTACCAGAAGAAACTTCCAATGGCGGCCGGCGGCAACAGTACAAGCGGACTCTCCATCTGGGCTAATGTCGGTGAGACACGTAACACAGGATGGGAGGTTGCAATAACAAGCCGTAACATAATCAGGAAGGATTTCACCTGGACCACAACACTCAACTGGTCAACCAATAAGGAGAAGGTCGTGAAGACCACTTCTGACGGACCGCTTGCTTTCGGCGACTACTATCTCATCCCGGGCGAGGCCATCAAGACTTTCTACGGATACAAGTATGCTGGCATCTGGGGCACTGCTGAGGCTGACGAGGCAGCCAAGTACGGTCAGAAGCCGGGACAGGTGCATATCGCTGAGAACGGCGAAGCTGACTATAAGCTGAATACCGATGACTACTATGTCCTCGGACAGGCTACTCCTAAGTGGGCGGCAAGCATGCAGAACCAGTTCACATACAAGAACTTCGACCTCTCTGTGCTGATGACAATGCGCTGGGGACAGACAATCCACTACGGTCTGACAGGATGGTACCGTGCTGACGGCATAAATCCGTCACCGGTCATCTGTGACTACTGGACCGTAGACAACCAGTCTGCACGCTATCCTATGCCGGATGCCAACAACGGCAATCCTACATATCAGGACTGGGCAAACTTCTTTGATGGTTCTTACTTCAAGATAAAGACAATCTCCTTCGGCTATACACTGCCTAAGAACCTCATCAAGAAGGCCCATCTCGAGAATGTGCGCTTCTATTTCACTGCCAACAACCCGTTCGTGTTCGCAAAGTCTGAGTACCTGAAGAACTATGACCCGGAGAAGGGCGGCGATGATGATTCCACACCAATGTCAAAGCAGTATGTGTTTGGCGTAAATGTCTCATTCTAAAAAACAAAAACGTACTTATGAAAAAGATAAATATTTGGATTCTTGCAGCATCGGTATTCCTTGGCGGAGTTACGACCGGCTGCGACTTGGATGAAGAAAATCCTTCTGGTGATACAGAGGCGGCATGGAGCACAATAGCCGGATATACAAAGAAAGTCAATGACTGCTATTTCGACCTCGTGCGTGTCATATACGGTCAGGCGGAGGATAGTTTCCTCTTTGAGGCAGAAGGCGGCACGGATATTTGGGCGGATACGTCGGAAGGCGGTACAAACGGTAACTACAGCAAGCTCTTGCGCTATGAAGATTTCGGTGCGGCATGTAACCTTATGAATGAGGGCTATGACGGTTTCTATGGCGTGATACAGGCTTGCAACGGAGCCATTGCCTATCAGGAGCAGGTGACCGATGCGTCAAAGGAGGCTGTCTACAAGCTTGCCGCTGAGGCTCACTTTATCCGCGCTCACGCTCTCTTCAATATTGTGGAGTACAGAGGAGGAAAGTATCTTCCGCTGACTCCTTTGGCTGAGGAGATAAAGTCTCTGCCGATGAGCAGTGTGAACGACTTCTACAAGGTGATTCTCGAAGACCTTGAGTTTGCCATGAAGTATCTTCCTGTCACACAATCCAATCAAGGTCATGTGAAACGTGCCGCTGCATATCATCTCTATGCCAAGGCTTGCATGACCTATTCTACATATACAGAGGGTAAGACTGTCTCTAACGCAACTCCTATTTCTGCGGCGGAGAGCAAGGATTTGCTTGACAAGGCAAAGGTTGCCATTGACGAACTCATAGACAATGCGGCGGCTTACGACACGCAGCTTTATGCTGATGCGAAGGATATTTTTGCCGAGGAGAACAATAAAAACAATAAGGAGGCTTTCTTCGTTGTCAGCCACTGTGAGACAGACCTGAGCCTTAACCCGCGCGGCAATTATCCTAACCGTACATGGAAGAAGTACTGTGCTTACAATAACGATAAGGCCGGTATCTCCATCGAGGGTCTTGAGCCAAGCGTGAATTCTACGCCTAAGGTGCTCAAGGGTGACTGTACAATGGAGCCTACAAAGTACATGTATGAGCTGTATGGCAACCCTAATGACGAGCGTTTCGATGCGTTCTTCAGGGTGGTATACTATTGTAACAAAGCAACGAATCCTGACAAGACCGGTTACAGATGGATTGATGCTGATGCCAACCGTTACGGCATGAATGACGGACGTGTCGGCAATGCCGCATACGATGTGATGCTCGGTGATACAATCATCTATCTCTCACGCACACGGCTCACTGATGCGGAGAAGAAAGAGCGTAAGTATGCTGTCTATAACATTGACGACAATTATGCTGATCCTGCCAAGCCGAAGCGGTTCTTCCCGACGCTTATCAAGGGTGACTGCATGATTCCTGACTATCTCACGAATCCTAACAAGGCTTACAATGCAAGTGATCAGTTTATCTATCGTCTGGGCGAGAGCTACTTGGTTTCTGCCGAGATAGAGTGGCGTCTTGGTAACAAGGGTGCGGCTGTGGCACGTATCAACGACCTCCGTAACCGTGCCTGCAAGAACCATGACGGCAGTTTGGATATCACGGAGTCAGAACTTACGCAGGACTTCCTCCTTGATGAGTATGCGCGCGAGATGATCGGCGAGTGGAACCGCTGGATGACATTGAAGCGTTTCCGTGCCTTTGAGTCCCGTCTTGTGCACAATCCGCAGATCAAGAGCTTTGATTCCAATGTCCATTATCTCCGTCCTATATCAAGCAAGGAGATTCTCCTTATTGACAACGGCAAGGAATATCAGAACCCGGGTTATTAAGTCTTGCTCCGGGACGCCATGGGCGTTCGGACGGATATAAAAGAAATAAGCAAGCGGCTCGTTACGGGCCGCTTGCTTTTATTAAGTGACTATTATCGCCTTAAAAATAACTGCGCTTTTTTGTATGGAATGATTCTATGCAGTTATTTATGCTCTTATGTATGACTTTTAATGTGGCAAGAACTGTTTTTATGCCACTTCCGGACTGAAAGTGACACGGGACAGGCTTTGAAAACAGTTTTCACGGATGCTGTGTCCCGCACGGAAAAGTCAGTTGTATCCACATATTATTTGTTTTCTGATGTCAATTGTTGTACCTTTGCACCGCAGAATGAAACTCCGGTTTCAGTAGCAAAGAGCATTCTTTGATATTATTACATATATTAATAAGTAACTGTTGGAAATTAGTTTATACTAAAAAGGCAGTTATTTTTTTTAGACGGTTAGTGTACGGAACCGAAGGAGCAATGCGTGCATTGTGACTGAGTGACAACTTTCCCGACAAGCCATACGGGCAGAACGAAACTTATTTCAGCTATGCCGTGGCAAGGGACAGTGCGCGTAGCGTCAGCAAGCGAGTGCACTAAATGACAAAAAAGAACAAGTTTTAGTGAGAAAACATTATATTATAAAATAATTATCAATAGTTACTTATATAAAATGGCCAGCAAAATCAAGTGACTTGATGTCGCCGGACATTGCTGCAGGATTGTCTTTTGAATGCCATGCTTGTTCTTTTCGGTTAAAGACATTAGGTCCCATCGGGGATGTAACCCGTAATGTCCCCTCTTTAGCCTTAGGTTTTTCTGCGAAAATAACTGCACAGATAAAGCAAAATGATTTTGTTAACTGATTTAAGCATTTACATGGGTAAGTGGGTATCCGTGGCAGATGTCTGGGGCAGGGAAGATATTGTGGAAGAGTTATGGCAGTATATATTCCACGGTGTAATACAATTGTGCCGTGAGGATATACAGGAGTATGTAAGGAGCCGCCATGCCGATGCCGTGCAAGGCTGCCGTGTATGCTTGTCGCAGGGTCGTATATCGGGAGGCCAGTGTGCCGTATGTTATGGAGCAGAGGCATATGACAAAGCAGAACATCGGTACCGCTCCTTCAGAGAAACTGCTGTTGAGCAGTCTGCCCGTTGCACTGAGGAGTATGGCATGGGGAGTGAATGACAGCAGTCCGATGGCGGAAAGCAGGAGTAAAAACATGAGGAATGTTATTTGCAGTGCCGGCCCTTTCCGTGGATGTACGAGTCCGCTGCATTTTAAAAGTCCTGCCGAGATTCCTGTAAGGATTAGCCATACGAGGTAAGGGGTGGCGAGCAGCCTGGCGTTGCTGCCGATGAACCATCGTATGCCGTCGGGAGACAGGAGGGATATTATTCCGCTTTCCTGCCATGCCGTGCTGATTATCCATGAGACCGGGAATAAGAGCGTCTCACAGATAAAAATTGTGCATAGGATGTATGGAATGATGTTTCTCCTGTGTCTCATGAGCCGGTGGTGTCATTCCTCGTCAGGGACGAGGTTGTCTATGTCGATGATATGCAGTTCGAGAGCTTTCGTAACAAGGCGTGTAGCGTTGATGCCTGACTTCTTTGGGAACAGTTTCTGTGTCAGTTCCGCCTGCCGCTTCTCCAAAGACTTTACTCCGAACGGCATGCCGCGGAGGGCTGTTATCTGCTCCTTGGTGTATCCGAGGGCAAGATGGCGGAGGAACCGTTCGTCATATTCGTCAATCTCATATCTTATCTTGGCATCCTGATTAAGCTGTTCCGAACCTACGGTGCGCTTGAAACGCTCCACTATGCGTTCGAGAACCGGCTGGTTGAAGACAAGCTGCTTGCCGTCCATTACGGCTGTTACGTCGCGGCGGGTAAGGAGTTCTCCTGTCTTTAGTATGATTCCGTCGGCTCCGGCGTCAAGGACATCTACCCAAAGTTTCTCGTTCAGAATCTCTCCTGTAAAGATCAGGACCTTTACTTTCGGACGGGTCTGCTTCGTCTGGCGGCAGATTTCCACGCCTACGGTTGTCGAACCGCCGAGTCCGAGGTCAAGGAGGACAAGGTCAGGCACCTCCTTGCGTATCAGCCGCCAGTATTCTGCTTCGTTCTGTGCCGTGCCGATGATCTCCGCTTCCGGTATGTCGTTACGTATGATTCCCTCGGTTCCTTTCAGTTCGAGGGCAACATCCTCCACGATGATTATTTTGAAGTTTTTCATAAATCAGATATATGGAATATATTATTCGCTATTGTATAAAGAGATGTTTCTGTGCAGCCTTTCTGCCGGAATGCTGTTACGGTGCGGATTGTTCGTGGTATTATGCCAGTTCGTTCACGGGAATGTCATGTTCTCCGCAAGGCACTTTGTCAACGATTTGGAAATTATGGCAGATACCGATGGTGTATGGCTTGCCAGCTTTTTGCAGGAATCTGTCATAGTATCCCTTGCCGCGGCCGAGGCGGTTTCCGTGACGGTCGAATGCCACTCCGGGTACAAGGATCACGGACCGATGCCGCTGTAAGACGGAAATGTCTGTTTCCTTACCGTAAGGCTCCTGTATTCCGAAAGCTCCTGACTGCATTTTGTCAGCTCCGGAGTATGGACGGAGTATCATGTCAGTGTCGTTTATTACGCAGGGAAGCAGAACTTTCTTGCCTTGTCCGTGCAGGACTTCGATAGCCTTATGGATATTTGGTTCATCAGGAAGGCTCCAATAGGCAACAATAAACTCTGCCGACTGTATCCGTGGGTGATGTAGTAGCCGCCTGCTGATGGCTTCTGAGTCGGCAGCCAGTTCTTCCTCGCTGTGTTCCCCGCGTTTTTTACGGATGCTGTTTCTTAGTTCCTGTTTTGTCATTATTTACCGGTTTCTTCGGCCAGGCATTGCCGGAGCGGAAGAGTTCAAGAGCTTTCAGAATGGCTTTGTCGTCAATGTTGAGGTATTCTGTCAGAGCCTCTTCGTCCAGCATGTTATATATGATGCGTGAATTTATGTATTTTTCGAGCAGTGGGTATGACTTGCGTATCATGAGATTACGTCGCTGCAGTCCGCGGGAGTTTGCGTATGTTGCGAATTTCTCCACCGTATTCTGCTGTATAAGGTAATCTGATAGTTCCGTCATCTCCTTGAAATTGTTCAGTTTCAGACGGTTGTCGTCAGTGTAAGTGTATGCGAACTGCATGATGAGTCCGGTCATGGCCGCCTGTTTGTAGTAGGAAGTCATGCCCGTAGTGTCCTCGGGGATGAAGTGATCAGGTGTGATTCCGCCTCCGCCATATACCGGACGGCCAAGTGTTGTGTGATATTCAGGGCCTTCATGCTTGATGCTGTCCTGTGAAAAGAACTCTCCGTGTTCGTAGCGCACCAACAGGTCGTTCTCGTATTCCTCTTCATCTCCCATGGTGTATGGCTTCTGTATGCAGCGTCCGGACGGTGTATAATAGCGCGCTATGGTAAGGCGGATGAGTGAACCGTCAGGGAATGATATCTGCTGCTGTACGAGTCCTTTGCCGAAAGAGCGCCGTCCGATGATGGTTGCACGGTCGTTGTCCTGCATTGCGCCGGCGAATATCTCGGAAGACGAGGCTGACCCCTCATTGATAAGCACACAGAGAGGAATGTGCTGGTATGCTCCGCGTCCGTCACTCTTGTAGTCGTGACGTGGCGACTTGCGTCCTTCAGTGTATGTGATCAGGCGTTTGCTGGGTAAAAACTCGTTCGCCATCTGTATAGCTGTCTGCAGATAACCGCCTGTGTTGTCACGGAGATCTATGACAAGGTTTTCAAGATTCTCCTGTGAGAGAGAGGCAAGAGCTACAAGAAGTTCTGCGTAAGTGTTCTCTCCGAAGTTCTTCACCTTTATATAGCCTGTCGTCTCGTCCAGCATATAGTAGGCTGTGACGCTCTTTGTCTGTATATCATCACGGGTAAGGGTGTAGTTCTTTATTTCCGTACTGCCGTAGCTGAGCACGCCGATGGTAACCTTTGAGCCCTTTTCTCCTTTCAGTTTGCGCATTGCCGTCTGGTTAGTGACCTCTTTTCCGACAAACGTCTTGCCGTCTACGGTGACGATTTTGTCTCCTGCCACTATTCCTGCTCGCTCGGCAGGGCCGTCGGCGATGACGTTCTGTACGTGTATTGTGTCCTCACGTATGGTGAATGCTATGCCTATTCCTGAGAAAGAGCCTTTCAGGTCGTCATTCATTATCTGCACGTCTTTGGCACTTATGTAGACTGAGTGTGGATCCAGTTCGGCGAGAATCTGAGGTATGGCTTTCTCTACAAGGTCATTGACATTGACGGTGTCCACATATTGGTCGTCAATGATATGCAGAAGATTGTTCAGACGGTTGGACTCTGTATTGATAATGTTGAGTCTGTTGCCTGAAAAATGGTTCGCATAGAATGTTCCAATGAGTATGCCGATGACCATGCAGACGGCCATCAGTATGGGCATGTATCGGTTTTTCGTATTCACGGATATGAGATTTTTATTGTGTATGTTAGTGTAGACAACTGCCGGCAGTTATTTATCTGTCCTTGTCTTTATTGATATGTACCACTTCTATGCCGGCGCGTTGAAGCAGTTCCACACCGTCAGTGATACGGTACATGCGGATGAACACCACCCGCTTGATACCGGACTGAATTATAAGTTTGGCACATTCGATACACGGCGAGTCCGTAACATAGAGCGTTGCACCGTCACTGTTGTTGTGAGAGCGCGCCAGTTTTGTTATGGCGTTTGCTTCTGCGTGGAGCACATAAGGCTTGGTGATGTTGTTCTCGTCCTCGCAGATATTCTCGAAACCGGACGGAGTGCCGTTGTAACCGTCTGAGATTATGCGCTTGTCCTTTACGACAAGACACCCGACCTGGCGTCTGCGGCAATAGGAATTCTCTGCCCATATCTCCGCCATACGGAGGTATCGCTTGTCAAGAAGCAGTTGTTTTGATTCCATTTCGTTCCAATAATGCGTCTATTGTAGGTTCAGAACCCTTGAATCGCTTGTAGAGTGTCATAGGATGTTCTGTTCCTCCTTTTGAGAGAATGCAGTCGCGGAAGCGCTGTGCGGTGGCCGTATTGAAGATGCCTTCCTTGCGGAATACGGCAAAGGCATCGGCATCAAGCACTTCCGCCCACTTGTAGCTGTAGTATCCGGCGGCATATCCTCCTGCCATGATATGGGAGAACTGGACTGTCATGCAAGTGTCGTCACGCTGCTCTCCGAGTATGGCTTCCTCCCATGCCTTCTTCTCAAAGGATATTATGTCTTCCGAGAATTCCTCCTTTTTAGTATAGTATGCCATGTCAAGAAGTCCGAAACTTACCTGCCTCAGGCACGCTGTGGCACAGTTATAGTTACGCGCTTTGAGGATACGGTCGATTAATTCGTCAGGAATAACCTCTCCTGTCTCATAGTGGAATGCAAAGGTGCGTAGAAATTCACGCTCGACGGAGAAGTTCTCCATGAACTGTGAAGGCAGCTCAACAAAGTCCCACCATACGTTTGTGCCGGAAAGTGACTCGAAACGCGTATTTGCAAACATTCCGTGGAGAGAGTGGCCGAACTCATGGAGGAAGGTTTCTACCTCACCGAGAGTGAGCAATGCTGGTTTCTCTTCTGTAGGTTTGGTCAGGTTCATGACAACAGAGACATGAGGACGCACGTTCTCTCCGTCACTGTCAATCCACTGTCCTTGGTACTCTGTCATCCAAGCACCGCCCTGTTTCCCTTTTCTCGGGTGGAAATCTGCATAGAACACGGCAAGGTAAGAACCGTCTTTGTCAAACACTTCGTAGGCTTTTACGTCAGGGTGATATACAGGAATGTCCTTGTTCTCCTTGAAGGTTATGCTGTAGAGTCTTGTCGCAAGACCGAATATTCCGTTGATGACATTCTCAAGTTTGAAGTACGGACGCAGCATTTCCGAGTCAAGATTATAACGCTCAAGTTGTAGCTTATGGGAATAGAAAGCCACATCCCATGGCTCAAGCGGCATACCTGCAAACTTCCGCAGTTCCTTGCGCTCCTGCTCTGCAGTAGGTTTGTATGCCTTGATTAAGTCGTCCAAGAGGTTGTAGACATTGGCAATGTTAGTTGCCATGCGGTGCTTAAGGACATAGTCGGCATAGGTTTCATACCCGAGAAGCTGTGCCATCTCGCGGCGCAGGTTAACAAGACGTTTGCAGATTTCAAGATTGTTTTCGTCATTATCATGAGTGCACACCTGGTTTCGTGCCATGTACATGTCACGGCGCAGTTCCCGTTGTGTGGAGTATGTCATGAAAGGGGAGTAGGAGGGCATGTCGAGCGTGAAGACCCATCCTTCTTTTTCCTGTTCCTTTGCAGTCTGTGCGGCGGCGTCTATGGCTGTCTGCGGCAGACCGTCAAGCTGTTTCTCATCAGTTATGTGAAGGGAAAAAGCCTTGGTATCTTTGAGCAGGTTTTGTGAGAATTTCAGGGAAAGCATGCTTGCTTCCTCACTAAGTGCGCGGAGCTTGTCCTTATCTTCTTCGCTGAGGAGTGCTCCTGAGCGCACAAAACCGTCATAGCTCTTTTCGAGTAGTGTTTTCTCTTCGGCAGAGAGAGGGCGCAACCCATCGGTATGCCCGTCGGCATATTTGTCGTGAACGCACTTTATGCGCTCAAAAAGTCTTTTGTTGAGGCGTACGTCATTGCTGTGTTTGGTGAGGATAGGTTGCATCTTCTCTGCCAGCGCGTCCATCTCATCTGTGGTTTCGGCAGACATGAGATTGAAGAATATTGTCGTGGCACGGTCAAGCAGACCGAAATACCGGCTTCGCTCCTTATTGCTTTCCTCACGGACTATTGTGTTGTCGAACGTCGGTTCCGCAGGATTATTGACGATAAGGTCTATTTCCTCATCGTCACGGCGTATGCCTTCCAGCATGGCCTCTTCAAAATCTTGTATTGTTATTTTCCCGAACGGCGCAGTGTCGTGTGGGGTGTTGTAATGTTTCAGTAATGGATTATTCTCGTTTAGCATAAATCTTTCACTTTTTAAGTGCGTGTCTGTATCCTTTAATTTGCAAAAATACAAAAAAACATTGATATGGTGAAAACTACATGTTTACATTTAACTTACATTATTATATGTGCTTGAAAAGGCCGTTTCTTGTCGGTGGCTGTGATAAAGAAAGAGCCATATCAGTCTCTTTGTTGGAGTAATGATATGACTCTTTGTTAATTAAGTGTGCCGACAGAATTTATTCGTCTGTCATAACCGGCTTGCAAGAATACTTGAAGTCCTTATTTTACAGCCACTTTTCTGCCGTTCATAATGAAAATGCCGTTCCCGTAAGTGCGTCCGACACGCTGGCCGTTGGTGGTGTATATTGTAGTTTGTCCACTATGTGCATTATTCATGATACCGTTTATTGCGGTGACGGTATCATCTTCTTCAATGATGTTGTAGAATTCTTTCCATCCTTCGGCAGCGGCGTATGTTGTCTTTGTGCCCTTTGGAACAATCAGTTCCGCAGTTTCCTTTGTGACGCTTTCAAAGGTGTTGTCATATATGTATGGAGGGAACTCGTTATTTGCGTGAATCTTTTTGAGGTTTGTGCAACTCTTGAAAGCAGAGCTTCCTAATATTGTAATGCGGTTTCCTAAAGTTATATCAGTAAGATTTGTGCAAGCATAGCACAGAAAAGCTTGTGGATCTGTTATACTGAAGTTGCTGAGGTCAAGGACTGTCAGACTGGTACAACTGCCGAACATATATCTCATGTCTGTAACATTCTCTGTGTTGAAGTTGCTGAGGTCTATATTGGCCAAACCGAAGCATCCGCTGAACATGTAGCTCATGTCCGTTACGTTTTGTGTGTCGAAGTTGCTGAGGTCCAAGGTAGTCAGGTTTCTGCAATTGCTGAACATAGAGTTCATGCTCGTTACGTTTTGTGTGTTGAAATTGCTGAGGTCAATACTGGTCAGACTGTTGCAACCGCTGAACATAGAGCTCATGCTCGTTATGTTTTGTGTGTTGAAGTTGCTGAGGTCAAGAGTTGACAGACTGCTGCAATTGACAAACATCGTGCCCATGTCTGTTACATTTCGTGTGTTGAAATTGCTGAGGTCCAAGGAAGTGAGAGCTTTGCAGTCTCTGAACATATAATACATGCTTGTAACATTGTCTGTTCTGAAGCCGCTTAGTTCTAAAGCCGTAAGTTTTTCACAGCGGTAGAACATGCAGCTCATGTCCGTGACATCACTTGTATTAAGATATTTAATACCCTCTATTTCTCTAAGGTTGGTACAATGAGAAAATAAATTTGCTGTTGAAATAGAACGTACAGAAGAAAAAGAAGGATCAAATACTACCTTTGCTATAGCCTCTGGCGACTTCCATCTCGGTTGCCACCCCCCCCTATATATTGGGTCAGATTATACCATTCAGTGCCTTCACGGTCGTACATATTTAAATCGTCATAGAAAAAGGTCAGCACGCTGTCTTTCAAGACGGCATACGGAGACGGAGTCTGTGCGGATGTCGTTCCGGCAGAGCTGATGAATAAAATTGCGGTTAAGAGAAATGCCTTGGCATATTTTCTTAATTTACCGGCATAATGTGCCACTGAGGCCGCCATGCTACGTTCTGTACGCGGCGGGCTTGATGTGAAATGTTTCATAAAAATAAAAAATTAAATTGATTATTATAAAATTGTGCAAGTACAATGTATTTGTAATTCTTCCAGTTCCTTTGTCTTGATAAGTTCCTTTCTGTGAACTTTATTCTGACTTTGTATTTCTGTACGAAAATTCAACTCAAGTGCTGTCTCTTATCTGTTTGCCAGTCGGAGTGCTTCCTCTTGCAGCTCTTTTTATCTTGTCCCTCTTAGTGTTCCGCCTCCTTGCAGTTTTATCTGCAAAAATAATAAAAATATATGTAATTGCAAAATATATAGTGAAATAAATATTTCTGTAGGGATGAGTACGCCTGATTGTTGTTCATGTCAGCCATTCATAAAGACATGTGGTCACAGTAAGTTGCAGGAGGGACTCATGAATGTCGGAAATAACCGGATGTTTTTAAAAAGAAAAAAAGCGACTACCTTCACAGGCTATCGCTCTTACCTTCAATAGGTACTAGTTTAAGGTAAAAAGATTGTTTTCAGGATAACGGTTGCAAAGATATGCTATTTTCTTGATTTATGCAAATTTTTCTATGTGTTTTTTTGATGTAAAATAATTTGTTAACGTACACAATAACGTTCTTTAACATAAAATGCTTGATTTTTGTAAATACCGGTGATTTTTATTTGAAGTTTTAATGAAAATGGCTTTGTCGGTAATAATATGTCAGAGAAAAGCAATAAAATGCCCCTTTTTTACGTTATTTTACTGTAATGAGACGAATAATATACATAATAATACCTATTATCTGCTGTCTCTTTCCGGTTTTGGGAGAGGCGCAGACGATATCAGAAGGGGGGAATACGTTCACTCTCTCTGGGCGTGTGACGGATGAGAACCAGGATCCGCTGGAGCTTGCAACAGTGACCATATTGCCACAGATGAAGGTGGCATTCACGAATCTGAAGGGAAACTATTCTCTCAGCGGAGTGACGGCCGACAGTGTGGTCGTACGCTTCTCCATGGTCGGCTACAAGACAAAGACGAGAGTGTTGCGCCGTCCGAGAGGAAAGCTCACCTTGCAGGTCCAGATGTTTGCCGACAACCAGATAGGAGAAGTGGTCGTTACGGAGAAAAGGAGGCAGACCGGTTCCACGGAGACACTTGACAGTGAGGATCTGAAGACGGTCCGGAGATCGGCATCCATTACTGGAAATGCCGTTGAGGACATGATACAGACCCAGGCGGGAGTGTCCACTCACTCGGAGTTGTCCTCACAGTACAATGTCCGTGGCGGAGCCTTTGACGAGAATTCCGTATATATAAATAATGTGGAAGTCTACCGTCCGTTCCTTGTCCGCAGCGGCCAGCAGGAGGGGTTGTCTGTCATCAATCCAGACATGGTGGAGTCCGTAGGATTCTCTACCGGCGGTTACGATGCCAAGTATGGTGACAAAATGTCTTCGGCATTGGACATCAAGTACCGCCGTCCGCAGAAGTTTGAGGCGAACGCGATGGTGTCGCTTCTCGGTGCGAGCGGCTTTGTCGGCTTCTCTACAAAGAAATTCTCCTGGAGTAACGGCTTGCGCTATAAGCGTACGAGCAGTCTTCTCGGCAAGATGGACACGAAAGGCGAGTATGACCCTTCTTTTTTGGATTATCAGACGTATATGGTCTATTCGCCTAACAAGCGATGGGATATAAGTTTTCTTGGCAATATCTCAGAGAACCACTATAACTTCACGCCTACAAACCGTGAGACGACTTTCGGAACTCAGGATAATGTGAAATCCCTGAGAATATATTTTGACGGTCAGGAGAAAGACCTTTTCCGCACTTTCTTCGGCACTTTGGGCATCACGCGTAAGTTTACTGAGAAAACAAAGCTCTCCCTCATGGGGTCGGCTTTTTCCACCAAGGAACGGGAAACGTATGACATTCAAGGTCAATACTGGCTTGATCAGACGGAAACTTCCGAGAATCTTGGCGTGGGAACCTATTTTGAGCATACCCGGAACTACCTTAACGCCAGGGTTCTCAGTGCGAAACTGATGTTTGAGCATAAGTCGCGCAAGCATGAGCTGCTT
The DNA here is from genome assembly GCA_023664625.1 of Bacillota bacterium. Lineage (GTDB taxonomy): Bacteria > Bacteroidota > Bacteroidia > Bacteroidales > Bacteroidaceae > Prevotella. Next base: position 146,402 of record JAMPFD010000004.1, on the reverse strand, counting down.
GCCGGACTGACGTTAAAGAAGGAGCATATAGAGGAGAAATCCCGTGAGTATGAGTACCGTGACTCCTCGGGATATTCCGTCCCTCATACAGGAAAGGATCTGCAGATGATATACACACTCTCTGCAAATAATGTCCTTGATGCCACGCGTATGGAGGCTTTCGTGCAGGACAGCTATCGTTTTACTTCCGGAGGATGGGACGAGGAGAAGGGAGAGCGTGACGAAGACCGCATGACGCTTTATACCTTGAACTATGGTGTGCGCTTCGCCAACTGGTCGTTCAACAAGGAGAGCATTGTCTCTCCACGTGTTTCGTTTGCCATTGTGCCGGGGAAAAACCATGATGTGACATACCGCTTTGCGGCGGGTTTGTATTATCAGGCTCCGTTCTATAAGGAATTGCGTGATACATCTACGGTAAACGGTGTGACAACGGCATTGCTCAATGAGAAAATAAAGTCCCAGCGTTCCATACATCTTATAGCTGCCTATGACCGGCGCTTCCGTATGTCTGAGAAAAGATACCGTTTTTCTGCTGAGATGTATTACAAGGCATTGTCAAATATCGTGCCTTACTCAGTCTCAAACGTAAAGGTTGTATATTATGGTACTAATGAGGCTTCGGGGCATATAGCGGGACTTGATCTCAAGCTCTATGGCGAGTTTGTGCCCGGAACGGACTCCTGGCTGTCATTCTCGGTAATGAACACTGGCATGAAACTCCATGGGAAGTCCGTTCCTCTGCCTACCGACCAGCGCTATTCGGTGAACCTCTTCTTCACGGATTATTTCCCCGGAACGCAGCGTCTTAAGATGACGCTGAAGCTTGCCTTTGCCGACGGCCTGCCGTTTGCCGCCCCTCACCGTGGTGTGGAGGACAATAATTTCCGTGCTCCGGCATATAAGCGTGCGGATATTGGCATGAGCTACCGTCTGTATGATAACGAGCGCAAGGACGGTACCGGTAAGCGTGACAAGCAGAAGGTGTTCCGTAATATATGGCTTGGTGTCGACTGTCTGAACCTTTTCGGAATAAACAATGTCAATTCTTACTATTGGGTGACTGATGTCTCCGGTAATCAGTATGCCGTTCCGAATTATCTTACCGGCCGTCAGATTAACGCAAAGGTGCAGTTTGAGTTCTGATGTTTCCTTGAATAATGCACAATCCCCGGCTATCAAGATACCGGCCGTCATTCTGATGGCGTAGTCCTGATAGTCGGGGATTATTGTTTTTTACTGTTTTTTGTGTCCTTTGTTGTCCGTTTTTCTATAGGACTGCCTGACGGAAGGGCTGCAAGGATGACTGTTTTTCATCCCTTCTCGCTTGTCATTGATAAACTTTTGATGTGTTGCCCTATATTTGAATGTGCCTGTTATGACTTCTGGAATATGGCAGCCTTGCCAGGTGTGCTGCATAACCCCAAATCGGTCATTAGAACGCATACTGTCTTTTTATTGCCTTTTTTATGCTTGTCTGTATTCTTTTTTGTCTTTTTCCTGTGTCTTTCTGCTTCCTTTTCAGTCGTATAGCCCGCTATGCTTCTGCGAATGAAGCAGAAAGACATTCGGCAAAAGCATAAAAATCATACAAGATTCTAATGATCGATTTGGAATAAAAGGAACGGCTCAGGACACTGTCTGTACAGAATCCTGAGCCGTTTCATTTCTCTTCAGATGTTTTTAGTTAAGTTTTGTGAGGTTAAAACCTGATATTTTACCGTCGTTGCTTACCATGGCAGACACTCGGAAAGATGACGTTGTGACCGCTCCGTTGCGCTCAACGTCCTGCGTTGCGGAGAAAGATACACTGTATTCGTATTCGTTTTCGGCAATCTCGCGCTTGTCAATCTTGTAGGACTGCGGGTCGATACGCCATGTCATGTTGTCCACATCATCCTTGTAAATCTTACGCATGAATGTCACGACGTCCTGTGCCGTGGCGTTGGATTTGCCGAGGAACGTTTCAAGAACCATGCCTACGGTCGCCGTAAGCCTGGATTCGTCCTTTGCATTTATGCTTTGGAAGAACTGCCGGAATAGGGAGGTGACCATCTCTTTCTCGTCAGACTGCACCATGGTGCTTAGAATTTTTGACAGCATGACGTTAGCCTCGTCTATGAATCTGCCGTCAGGATGCTGCATTGTATATTCCTTCAGCTCATCCTCGGAGTTGCTTTTCTTTGCAGCAATCCAGTCAAGAGAGTCTATTTTTATCAGAGCCTCCTGTCTGTGTACCGACCCCGGGTGGGTGTCAAGGTAGGCCTGCAGCTTCTGACGCGAGTTGCTCAGTATGGCATTGTTCCATTCTTCGTCACCTTTCTGCAGGGCTATGAGATGAGCTTCTATGGAGTCCCTGTGGGCTTCCGGCGCGTCATTGTAGCGAAGGAGGTAGTTCTGCAAGACCTCAGGGTCGGTGGAGCGCATGGCGAACTCATAGTCTTCCTCTTCCTTGCTGCTTTGTGCCTGATGGTAAAAATAGAATAGTCCGCCGCAGATTATCAGTGCGAAGACAAATGCTATGACAAGAGTCTTGCCGTTTTTCTTAGGGTCCTGTGGCTCTTCTGCAGGTTGCTCATGTTGTGTTACGGGATGCTCCTGGGTATTGTTTGTGACATTTCCTGCAACGGAGTATGTGGCTGATGTTGCCGGAGAACTGTTGTTCTCTGCCGGAGCCGCGATATATGGTGCCGCGTCTTTCGGTGCACGGCAGTTCGGACAGATACCGTCTGCCGTGAAATAGAGGTGTCCGCAATGATGGCATCGTGTAACCTTTCCCGCAATTTCGACACCGCAGGACGGACAGGTCGGAGCCTTGTCGCTCACTTGCCGTCCGCATTCAGGACATTTTATTATCATTTTTCTTCCCTTGTTTGTTGATTATTGTTATTTATGCCGGTATCTTATCTCCTTTAATTTATGTCTTCCCATGAAGCGGGACTTGTCAACATATCCCTTGATACCTTTTATACTGCCTTTTCCTGTGTATTGCCAAAGTGTATAGTCAAGGTCATCCTTGAGTTTCGGCTGACGCTGCGTATACTGTGCTATCATTACTTTGTAGCCGTCAAGTTTCCCCAGCAGGTATTTGTCATAGAAGTTTGCGCCGGTGTAAAGCAGAGGCTTCTGCTTGTAATATTTCTCCACAAGGTCGAGAAATTTGAAAAGGGAGTCACAGAAAGCCTGTGTCTGTAGTCCTCCGGTGACCTCAATGTCAATCATCGGAACCAGGTCCTGCTCTTTCGGCCGGCACTGCATCGTGAAGTTGTCCAGCTGCTTCTGCTGTGGCGTCTTCGGCCGGTAGAAATGGTATGAGCCGACGGCAAGCCCGTTCTTATGCGCTGTTTTCAGGTTGTTCTCATATTTCGAGTCAATGCGGTCCCCCCCCTCGGTCGCCTTGATGTAGACGTACGCCATGTTGGAGTTCTCTGCAATTGTCTCCCAAAAGACATGTCCCTGGTAGTGGCTGATATCTATTCCGTGTATATGGTTGCAGGTGTCCTCGCATTCCACGCCCGCCATGTTTGGGTCAATGATTTTCTTTACCTTCTTCTTTCTTGGCAAGTCATCTCTCATTACCTCGGGAAGTTCAAGATCATAAGGCAGCTTCTCTACATTTGCAGCCCTGTCGCGCACAGCCTTTATGGCAGGGGCATCCTGTGCACGTGCCGTCATTACTGTCATGGACAGGACGGCACTGGCGAATAAAAGTATAATGATTTTTGGTATTGTGGTATTCATACTCTTTGCAAAATTACTATATCGCAGGCGAAAAACAAAATAAATTAATAATTATTTCATTTTTGTTTTGAGAAGGTTTTCTTAAACATCGGTGCATAGCCGTTGAAGATGTTTATGTCAACAGGTGTCTTGATGCCTGCGACACGGCCGTCAGGACTGAGCTGCCAGAATACCAGATGTACGTCAGGCTTGTACTCCCCGTAGCGTGCAATCCATATTTTATAGTTTGTCTTTATATACCCTGCGTCAGTCGTTGTGTCCGTTTCGGACAGATGTCTGTTGATAAACGACTGGCTTACATACAGGATAGGCCGCACGCCCCATTTCTTTTCAACAGCCTCCATCCAGCGTCTTGCCCTTGCGAGAAGCTCCTTGTCTCCTCCGATTGCACGTATCTGCGCATCCGAAGGCTCAAGGTCGAGCACGGGAGGGAGGTCTCCGGCATTGTAACGGCTGTTGGACATGAAATATGCCGCCTGTTCCAGGGCACCGGTTTTTGTGGAGAAAAAGTGGTAGGAGCCGACTTTATACCCATGCTTGCGTGCCTGGGCATAGTCATTTTTGTAGTAGCTGTTCTTTATGCATGTGCTCTCAGTACTTTTTATGTATACGAAAGAAACAGGAAAATCGACAGTGCCGTTCACCTTCTTCTTCGACATTGTTCCGAGAGATGTTACCCTAAGGCGGTCCCACCGGATAGGGTAGACGGTATTCTGACGTACTTTCACCCTATACCATCGTTTCCCTTTCCTTACTTTTTTCACCACAGTGCGATAGCCTTTCTTGCCGGGCAGCTCATGCTGCCAGCGTGATATGTCTATGCCATAGACATGATTCGCGGAATAGACAGGCTGCTCTCCCTTGAACTTTCCGTTCTCCCACTTGCCTGCGCGTACACGGTTGTCAAACCCTATGCCGAAGCCATGGCGTGTCTGCAGTGAGTCGCTGTACTCTCCTTCGTAATATCCTCCGCCCTTATAATGGATTGCGACAAGATTCTGTCCTTTTGACTGCATGCGGCAGATTACAGTGTCGCCGGGATAGACAAGAGCCTTTGACGGAGTCTCGCCGTAGCCAATGTCTGCCGTTCCCAGATATACGGGGCGGAATCCGTCACGGTGGAACTGACGAATGAAAAGCGTCATGCCGTCATCTTTGGCACCGAACACACGGTATCCTTTCCGAAGCGTCCGTCTCTCCTCGGCAATGAAGCGTTCATTGTTATGGACAATGGTATAGTCCTCTTTCTTCTCCACGCGGAATACTTTTGCCTTGCACAGCCGGCGTATGCAGGAAATTAGTGTAGAGACGGAGTCCTGCTTATGTAGAACTCTTTCTCTATGGCGTATGACGACATCGAATCCTTCATCCTGCATGTCGTGCGAGTGCATGTAATAGTCTATCTCTGACAGCTGTTCGCAGTAGTTGCGCTGCATGGCGGTCAGGGAAGCCAGTTCCTGTCTAAGCAATCCCGGTACCGAATCAGGGGCAATGACAGTCTGAGACTGTTCCGCCGTGCTGTCAGTGCGGCACGCCGCCAGTCCGAAGCATGACGGCAGCCACAGCCTGTTTACCCATGAAGCATGCCGTAGTCTTGTAATCCGGCGCAGGAACATTGAATCCTTTGCCGTTGCAACGAGGGTGTCCTTTCCCGGATATACGAAGACGAGGAGGGAGTCCTGTGCTTCGCTGTCTGTCAGCACCTGGTAGTTCTGCTCCTCCACGGTTACTGCCGTCTGCGGTGCAGGTAAGTTGTAATATATGCGCGATACTGTTGCGGCAATGAAGATAATTGCTGCCGTAACGGTGAGGGATATTTGTTTGCGTGATATAGTCATAAGGATGTAAAAACGAGACATCCAAGGCTTTCACCTTGAGTGTCTCGCTTTGGTTGTAGCACCTCCACGGATCCGCAACTGAATGGAGGGCAAACGACCATATATATAATATGGTGGGAAATTCTTACTTCTTAAGGCTTGCGTAGCGGCTCATGAAGCGATCGACACGACCAGCAGTATCGACAAGCTTGCTCTTGCCTGTGTAGAATGGGTGAGAGGTGCTTGAAATTTCGACCTTCACTACCGGATAAGTCTCGCCCTCGAACTCAACAGTATCGTTGGTCTTGGCTGTAGATCTTGTGAGGAACATATCGCCGTTTGACATATCCTTGAATACGACAGGGCGGTAGTTCTCTGGATGGATACCTTGTTTCATTTTCTTAGTCTTTAATTTAGTTTATACGATTATTGCATAAAGCGGATGCAAAGGTACTAAGAAAAGTTGAAAACGGAAAGGGAAATACTGAAAGCAATATTCAAATTAAAATATATTAACACAAATACGCTATACCTTTTGCCTGTTTCTCGTAAAGATTTATTAATTTTGCTCACTGAAAAGACCAATACCTGCTCATGGGGAACAGTGTTTCTTACGGGCAGTCTAAAACTAAAAAGCATGACAATCATAGGAATAGCAGGAGGAACAGGTTCGGGAAAGACCTCTGTGGTGAGGAAAATAGTGGAAGCCCTTCCGCCCAACTATGTGGCTGTGATACCGCAGGATTCTTACTATAATGACACGACCGGTATGACACCCGAGGAGCGTAAGTCCATAAACTTTGACCATCCGGACGCTTTTGACTGGAAACTCCTCATAAAGCAGATCAGTGAACTGAAGTCTGGGCGTGCCATAGAGCAGCCGACCTATTCGTACATCATCAGCAACCGCTTGCCTGACACTGTCCATGTGGAGCCAAAGCCGGTTATTATAGTGGAGGGCATCATGGCTCTTGTGGACAAGCGTCTCAGGGATATGATGGACTTGAAAATATATGTTGACTGCGATGCGGACATCCGTCTGCTTCGCAACATTCAGCGTGACACAATTGACAGAGGCCGTACGGTGACGATGGTCATGGACCGTTATATCAAGGTTCTCAAACCTATGCATGAGCAGTTTATTGAACCTACGAAGCGTTTTGCCAATGTCATCATTCCCGAAGGTGCAAGCAACACTCCGGGCATAGACATCGTCTGCAAGTATATCGAACGCCTTTGCGGTGTGATAGAATAGTGAGAATCAGGCCTTTTCCCGGGCTTTGAGCATCAGTGCGTTAGAGGAGAGCTGACAAAAGGTTACGGTTCGTGTTGTAAAAGGTGACCTTTTGTATGGTTAAAGGTAACCTTTTATGATATTAAAGGTGACCTTTTGTTTCCTGCTTTGCACTTGTCTTGCTTTCAATGTGACGATGCGGGTGCATGAGGCTGTGAGGCATGCCGGGATTATAATGACTAAAAGGATTCTTGTTAAAGTGACTGCCGGAAATTAGTATGAACTAATTTCCGACAGTCACTTATAAACTAATTTTCAATAGTTGCTTATTAAAACAAAACTTACTTGATGGATAATATCAGAACCCCATATTTCTGTATTGATGCAGAACGTCTCGAGCAGAACCTGCGTGTGCTCCGCGGCGTGATGGACAGTACGGGCTGCAGGATTCTTCTGGCACAGAAGTGCTTCAGCTGTTACGGTCTCTATCCTCTTATTTCGGAATACCTTGCCGGGGCTACGGCGAGCGGAATTTTTGAGGCGCGGCTGTGGCACGAGGAAGGTGCAGGAGAGAACCATATTTTCTCTCCTGCATTCAGGGAGGAGGATATGGACGGAATATTTGCCGCCTGTGACCATATAGATTTCAACTCCCCGCGTCAGTTGAGCCTCTACGGCCGCCGTGCCAAAGAAGCCGGGTTGCAGGTTGGTCTGCGTATCAATCCGGAATGTTCCACACAGGAGGGGCATGCCATTTATGACCCTTGTGCTCCCGGCTCCCGGCTCGGAACGACACTTGCGGAGTTTGAGAGGACTGTCGCCGGTACGCCGCTCATGGAACTTCTTGACGGTCTTCATTTTCATACTCTCTGCGAACAGAACAGTGATGATTTGGAGAAGACGCTGGATGCCGTGGAAGAGAAGTTCGGAAAGTATCTTCATGGCATGAGCTGGATAAACTTCGGTGGCGGACATCATATTACGAGGGATGATTATGACATTCCGCGGTTGGAACGTTGCATTTTCCGCATGCAGGATAAATACGGGCTTGCGGTCTACCTCGAACCGGGAGAGGCGGTTGCGCTGAATGCCGGGACTCTCCATTCTTCCGTACTGGAGGTGCAGCCTGAAGGCAGTGACGGTGTGCGGAATGTAATTCTTGACACTTCAGCCGCCTGTCACATGCCTGACGTCATAGAGATGCCCTATACGCCGCCTCTCGAACGCGTGAACGGAGTCCGTTATGATGCTGAGGCGGAAAAGTGTGACAGGCGCTGCAAATATCGTTTTGGCGGACCTACATGTCTCAGCGGCGATGTTATCGGAACATACGACATACAGTGTGAACTTACGGAGGGAGACGAGGTGGTTTTCGGCGACATGGCTATCTATTCCATGGTCAAGACAAATACGTTCAACGGTATGCCGTTGCCGGATATATACATGAAAAAAGGAGAAACGCTCAGTCTTTGGAAACGTTTCTCCTATGATGATTTCAAGAAAAGGGTGTGAAAGGAATTTGCTCTTTACACCATTTTATTCATACGTATAGGTTATTTTGCCGCGTATGCGCTTTGCGGCTTTTTCGGTTATATGGGCATGAGGTGCTTTTGAATATGGTGCTTCCATACGCTTGACAGCATTTTAAGCCGTTGTTGCAGGCGGGGAAAATTGCTCCCCTGATGTCCGGCATGCCGTTGTCTTGAGAATGTTTGTGTTCCATGGCCTTTGCCGTATGCCGCATCCGCACGCGGCAGAGCATGCGAAAGCCTGCAGAAGAACCATGAGGCAGTGCCGGCCGCCATGGGTCTTCTGCAGGCTTTTTCAGTGTTTGTCAGTCGACAAGTACAGGGTTCTCGTCCACCTGCCACGGCAGTCCCCACTTGTTGAGCATGTCCATGTATGGGTCCGGGTCAAACTCCTCTACGGTGAATACGCCCGGCTTTTTCCACAGCCCCTGCATGAGCATTGCCGTGCCTATCATTGCAGGAACGCCCGTCGTATATGAGATGGCCTGGCTGCCGACTTCCTTGTAGCACTCCTGGTGGTCACATACGTTATAGATGTAGACATGCTTCTCCTTGCCGTCCTTCATGCCGGTGAAGATACATCCTATGTTCGTCTTGCCTACAGTGCGCAGACCGAGTGATGCCGGGTCAGGGAGCAGGCGGCGGAGGAACTGTATGGGGACAATCTCCTGCCCGTTGAACTCTACAGGCTCTGTGCCGAGCATGCCGACATTTTCAAGACATTTCATGTGTGTGAGATAGCTTTGTCCGAATGTCATGAAGAAGCGTATGCGCTTCACTCCCGGTATGTTCTTGGCGAGAGATTCTATCTCCTCGTGGTGGAGGAGGTACATGTCCTTCTCGCCTACACCGTCAAAATTGTAGACACGCTTGATTTCCATCGGTTCGGTCTCCACCCAGTGGCCGTTCTCCCAGTAAGAACCGTTGGCACTGACCTCGCGGAGATTGATTTCAGGGTTGAAGTTTGTGGCGAACGGGTAGCCGTGGTCGCCGCCGTTGCAGTCAAGGATGTCGATTGTGTGTATCTCGTCAAAGTAATGTTTCAGTGCGTATGCCGTGAAGACAGATGTCACACCGGGGTCGAAACCTGTACCGAGAATGGCGGTAAGTCCGGCATCCTCATAGCGTTTCTTGTATGCCCACTGCCATGAATAGTCAAAATAGGCAGTGAAGCCCTTCTCCTTACAGCGCGCTTCGTATATCTTGCGCCACTCTGGGTTGTTGGTGTCCTCACACTCATAGTTGGCTGTGTCGACGTAATGAACACCGCAGGCGAGACAGGCATCCATGATTGTAAGGTCCTGATAGGGGAGGGCAAGGTTAAGCACGACATCCGGTTTTTCCTCGTTAATAAGAGCTTTGAGCTCATCGACGTTGTCTGCATCAACCTTTCTTGTCGTGATTTTAGCCTTCGTGCCCTTGGCTTCTATGGCAGCCTTAAGGTCATCACACTTGCTCACGGTACGTGAGGCAATACAAATCTCGCCGAACACCTCAGCGTTCGCCGCGCACTTCTGGATTGCGACGCCAGCAACGCCGCCACATCCGATGACTAATACTTTTCCCAATTTCTGATACTTTTTCTTTTACTGATTATATTGAATTTTATTTCGCAAAGTTACGAGTTTTATTGTATAAATAGTGCCGTTTTGCATATTTTAACTACGATTTCCTGCCCATTTCTTGTGGATTAGGCAAATAATGTGTACTTTTGCAGTCTTGAAATAAACACCGGGGCTGACTGGATTTGACAGCAAGTTGAAGCGGTGTGTAAGCATGTGGAGCGGTGGCGGTAGGCTCCTTAATCTCTGCTGCCGGACATTTATCTGGCGAAACACGTTACGCTCTCGCTGCCTAAACGAAGTACAGTAGTTTACTGGCCTAATCCTGGCACAAGGTGCTGGGACGAGACATCGCTCAGAAGCTCTTGTTCCGAAGCGTCTGGTATAGCGGTGTAGGAAATTCGGAAATAGTCCGGAGGTTGTCTCGGCCGAAGGATGAAATTTTAGAGACTAAGGTGTCGGTTGGTGGTCCGGGTCTTGCCGGCACTCGAAAATGAAGTCCGGAATAAACATGTAGAAAGCATATTGGTTCCTTGTGTGGACGGGAGTTCGATTCTCCCCAGCTCCACTTATGGCATCTGACTAAAATCGTAATACACGCAAAAAACCTCGGACTATCTGATAGCCCGAGGTTTTTTGCGTCTTATCAGATCGGGTTGGATGCCCCTACGGATGCAAAGCATAGGCAGGCAAGCTCAACATGCTACTGGCGGACTGTTATCACTCATTTGGAGTCCCATCCACATGATAAGGCAGCGTTCAATAAGTTTGCAAGCCTTGCTATGGGACACAATATAACACGCAACAGCCCCTGCTATTTCGGAAACACCTCAATGTTTGATGAAATGTCGCTTTACAACGAATGTTTGAACAATAATAAGTAACTGTTGGAAATTAGTTTATACTAAAAACTCAGTTGTTTTTTAAAGGCGGTTAGTGTACGGAACCAAAGGAGCAATGCGTGCATTGTGACTGAGTGACAACTTTCCCGACAAGCCATACTGGCAGAGCGAAACTTATTTCAGCTATGCCGTGGCAAGGGACAGTGCGCGTAGCGTCAGCAAGCGAGTGCACTGACTGACAAAAAAGAACGTTTTCATTAAGCCAAATGAGCAGAGTTAAGTTCACTTGAACTCTGCCATGGCGAGAAAAGGTAGAATGAAATTCAACAAGTTTTAGTGAGAAAACATTATATTATAAAATAATTATCAATAGTTACTTAAGATTTAAAGAAGTTTTGTATAACAAAAAGCAGCCGGTCATTTGTAACGCATGGGTGTCACAATGACCGGCTGCTTTCTTTACGGTATGGTTTTCCGGAAATAGTCCGTGTGCGGTTTGTTTGTTGTGTGGCTACAACAGCACAGACGCCATATATCTCAGAACTTTGCTTAGAAATCCATGTTCACTCCGATGGCGAACACATAGTTCTTGCGCTGGTAGACATCCGTCTTTGTCAGTTCCATGCCGGCAACGCTGGTTGTTGTCTCTATCGTCCTGTCCTTGTAGAAGTTATGCATATATCCGAGATCGACGCTGATTTTGTCAGAAGCCTTGAGGCGCATGCCAAGTGCAAGCATGTTGCTGCTGCAGTTGAAACTCATGTCCTGCATGTATTCGTCCTTGAGGCCGTAGCTTGTGTTCTGCCATCCGCCGCTCACGGTGAGCCATTTCGTTGCGTCCCATTCCGCACCGAGGAGAAACTCTATTGTGCCGCGGTCAATCAGCTCCTGCTCATTGCAGAACTTCCCGGCGTTGCAGTCATCATAGAAATGGAAGCCGCCGTTGAGGCGTACAGTGCTTATAGGAGAATACTGTGCGCCCACAGTTATTGTTGTCGGAATATCATCGCGTATCTTCTCGTTCTTTCTGTCGTTGAATTTGTCAAGAGTCGGCTGTGAGCGTGCAAAGTCATTCATTGTGCTTTTGTTCTTCAGAGCCATCTTTGTGCGGAACTCATACTTTGCCGCAATGTTCCAATGGTCGTTTATGCGCCAGTCGATGCCAAGGACGGGAGTCCATCCAATGCAGCTCTGGTCTGTCGTCATGTCAATCTCTCCGGTGCCTGTAGGGTCGCCCATGGCGTTCATTATGGGGCTGAGATATGCCTGCGGTAGCTGTGTGCCGTCAGCAGTGTACAGGGCGATGTCCTTGACATATCCTGTATATGTCGCCGTTCCGATGATGGCACGCAACCCTGCTGAGATGGCAAGATGGTCGTTTATCTTGTAGCCAGCGCCTATCTGCACCCCGAGATAGTACTGGCGGCCTTTCATGAAAGAGTTCAGGGAATATCCTGTTGCAGGAATGCCGTTCATCTTTGCTGCTGATGGCAGGAGTGAGAATATGCTTTCTATGCTTCCTATGCCATCGTCAAACTCGCATTTGCCGCCGCCTCCCGAGAATGCGAAGGAAGCCATTGCCGTCCATCGCTCCCATACGTATGCCGCCTGAAAGCTCGGGACTATCGGTGCCGACGCCTGTCCGTGGAACGTGCGTGTGCTCTCGCCGGGATGGTTGATGTTCTGTGCGAGGGTAGGGAAGCTCGTGGTGATGTTGCGTTCCTGCTCAGGATGCTGCACGGTAAGTCCGAGGTGGAAGCCGAGAGGCATGAATGATATGCCTGCCGGATTGGTATATACGCCGTCGATGTCTATCATGGCGTCGCGTGCCGGATTACGCAGGAATGATGCACTTTGGTTGGAATTGGTGACAAGTCCGCCCGCAAAGATTTCCGGTGCTGTGATGAGCCACAGCGAAAAAGGTAGGATGTACTTCTTGAACATGTTTGATGATGATAATATGTCTCTTCTTGTTTTTATTGTCCTCCGTGTATGTCAAGTGCCGTTACGGTTGCCATGCGCGAAGGTCGTTTTTACGGATGCAAAATTAGTCTATATTATCTCTTTGTCCAAAAAACTGCTATAAAAACATGCTCTTGAAAGCCTTTTTCGCCTAAAATATACTATCTGGCGGTGTGGAATGTCCTATCCGATGAGACCGTTACGGTATTCCTGTGGCGTGAATCCGAGGTTCTTCTTGAAAAGCCTTATGAAATAGGAGACATCTGCAAATCCGGTGTCCCGGCTGATTTCCTGTATGCTCTTGTCGGTGCTGAGCAGGAGAGCCTGTGCATATTGTATTTTTTTCTTTATCACATACTGCAATGGGGTGACGCCCATGCCTTTTCTGAATGTTCTTACAAGATAAGATTCGGTAAGGCATGCCTTGTCGGCAAGCTGCTTGACGGTGATGGTCTCGCCGAGATGTTCCATGATGTATCCGAGCAGAAGGCTGATTCTCTCATCCTTTACGATGAGCCGTGCCTCAGCGTGTTTTACAAAATATGACATCAGAATTTCCACAAAGCCGTGCAGTTGCATCTTCTCATAGTTCTCCATCTGCATGTATGCCTTGATATAAGAGTTGTATGACGGGTGGTTGTCAAAGGCCTCCGCAGTCAGTGTGGGCAGGTTAAGCTGCGGGTAGAGGTGGCAGTAGTTCTCGAAAAGCAGTTGTGTGGCATGGTTGCCCTTCACAGTTGTCGGGAATGTGTAGGTGTCGAATATGTCTGCCCTGTCGCTGCTGTCGGCGAGGAAGAAAAGGTAGTAGAACTCAAAGTCCGGGTCGCATTCATAGGTGTGTGGCAGGTAGTAGGGGAGGAGATACATGTTTCCCGGCACAGCCTCCAGGTCTTTCTCGGGGAGATGGAGCCTTGCCCGCCCTTTTATGACATAGTATATGCGGAGGAACGGTGATGAAATGTCACGGTTCTTCCAATGGTGCGTGGTCTTTGCGAAACCGAGATTGAGTACGACAAAGTCGGAAATGTTTATTTCAGCCCTTGACTTTACGGTTTCAGTGAAATGTATGTTTTTGTCCTTGCGCATATTGTCATATAAGAATTTTTGACGATAGGAAAATAAAAAGGGCAAGCCGAGACACGGCCTGCCCTTGTGTTCTGATTGTATGGGAAATCAATTTATCTACTCTTCCAATGCAGCTCTGACCTTTGCCTCAATCTCTTCGCAAAGTTCAGGGTTGTCAAGCAGGAGCTGCTTCACTGCATCTCGGCCTTGTGCAAGTCTTGTCTCCTCATAGCTGAACCAGGAACCGGACTTCTTGATGATGTTCTTGTCAACAGCGATGTCAAGGATTTCGCCTACTTTGGAGATGCCTTGGCCGAAGAGAATCTCAAACTCGGCCTTACGGAAAGGAGGAGCAACCTTGTTCTTTACGACCTTCACCTTAGTGAGCTTTCCAAGTACCTCGTCGCCGTCCTTGATTGGGGTGGAAGGGCGAATATCGAGGCGTACGCTGGAATAGAATTTCAATGCGTTACCTCCGGTCGTTGTCTCGGGATTGCCGAACATCATGCCGATTTTCTCACGCAGCTGGTTGATGAAGATACATGTGGTGTTGGTCTTTGCTATGGTGGAAGTGAGTTTGCGGAGTGCCTGCGACATGAGTCGCGCCTGCAGTCCTACCTTGTTGTCGCCCATGTCACCCTCTATCTCCGCCTTCGGAGTGAGCGCCGCGACAGAGTCAATCACCACGATGTCCACCGCTGCGGAAGAGATGAGCTGGTCGGCAATCTGCAAGGCCTGCTCGCCGTTGTCAGGCTGTGAGATGAGCAGGTTGTCCACATCCACGCCGAGGTTGGCAGCATAGAAACGGTCAAAGGCATGCTCGGCGTCGATGATTGCCGCCATGCCTCCCATCTTCTGCGCCTCTGCTATGGCATGAATGGCAAGGGTGGTCTTGCCGGAAGATTCCGGACCGTATATCTCAATGATGCGCCCCTTCGGATAGCCGCCCACGCCGAGAGCAATGTCAAGGCTCAGCGAACCGGTCGGTATGACGTCCACTTTCGCCACCTGCTGCTCTCCGAGCTTCATTATTGACCCCTTGCCGAAGTCTTTCTCTATCTTTGCCATAGCGGCTTTCAACGCCTGCAGCTTAGCAGCCTTAGGGTCGTTGGAAAGCTCCTCTGTTTCTTTCTTTGCCATATAAGTATTATGTTTTTAGTTGATTTCTACTTCTTTGCAAAGTTACGAAAATTAATGGTTATTGCAAATCTTATGGCAGAAAATTGTGTTAAAATGCAATAAGTTTGCCTTTTTACCGACTATTATTTGGTGAGTTCGTAAAAAATGTGTATTTTTGCAGATGCAATACCTATATGCTTAGAAGCATCTAAACCATGAAATTAAAAGAATTGAATCTTGTTAACTGTAGACAGGATCTGAGAGAAATTCCAGCAGGAAAAACACTTATTAATACAGTAAACGCATATTCTTATATATGTGCGTTGAAAGATGAGGTCTTTGCCGATGCGCTTGTCAATGGCGACTATCTTGTGCCTGACGGTGTGAGCATCGTTATGGCCACACGTGTCGTGGGCAATCCTCACCCTCCTCGGCAACGTGTGCCGGGCTGGGATGTGTTCGTATGTGAGATGGAACGTCTGAATGACGCTCCGGTATCTCCGTCGGGAAAACGTCCGGTAGCGATGTTCCTGGGTTCTTCTGAGAATGTTCTTGCCGCAATACGCAGGAAAGCGGCAGTGGAGTATCCTAATGTGGATGTCGTGACCTACAGCCCTCCGTTCAAGGAAAAATTCTCGGAATCAGACAATGCCGCTATGGTTGAGGCGGTGAACTCAGCCAATCCGGACTGTCTCTTTATAGGCATGACGGCTCCGAAACAGGAGAAATGGGTGAGTGAGCATTGGGACGAGCTTGACATACACTGTCATGTAGGCACGGTGGGAGCGGTGTTCGATTTCTTTGCCGGTACGCAGAAGCGTGCTCCGCTGATAGTGCAGAAATACGGACTTGAATGGCTCCACCGCTTGTTGTCTGACCCTCGGCGTATGTGGCGCAGATATATCATTGGCAACACAAAATTCCTGGTTGCGGTGATGAGAGAAAAAATGCTGGGATAGGGACATGCTGGGAGTAATGAAAAATTACAGCCTATGGCCTGAACCCTCTCGTACAATAATAATATAAACCATGTAAAAAAATATTTTCAGAAAGAATATGAACAGGATAATAAAGGCACTCTCCATTATTTTCGTCTTCGCAGGTTTGTGGTCTTGCTCCGCACCGAAGGACATAGCCTATTTCCAGGATAAGCAGCCGGGGACGTCAGAGGCTGTTGCTGCCTATAACTCCATTCCTTTCAAGCTTCGTCCCGGCGACCGTATAAGCATTTATGTAAAGTCGCGCAATGAAGATTTGACACGTCAGTTCAATATCAGCGACAACACCATGCAGAATATGGGCGGACAGAACGGGAATAAGCAGGGCTATCTTATAGACAGCAACGGCAAGGTCGACTTTCCTGTCCTTGGCAAGATTCAGGCGGCGGGCATGAACCGTCAGGAACTGACAGACTCGCTTACCAATGTCCTACGCACGACAAAGCTTGTCGATGACGCTATACTGAAGGTGGAATATACCGGGCTTTATGTCACGGTTCTCGGACAGGGCGGAGGCCGCCGCGTGAATATCGACCGCGACAATATGACTTTCTATGAACTATTAGGTGAGGTCGGCGACCTTGACATAGACGCTTTGAGAAAGAATGTGCTGGTCATCCGCGAGGAGGACGGTGTGCGCAGCCAGTATGAGCTTGACCTGACCATGATGAGGAATGTCTATGATTCTCCGGCATACTACGTCCACCAGAATGACATAGTGTATATAGAGCCGAACGACAAGTCGAAGAGAAACTCCACTGTCAACGGCAATCTGTTCCAGAGCTGGGGATTCTGGACCGGAACGTTGGGACTTATCCTTTCACTCTGTTCTTTGGCAGGAGCATTCTGATATGGTTATGCCGGATAGAGAGAGATTTAACAGGAAAAAAGCATTCTATAATTCATTGAAGATATGGAACAGAAACTAACTGCGCGGCAGAGACGGATACTGAAGCAGCAAGACGATGATAATTCCTTGAGCATAGTAGATATAATAGGTCTGTGTCTCAGCAACTGGTATTGGTTTGTCCTGTGCCTTGTTGTGACATTGGTTTCGGCGGCACTATACCTGCGTGTCACACCTCCGATATTCACACGCTCCACCTCCATCATTGTCAAGGATGACGCCAACGGGCGTGAACTGGACAATGTGTTCAGCAAATACCGCACTTCGCGCTCGCAGATTTCAACATCACTGAATAACGAGATGATAGCCCTGCGCAAGCCGGCACTGATGGCCAAGGTCGTGGAACGGCTTCATCTCGATGTCAATTACGAAATCCGCGGTCACCTGCGCAATACTGCCCTTTACGGCTCAAGTCTGCCGGTTGAGGTGCAGTTCTTTAATAAGGAAGCGCTTGACGACTTGCAGTTTGACATGCATATCGAAGGCAACGGCATGGTGAAGGTCATGTATGACGACAAGGGCAGGGAGCGCAAGCTCATGGTGCCGCTTGGAAAAATGACAAAAATGCCGTTCGGATACATCATCATCAAGCCTACAGCGTCATTCAGGCTGCATACCGATGATGACATTACCGTGATAAAAATAAGCGTCGGGGAGGCTACGGCACGTTTCCTTTCCGGACTGAATGTCATAAACACCAATGACGAGTCTTCGGTGATAGACCTCTCTCTCTCTGATGTAAATATAGAGCGTGCCGATGATGCCCTCAACACATTGATAGCCATATATAATGAAATGTGGGTTGAAAACCGCAACCAGATAGTCGTGGCTACAAAGAAATTCATAGACGAACGTCTGCAGGCCATAGAACTGGAACTTGGTGATGTTGAGAATGAAATGACCTCATATCAGGTTGCCAACCGTACTCTTGACTATGGTGAGGAAAGTGCGAAATATATCAGCCGCTCGGCGGAATATGAGACAGAGGAGGTTTCCATAGACAATGAGCTGACTCTGACTCGGTATTTCCGTGACTATATCAATAAGACTACCGATTATACTCAGGCTGTTCCGCTCAGTGCCGGTATAAACAATCCGGCCCTGGCACAACAGGTTAATCAGTACAATGCCCTGGTCCTGCAGCGTGCAAATCTTATTTCGGCATCGTCAGAGGCAAACCCTCTTGTCTCAGACCTTGACAAGCAGCTTTCCGTACTCCGCCATGGCATACTCATCACCGTTGACAATCATATCGGTACGCTGAAGGCTCAGGTAAATCTCCTGCAAAAGACAACGGAGAGGAACAACGCACGCATAGATGCCACTCCGCGGAAACAGAAACTGTATGTGGATATCGAGCGCCGCCTGAAGATAAAGGAGCAGTTGTACACCTATCTCCTGCAGACGCGTGAACAGAACGAACTGACACAGGCGTTTGCCGCATACAATACCCGCATCCTGCAGCCAGCCGGCGGCTCTAACCAGCAGTCATTCCCTAATGTGAGGAATGTGCTGCTCATTGCTTTTGGCATAGGACTGCTCTTCCCATTCCTGTTCATTGTCATACGTGAGTGGATGAACAGCAAGGTGCGTGGACGCAAAGACATAGAGAAACTGTCCATACCGTTCATAGGTGAGCTTCCACATATAGATTTTGCGGATGAACGCAAAAACTCTTTGTGGGAACGGATGCTCAATACCGTAAACCTCCTGTGGCTGTGGCGTGACATAAAGCAGATGCAGAGGCGTAACTCGCACATGAATGTCAGGGAAGAACATGTAAACCGTGTTGTTGTGAAGCCGGGGTCGCGTAATGTGATCAATGAGGCATACCGTGTCTTGCGTACAAATGTAGAGTTCGTAATAGGCAAGAGCACAGACACAAAGGTGATTATGACAACGTCAATGAATCCTGGCTCGGGAAAGACTTTCGTCTCCTATAACCTTGCGCTCTGCATGTCGTTGAAAAAAAAGAGAGTAGTTGCTGTCGACCTTGACCTGCGCCGCCGTAACCTTTCCGCCTATGTAAATAAACCGGAGGTGGGTATCTCTGATTATATTAACGGGACGGTGACTGACTGGCATGACATTCTTGTAAAGGCTGAAGGCTCCGACTGGCTTTATATTCTTCCTGTGGGAACTCTTCCTCCTAACCCGGCCGAGATACTTGCCTATGACCGTTTCGCTGAACTTATGGAGGAACTGCGTGCAGAGTTTGACTATGTCTTCCTGGACTGCCCCCCTGTAGAGATAGTGGCTGACACTTCCATCATTGCCAAATATGCTGATATGACACTGTTTGTCATCCGTGTTGGCTTGATGGAACTGGAAATCCTGCATGTCGTGGAAGAGTACTACAACGACCGTAAGTTCAATAATCTGGGCATAATACTCAACGGCACTCTTACCGCAAATTCACGCTACGGATACCGCCGTTACGGCTATCGTTATGGTTACGGTTATGGTTACGGCTACGGAGGATACGGCTATGGCTCTGCGTATTCCGACCATTATGGCAATGAATGACATGGTTTCCAGACCTGCGGTTTTGGTCTGATGGTATAGATTATCAGACATGCAGGCATGCCGTCAGGTAGTGCGGAAACGATAAAAGGTTATCTTTCACTTGTTAGAAAGATAACCTTTTATCGTTGCATATTAAGCAGTAATTCTTTGTCTGATAAGTGGTATGGGCGTTTGGTGAAAATTGTGTGTGGCGTGATTGGACGACTGTGGGTGGGGTACGCCGGCTGAAATGTCAGGCCTGCGTGTCTTGGTGGAAACTATTCTTCCACAGGAACCATGAAAGCCGCGGGAATATATGCCGTGGCATACGAGATGATGCCCTCCAGTGTCACCACGACGCGAGTTTGGGTATGTATCCTTGCAACCCTGCCGACAATGCCTTCGAACACACCATGGATGATGCGGACCTTGCCACCTTTTCGGAAATGACACTCTTCCTGTGTTACGGAATATGCCTTTGAGGTTTCTATCTCAGCCAGTCTTATGAAATTCAGCATTTCACGGTCGGGTATGGTCATTATCCTGTCCATGCCTGACAGACTTTTCTGAGTGTGATCGTATGCGAAATCAAGAAAGGGCAGTGATTCCGTTTCTTGTGAGCGGTGGGAGAACCGGAATGCATCCCGCTCCGTACCGTAAAAGAATATGTACCCTGGCAGGCAGGCCACGGTCTTCCTGGCCCTTTTCCCGTCTTTGAACACGATTTTTGTCTCGTGTGGAGTATAGGCGAAATAAGGGACAGACAATGCATTCTCTTTTTTTCTCTCTCTTGACAGATATGCATTGGTGTTGATATGTGTGGCAGCCTTTGCGGCACGTCCGTATGTTACTCTCATTACAAACCATTGGCAGTCTGCCTTAGGAGAGAATCTTGGTGACAGAAGTTCTGACACTATCTCCTTTTGGCATTGGCTGAGATTTTTAATGATTTCTTCCTCGCATTCGGGAATATTCATAGATTTAGTCTATCTATTTTTGTGGTTGTGTTTTTTTTACAGGTATGCAGGTTAAGTGGATATTGAACACATCAGTAGGTGCTATATACACGTCCTTTCGTGCTTTTCCTCTGCAAAGATAATGAAAAAAACTCAGAAATGGTGTGAAAATATATAGGAATTGTTGAGATTTTCGCAACTTATTTGTTCTGTGTGTGATTTTGAATGAAATTTCAAGAAAATACAGGTTAAAGTTTGGAAAATTGGTTTTATTTTACTACCTTTGTAGACATTATTTTCCGTGTGCACACATGGTGTGCCGTCGGTTGATATCTGATACTGATGGAGACATTGCCATATATTAATGTTCCTCAACTTTCCCCGTTCATGGGGACAATGTGTAAGATTTGCCTTTTATTCAGCTGCCGAATCTGTTAACTTGCAGGTAAAGGGGTGCCCCTAAGGAATGTGTGTATGTGAACCTTTTTTTAGGGTACAGGTTCTTGGGCATCTTTTTTTCTTCAGGTGCCGTTTAGATATTTATGTTTTATATCAAAGGAATAATTCTTGCTTTCTTCTTTGCCATGACCCCATGTATGGTGGTACTTGCTCAGAAAACTAATGCCGCAAATACTCCTGTGACAGCATATACCGTTACGGAGGTGGTAGACAAGGGACTGGCAGGTGCGGAAGTTTATGTAAAAGGAATTGTAAGTAGGATTGTAAGTACGAATGTCGCCGGTGACGGTTGGATTACTTATGACATTTCCGATGACGGAAAGAAAAAGTCCCTGCAGTTGCATCTTTTGCGAAACTATAAAGGTATTGACAATGAAAAATGGTCTGACATATCCGACATAGGAGTAAAAGATAATGTCGTGGTATTTGGCAAATTAGTAAAAGATGATGCCCAAAACCGGTTTTCACTTGAGTATGACAATTATCTTGTCAGTCATGTTCCTTTCTCTCCTGTGATGATGGACTCGGAAACTGTTGACTTTACAGATGTATATTATGGTGAGACTTCGAGTACTAAACGTTTGAATACTTATTCGGGAATGTCATTTGATGCTGTTTTTGAGAAAGGTACGAACAGTACATATCAGCCTACATATTATACGGCAGATGATAATATTCATTTGTACAAGGGAAATATAATGAGGATTGTAAGTCTTACGGACAAACAGATAACAAAAATAGAGATGGCATATGTGAGAAATCATAAGGATGCAAATCTCAAAGTCAGTACAGGTAGCACCTCCTATAATGCTGATAATGTGCTGATATGGCAGATGACAGTACATGTTCCTGAAGCGGCATTGACTGTAGGGGAGGCATCCCGTTTTACATCTGTAACGGTGTGCTATGCCAACGGGTCTGAGGAACAGATATATACGCGTGACATTACGCCGGGCAGGGTCGGGACAATATGCCTGCCGTATGCTGTGGAAAATGGCAGATACTCGGGAGCACGGTTCTATGAGACGGACTATGTAAAGGACGGGAATTTGTATTTTTCGGAAGTCAGCCGTCTCGAAGCCGGTATGCCCTACATATTCTTCTCTGACGGTGATGCCACGAAGATTGTTGCCAGCTGTTCGGGTACGGCAGCAACGGAGGCAGGAAACAAGAACGGACTTTACGGTACGTTCTCTCCTATAAATATCAGCGAGTCAGACAATATTGTCGTTCTCTCGGCCAATGCCCTTGTGCTCTGTGGAGACGGAAGTTCTCTTGCTGCAAACCGTGCCTACCTTAAAATAGACGAAGTGTCAACTGTTCCTGTTCATGCTGAAGGGGCAAGGCGTGTCAGTTTCAGTCTTAACGGAACTCCGACTGGAATGGATGTTGTAAATTCTGTACCGTCAGCGTATTCCGCTACATATAACATTATGGGACAACGCGTTCTCCCTGCCACAAAAGGCTTGGTTATCAGGAACGGGCGGAAGTATGTTAATAAGTAAAACTGTTGGGAAATATTTTATACTAAAAACTCTGTTACTTACTAGATAAGCACGGCTTGGGGCTTCCTTTTCCCCTTATGTGTGGGAGTTGAAAAGGAACTGTGCAAACAGAGGCTATGTATTTGAAAAAGAATTATAAAAAATAAGCAGGATTTTTTCAGTTTATGCCAAAAGTCATATCTTTGCATACAAGAAATTGAATTATTAGGATGATAAAAGATATAATATTAAAGGGGTTCGGACCAATTGCTGATGTAGAATGCCGCAATCTTCAGAATATAAATGTCCTTATAGGACATAACGGGGCAGGAAAGACATTCATGCTGAAAAGTCTTTATGCAGCTTTGAAAACTGTGGAGCAGTATAAACGAGGCAAAGAACCTCGTACGCAGAAGGAGCTGCTTTCGGATGCACTCTATTGGACTTTTCAGGTGAATTCTTTAGGAGCATTGGTGAGAAAAGGATTCTCCAGCCTTGATTTTTCAATGAGATCCGATAAAGATGAGTGGTTCAGTTATACCTTTGGTGTGTCAACAACGAAATCAGTACAGTCTGTAACTGACAGCTTTTCTCCTACGGATGTCAACAATGTCTTTATACCTGCAAAAGAGATCGTTTCCATACAGGATGTTATCCTCCGCTCCTTTGAAGTGGACAAGGTTTTTGGTTTTGATAAATCTTATGTTGATTTGTCCCGTGCTTTGAGCAAGACAGTTCAGGGACGTAACTATAGGGAATTTTCTGAAGCACGGAAATCTTTGGGCGATGCTGTCGGTGGGCGAATTGAGTATGATGATGACAAAAAGAATTGGATGTTTCGGGATAAGGAGCGCCGGGTGTTTGAAATAAATATCACCTCTGAGGGAATAAAGCGTTTGGCTATCCTTGATTTGCTTCTTGGAAACCATTACCTCACACGCCAGTCAATAATCATAATAGATGAGGCGGAGGCTAATCTGCATCCTGATATGATAAGCAGATTCATGGAAATATTAGTGTCTTTGGCAAAAGCCGGATTGCAGATATTTATTTCCACACATTCTTATTTCGTAATTAAGAATCTCTATGTTCTTGCAAACAGAAACAACATGCACATTCCTGTTATATCGTTTGCTGCCGGACATGCAAAACAAAATGATTTGTTGGATGGTATGCCTGAAAATCCTATAATACGTGAGTCTGTAAATTTGTATAGAAAGGAAATTGAACTCTGATGGCAACGTTTGTTGAGTCCGGCATGACATTCGACTTCCCTGATGAGAGTCTTTATCATGTAGAAACTTCACCATTATATGCGCAGGTGGAGAATTTCTCCACATGTGAGTGTGTTGTTAAACTGAATGGAAAAGTGACTCTGATAGAGGCTAAGAGTTCCACTCCTAATCCACTGAACAAGGAAAAATTTGATGATTTTGTAGAAGACATTGCCTCAAAGTTCCGTGATACGATGACTTTCTACCATGCAGCATTGCTCCGTCATGATGAAGAGCCGATCGGAACAGAGCTTGTTGATATAGAGCATAAAGAGGTGGAATACCAGTTCGTGCTGATTATTCATGGCCATAAGGAAGAGTGGCTTCCTCCCGTTATGGATGCTTTGAAAGGTAGGGTAAAGCATGTATTGAGGTTGTGGAGAATAAAGGAAACCTCTGTAAAGGTTATAAATGAGACAATTGCAAAGGACTGGAATATGATAACGGATTTCTGATAAGCTCATGTCCTTTAGTCCTGTTTTTGCTTTTCACCTGGTGTTATGTGCAGGATTTTTGTCTGTTGTTATAAAACAGAGATTGAAGTGTCTGCAAGGGAGTATGTCCCCATGCAATGTGGGAGTGCCGTGGCGGACAGACGGCTGCGGCTGCTTGGCGACGATGCCTTTACTCCTGTTGGTAAAGACCTTTCAATCAGTCATAAGAATGCCTATTATAGTGAACTGACAGCACTGTACTGGATCTGGAAACATCAGTGCCATGACAGAGGAAGCATAATAGGACTATGCCACTACCGCCGCTTCTTCGATTTCCATAACGGCCATTTCTTTCGCTTTGGTGTAATAAGGAAAAAACGTGCAGATCTCGACAGCTTCAATCTCTCCGTTCCTAAGCAAGTTACGGATGCTGTCCTGAACGGGAAAGTCATTGTGCCGAGAACACGGAGGTTTGCCATGACAAACAGAAAGGCAATCCTTTTGAGTGTGCCGGAAAAGATGATGCGCCATTTTGAAAGCTTTTTTCTCAGCTGCCAGACAGAGACTTATCGGAAGGCATATCATGAAGTGATGTTCCGCAGGCATTACCTGATGGCAAACAATATGTTCGTGATGAGAACGTAAACGCCTATTGCCAATGGCTGTTCCCTCTTTTTGAGGAATATGAGAAAAAGATAAATGTCAAAATACTGAAAGAAAGGCGTTTCAGGTTGTTCGGTTTCTTGGCGGAACACATGTTCAACGTGTGGCTTTTGGAAGAAAAAAAGGAAATTGTTCATTATTCCGTAGTATGGTTTGATGATGTTCCGCTGCGGCGGAGTACTCTTATTTACAAAATAAAGGCCGGTCTGTGTCTGTTGTGGAAATGACGAAAAACTCAGAAGATGGTGTTTGTGTGATGAAACATCTGCAACAGCAGTATTTAGCCGCTTCAATTTGTATCTGTGAAAGTTGAGAAAAGTATCAGCGAATGCAAATCAGTTCATATTCAATGCTACTTAAAATTCTAAAAAAATGAGCTGATTAAACCATTCCTCTGATATGAAAAAGAAATACATCACTCCACGCATAAAGCTATTATCAATAGACGTGGCATCCAACACCTTTCTTGCCGGCAGTGGCAATCCTGATACAGGCATGACCATTCCCAAAGATCCGGTTCCAGGGGTCTCTGGTGATGCTAAACCTGGTACTTTGGATTTTGAGTTCCACATAGATTTGCCGGAGGAGTAATGGCATATACACAATAGTCTCCTTGCATAGAGGTAAGCAATCAATGAAAAGATTATTCAGAAAGAATTCTCATATTGTTCAAATGTTGTTTCTTAATGGCTTTGATGTGTGGTAGTGTACCATATCAAAGTTGTTAAAAAAATGTGTTGATACAAAATTTGTTATGTAAAAATTCTGTCAACTAACTTGTTCTTAATGATGTAGATGGAATGTTAACGAAGTGTTGTATAATATTTTCGTATTTCTTCATTTTTTTGAATTATTTGAAAGATAAATAATGTCGGATTCACGTACATCAAATACAATAAAAAATTCTATAACAGCATTATTATTCTATTTTTTGAATATGCTTTTAGGGCTTGTTTCACGACAAGTTTTTTTTGACAAACTTGGAAGTGAGATATTAGGCCTAAATTCAACTGCTGGAAATATTTTTGGAATGCTTAATTTGACAGAGCTTGGTATTGGTTCTGCGATAGGTTATTTTCTATATAAGCCTTTATATGATAAAGATGAAAATACAATTTGCGAGATAGTAAGTCTTCAGGGATGGTTATATAGAAAAATTGCATTGATAGTTATTGGACTTTCTGCAATCGTTATGTCGTTTTTCCCTTGGATATTTGCAAAATCTCCTTTACCGTTATGGTACGCCTATGCAACCTTTGCTGTTTTTATAGTTGGCTCAATGCAGTCATATTTTTTGAATTACAAAACTGTAATTATTGGTGCTGCACAAAAAGGATACAAGCTCCAAACTATTTATCAGACATCAGGAATAATAAAGATAATTTTGGAAATCATAGCTATTTCCTATAGCAAATATCCTTACATAGTCTGGCTGGTAGTTGAATTAGGAATGACGATTGCGCAAACGTTATTATTACAATTGTTGGTTCGACGAGACTACCCATGGTTGAAAACAAATATGTCTCAAGGAAAAGAGTTGTTCTACAAATATATTGATATATGGAAAAAAACGAAACAAATATTTGTACACCGAATTGCTTATACAGTCATAGGGCAGACAAGTAATATCGTGATATATGGATTTTCAAGTTTGTCAGTTGTTGCCTTGTATGGCAATTATACATTAGTTGTTGGAAAGGTAATCAATTTGATTAGAGCTTTTTTTGATGGAGCGGCAGCATCTGTTGGAAATCTTGTTGCAAGTGGTGATAAAAAGAATATTCAAAGGGTTTTTTGGGAATTGTTTGACACCCGTTTTTTCTTTGCTATTGTAGCGGTCATCAGTGTTTATTTTATGACAGAACCGTTTATAATGTTGTGGCTTGGTGAACAGTATCTTTTAGGTAAGACATTTGTAGTGATATATGTTTTATACAATAGCATATATATGGTAAGAACGACAGTTGACCATTTCTTGGCAGCTTATGGTCTTTATCAAGATGTTTGGGCAGCTGGGGCTGAAGCTATTCTACATTTGGGGTTGTCTTGCTTATTTGGATATTTTTGGGGGCTTAATGGTATTATTTTCGGCATTTTCATTTGCAATGTCATTATCATTTCTTTATGGAAACCTTATTTCTTGTTTCACAAAGGTTTTAAAATAAGTCCTTTGGAGTACTTTATCCCTATTATAAAAAGATATTTATTCTTGTCTTTGATGTTTTTTGTTATGTGGTACATCTTTGATGGCAGTAAAATAATCGAACCTCAGAGTTGGAAGGAATTCATTATGGATAGTGCCATTGTTGGCTCAACATGTTGTGTTCTGACATATATTCCATATTGTATATGTAGTAGTGGCTTGCGTGATTTTTCAACACGCATGTTAAAAATTATATTCAACAAAGGAAGGGGGAATATGTAGGCTATGGATATTGGACTTTGCGCAGACAATAATTTTGTAGTACCGTTAGGTATTTGTATCTTATCTGTTTTGGAGACTAATAGAAGTCATGAGATATGTTTTCATGTTATTTCAAGTGGAATATCTGATACGAACAAAGGTATTATCAGTGATGTTGTTCTTAAATACAACAAGAAGGTAGCCTTTTATGATATAGACGGAGATACGTTTAAAGAATATCCTGTCAATGATAGATTTCCAAATTCTATATATTATAGATTCTTATTGTCTGAGTTATTGCCAGATAATGTAGAACGCATTTTATATCTCGATTGTGATACGATTGTCAATGGAGATATAAGTGAATTGTTTGCAACAGACCTTGGCGATACATTCTGTGGTGTTGTTCCGTCACAAAGTTGTGATGATATTCGTCATAAAAACAGATTAGGGATAGGTTACAGATATTTCAATTCTGGTGTGTTGCTATTTGAAATTTCGGTTTGGAGGCAGAATGATATTGTTGCAAAAAGTATGCAGTTTCTTGGTAATGAAAATTATATGCCGGTTTGTCCAGATCAAGATGCATTGAATGTGGTATTTGATAACAATGTAACATGGCTCCCTTGGAAATATAACTTTCAGGAAGATTTGTTGATGCCGCATAGTAATAGTTTTATCGATAGAAAAGAGTGGGATATCATAGACCAAAACATACATGATATGCGAATCTTGCATTATTGTGGTAATTTTAAGCCATGGCATAAAGAATGCTTGAACCCACTTTGTTACAAATGGTTAGAATTGTTTGGAATTAGCCCATGGAGAAATACAAAATTTCACTATAAAAACTCATTAAAGGAACGTATTCGACACCGTATTGCGCGAGATTTGTATTTTCATGTGAATCCACTGTATATTGACTTGATAAATAAAAAAAGCATATGAATCCAACTCAAGGTAACCGTATGGTATTTGTAGATGTTGCAAAAGGGTTATCAATGTTTTTTGTGATATTAGGACATACAATAGCTCCTGGCTTTTTGTGGGCTATAGTATATTCTTTCCATATGCCTTTGTTCTTTATATTAAGTGGTTTTACCACAAAATATGCTAATAATAAGTCTGAATACCTGCAGAATATTAAAAAACATTTAAGCATCTTATTATTCCTGCATTGGCAGTTTGTTTGATAAAGACAATTATAGTCTACGATACTGAATTTGCGAATTTTTCAAGTATTTGGCATTATTTGTTCAAAAGATGTTTGATGTCAGTATGGGCAGTATCTCATTATTATGATATTCCATTTTGTGGTATTACGGTAGAATCAGTAGGCATAATATGGTTTCTCTACGCTTTGTTTGTAGGGCGGGCGATATATGAATATATTCGTTGGAAATTCGATGGAACAAAACTCGTTTGCATATCCCTTGTTATTTCCATGTTTGGAATAATATGTGGGGGATATATAGAAATGCCGTTGGCATTAGATGTGGCTATGTCTGCAAATGCGTTTTTCTTGATAGGGGATAAGGCAAAATCATTTAATGGAAGTTGGAAGCAAATAAGATTGTTTGTGCTTTCCGCAACTGTATGGCTGTGCTTGTTCTGTTTGTATTATTATGTATTCCCAACAGAAAAAGCTTATGGCTTGTTGAATATGGCGGATAGAAGTTACCCTTTATTTATGGTGAGTTATACAGCTGCTATATTTGGAACATTTGTGATTGTATATATATGCAAAAGTTTTGAGACCACTTTTATTGGAAAGGTCATGGCCTTTATAGGTGAATTCTCATTGTATCTATTATTAATACATAGTGTTGATAGAGTGGTTGCACCTCTGTGGCAGACAGATACTGATGTATTTAAATTCGTATTGCGAGTTTGTGTTGACTTGTCTATTTTCTTGTCTTATTGCTTCTTTTTCAACAGAAAGGCAAAAGAGCAATTGCAATATTTATATTTGAAAAAATGAAAATGCAAATAGTTTACGTGCTTGTCAGTTCTGTTGAGGACTATTTTTTGGAGGAACTGTGGGTGTCATTATATTCCCTAAGGCTATATAATCCAGAAGTTCCAGTAACTGTTCTTGTTGACGATGCAACCGCTCACCGCTTGTATGAACGTAAAGCACTGATAGACATGGTTACAGATGTGAAAGTTATATCTGTCCCCGAAACTTATACAGCAAAGCAGCGTTCAAGAGAAATCAAGACATTAGCTCGCCTGCATGTTAAAGGTGATTTTCTGTTTATAGATACAGACACAGTTATATGCAGTCCACTATCAGATTGCGATATGCCAGACGCTGATATTGCTGCTGTGCCAGACGAACATGTTACATTAAAAATGCACCCATTTGGTATGGGAACGATTGATAGTGTTAATGAGATTTTCAATGATGATGTGTCCGATTCTGAGTGGTGGTTTAATAGTGGTGTCATGTATGTGCGTGATACACAGTTAATCCATTCTTTCTATAAGCGCTGGAATGAAAATTGGTATTACTCCTGTTTTGAGAAAGGAAATAGCCAAGATCAGCCAGCGTTGATAAAAACGGATAAGGAATTTGGGTATATCGTAAAAAAAATACCTGATATATATAATTGTCAGATTGCGATGAGTATTCAGTATTTCCATAAGGCGAAGATTCTCCATTTTTGGCATATGGATTTCATAGCAGACCAATCTTTTTCTCCTTTTATGGGCATGGCTTTGTACAAAGAGGTGAAGCAAAATCAATATATCAATGAAAGTGTTGCGAAAACAATAATAAATTGTAAATCATCGTTTGAAACACCAACCATGATTGTTGGCAAATCGCAGATTGATTTTTTGTTCTCGCCGTTCTGCCAAGCATTTATACCGGTTTACAATAAAAATCCAATGTATGCATCCTTCTTAAATAAAGTTGCTGTATTTGTAATTCGTTTTCAACGTATGATTAACAAAATATGTAATTGCAAAAAACAATAGATTGTTAAGCATTGAAATATATGTTATACAGTTTTGTGTTGTGATAAGGATGCATTGTACGAGATGTCAAGCTTACATGTGTCTGGCATGATAATAAGTGAGACCTGTAAACAGTGTTGCGTCTTGGTAATTCAATGATTTAATTAACTTTAACTTTGGCTGAATATATGTTGTTAACGCAACTCGTTTATCTTAAGATGATATATAAAATCAATGGAGTGTAGGAGAACTAATAGAATCACAAACTTTGAAGTTATGCGCGTATGTGCAATGTTCTTTATTGTTGCGCTTCATTCTATAACGCATGGGTTTTATCTTGACTCTACAGAAAACGGTGCATTGCATTTTGAACTTTCATCCATAGGGGTATTCAATTATGTTGTTGTAGAGTGTTCTATGACATTAATGAATATCGCTGTTGACCTGTATGTATTGATTACTGGATATTTTCTTGTGAATATGCCAAAGGCAAAGTGGAGTAAAATTCCAAAAATCTGGTTTCATGCTGTATTTTATTCTGTTACTATTGCTTTTACATTAAAAGTGTTGAAGTGGGGAGTTGACATTTCTTGGAGTGAGTGCTTGAAATCTGCAATGCCAGTAAAGTCTGATGCTTACTGGTTTGTAACTAAATATCTCGGATTAATAGCCCTATCTCCATTCTTGGCAAAATTAGCATCGGCATTGACAAAGGAACAATACAAGGTTATGCTTTTTGTGTTATGTTTCCTGCAATTAGATGTCTACAAATTCCCTTATGGTTATTTCTACGAGAATAACTGGGGTACATCGCTGATGTTTTTCGTGACATTATTCCTTTGTGGTGGGTATATTAGACTATATAATCCGTTTGCTAAAAATGCGGGTAAGAATCTGATTGCAATATTTGTGATATCGTTATTATTTAATATGAGAGATGTTTACCCATCAATATTATCTTTCTCGGACGCCTTACCTCCTGGTAGTGGTCCTTATCACTCATTAACTTTTTTTGTGGCGATAGCTTTTTTTGTTTGGATGAAAAATATCTCATTCGCAAACAATCTGTTTGTACGTACTATAGTAAGAATTGCTCCTTATACCTTTGGTGTTTACCTTATACATGAGAATCCTTATTTAAGAGTATGGTTGTGGAGAGATATCATTGCTTTTGATTCTAATGCAATAAACTCAAACATATTCATTCCCTATTGGCTTGTTGTAATAACTTCAATATTTTGCATATGTATAGTGATAGATTTCTTGCGTCAAAAGCTATTTGATATGTTTAAAGTTGAATATGCCATCGATAAGCTAATAAATAAAGTGTCAACGGAGGTTGCTTACTATTTATGATAATTTTTAAGTTATGTCAAAGCCAACCATTTCTATTATAATCCCTCTTTATAACAAGGAAGCGACTGTTGAACGTTCAGTCATGAGTGTCCTAAATCAGAGCTATAAGGATATAGAACTTATCATAGTGGATGATGGCTCAACAGACAATAGTCTTGACATAGTTCGAAAAATTAATGATGACCGTATGTCTGTTTATTGTCAGCCAAATGGCGGACCAGGTGTAGCGCGAAATACAGGAGTGAGGAATGCGCATGGGGATTGGATTGTATTTCTTGATGCAGACGATGCATTGTTGCCGGATGCGTTGGAGCATTTTGTCAATCTTTCTACGAACAATCATGGTTATGACATCTTTGATTGTGGAAGATACATTCAAACAGGTGAAAACATGACTTCGTGTTACCATCCATTGAATGGAGCTGTGAAGAATCCGTATAAAGAATGGTTTTATGGACGCATAGCTCCCGGTGCTGGCTATACAATGTTTAAGAGAGAGCTGCTGGTGAAATATCCTTATGATTCCGCTATTCGCCGTTATGAAGATGCGGAGATATTGATTCGTATGTTTGAAACAGCAAAGGTCTATTCAAGTACTCACCCCGTTGGCGTTCATAATGTAGATTATGTACAGGCAAGTGCGCCGCGAAAGAATATAAGTGAAGATTATTTGGGACATTTGAATTTCAAGAAGAAATCATTCTGGGCAACAATGCTTCTTTATCGTCTGTTTCTTTCAGAGCGTGAGAACTATGTGGATACACGCAATTTATACTCATGGCTTTATAAGCGGTATGATTGGTATGTATGTTATCAGATAATAACACGTTTTTCTTTTCTTTTTAATTAGATGAAAGTATTACATATACAGACTGGGATGGGATCGTGTGGTAATGCTGCTTTTCGATTGCACTTGGCGATGCGTTATGCAGGCATAGATTCTCATGTCCATACTTATTTGCCATCCGTTAATCGTAATTATGTTACAAATGATGCTAAAGGGCTGAAGACATTATTTCATAATTTTTTTGTAAATGCTTATTCTGCATATCAATTAAGTGATAAGAAGCCGGATACATATTTGTTTCATTTCTTGCCATTCTTGAAGCATGGGGGTATGGCAGACCTGGTTCGAGATTATGATGTAGTATATCTTCATTGGATTTGTAGTAATTATCTATCTGCTGCTGATATTGAAGATTTAGGACATACGGGCAAACCAATAATATTCTTTATGCATGACATGTGGACTATGACGGCAGGATGCCATCATAGTTTTTCTTGCAAGCAATATGAGGATGGCTGCAAGAATTGTCAGATGTTTGCAAACAATAAGAAAATTGCAAAGACAGCTGTTCTGAAAAAAGAAATGTTTACGAAGTACGATAATTTCTATTTCGTATCTCCAAGTAGATGGATGGCTGATTGTGCAAAGCGCTCTTTCGTGCTTAAAGATAAGCCTGTATATAATATATGGAATATTGTGGACGAAAAGATTTATAAATCTGTGGACAAAATATTTGCAAGAGAAATACTTAATCTCCCGAAAGATAAATATATTATTACATTTGGGGCTTTAGGTGGCACTGGCAATCCATATAAAGGTTGGACTTATCTTCGTGATGCAATAAATAGCATTTCATTGGATAATGTTGAATTGGTTGTATATGGAAAAGATTATGACGAGTCAGTTGCAAGCCAGTTGAAATATCCTGTGCGTTTCCTTGGACCATTGTTTGATGAACATATATTGGCTTTGGTATGCAATGCTTCAGACTTGTTCGTTTCGCCTTCACTTGCAGAAAGCTTTGGTTTGACATTATTGGAAAACATATTGTGTGGAACTCCTGTCATCGCATTTGACTGTACAAGCATTCCTGAAATTGTCCGTCATGGCGAAAATGGTTTGATAGCTAAATACAAAGATTATAGAGATCTTGCCAAATGCATCAAAACAGCTTGTCTGCGAAAGAAAAATTGGCATGTCAAGAGTGAATATACATCTTCTGGTGTTATCAAGAACCACCTTGAATTGATGAATATAGCTTTAAGTAATAGTAATGGAAAAAAATAGACTATACCTCTTATCATTTGCAGACACTCGTTATAAAGCGTCACTGGAAAGGTTAGAGGCTTATACTCGAAAATTCCCTTTTGACAAACGTCTTTTTCTCACTGAAAAAGATTTGTCAAAAGAATATCTTAAAAAACTTAAGCCATGGTTGTATCGTAGAGGTTACGGTTATTGGGCTTGGAAATCGTATATTGTCTATCAACAGTTGAAGAAAATGAATGAGGGCGATATATTGTTTTATAGCGATGGTGGATTGTATTGGAATGATAAACCAACTGCGTTAAAACGTTTTTCGGAATATGTGGGCTTACTTAGTGATAAAACGGATATTCTTGCTTTTGAAGAGGACCAACCAGAATATAAATGGACAAAAGGAGATGTTTTTCAAGAGTTGGGCGTATATGATAATGATAGAATCTGCAATAGTCGACAGCTTTTGGGAGGGCTTTGGGCTATCAAAAAAACGGTTGCGACTGTCGCATTCGTGAAACAATGGATGGAATTGTCTGATATAGAAAAGGAACTCGTTACCGACAAGAAATCTATTAAGCCGAACAAAGAGGGATTTGTGGAACATCGTCACGACCAAAGTATATTCTCAGTTATGGTGAAGCGTGTCCCTCACATTGCAATTTCTTCATCAGAAATAAGCCGTGAACTGGCCGAAAAAGGATTGCTTGATGAATTTCCTATTCAGGCACTAAGAATGAAAGAACAAGGCCGTCCATGGAATATTGTATTGAAAAATAAGCTCATGCGTCCATGGAGAATGATCCTAAATGTATATTTCAGGAAAATCCGTGGATATCATTTCGCAATAGGAAGCTATCCTTGGTGAAATATGGTATAAAATAAAGAAATCGTCCATAGAGGTAAAATAGAACGAACAGATTATTCGGTTCGATATACTGTTGTGACAATTCTACGTAATATAGCAAACATTATAGGTGCAAAGGATCTATAAATTATGAATCGATTAACAGAAATAGACAAAAGGGAACAATCATTGGATAATGTCGCAGGTCTAATGATTATTTATATGATTTTAGGTCATATAGGATTACCATACATAAAAGGCTGTATGATAGTTCTTTTTTTCTTTATGCCATGGTTTTTCTTTAAAGCGGGAATGTTCCATAGGCAAAAAAAAATAAGAGAAACTATTTCGGGGGGGGTAAAACGGCTTGTAATTCCTTTCCTTGTCTACTCTTTTGTAGGCCATATCATTGCTTGTATTGGTTTCTTGTTCCATGGCGACTTTAATCCTATCCATTATTTCTTGACTCCAATAAAGGAAATTCTATTATCTGGTGCTCTGACATCTTCTATGGCTTTTTGGTTCTTATTATCATTATTTTTTGTGAGGCTCATATACACGTTTGTTTCAAAGTATTTGACACCGATTGTTATATTGATAGTAACTGCCCTATTCGCTTGTTTGTTGCATGCATACAAATTCTGCCCAATTGTCTATATAGCTAATGTTACGACAGGATGTTTTTTTTATACTTTGGGGGCACAACTCAAAGATAGACAATACGGCAAATGTTTTTTTATTTGTTCTATTGTTTTCTATCTCGGTATTGCGCTGAATGGATTCGTTTTTGTAAATATGCTTGCAAATGATACTCTTGTAGGAGAGTATGCGTTATGGTTCCCTGCCTCTCTTTCTGGTATAATTTTGATAAATAATCTCTTTCGCAAAGTGGATATGAGTTGGACGAAACTATATATTATTGGACAGAACTCAATGGTGTTTTATATATGGCATTGGGTTGTGATTTTGGTATGGCAAACAGCTTTACAAATATTAGGAGTTTCTGTTGAAGGCTCTTTTTACTATTTGTTTGCTGCAGAAATAATTTTCTTGCCAATTATTTATAGAGTGCCTTTTTTGACAAAATATTGTTAGGTAAGCACTTGCATGTGATATATGGTGAATCATCGTACGGTCAATCATAGTTCTTGGCAAATCGGATGAACATAATGCAGCTTGCTTCAATTCTGCTATGGCGAGAAATAGCAGAATGAAATTCAACGTTATTCCGAATCATTTCCGAAAATCTGTAGCCTCATGGATATTGTCAGGGGAAAGAACATGTGAGATGTCAGTTCCACGAACTGGTTGTATGATACAGTTGTGTGGAACCCGGAACGTTGTCTTATTCACCCTAAATATAACAATAACCGCCATCGCATACTGCTTAATGGTGAAGATTATGATGAAATTGTAATCCGGTAAAAGTATCAAGTATTTATGGAGCTGCTAAAAGAAACGAAGAATAGATATAAAGCGTTAGATAATGTCGCAGGCCTGATGATTGTATATATGATATTCGGACATTGTATACAAGCATGTGACGTTTCAACTGATGTATGGTGGCTTAGTTGGATGGATTATTTGTTTTTCTTTATGCCATGGTTTTTCTTTAAGGCTGGAATGTTTTATAGGCAGAAAGAATTGCGAACTATTATTTCGGGGGGGGGTAAATCGACTAATCAAGCCGTTTTTGCTTTATTCTTTGATTGGATATTGCGTAAATAGTATGGTTCTGTTCATTGGAGGTGACCATAATTGGGTGCATTACATATTAACTCCGATAAAAGAACTTGTATATGCCGCATCTATAACCGGGAATCCGCCTTTATGGTTTTTGTTCTCGTTATTTATAGTGCGAGTATTATATGCTATCCTGTATAATAAGATAAACATTTATGTGATAATATCTATAGCAGTTGTATCATCATCAGTATGTCATTTCTTGGACATTAGGCGACCGGATTATTTGATGAATATTTTTACCGGATTATTTTTTTATTCATTTGGTCATCTGGTTGTAAGTCGAATACCTGCATTAATAAAATGTTGTTAATTGATTTTTCAAGTAATGTATACTTTATATGACAAAGTCTGTAGTTTCTTGATTAAGAAACTAACGCTTCCGCATGCGTCACGCCATACTGTGATTTCTCGGAATTGCACAATTATTGGTGGGAGAAATATAAAGATTGGTCAGCCATCGATCATAGGAAAACGCTCAATATTAACAGCTTTTTTCGGGGGGGGGTAAAAATGAAATCATGATAGAGATAGGAAACCATGTTGGCATAGGAGAATATAATCACATCACAGCGACAAATAAAATCATTATTGAAGATGGTGTGTTGACTGGACGTTGGGTTACAATTTCTGATAATAATCATGGTTTGTTTATAAAAGAACAATTACAACAAAAACCAATGGATCGGCCGGTGACTTCTAAGGGGGAGGTCGTGATTGGAAGGAACGTCTGGATAGGAGATAAAGCTACAATATTGTCAGGAGTGCATATAGGTGAAGGTTCTACAATAGCGGCAAATGCCGTGGTCACTAAAGACGTACCTCCATATTCTCTTGTTGTCGGAAATCCTGGTAGAGTAGTGAAGTCTTTTCCTGAAGAATAATATTAGTAAAGTGGAATTAAATGAATTGTACAGCAGTAATTATTCTCAATTATAACACTTGGCAAGCCACGATAAACTGTATAGAAAGTGTAGAAAAATATAATACAGCGAGAATAAAGTATATTGTTGTTGATAATGGTTCTGCGGACATAGGGGCTGTTAGCAAATTGGAACGTTTTCTGTTTGGGAAATTTAATACAGCCTATAGTAGAGTCAATGATTATGATACTCCAAGTGACTCTTTGCAAAAGTGCACGTTTGTTGTCAGCAATACAAATGATGGATATGCCTGTGGTAATAATAAGGGACTGAAATTCGCGTATGAGGATAAGGAAATAAGCCATATTCTTATATTGAATAATGATATTCTGTTTGTTGAAGATATAATCCCGGCCTTATTGAAATCACAAGAATCTTTGCCCAATGTTGCAATCGTAAGTCCTTGCTTGTATAAAAACGGATTAAGGGAAATTGACTATACTTGTGCACGCAGGAATTATACAACTTGGTCTTTGCTGCTTACATATCTGTTCATGTGTAGAGATTTGTTTGGGTATATATCTTGTAAAACGCATGAGAGGCAAATGTTAAGTTGCAATTCCGCATTGCAGAATGAGGACTTTTTTGAAATAGAGCTGCCTTCTGGCTCTTGTATGATGATCCCAAAGAATATTATGCGGAGTATAGGCGGTTTTGATAGTAATACATTCCTGTTTTTTGAAGAAAACATTTTGTATCATAAAATAAAGAATTTAGGATTGAAGAATTATTTGCTGCCTAAGTTTAAGTGTATCCATCTTGGTGCTTCAAGCACTTCTAAAAGCAGTTGTGCGTTTATCCTTTCCGAGGAGTGTAATAGTGCTGAATATTATCTGAAAAACTATGCATGCCTGACTCTTTTACAACGATTTGTATTGCCTATAGCAATGGGCATGATGCGATTAAAGATAAAAATAATAAAGCTGGTTAAGGGATAAGTTATGTCAAAAAAGGTATTTGCGGTCAGACCATATCAATGGCCTGGTAGATTCAATTTTAAAATTCCTGCATATGACGGCTGGGTAAAGGCTGGCGGGCTGACAGCACCAAGTCATTATCCATATAAAATTTTTCATGGACTTGTATTTCGGGCTGATATAAAAAAAAGGTTTTTTTTTCATAATGAGGCACGGTTACGTTTCGTACAACCAGTATCTATTAAGTTTGATTCATTCCCTGACCATATCCTGTATGAAATAATTCCATTCGTATGGGATTGCTGGCCACAATATTTTGATATGCTGGCTGAATTCTTTGAGAGACATAAGGTTAGGACGAGTATTTTTACATCATCACAGGTCGCTACTTTGTTCCAAAAGCGCTTCCCTGACATGAATGTTTTATTTTGCCCGGAGGGGATAGACTCTTCTGTATATAAATTTGGGGGAGAATTGAATGAACGTTCGCTTGATTTATTGGAGTATGGCAGAGTAAGCAAGAATATATTTGAAATAAATGTGCCGAAAAGTATAAGACATTCTTATCGAAAGAATGGAGTATTACAATTCTCAACCAATGAGGAACTCTTCAATGCATTGGCAGATGCGAAGATAACCATCTCATTACCACAATCAATGACAAATCCGGAGGTAGCGGAAGGCATTGAGACCTTAACACAAAGGTATTGGGAGTGTATGTTGTCAGGAACCATTTTGCTGGGGCATGCGCCTAAAGAACTTGTGAATCTTGTTGGTTATAATCCCGTCATAGAGTTGGATGAAAGTAATGCCAATGAACAGATACTTGATATTCTCGCACATATAGAAGACTACCAGCCACTTGTTAACAAGAATCGTGAGTTCGCATTGGAATTTGGCAATTGGGCATTCAGAATGAAAATGGTTATGGAATGGCTGGAAAGTATTGGTTATAAAACAAAATTATGATACCAAAGATAATACATTACTGCTGGTTCGGACGTAATCCTTTGCCTGAGGAGGCGAAGAAGTGTATAGCGTCATGGAGGAAATATCTTCCTGATTATGAGATAAAGGAATGGAATGAGGATAATTTTGACGTGAATATCATTCCTTATACGGCAGAGGCGTATGCCATGAAAAAATATGCCTTTGTCAGTGATTATGCCCGCTTCTGGATATTATATAAATATGGAGGACTGTATTTTGACACTGACGTGGAGGTTATCCGTCCTTTGGATGATATAGTGGCAAGGGGAAACTTTATGGGATATGAGACAGACCCTGTGAAAAAGCTGGCGGGAAGTATAAATCCTGGCCTTGGCATGGGAATGGCATCCGGTAATAAATTGATTGAAAAGATGCTTGCCGGTTATGAAAACCGTCATTTCGTCTATGAACAGGTGATGAAGAACCAGATAACTGTGGTGCATATCGCTACGCAGGTCCTGACCGAGTCAGGACTGCGCTCGATACAAGGCATGCAGGAAGTTGATGGCGTATGGGTTTATCCGTCAGAATATTTCTGTCCGATAAAAGTGACGACAGGGCGTATGCATATTACGGAAAATACAAGGACAATACATCATTACGCCGGAACATGGGCAGAGGCGTCGTTCTCTGTCAAACAGCTATTACGCCGCTGTCTGCCGGAAAGTTGGTTGATAGTGCTTAGCAATATTAAGCGTAGGGTAAAGAAAAACTAAAACATATTATGGTAAAGAATAAAATCTATAGAAATATTCTTGGGTTCGTACAGTGTAATTATATATATATTACGGTATCAGCCATAGCACTTATATTAAATTTGTTGACAATTCATAATCATCTTCCTTGGGTTGACGAAGTAATGTTCACGGATTCGCCTGCCAATTTTCTGATGTATGGTGAATGGCGCACACATTCTTGGTATAGAATGGGTGAATATTCTCCATTTTCGTTTTATGTACCTTTATACCAGTGGCTGCTGTTTTGCTGGATAAAGTTGTTTGGCTTCTCTCTTGTTAAGGTCAGGCTGTTTGAGTTGCTGACGACGGTAGTTTTAGGATGGATAGTCATTAAAACGGTTGAGGCTTTGCGTGGGCATAGAAATAATAATGCTTTTCTGCTGACATTTTCTGTCTTGTTCTGGTTCTTTAAAGGAATGTGTACGACTTATCGCCTTGGCCGCGTAGATATGTTGGTCGCATTAATGGCAACTGTATGTTTGTATTATGTTGTAACATATTGGAAGACAGATAGAGGCATCATCGGACTCATAGTCTTCAGTGCGCTTACAATGCTTGCTGGTATACAGGGCGTAATATGGCTTGCGTCAGCATTCGTATTTTCACTATTCGTAATCAGGCCGTACCGTAAGCTGTTGAAGGTGGCGGTATACTCAACATCAGGATTCTCTGTAGGTTTTACCATCAGTTGTCTGTGGATGTGGGTGCATAACAGTCTCCCTCCATTCTGGTGGAACACTTTTGGATATTCTTATACATTGCTGAGGGTAAAAGATTTTATTAAGATACATGTTATGGGGATGGTGGTGATAACACAGGAACAGGCTCAGACATCAGCGACTCTCATATCGAAAATATTAGAAGTATTTGCAGAACCATCAATGGCCTTGCTTATGTTAACGGCTGTTCTTCTTTTATTTGTAAATATTCCAATTAGGTCTTTGAAGAGTTCAGGCCTTACCCCCCCCATAAATTTATGCTGTTTGGCGTTTTCGTAATTCTGTTTTTCAATGTTGCAGGGCGCTTTTCCAGCTATTACTGGTGGGCTTCCATAATACCGTTGGTTATATCTCTTGCTTTATGGTCTGAGGATTCCAGGAAGGTAAGTCGTGGTATAATTACAGTCTTTTCTATTATATGTATTATTCTTGTTCTTCCTGTCTTGGGATCTCCTTTTGACAAGAGATATGAGAATGTTGTTGATTTCACACGTCGGCAGGAATTTAAGGAAACAGATAGAATCGCTTCGCCTATGATGACGTTTTATGAACTGCAATCCCGTTGTCCTAACACATATTATTATAGTGTATATCCTCAGGATATTATAGGAGATGTTGATTATATTATAGTGCCGAGAAAAGGCTCCGGAGAATATAATGTCGTTGGTATGAACAATTATTTTAAGTTATTAAAGGCGGATTCAAGGATGACGGTTGAGAAAGTTGATTCATGTATCAATCCTTGCATGGTGGTGTATTCTGTAAAAAGAAAATAGAGAAATTGTCTTGCAGGCGTTCTCTAATAGTTAAGCGTAAGTTAAATAACTTATGAATCAGATAGCAAAATTCTTCACATTATTCTGGGTGGTATATTTCCCAACCTGTATCGCATATAACGACCTGCCGGGATTCATGTATGTGGATGAGGTGATGACTCTGATACTCATGGGATATACCTTTCTGAATAAGAATAACTGGTCTACAAACAAAAGGCCATGGAAGGAATATTATATCTTTCTCGGGATACTGATGTTCTATACCGTCTATGGATTGACTATAGGCCGTAATCCTGACGGTGTCTGGCTTGACTTTATCCAGGAGATACGACCATATTCTGTGATATACTGTACATGGATTCTCAATCCGCGGTTTACGGACAGGCAGAAGAAGATTATGCTTGGCGCAATGGTTGCCACGCTGTTCTCCTGGATTTTACTTCATCCAGCCGGTGAATTTGAAGTCTTGTATGGTGTTGAAGCGGAGTTTCCTGTATTGGGACAGCTGGCTATATGTACAGGTATGAGCTGGCTGCTGTTCTCGGAGGAGACGCAGAAGAACAAGTTCATAGCTCTTGCCCTTGTATGTACTGGCTTGATAGCACCGAAGTTCAAGTTTATGGGCGAGGTCGTAGCGTTTGTGACATTGTTGTTTTACATAAAGAGACAGCTTGATTTCAAGTCTCCGAAGACAATATGGACATTGGCTTTACTTACCGTTGTGGTGCTGTTTGTCACATGGGAACGCTTTGATGCCTATTATGTCTCGGGCTGGAATGATAAGTTGGCTCGTCCGGAAACCTACAAGACGGCATGGCTGATTCTTTGGGACTACTTCCCGTTTGGTTCCGGCATGGGCTCGTTTGCGTGTAACGGAGCGTGGAAACATTATTCTCCGCTTTATCCTGAATACGGACTGGATCATGTCTGGGGGCTGGATCGGGGTGGCGGTTTTATCTGCGATGCCTATTACCCAACACTTGCGCAGTTCGGAGTGGTGGGAATATTCTTCTTCGTAATATTCTGGAAGCGCAGACTTGCAGCGTTCAGTGTCATAGAGGATATGAGATACTACAGGGTGGCGATGATGTCATTCTTTTGTCTTGCCATGGAGCAGACCGCAGATTCATCGTTGCTTTCAGGAAAGGGAATGGGCTTCTGTATGCTGATTGCCTTATGTCTTAATGCCAATGAAAATATGGAGGAGGAATATGATGATGAATACGAAGATGACGAAGTGCCGGATGAGGCGCAGCGTATTCCCGAAGATGCCGGGATACAGGCGGAGATAAATACATGATGTCCGTTTTTTACTTATAGAGAAGAGGGAGACAGATAGCGATATACCAAGAAAAATACACAACAATACTAAGAAAAAACACAAGACGGACGTGAGTCCACAAGTACAATGTTAAGAATACTTATCAATTCGTATGCTTGTTGTCCCGGAATGGGCAGTGAGCAAGGCATGGGTTGGAATTGGATTCTGGCCATTGCCAAGCATTGTGAGTGCCATATCATTACAGAGGGTGAATATCGCCTGCAGATAGAGGCTTGGATGAACAATGCTGCAAATTCGGAACTTGCATCACGTATGCGGTTCTATTATAATGAAGTGTCGCCAGAAGTGCGTCGCAGGTGTTGGAATCAAGGTGACTGGCGTTTCTATCTGAGTTATAGGCACTGGCAGCGTAAGACGGCACACATGGCGAAGGAGATAATCCGCAGACAGCATGTCAAGGGTGAAGATATTGACGTCATTCACCAGCTGAACATGATTGGCTTTCGTGAGCCGGGCTATCTTGCCTCTGTGTCCAAGCATGCCGGGATCCCGTTGGTATGGGGACCGATTGGGGGTATGAAACAGTTCCCAATGGCTTATGCCAATGGATGGAAAGTCAGACTGTTTCATAGTGTTAAGAACTCGGTTAATGTAATGCAGATGGCATTGTATCCCCGTGTCCGCAAGACCATGACACAATCTTCCGTCTTGATTTCTTCCATATCTGACAGTTACAAGGCCATAAAAAAATATTATGGCAGAGAATCTGTTCTTATTCCTGAGACAGGATTCTATACTGATGACATGGATGATAAGGTGATAACCAGGTCCCGTTTTACCGGTGAGACTCTGAATGTCATCTGGGTTGGAAAGTTTTCCTATCGCAAACGTCTTGACATAGCTCTGAATGCCATCATTGAAACGAATAATCCAAATATTAAGATGAAAATATATGGCACGGGTAATGACCGTCAGGTGGCAGATACAAGAAAATTCCTTAAGAATAACGGGCTGGAAGACAGAGTTGAGATGATGGGACAGGTCTCCGCTCATGATGTCCATAAGGCCATGCTTGAGTCTGATGTGTTTATGTTCACCTCTGTTGACGAGGATACGTCAACAGTTGTGCTTGAAGCCATCTGTGCCGGTTTGCCTGTAGTGTGCTTTGACACTTGCGGCATGGCATCTGTTGTATGTGATAATGTCGGCCGGAAAATACCGCTGACGAATCCTCGGCAGTCGGTAAGGCATTTCGCAGCAGAACTTAACCGTTTATATAAGAATAGGAGTGAACTGGATAAATATTCACATAACTGTCGTGCCAAAGCTATTGAACTTTCATGGGAGATGAAGTCTGAGAAAATCTTCTCTCTTTATGAAGAAACTGTGCGTAAATGCAAGCCTGAGGAACTAAGGGAAGTGCCAATTTTTAGGGGGGGGGTAAATGTGCTGAACCACATGATGACATAAGGCGGATCGCTCTTGTACTCAACTTGTATGATTGTGCCTTGACGGTTATGATATTGTGAGCTTGCAGGGGGCTGATGTAGCTCTTATGACTCAATTATATGATAAGAATAATGGGAATATTTCAAATATTGCAAAAGGTGAGTCTCATGCCCTCTTACTTTTGGGACATGATGTGGGCTCCTGTATGGAAGCGATGTATGAAGCATTGTGGCAGGAATGTTTATCTACGTCCGATGTCGAGTGACATAAAGGGGTTGTGGAATCTCTCTGTAGGTGACGGCACATCGATACCCAAAGGGAGTACTTTCTATTGCACCGAAGCACCGCTGACGATAGGCAGGAAGGTAATCTTCGGTCCTTGCCCGACAATTATCACCGGCGACCACCGCATTGATATTATAGGGAAGTATATCATAGATGTCACGGCCGGGGAGAAACTGCCGGAGAACGATATGCCTGTCGTCATAGAAGACGATGTATGGGTAGGAGCTAATGTCACCATACTCAAAGGTGTCACCATAGGGCGTGGCTCCGTCATTGCCGCCGGTGCTGTCGTTACAAAGTCTTTTCCCCAATATTCCATTATCGGCGGGGTGCCGGCGCGCCTGCTGAAACGGCGTTTCACTGATGATGAGATTACAAGACATGAGACTTACTTGGGGCAATGAAAATAAGAACAAAAATGTAATGATTTGATGACGAAGAACATAAAATTGTCAATAATACTTCCTTGCTATCACTCGGAGAATTGTATTGAGAATATTATTAATGATAGTTGCAATCAGACTGTTGGAGATTGGGAATTGCTTGTAATCAGTAATGGCGAAGGGAGGGAAAAGCAAGAAAAGGTTATAGAACATTTCTTGTCCGACAGGCGTATAAAACTTATATCTCTTGCACTTGGTAATGTCAGTAATGCCCGTAATGTTGGAATGGAGACGGCCCGTGGTGAATGGCTTTCCTTTGTAGACTCAGATGATAGAATCCTTCCTAATCAC
Organism: Bacillota bacterium; assembly: GCA_023664625.1. Lineage (GTDB taxonomy): Bacteria > Bacteroidota > Bacteroidia > Bacteroidales > Bacteroidaceae > Prevotella. The sequence goes on along the minus strand of JAMPFD010000004.1, from coordinate 101,684 downwards.
TTTGAGATGATGCTTGACAATGCCACCGAAGATATAGACATGGTTGTGTGTGGTTTCCTGCAAATATTTTTAAAGAACAAAAAGGAATGGCGTATATCTTTAAAAAGTAGAGAAAACTTGGTTAGGTGTCTGCCATACGGTTGGGCCTATCCTTGGAACAAACTGTTCCGGACAAGTACAGTACGGAACTGGGGAGGGACGTTTGATGTCAGGTTAACTTATCAGGAGGATGCAGTATTCATCGCTTCGTTTATGGCATATACAAAACGCATAAACGTTGTTAATGAATGTACAATATAAATACATGTGTTTGGATGAAACAAATGCAAATTCTTTGTATCATGCTTCTATGGAACTTTCGAGTAAATTATTATATGCCAACATCATGAAGATGATGGTGAAGAATGAGATTGATTCTGTAGATATAGAACGATGGAGGTTTTGTTTTGTATATGGTCAAGGCTATACCCTGATTAGAAATTTGTTCAAGTCAGGCTCACCATTGTCATTTAGGGAAAAGATCAATAAATGTGATGAAATCGTGTTCCAGAACAAACAACTATGTGAAATTTTGGATAAAGACTATTTTTCTAATGTGAGCGTATTTGAAAAACTTTTTGTTCTGACTTATCGCTCTAAGTCGCCCCATATAATGGCAATGATTTTTGGATGTATTTATTGGATAAAATATCATTTCGGATGGTTGTATACTAATATTTCTGATTATGTGAAGAAAGAGAGAGTAAAGTAAAATGTAATGTGTTTTGATGTTTGCATTCTATGAAAAGAAGAGATAAGAAAGTGCAAGTTCTTGTCATCGGTTCAGCACGTCAGTCTGCCGGTGGTGTCTCCTCTGTTATAAAACTGATGGAGAAGATGCCGGCATGGGAGATGTATTCTTGCCGTTGGATAGGTACGCAGATACAGCGCAGCTATCTGTGGAAACTGTGGTATGCCGTGCGCTCATGGTTTGTGGCATTATTTGTTATATGGCGATATGACATCGTCCATTTCCATACTGTGCCCGACAGGATATGCCTTGTTATCCAAATGCCTATATTCCTTCTTGCGCTTATAGGGCGGAAGCGTATTATAATGCATATACATATGGGCAACCAGTTGCGTAACCATATCCGTAACAGCCTTTTTCTATGGTGCCTGAAAAGAGCAGACCTTGTCATACTTCTTGCCAAGAAGTGGGAACGGCTGTTCAGGGAGGAATATTCCGGCATACATGCGAAAACCGCAGTCCTGTACAATGCCTGTGAGGAAATCCCTGTAGTTCCTCCTTCTGAGAAAACAAAGACAATCATCATGGCGGCATATTTTATAGATAACAAAGCCCCGGAACTTCTGTTGAAAGCGTGGCAGGCGTTGAAGGATAAATATCCCGATTGGAAAGTTTATATGCTTGGCAATGGAGAGGTCGCCAGATATGAGAAAATGGCTGGGGAAATGTCTCTGTCTGATACTGTGACGTTCACGGGATATGTCACGGGGAAGGAGAAGGAGGATTATTTCCGTAAGGCTTCCATCTATTGTATGTGTTCCTACGAGGAAGGCTTCCCTATGGTAGTGCTGGAGTCATGGGCTTATGGCATCTGTGTTGTAACGACCCCTGTGGGCGGTCTTCCTGATGTGATAGAAGAAGGTAAGAACTGTCTTACATTTGGTTTCGGTGATTCAGAAGCTCTTGCCGACAGGCTTGATAACCTTATGTCAAACAAAGAACTCCGTATGGAAATGGCACAATATTCACGTAAGTTTGTCCTTGAAAAATTCTCTTTATTAAGTATAGACAGGGAACTGCAACGGATATATAGAAATTTATAGTTTAGGGGCACTTGAAGTTGACGGCAATAAGAACATGTCTAAGTATATGTTCAAGAATCCTCAACATCTATTTCCATAAGTTGCTAAAAAGGAATTGAGAAATATGAAAAATCAACTGAATATAATAATTCCCTGTTATAATGCAGAGAGGTACATAGGCAAATGCTTGGATTCGTTGCTTAAAGCCGTGGCAAGGGTTGGTGAGGACTGTTGCGACATAATTGTAGTGAATGACGGTAGTACCGACGGGACTCTTAGTGCTCTGCAACGATATAAGCACCATTTGAGAATACTGACTACTGAAAATAAAGGAGTTTCGTCTGCTCGTAATCACGGTCTCGCCAATATAAATCGGGGGGGTACGTATGGTTCATTGACGCTGATGACGAGGTGACAGAGGATAGTCTGGAATTTATACTCTCATCATTGAAAAGAAGCCCTTCCGACGGCATAATCTTCGACTTTGAGTATGTCAAGAATGAAGAAAGAGAATCGCTTCTCAGAAGAAATTCAGATGACTGCGAACTGCATAGAAAAATTAAAGAAGAAACTGTAGCTACAGAGGTTATTACTCCATTGTTTGGCTTGTCACAGATGAATGCTGACAGATTTTTTGAAGGAAAGTTCCCGTATGTGTCGGATTTCCTAAGCGGTGGAGCTGTGTGGCATTATATTTTCAAATGCTCAATATTGCATGACAATGCGCTCTTTTTCAGACCTGATATGAGGATGGGAGAGGATTCGATGTTTATTTTACGTTATTTATGCTATGTGAAAGAGATAAATATCATTAATGCAAAACTATATTATTACTATGAGCGTCCTTCAGGGGCGTTAGAACGCATAAAGCGTACTCCGCGTCTGTTGTTTGATTGTAAGATGCAGTTGGCAGAAGAAAGATGCCGTATAAATGAATTGTGTATACAGAAGTATGGTAGGGACCTGTCTCACTGTTATGATGCCTCCTTGCTATTTTCCGCTTTGGAACTGTGCATAAAACTTTCCCGTGAAAGATATTTTGGCAATATAGGACTCTTCCTGCGCTACACATCCTATCCTCCGGTAAAGCAGGCGATAAGACGAATCAACCTGGCAAAGGCTCCTATGAAATACAAGATGCCAATAAGAATTCTCCAGATGGGATTCTCATCGTTGCTATATTCCATAATATATTTGGTACAAAGGTTGGGTTATAAAGTGAGTGTTTGATTATAAAAGAACGAGAATTGAGATGTCTGTTTATATATTTCTAAAAACTATTGCTGCAAGTGTCCTCAAGATAACAGAAACTTTGATGTACAAATGCACTCCATGTGATAATGCAATTGTACTGAATGGCTGGATACGCTTGTGGGGCGGGATAGTATTTAAACGCAATTATGGGGACGACATAAACTACTATATTCTGAAGAAACTTACAGGGCGGCGGATATTTAATTGGCGGTTGTTGTTCGGCAATGAAGAAATAGAGAATCTGACTTGTATAGGTTCTATAATGCAATTTCCGTTGTTTGGAAATGTAAGAAGCGTTATTTGGGGTACTGGCACTATGTCAAAGGATGCGCATTTGATGGTAAGACCAGTGTCTGCCCCCCCCCCTTGCGGTACGTGGTCCTCTGACAAGAAAAATCTTGCTTGATGATGGTTTTGAATGCCCGGAAGTTTATGGCGACCCGGCGTTGCTTCTGCCAAGAATCTACAAGCCAAAACCTCAGAAGAAAAGATATAGAATAGGTTTTATTCCGCATTTTCATGACCTTAACAGCTGTTTGCTGAGCAGACTTGTTGACAGTATGCCTGAGGATTGCTGCGTAATAAATCTGAAAAAATACAAATCGTTTGAGTCTGTTTTGGATTTAATCAATAGTTGTCAGTATGTAGTCTCAAGTTCGTTGCATGGTCTGATTATTTCTGATGCTTATGGTATCCCGAATCTGTGGGTAAAGTTTCGTAGTGATCCGGAGCAGGATGCGCATAAGTATCAAGACTATTTCTTGTCTGTAGGCAGAGTGGCAGATGTCTATAAGGTTACAGAAGAAACTACCGTGGGAGACTTGGTTGATTATATAGAGACTGGATATTCGCCGATAAATATTGATTTAGAACCTTTGATAAAGGCCTTTCCATATAAGATTACGTTCAATGATTCATCATTTCATACTGACACGTTTCAGCATCACTCTGTGGACAAAGGATAAGAACGGATCATCAATCAACCGCGCGGAGTGGCTTCGTGAGCGGATATCACTCTTTGAGACCTACTGCCTGCCGTCTGTCAAGGCGCAGGAGTGTAAGGATTTCACATGGGTGCTGATGTGCGACCGTGAACAGGATGGCGCGGCAGGAGATTTCCTGCACCGTAAGATGGAAGAGTATAAGGCACAGTGCCCTCAGATACGTCCTGTATGGATAAAGCGGAATACCGGCAGAGCTTTCGCTTCCATATTCAGGAACATTACGCTCAAACTGCTCTTTGAGCGCAAGATGCAGGACGGTGACCTGTGTCTTACGACATATCTTGATAATGATGACATGCTCCATCCTCTGTATGTGCAGCAGGTACAGAAAGAAGCCTTGGCTTTGGGTGAGGGGAATGCCATATCATACGATTATGGCCTGCAATATTTTACGGACCTCGGCATTGCCACACGCATATCCTACCCGAATAACCATTTCATGACTTTCATAGAAAATGTACGCCGTGTCCGCACCTGCTATGGATACGGCAGTCATTTCCTTCTGGAGAAGACGAATGCAATAAACGTCTGTCATATAAATAACCGTAACTGGCCTATGTGGGTGGAAGTCATACATGAAGGGAATGTGGACAATGATGTGAAGATGACTCTTGACACCACTGTGCTTGATGCCGGCAGCGTAATGGCAGACGAGTTCGGGCTTCATGTGACTTCCGCACGGAAGAAAGAATTCTACAGGCGTTGTATGAAACAGATTCTCAGACGCATGCATGATAAGATTATACCGAGAAAATGGGAGTGAAGATGTATCAGCCTGCGAAGTATAGGAACGCTTCGTTTCCAATGTGAGTTAGTTATACACCAAAAATCTCATGAACAAGATCGACACTCTGTTCCTTGAACTGCTTCAAGTGGCGGTGCGCCGGCGTACGGAACTGTCCTCCGTTCCTACGCCGGAGGAGTGGGAACAGCTGTATGCCATGGCAAGGAAACAGACCATGTCCGGCATTGCCTTTGCCGGCGTGGAGTCGCTTCCGGCAGAGCAGCTGCCTCTCCGCTACCGTCTCATCCAATGGAAAGTGGTGGCAGACAGGCTTGTGGCAAGGAACGGGAAGGTCAGTGCCTGCTGCCGTATTCTCTATGAGAGGTTCAGGAAAGCCGGCTTCCATGCCATGGTGCTGAAAGGGCAGGGTAACCTGTGCAATTATCCGTCCCATTTGCGTCAGCTTAGAATGCCGGGGGATATTGATGTCTTTGTGTATAATGACACAGGGCATTCAGTGCGTGATGTGATAAAATACTGCACATCCTTTAGAAAAGGAAGGTTCATCTATTACCATAATCTTGACTGGCCTGTATTCAAGGATATTCCTGTTGAAGTACATTACCGTCCCACATGGCTTTTCTCTCCTCTCTCCGACGTAAAGTTGCAGAAATGGTTCCGCTCCCACCGCAGTGTGGTTGAGTATGACGGCTATGGGATACCTGCGGCAGAGTTTAATGTCGTGTTCCAGTTGCTTCACATGTATAAGCACATCTTTGAGGAAGGAATAGGATTGCGGCAGTTGTTCGACTACTGTTGCCTTTTGGAGAAATTGGATGCCGGTATTTGTGAAAATGATGCTCTGTTGCGCACACTGCAGGAATTAGGACTGCTGAAATTTGCCGGAGCTGTGATGTATGTCCTCCGTGAAGTCTTTATGATGCCGGAGCATAATATGTTGTGCATTCCATGTGAACGAGAGGGCAGGATGCTGCTTGCCGATATATTGCATGGAGGAAATTTCGGCCGGTACGACTCAGGAAGGAAGTGGCATCTGCAGCCAGACTCTGATGTCTGGACACGCGTGATGTATGCCTGGCAGAAGTCATGCCATAATTTCAGATATTTCCGCAGTTATCCCGAGGAAGTGCTGTGGGAACCTCCGTTCCGCCTGTATCATTGGTTCTGGCGTACCTTCCGCCTGTGGCGTTTTTGCTAATACCGGTTTCTTTCTCTGGTAAACACAATAGTCCCCGCTGTCTACAGTATGATGGCGGGGACTATTGTGTTTATGACCGTATCGGCAGGTAAGTGGGTTGCGGTGTTAAAAATGTTTTGCCCCGACAGGTAGACTCATGTTTTTTGAGCAGTATCGTTTGTTCATTGTAAATCAGGTATGGAATAAATTTATTTGATTGCTGTTTTGTTTAATAGCAAGTCTCCGCAATTGGTATGGATGAAAAAAATAGAGACTGGTGAAAATCATTTTATATGAATGAGGGATATATTTTTAACAAAATATGAGCCTGATAAACAGCATACCCCTATAACCGCATTAGCGGTTGAATATTGTAGCCGTTGGTTGCAACCAACGGAATTTCCGTCACACATATCTCTCACGACCGATTTATCGGTCGAATAAAACTCTAAAAGCCCCATTGTATCCTACCGTATTTATAACTATTCGACCGATAATTCGGTCGGTTAAAGAGCCTCAAACTCATATTACCGCGGGTTGCGACCCACGGCTACCTTATTTAACCGCTGACGCGGTTTTTCACACAGAGTATCCGGACATTTACGAGTACATAATCAGAGCTGTGTTGCCTTTAACAGGGCACAAATACAAATCAGAGGCAACTGCAATTTCAGTCAAAAGCACTCCTTAGTGAGTTTATTTTCAGTAGCCTGCTTTTATAACGAATTGTTTTTTTGAATTTAATTGTTTTTATGTTCGCAGAATAGTTTCTGCCGGTGAATAAGTGGTTAGGTTTGTTGTCTGCCGAGTTTATTCATCAACTTCTACAAATATGTCACAGCCCCGCTACCGTAATATCAGGATAGCGGGGCTGTTGTGGTTATAGTCTAAGCCATGATTCCTGCACCTTAATGCAGTGGCCGGCTTCTGTCTACAGCCTGTCATTTATTATGGTGCGTACCTTGTCGGCAAACTCATCATAGGTTCCGGACGGCTTGACTACAGGGAGGTACTCCACATCTATATGGCTCGTGTTCATGACATGCTTGCCGCGCGGCAGGGCATCGTACGCACCGCGTATACATACCGGCAGTACAGGGATGTCCAGTTCAATGGCGAGGATGGCGAACATCTTCTTGAACCGTCCTATCTCTCCAGAGTGAGTACGTGAGCCTTCAGGGAATATAACGACATTCTTGCCCTGTTTAAGAACCTGTGCAAGTTTGAGGATGGAATTCTTTAGATTCCTTTTCTCCATCAGAATGATGTTGTTGTGGCGTGCAAGATATTTCACTACAGGATTCTGCACATGCTCCTCCGTGGCATAGAAGTAACAGTCCTTTATCTGAGAGAAGTCCACCCCTGCCATTACGAGCGGTCCGTCCATGAAACTCTGATGGTTGGCGGCAATGATGAACGGCCCCTTCTTGGGAATGTTTTCCGTGCCCCGTACTTTCAGACTGTTATAAACCTTGAAAGAGCCCTTGAACATCTTGCCTGCGACAGGCAGCATGGGCGATGTCGTCGGAAGGGGGAGCGGAGCGGTATTGTCTTCGGTAAGGAGAGTGTGCCAGTCTGTATTTTCCATGACAGCCTTTGTCTTGTGGCTCGCGATATGGTCAGCCATGGCCTTGATGTTAGGGAAATCGGCCATCTTGTCCGTCATGACGGTCATGCCGAAGCTCTGCTCGATGAAGCCCTGGAGGCTCACTTTGTCAAGTGAGTCAAAGGCAAGGTCGGTCTCAATGTGGGATTCCGGATGTACAGGAAGCTTTTTTTCTGTCTCAATATACTTCTTGAGTATCTTGAATTCCTCGGAATATGCCACTTTCTCTGCCACATCCTGTTTCTTTTCTGCCGATGCCTTTCTTCCGGCATGCTCCTTGACAATGTCCTTGAGCTTATATCTCTGAATCTTGTCCAGACGTGTTCTCGGGATGTCGCCGTGATGGACAAGTATGCGCATGACTTTCTTGTAGTTCTCCACAGTGAGGTTGTACGGTTCTATGACCTCACGTTTCAGCGCCGTCTCAATCTCACTGTCGGTCTTGCCGTCCGCCCACAGCTCTTGCGGGACTATTATGGCGAGGAGCATGTCGTCCTTCTCCGTGACGGCACATTCCTTAATTTTATCATCATATTTCTCTATCTGGAACTCAATCTCGTTAGGCTGCACGTTCTTGCCGTTGGAGAGGACGATTATTTCTTTTCTTCTGCCTGTGATGACGATGCGGCCTTTCTCGTCAAAATGGCCGAGGTCTCCGGTATGGATATATCCGTCCTTGTCAATCACTTCAGCAGTCTCCTCCGGGCGGTTGTAGTAGCCCAGCATAAGGTTCGGGCCTTTGGCACACAACTCTCCGTCAACCACCTTGCAGTCAACGGTAGGCAGGGGCAGGCCGGCACATCCCGGTACAATGTCGTCAGGGCGTGTGAACGAAATCATGGGAGCCGTCTCTGTCATGCCGTATCCTTCAAGGACATCCAGGCCGAGAGTGCGCAGACCAATGCCGACCTCCTTGTCGAGCGCAGCTCCTCCGCATACGCAGAAGTCGAGGTTGCCACCAAGTTTTTTATGAACCGACTGGAATATGAAGCGTGACAGTTTCGGACTCCTGGCTTTCCTGCACATGGCGAACAGACCGCGGGTTACGGCCTTCTCGTCAATTTTTTTCTTTATGCCGGTGTAGAGCATCTGCCACAGTCGCGGTACGCCGATGAAGATGCCTACTTTCCCGTCGGCAAGGGTCTTCATGATGTCGGGCCCTGTCATTGAAGGGCATATTGCCACTCCGCCTCCGCAGACTATCGGTGCGACGAGGCTGCCAACAAGTGGCAGGACATGGTGCAGTGGCAGGAGAATCATTGTCCTGCGCTCGCTGTTGAAGATAGGCACGTCAATGGAGACACTGTCGATATTTGCATAGAGATTCCTGTAGGACAGCATCACGCCTTTCGGCGAACCGGTAGTTCCTGAAGTGTATATGATTATTGCGACATCATTTGATTTCGGGTCGGGAGAGAGTGACGACGTGTCGACGGGAGCATTGCCCACCGAGGCCTGCTCATGGTCGTCAATGATGATAATCTGCATGTCCACGCCCGCCTCGTCCATGGCATTGCGCAGAGTCTCGACATGTGACAGTGATGTCCATACCGCCGTAGGCTTGCAGTCGTTGAGGATATATGCCACATCACGCACTGTTGACGATGCGTCTACAGGCACGGCTATGCACTTGTTCTGCCATACGGCAAAGAAGGCGTACGCCCACCCCTCACGGTTCTCGCTGAAAATCATTATTTTCGGAATGTCGTTCACCGTCTCCTGTCCTTCTTCCCGTTTAGGAGTATAGGAAGCAAAGTGGTTGATTCGCTGAGTCATTTCCTTGTATGACACATGGTGCTCGCCGGCAATAATCGCGGTTTTTTCAAGATTTTCTATCATTGTCTTGTCGCTGTTGATATGGTTGTTTTTATTAAGCGAATGGGTGTTTTGGTTGCAAAATTACGCAAATTGTTCCAAATTTCCGAAAACAATATTGTTAATTATATATTGTTAACATAGGATTCATAAGGTATTGTTGTGTCTGCAAAGATACATAAATATTTTAAATAAGGTGCATTCTTATCTGAAAAAATGATGTCCGCAAAGGCGTTTTCACGAAAAAATCCAGATCGCTCTGAATTCTGTTTCATCGGTATGTAATGAAATGGTTTGTGAAAGGTTACGGTTTGCATGACAAACCGTAACACTTTGGTGTGTAAAAAGTAACGTTTTGCAAGGTAAATCGTCACCTTTTGTTTTACTACTCATAAGTGTTTGGTTTATAGTGATATACGGTATTGTTGTGTTTGCGTGCCGTTAGCTGTTGCTGATTTGTTGCTCCTTTTGGTTTGACCATATTTTATCAACCGTTCTTTCTGCCTTAATGCGTTCGGGAAACACAGGTGCAGGTTCGCTGTTCTGGTTTCATGGATGAAACTTTGTTTTTCAATTCCACTGCTACTGATGCCTGCAACCCACGGTGAAAGAACGGTAAGTCCGCCTTGAATGTGGATATTCCGATTTTTCAGGCGATATTCCTGTTCCATGGAGATGAAACCTTTGCAAGGTTCAAGAATAAGCAGTTCCATGTGTTCCGCCAAACCGTTTCCAGGCTTTGATCAGTCATGCTTCTCAAGCAAATTAAGGAAATCAGCGGATAATGTGGTCTTGACCATTAGTCAGAAAACTGAGGAAATCTTTTAGGAACTGCTCAAACAATCTTGATTGTTGCCGTTTTTATTATGATTTTTATTACCTTTGCATTGTGAAATGTGACAATAGGAGTGGTGTCCGGCAAAAGAAAAGGAGCCGGCTGTTGCCTTTTCATGTGCCATGCACACGTTTTTTTTTGCTTTGCAATATTATCCAAGAAAGCATATATGATGATAAATAACAGAGTCTTTGCTCAGTTTCGGTCTGCGTTACGTCCTGCCACGAGTACAACATTGTGGCTGTTGAAAATAATGTTGCCGGTCTCTTTGGCAGTAAGGCTTTTACAGTATTGCGGCATCATAGCATGGATGGCGCAGTACCTTGACGTTGTCTTCCGGTATATGGGGCTGCCCGGGGCGACTGCGATAGCCTTCTTGACAGGAGCTTCTGTGACCACCTATGCAAGTCTTGCCGTTTTGCTTAGCATGGAGCTGACCTTGCGTGAGGCAACAATCGTCTCCATCATGGTTCTCATTTGCCACGCACTGCCGCTTGAAAGTGCCGTGGTGAAGCGTGTGGGCTCCAATCCGTGGAAAATGGCTCTTCTGAGAATCATAGCCGCCTTCCTTGCAGCCATGTTCCTTAATGCCGTCCTTCCAAAGATGGGGCAGCCGTTTATGTCCCGTCCGGAGCAGGTCTCGTCAGAAACCGTATGGACGGTCATGGAGGCATGGCTTCTTGCCTCCATGAAACTCTCGCTGATGATTTATGCTTTGATTTACATCCTGATGGCCGTTCAGCGTCTTCTCTCCGAGTTTGGCGTCATGCCTTTGCTGGAGAGACCCTTGCGTCCTGTTATGCTGTTCTTCGGTCTGCCGGAAAATGCCGCTTACCTCTGGCTTGTAGGCAATGTGCTCGGCATAAGCTACGGGTCAGCCATGATGCTTGATTTGGAAGACTCCGGTGCGATAACCAGGGAAGAAGCCAACGAGGTCAACTATCATCTGATAATGAACCACTCCATGCTTGAGGACACACTTGTGTTCGCGGCAGTGGGCATTCCGGCATTCTGGATACTTCTGACACGCATGCTCTTCGCCTTCATTCTCGTTTGGGGACGCAGGCTACTAAAAAAGGTTAATCTTTTGCGCGCGTGAGTTTTTTTGACTAACTTTGCACAGTATTTTGTAAATTGGATAAAAAGTGGCAAAAAAGAAACGCAAGAAGAAATGCCGCCGTTACGGTGGTCTGCAGGTGGTCACATTATGTATCAGTACCTCCCTCGTGCTCATACTTCTGGGCATGGTGGTCTTTTCCGTGCTGACAGCCCGTAATCTGTCAAGCTATGTGAAAGAGAACCTTACGGTGACGGTGATGCTCAGTGAGGAGATGACACAGCCTGAGGCACATAATCTCTGCGTAAAACTGAAACGCCGCCCGTATACTTCGCGTACGACATATATCAGTCCTGAGCAGGCACTGAAGGAACATGTCAAGGCAATGGGTTCCGATCCTACGGAATTCCTTGGCGGAAATCCTTTTGTGGGAAGCATAGAGATGCAGCTGAATGCCGATTACGCCAACAGTGATTCTCTCAAGTGGATTACAAGGGAACTGAAGGCCAATACCAAGGTGACGGATATCACTTACCAGAAAGACCTTATGGATCAGGTTAATGAGAATCTGAAGAAAACCAGTGTCGTGCTCCTTGTTCTTGCAGCCCTGCTGGCTTTTGTATCGTTCTCTTTGGTAAGCAACACCGTGCGCCTTAGTGTCTATGCGCGCCGCTTCTCCATACATACCATGAAACTCGTGGGAGCATCATGGGGATTTATACGTTGGCCTTTTATCCGGCGTGCGCTTCTCATCGGTCTGTTGGCAGGAGTGGTGGCGGACATAGTCCTTGCAGCGTGTGTTTATGGCCTGTACACCGTGGAGCCGGGAATACTTGTCGTGGCAGACATGACGGTCATGGCAATCACTGGTGCCTCCGTTCTTCTACTCGGACTTGTCATAACATCGATATGCTCATCGCTTTCCGTCAACAAGTTCCTGAAAATGAAGGCAGGAGATCTGTACAAAATTTAGTGTGGCATACAGCTCAGTAATGTGCTCTTATTTGAGATAAACAAAAGAATCTTTATAAATGGATAAGAAAAATCTTGCATTCGGTAAAGGCAATTTCATCGCTCTCGGAATCGGTTTCGTCATTGTCGTTATCGGTTTGCTCCTCATGTGCGGCGACAGTTCAACTATGGAACAGTACAATGCGGACATTTTCAGCGTACGTCGCATAAAGGTCGCTCCTGTGGTTACGTTTGTCGGCTTCGTGTCGATTATCTATGCAGTCATACGCAAACCGAAGTCTGCGGAAGAGTAAGACTCGCGGCCGATGTTCTTAAAAAAAAACGAGTAACTGCTGTAAATTAGTTTGTACTAAAACACAGTTATTTTACAGTTGATTAGTGTTGCGTATCCAAAGGAGAAATCAGGCATCGTGACATATGGGCACTTCTTTGTCGAGCCATACGGGCAGAACGAAACTTGTTTCGTCTATGCCGTGGCGGGAACGAAACGGTTAAGCGAGTGAAGACCAAGCCTGTTTGAAGTATTCCGAGCGTGAGTTTCTTATACAAAGAAACGGTTAAGCGAGTGAAGACCAAGCCTGTTTGAAGTATTCCGAGCGTGAGTTTCTTATACAAAGAAACGGTTAAGAAGGCGGCAATGCTGTTCTGGGGGACTTCTTGACGTGAGCCTCTTGTACGAAAAGTGCGCGTGGCGTTAGTAGTCAAGTGTGCTAAGCAACGGAAAAGGACAAATTTTGGTGAACACAGACTATATTATAAAATAATTTTCAATAGTTACTAAACAATAAATTCCACGACAGATAAATTATGGATTGGTTACAAGCTCTTATTCTGGGACTTATACAGGGGCTCACGGAATATCTTCCGGTAAGTTCAAGCGGTCATCTCGCCATAGGCTCTTATCTCTTCGGTGTTGAAGGAGAAGAGAATCTTGCTTTTACCGTCGCCGTTCATGTCGCTACGGTAATGAGTACCTTCGTTATCCTGTGGAGTGAGATAGCATGGTTGCTGAAAGGTATATTTAAATTTGAGATGAACGATGAGACTAAGTATATGCTGAACATCATTGTCAGCATGATTCCTATCGGCATAGTCGGAGTCTTTTTCAAGGATGATGTGGAGAAAATTTTCGGCTCCGGCCTGCTCATTGTCGGCATCATGCTGCTGTGTACTGCGGCTCTTTTGACATTCTCTTACTATACCAAGCCAAGGCAGAAAGCGGGAATAGGGATGCTTGATGCCTTCATTATCGGTCTTGCGCAGGCAGTTGCCGTAATGCCGGGCCTCAGCCGTTCCGGCTCAACGATAGCCACAGGCCTGCTTCTCGGAAACAAGAAGGAGAATCTTGCACAGTTCTCGTTCCTCATGGTGATACCCCCTATTCTCGGAGAAGCCTTGCTCGATGTGCTTAAGGCTGCCAAGGGAGAGGCTTTTTTCGGGGGAATAGACGTGCTTCCTCTTGCCGTAGGATTCCTGGCTGCTTTTGTCAGCGGATGTCTGGCGTGCAAGTGGATGATAAATATTGTAAAGAAAGGCAAGCTTGTATATTTCGGCATATACTGCGCAATAGCAGGAACTGTCACCATTCTGTGCAATTTTATCTGATAAAATCCACGGAAGAAGCAGGTGGAGCTGCTGATGAGCACCATTCAAAGGGTGATAGCCGGAAGTCTTGCGTTTTCGCTTTCTTTGCCTTCCTTTTGACCGGCTGCCGGCAAATTTCCTTTGAGTCTATGTCGGCATGACTCCATTATCGGATTCCGTTTTATTCCCAAAAGGAGTCCTGTAACAGATACAGACAATCAATATATCCCATTTTAGGAATAATGAACTTTCACGAAGGAGAGTATTTATACATAAACAAGCCTTACGGCATGTCAAGTTTCGGAGCTTTGGCGCACATTCGTTTTGTGGTGTCAAAGCGCCTTGGCATAAAGAGGGTAAAGATGGGACACGCCGGAACGCTTGATCCACTTGCCACCGGAGTCCTGATACTATGCACCGGCAAGAAGACTAAAGAGATAGAGTCCTTGCAGCTTCATACGAAAGAATATGTTGCCGGTGTGCAGTTCGGATGTACCACGGCGTCGTATGACCGTGAGCACACCGTTGACCATACTTATCCGAAAAAGCATATCACACGTCAGCTTCTGGAGGATACTCTGAGGACTTTTGAGGGTGATATCATGCAGACGCCGCCAATCTACAGTGCTATTAAAATTAACGGAAAGCGTGCCTATGAGCACGGCAGGGCAGGCCGTGATGTGGCGATAGCCCCTAAACCGGTGCATGTGGAGAGGATAGAGCTTCTTGAGTTTGATGATGACAGGAAATGGGCAAGTATCCGTGTCGTCTGCGGGAAAGGGACGTATATCCGTTCTCTCGGCAGGGACATCGGTGAGGCTCTTGGCAGCGGAGCGTTCCTCACGTCGCTGTGCAGGACTCAGTTAGGTGATGTGCGCATAGAAGACTGTATGGATTTTGAGCAGTTTCATGAGTGGTTTGCAGCTCAGGAAGTCGAACCTTATCCTTGCGGAGGCGAAAACGGCGGACACCATGACGGGGCATCAAGACATCACAAGCGTAGGCATAAGAGTGTGAAACAAGGAGAAGAAACAGGAAAACAATAAAATACATATATGAAGTTAAGTAATTTCAAATTCAAATTGCCGGCAGAGCAAGTGGCACTTTATCCTCATACAGAGGAGCATACATTGAAATCAGGCGTGACATTTCAGATTAAGCGTCCTGATCAGTGCCGTCTTATGGTGCTTCACAAGAAATCGCAGACAATAGACATGTACCGTACGGATGCGGATGGAAATCCTTTGAAGGATGCGGATGGAAATCCGGAATACCTCCGTTTTGTGGATATTGTAAATTACTTTGACGAGGGAGATACATTCATTTTCAATGATACAAAGGTCTTCCCGGCACGTCTCTATGGCACGAAGGAGAAGACTGACGCCAAGATTGAAGTCCTTCTCCTCAGGGAACTGAAAGAGGAGATGCGTCTGTGGGACGTGCTCGTCGAGCCGGCGCGCAAGATACGTATAGGCAATAAGCTGTTCTTCGATGAGTCGGGTACCATGGTTGCCGAAGTGATAGACAATACGACAAGCCGCGGCCGCACACTGCGCTTTCTCTATGACTGCCCTCATGATGAGTTTAAGCGTGAGCTTTTCGCTCTTGGAGAGTCACCGTTACCGCGCTATATCATTGATCCGGCGATGAACGGAAAGCGTGAACGTCCGGTAACGGAGGAAGATATGGAAGATTTTCAGTGCGTGTTTGCGAAGAATGAGGGTGCCGTGACAGCACCGGCAACAGGACTTCATTTTACCCGTGAGGTGATGAAACGTCTTGAAATTGCCGGCATTAATGCTGCTTTCATCACTCTCCATTGCGGTCTCGGCAACTTTAATGACATAGAGGTGGAGGACCTTACGAAGCACAAGATGGACTCCGAGCAGATGACAGTAACGGAAGAGGCCTGTGAATTGGTAAACAGCACAAAGAGAGCCGGTCATCGCGTCTGTGCCGTAGGAACGAGTGTGACGAAGGCTACAGAGACATCTGTCGGTACTGACGGCTTCCTGAAACCCTATGAGGGATGGACAAGCAAGTTTATCTTCCCGCCTTATGAGTTCGGGCTTGCTGACAGCATGGTGGCTAATTTTTATCATCCGCTATCAACTCTCATAATGAATGTCGCGGCATTCGGCGGTTACGACCTTGTATGGGAGGCTTACGGAAAAGCTTTGGAGAACGGCTATCAGTTCGGCTGTTTCGGCGATGCGATGCTGATACTTAATGACTAAAAACATACAGTTCGTCAGTGAAATGACGTGAAGTCCCTTTTTTGCTGCGCGGAAAGACTTTTCAGGATGGAGCATACTGTTTATCTCGGCTTGGGATCGAATCTCGGAGACAAGGAACGGAATATCCTTGCAGCCATTGACAGGATAGGAGAGGAGGTCGGCGCGATAGTGCGCCGGTCTTCTTTCCTTGTTACCGAGCCGTGGGGGTTCTCTTCAGAAAACACCTTTGTCAACGCTGCCGTAAGGGTGAAGACGGAGAAAACGCCGGCAGAGGTGTTGCGTGCCACGCAGCAGATAGAATGTGAAATGGGAAGGACTGTGAAGTCTGTCTCCGGAGAGTATCATGACAGGAACATTGATATAGATATCCTGCTTTATGACGATATAAGAATGAGTACGGAAGAACTTACTATTCCGCATCCATTGATGTACGAACGTGATTTTGTCATGACACCTCTTGGAGAAATACTGTGACGGACAGAATGAAATACAATTATTGAAACATGAAACTCTACTCAGACGATGAACTGGCGGAGATCCTTGATACTCCTGTATTCCATCTTATAGGCGATACTGCCGATGAGCTGGGATTGGAATGTTATGTCGTCGGCGGATATGTCAGGGATATATTTCTTGAGCGTCCCTCAAACGATATTGATGTCGTTGTCGTGGGCAGTGGCATCAGTGTGGCGCAGGCTCTGAAAGACAAGCTCGGACGCAGGGCGCATTTGTCTGTATTCAGAAATTTCGGTACGGCACAGGTGAAGTTCCGTGAGCGTGTCAAGGGAGGGGCGGCAGATAAGCCGGTGTATAAGGAAATTGAGGTTGAGTTCGTCGGTGCACGAAAGGAAAGCTATCAGCGGGGTTCACGGAAACCCATCGTTGAGGACGGTACGCTTGAAGATGACCAGAACAGGCGTGACTTCACTATTAATGCTCTTGCAATCTGTCTTAACAGGGAACGCTTTGGGGATCTTGTCGATCCGTTTGACGGAATATATGACATGGAGGACGGGATAATACGCACTCCGTTGGATCCGGACATAACCTTCTCTGACGATCCTTTGCGTATGTTGCGTTGTATACGCTTTGCCACACAGCTGGATTTCTTCATTGATGACGA
Source organism: Bacillota bacterium (assembly GCA_023664625.1). GTDB lineage: Bacteria > Bacteroidota > Bacteroidia > Bacteroidales > Bacteroidaceae > Prevotella. The sequence continues at coordinate 84,463 of JAMPFD010000004.1, read as the reverse complement.
GACTTTTGACGCTCTCGAGCGTAACCGTGAGCGTATAAAGATTATTTCAGGTGAGCGCATTCAGGAGGAGCTTAATAAAATCATGATGACAAGGACACCCTCAAAGGGATTCATGGATCTGCATCGCTGCGGACTTCTCCAGATTATCCTTCCTGAGGTGTCCAATCTTGACATCGTGGAGACAAAGAATGGCAGGGCACACAAGAATAATTTCTATCATACTCTTGAGGTGCTGGATAACGTGGCACGTGCCACATCAGCTCCCGGTACTGCTGAAATGGCGTTGTGGCTCCGTTGGGCGGCGTTGCTGCATGACATAGGCAAGCCTAAGTCAAAAAGATGGGAGCATCCTGTCGGATGGACATTCCATAACCATAACTATCTTGGGGCGAAAATGGTTCCTGCCTTGTTCCGTAGGCTTAAGTTGCCTATGGACATGAAAATGAAGTATGTCGAGAAGCTTGTGGATTTGCACATGCGTCCTATTGTCATAGCCGATGAGGAGGTGACAGACAGTGCCGTGCGCCGCCTTATCAGTGATGCCGGTGATGATATAGATGATCTTATGACGCTGTGCGAGGCGGACATCACCTCAAAGAATGAGGTAAGAAAAAAGCGCTTCCTTGAGAATTTCAGGCTTGTGCGTGAGAAACTTGCAGACTTGAAAGAAAGGGATTTCCGCAGATTGTTACAGCCTGTAATAGACGGCAACGAGATAATGGAGATGTTCAATCTTACTCCGTCACGTGAGGTGGGGGCATTGAAGCAAGCCTTGAAGAATGCGGTGTTGGACAATGTGGTGCCTAACGAGCGTGAACCTCTCATAGAACTTCTTATGAAGAAGGCTAAAGAAATGAAATTGGCATGAAATACAGAATATCCGCTCCAAATGCAATCAGGACAGACATAAAGCTGCCATCGTCAAAGAGTATCAGCAACCGTGCATTGGTAATATCTGCCATGGCGGGAAATTACGGTCAGTTGGATAACCTTTCTGACTGTGACGATACAGATGTCATCATACGTGCTTTGAATGATATGCCGGAAGTTATTGATATAAAGGCAGCGGGCACTGCCATGCGCTTCCTGACTGCATATCTCAGTGCTTTGCCCGGTGAGACGCATGTGCTGACCGGTACGGAAAGGATGACTCATAGGCCGATAAGGATTCTTGTCGATGCCCTGCGCCGTCTCGGTGCGCAGATAGAGTATCTTGGAGAGGATGGCTATCCGCCGTTGCGTATTACCGGAAAGGAACTCGCCGGAGGCAAGCTCTCTATTCCAGGAAATGTAAGCTCACAGTATATTTCAGCCTTGATGATGATAGGCCCTGTGATGCAGGAGGGACTGACACTCATGCTTGAGGGAAACATTGTCTCGCATCCGTATATAGACCTGACTTTGTGTACCATGCGTGATTTCGGGGCGGAAGCGGACTGGACAGGTGTAGACACTATAACAGTGAAGCCTCGGAAGTACATTCCTATACCTTATTATATAGAGAGTGACTGGAGTGCTTCAAGTTATTGGTACCAGATGATGGCGATGTATTGCAACGAAGACTGCCGTATTAATTTGCAAGGGGTCATGGATGGTTCGCGACAGGGGGATTCTCAGGTGAAGTACATGTTCTCCATGCTTGGAGTGAAGACTAAATTTGCGGTTACGGAAAAACTTGTGCCGACTACGGCGACACTAACATGCCATGACCGGACGTTGCCCCGCATGGACTTTGACTTCACACATCAGCCGGATCTCGCCCAGACGCTTATCGCCACTTGCTGTGCCTGCAATCTGCATTTCTATTTCAGGGGGCTTGCCTCTTTGAAGATAAAGGAGACGGATCGCATAGAAGCAATGAAGACTGAGATGCGCAAGCTTGGATTTGTGCTGTATGATTTTAATGACTCGGAGTTGCGTTGGGACGGTGAACGGTGCGAGAGGGAGGCCGATGCGGTAATTGAAACCTACGATGATCACCGTATGGCGATGGCGATAGCACCGATGTCAATAATCCTCGGTCCTATGACAATAAACCATCCGGAAGTGGTAAGCAAGTCTTATCCACATTTCTGGGACGATTTGGTCAAGGCCGGTTTCCGGATTGAGGAAGTGCGGTAATATAGTACGTATCCATCGTATTGCGCATGGAAAGACGACATGGTGTACAATAATATTGCGCAGGCTGCGTTATAATAATGTGGGGATGAATTGCGGAGGTTGTCTTTCGCTTATTGCTCCCGTAAGAAAGAATTAAGAATACAAGAAAAAAGAATCCTGTTGCTTATACTTGTAGTATCCATACTTCTGCTCGGCGCGCTATGCGCAATATTGGGATTCCTTGCCAAAGGCGGCAAGGAGCAGCCTGTCGATGCAGAACCTACGTGTGCCACCTGTAACGGTGAGGATACAAAATGTGAGCAGGAGTGTATGATGGAGGCTGCCATAAAGGATATAGAATATTATGATGACGAGCAGCTGGACAAGTTTCAGGGACGTGATTCTGCAAGTTATGATGATGACGAGATTGAAGAGTTTGCCGATGTCCTATATACATTAAAGGATGATGACGTTGCCGGATGGAACAGAAGTCTTATCCTACGTAATATCAATATTCCAAATCAGTTGAAGGATGATCTCATTGCGTTGCTTTCAAAGGCATCTGTCGTCGTCGCATTTATTTTTACACTTTTCGGCATACAAGGTTGCTCCACGCAGAAGAACACCTCTGCCTCACGTTGGTGGCATAGCTTCAACGCACGATATAATACCTATTTTAACGGCTCGCAGGCTTATATAGAAGGCTCACTGGAAAAGGAAAACGGGAACAAGGATAACTATACAGAGATGCTTCCGTTGTATTATGTCGGTAATAAAGCCAGCCGCGAACTTGGAAAGACGAATTTTGAGACTGCCGTCACGAAGGCTCAGAAGGCTATCAAACAGCACTCCATAAAGAAACGGCCGCAATGGACAAAAAGTAGAAAAAAGACAGAACGTGACATAGAATGGCTCAACCGTCGTGAATATAATCCGTTTTTGTGGAAAGCATGGATGCTTATGGGACGCTCTCAGTTCCATAGCGGAGCTTTTGATGAGGCTGCCGCTACATTCTCATATATGTCAAGGCTATACAAAACACAGCCGGCCATCTACGGTAAAGCCCGTGCGTGGCTGGCAAAATGCTATATTGAACAGGATTGGCTGTATGATGCTGAGGATGTGATACGTAATATGTCGCGTGATTCCATAGACTGGCGTGCGAGAAAAGAGTGGGATTATACTCTTGCCGACTATTACCTGCGTACAGGAGATCTTGAACAGTCTGTGGTCTATCTGCGTCAGGTTATACGCCATGAGATGCGTTCTAAGCAGCGTGCCCGTGAATGGTATATCCTTGGTCAGGTATATGCCGCCTTGGGAAAGAATATGGAGGCTTATGCTGCTTTCCGTCGTTGTATCCGGCAGAACCCTCCTTACGAACTTGAATTCAATGCGAGAATATCCATGACGGAGGTTATGCCGCGCAGTCAGGCAAAGTCCAAGATAGGTAAACTGAAAGCCATGGCTCGTTCAGATAAGAATTCCGAATATCTTGACCAGGTATATTATGCCATGGGAAATGTGTATCTTGCGGAGAATGATACTGTCAAAGCTATTACCGCATATGAACGGGGAAATAGGGAAGCGGCACGTTCTGGCATAGAGAAAGGAGTGCTGTTGCTGCATCTTGGTGACCTTTACTGGGCTACAGAGAAGTTTGGAGATGCCCGCCGTTGTTATGGTGAGGCGATAGGACTTCTTGACAGTGACCGTAAAGACTATGAACAATTGTCGGAACGTTCGAAGATTCTTGACCTTCTTGCTCCTCATACGGATAACATACATTTGCAGGATTCGCTGCAAAGTCTTGCGAAAATGGATGAGAAAGATCGTAATGCCGCTATTGACCGTGTGATTGACGCATTGAAGAAAAAAGAAAAGGAGGAGAGACTGAATAAACTGGAAGAGGAGGCAAGGAATAATGCCGGGCAGGGAAATGTTGCAGGCAACACTAATGCCAATACGTCACAGACGACTCCTTTCGGACAGAACAGTACATTTTATTTTTATAATCCCGCCGCTGTGCAGCAGGGTAAGCAGATGTTTGTCCAGCAGTGGGGAAGAAGAGATAATGCCGATGACTGGCAACGTGCCAACAAGACTGTGGTTGCATCGGCATCTTGGGATAAGGCGGAAGAAATGGCTGACAGTACGGATATGGCAGTGCAGGACTCACTGTCTATGGGTGATGAGATGGAGGAACAGACTGACTCGGCTGCCCTTGATCCACATAAGCGTGAGTACTATCTGGCACAGATCCCTTTTACGGAAGAACAGCTTGCGGCTTCCAGTCAGATATTGTCTGACGCTTTGTTCAATGCAGGTGTAATCTTTAAGGACAAGCTGGATAATCTTCCTCTTTCTGAAAAGGAGTTGAAACGTCTTTCTGCAGAATTCCCAGGATTTGAGAAGAATGACGAATTGTATTACCATCTATTCCTCTTATATTCACGAAAGGGAGATTTCTCAGAAGCAGAACAATATAAGCGTCTGTTGGCGGAAAGACATTCGGACTCACAATGGTCAAAGATTGTGAACGATCCGAACTTCGCCGATAACATGCGCTATGGTACTCATAAGGAAGACTCGCTTTATGCTGAAACTTATGATGCCTTCAAAGCTGATAATTTCTCAACGGTCTCTCGCAATACTCTTATTTCTGAACAACGTTATCCTTTGGGAGCACATAGGGATAAGTTCCTTTTTGTCGGAGGCATGACGCGGCTTAACCAAGGAGATGCTGACAGTTGCCTTCATGCAATGGAACGTGTTGTGAATGAATATCCGGAGAGTGAAGTGTCTCCGCTTGCAGGAATGATAATCAATGGTGTCAAGGCGGGAAGAAAACTGAGGGGGGCAAAGTTCGATATTTCCAATATATGGGATTACCGTTCTGCCGTCCTTGCTGAGGATGCTGACACGGTCAGTACATTGTCGTCAAATGCTGATGAGGAGTTCATATTCCTCATGACCTATAATCCTGACTCTCTTAACGAAAATCAGTTGCTGTACAGCCTTGCGAAATATAATTTCACAAGTTATCTTGTGCGTAATTTCGATATAGAAATAGAAAATTTCAGCGATATGCACCGTCTTGCCGTCAGCGGTTTCCGTAACTTTGGTGAGGCTTTGGTATATGCCCGTGCACTCTACAGTAATACCCGGATAATGACCATTGCCAAGGGTAGTCGTAATGTTGTTATAAGCAGAACGAATCTTCCTCTTCTTGGAGTACAGTTCAGCTATAATGATTACGACAAGTTCTACTCAGAACATTTTGCACCTATGCCGAAACCTGCCGTAGCGATACTTGAAGAACAGATTGTTTCTCCGGAACTTTATGACCCGGAGCTGAAACCAAGTACAGAAGATAAAGTCGGTGAGCCTGAAACTGAGGATTCTTCAATGGCCAGCGAAGATGACGGAATAATAGTCCCGGTTGATGTTTCCGCTGAGAGTGAAAGTGAGGACATGATAGAGGCAATGCCGGATATTCCGATTGTGGAGGACGCAACAGGTAATGACGACGGTATCGTTATTACACAGGAATCGGTGTCGCTGGAGGTGGAAGTGCCGACGGAAATTCAGGAAAAACAGGAGACGGAATCCGGCTCAGTCAATCAATTACAAGATATTCCTGTACCGGATGCGGCGGAAAAGAGTCAGCCACAGGTGACCGCTCCTGTAGAAAGAACAACTACAGTGAAGAGCAATAATGAACAGCAGATGCAAAATGGAAATACAGTCCGTATGGATATAAATAGTGACATTCTTGAAATTATAGATGAAGAAGCACCGAATTCGACTGCTCCTGCTAACGGAAAAGAGGACCGAAAAGAGCCTGTGGAAAACGATGATGAATATTTTGATTTCGACGGCTTTTAATCTATAGGTGGTGACTGAAGATAAGTGATTGTGTAATTTTATATTTCTTAGCGATGACTAACGGCAAAATCCTTTGGGCTGACGATGAGATAGAACTTCTTCGTGCCCATATCATATTTCTTGAAAAGAAAGACTATGAGGTTATTACCGTATCCAACGGCACTGACGCCATAGAGCAGTGTCAGCAACAGACGTTTGACTTGATATTGCTTGACGAGATGATGCCGGGTATAACCGGGCTTGAAACTTTGCAGCAGATAAAGGATATACAGCCTCAGACTCCTGTCGTCATGGTCACGAAATCTGAAGAGGAGAATATAATGAATCAGGCGATAGGACAGAAAATAGCGGATTACCTGATCAAACCTGTCAATCCTTTACAGATACTTCTCACGCTAAAAAAGCATATTCATCGTAGGGAGATTGTGACGGAAGTGACACAGACACAGTATCAGCAGTCATTCGGACAACTCTCGATGCAAATCATGGATTGCCGTACGCTTGAAGATTGGAAAGCTGTATACCATAGACTTGTTCTTTGGGAACTGGACTTGTCAGAGACTGATTCTCAGATGACGGAGATGCTTGCCTCACAGAAGGAAGAAGCGAATATTGGTTTTTCCAAGTTCATAAAGCAAAACTACATGTCGTGGGTGAATCCGAAAACCTTCCTCGACTATGACCATCGGCCGTTGCTCTCGCCGGATATTTTCCGTGAGTATGTTTTTCCTGTGCTTGACGGAAAGTCAACGTCTTCGAAGAAAACAGAAAAAGTTTTTTTCATTGTTGTTGATAATTTCCGCTATGACCAGTGGCGCATACTCTCAAAAGAGATAGGGGACATGTTTGATATTGATGAGGATATGTACCTTACGATACTGCCTACTGCAACACAATATGCACGTAATGCAATCTTCTCGGGCCTCATGCCAGAGCAGATAGAAAGAATGTTCTCTGAACTTTGGGTTGACGAGGACAGCCCTGAAGGCAAGAATCTCAATGAGGAACCGCTCATACGTACCCAGATAGAGAGATATCGTCGTAAATATACGTTTTCCTACAATAAGGTTAACGATTCACAAGGTGGGGAACGTTTTCTTGACAAATTGCCGAATTTGTCACAGAATGACCTTAATGTTCTTGTCGTCAACTTTATTGATATGCTCTCCCATGCAAGGACGGAGTCAAAGATGGTGCGTGAGCTTGCCAATAATGAATCTGCATATCGATCCATTACGCTCTCATGGTTCCGCCATTCTGTTCTCGCAGAACTATTCCGGGTTCTCGCACAAAGTGACTATCGGATAATACTGACAACAGACCATGGCTCAATACGTTGCAATAGCCCTGTGAAAATTATCGGTGACAAGAACACAAATACAAATCTGCGCTACAAGCTCGGAAAGAACCTTAATGTGCTTGCCAACGGCAATGTAGGATCAAAGGACAAAGACCTCCCAAGAGATTTATTTGTCATAAAAGACCCTGCAAAGGCTCAGTTGCCGTCTCCAAATCTTTCCACAAATTATGTGTTCGCAACGGGCGACTCTTTCTTTGCTTATCCGAATAACTATAATTATTACGTATCATATTTTAAGGATACATTCCAGCACGGTGGTATCTCTATGGAAGAAATGCTTGTGCCGATTATAACTCTGAAACCGCGTAAGCGTTGAAACAGGCATAATACCAGTCATTCATGATAACATTCATCATCTGTAGTATACATCCGGACAAAGCTGCTGCCGTAGAAAAGAATGTGCGGGAAACTATCGGTCTCCCATGTGAGTTCATTATTGAGGATAATCGGGAAACCGGCAACGGTATATGTAATGTTTATAACCGGTGCGCCCAAAGAGCTATTTACGACAATCTTTGTTTTTTACATGAGGATGTCGTATTCCATGGAACAGATTGGGGAATGCCCGTCATTGACAAGCTGCAGGAGAAAGAAACTGGTGTCATTGGATTTATGGGCAGCATATACAAGAGTAAAGCCCCGTCAGGATGGAATGTCGTGCCATCCATCAACCGTTCTCATTTCGTTCAGACAAAGTGTGGCGAGTCACGTAAGAGTGATGAAGGCACCGGGACTTTCCGCTCTTGTCTGATACTGGATGGGGCATGCCTGTTTGTGCGTAGAGAGGTTTGGAACGCCAATCCTTTTGACGAAGTGTCATTGTCCGGCTTCCATTGTTACGATATAGATTTCTCATTACAGGTCGCCGCTAATGGTTTCCGTAACTATGTATGTGGTGCAGTGTGGCTGGAGCACCTCTCGGAAGGGAATTTCTCCAAGTCATGGGCGGATGCAACACTGCGTCTTTATTTGCATAAATGGACGCAGCCGATGCTTGCAACGGGGCTTTCTGATGAGGAATTGCATTATATAGGACAACACAGCTCGTATATAGAGGCACGCTGCTTTTATATATTTCTCAAGAATCAGCGGCACCGAAAATGGAATAAGGAAGAACTTGGTGTGCTTCGTCCGCTACTTCTTGACCATCTCTCCCAACCGGTATTGTTTCTTAAATGCTTGTTGTATCTGCTTTAGGGAATGTTATTCAAGAACCAATAGAAATAGCAGTTAATTTCAAAAGTATGATTTCCATTATAATCTGTTCACGCTACTCCTCGCTTTCTGACAATCTTCAAGCTAATATTTTTGCCACGATAGGGGACTGCAAGTATGAAATAATTCATATTGACAATTCAGAAAATAGTTATAATATCTTTGAAGCGTATAACCTTGGTGTCAGAAAATCTCATGGAGATATACTCTGTTTTATGCATGAAGATATCATATTCCATTCTGCAGACTGGGGTAGGAAAGTAGCATGGTACCTGTCGGATGACGATTGCGGTGCCATCGGTGTCGCAGGTGGTTATGCCATTCTCCAGCAAAGTGACTGGCGGTTGTATGGAAAATGGATTGTCAATCTCATACAGGGATACCATACGATAGAGCAAGACAGCAAGTACTACGTATCATATCCAAAAATAAAGGTAAAACAACCGGTGGAAGTGGCAACATTGGACGGCGTATGGCTTTGTGCCAGGAAGGAAATGTTTGATAAAATATCGTTTGACGAGAGTACATATGACGGTTTTCATATGTATGATACGGATATATGTATGCAAATCCATAATATAGGGAAAAAGGTATTGGTGTGTGATGATATTTTATTGGAACATATATCGGAAGGTTCGTATTCTCCTTCTTTCGAAAAGAGTCTGGATGCATTTCATAACAAATGGAAAGACTTCTTTCCTATAGTGAAAACCATATCTCTTGATCCCTGGCAAACAAAAGAATTATATCAGCGCGGAGAAGAGAACCTAAAGGAACAGATTGAACTCGAATCGATAAAAGGAGAATTGAAAGAACTGTTTGCTGAAAAAGAGCGGGGACATTCCGTAAGACCGTTTACTAATGTCGAAAAAAAAATAATGGGGAAGTCCAAATATGCTTATTGCAAAGCCGTGATTCGAGACCCTGGTAAAAGTTTTGGAGAAGTATGTCGCAATATACGTCCATATCTTCGTGATGACTGTTGCCCTCATAAAATAAAGATTGTACTTAAATTAATGACGTACAGGCTTAGGATGATGCTGAAATAACTTGTCTTTTATTGTAAAAGTTTGGCAAATCCGACAGTGTCACAATATGTCTGTTAAGTGTTGCTTTCGCTGATAGATAAGTAAAAAAATAATGTAAACTGCAAGGTAAAATTAAGGTGAAAAGAAAAAAATACAATAATTATTTGGCTATTTCAAAAAAAATGACTACCTTTGCACTCGCTTTTGAGACATGAGATGACAGGGTAATGAATTACCAGTATTCTTGACTCATAAGTTATTCATATAAATGGTGCCCGTAGTTCAGTTGGTTAGAGCGTCAGATTGTGGTTCTGAATGTCATGGGTTCGAGTCCCATCGGGCACCCCTTTCAAAGGAGATTATACCTGTTTAGGTATAGTCTCTTTTTTTATTTTAAATCATGAAAATGTGCGCCGTGACATTGGCAATATTATTGTTACTCCGAAGACATCGCCAAAGTTGTCAGATTACAAGGACACTGGCGGGGAAAAGATATATACGGGCTTGCCGTATTACATTTTTTTGAAAAAAAAGAAATATTGGATGAAATAATTTCTGCATGTCATTATTTTTTGCTAACTTTGAACATGAAATAATTATAATGTAGGGCTTATCCCAAAATAATATGGGAACGGCTCGCTACAGACGTTCTCAGCAGATGCTTTGCATACATGTTCCCGAAATAAACATGCAGGCATTATTCTTGCAGTAAATTATCTTCATAATATGATGAATAAATTCGTTCTGTCATTGCTGACATTCTTTTCTTTTCCGCTGCTTCTTTATGCGCAGGATGCCGTTCTTTCCATTGAGCCACGCCACAAGGTATGCGATATATCCAAGACCATGTATGGTGTCTTCTTCGAAGATATAAACTATGGTGCCGATGGAGGGCTGTATGCCGAAATGGTGAAAAACCGTTCCTTCGAGTTCCCGCAGGCACTCATGGGATGGAAGACTATAGGAGGGGTGGAGGTAAGGGATGATGGGCCGTTCCCGCGCTGCCCTCATTATGTGCGTATGTCGTATAGCGGGAAGCGTGATATGCCTACTGCCATTGAGAATGAGGGGTTTCTCTCCATGTCTTTCCATGGTGGAGAACGGTATCGTTTCTCATGCTGGACTCGTGTTGTCAATGCAACATCGGCAAAAATGTCTGTCCATATCCGTGATGTAGGGGGTAGGGATGACGGTAGACTTGGGAAATTATATCAGGTGGTGTGCGATACTGTCATAACCGTTGAAGACCAAGAATGGCATAAAGTTTCCGTGACATTCACCGTTCCGCAGACAGTAGAGAAGGCGGCGCTCTCCCTCTCCCTGCCAAGTAAAGGCAATGGTACGGACGTTTCTCTCAATGTTGAGCACGTAAGTCTTATGCCTGTCTCTACATGGAATAATAGGGAGAATGGTATGCGCCGTGATCTTGTACAGCATCTTGCTGCCCTCAAGCCGGGAGTGTTCCGTTTCCCCGGAGGATGTATTGTTGAGGGAGCAACGCTTGACACCCGCTACAATTGGAAAAACAGTGTTGGACCGGTGGAGAACCGTCCTGTAAATGAAAACCGCTGGAATTACGATATGCGAAACACCCGTTATGACTATTATCAGTCTTACGGACTCGGTTTCTTTGAATTCTTTCAGTTGTGTGAAGACCTTGGATGCGAGCCTCTTCCCGTACTCAGTTGCGGTATGGCATGCCAGTTCAATAATGACTGGAGGCATGACGGCCCGTGGCTTGCCAAGGGCGACTCTCTTGACGAATTTATTCAGGATGCTGTCGACCTCATAGAATTCTGCAATGGTGACCCCGGGAAAAACAGATGGGCACGCCTGCGTGCGGAGATGGGGCATCAGGAGCCTTTCTGTCTTAAATATCTTGCGATAGGCAACGAACAGTGGGGTGAATATTATCCGCCACGTCTTGAAGCATTTATGCGTGTGATAAGCAAGCAGTATCCTGAAGTGACGATTATAGGCTCGGCAGGTCCTTCTGCGTCAGGTGATGAGTTTGACAGGATGTGGGGAGAGATGCGGCGCCTTGATGTGTCTCTTGTTGATGAACATTATTATAAGGATGCTGACTTTTTCCTCTCTTCAGCCAAGCGCTATGATACCTATCCGCGCCGTGGACCAAAGGTCTTCGCCGGTGAGTATGCCTGTCATGACAGGGGGAAGAAGTTCAACCACTATTTCCCGGCTATCTGTGAGGCAGCCTTCATGACAGGACTTGAACGCAATGCTGATATTGTGCGCATGGCAACCTATGCTCCTCTTTTTGCTCATGTCGACGGATGGCAGTGGCGTCCTGATATGATATGGTTTGATAATCTGCGTTCCGTTTGTTCGTCTTCATATTATGTGCAGCAGATGTTTGCCTGTAACCGCGGGACGAATGTCATTCCTGCCACCATTGACGGGAAACCTGTGACGGGGCAGGACTCTCTCTATGTCAGTGCCACTGTTGACCGTGACGACAACAATGCCATAATCCTGAAAGTCGTCAATGCTGGCAGTTCGCCACGGTCGCTCAGCATTGACATAAAGGGAAAGCGCAAGTATGGCAAGGTCATCACAACAAGATTCTCATGTGACAGACCGTCAGAGGAACGTGATGAGGACAATACTCTTGAACACCCCATACGCTTTGTCCCTGTCACCTCACAACCGGAAATCTTTGACAATAAAATAACGGTTTCGTCTCTTTCTTTCAATATATATAGAATTTTATGAAGAAGATATTATTATCAGTATTATTAGGTTTGTCTACTTTCAATTCAGAAATGGCAATGGCGCAAGCTATTGCACGTGACGAGAAATTGGAAAAACAGGTGGAGGAACTGTTGTCTAAAATGACCCTCAGGGACAAGGTCGGACAAATGTGCCAGCTCACGCTTGATGTCGTAGCTCAGGAGTCAAGTAACAGCAAAGTGAAGAGCAACAAGTCAGTACAGTCTCTTGCAGGCGGACTCCTGTCTGCCGAGGCCGTCGACAATGTGTTCGGGGAGTATAAGGTCGGTTCCATACTTAATATCCCTCTTGGTGTTGCACAGACTCCCAAGGTATGGAGTGAGGTGGTACGTGCCCTCAACTCTGCATCGGCATTCCATTGCAATGGAGTGCCTCAGATTCATGGTATAGACCAGATTCATGGTGCTTCCTATACATACGGTGCGACGCTCTTTCCTCAAGAGATAGGACTGGCAGCGTCTTTTAATCGTCAGATTCCTAAGCGTGTCGGACACATTACGGCTTATGAGACACGTGCGTGTCTTGTGCCATGGGTCTTTTCGCCAGCATTGGATATCATGCGCAATCAGCTTTGGCCGCGTCAGTGGGAGAGCTTCGGTGAGGATGTGCTTGTCAACAAACTTATGGGTGTTGAACTTACAAAGGGATTGCAAGGTGATGATCCCAATCATATTGGCAGGTATAATGTGGCAGCTTGTCTTAAGCATTATATGGCTTATGGTACAAGTGTCAGCGGAAAGGACCGCACGCCGTCAATGATAACAGACCGTGAGCTTATGGAAAAATATTTCCAACCGTTCAGGGCATGTATAGAAGAGGCCGGTGCTTTGAGCATCATGGTCAGTTCCGGCATTAATAACGGTATGTCGTTCCACTGCAGCCGAAAACTCCTTACAGAGTGGCTCAAAGAAGGACTCAACTGGGATGGCGTGATAGTTACAGACTGGGCAGACATTGATAATATATGGAAACGTGACCATATTGCTGCAAATAAGAAGGATGCCATCTGTCTTGCCGTCAATGCCGGTATAGATATGTCAATGGAGCCTTATGATACAGGTTTCTGTACTCTCCTTGCCGAGCTTGCCAATGAGGGACGTGTACCGATGTCACGAATAGATGATGCCGTACGCCGTATTCTCAGGATGAAGATTCGTGTAGGACTTATGGACCGTTCCACATGGGATATTCCATATTCTTCAAAGAGTAAGAAACAAGCCTCTGTGGAAAGGCTCTATCCGGATTTCGCCTGTGGTAAATACACCGAGGATGCCTTACATATAGCCGAGGAATGTATGGTGTTGCTGAAAAACGAAACCGGGACAGAGGCAAAGAGCGGAGAGAAAGTCTTGCCTATAAAGAAAGGTACAAAACTGTTGGTGGTAGGTCCGAACGCTGATGATTTCCGCACAATGAACGGCGGTTGGACATATACATGGCAGGGGCGTGCTACTGACAGTATTTGCCGTACCATAGGTAAGTATCATACTTTCCTTGACGCTCTTCGCCTGAAGTATGGTGACGAGAATGTTGAGTATAGTCCTATGGTGGCTTACGATAATGAGAATGGTACTTGGCGTGATGACTGCCATGTTCCGGAACTCCTTATTGAAAATGGCAACAGTACTGCGGATAAGATTATGCGTTCGGATGTCATTGTTGCTTTCATCGGTGAAAATTCTTACACGGAGACTGTCGGTAATATTGACGACCTTACGCTCTCTCAGAACCAGATTGACATGGTGAAGTCTCTTGCAAAATATGATAAGCCTATCGTTCTTGTTCTCAACGAGGGACGTCCGCGTATCATTTCTGCCATAGAGCCTCTTGCATCTGCCGTGGTTCAGACTTTCCTTCCCGGCAACTACGGCGGCGACGCTCTTGCCAATCTTCTCTCCGGCGATGTGAATTTCTCTGCCAAGCTTCCTTACACATACCCTAAGCACCATGGTGCGCTGAACAACTATGACTGTAAGCCTTGTGAAAATGTAGAGACTATGTCAGGTGCCTACAACTATGATGCGCAGACCGTGGCGCAGTGGCCTTTCGGCTATGGCCTGTCTTACTCTGATGTGCATATCTCTGACCTGAAGGTCACGGAGATTCCTCGCCCGGTAAGCTTTGATCCGGTTCTCGGACTAAAATATAATCATAGTGAGAAGATTGCCTTTACTTTCAATGTCACAAACAATTCCGACTGTGCCGTGAAAGAACCTGTCCTCCTATACACTTCTGACCTTGTGGCATCGCTCACTCCTGATTCAAGACGTCTGCGCTCATTCAAGAAAGTGGCTCTCGCTCCTCATGAGACCAAGAGCGTCACTCTCCGCATACGCCCTTCTGATCTCGCCTTTGTCAATGAAGACCTGCAGTGGGTTCTCGAACCGGGCGATTTCCGTGTGCAGGTAGGCACAGAGACTGCCACTTTCACGCTGAAACCATAATAAATAAAAGAAGTGATTCTGTAAAATTTGCAGGGTCACTTCTTTTTTACGTGAATGCGAAGTTGATAAGATATAGGGGATAAGTAACTATTGAAAATTATTTTATAATATAATGTTTTCTCACGAAAACGCAGTTATTTTTTAGTATAAATAAATTTCCAGCAGTTACTTATATAAAGATAAATGGCGAAAAATGTATGAGAATGTGTTTGAATAACTGAGGTCAACAACTTATTCTATAATGTGCGGGTTCGGGATAAGAAAGCCCTTGAAAAAGTTGGTGATGCCGTAAATGTTTGACCTGTATGCCTGATTTATATGGGTGACAGGCTTCTGTGGGTGACATTTGTAGAGGCTAATTACTTTTTATGTATTGACACTATAAAATGAACTTATTTAGTTCTTAATGAATGTTGTGTGTTAACTTTTGTTTGCTGTTTTTTGAAAACTAACATTATATGTGTAATTTTTTGAAAAATATTCTTTATAGTTATGAGTAGAAAAAGAATTGTATTTTATTTTGCCTTGTTTTTCCCTATATTGGCATTTGCTCAAGGTGAAAATGTCTTGGAGACAAATATCGAAGCTGAAACAGGTATGTCATTTGCTATATCTTCTACAGCTAAAGGTCAGAGAACGTCCTCGAAGCATACAGGACGAATTGTAATTGATACAGATAATTCTACTTATCCGGTGCCAGACTCCCTACTTGTGGCGGTAAAGACTGCCTGTGATATCTCCAACCTATGATGACGTTAAAATGGTATGACTGTTACTGATTTTGACCGGAAACTGGAATTGTTGCAGGCTGACGGCTGTTACAAGACATATTGCACATTCTGCAAGATAAATTTCTTGTGCCACCTATGTCAGAAATAGATAAGAATTACATTACGATAGACGGAGATATAAGCAGTTGTGAATATATTTCAGAAATAAGGTCAGACATGAGAGTATGTGAAGCTTTAATTCAAGTGTAGGATCTGTAGTGGTTTGGAGGAATTGGAGGACATTGACGCTGGTGTTTACATCCTGAAATACATTGATAGCGATGGAAATGTGAAACGTGTAAAGAAAATAATTAAATGGAAAAACCATTTGTAATTTTATTCTCAATATTGTCGTCTCTGTTAGGATGGTCACAGACGGGCAGTTCTGTTAGTATGACATATAAAGATGGAAGACCGTTTGACCCCACTGTGCCAATGATGGCTACTGATACGGTCTTGTTTCATTGTGGTGCAGAATGTTTGAGTTGGTCTTTTGTTCTTAAATGCCATGACGGTCAATGCGAAGCTGTACGGCTGAAGCCTGGTTCTTCCACTCTGGAATTTACTCCGGACATGGTTGAAGAGGTAAACTGGTTCAATGCTTCGAAACTTACGGATCGGACTATTGGAAGTGTGATTTATAAAGGCTATATATGTTATGAATATAAACAGTATGGAGAAGTATTGCCATCTTTGGGGAAAATTCCTCTTTTGTTGGATTTAGCTCCTCGACAGCCGAAAATCATGAGTGTTGAATTGTTTTATGATGACTTTGACCCTGAGACATTCTTCTTTTGTGGCACAGAGTGCAAGATGAAAGTGCATTGTATTGGAAATCCTGCTGAACTGTCTTTCTTGCATATAATGGGGACGGAAAATGATGCGTATCAGTTTACCTATGTCAATTCTGAAGAGGTGACTAATAATCCGGGAAATGAATACCTTGTAAGTACAGATTGGGAATGGATGCAGTTTCTTACAGTGTGCGCGCGTAATAAATTTGGATATTCACTTTGCAGTGATACCATCTTGGTCAATGATTACATGATTGACAAAGAAGTTCTTGATGCATGGAATAATACAACTTCTGTTTCCTCACCCAAAGATATTCCTATAGCTATGGATATTCATGACGGTCTTGTTGGATTCGGTGAGATTGTTGATGATATTTCCGTTTATGATACCTCTGGAAGGCTGATAGTAAGTAGGAGACATGTGGATTCTGTAGATTTAAGTATGTTGAATAGACAAGTATGTATAATACAAATAAGAAAAGAAAAAACATTTGTAACAAAAAAATATTATTATGAGACAATTTCCAACAGTTACTTATCCTGTCCATATGCACAGTATTTTAGACTGAGCTTATTATCAGGAATGCCAAAGAACAAAATATACTTTGCGATATAAGAAAGCCCACACATTATCATCCTGACATATGTGTGGGCTTTCTTGTTATATTCAATTTATAGAGATTAGGTGATGATTTGTTTCCGTATAAAGTTTGCAGGGCTATCCATTATGACAAGCATACATGGATAATAGATGTCTATACACCATAATCACATCAGCATCCGGCGGTTCTTGATGCAGTTGTCCCATTTGCCAAACCTACATCGTCGGCAATCCATGTTTAGTACCGATACGGTCGGCAGACGCAGTCGTTTATTATTCCTGCATACATATGTTCACGCTGATTTCCTGATGACCTGCTTGCTATGCAAAAAAATGAGGATGAAATAAAAAAAGACTTACGTGAAACTCCGTAAGTCTTTTTTCGTAGCGGGAGGGGGTCACGATCCCTCGACCTCCGGATTATGAATCCGACGCTCTAACCAGCTGAGCTATCCCGCCATACCGCTTGTTCTTAAAAGCGAGTGCAAAGGTAGTCATTTTTTTTGAATTGACAAAGAGAATTGCACTTTTTTTATCAAATATATTGAAAATTTCTTTTATTCGGGATTTTATTACTAACTTTGTACCCCGAAAAATATTGTATGTACGCGCGTATGCGTACGGAATGTTTTATGTTCAGAATAAAGAAACTTGATATATTCATAGCCAAGCAGTTCGGACTTCTTTTTGCCGGCACGTTCTTCATCTGTCAGTTTGTGCTGATGATGCAGTTTCTGTGGCGTTATGTCGATGAGCTTATCGGTAAAGGACTGTCGCTGGAAGTGCTGGCGAAGTTTTTCTTTTATATGGGTCTGATGCTCGTTCCTCAGGCCATGCCTCTTGCGATCCTGTTGTCTTCCCTGATAGCTTTCGGCAATCTTGGCGAGAGTTCCGAACTGACAGCCATAAAGGCTGCAGGCATATCGCTGATGCAGGCATTCCGTTCCCTGATTGTCATAGCCCTCTTCATAACTGCCGGCTCATATTTCTTTCAGAACGACATTGCACCGGAATGCCATAAGAAAATGGCGCAGTTGCTTGTCGCAATGAAGCAGAAGAGTCCGGAGCTGGAAATTCCAGAAGGAGTGTTCTACGACGGCATACCGGACTGCAACCTGTATGTTCAGAAAAAAGACGTAGGTACGGGAATGCTGTACGGTGTGATGATTTACAGGATGACTGATTCATTTGAAGATGCTGCGATAATCCTTGCGGATTCAGGACGTCTGCAGTCCACTGCCGACAAGCATCATATTGTGCTTACGCTTCAGGCGGGAGAATGGTTTGAGAACATGAAGTCGCAGGAGATGGCCGGTACAAGCAATGTCCCTTACCGTAGGGAGACATTCGTAAGCAAGCGTATTGTGCTTGACTACAATGACGACCTTGAAGTTGACAATGATGTATTTGCCGGTGATGCCCGCGGAAAGAGCATCTCGGCCATAAGGGACGGCCTTGTGAAGACACGCCATGCAATAGACAGTGTCGGCAGGTCGATACTGTCGGATGTCAACAGACAGTATTTCACGAGATATGTTCCTGAAAAGCGCGATTCCGTTACAGGCGCACGTCTTGCTAAAGCAGGGGGAAAGGAGTTTGATCCTGACAGCGTTTATGCCGGACTTCCGGCGGACAATCAGCGGACAGCCTTGACCCAGATGGTCAGCGAGGTGAGGATGGCCAAGGATTTCCTTGCTTTCGGCGGTCTGATGTCCAAGGACGGACATCAGATTGTGCGTGAGCATTATCTGGAATGGATAAACAAGTTTACGACGGCCTCTCTATGTCTTATTTTCTTTTTCATAGGAGCTCCTCTCGGAGCCATAATCAGGAAAGGCGGCCTCGGTGTGCCGGTGATAATCTCCGTCGTGGTGTTCATTATCTTCTATATCCTTGACAATACAGGCTTCCGCATGGCGCGAATAGGCGACTGGCCTGTATGGTTCGCAAAGGGCATTGCTCCTGCCGTGCTGATTCCTACCGCAGTGTTCTTCACATACAAGGCAAATAAGGATTCTGTCGTCTTTAACATGGATATGTATGTTGACATTTTCAGAAAAATCCTCGGCTTGAGGCTGAAACGCCGCATCACGATGAAGCAGGTCGTGATAGACGAGCCGGACTACGCTGGCGACCGTGACAGGTTGCGACAGATTACGGACGACATTGCTGCCTATACACAAAAGCATCGCCTGTGGCTGATGCCTGACATAATAAAGGTCTTCTTCTTTTATGTCCCTGACAAGGAAGTGGAGCGTATCGTCATGGAACTGGAAAGCGTAATGGAGGATCTGGGCAATACAAGGGAGAAGGATGTCATGAGGATTCTGAAACAGTATCCTGTCGT
Organism: Bacillota bacterium; assembly: GCA_023664625.1. Lineage (GTDB taxonomy): Bacteria > Bacteroidota > Bacteroidia > Bacteroidales > Bacteroidaceae > Prevotella. Next base: position 65,165 of record JAMPFD010000004.1, on the reverse strand, counting down.
ATCTGTAAAGGCACACACACGTCCTTTTGACCGCCGTTGGATGAATATTGCTGCATTTGTACTGTTTCCGGTAGGGGCGTTCCTTTATGTCAGGATGTGGCGTTTCCGCCTGCGTCTTTTCACGGATTTGAAAAAGATACTTGAACTCAATGAAGTGATGACGGCGAAGATAGACACATTATTATATAATAAGGGGGCGTGAATAGTCCGCAAGTCATAATAAGGCATCGGACTGCCGAAGCTCCGGGAACGTTGCATAAAGGCCGTCAATGGCAGCAGATAGGCGGACCGTTACCTTTTGCACAATAAAAGGTAACGGTCCGTATGGTTAAAGGTTACCTTTTACATGACAAAAGGTAACCTTTTGTTTTATGTGACTTTTATGCTTTTTCTATGCCTGTAAGCCATGTGGATAGCCGGTTGTGCATGCATGTTTTGGAAAGTTCCTTTCCGGCCATTGCTGTTCCGAACCGTACAGGCTGCTCTTTTGGCATTGATGCTCATGTGGAATAATACGTTAAAAGAACAAAAGAGAGATGGAAAAGTGTAGCAAATATTAGCAAAAACGAATAAAAATGATTAATTTTGCAGAGATTAACAAATAAAACAACAAGTAAAAACGGAATTGCTATGTCAAATTTATCAGATCGTTTGAACCGTCTGGCACCATCCGCAACCCTTGCGATGTCACAGAAAAGCTCGGAGATGAAAGCACAGGGAATTGACGTCATCAATCTCAGTGTGGGTGAACCTGACTTTAACACTCCGGAACATATCAAGGCTGCCGCAATCAAGGCTGTGGAGGAAAACTGGAGCCGCTATAGTCCCGTGCCGGGATACCCGGAACTGCGAAAGGCTATCGTCAATAAGCTGAAAAAGGAAAACGGTCTTGATTACGAAGTTTCACAGATACTTTGTTCAAACGGCGCCAAACAGTCTGTATGCAATACCATAATGGCCCTCGTCAATGCCGGTGACGAGGTAATCATTCCGGCTCCCTATTGGGTGTCCTATCCGCAGATGGTTCTTCTGGCAGAAGGCACTCCTGTCTTTGTGGAAGCTCCGATAGAGCATGACTTCAAAATTACTCCGGAACAGCTTGAGACAGCCATTACCCCGAAGACGCGTGCCATAATCCTCTGTTCACCGTCCAATCCTACAGGTTCTGTATATAGCAAGGAGGAACTTGAGGCCTTGAAGAATGTGCTCCTGAAGCATGAGCGCGTGATAGTCATAGCTGACGAAATATATGAGCATATCAATTATGTCGGCAAGCATGCTTCCATGGCAGAGTTCGCTGACATAAAGGACCGTGTTGTCGTTATCAATGGTGTCTCAAAGGCATACGCCATGACAGGCTGGCGCATAGGATTTATTGCCGCTCCTGAGTGGATAGTGAAGGGATGTAATAAACTTCAGGGACAGTATACTTCCGGCCCGTGTTCCGTGTCGCAGAAAGCCGCGGAGGCCGCCTTCGCAGGCGACCAGCAGTGCGTCGAGGATATGCGTAAAGCCTTTGAACGCCGCAAGAATCTTATAGTAAAACTTGCCAAGGATATTCCCGGGCTGGAGGTGAATGACCCGCATGGAGCATTCTACCTGTTCCCTAAATGCTCAAGTTTCTTCGGTAAGAGTTTTGAAGGTAATGTCATACAGACATCCACAGACCTTGCTCTCTATCTGCTTGAGAAGGGACATGTGGCAACAGTGGCGGGAGACGCGTTCGGCTCTCCTGAGTGTTTCCGCATGAGTTATGCCACAAGCGACGAGAATATCGTTGAGGCCATGCGTAGAATTAAAGAATGTCTCGCACTGCTTAAATAAAGCAATGGAATTGATGTTTTTTGACAGTAAACGCAGTTAAAATTCCTTAAACAAGGAGACTATTCAAATAAATTGCGTATCTTTGCGAGGAAAAACAATGGTAGAATCTTATTTCTAATCAATATTTATAACTAAATCTAAACAAAAATCAATTATGGCAAATTCACAGAAAGTAGCTCCTGCACAGAAGAAGCAGGGCTTCCAGGGTGTTCGCGCAGCGATTTGGATTATCGTACTCTGCTTCATCGCAGGTGTAGCATTCTATGAGCTCGTGCTCGGTAACCCTTCCAACTTCCAGGGTGGCGACAACGCTAACGCTCCTCTTCCAGGAAACCTCCTCGGTACAATCTATAAGGGTGGTATCGTCGTTCCTGTGATCATCACTCTCCTCTTCACAGTGGTAGCTCTCTCTGTAGAGCGCGGTCTCGCTCTCTCAACAGCTAACGGTAAGGGCAAGCTCGCTAAGTTCGTTGCTGAGGTGAAGGCAGCTCTCGCAGCTAACGACCTCGCTAAGGCTCAGCAGCTCTGCGACAAGCAGCAGGGTGTTGTCGGTAACGTGGTCTCTGCTTCTCTCAAGGCTTACAAGGAGATGGAGGCAACTACAGGTATTAAGAAGGAACAGAAGGTTTCCAAGATTCAGCAGGCTCACGAGGAGGCTGTACAGCTCGAGATGCCTACTCTCCAGATGAACATGCCTATCCTTGCAACTCTCGTTACTCTCGGTACTCTGACAGCCCTCTTCGGTACTGTGGTTGGTATGATCAAGTCATTCGCAGCCCTCGCAGCTGGTGGCGGTGGTGACTCTCTCGAACTTTCTACAGGTATCTCTGAGGCCCTCGTTAATACTGCATCAGGTATCTTGACTTCTTGGTGTGCTGTTATTGCTTATAACTTCTACTCTAACAAGATCGATAAGCTTACTTACGCTCTTGACGAGGTTGGTTACACAATTGCTAAGACATACGAGGCTAACCACGAAGAGGCTTAATCTTTTTACTAACCCTTTAAAACTTTTATCGCTATGGGTAAAGTAAAAATTAAGAAAGCCGACGTCTGGATTGATATGACCCCGATGTCAGATGTCATGGTCCTGCTCCTCACTTTCTTCATGTTGACATCAACATTCGTGAAGAATGAGGCTGTAAAGGTCAATACGCCTGGCTCAGTGTCAGAAATCAAAGTTCCGGAAACAGAGGTTCTGCAGATCCTTGTGGACAAGGATGGCAAAATATTCCTCGGTCTGGACAAACCTGGATACATGAAAGAAATGCTGGAGAATGTTCAGAGCCAGGTTACTGGACTTGATCTCGCTCCTATGCAGGTCAAGAACTTCGTAGCTCTTGCATCTTTCGGTATGCCGGTGTCTGAAATGTCAAATGTCCTCAAGCATGAGGCTTCTGATATCAATGAGATGCAGAAGTCAATGGGTATCCCTACTGACAGTATCAATGGCGGTATGAGCGAGTTCCAGATTTGGGTTGACGCTGCTCGTAAATCATCATTTGGTTCTGACATGAAGATAGCCATCAAGGCTGACGCTTCGACACCTTACAAGGTCGTCAAGAAGATGATGTCTGAACTTCAGTCCATGAGTGAGAACCGTTACTATCTTATAACATCGTTAAAGAAGGAGGGCGAATAATATGGCAAAGAAAAAAGCAAGCCGCCAGAAAAAAGCGGAGACCCGTGTGGACTTTACTCCGATGGTGGACATGATGATGTTGCTTATCACCTTCTTCATGTTGTGTACATCTCTGAGCAAACCTCAGTCTATGCAGCTGACGATGCCAAGTAATGATAAGAACGTACAAGAACAGGATCGTGCCGCAGCAAAGGCATCTCAAACCATCACTCTGTATCTTGCAGGCAATGACGCTATCTATCATGTTGACGGTATTGTTGAGTACGATAATCCTGCTTGTCTGAAGAAGACAACATGGGGTGCGGACGGTCTCCGTGATGTACTTATCAACCATAAGACAGAAGAGGGCTACACTCCTGTAAAGAATATCAAGGCCTCAAAGGCTCTTCTTGATGCTGAGCGCGCAAAGGATAAGTCAATGTCTGACTCCGTGTATAATGCACGTCTTTCAAAAATCAAGAATGGTGAGCTCGAGACAGGTAAGGTTCCTGTTCTTACAATCATCATCAAGGCCATGGACTCTGCTTCATACAAGAACCTTGTTGATGCCCTTGACGAAATGCAGATTTGTGCAATAGGTAAGTATGTTATTGACCAGATTAACGATGACGATATGCGTCTTCTGAACGCAGCCGGTATCAAATGATCTGTGATATGACAAATTGTTAAACCATAAAAAGAAAGAACAGAACTATGTCAAAAATAGATCTTATTTCAAATGATTGGACCGAGATTGTCTTCGCAGGTCGCAATCAAGCCTATGGTGCTTACCAGTTGCGTAAAGGTACAAGCAAGCGTAACATCTGGTCTATGGTGTTCGTTGCTGCCGTTGCTGCGTTTGCATATATAGGTCTTTCGGCATACAACTCCTATCAGGATGCTCAGAAGGCTAAGTTTGAGGCAGAGATGGAAGCTTCTCTTCTTGAACGTAAGAAAGAGGCTAAGGTCGAGAAGAAGGCTGAGACTCCGAAGATTGAACAGCCGAAGCAGGTTGAGAAGGTTAAGTCTTCCATAGCCTTTACACCGCCTGTCATCAAGAAAGACTCTGAGGTTAAGCCTGAAGAGGAAATGAAGACTCAGGATCAGCTCAACGAAAGTAAGACTGCCGTCGGCGCTTTCACTGTTGAGGGTAATGACGAAGAGGGCGGGACCGTCCTCAAGGCAGTAGAGGAAATCGCTGCACCGGAACCTCCTAAGCATGAGGAGGAGAACAAGGTGTTCGATGTCGTAGAACAGATGCCTGCATTCCCTGGTGGCCCTGCAGCTCTTATGCAGTACCTCTCTTCTCACGTTAAGTATCCTGCTGTTGCTGAAGAAAATGGTATTTCTGGTCGTGTTACCGTACAGTTCGTGGTAGAACGTGACGGTAGTGTGACTGACGTTAAGACAATGAAGTCTGTTGACCCGTCACTCGACAGAGAGGCAGAGCGCGTTGTCAAGTCAATGCCTAAGTGGATTCCTGGAAAGCAGAACGGCTCGCCTGTTCGTGTGAAGTACTTCGTTCCGGTAGTATTCCGTCTCCAGTAATATGTAAATACAATATTATGTAATAATGAAGAGTAGGGGCGAGGCTTCTCACAGAGGGGTTTCCCCTCTACTCTTAACTTTTTGATAAGCAGGTAAGTCTTCGATAGTTTGTGGTGACAATTCTCCTCTTGACTCTTCGGGTAAGGTCTGAAGTTCATGGCGATTTGTTTTACCAATTCTATTTCTGATTTCCTGAATTTTTGTCATAACACTTACGCCTTATGCCTATACTGATTGATGTCCGCCGATTTCTGGCTGTTGCATTGTTGGTTTTCACCCTATTACCGGCGAAGTCCAAGAATGGAAATGACGTATTACAGCCCACCCCACAGTTGGCTGAATGTGTACAGGATTCCACAGACAATGGTTGGTAGAAGCGCATGGTGACAAGTGCACCTGATACACCTCCTCACTATCCGGGAGGCACTCCCGTACTGATGACATATCTTTCGCAGAATCTGCGGTATCCTGCAGAGGCGCAAAGAAAACGCATACAGGGTAAAGTCGTCGTTGGGCTTACTATTGAACGGGACGGCACATTGACAAATATTAGAATTAGGGAGTATTCTACAAACCGCCTGCTGGATCAGGAGGCGTTGCGTGTAGTCTCGACCATGAAACGGTGGGTGCCTGGAAGAAAAATGGCCGTCTTGTACGGTCTCGCACATATACCCATAGTGTTCAGACTGTAAGAATACTGTAAAATAGCATTCTGGCCACAGTCTGTTGCATGATGCGGAAATCATCACTCTGTTCTGTCCTGCTGGCGGAATGTCGCATCCACATCTCTCAGATAGAACAGAACATCATGGAAATGTCTTTGCGTGATAATGACTCTCAGCAGATTCGCAATAGAGAATTTGTCATTGTTTATGACACTTGGATTAGCAGACACTGCTGCTTTGAAATGATTTAATTCGGTTTTCGGTACAGATACTTCGTATTAAGATAAGTAATGTAATTATGAAAAGAAACATATATATATCACTGTCAGGGAGTGTTTTGATGGTAGCATTTTTTGCAATCGTCCTTGCTTCGTGTAAGAATAAGTCTTCCAATGGAAGAACTGATACGTACGCATCCGGGGAGATGACAGTTATGTGTGACGAGAGCTTCAGCCCGATAATCAATGAGGAAATAAAGGTCTTTCACGCCACATATCCTGATGCGACCGTAACACCTGAATACACTAATGAGATTGACGCTTTCAATGCCTTGATGGAACAGAAGGTGCATCTTATTATCACAGCCCGCAACTATAGTGAGAAACAGTTGGAATTCTTTAAGACAAATGGATTGCAGCCACGCTATTTTCCTTTAGGATATGACGGCCTTGCGTTTATTATAAATAAAGAAAATGTGGACTCCTGTATTAGTGTAAATGACATAAAGCGCATTCTCAGCGGGCAGGTTCGTAATTGGAATGAAGTTAATAAAGGCTCAAAGTTAGGCGAGATAGATGTCGTCTTTGACAATGCAAAGTCGGCTGCTGTTCATTGGGCTGTGGATTCCATTCTTGACGGCAAGCCTATCAACAGTCCGAATATCACAGCCGTAAATACAAGTGCAGAGGTTATCAACTATGTTGAGAAGACAAAGAATGCTATAGGAATTATTGGCAGTAATTGGCTTAATGACAAGCGTGATACGACAAATGTGACTTTCAATAAAAATATAAATGTAATGTCAGTCTGCCAGGTAGAAGGGGCAAAGGCTGATGAGATGAATTCATGGAAGCCATATCAGCTATATCTTCTTGACGGCCGTTATCCTTTTGCGCGCACGGTATATGCTTTGTTGGTAGATCCATACCATGGGCTCCCGGTAGGTTTTGCCAATTTCATGCAGTCGCCGATAGGTCAGAAGATCGTCTTGAAGTCAGCACTCCTCCCTTACCGTGGAGATTTGCAGTGGCGGAAGGTACAGACAGACTAAGGACAAATTCCTGCATGTAATGGCGTCTTTCCTCAAAAAAACGGTTATTGGTGTTACCGTCAGCAATCTGAAACAGGAAAACAAGTGTGCAGTAATATTCTTATAAAGACGGTGACGGTGTCTGTTACTTATTGGCTGTAATATAGGACAATAAAGTTGTTACCACCGTTGGGATTATAATATTTTGGGGGCTTACTTACAAATATATAACAGAGAAAACGGGTTAAGATATAAATATATACGATAAATACAATAAACACAATAGACTTATGAATACAATGAAATATCTTTTGGCAGGAGCACTGATGGTTGTCAGTGGTTCTGCAATGGCTCAGTCATTCGACGAAGCTGTCAATGCAGTTAAATGCGGAAAGACCGCTAAAGAAGTAGAATCTCTTATTAAGGGAGTTAAGGATTGGAAGAAAGATGCTGCTGGTCTGGCAAAGGTTGGCCGTGCATATCTTGACGTAAAGGATACCTTGAATACACGTAAGTATGCAAATCTCTCAGTTGATGCAGAGAAAAAACTGAAAGAAGGTAAGACTGCAGTAGGTTATATCCTCCTTGGTGACCTTGAAGTCTTCAATGACAATCCTGGTGATGCTGCTGCTTGGTACCAGAATGCCATATACTTCAATCCTAAGGCTGCAGAGGCATACAAGAAGTACGCTTTCATTTATCGTGGCCGTGATCCACGTCAGGCAGTACAGACATTGGAGCAGCTTCGCACTGTAGACCCTACATATCCTGTTGATGCAGAGGCCGGACATATTTATTATATGTCTGCGACAAAGAATTCTGAATTCATGCCACTTGCTCTTCAGGCTTACCAGAAGGTCCAGTTGGCAGACCTCGCAAAGTTGGAACCATACTATATGACAGAGTATGCTCTTGTGGCATTTGCTTCACAGAAGAATGATCTTTCCAAGGAAATAGCAGAATTTGGTCTTAAGTCTACACCACGTAATGCCGGTTATAACCGCCTGGCCATGTACAACTCTGTTGAACTTAAGCATTTTGAGGATGCTGTAAAATATACAAATAAGCTCTTTAATGAGAGTGATACTGCAAAGTTTACAGCAATGGACTATAAGTATGCTGCGCTTGCATATACAGGAATCAATGACCATGATAATGCTATTGACAATTACAAGAAGCAGGTTGAGAATTCTACATCTGATACTCAGAAAGCTGCAGCATTGAAGGACCTGTCTGATTCATATAAGGCTAAGGGTGATCTTATAAACTCTCTTGCTGCATATGAGGAGTATCTGAAGTTCAATCCTAAGGCAACAGCGAACGATTATGCCGGTTTTGCCAATATATATCGTAATATGGCATCCGAGCAGACTGGTGCAGAGCAGAAAGAATCTATTGACAAGGCTATTGCAATCTACAAGGATATGATAGAGAAGTTCCCTGCTTCTGCCGATTATTCAAACTTTATGGCAGCACGTACAAGTTCTCTTGCTGACCCTGATCAGAAGCTTGGACTTGCACGCCCATACTATGAGGCTCTCTTCAATTCCATTAGTGCGGCAGGTATAAAGGACAATAGTGACAAGGCACGTATCATGGAGGCTTGCCAGTATCTCGGTATCTATTTCTTTAAGATACAGAACGACAATGCTGCTGCTAAACCTTATTTTGAGAAACTTCAGGAAATTGATCCGGATAACGCTCTTGCAAAGCAGGTTCTTGATATCATTAAATAATACCATTATTGACGGAAATTTATAAAAATAGGGACAGACTGGCCTCAGTTTGTCCCTATTTTCAGTTATGAGAAGTCACATTATGCGTTTCCATTGTGACAATCTTCTTGCCGGGTCGGTGATGTTCCTGGCATTTGGAAGTTACAGTATATGCGTTCACAGTGCTTGTACTCATAAATTTTCATCAATAGATGTAGTTCTAATAAAAGTATTATATAATTGGTGTTGCTGACAGGTGGCATTATAATTCGTGTTACTTCCATGTCGCTAATGATAAGTATGTCATACCGAAAGTAATAGTGTGACGTTCCAATAATGATGAGCTATTAAGAAATACTTGTATTATGACAGTAATAGAGTCTTACGGATGATACCATCCGCTAATTGAGATTGTGACATCTTTAGAGTTCGAGTGAGATAGTAAAATTTTAGATCAGTCACTTTTGCCGATAAGTTCAGTGAGGTGTTCCATACTCATATGTCCAATGTCTTGTCCTCATCAGTCACTTTTGCCGTCAGGTTCAGTGACAAATACCATACTTATTGGGTGAAGGAATAGATAACCTTTGCCGGTTTTTCCGGCAAGTTTTGGAGCAGAACCAGATAATGATAAATTGTAAAAAGATAAACGAAGAGTTTATGACCGACGATGAAAAATTCATGCGCATGGCATTGAACGAGGCAGAGCAGGCAGCCGAAGAGAATGAAATTCCCATAGGAGCAGTCATTGTCTGTCAAGGAAGAGTGTTGTCGCGCGCTCATAATCTTACTGAGACATTGTGTGATGTCACAGCTCATGCCGAGATGCAGGCGATCACATCTGCCGCGAACACTCTTGGCGGCAAGTATCTACGGGACTGTACTTTATATGTTACAGTCGAACCTTGCCCCATGTGCGCCGGTGCCATTGGATGGGCGCAGATACCACGTATTGTCTATGGCTGTCCTGATGCAAAGCGCGGTTACCGTGAGTATGCTCCAAGAGCATTACATCCGAAAGCTACAGTTACAGATGGTGTGCTCTGTGATGAATGCAAAGAGCTCATGCAGTCCTTTTTCAAAAAAAGACGCTGATTGCAGATTTCCTGTAATGGTTGGGGCATAAGCTTTTATGGAAGCCATGTGTATTGGAGTATAGACGACAGTACCCTCTGATATAGCTGGAACGACATTATTGATTCCCACGGAGCATCCATCCATATTTGCTTGAGGTATCTGTGAAATATCCGTGGTACCAGTGGAGAAGACCAAGTCTTATGTGCTTCCATTTTGAGGCCATCGAATCATAGATATATTTCATATGCAATAAAATAATATCAGCCGATCATTCAAGAAACTTGTGATTCTCAATACGGCAGTACAGGGATATATGGTATAGATATAGGATAGGCTATGTTTTCGGATAAGTTACTATTGGAAATTAGTTTATACTAAAAACGCAGTTATTTTTTATGCGGTTAGTGTACGGAACCGAAGGAGCAATGCGTGCATTGTGACTGAGTGACAAGCACTAACTGACAAAAAAGAACGTTTTCGTTAAGCCGGATGAGCAGAACGAAACTCGTTTCAGTTATGCCATGGCGAGAAAAGGTAGAATGAAATTCAACAAGTTTTAGTGAGAAAACATTATATTATAAAATAATTATAAATAGTTACTTATTAATGTGTTTTTAGTATCGGACACAATGCTGTCAACAGACAGGCCGTCGGCTGAAATGCCAGCCATTAAATCACATATGTCATCAAGCATAACGCCCTTACCATCCATGCCACCTAAATAAAATGAATAAAATAAGTAATGACTAAAGTATTATTGCCAATGAACAGTCTTCCGGTCAAGCAATTTCTTTTGACCATGTCCTTAGTTCTCTTTAGCCTTTCGTCAATGGCTGTTACAAAAATATATTGTGCCCCAAGCGGCACAAGCAGTGGCGACGGTACTATGGAGAGCCCATACGATTTTGTTACGGCAGTAGGGAAACTCTCTTCCGGCGATACTTTATATTGTCGCGGAGGCGTGTACAGCTATTCCTGTACAGTGTCGTTGAACTGCAAGTCTGGTTCAGAGATTCGCCGCACTGCAATTTTTGCCTTTCAGGGCGAAAGGCCGGTGTTTGATTTCAGAAAGCAAGCTTATGGCGAGACAGGCATTTCAACAAGTTCCGATTATATACATGTCAAGGGACTTACAATCCGTTATGCCGGCAAGAACGGACTTTACAACACAGGAGCCAACAACATTTTCGAACTCCTTGATGTCCATGGATGCTGCGATACAGGAGTGCAGATGAAAGGTTCCGGAGGCCATAACCTTATTCTCAACTGTGATTCCCACGATAATTTTGACTACAAGCTCGACAGGTCCGGCAATCTCACCGCAGCCGATTTTGGCGGCAATGCCGACGGTTTCGCTGACAAGCAATATACCGGTGAAGGCAATACCTACAGAGGCTGCCGTGCATGGAACAACTCCGATGACGGCTGGGACTGCTATCAGCGCATCTCCGGTGCAGCCCAGACCATTGTGGAGAACTGCGTCTGCTACAACAATGGCCCTTATACATACGACATGACTGACCATCCGCGCTACGAAGTTGACAAGGCATGGTTTGATAAGTTCAAGGGCGAAGGACTTGATGTCACCATGCGTCATGGCGATACCCGTCGGGTTACCATAGCCAATTATGCTAATGAAGGCAATGCCAACGGCTTCAAGATGGGCGGAGGGCATACGAAGCACAACTTCACCGTGCGCCATTGTCTTGCCGTTGGCAACAATGCACGCGGTCTTGACCAGAACAATAATGACGGAATGATGTATTTTCTAAACAATACTTGCTACGATAATGTGCACAATGTAGGAATGAACAATCCTTGCTACGGTTCCGCCGTCCTGTACAACAATGTCAGTCTCCATGGAAACAAAGAACTTCGGGAGCCAGAATCAAGCCGTGGCGACCAGTTGACTTGCAGGGAAATCATCGGGAGTCATAATACATGGGACATCAAAGGCCTTGAATGGTCGGAGCAAGATTTTCTCTCACTTGACACAACCCTCATACTCTCCCCGCGCAATGCCGACGGCTCCTTGCCGGAAATCCCTTTCATGCGCCTTGTCAAAGGTTCCCGCCTTATTGATGCAGGCACAGCAAATGCAGGAGTTTCATTCCAGGGCTCCGCACCTGATTTGGGATGTTATGAGTATAAGTAACCATTCTGACATACAGCGGTTGCCATGGGCATTTCATAGTCCGTGATTCAGACAGTATGCCGAAAAATATAAAGAAACATATCGACAGCTCATTTTATATATATATAACATGAATAACATCAAACGCATAGTACTTACCGGCGGTCCTTGCGCAGGCAAGACCACGGCTCTTGTGAGAATAAGAGAGCATTTCTCCAATCTTGGGTATAAAGTATTCACTGTTCCGGAAGTTCCGACGATGATAACGCAGACAGGCTGGAACTACCTTACGGACAACAAGAAATTCTATTATGAGGGCGAACTCGTCATCCTACAGTTGCAGCTATCCCTTGAGGACAGCGTGCAGAGGATGGCAGAGACTGTGGCTCCGGACAAACCTTGTGTGATAATCTGTGACCGCGGAACAATGGATATTTCCACTTACATCCCTCATGACATGTGGGAAGAACTTGCCGCCAAGGTCGGCTACACCACCACGGAGCTCCGTGACCGATACGATGCCGTACTTCATCTTGTCACAGCAGCAGACGGTGCCGAGGAATTCTATACTACAGAGAACAATGCCAACCGCTATGAACAGGCAAATGAAGAAGGGCTGCAGATTGCACGTATGCTCGACCATAAAGTGTTCGATGCCTGGTTCACCCATCCTCATGTCCGTGTCATAGACAACAGTTCCGACTTCGACCTGAAGCTCAACCGGGTGCTGACAGAAATATCCCAAGTCCTTGAACTTCCGTTGCCGGTTAAGGAAGAGCGCAAGTACATTGTCGAGCTGACAGGAGAGATGCCGGAGTGCATCGAGAGTGAGATTATCCAGACTTATCTTGTTGCAGACCCGGGACGAGAGGTCCGTCTGCGCCGCCGCCGGCAGGACGGGCAAGCCATAAACATACATACCACGACAAAGCTCATCTCTCCGAAAGAGAAGATTGTCACCGAGCGCCAGGTGAGCAACAGCCTCTATGAGTCGCTCCTTCAGCAGGCAGACCCTTACCGCGCCACCATACGTAAACAGCGCCGCAGCTTTATCTGGTGCGGACAGTATTTCGAACTTGACACTTATCTATCTCCTGTATCCGGCCTCATGATTCTTGAGACAAAGGAGAAAACCTGCCATGAGGAGGTCAACTTCCCGCCGTTCCTGAAGATTGTGGAGGACATTACCGGCAATACGAAATACTATAACTACAATCTTGCCCTGAAAAAATAAACTCATTATGGCAAGAGAATCCATTCCGCCGGTTGGCTCCGGTCCATTCCGACAGTTTGGGATTAGGATACGGCAGACTTTCTGCCCGGAATGCAGAAACTTGACTGGCTTATATCCGGAATCGGCTCGTTGTCGGCCATGACAGTTGCTTGTATCCGACGGCTTAACGAAAGGTTACCTTTTAAAATGTAAAGGGTAACCTTTCGTTATGTAAATGGTATCGGTTTGTCATGCAAAGAGTAACCTTTTGTTTTTGCGTCATATACAGGGAGAATCTTATCCCGTGACAGAGCGGAAGAATAATGGGTTAAAATACTATTTTCTTCTCTTTTCCAATATCTTATGGCTGATTGTACCGTCTTGGATCTGTTTTGTCTCTCCAATGTAGCTTTCTGCTTTTACGGAGACAGACATTCTGGGTGACTTGAACCGGAGCAATGTTCACAATGTACATGACTATTGCTTGATTGATAAAATATTTTATATATTGTTAATAAGTATTACCCCCCCCCCTAAAATGGAATTTAATTGCAAGAATATTATTATCTTTGCAATGTCAGAGTACCGGAGCATTGAAAACTGCAATCTGTTGGCTATGCATCCGTATTCAGAAGAAAATATCCTGCATGTCAGGAATGGTCGTATCACGATTATGGAAGTACAATTGTGATGCTGAGAGAGAATTTGAGTCCCTGGAGTTTAAGGACTGCAGGGACTCTTTCTGATTTTGAAGATGGAGGAGATGCCGGGCCGTGATAATACAATTAGTGTAAAATATGTTGACGGCATAGTTAATGAATGTTGTTTTTATGCACGATATGTATGGAAATATGGCAATATTTGATTACCTTTACCAAATAATCCGTCTGTGTGGAAAAATATTGTTTGAAAATCAGAATCACACTATATACATTAATAAATAAGAAATTAGTTTTGTGCAGCCGGGTTCCTGCTAAATAACTGTTGGAGACAGCTTTATGCTAAAAGCGCAGTTGTTTTTTCTCCAAATTGATGTACGAGCGTCAGCGCAGTGAGTTGTACTAAGCGATAAAAAAACAACGGTTTTGGTTAAAAGAGAGCATCATGATAAAATATTTTCAACAGTTGCGTGTTACGGCATGTCACATTTTCAGATGCTCTGCCGTTGCACAATGCTGTTGCTTGAAAGAAGGAACGGGAAGTCAAATTTATTAAATTGAAGAAAGTTATGTTGAGAGGTTATGTTACATTTGTTTGTGCGGGATGTGGAGAAGAGTTTGAGGCAGTTGGACTTGCATGGAAGGATACAAGCCTTGTTACACCGATGAAGTGTCCGAATTGTGGAAGTATGCATACTTGTCCGAAGATAACCTCATGGTTGGACATGTGCCGGTATAGGATTCTGTGGTCACAGATGGAATAAGCTGTGGCTCCTTTCCGGTAGGTTTGCCTGTTCTGTTGTGAATATTATGAAAAGCTCAGACATGAAAACAGTGTGCCGGAACTATGCCTGGAAATCAGCAATGGCGTATTGGCATATATACAAAAAAAAGCGATGACCTTCACAGGCGACCGCTCTTAGCTTCAATAGGTATTAGTCTTTTCTAAGGTAAAAAGATTGTTTTCAGGATAACGATTGCAAAGGTAAGCACTTTTTATGAGACTTGCAAGTATTTGTTCTGTGTTTTTTGTGCGATAGAAATTGTGTGCGAGCACAGAAAACTTTTTTAACAAAACAACACGTTTTATTACAAAGTGCTTTCGTATACTTGACCTATATATACTTTTATCAGGTCTGTTTCATATAATTTAAGGACTTGCAGTGCTCTGCTTGAATTCTTGTGCTTTTTTCGAAGGGCGCACAGAGATAATTGTTAATGATGTCAGGTGTATATTCAGAAACGAAGTGTATGCCAAAAAGTGAAGTGCGAAAAATGTAAAAAAGCCTTAAATTATTTGGCTTTGTCAGTGAGTTTGTGTACTTTTGTTCAATAAAAACCGATATCCGGCACAAAAGCTGTCGGACGATATGATAAGGTCGTTGACGTTGAATATATCTTATCTCCAACAGAAGTTGATAAGAGCTGATATGTTGTTTGGGTAAAGAAAATCGGCGACAATCTATATCATGTAAAAGGCACAGACCTATGTGTTGAATCCCGCTATTGCCACGGGTGGGCGTCAAGCTAAGTAACTGTTGGAAATTAGTTTATACTAAAAACGCAGTTATTTTTTTTTAGGCGGTTAGTGTACGGAACCGAAGGAGCAATGCGGGCATTGTGACTGAGTGACAAGCACTAACAGACAAAACAGAACAAGTTTTAGTGAGAAAACATTATATTATAAAATAATCATCAAATTTACAAGTAATTATAATTCATCAAACTATAGTTAAATATGTTCCGTTTATCTCTTCTCTCATTGTTTGGAATGATATTGATGTCATGTTCATCATGCGCTTCTGGTTCTGTTAAGGCCGGACGCATTTTGGAATCTTCATTAAGAGAGGTCTCAACAGACGATTATGGCATTGATGTATCACATCATAATGGTAATATTGATTGGAATAAAGTGTCTTCCACTCCATTGTTGTTTGTATATGTCAAGGCAACCGAAGGTGCCACTCATGTTGACAAACGCTATGTGGAAAACTTTGAGGGAGCAAAAGGAGCCGGCTACAAGGTAGGCAGTTATCATTTCTTCAGGATGACAAGTAGTGCGCACGAACAATTTGCCAATTTCAAGAAAAACGTTGATAGGGAGAAACAAGACCTGCTGCCGATGGTGGATGTTGAAACCTCTGACAAACATCCTGCAAAGGAACTCCGTGACAGTCTTAACGTATTTATTGGTCTTGTACGAAAGTATTATGGAGCCAGACCTATGATATATGCCACAAATCGCTCGTACAATGAACTTTGCGATGGCTTATATTCTTCATATCATTTATATATAGGAAGATATGGGAATAAGGCTCCACAAATCAAAGGGAAAGCAGCATATACTATATGGCAATATACAGAGACCGCACGAGTTGATGGTATTTCAAAACCTGTGGATAAAGCGAGATTCAACCCACGATACTCTGTAAGCGACATATTTTACAAAACAGGACGGCGTTGTAATCAGTAACGTGTCAGTTCGCTTTTACGAACGTTATATTAACCGGATAAAAAGTTAAGTATATGATAGACAGAATTATAGGCTATAACAGGGCTTTTGTTGAGAACAGGAGATACGAGAAGTATGTCACGGATAAGTTTCCTGACAAGAAGCTCGCAGTGCTCAGCTGTATGGACACACGCCTTACGGAGCTTCTGCCTGCGGCCTTGGGGCTGAAAAACGGTGATGCAAAAATCATAAAGAATGCCGGCGGGCTTGTCATTTCGGCTTTTGATTCAGCCATGCGCAGCATTATTGTTGCCATCTATGAGCTTGGAGTGGAAGAGATAATGGTTGTGGCACACTCGCATTGTGGTGCATGCCACATGAGCTACGACCATTTCCATGAGGCTATGATAGCCCGCGGAGTGACAGACGAGACACTTTCCACCATACGTAAGTGTGGCATTGACCTTGATGCGTGGCTTGAAGGCTTCAGGGATACTCCCGAATCGGTGCGCAAGACTGTGGAGACGATACGGACTCATCCGCTTGTCCCGAAGGATGTTGTTGTGCGCGGTTTCATAATTGATTCCGAAACGGGGCAGCTTGAGGAGATTGACGTCTGCCTTGATGCGCTTTGACTTTGAAGAGTGCCGGGCCGTGTCCTGAAGGAGTTCCGTAAGGATAGGTCTTCTGTGGGCGTGGCATAAAAAAGAAGTGGTGACATGACCTTTGATGCCGGTCGTGTCACCACTTCTTTTTATGCAGTCTGGTTTATATTGTCTTTTACTGTGCCATTGTATTGGCAATGTCAGTGAATCTCAGTCTGCCGGTTTTTCATAGTCCCGCTCTGCCGGAGACAACATTCCAGTCGATTATGTCCCATATAGCCTTTACATGATCGGCTCTGCGGTTCTGATAGTCGAGGTAATAAGCGTGCTCCCATACATCAATGGTGAGCAGCGGATGCAGGCCGTGACGCAATGGGTTGTCCGCATTGGACATCTGCATGATGGCAAGGTTCCCGTTTTCGTCCATTGTCAGCCATGCCCAGCCGGAGCCGAAGAGGCCGACAGCTGCTTCGCTGAGTTTCTCACGCAGTCCCTCGATGCTTCCGAAGGCGCTGTTAATCTTCTCTTTGAGTGTTGCTGACGGAGCTGTGGACTTTCCGTCCGGCGATAACTGCTCGAAGTATAATGTATGGTTGACAACCTGTCCGGCGTTGTTTCCGAGCGGTCCTGTGGCTTTTGCCGCAATCTCTTCAATGGTTTTGCCTTCAAACTCTGTGCCCTTTACAAGCCTGTTGAGGTTGTCAACGTATGTCTGAAGGTGCTTGCCGTAATGCAGGCTGATGGTCTCTGTGCTGATAGTCGGCGCAAGTGCGTCGGCGGTATAGCCAAGTGCTGGCATCTTGAATGTCATGTTATCCATAATTGCAAGCTGATTAAAAGGGTTAAACAACAGTGTTAAGATTGTGGGTTATGCAATGGTACAGTACCTTTCTGCCGGCTTTTCCCGCCTCAGGCGGAAAGGTACTGTGCCGTTGAGGCGTACTGTCAATAGTTGTCTTTCATGACCTCGAAGTATGCCTGTGCGTGCAGACATGCCGGGCATTCCAAAGGAGCGGCACTCGCTTCGACAATGAATCCGCAGTTGCGGCACTGCCAGTAGACTTTTCCGTCCTTCTTGAATACAGTGCCCTCCTCAAGGTTCTTTACCAGTTTGTTATAGCGTGCTTCGTGACCGCGCTCGGCGATGGCGATGTTACGGTACATTCTTGCGATTTCCGTGAACCCTTCTTCATCGGCAATGGCGGCAAACTTAGGATAGTCAACTTCACTTTCCTCATGCTCGCCTTTGGCTGCTGCATGAAGATTTTCAACAGTTGTTCCTATCACTCCGGCCGGGAAAGAGGCATTAACCTCGCACTCGCCGCCTTCAAGGTATTTGAACATACGCTCTGCATGTTCCTTTTCCTGATTGGCTGTCTCTTCGAAAATGGCAGCCACCTGTTCAAAACCTTCCTTCTTGGCCTTGGAGGCAAAATATGTGTAACGCATTCTTGCCTGACACTCACCGGCAAATGACAACATCAGATTCTTCTCTGTCTGAGTTCCTTTGATACTTTTGTTCATAATAGTTACTTTTTGAAAGGTTAAACATATCAAGTCTGTAAACTGTTTTTATGGTTCCGGCCCTTGCCTTTTACCATGGCTGTCAACATCCTTGGTTGAAAATCTCGGGGGCAAAAGTACGAATAAAATACATACCGGACAAGTGTTTTTGCGTTTTTTTGAACAAATAAAATTATTTTTGCAGTGACACTTCCTTTTGAAAGTAAAGTGTACAATAAAAGCAGCATTTGGGACGTTTTATGTTCCGGATGCTGCCTAAATGTAATGCTGATTATGTATTTGGGTGTAAAAATGACAGGTTATTTGCTTAGAAGCGTTACAATGTTTTCGGAATATTGTCTGCCGACTGGCAATGTCACTCCGTTTACAAGTGTCAATGCCTGCTTGTTGAAGCTCTTGACTTTCCCCGCAGCCACGATATATGAACGGTGTGTTCTGACAAACTCTGTGGGGGAGAGGCGGTCACCGAAGGATTTGAGCACGCCTCTGGACAGTATCGGTTTGCCGTTGAGGCGGTGGATTTTTGAGTAGCCTTCCATTGCTTCTATGTAAAGAATGTCATTCAATTGGATTGTGACATTATTGTATTCCTGCTTTACTACGATTGTCTGGCTTGCGGAGTTCATGGCGTTGAACTCGATTCTTCGCATGGCTTTTGTGCATGCCGCTTGGAAACGGCTGAATGCGAACGGTTTATGCAGGTAGTCCACTGCGTCGAGGTTGAAGCCTTCAAGGGCATAGTTGAGATAGGCGGTGGTGAAGATTATGCAGGTCTCTTTCGGGAGTTTCCTTGCAATGGCAAGACCTGTGACGTTCTCCATTTCTATGTCAAGGAAGACGATGTCGGGCTTTTCGCTGAGTATGGCCGTAAGTCCTTCCTCCGGGTCGGAGTATGCCGTGAGGACAAAGCCTGTCATGCGGGCACAGAATTTCTGTATAACGTCCAGTGCAAGCGGTTCGTCGTCAATGGCTATACATCGTACTGTGGTGTTCATTGTCATGGGTTGTCGTGAGAGTTCGTTCTTGTGATGTCCTGTATTCTGAGTACCGTTTTCTTTGTTTGTTGTGGTTTATGGCGGTATGGGGGTGTCAGAAAAGCTGTATTTTCATTGAAACCTTGAAGTCATTGTCTTTTTCGGATGTTTCAAGAGTATGCCGGTCAGGGAACAGGGCTTCAAGGCGGGTGCGGCAGTTTTCCATGCCGACAGGCAAGTCGCGGCGGAATTCATCAGCGTGTTTCATGACTTTGTTCCTTGTCTCGAAGCATAGGACTCCGTCTTTCAGTGCCAGGCGTATGACTATGGAGCAGTCACGGCTTGTCGAGGTACCGTACTTGAAAGCGTTCTCCACGAACGTGAGCAGTATCATGGGAGGCACCATTATTCCGTCGTTATCTATGTCATGGCTCCAGTCAACGGTGGTGTGTCTGTTGAGCCGCAGTGCCTGAAGATCGATGTAATTCTGTATATATGCGACTTCGTCTTTCAGTGCAACGGACTCGTTTCCTATGGTGACATAAGTATATTTCAGTATCTCTGTGAACTTTATGAATGCGTCTTCTGCCTTTTGGGACGTGCCTATAACGAGACTGTAGAGTGAGTTGAGGGTGTTGAAGAGGAAATGCGGGCTTATCTGTGCTTTGAACATTTCCATCTCAGCCTTGTTCTTCTGATTCTCAATCTTCTTTTTAAGGAGCAGTTGCTCGTAGAGCTCATTGACAAAGGATACGGTCAGAGAGTAGCCTACGACGAGGGAGAACATCAGCCACATGCTCAGCACGATGCTTTGGTCACGCACGCTGGTCTGGTATTCTGTCATTGCCGGAGTGATAAATTCCACGTCCGGCAGCGGAAAATGTGAGAGAAGGCAGTTTGAACAGATAAACAGTGAGACGGCACCTGCTATTCTTTTGTACCTCTTCGCTATCATGAGCTTCGGGAAGTTAAGGTACTTTATGGTGAAGTAACATATATAAAGGTACGCGCATGTCAGGAAAAAGAAGCCTGTCCAATGGATAAGCCAGTAGCGTGCCGGCCCCAAGACTATTATGAGCGGTACGAAAACAATGCAGAAAAACAGGTCGAAGACGACTGTCGTACTGTTTAATGAGAATTTCATGTTGCAAAGTTAGTAAAAAAATATGGTGCCGGCAAATTTATGAGCTATCATTCGTTGACACATTTATGTCAGATATTGACACAAATTTTGAATATTCGAAAATAAGTTATAACTTTGCAAATGATTAATAACAAAATATAGGAGACATAACATGAAAAAGCAAATTTTCACATCCATCGTTGCTCTTGCACTGCTTTGTGCCTGCGGCAATGACAAGCAGTCTAAGGAACAGCAAAGTCTCATGGAAGCTTCAAAGCAGGAACTTGCTGAGGCTCTTTCCGAGCGTGACCAACTTCTGAGCCTTGTAGGTGAAGTCTCATCGGGAATGGAGCAGATTAAACATATAGAGAATATACTTACGCTTTCCAAGTCAGGCGAGAATAAGTCACAGCGTGCGCAGTTGCTTGCGGACATGGAGACTATTCAGAAGACACTCAAGGAAAGAAGGGAGCAGCTCGAGAGACTTGAGGCAAAGTTGAAGGAGTCTGCACTTTTCAACAAAGAGCTCCAGACAACCATTGAGGCACTCCGTGCTCAGATAGACTCACAGGCTGCGGAAATAGAAGATCTGCGTACTCAGCTTACGGCGGCGAAGGAGCGTATCGGGCAGCTGAATCATTCGGTGGACTCTCTCAATACTACCGTTGCCAACGTGACGACAGAGAAAGA
The DNA here is from genome assembly GCA_023664625.1 of Bacillota bacterium. GTDB lineage: Bacteria > Bacteroidota > Bacteroidia > Bacteroidales > Bacteroidaceae > Prevotella. Next base: position 44,092 of record JAMPFD010000004.1, on the reverse strand, counting down.
GGCGGCGCAGAAAGCCTCACTGCAGTTGGAGAATGAGCTTAACACTTGCTATTATGCTGTTGGCAGCAAGTCCAACCTGAAGAAGCATAAGGTGATAGAGACAGGCTTCCTGCGTAAGTCAAAGCTGATGAAGAGTGATTTTGACCCGAATGTATTTGTTATCAGTGACAAGAGAACTCTGGGTACCATCAGTCTGAGATCAAAGAAGGCTAAGATGCTTACGAATCATCCTGCAGGTTCGTATGAGTTGGTGGATAATAACGGTCAGAAAGTTTTGCGCATAACAAAACCGCAGCAGTTCTGGGAACTTTCCAACTACCTTGTCGTACAGACAGACTGATGTTGTATGCTTTTGTAATCCCGTATGGGTTACGGGATTACAAATATTTGAGCCGGCAAACTTTTGGAATCTTCTGGCATGGTTTACACACACACATTAATTAGAAGTTTGCCGCTAAAGTGTTTTAATAAGTGATATTGTTGCATGGAGCGTTTGCAGAATTTGGTATCTTTGGTACGTTCTGTAATCGCTCCTTTGTTTACGAATGCCGGAATGTTATTCAAAAGGGACGGAATTGCTGGCGGCTTTAATATTTTTGTATTGAAAAGTGACATATCTTATCTTGCGGAACGCAGTCTTGTTTATTTCGGAATTTTATTTTTTTGCATTGTGAATTCTGTAGTATTCCTAACTGTATCCTCATATTATTTTGTTTCCGGTGTCAATTGTCGTACCTTTGTACAGCAGAACGAGACTTCCGGTCTCTGATGTATGGAGTGGTCTTTGACATTATTACATTATAAATACCCCATGCTTTAACTATATCTGTAAAGAGTTCTTGGAATATGGAACGTGTACAGTGATAATAATATCAACGGCATTCCAACAGCTGATGCAGTTGGAGTGTAACTTGAAAGGTCAGTAGTTCGGGATTGCATGGGAGAGGGATTTAAAGCAGAGAGGTGCAGACATTTCCCAATGTCTGCACCTCTTGTTTGTATTGATTTCTAAACTTTTCTAAAAGAAGACGGGCCTCACGGCCGGTCGGTGTTACCTGAATTAACAACAAATCTTTTTACTCTTAAAAATCTAATACAATCTAAACTAACTAACTTTTACCTAATAACTAAAACCTAACTATATACTATCTATGAAAAACTAATTCATTTTTGTGATATGGACTGTATTTCAAATCCTGCTGTCATCTGTACCTTCGGATGTCTGTACATCTTTGTTCCTTTTGACGATGCAAAGGTACGACTGTTCTGCGATATGGCAAAATATTCGTGTTTGTTTTGTTTAAAAAAAACTGTATTTTTGATAAGGGTCAAGCAGATTTTACGGTTTATAGTGTAAAAAGGACACTTTTATGTGATTTTGGTTATGTTTCACGTCTTGTGTATTTTGTATATTTGACTGCGTTCTTTGCCTGTGATAGTTGTTTTTGTGACAGATATTCATGATAACATTAAAAATATGTGACATTTTGTAATATGGGGAGTTGACTGTTTTTGTATGTTTTCTATCTTTGAACATGGAAGAAATGAACAAAATCGTATATGTTTGTATGCCAAGATGTATGTCTCGTTTAGATTAAATATATGTCTTTTATAATTAATATATGGTGGGAACAAAAATGCCTTGCATCAAGAAAATGATACAAGGCATTTGATTGCTGATGTGTGCTAATGAATGTAGTTTGCCGGTATCTCATTTTCGTAGTGTCATGAGGTTAAGTCATGCACTCCCGGAACTTGCATTTATTATTTTATTTTGTTTACATAAGCGTCAATGACGGCAACGGAAACGATATTGACAACGTCACGTACGCTGGAGTCAAAGTCTGTAAAATGGATAGGTTTCTTCAGACCCATCTGTATAGGACCTATCACTTCTGTTTCAGGAGAGAAGCCCTTTATGAGTTTGTATGCGGAGTTCGCTGCTGAAAGGTTAGTGAAAATCATGGAGTTTACCACCTCGTTATGCAGGCGCAGGAAAGGATATTTCTTATCTCTGCGCTCATGGTCAAGTGCCAGGTCAATAGACATTTCGCCGTCAATCTTCAAGTTTGGATATTCAGCTTGCATTTCTGCCACAACGTCGTGCATGAGTCTTGGGCTTCCATCCTTGTCAACACCGAAGTTTGAATAGGATATCATGGCCATCTTTGGCTCATCATTGAAGAACCGGATGGCATCAGCGGTAAGTCTTGCAATATCTTTCAGTGTTTCCTTGCCCGGGTGCCGGTTGATGAGAGTGTCAGCAATATAATAGGTGCCACGCTTGGAATTGACGATGTGCATGGTTCCGAAGTGATTGTAATTGTCACGGATGCCGATTACTTCCTTAGCAACTTTGATGGTGTTGGAGAACTTAGTGTATACACCTGTTATGAATGCATCAGCTTCTCCTGTCTCAACCATCATCATGCCGAAGTAGTTGCGCTCAAACATCTTGTCATTTGCTTCCTCAAAGTTATAGCCTTCGCGGCAGCATTTCTCTGCAAGTATCTGCGCATATCTCTCGCGGCGTTCCATTTCGTTGTCGTGGCGGAGGTTTACAATCTCAATACCGGAGAGGTCAAGGTCAAGTTCTGCGGCTTTCTTGGCTATCATTTCGTCATTGCCGAGTAGGATAGGGTGACAGATTCCTTCTTGCTTGGCTTGGACGGCTGCCTTTATCATTGTCGGATGGAGTCCTTCTGCAAACACTACTCGCTGAGGATGCTTGCGTGCCGTCTCGTGAAGAGACTGTGTCACGTTTGTCTCCTGTCCCATTTTACGGCGGAGATTACGCTTGTAATCCTCCCAGTCTGTGATAGGCGTACGTGCTACGCCTGAATCCATGGCGGCTTTGGCAACGGCGGCGGAAACCTCTGTTATAAGGCGTGGATCCACAGGCTTTGGGATGAAATAGTCAGGACCGAATGTGAGATTGTTTACCTTGTAAACTTGGTTTACCACGTCCGGTACAGGCTGTTTCGCAAGGTCGGCAATGGCATGTACCGCTGCAATCTTCATCTCCTCATTGATTGCAGAGGCATTAACGTCCAGGGCACCGCGGAAGATATACGGGAATCCTATGACATTGTTTATCTGATTAGGGTAGTCGGAGCGTCCTGTGGACATGAGAACATCAGGCCGTGCAGCCATTGCATCCTCGTATGAAATCTCGGGAATCGGGTTCGCACATGCAAATACGATAGGATTCTTTGCCATAGAACGTATCATGTCCTGACTGACAACGTTGCCTTTTGAGAGCCCGAGGAACACGTCTGCTCCATTCATCGCTTCTTCCAAAGTATGTGCGTCACGACGTTCCGTTGCAAAGAATTTCTTCTGCTCTGTGAGATTAGGCCTGTCACTTGTGATCACACCCTTGGAGTCAAGCATCAGAATATTCTCAAGTTTTGCTCCGAGAGCCACGTAAAGTTTGGTGCACATAATAGCGGCAGCACCTGCACCACTAACGACAATCTTTACGTCCTCTATCTTCTTTCCTGCCACTTCAAGTGCATTGAGGAGACCTGCGGAAGAGATGATTGCCGTGCCATGCTGGTCGTCGTGCATGACAGGAATATCAAGTGATTTTTTTAATCTTTCCTCTATGTAGAAACATTCCGGAGCTTTTATGTCTTCCAGGTTGATGCCACCGAATGTCGGAGCAATCTTCTCAACAGCCTCGCAGAATTTCTCAGGGTCTTTTTCGTTAACCTCAATATCAAAAACATCAACACCGCCGTAGATCTTGAAAAGCAGTCCCTTTCCCTCCATGACAGGTTTGCCGGACATTGCGCCAATGTCTCCCAGTCCAAGTACTGCCGTACCGTTGGATATTACGGCAACGAGATTTCCTTTGTCTGTATATTTGTATGCTGCATCCGGATTATCCTGAATCTCCAGGCAAGGGTATGCCACACCAGGGGAATATGCCAATGACAGGTCTGTCTGAGTGCGGTAAGGTTTTGTGGGTACGACCTCAATTTTGCCGGGCCTGCCGGTCTCGTGATATTCAAGAGCGGCTTCTTTCGTGATTTTTACCATAATAATTTTATATATTAAAAAGTTTAGTTATCGTGCGCGAATCTTTATATATAAGAAAAAACTTGATGCAAAATAACAAAAAAAAACCGAATTAGCCAAATATCTATACTATTTTTCTGAGAATTGATAAAAAACTAACAAACTTTTTGGTACTTATTGATAATTTTCTTAACTTTGCCGTATCAAAAATAATGCGACAACAGACTGTTCAACTATATAAAAACAAATCAAAAACTATGGTAAATTACAAAGACCTTGGTCTTGTGAACACTCGTGAGATGTTCAAGAAGGCTGTTGCCGGTGGCTATGCCATCCCGGCATTTAACTTCAATACAATGGAGCAGATGCAGGCTATCGTTATGGCTGCTGTGGAAACAAAGTCTCCTGTTATCATGCAGGTTTCACGCGGTGCGCGTAACTATGCGAATCCTACAATCCTCCGCTATATGGCAGAGGGTGCCGTAGAATATGCCAAAGAGCTTGGCTGTCCTAATCCTGAGATTGTCCTTCATCTTGACCATGGTGACTCTTTTGAGACATGTAAGTCATGTATTGACATGGGATTCTCCTCTGTCATGATTGACGGCTCTTCACTTCCTTACGAGGAGAATATTGCTCTCACAAAGAAAGTCGTGGAATATGCACATCAGTTTGATGTTACAGTAGAGGCAGAACTTGGTGTCCTCGCCGGTGTGGAGGATGAGGTCGTTGCCGAGGAGTCTCACTATACAAAGCCTGAAGAGGTTATTGATTTCGCAACACGCACAGGCTGTGATTCACTTGCAATCTCAATCGGCACATCACATGGAGCATATAAATTCACTCCGGAGCAGTGTACACGTGATCCGAAGACAGGTAAACTCGTTCCTCCTCCACTTGCATTCGATGTGCTTCATGAGATAGAAGAGAAGCTTCCTGGTTTCCCAATCGTGCTCCACGGCTCATCTTCCGTACCACAGGACTGCGTAGATACAATCAACGAGTTTGGCGGAAAGTTGCCTGATGCAGTAGGTATTCCTGAGGAACAGCTCCGTGAAGCATCCAAGTCAGCCGTATGCAAGATCAACATCGACTCAGACTCACGTCTTGCAATGACAGCCGCTATCCGTAAGTATCTTGCTGAGAATCCTGGACATTTTGACCCACGTCAGTATCTTACTCCGGCCCGTGAGGCAATGAAGAAGATGTACATCCACAAGATTGTTGACGTACTCGGCTCTAACGATAAACTATAATTTCTGTAAATGAAGAAATACATTGTTGTGGCAGTCGTCTTTTTGACGACTGCCATTTCCGCTTTTGCGCAGAAGTACCATGTCACCAATGTCACAAGGGAGCGTATTCTTATTGACAGCACCTTTGTTGCTGATGCCCGTGGCATAGAGGTTCTTGCCCCGTACAAGCACATTGTGGACTCCATAATGTCACCGGTCGTAGGTAAGGTCGCAAAATATATGGTTGCCCATAATCCGGAAAGCGAGCTTTCCAATCTCCTTGCAGACATCATGGTATGGCAAGGAGAACGATATGGAGAGAAACCGGATCTCGGCATATATAACATGGGAGGCATACGTGCGGCACTTCCTGCAGGTGATGTCACGTTCGGCGATGTCAATGACGTTGCCCCGTTTGAAAATTATATTGCCTTCGTTTCTCTTACAGGCAGGCAGATGAACATCCTCTTTGACCAGATTGCAAAGAGCCACGGATGCGGACTTTCCAAGGGTATTGCTTTGGTCATAAAGGACAGGAAGGTAGAGTCCGTGACTCTTAATGGGGAACCTATAGATCCGAATCGTACCTATCGCATTGTCACGCTTAACTATCTGGCTGAAGGAAATGACGGATTTCTGGAACTCACAAAAGGCTTTGACATAAAGTCTCCTATGGACGAGCGTGCCCGCACAAGGGAGTTTATTGTTGAGTATTTCCTTGAGAAGTTAAAGGCCGGTGAGGTTGTGGACTCTTATATCGAGGGCCGTGTCGTGCTGAAATAAGTGTGTCGCTTTTTATGCCATGCCGGCCATGTCATTTTTTTTGTGGCATTGCCTTTGGCGGTAAAGTGAATAATGAAATTCAACGTAAACAAAATAAAGCGGAAAAAATATGATTAGTTCTATAAAGTTCAAGGCTCTGACTTTCTGTGTCCTTGCCTGTGCGCTGTTGCCGTGCTATGCCCAGAAGCGTCTCACCATACTTCATACCAATGACACTCATTCCTGTGTAATGCCGATGAATCCAAATCTCGCCGATAAAAACATTGCAGGACGAGGCGGATATCTTAGGCGGATGACGTTGCTCAATGAGGAGCGCAAGAAAGATCCAAATCTCCTCTATATTGATTCTGGAGACTTTGCACAAGGTTCTTCCTACTATACTCTGTTCAAGGGTGACGTAGAGATTCAGCTGATGAATGAGATGGGCTGTGATGCGTCAACAATAGGTAATCATGAGTGGGATTACGGACTGGACAATCTTGTGCGTAATGCGCGTATGGCAAAGTTCCCGATAATCTGCTCCAACTATGATTTCAAGGGAACTGCACTTGAGGATGTCATTAAACCGTATACAATTATCAAACGCAATGGGATGAAAATCGGTATCTTCGCTCTTTGTCCACAGCTTGAAGGGCTTGTATTTGCCGGTAACTGTGTAGGTGTGACATATAATGATCCTGTTGCCTGTGGTCTGGAAATGGGAACTTTCCTGAAAAAGGAAAAGAAGTGTGATGTCGTCATCTGCATCTCCCATCTTGGGTGGGACGAGCGTGGTGATATAGGAATGATAAAAGGTTCACGCTACATTGACATTGTTCTTGGTGGCCACAGTCACAGTTATTTTACAGAACTGGAGTATGTAAAGGATCTTGATGGCCATGAAGTGCCTGTTGATCAGAACGGAAAGTCAGGAATATATGTAGGCAAGATTATTCTTGAACTTGACAAATAATGCACTTTCCTTGGATTGTATTGGTAAAAGCAATGTGAGATACGGTGTAATAAGTAACTATTGTAAATTAGTTTATATTTAAGCTGTGCTGTACTAAAACTTGTTGTTTTTTGTCGTTTAGTGCTTGTCATTCAGTCGCAATGCCCGCATTGCTCCTTTGATTCCGCACACTAACCGCCTAAAAAACAACTTCGTTTTAGTATAAATCATTTTTCAACAGTTACTTAATCAGTGTCACCAATTCAGTCTGGCAGTATCCGTAATGTCGGATACCGCCTGACTTTTTTTGCTTATTGGTGTGGCAGTGCTTGTTTGTGTGCATATTTCTCCTGTGTTTTCTCGTCAACAGATTTGGATGCAGTTCGGATTCTTGCAGGAACGGATACGTGGAGAAAATAAGGAAATCCGACATTTGCCTGCATGGATAAATTCATAAAAACATGCCGACAGTCTTCGTGTGCAGACTGCGATATGAATTCTGAATGTAAAGTAAATGCTTGATATGTGGTTTGCTATGTATGGGTGCGCTTCCTTGCGTGTCATGCTGTGTGATAAAAGGTAACGTTTTGTGTCACGAAAGATAACGCTTCATAAGGTCAAAGGTAACACTTTGGAAGATTAAAGGTTACCGGTTGAATTGTAATTTGAGTCATTTTGCACAGTAATTGCTATTAGCAGAGGTGTAAAAAGCGAATAAAGTCAATGACGGCGGCTATATTTCTGTAGAGGAAAAACAAAAAAACAAGAAAATTCACACTCGGTTCCTTAGAGCAAAATGTGAATTTTCTTTATTCTGTTTGAGTTGCCGTGCCGTTCGTTCTGTACTTGACGGCAGAGAACTTGTGGCGGTATGTTTTCTGGGGAGCGTAGTGGCAGGTCGCCGTTTCGCAAGTATGAAACCTCAAAATGCAGGAGGGTGCTTCTAAAGCGGCATGCCTGTTGTTTATTGTCTGCTATTCAAAGTACAGCGACAGGCAAATCATTTTTGTGCGTGTCTTGTCGGCAGAATAAGCGTATGGCAGCATGCTTGCGTCACGAAGGGTGCCCGCATGTTTGGTGTCGAGGCTGTTCATCAGGCTGTACATGAACTTAAGTTCAGGGCGAAGTTTGAAGAAAGGCAAGTAGAAGTCGCATCCGATGCCCACCGACATAAACATATCATATTTCTTCAGGCGAAGATAGTCGTTGGCTTTGGTGGTCAGATTGAACATCGGGGTAAGTCCGGCAACGATGTAAGGGCGGTGGTTGTTGAAACGTTTCGCACTGAAAATAATATCCATTGTCGTGGCAATGTACACTGATTTCATGTTTTGCACCTCTTCTTTCGGTTGTCCCAGTTCGTTAAGGCTGTTAAGATTGCGGAATGTCAGATGCTTTGTGCCGAAGTAAAGCATCGGGGCAAGACGGAAAGCAAAGTGAGTGCCGAGACGCGCCTCGCCAAGCACGCCGACCTGAAATCCAGGATCCCAACGGTCCTGATCCACGCTTACTACGGACGTGTACTGTCCTCCGTCTTCCGCTTCTATGGTTACAGGACCGACATTGTTCAGTTCCATGTCCTGCAGATGAGTGCCGAGAACCACACCGAAATGGAAAGGTCGCAGGTCTGTGTAAGGGCGGTTCTCCACAGACCTGTCCTGTGCGTCGGCACCAAGAGCCGACATCATAGCCAGTATTATGGTAAAAAAAGTCTTCATCTTTTGTATAACGCCAAGCTTGCTGTTTTATTGTGTCAAAATAGTATGGAGCTTATTTGCGCGTAAAGTCATTGACTGTGTTCCATATTAAATTAAGGTGAAAAAGTTTGGGAAATTCGGGAAAATTGAGTACCTTTGTCCCAAATTAACGAACCGCAATGGCAAAAGACTTGCAGAAGACAGAATACCAGTTCCGTGAAGCCATGGAGCTGTGCAGGGATATTTTTCAGAAGAAACTCTATGATTATAAGCCGTCATGGAGAATGTTGCGTCCGTCATCGCTGACCGACCAGCTCTTTATAAAGGCAAAGCGCATCCGTTCTTTGGAGATAAAAAGGGAGACAAAGGTAGGAGAGGGGATCTTGCCGGAGTTCATGGCTTTGATAAACTACGGTATTGTAGGGCTCATACAGCTCGGCAATGGCTTCGTTGATGAAGTTGATATTACCAATGACGAGGCTATGGCTCTCTATGATGAGTATGCAGAGAGCTGTCTGTTGCTCATGCTGAAGAAAAATCATGATTATGACGAGGCGTGGAGAGGAATGCGCATCAGCAGCTATACTGATTTTATCCTTACAAAGATAGAACGTGTCAAGGAGATAGAGAACCACAATGGTGAAACGCTCGTTTCCGAAGGGATTGCATCAAACTATATGGACATCATCAACTATGCTGCGTTTGGTGTCATAAAGTTTTTGGAAGCGGCAGAAAGGTAGTGCCTGTGGACAAACGTAAGACTATTACCGCTGTAGCGGTGAATCTATGCAGGCTGCTGCTCGGAGTGACGTTTGCTTTCTCCGGCTTTGTAAAGGCTGTCGACCCGTTAGGAACTGTATATAAGTTCCAGGACTATCTTGCAGCTGTCGGTCTCGGAAACTACATGCCGGAAGCGTTGCTTCTGTTATGTTCTGTGGCATTGTCAACTGTAGAACTGGCTATGGGCGTTTTTACGCTTTTGGCAATATGGCGGCGTAAGACATCGAAGGTCTTGACTGTGTTCATGGTCTTCATGACATTGCTGAGCATTTGGATATATGTGGCAGATCCTGTTCGGGATTGTGGCTGTTTCGGTGATGCTCTTGTATTGACAAATATGGACACACTCCTGAAAAACATCGTCCTCATGCTCTGTGCCGCAGTCCTTGTTCTTCGTCCGCTTGCAGTGCCGCGTATGCTTGGCAAAAATGCACAGTGGATGACTGTTCACATAACGGTGGCCGGCTCTATAGTGCTGAGTTCGTGGTGTCTCTATGACCTCCCTGTCGTTGATTTCCGTCCGTATCATATCGGTGCGGATATTCGTAAGGGAATGGAATTCCCGGAAAATGCTGCACAGCCGGTGCTTGAGACGACGTTTATCTTAGAGAAGAATGGTGAGCGCAAGGAATTTTCGCTTGAAAATTATCCGGATTCGACATGGACATTCATAGACAGCAAGACAACTGTAGTCCGTCAGGGATACGTCCCGCCGATACATGATTTCTCCATAACGGCATCCGACGGAGAAGACATAACCGAAGATGTGTTGTCCCATAAGGGATATACTTTCCTGCTTATACTGTCGTTCATAGAGAAAGCGGATGACTCCACATTCGGAGAGATAGACCGGATCTATGAGTTCGCGGATGATAACGGACACAGATTCTACTGCCTGACGTCAAGCGGGAAAAAAGCCATCGACCATTGGAGGAACACCACCGGTGCGGAATATCCGTTCTGTTTTACAGACGGCACCACGCTTAAGACGATAGTGAGGAGCAATCCAGGGCTGCTGTTGCTGAAAGACGGCGTGATTATCGGTAAATGGAGCCACAATATGCTTCCTTCATTGGAAAAAATCAGTAATATGACAAGGTAACGAAGATAAACAGTTTAACACTTAAAACAAACAAAAAAATGGCAAAAAAAATTGTAGCTGGCAACTGGAAGATGAACAAGAATCTTCAGGAAGGCGTTGCCCTTGCAAAAGAACTTACAGAGGTTGTTAAGAATCCAAATTGCGGAGTAATCATCTGCACACCTTTCATCCATCTTGCAAGCGTGGCTGATATTGTCAAGGGTTCTGCAATCGAGCTTGGCGCGGAGAACTGTGCTGACAAGGCTTCCGGCGCATATACGGGTGAGGTTTCTGCAGAGATGGTTAAGTCCACAGGTGCGGATTACGTTATTCTCGGCCATTCAGAACGCCGCGAGTATTACAACGAGACTCCGGAAATACTGAAGGAGAAAGTGGAACTTGCTCTTTCCAACGGTCTGAAAGTCATCTTCTGCATCGGTGAATCTCTTGAGGAACGTGAGGCAAACAAGCAGAATGAGGTTGTCAAGGCAGAACTGGCAGGTTCCGTATTCCATCTGACAGCAGAGCAGTGGAAGAACATCGTCATTGCTTATGAGCCAATCTGGGCCATAGGAACAGGCAAGACAGCTACTGCGGAGCAGGCTGAGGAGATTCACGCATATATCCGTTCTTGCGTTGCAGAGGTTTACGGTGCAGAGGCCGCTGCCGACACAACAATCCTCTACGGAGGCTCTTGCAAGGCATCCAATGCTCCGGAGCTGTTTGCAAAGCCGGACATCGACGGTGGACTTATCGGCGGTGCATCACTCAAAGCCGCAGATTTCAAGGGTATCATTGACGCTTGGGGCTAATGCCGTGAGCTGATGGTGAGAGGACGGAAACCATATTTTATATATGATTTATTGATATGATGAAACATTTCTTTATTACAATATGTCTGGCATTGGTGGCTTTTGCTGCCAATGCGCAGACTATTACCGATGAACTTCGCCGTTCCAGGACAGGAGAGGGAACTGTTGTCGTACATCAGAGTCAGGAGATAGACCGTCTTGTAAATGCCGTTGACGCAAAGCAACAGGCTGGGCAGACGGGAACTTCTGCACATACGCAAGGTACTGTGCCGGCCGGCACGCAGTCCGCGACAGCAGCGTCAGAGCCGGCAAAGAACGCTGCTCCGTCAGCAGAGGGAAGTGCATCCACGGCTGAAGGTACAGGGACAGCAGCGGATACAGGAAAGAAAATAATGCGCCATAGTTACAAGACTACAGGCTACCGCATACAGATTTATAGTGGAGGCAATAAACGTACGGATCGTGTTAAATGTGAGCAGATTGCCCAAAGAGTGAAGGGACAGTTCCCGAACCTTCCTGTATATGTACATTTCTACTCACCAAGCTGGAAGTGCCGCGCAGGAAATTTCACAAGTCAGGACGAGGCAATGGCAGTGCTGAAGCAGATTCGTGCCATGGGATATTCTCAGGCTTGTCTTGTAAAAGGTAAAATTAATGTACAGTATTGATGATAGAGGAAGAAACGTATTTGCGTCCCGGACTTGATGAACTTGCCGGGCATTATAAGGAAATCCTCGGACTTTTGGGTGAAGACCCAGAACGTGAGGGACTTGAAAAAACACCGTTGCGTGTGGCAAAGGCCATGCAGTTCCTTACCAAAGGCTACGGTCAGGATCCGAAGGCAATACTTGAAAAAGCATTGTTCCATGAGGAATACAGCCACATGGTCATAGTGAAAGATATAAATTTCTATTCTATGTGCGAGCACCACATGCTGCCATTTTACGGCAAGGTGCATGTCGCATATATTCCGAACGGGACAATAACAGGACTGTCAAAGATAGCCCGTGTGGTGGAGGTGTTCGCCCGGCGGCTACAGGTGCAGGAACGCATGACCCACCAGATTATGGAGGTTATCCAGGAAACCCTTCATCCGATGGGTGTGATGGTTGTGATCGAGGCTGCGCACATGTGCATGCAGATGCGTGGCGTAGAAAAACAGAATTCCATAACTACGACATCGGCATTCTCCGGTGTCTTCAAGAGACAGGAAACCCGTCAGGAGTTCATGAACCTTATAAAATAGCTGATGGCGGCAATCATCGGTTCATGGCACTTGAATGTGTTCGGGTGGGGAGGATATAAGGCTTATACGGAAAGTGAGAAAATGACAATATATTAACTATAATCAAACTAACAATGACAGCAAAAGAACTTACTCTGCAATCAGAGACCAACCGTAAACGCTTGGTGGAGATTGTCTACAACGGAGGCGCCGGACATATCGGTGGTGACCTGTCTTGCCTAAACGTGATGACAGCACTCTATTTCGATGTAATGAATGTGGATCCAAAGAATCCGAAGATGCCAGAGCGGGACCGTTTCGTTCTGTCCAAAGGCCATTGCGTTGAGGCTCTTTACAGTGTTCTTGAGGCAAAAGGCTTTATCACAAAGGAACTCACGGACACTCTCGGACAGTTCAACTCTGTGCTTTCCGGACATCCTACAATAGAGGTTCCGGGGATAGAGGTCAACTCCGGTGCCCTTGGTCATGGTCTTCCTATTGGTGTCGGAATGGCTATTGCGGCAAAGATGGACAAGCAGCCATGGCGTACATACGTCATGATGGGTGACGGCGAGCAGGGGGAAGGCTCCATATATGAGGCTGCAATGGCAGGTTCAAATTATAATCTTGACAACCTTGTGGCAATCATTGACCGTAATCATCTGCAGATTTCCGGCAACACCGAGGATGTTATGAAGATTGACTCTGTCAAGGAACGCTGGACAGCCTTCGGATGGGATGTTATTGAAATCAACGGTGATTCTTGCGAGGAGATACTTAATGCTTTCCACTCAATAGACTATACTAACGGAAAGCCTCATCTTATTATCTCCCATACGACAAAGGGATACGGTATCTCCTATATGGAGAATGTTGCAAAATGGCACCACGGCATGCCTAATCAGGAACAGTACGAACAGGCTGTCAACGAGATAAGCGCACGTATTGAAAGCCTGAAATAGAATAATCCGTCAGGTCGGGGAGGGCTATTGTATGTTGTTTATTTCTTAGCCGATATTGAAAAAAAGAGGACGGCAGGAGAATTTCCTGCGTAAATGAACGGCAGGAAACAGTTCTGCCATTCCCGGCCATTACCATTAACCTTAAAAAACAAAATAAATGATTGCTTGTAGAAAAAGTTTTACTGACGAACTTCTCCGTCTCGGTAAACAAGATAAAGATATTATAGCTGTGACAAGTGATGCTCGCGGCTCTGTTACATTGGGTGATTTTGCCAGTGAACTTCCGGAACAATTTGTAGAGTGCGGTATTGCAGAGCAGGATGCCGTAGGTATTTCTGCCGGTCTCGCACACTCAGGAAAGAAAGTATTCTGCTGTGGTCCGGCATGCTTCTATGTTGCACGCTCTCTGGAACAGGTGAAGGTTGATCTTGCTTATTCGCAGAATCCTGTAACTATACTTGGTGTGTCGGGAGGTATAGCTTATGGTGCGCTCGGAGCGACACACCATTCTCTCCACGACATTGCTGCTCTCCGTACGTTCCCGGGAATGTCTGTCTTCCTTCCTGCTGACGCCCAGCAGACAAAGGTTCTTGTGGGCAAACTCGTGAACTATAACCAGGCTGCCTACGTCCGTGTGGGACGTGCTGCAGTGCCGGAGGTTTATCCTGAGACAAAGACTGATTTCGAAATTGGCAAGGCTACTCAGATTCATGATGGTGATGATGTTGCGATAATCGCAGTCGGTGAGCCTGTATGGCACGCCCTTGAAGCAGCGAAGCGTCTTGAGGCGGACGGTATTAACGCCCGTGTGATAGATATGTCTCTTGCGATCAAGCCTTGCGACCGTGAGGCTGTCATAAAGGCTGCCCGTGAGACCGGCCGCATCATTACTGTTGAGGAACATTCCCGTTACGGAGGTCTCGGAGGTATGGTGGCAGAGATTGTCTGTGAGGAAGTTCCCGGCACTGAACTGACAATACTTGGCATTCCTGATGAGAATGCCGTACACGGCACTGACAAGGAAATACGCCATTATTACGGACTCGATGCCGACGGCATCTATGTAGCTGTGAAAGAATGATTATCTCAATAGACCAGAGCACTTCGGCTACAAAAGCCCTGCTCTTTGACGATGACTGCAAACTTCTGAAGCAGGTGGGAGTGCCTCATAAGCAGCACTATCCACAGCCCGGATGGGTTGAACATGATGCGGAGGAAATCTGGCAGAACACCATTAAGGCTATGAAAGAGGCTCTCTGCTCACTTCCGGAAGGGAAGGGAACTGGAGACTCTCTCAGCGTTGCCATAACAAACCAGCGCGAGACGGTCGTCGTATGGAACCGCATGACCGGCAAACCGGTCTATAACGCTGTCGTATGGCAGTGCATGCGCGGCCAGCAAATCTGTGAAGACCTGAAAGCAAAGGGCTTCAGTGAGATGGTGAAAGAGAAGTCAGGACTTCTCATTGACCCATATTTCGCCGGCTCAGGTGCCAAATGGATTCTTGATAATGTTGATGGCGCACGTGCCATGGCAGAGTCCGGCGCACTGTGTTTCGGAACTGTTGATTCATGGCTTGTATATAAGCTGACGGGCGGCAAGGTGCATGCGACCGACTTTACCAATGCATCCCGTACAATGCTGTTCAATGTCCATACCCTTGACTGGGACGACGAACTTCTTGAAATGCTGACAATTCCGCGCTCAATGATGCCGAAAGCGCTTCCATGTGATGCCGTCTATGGTGAAGTCTGCGCCGATGTCCTTGCCCAACTTGGCTGTGAGGCAACAGAAGTTAAGATAGCCGGAATTCTTGGCGACAGCCATGGGGCTCTGAGCGGTCAGATGTGCTTCGCCGAAGGCTTCGGTAAGGCAACCTATGGGACAGGCTCCTCGGTCATGGTCAATATCGGAGAGAAATGTGCTCCGGCTCCGGAAGGTCTTGTAACCTCGGTAGGATTCTCCGCTCTCGGCAAGACATTCTATGCCTTTGAAGGAAACATCCACTGCACAGGTGCCACGCTAAACTGGCTCCGCGACCAGCTTCAGCTTATCAACGGTCCGCAGGAAGTAGAGGCTATGGCAACATCCGTACCGGACAACGGAGGCGTTTATTTTGTCCCGGCATTCTCCGGTCTTGGCGCACCATGGTGGAATGCTGACGCAAAGGCGTGTATCTCAGGCATGTCTTTCGCCTCTACAAAGGCTCATGTCGTGCGTGCGGCTCTCGAAAGCATTGCCTATCAGGTGACAGACCTTATCAAGACCATGACCGAAAAGGCTGGAATAAACCTTAAGGAAATCCGTGTTGACGGCGGTCCTACAAAGAACAAATTCCTGATGCAGATGCAGTCAGACTTGTTACAGGTGCCTGTCGTGCGTTCCGAAGTAGAGGATGCATCCGCTTTCGGAGCACTTGTCATGAACCGTTTCGCTCTTGGCGTATGGAAGACTTTTGATGAGGCGCAGGAAGCATGGACAGCTCTTGAAGCCACAACTCCGGCACATACTCCGGAGGATATGGCACCGGCGTATGCCGGATGGCAAAGGGCCGTACAGAGCTTGTTATGACAACGCCCCCCCCCCCAATACCCCTATAACCCACAATCAACAATCCTAATACCTATTAATATTATGTATCAACCAGCTAAACCGGGAAAAGAGACTTTCGGTCTCATCATAGGCACACGCGCCTATTTCAATTATGAACTTGCCATTGACGTGCGCAACACCCTGATTAACGAACTTACGAAAGCAGGCTATGGTTTCGTGCTTCTGGATGAAGACGAGACCGTTACGGCAGGTGCAATGGAAACTGTCGAGGATGGCAAGAAGTGTGCGGAACTGTTCCGCAAATACCGTGACGAAATTGACGGAATCATCGTTTCTCTCCCTAATTTCGGCTTTGAGATTGGTATTATCAATGCTATCTCCCGTGCTGAACTGAATGTGCCGGTGCTCGTACAGGCTTGTGACGACGAGAATGACAAGGTGGATCTTGATCATCGCCGTGACTCTTTCTGCGGAAAGATTTCTGTATGCAACAATCTTTATCAGTATGGCATTCCGTTTACAGACACGACCCTCCATACATACTCCATCAACTCTCCGCTGATGATGCAGGATGTCAACCGTTTCGCTGCCGTTTGCCGCGTGGTGAAGAAGCTGACTCACTGCCGTGTCGGCCAGATAGGCACACGTCCTCTCGGTTTCAATACCTGCCGCGCGTCAGAGAAGCTCCTGCAGGCTTCCGGCATAACCGTCGTTCCTGTTGACCTCTCCGAGATTCTGTACAATGCAGAGCGCGTTGCCGATGACGACCCTAAGCTCCTCGAAAAGATGGCTGCCATCCGCGGATACGCTACTGTTCCTGAGGCTTATGACGATAAGGTTAAGACCCAGGCTAAATTTGGCGTGGCTGTAGAGAACTGGATTGAGGCAAACGAGGTGGACTGTGTGGCAATGCAGTGCTGGGACTCTCTCGAAGTAAACTATGGCTGCGCAGCCTGCGTGACAATGTCCATGCTTGGCGAGAAGGGCATCCCTTGTGCTTGTGAGACAGACCTTGCCGGTGCTGTGGCTATGTACGCTCTGCATCTTGCTTCAGAACTTGCTCCTGCTCTTGCTGACTGGAACAACAATTTCGCAGAAGACCGCGAGAAGTGTGTGGTGACACATTGCGGCAACTTCCCGAAGTCGTTTATCCGCAATGAGATAAAACTCGGTCCTCTTGGCGTCCTCGGACGTACTCTTGGCAAGGTACGCACCTTCGGAGCTGTCTATGGCAAGTGTACAGAAGGCGAGTTTACATATTTCCGCATCTCTACCGATGACACTCTCGGCTGCATCAAGGCATATCTCGGCAAGGGCGAAATGACTGACGACCCATACGGCATGGACGGCTGCATAGCTGTCACAAAGGTGCCAAATCTCCAGGGATTGATGAAGTTCATCTGCAAGAATGGCTTTGAGCACCATGTGGCAATGGTCCGCACGGATGTGGTAGAGATTCTCCGTGAGGCTATTGAGACATATCTCGGTTGGGATCTTTATGTACATGAATAATATATCCGTTCCGCGATGAAATTCATTTCATGGAATGTAAACGGTCTGCGTGCCTGCGTGGGGAAAGATTTCGAAAAGTCTTTCCTTGCGCTTGACGCAGACTTTTTCTGTCTCCAGGAGACAAAGATGCAGGAGGGACAGCTGGACTTGCAGTTTCCCGGGTATAAGTCATATTGGAACTATGCCGAAAAGAAAGGCTATTCCGGTACGGCCATTTATACGCGCCACGAGCCTCTTAATGTAATTTATGGTATGGCTCCCGTTCTCGGTGAGGCTGTTGACGAACATGATCATGAGGGACGTGTCATAACTCTTGAATATGAGGAATTCTTCTTTACGACGGTCTATGTCCCCAATGCTCAGGATGGATTGCGCCGTTTGGAGTACCGTATGCGCTGGGAAGATGATTTCCTTCGTTACATTAAGGTGCTGGATGAGAAGAAACCTGTCATTTTCTGTGGTGACCTCAATGTCGCACATGAGGAAATAGACCTGAAGAATCCGAAGACAAACCATAAGAACCCGGGCTTCTCCGATGAGGAACGCGGCAAGTTCTCCACATTGCTGGCAAATGGTTTCACGGACACGTTCCGCACTCTTCATCCAGAGGAGCAGATATTCTCGTGGTGGTCCTACCGCTTCCATGCCCGTGAGAAGAATGTCGGCTGGCGTATAGACTACTTTGTTGTGTCTGACCGTCTGATGCCAAAAGTGGAAAGCGCGGCAATCCATACCGATGTTTTCGGCAGCGATCATTGTCCTGTGGAGTTGCTCTTGAAATAGAAAAGTTCAGACCGTACGCTTTCAAAAGTGGAGTGGAGGAAAAAGAAGTGTGAGTTCTATGTTTATTCTGGTTTGACCTCAGCAACGATATAGAATAATGGTAGCATTGGATCCCATGCATTCAGCGGTTACTCTTCCTTAGCATTGTATTGAGTGAAAACATTGGCACTTGTGCTTTCGGGAACTGTACAAATGCTGAATCGTTGCACATCGCTTCCACGGTAACGGCAATTGGGGACTATGCTTTTTCAGGTTGTAAGAATATTGGTGATATGACAATAGAAGACAGAGAGGCGGAGCTTACGCCTGGAAGTGATCGTACGCTATGCTGACGGTTCTGCGGCAAAGATGCTGAGTAAATAGTGGGAGAAGTTAACCGGCAAAGTTCAGCGGCATGATGTTGTGCCGGACTTGGCCGCTGTCTTAGTTTTACAACCCAAACTGCTCTATACGTTTTATGTGACAATAATTCCTCCATCGTTCAAGATTTTTGCTTTTCCTTGAATGATGGAGGATTTTTTTGGCAGTTATCGGATGGTTTTGCCATTACATAAAACTGAATTCAGGAAGTCGGACACATTTTTTCTTATGGTGAGAATTCGTCCGGAACTCTTTTCCGTCAGTTGGCCGACAGGGCATATCAGCAATTTAGGTTGACAGGGGATATATGGGCATGGGCAACAAATGGCATATATAATATTCTTCATGTATTCAGGTGAGTTTTCTTATTTCTGACACCATGTTCCTGATGAAATATTATTTTTCCGGTATGTTTTTGAGGTTTTTCAAGCCGTTTCCTGTGGTATTTTGTACTAAAACACCATAAAATGCGCAGTAAAACATTATTATTCGTTGTGCAAACCGTTACCATTTATCATACAAACGGTAATGGTTGGCGAGGTAAACCGTAACGGTTTGTCCGCTAAAAATAATACAGAAGAGGCTGGGGAAGTCGTAACAGATTGTCTGCCAGTAATCTATGCTGAAACGGGAAATCAGCGGTTTTTCGGGCACAAGACTTTCTGAGTTCTGTTTTTTGTGATTCTGAGCACGGAAATCATGTCGGGTTTTCTTATTTTCTGCCGGAAATCCATTTATGACAAGTTGCCGGATGTACATAAATCAGCCTGACGAAAGAAAGCATATGACAAAAAGTCCCGTCACCAAATCGGTGGCGGGACTTTGTCTTTTTCATTAATCGAAGAGTGTCAGCCTGTCAGGTGATAACCTGCCGGCCTCACATCTTATCGGCGGAGACCGAGAGCCTTAACGATGGCACGATAGCGGTTGACATCGCGGTCGTAGAGGTAGTCAAGGAGAGCACGGCGCTTTCCGACGAGCTTTGTCAGTGAGCGTGCTGTCTTGTAGTCCTTGTGGTTAGCCTTCAGGTGCTCTGTAAGGTGCTTGATACGGAAAGAGAAGAGTGCGATCTGGCTCTCTGCAGAACCTGTGTCAGTTGTTGACTTTCCGTACTGTGTGAAGATCTCTGCCTTCTTTGTTGGATCTAAATACATGTGAATTTAGTGTGATTAATGGTTTGATAATTACGTTCTTCTGATGCCTCCTTGACCTTAATCGTAGTCAGGCACATCATTGAATGCAGCATCTCTTAGTGAAAATGCGGTGCAAAATTACAACTTTTTCCGTTATCAGCAAAATATTTAATATATTTTTTGTAATTTTGCACCCAAAATATTAACGAAAGGATACAATCAGGCATTTCCCTTTTGCTGAATGACGGCGGGAGACAGCTTCCGTGCTCAGGGTCAGGAAGATGCAGAATGGAACTTATTGTGTGTTTTCCGTGAACACTAAAAAGATTATGCAGGATATTAGGAATATCGCGATTATTGCGCATGTCGACCATGGCAAGACGACCTTGGTTGACAAGATGATGCTTGCGGGAAAGCTTTTCCGCGACGGCCAGAACAATTCCGGCCAAGTGCTTGATGCCAACGACCTTGAGAGGGAGCGCGGCATCACTATTTTGTCAAAGAATGTCTCCATCAACTGGAAGGGGACGAAAATCAACATCATCGACACTCCGGGTCACTCCGACTTCGGCGGTGAGGTGGAGCGTGTGCTGAATATGGCTGACGGCTGCATCCTCCTTGTCGATGCGTTCGAGGGTCCTATGCCTCAGACCCGCTTTGTGTTGCAGAAAGCTCTGCAGATTGGTCTGAAGCCAATCGTTGTCGTAAACAAGGTCGACAAGCCCAACTGCCGTCCGGAGGAAGTCTACGAGATGGTCTTTGACCTTATGTTCTCCCTCGACGCCACGGAGGAGCAGCTTGACTTTCCTGTGGTTTACGGCTCTGCGAAGAACGGCTGGATGGCGGAGGACTACAACGTGCCGGCAGACAACATCGACTATCTTCTTGACAAGATTGTTGAGGTCATACCTGCTCCTACAATGCTTGAAGGTACTCCGCAGATGCTCATTACTTCGCTTGACTACTCAAACTACACCGGCCGTATCGCTGTCGGACGCGTGCACCGCGGTTCTCTGCAGGAAGGCATGAACGTCACCATCGCCCATCGTGACGGCACCATGGAGAAGACCCGCATCAAGGAGGTCCATGTCTTTGAGGGAATGACCCATGCGAAAGCCGCTGAGGTCCAGAGCGGAGACATCTGCGCCATAATCGGTCTGGAGAAGTTCGAGATAGGCGATACCATCTGTGACTTTGATAACCCTGAGCCGATGAAGCCTATCGCCATAGACGAGCCGACGATGTCCATGCTCTTCACCATCAACGACTCCCCGTTCTTCGGCAAGGAAGGCAAGTTTGTCACCTCACGCCACATCAACGACCGTCTGGAGAAAGAGCTTGAGAAGAATCTTGCTCTCCGTGTGGAGCCTTTCGAGGATTCAACCGACCGGTGGATTGTCAGCGGACGCGGTGTGCTGCATCTCTCCGTGCTTATCGAGACAATGCGCCGTGAGGGCTATGAGCTGCAGGTAGGCCAGCCTACCGTCATCTACAAGGAGATTGACGGCGTGAAGTGCGAGCCTGTCGAGGAACTTACCATCAACGTGCCGGAAGAATTCTCTTCCAAGATGATCGACATGGTCACGCGCCGCAAGGGCGAGATGACCTCCATGGAGGCACAGGGCGAGCGTGTGAACATTGAGTTCGACATACCTTCGCGCGGCATCATGGGACTCCGTACGAATGTCCTCACGGCATCACAGGGCGAGGCAATCATGGCACACCGCTTCAAGAAGTATGAGCCGTACAAGGGCGATATCCTGCGCCGCACGAACGGTTCGATGATAGCCCTCGAGACAGGCAATGCCTTCGCCTACTCCATAGACAAGCTTCAGGACAGGGGAAAGTTCTTCATCGATCCGGGTGAGGACGTCTACTATGGCCAGGTTGTCGGCGAGCATGTCCATGACAACGACCTCGTTGTCAATGTGACAAAAGCGAAGCAGCTGACGAACGTCCGTGCTTCCGGTTCCGACGACAAGGCGCGCATCATCCCCAAAACCGTCCTCTCCCTGGAGGAATGCCTGGAGTACATCAAGGCCGACGAGCTTGTGGAAGTGACCCCTAAATCCATGCGCATACGCAAGACAATCCTTGACCACAACGAGCGCAAGAAGTCCAAGAAGGACTGAACTTATCAGTAACTGCCGGGAACCATATTGCCGGCCGGAATGATTTCCGGCAGTTGCTTGTCATAAATAAAAAGCAGTTATCGATTACGAATAAAAATATGTCATATAGGCGGCATATTGCCGGTGTTCATGAAGCGCAAGCCGCAGCAGCCACGTATCAGAGAATATAATGAAACAGACAAACTACTACCTATTTGATTGGATGGACTTTGACGGGAAACTGTCAAAGGATGAGTCGTTATGGAAAGCCTACGCCTCCACGGACGTGCAGGCTGACGGCGGCGACATACTTATCACTGTGCCTTACCAGAAGCAGGTGCTGCAGGAGGACATGCTTGCAGACACAAGTGTGCCGCAGAGGACGTACACCCTGCGCCTCCGTGCATACGGCGATGACGTCGTACGTATGTTCACGTCGATGGCGGGCGACGAGATGAAGGACAGCGGCAGCCACATGCTGGAGCTGGACAAGTCTCTGGAGCATAAGCCGCTGACGGTGGATTTCTCCGACGACATATACACCGTTACGGACGCTGACGGCAGGATACGCGCACGCATCGACGTCGCTCCGTACGCTACGGAATGGTGGAGCGACCTGCAGCCCGGCCCACAGCCTACGATACACCTGACCGTTTATCCGGACGGCAACCTCGCGAAGGGTGTCGAGCTGAGCGACGACCATTTCTCCCCGCCGCGCTATGACGCGCTGCCGATAGGCTTCTGCCTTACGGAAGGAAAGCCCGACCGCGCCACCGTCTCTTTCAAGTGCGAGGCTGACGAATGCTTTGCCGGCACAGGTGAGCGCTTCCGCAAGATGGACCTCTCCGGCCAGACCTTCTACCTGAAGAACCAGGACGGCCAGGGCGTGAACAACAGGCGTGCCTACAAGAACATCCCGTTCTACATTTCCAGCCGCATGTACGGTGTCTTCTACCATACCTCCGACTACTGCCGCCTTTCGCTTGCCGACCATTCCACACGCTCCGTGCAGTTCCGCAACGACCGCGCGACAATCGACGCATTCATAATAGGCGGCGCGACACCGGAGCGCATCCTCTTCAATTACCGCCGTCTGACGGGCTTCCCGCCGATGCTTCCGCTCTGGTCGTTCGGCATATGGATGTCACGCATGACATATTTCTCCGCCGACGAGGTGAACGGAATCTGCGACAGGCTCCGCGCCGAGCACTATCCGTGTGACGTGATCCACCTCGACACGGGCTGGTTCCGCACAGACTGGCTCTGCGAGTGGAAGTTCAATCCTGAGCGCTTCCCGGACCCGGAAGGCTTCCTGAAGCGTCTCTCGGACAATGGCTACAAAGTCTCCCTGTGGCAGCTGCCGTACGTTGCCAACGGCGCGGAGCAGATAGAGGAGGCCAAGGCGAACAGATACATCTCCACGCCTTCCGGCGGCTGGGAGAAGGCTGCCGGAACGTCGGGAGCGTCCAACTTCTCCACCCTGGACTACGCCGGAACGATAGACTTCACGTCCGCAAAGGCCACGGAATGGTACAAGGGCTTGCTGAAGAACCTTCTCGACATGGGCGTGAAGTGCATAAAGACGGATTTCGGCGAGAATATCCACATGGACGCGGCCTACGAGAACATGACGCCGGAGCAGCTGAACAACATCTATTCCCTCCTGTACCAGAAGGCGGCATACGAAGTGACGAAGGACGTCACGGGCGACGGCATCGTCTGGGCACGCGCCGCATGGGCAGGCTGCCAGCGCTATCCCCTCCATTGGGGAGGCGACTCGGAAAGCTCCTGGGCAGGCCTGGCAGGCTCCCTGAAAGGAGGGCTGCACTTCGGACTCTCAGGCTTTGCCTTCTGGAGCCACGACGTGCCGGGCTTCCACAGCGAGCCGGACTTCATGAACTCCGTCATCGACCCTAAGGTGTACATGCGCTGGACACAGTTCGGCGTCTTCTCCTCCCACATGCGCTACCACGGCTCCCACAAGCGCGAGCCTTGGCACTACCCGTCTATAGCCGAGGACATAAAGGCATGGTGGCGGCTCCGCTACCGCCTCATACCTTATATTATAGAAGAGTCACGCGTCGCCACGGAAAGCGGCTGGCCGGTGGTGCAGGCACTCCTCATGCACCATCCCGAGGACAAGACAGTCTGGCACATCGACGACGAGTACTATTTCGGACGCAAGTTCCTCGTATGCCCCGTCATGAACGGCGACGACCGCCGCGACATCTACCTTCCTGAAGGCGAATGGGTCAATTTCTTCACGGGCGAGCACTTCGAGGGCGGCCGGTGGTACAGGAACGTCAGTGTGCCGCTGAACGAGATGCCCGTCTTCTGCCGTCCCGGCACAGAGATTAAGGTTTACGACGAGGCTGTCGACTCCACGGACGACATGGACTGGAGCAAGGCCGGCACGCTTGTCATAAAATAACAGCATAAGCTAAGCAAGGCACCCCATCCTCTTGTGATATGAAGACAGTGATAGGAATAGACGTCGGCATCTCTACCACGAAGATTGTCGGCATACGCGACGGGAAGATTATCTCTCCGATACGCATCAAGGCCACTGACCCCGTAACCTCGCTTTACGGCGCGTTCGGAAAGTACATCAACGAGAACAGTCTCACGCTCGGCGACATCGAGCACGTCATGCTGACCGGCGTGGGGGCGGCGTACATAAAGGGAGACATCTACGGTCTCCCCACCGACCGCACCGATGAGTTCGTAGCCGACGGCCTCGGCGCACAGTACGAGAGCGGACTGGACAGGATGATTGTCGTCTCCATGGGCACGGGAACTACCCTTGTCAGGTACGACAACGGAGCCATCCATCATATCGGCGGCCTCGGCATCGGCGGCGGCACGCTCGCCGGACTCTCGCGCCTGCTCCTCGGGACGGACGACATCAGGCACGTCTCAGGCCTCGCCAAGCACGGGAACATCTCCAACATCGACCTCCGTATCAAGGACATCTGCGCAGAGGAGATTCCCGGTCTCCCGGCCTTCGCCACGGCATCGCTCTTCGGCAACGCCAAGACAACGGCAGGCAAGGAGGACATCGCCCTCGGCATCATCTACACCGTGGTGCAGACCGTCGGCTCCGCAGCCATCCTCGCATCCATCAGCAGCGGCATAAAGGACTTCGTGATGATAGGCAACCTCACGCTCCTGCCCCAGTGCAAGAAGGTCTTCGGCATGATGGAGCAGATCTACGGCGTGCGCTACCATATTCCCACCCACTCGGAGTTCGCCACGGCGATAGGCTCCGCGCTGAACTATTTCAAGAGAGAGGAGCGTTAGAATGATTCCCTACGACCTTACGCGGATAAAGGCAGTCATCTTCGACGTCGACGGCGTGCTGTCCTCCGGGACTGTCACGACGGACAGCTCCGGCGTGCCCCTGCGCACCGCCAACATCAAGGACGGCTACGCCATACAGCTCGCCGTCAGGCTCGGGCTGCGGGTGGCCATCCTCACCGGCGGCACGGCCGTCTCCGTCCGCCGGCGCTACGAGAGCCTCGGAGTCACGGACATCTTCATGGGATGCGCCGTCAAGCTCGGGACCTACGACAGGTTCCTCGCCTCCAACGGCCTTTCTGACGAAGAAATCCTCTACATGGGCGACGACATCCCCGACTACGAAGTGATGAAAAGAGCCGGCTGCCCCTGCTGCCCCAAGGATGCCTGCAGCGACATCCGCGCCGTCAGCCTCTACGTCTCCCCGTTCCCCGGCGGCTGCGGCTGCGGCAGGGACGTGCTCGAGCAGGTCCTCCGCGCGAAAGGCCTGTGGATGACCTCCGCCGCGGCTTTCGGATGGTAAGGCGCCGGCGCAGGGCGCAGCTTCTTTTGCAATCCGCTCCCTGACACGGATGTCAGGAGTTTTACAACAACATAGAATGAAAACAATGATACTCACCGGCGGCAGCTCAGGAATAGGCAAGGCCGCCGCCGAACTCTTCGCCTCCAAGGGCTACGACGTCTACGAACTTTCACGCCACGGCGAAAGCCGCGACGGCATACGCCACGTCGACTGCGACGTCACCGACCCCGCAATGTGCCGCAAGGCCGTGGCCGCGGTGCTCGCCTCCTCAGGCCACGTCGACCTCCTCGTCTGCAACGCCGGAATGGGAATCTCCGGCGCCGTGGAGTTCACGAAACTCGAGGACGCACGCCGCCAGTTCGACGTGAACTTCTTCGGCGCACTGAACATGACGCAGGCCGTCCTCCCGCACATGCGCAGCCGCCGCAGCGGACGCATAATCTTCACAAGCAGCGTCGCCGCCATCTACGCCATACCCTTCCAGGCCTTCTATTCCGCATCGAAAGCCGCCCTCAACTCCATGGCCCTCGCCCTCGCCAACGAGGTGCGCCCGTTCGGAATTACGGTGGCCAGCGTGCTCCCGGGGGACGTGAAGACAAACTTCCAGCGGAAGAAGGACACGGAGGGCGCAGACATCTACACGCACATGGAAAAGGCCGTCAGGCAGATGGAGCACGACGAGGAAAACGGCATGGCCCCCGAACAAATCGCACGCTGCATCTTCCGCACCGCAACGGCCCGCCGCCCCTGGGCGTTCAACACCGCCGGCACCATCTACCACCTCTTCCTCTTCGCCGGACGCCTGTTCCCGACTTCCTTCATCAACCGGGTGCTCGGAAAGATGTATTAAGTCCCGGCCATGAGCCCTCCGCCCTTGAAATCCGCCGTCGGCAGCATGCACAAGCCGCGGCAATTAAAAAACAATAATATATTAACACAACGTAACACAGTTTTTCACATGCAATAACACGGCTTTTAACAAACGATAACGCCGCTTTTGCAGGAAAGACAAGCCCCGCGGAGGAAAAACAACGGACAACAGTGCCGCTTCGCGCGATTTTTCGGAAAAACAACCTGCTTTTAACCCCAAAAAAGCAGGATTTTCAGAAAAATAATCCTAAGTTAAGACAAAAAAGACGGCTTTTTCCTGAAAAACATCAGGCTTTTTCAAAAAATTCGAAGGCCTTTTCAGAAATTTCAAAGGTCTTTTCAGAAATTTCCAAGGCTTTTTCAGAAATTTCCAAGGTCTTTTCAAAAATTTCGAAGGTCTTTTCAAAAATTTCGAAGGTCTTTTCAAAAAATTCGAAGGCCTTTTCAGAAGAAATCCAAGGCTTCCGCGGATTTTCTCCCGGCGCCGTGAAGCAGGCGGCCACGATGCCGCATGAATCCCTGCGATTCCCGGAACCTGCGGCAGGCTCTGCGAAAATATCGCACGGATTTTTCAGTCCGCCGCCATGAAACGGCGGGAAATCACGCTAATTTTACATAAAAATAACACACGCCGCTTAACATTCCGCCACATACAGGACGGCGCGGAAGCGGAACTGACAACAAAAACCTGACTCTGAACATGAAACCCAAACGACTGACAATCCTTGCAGTGCTTGCCATGGCCTCCATGGCCTCCCTCGCCGGCGACATCTTCGTGTCCGCCAACGGCAGCGACAGGAACTCCGGCGGCGAAACCGCACCCCTGCGCACCGTCCGCCGCGCGCTGCGGATGGCACGAGAGTGGCGCCGGACGGAAAGCCCGATGGCCCGGGGCGGAATAACGATCCGTCTGGCCAAGAACGACACCTTCGTACTCGACGAACCGCTGTTCCTGCGCCCCGAAGACAGCGGCACGCCTGAAAGCCCCACCGTCATCACCGGCGGAACAATCTCCGGAGGCACGTCCGGCTGCCCCTGCGCCGAATCAGCCTATCCCGTGATGGAAAGGATGCTGGACTTTGACAGGGAAGGGGAGCGGATAATCATCCCCGCCGCCTCGCTGCGCACGTTCGGCATCACCGACATCAGGGATGCCGGCCGCTTCGAGATGGTCGTGCACCAGCGCTGGGCAATCGCAATCCTCAGGATAAAGAACATAGCCCTCGACGGCGACAAGGCCGCCGTGACGTTCCGCAACCCCGAGTCCCGCTGGGAATTCGCACACCCGTGGCCGCAGCCGGTGATAGGGGAGGAACGCGGATCCTCAAGCTTCCTCATACGCCCCGTCCCCGCCCCGTCCCCGCTGCTCCCGCGCCTCGTGACGGTCGAAGGCTCGGAGTTCGCAACCGTCCATGATGTCGTCTTCGAAGGCGTTGCCTTTGAAAACTCCGCATGGGAACGGCCGCAGAAGTACGGACATGTGACCCTGCAGGGCGGTTTCCCGATTGTCGAAGCCTACAAGCTGACGGAGAACGAGGGAACGCCGTGGGCTCCGGCACTTGAGAACCAGGCATGGGTCGTACGGCCGGAGGCAGCCGTCTCCGTGGCCTGGGCCGAACGTGTCGATTTCAAGAACTGCACGTTCCGGTGCCTCGCATCCACGGCCCTCGACTACGCACACCACTGCGCTGACGCCACAGTAACGGGCAACAGGTTCGAACACGTGGGAGGCACGGCAATCATGGCAGGCTCCTTCGGCGAAGGACCCTGCGAGGCTCACCATCCGCGGAACTATACCAACACCTCGGGCTTCCTCATCGAAGGCAACACCGTCCGTGACGCCGCCGCCCTCGACTGGGGAGCCGTGGGCATCGGCTGCGGATACGTCCGCGACTTCACCATAAGGAAGAACACGGTCTCCAAGGTGAACTATTCGGGCATCTGCGTCGGATGGGGCTGGACTCCGTCGGACACGGGGATGCGCAACAACCGTATCCTCGAAAACACCGTCTCGGACTATGCCCGCGTGCTCTACGACGCCGGCGGAATCTACACGATGTCCGCCCAGCCGGGGTCGCTGATAGAGAACAACATCGTCAGCGCACCCTATCCGTCACCGTACGCGACGAATTTCCGCGCCTTCCCGATATATTTTGACGCATGCTCCGACGGATTCACCGTAAGGAACAACCGCCTGGAGGTAAACCCCGGAGTGCAGAAAGAAAAATACGGCTGGAACAATCCCGGACCGGCGATGAACGTCGCGGAATGATGCCGTTCCGGAGAGAGAGAAGGCCTCAAGGCCGTATCCCCCGCGGCCTGCAATCCGGAACCCGCGGCCCAAAAACCCACTTACAATGAAAACAAAAATACTCTTTGTCTGCCACGGCAACATATGCAGGAGCCCGATGGCAGAGTTCGTCATGAAGAAACTTGTCCGCGATGCCGGCAGGGAAAATGAGTTCGAGATAGCCTCGGCGGCGACGAGCACCGAGGAAATCGGCAACGCCGTCTATCCTCCCGCACGCCGCAAGCTGGCAGAGCACGGCATCGGATGTGAGGGAAAGACCGCACGCCGGCTCTCAAGCGACGATTACGGACACTACGACATCCTTGTCGGAATGGACTCCTGCAACATACGCAACATGCACCGCATCTGCGGAGGAGACCCCGAGGGAAAAATCCGCCTCCTGCTGGACTATACCGGCAGGCCGGGCGACGTGGCGGACCCTTGGTACACAGGAAACTTTGACGCAACGTACCGTGACTGCCTCGAAGGCTGCCGCGGACTTCTCGAGACGCTATGACCGTAGAAGAACATCCTCTTGAACCCTTTCTCCCGGCGGAAGGAAGGATTCTCTTCCTCGGCAGCTTTCCGCCGCCGAAGGCACGGTGGTCGATGGACTTCTTTTACCCGAACAGGATGAACGACTTCTGGCGGATCATGGGACTGATACATTTCAATGACAGGACTTATTTCGAGGCCGGAGGAGGAAAGCGATTCGACAAAGACCGGATTGTCGCTTTCGCCGAGCGCAACGGACTGGCTTTCTACGATACGGCAAAAAAAGTATGCCGCCACAAGGATAACGCCAGTGACAATTTCCTGGAAATCCTTGAACCTTCCGACATCAGTGCCATGCTTGCCGCCATGCCGCTGTGCCGTACCGTCGTCACTACGGGCGGCAAGGCAAGCGGGGAACTGCAGGCGCAGCTCTCCGCCGCACGCCTTGGAGAAGGACTCTTTCCCGAGCCGGACTCCTCAGCCGCGTCCCCTCTGCCGCCGCCGTCCTCACGCCTTGCGGCTTCTCCCGTACCTGTGCCCATGCCTCCCATTGGCGGAAGCGTAGGAGTGAATGCTTTCGGCCGTCATCTGCGCTGGTGGCGCATGCCGTCGTCCTCACGCGCCTATCCGCTGAAGCTGGAGAAAAAGGCTGAGCTGTACCGCCGCCTTTTTGAGACTCCATGCTGCCCGTCCACGCCGTGCGAAGAGACGGAAGGATGAAATAAAAAGACAGACGTATGGAGAAAGACAGCCTTGTGAAGAAAGACAGCATGTCTTTGCCTCCTTTATAATATGGACAATGTTCCTCATTAAGCCCGAAGCATCAGAACAGGAATGCCCGGGGCTTGATGAGGATTTTCTTTTCTTGAATGTGAACCGCTGCTGACGTTCCATATCCCGTTTCCTGCCGTCTTATCCTGCCGGGAAACGGATGAAAACGGCAGGAAGTCACTGAAAATACCTATACTTGGGTATTGGACGAAGCCTGTGTTTTGAGTAACTTTGCAAGCTGATTTTTGTATTAAGCAACTCATGAGGATAGAACTTTTTTTTATATTCCTGCTTGCCTCCGTGTCGCATGCCATGGCGGCAGGAAAAGTGCATACCGTCTCGGGAACGGTGCTGGACGGCCGCACGTTGAAGCCTTTGGCATACTCCACGTTGAAGATCAGGAACATGGAACTGTGGGCTGTTGCCGATGATAACGGCAGATTCTCCATTGCCAATGTCCCGGAAGGCCTGCAGACTTTGGAAGTCACGATGCTCGGGTATGTCAGCATGACCGTCAGCTTTCGCCTCCTTGAAGATACCGTTCTGAAGAGTATCAGGATGAAAGAGGACAACCTCAGCCTGCCAGGCGTGGAGGTCACGGCGAAGAAACGCACTGCTGCGAACACCACGGCATACACCATGGACCGTACGATGCTCGACCATTCGCAGATACTCAACCTCAGCGACATCACGGCGCTTCTTCCTGGAGGACAGACCGTCAACACGACGCTGATGGACGATTCCAGGATCGCCCTGAGAGCCGGAACGGGCGAGAGAGGCAACGCTGCTTTCGGTACGGCGATAGAAGTGGACGGCATGAGGCTGGACAACAATGCCGACATGGACGAGACAATGTCCGCATCGACGAGAAGCCTGGCATCATCAAACATTGAGAGCGTGGAGGTCATCTCCGGAATACCCGGCGTTGAGTATGGCGATGTCTCCAACGGCGTGGTGAAAGTGAACACGCGCAGCGGCCGCTCTCCGTGGATTCTTGAAGCCTCGGTGAATCCTTATACGCGTCAGGTTGCATTCAACAAGGGCTTCGCACTGCCCGGCAATGGCGGCGTGCTGAACGTTTCGTTCGAGCACGCACGCTCCTACAGTGACATAGCGTCGCCATATACATCCTACGACAGGAACACTCTCACAGCCTCTTACGCCAAGGCGTTCACCCTCGGCCGCTCGTCCCTGAACCTCAGGAGCGGCGTGACGGCAGGCATCGGAGGATATGACTCGGAGGCGGATCCTGACGCTTTCAAGGATACTTACAGGAAAATCCGTGACAACCTGCTGCGGGCGAACATCGACATCAACTGGCTTTACAACAGCGGAGGCCGGAATGTCTTCAACGTTCTGCTGCATGCGGGCTTCTCCATAGCCGACAAGCGTGCGGAGAACTATACTAACAGCAGCTCCGCATCGTCACAGGCGTATCTGCATACGATGACCTCGGGCTATGCCATAGCCGGTGACTACAGCACTCCGGAGGCGGCATACGGAAACATAATCCTCGGTCCTGCGGGCTATTGGTATGTGCGTTCCTTCAATGACCAGAAACCTCTGTCGCTCCGGCTGAAGCTTAAAGGAGAGTGGACGAAGCACCTCGGCGCGGAGGACAGCGGTCTTCAGGCTGTCAATAAGCTAACTTTGGGAGCGGAACTGAACTCTTCACGCAACAACGGCCGCGGACTCTATTATGAAGATATGAGTCTTGCACCGACATGGCGTCCTTATGACTACAGTACGCTTCCTGCCATGCGCAACCTCGCCCTTTTCCTTGAAGACCGCCTCACCTTGGGACGGATTGTGCTGACAGCCGGCCTCCGCAACGACCTGACAATGCTCCGCGGCTCCGACTACGGAACGGTGGGGAGCCTGTCGCCGAGGGTCAGTGCGAGATATGACCTGATAAAGGACAGCGGCAGAACGCTTACGCTGCACGCCGGCTATGGAAAGAGCGTGAAGCTCCCGTCATTCCAGGTGCTTTATCCAGCGGACACCTATTCTGACAAATTGGTCTTCACGCCCGGTTCCACGGCTGACAACAAAGCGTATTATGCCTATTACACATACGTCTCCAAGCCGATGTACAACAGTGACCTGAAGTGGCAGTACACAAACCAGATTGATTTCGGAGCAGATGCGGAAATAAAAGGTGCAAAGCTGAGCCTGTCATTCTTCCGCCACGTCACTCACAACCCGTACCAGATGGTCAATGTCTATTCCCCTTTCTCGTACAACTACACTTCGCAGGCGGCTTTGGAGAACTGCGGCATTGACTCGCCGGAACGTATGTACAGTGTGGACAACGCCACGGGAGTGGTCACAGTTACGTCCGTTGCCGACGGCAGGACTGTCACTTTGCCGTATTCCGTGCGCAACACCTTCAACACCAACCGCCGTTACGTCAACGGTTCGCCGGTTACGCGCTACGGACTGGAGTGGATTGCGGAGATGCCGCTGCTCGGCAACAGCCGTCCCGTGGGGCTGTCCTTGCGCCTTGACGGCTCATACTATCACTATAAGGGTGTTGACAATACTCTGATAGCGGGCTGCCCGAACGGTATCGGGGACTATGCGGCAGACAGCGGCACGATGCCGCTGATAGGCTATTATGCCGGAAGCAATGTCACTTCGGCAGCTTCGGCAAGCACGCCAAGCGTAAGCAACGGCACACTCAGCAAGGGATGCAGCCTTAATACAACCTTGACGGCGCGCATACCGAGACTGCGGATGATAATGACGTTGAGGCTTGAGGCAACTTTCCTGAACTACAGGCGTAACCTTTCCGAGGGACGGAACGCCGTGATTCTGAAGGCGGCAGGAGATGTTTCCGGCACTCCTTACGGCGGAGAAAAAGACTGTTATGTGGCCCTTTATCCGGAATATTACTCCACATGGCAGAATCCTTCGGAACGGATACCGTTCGCACAGGCTCTTGAGGGCGCGGCGGAGAATGATCCCGTGCTGTACAGACAGTTGTGCAACCTGATAGTAAGGAGCAACACATCGTACTATCTCAATCCTCAGGACATTTCATCCTATTATTCCGCAAATTTCTCTGTTACAAAGGAGATAGGCAGAAATGTCAGCCTCTCTTTCTATGCCAATAACTTTTTCAACAATATGTCAATGGTGCGCAACAGCCAGACGGGATTGGAGACATCGCTGTTCAACAGCGGATATATCCCGAAATTCTACTATGGATTGTCCGTAAGAATAAAAATAAACTGATATGAAGATGATATATATATATAATAAGGTGTCATTTCTGATTGCTGCGGCAATGCTGCTGATGCTTGCCGCCACGTCGTGTACATACGAGGAAGGCCAGGAAACCTACAGGGTGAAGGTCGTACTGACACAGCCTTTGGGAGACGTGCCGGTACAAATGACCAATTCCCTCACGACATCTTTTACAGCCGTGACCGATGAAAGCGGTACGGCATGGCTCACGTTGCCTGCCGGAATCTATTCTGCCAATGTCTCAAAGGTTACAGAGGATGGATATTTCCGTAATGTGTATAACGGCTCTGTGAGCGACATCGTTGTAGGGCATGGAAATACGGACATAACAATTCCTGTGACGATGACCTCCATGCAGACGGCAAATCCGCTCGTTATAAAGGAGTTGTATGTGGGAGGATGCCAGAAGGATGACGGCTCAGGTATCTTTGCCATTGATAAATGCGTCATCATTTACAATAACTCTGCTGCAGAGGTATCGCTCGACAATGTCGGAATAGGTATGGTCGAGCCTTATAATGCCGAGGCTGCCTCCCACATGTTCCTTAACGGCGGTCTGCTGGCATATTCTGAAGAAGACTGGATACCAGCGATAAACGGAGTATGGTATTTCCAGCCCGGCCACAGTATTGCGCCATATTCGGAGCTTGTCATAAACACTTGCGGAGCGATAGACAACACACTGACTTACTCAAAGTCCGTGAATTATGCTAATCCTGACTATTACTGCACCTACGATGTGGAGACTACGAGCAGCGATGGCGGAAAGTACAACAATACGTCATATTACCCTTCACCTTCCGAAGTTATACCGACATCCCATTACCTGAAGGCCGTAAAGTACGGGAAGGGTACGGCATGGCCGATGAGCCAGACGGCTCCGGCGGTGTTGCTCTTTAAGACAGAGGACATGACACCTCAGCAGTTTGCCGGCGACAACTCCAATATAGTCTATCCCGCGGGCAAACAGGACAATATAATCTATGCTTGTCTGAAACTTCCGAGAGCATGGGTCCTCGATGCTGTGGAGGTCTATAATGCCAACAAGCTTGCCGATTGCAAGAAGCGGATGACACCGGATCTTGACAACGGATATGTCTCCTTGTATAACGGACTGGGACATTCTCTCGTGAGGAAGGTTGAGAAAACCGTGGACGGGCATGTGGTATATCAGGATACAAACAACTCAACAAATGATTTCTATGAAACGGATAACTGTTCTCTTCGCTGAACTCCTCTGCCTTACGGCAATGGCCCAGCGGGACTATCAGCTGGTGGAGGACCGCAATGCATGGCTTCTTTCAAATAGTTCCGCCGCCCTGACGACACTGAAAGACAGTACCATTGCGACAGGAAAAGTGTACTTCCTGCATGAGGGCGGCAAGCTGATGAGTGTGTCAAAGGGCAGACATCGGAACATGTACGGTGCCGATGTGCGCTCCTATTGCCGTCTGTCAGAAGAGGTGGTGACGTATGGCAGCATGACCTACGGTAATGTCCATGGCACGCAGATGGCAGGCAGCATGCTTTTTCCTACGGCGGAACTGATGCCGTTTGATATTTATGAGGTCTCTGATGACAATGCCGGAAGCAAGCAGAGCGAGACGTTCAACATTGCCGGTGCCATAGGGTGGGATGCCGGAAGATGCTTTGCCGTTGGTGCTAAGGTGGACTTTACTGCAGGAAACTATGCAAAGCACCGTGACCTCAGGCACAGCAATACGCTGATGGATTTGTCGGCAAAGATGGATTTCCTGTATAAACCGTGGAACATAGGTGCTGGATTCCTTTACAGGAGGAGAACAGAGACAATAGAGTTCAAGACCTATGGCACTACGGACAAGGTATGGCAGACACTGATAGACTATGCCAACCGCTTCGGAGAGACGGAGACTTTCGGCGGTGACGGTTTCACAGACGACAGCCGTGAGCAGCCTCTCTTCTCCGAATACATAGGAGCCGCGGCACAATGGCAGTGGAATTGCCTGTTCATTGACATGAAATGGCAGCACCGCAATGGCTATTATGGCAAGCAATCCCAATATACAGCCTCCCATTCCATGCACAGCGGTGACAGATTTGATGCCCGTCTACGGTGTAATCTGTCAGAAGCGGAACGGCATCTGTGGTGGATAGACATGACGCTGAACACCGAGAAGCTGTCAGCTCATAGGACAAACTACCGCCGGGTGGTGTCTCCGGAAAATGCCTCACTGGTATATTATGAATACTATGAGCCTACAAAGATGTCGGATAAGGTACAGACAAGCACAGCCATGTCAGTGACAGGATACTTGAAGCCGGAGGGTGATATATATCTGTGGTATCTTAACGGCGGTCTGAATTTGTGGACAGGCAAGCAGACAGCATACAAGTATCCTGAGAGTTTTACGGTCAAAGGCCATGTGCTCGCACCTTTTGTTACCTTGAAGCGCAACCTTCTGTTCCGCAATACTTCCATGCTTACGGCACAAGCCGGGTATTCCATGACGTTCGGCAGTATGGAACAGCTTACGGCACATGCCAGGGTCGCGTACGAAATACCGGTGAAGGGGACAAGGATACGTCCGTCTCTGTCTGCCGGATACAGATATGTCTCAGGGACAGGAGGGGACATGAAAGGGCTGTCACGCCACACTCTGATGGTGGCGGCAGAGGCCACATTCTGAAATATCATCATAAATAAGTATTGCAGGTGCCGGAAAAATGCACTACCTTTGCATCGTTTTTGAGTCAGATTGTCCAGATTGACATTAATTATATAATAAAAAAAACAAATATGAAAAAACTCTTTACTCTAATCGTTGCGTTTGTTGCAACACTTTCAGCCATGGCGCAAATGCATGGCGCATTGAAATTCATCGGTAATGGTGAGTTCTACCTGCCTATGATGCAGGAACAGACCTACACACAGACCTTAAAGGATGTGGTTACTGTCAATATGAGCGAAACTCAGTCGTTTGACATTCCTTCAATGGCTTTTGACGCTTCGGGAATGGGTATGGGGGTGATGACTATTACCTCTTTTAATGTTCCTGGACTGACATATACACTCACAGGTTCTTATCAGGAGGGTAATATGGAGTTTGAGTGGAACGGTGCTAATATATCTACTGTCGCGAAGGATGCGACCGGTGCGGAGAAGGCTGTGACTGTGACAAACTTCCATGCTGCGTATAATCATGTGCAGGGAAAACTGAATGTCTCACTGTCTTTCAAGTATGGTGCCATGCCGTTTGAACTGTACTATGCCGCTGAGGCTTACTATACAAAGGATAACGCTTTCGGGCTTGTAGGCCAGGGTACACAGGGAAATCCTTATCGTATTTATGAACCTTCTGACTTCATGGCTATTGCCAATGGTATCAGTGCAGAGAATACTTTCGATGGCGTTTACTTTGAGCAGATGAATGATATCGACTTCGGTGGCACTGAGGCTGCTCCTGTTCAGTTCCCTGCTATCGGCAAGGCTGCAATAACAAGCATAACATCCGTTGCCTGGGGCTTTGACGGCACATACGACGGTCGCTATAAGTCAATAAAGGGCATCTATCACACTGCAAACGCCAATGATGCAGACGGAAAGTTCAATGCCCTCTTCTCATCTGTCGGCACAAAAGGCACAGTGAAGAATCTTGTATTTGATGTAAATAACCATGTTTCTTCATACAACTATGTAGGTACTATTGCTTCTATCAACAAGGGTCTCATCGAGAACTGTACAAACAAAGCCGACATAACAGCGTCAAACGCTTTCGCATCCGGAATCTGCGCCTATATGATTGGAGGAGTAGGTACAGTCAGAACCTGTGAGAACTTCGGCAATGTCAAGGCTATGACATATGCTACCGGTATTATTGCCGGAACTCAGTCTGGTGCTGCCGTGACATCTTATGACTATCTTGTGGAGAAATGTACAAACAACGGTAATATCTCTTCGACCAACGGTACAGGTTCTGCAGGTATAGCAGGCTCTTATTCCGGTGCTTTAAGGGAGTGCACGAACAACGGTAACGTTGATGATACTGCGAAGACAACTGGCCTGAACACAGGCGGTATACTTTCTGCCGGTGCATATATCACAGAGATGACAAAGTGTCACAATACAGGTGTGGTGTCAGGCAATAAGAGCGTAGGTGGCATTATCGGTACAATAATGAAAGGCGATGATACCAACCTGACAATCACTGACTGTCATAATGATGGTGACGTGAAGGCCACCGGTGTAAATGTTGCAGGCGTTATCGCCAATACTGCCCGCGTCGCAGGCATCGTAACAATTGACAACTGCTCTAACTACGGACACGTAGAGTCTACAGGCACGACTGATCTGCTCGGCAATCTCCGCGGTAATGAGATTATTGTTGTCAATAACTGTACTATCGGTTCCTCACTTGACCGTCTGCCTCTTGACCCGGCTCAGACAGGAATCGCTGATGTCAATGTTGCTGACGCTGCCGGCGTAAAGGACGGTAAGTACATCCGTAACGGACGTATTGTCATCGTGAAAGGCGGAAACTCTTACTCAGTAACAGGCATTAAGTATTAATATCAGAATGTGCCCAGGCTTAGAGCTGCTTATCCGGGCGGCTCTGAGCCTTGCTTGTATAATATGAACAGAAATGACATTTAGGAAGAAACTATCATTTTCGCCATCCGGCATGCCGGCTTCCATGAAGTCAGCCGTAATGAGATCACGGAGTGTAAAGACGCTGCTCCTTCTGTCGGCTCTTATAATCTCTGCCACAGTCTCCGCACAGCAGCTGCCTTTGGACAGCTGTATACGCAAGGGCGTACTGGACAACGGTCTTACATATTACATAAGGCATAATGCCCAGACTCCGGGACAGGCAGATTTCTACATAGCCCAGCGTGTCGGCTCCATCCTTGAAGAGCCGCATCAGCGCGGACTGGCGCACTTCCTTGAGCATGCGGCTTTCAACGGGACAAAGAATTTTCCTGCCGGCAATGGTGAGGAAAACTCTGTCCGTAACTGGTGTGAGAAGAACGGTATCAAGTTCGGAGCCGATCTCAATGCCTATACATCAATCGACCAGACAGTCTACAACATCTCCAATGCTCCCGTGACAAAGGCCGGAGTGACGGACACTTGCCTCATTATCCTCCACGACTGGGCCGGCTTTTTGCTGCTGAAAGGTGAGGAGATTGACAAGGAGCGCGGGGTGATACGTGAGGAGTGGCGTGCCCGTCGCTCACGTTTCGCTTCCACACGCCTTATGGAGGATGCCATGGCAACGATATATGCCGGCTCAAAATATGCCGACTGTCTGCCTATCGGCCACATCGAAGTAGTCGATACGTTCCATCATGATGCGCTTCGCGACTACTATCGTAAGTGGTACCGTCCAGATTTGCAGGGCATAATCGTCGTCGGAGACATCAATGTCGACGAGGTTGAGGCGAAGATAAAAAGCCTCTTCGGTGCCGACATTCTTCCTGAGGAGCGTGCGGAGCGTATCTATTACAATGTTCCGGACAACAAGGAGATGATTCTCTTTACCAAAGCTGACGATGAACAGCCGTCACTAAACTTGCAGCTCTACATGAAACGTGATGCGGAGCCGCGCGAAACACGCAACTCACGTGAGGCTTTCATCGGCGGTTACAAGTCAAGACTGGCAATGTTCATACTGCGTCAGCGGCTGCAGCAGCTGTCAAGAGAGGCAGAACCGAGACTGATGTCCACCACTTGCCGTGACAACAGTTTCTACGTAACACCGGAGAAGGATGCTTTTGCACTGACAATCGGACTGCTCCCTGCCAATCCCAAGGCCGGCATCGATGCTGCCATAGAGGTTGTGGAGAAGGCAAGACGCTATGGCTTTACCGAGGCTGAGCTTGAACATGCAAAGGTGC
This sequence comes from Bacillota bacterium, assembly GCA_023664625.1. Classification (GTDB taxonomy): domain Bacteria; phylum Bacteroidota; class Bacteroidia; order Bacteroidales; family Bacteroidaceae; genus Prevotella. The sequence goes on along the minus strand of JAMPFD010000004.1, from coordinate 4,739 downwards.
AGCATACGGTGAGCATAGAGCATAAGCTTGACAACAAGGACAAGACACGCAACGCAGAGTATGCACGTAGCATCGTAAACAACTTCTGCAATGCGGAGCCATGTATGAATATCGTTGACGAGGCAGCCCTTGAGGCTTATCTCTCAGACTCAATCACGCTTGAGGACATCAACAACACCGTCAAGGAAATTATCACAAACAAGAATCAGGTGTGCATAGTCTTCGGCCCGACAAAGTACGACGGCAAGCCGTACACCATGCCTTCAGAGAACGAGTTTAAGACATGGATTGAAACTGCACAGCAGAAAGACTATACCGACGACAACGACAACACAGCCGTTGACCAGACTTTCATGAAGAAACTTCCGAAGAAAGGCAAGATAGTATCAAGGAAGCAGGTTGCCAACGGTTACAAGGAATATGTGCTTTCCAACGGTATAAAGGTCTATGCAAGGTCTTCCGACATAGAGCCTAACCGCCTTACGATAAACATGTTCCGTCTGGGCGGACGCTCACTCTACAGCGATGACGATGCCGCAACCCTGCAGTTCCTCGGCAGTGTGGTGAGGGAAAGCGGTGCGGCAGACTTCGACTATCTGACTCTGGAGAAGAAACGCCGCGGCAAAGCTCTGCGCGTGACACCTTATATCAGTGCGGAAGAGGAAGGTGTCAACGGTGTCTGCGTAGCGTCTGACCTTAAGACATGGCTTGAAGTGATGCATCTCTATCTCACACAGCCGAGGAAGGATGATGCAATATTCCGGAATACCATAGCAAAGCAGCGTTCATTGCTGAAAAACAGGACTGCCAATCCTAACGTAAGCTACAATGACTCCCTGCGTGTTGCCCTTTACGGACAGCGCAAGCGTACAGAGCCTATGACAGAACAGCGTCTCGGTGAAGTTGACCATGAGCGCATGTACCAAATCTACAAGGAGAGATTCTCAAACCTCGCAGGCATGAATCTCATCATAACCGGTGACATCCGTGAGGACGATTTCGAGGATTTGCTTTGCCAATACGTTGCCAGTCTGCCAGGTAAGCCTTCCAAGGCACAGGAGCCTAAGGTTGGAAAGGACGTGCTGGACATACAGCGTGTCAACGCGACACATGTCTTCGCAGAAGAACTGAAGACACCGTCGGCACTCACGAACGTGTTCTATACCGCTGACATTCCTTATACAGCGGAGAATGACCTGAAGCTTGACGTACTCTCACAGATAATGAGAGCTGTCTACACCGAGACCGTCCGTGAGGAAAAAGGCGGCACATACGGTGTCAGCGTCAGCGGACAGTTCTGGAAATATCCGTCAGATGCCTGCTGCATGACAATCAATTTCCGCTGTGCCCCGGACAAATATGCGGAATTGCTGCCGATTATCGACGAGCAGCTTCAGAAGATGGCTGCCAACGGCCCTACCGGGGAACAGCTGAAAAAGGTGAAGGAGTATGAGCGCAAGAACTATGACCGCGCCGTGCTTACCAACGGATGGTGGGAATATGTCTGCTACCATGAGCTGAAGGAAGGCATAGACTTCGAGAAAGATTATCTGAAGAAGGTTGACGCCCTGACAACGGACGACATCCGCCTCTTCTGCAAGCAGCTTGTGGATGCCAAGAACCGCATACAGGTGACTATGACACCAAAGAACTGATACATTTCCATATGCCATGGAACCCGATAGCCGTGGCATACGGATTCCTGATGAAAAAAGAAACAGAGAAGTTGCTGTCGTAAATTATTTTTATACTGTAAGCTTCATGATAAAATAATTTCCGGCAGTTACTTGTAAAAAGAACAAACAAAGTAAAAACATGTTTATGACAGAGAATAAAGACATAATGCCTGCCTCCTCTTGCCATGTACGTGGTGGCAGGGGCAAGGCTGCGGCCATCTTCGGACTGATGCTGATGCTCTGTTCCCTGACCACATGGGCTGACGGAGTGATGAATAAACAGGCCGACGGTACTTACGTAGTGCGGACAAGCACAATATGCAATGCGCGCGGCTACCGCAAGGGCACACCGGTTGAGGTGCATATAAAGAACAATACGGTTATAAAGGTGACGGCACTGAAGAACGAAGAGACCGTTCCTTATTTCGCCCGTATAAAGAAATTCCTGCTGCCGCTCTATGAGAACCTGAAAGTAAGCAAGGCAAAGAAACTTGCGGAGAAACAGCAGGTTGACGGATGTACAGGGGCAACAATGAGCCTTAAGGCTGTACAGAAGAATGTAAAGGCCGCCTTGGATTATTATGAGAAAAACAAATAAACTATATGAAGTGCTGAAACGTTTCCTTACAACGGCAATCTGTCTTTGCATCATACTGAGCATAGCTTTCACCTCACGCCAAAACGGTAAGTCGGTGAAGTGTGGTGACAATGCAGACACAGCGACCATAGTGTACCTTGATAACGGCACAACCGTCATCAATACCACCTCCATAGCCTCCGACCTGAGAGGCTATGGAGGTGCTGTGCCGATGAAGGTCTATATCTCCGAAAACAGGATTGACAGTATCAGGATTCTTCCGAATAACGAGACTCCGGAGTTTCTGGAGGCAGTGCGTGAAGAGGTGCTGGACAAATATATCGGTCTTGGTGTGGATAAGGCATGGAGCGCAAATGTGGAGGCGTTGTCCGGAGCCACCATGTCGTCAGAGTGCGTGAAGGGAACCTTGCACAGGGCTTTGGCATTGTTTGCAAGAAAAACTGCAGAGGACAGTGAGGCAAAGCCTCTTGTGGCGGTAAAAATGGCGGCAGCATGTATCGTCGCGCTTATGGCGGCATTGCTTCCGCTATATGTCCGCAGCAAGAGATACCGTCTGTTACAACTGTTTCTTAACGTTGTTGTCCTGGGATTCTACTGCGGAACGTTTGTAAGTTATTCTTCACTGACAGGAATAATTAGTGCTCCCGGACAATTGCTTGACCCGTCATACCTCACCGCAAACATTGCATTGCTGTTGCTGGCATTTATCGCACTGTTCTATCCGCTCTTCGGAAAGAAAGGGCATTACTGCGCATGGTGCTGCCCGCTCGGGTCGATGCAGGATCTTGCCAACAAGGCCGGACACCGCCGTCAATGGCATATTCCGGCACAATGGGTGCACAGGCTTACAATCATGCGTAGAATTCTGTGGGCGGTGCTGATGCTTTTGACATGGACGGGAGTGACCTTTGCGTGGATGGACTATGAACTCTTCACTGCCTTCCTGTGGCAGGCGGCATCGTGGGTGATGCTTGCATTCCTCGTTCTGTGTGTTGTGCTCAGTCTGTTCGTAAAGCGTCCGTACTGTCGTTTCGTATGCCCTACTGGAACTCTGCTGAAGATATGAATGCAGGTCGTCAACAGACAGTGACGGGGATTAATGGTTATCATAACGATAAGATAATCATCTGGTTACGGTTAGGGTAGGAAATTGTCCGATAAAAGGTTACCTTTGACATGACAAAAGGTAACGAATCATATCATAAAAGGTGGCCTTTCATAATACGAAAGGTCACCTTTTGCATTTTCCGTATTCTTTGAATCGGATTACTGTTGTTATAATAAGAAGCGAAGTTCTCAGCAATGGAGGACATTGCTGTTCTTCAAACGTGGATTATCCTCTCTTTGTTTCGGTACTTTCAGCCTGTATAATGATTCAGCCAAAAGGAGCGTATCAGGAAAGAATACTCAAAATCCATGACTTCGTGTATTGCCAATGGCTTGCATGAATGTTTGTGATTTTATGGTTTCTCGTCATTATCTTAGCCGGCCGGAATTTATTTCCATTACTGTAATGACCTGTAGGAACGCACTTTGCGCAAATATGTCTCTTGTAAGTGACTGTTGAAAATTAGTATAAAACGAATACAATATAAAATAATTTTCAATAGTTACTTAAAACAATAGTTCGTTAAGAAATTAAATATATGTCATGCAGTTTTTAGCTGCCAGGCAAAGATCTCTTCAAAGATCTACTAATTAAAGTTTGGTTCGGTCTGTACCGGGACAGGTCAAAAAAAACTTTTCGTGTAGTATGAATTGAACATCTGCTACTTAAACGATGCCATAGAATATGGTAGTCCGTTCTCGCTCATCATGACCTTCGCCACGTTAAGTGCGGAGAATGATGCGTTGAAGTGGAAGTCAAGTTGCCACGGTAGGCCTGCTCACTGTGGCTGCCGTATCGCTCCATCTGGGTGAAATTTATCTTTCTTGGAATTACCACGTATAAAAGTAGTATCTCAATGAGCAGTTTCTTGAAACTTTTATTTAATTTTGCAGACGAACTTTTGATAGCATCCCGGCAGATAGCCGCATGTTGGGCAAGTGAGTCTGAAATATTCATGTAAACTTATATGTCTTAGCATTATAAAGTTATTGATTTTTAATGACTTGGGTGATTTTCTCTGGCTATATGCTGTTAATGTGACTTATTTGTTTTCAGACGATTAAATATTAAATTAACATAGTATTGCTTGTGAGTACAACTGTTTTTTCTTGTATAATATCAAGTGTCAGAATAATTCTGTTTTTTGCCCCTACTTATTTTTTTTTCTTAAAAATAAGTGTTGTTTAATTTTATTTTATTATCTTTGCATTCGGATAGGCTTATGGCCTGTCCAAGACATTGTTGGAAAAAAATAAAGGAAGCGTTATGCTTGTCTTGTAACTTGAGAACCTAGGAAATTCACAAGCCTAGAGTCAACCGGCAAGTGCAAAATTAGTAAAAATGTTTAAAGAACTCA
>JAMPFD010000003.1 GCA_023664625.1 Bacillota bacterium | reverse complement strand
ACGAATCTATGATTATATACACGCAGACATCCGGAAGCTCTGTGCGGAAAACCGCATTGGCGGTTTAATATGGTAGCCGTGGGTCGCAACCCACGGATTTCCGGGCATACATCTCTCTCACGACCGATTTATCGGTCGAATAAAACTCTACAATGGATCCCTATTCAATAAAACCGTCTTTATATAGATATTCGACCGATAAATCGGTCGGCTAAAGATGATGGAACCCATGCTACCGTGGGTTGCGACCCACGGCTACCATATTAAACCGCTAATGCGGTTCATAAGATTAAGAAAAATGTCTAATGAGAGTATGATGTACAAGGACTTCTATGCCCGTCATTGTATTCTTTTTATTGTTGTCCGGTAAACGTGTTTAATCGACGATTCCGAGCGATTTTATGCATTGACAAGCCCCTATTTCAGTGATAGTGTCGGCTGTCCGATAAAAATATTCTCTTTTCATGGGGTATTCATTGACGATGATGCCGTATTTGCTCAATTCTGGCTCTTCTGATGGATTTTTATCTCCCAATAAATAAGTTCTACACATTCAACACATCGGCTGTCCTATGAAAATAAAATGCCAAATATGACTTGAAAGTTTTACCGGACACCAATAAACAAAAACCGCGGGGCATAAGAAATTAACTTACGTCCCGCGGTTGATGTTATATAATCTCTCCCTTATGGAGTTTTCTTTTACTTCACCATTGCTTTCATCACCTTACCGTCAGCGGTGCGTATGATGTTCAGTCCGCGCTGCATGCGGCTGAGTTTTCTGCCCTGGAGGTCGAAACGCTCCATAGTGGCGTTGGCAGGAGCAGTGACAGTGCTGATGGCCGTTACAATATCGTTGTAGTTGCCCTCAGGTGTTGTCTCCGTGCCCTCGCAACCGAGGTTGTCGTAGCAGAAGTAAGCCGGAGTGTTCATGCCATACAGGCCGTTATCGCTGCTACTCATGGTGAAGCGTATCTGGCGCACCTCGCCGAGAGAAGACAGGTCCATGTATGCCCACTCGTTGAGGATATACCAGTTGCTCTGGTTCTCATCGCGGCAGTCTGCAAGATAGAACTCCTTCGTGCCTGTAGTCTCGCCCTCGTCGTCAAGACCTGTTGCGGTAAGCTTAAACCAGTCACCGTTGCCGAACTTCTTGGCGAAGGCATCACCATTTGTCATTGAACAGAGAGCGTAGGCAGCGTTTGTAACCATAACGCCCGGCACAGTCGCCATCTCCGTGGTAGAGAGAGTTACGTATACAGGACCCATGAAGTCGCCTACGTAAGCCACACCGTAGTTAGCAGAGTCGTCGGCACCCTTGCCAGTGCAGGAGTTGAACTGGTCTGAGAGCTTTGTGTACTCTGTCGATGTATGGTTGGCAACGCCGTATCCCCACCATGTGTCATAGTCGGCCATGACGTTCATGTCAAACCAGAAGTCGCCGCTCTGGAAACCTCCAGCCTCCTCGTCCTCCTCGGTGAACTGCGGCATGTGGCTGTCCTCAGCCAGCTCCACATCCTCAAGCGTAGCCACCTTCAGAGCCTGTACAACAGGGATGCGCACCTCAGGGATGGTACCGAAGTAAGTTTTGTGGGCAATGGCGGTGAAGTTAGCCGAGCGTCCCGCCGTGCGGCTGATAAGACGGTGGTTGCCAATCGGGTCGCCATAACCGTTCACCTGGATGACACCCTCGTCAAGAACGAGCTCAGAATCCTCGATGTCTGCCGGAATCTCAACGCTCACAGCCTGAGCCTTAGCCACGGAACCGAAGGTGTACTGTCCTGAGCCGAGGATGAGCGATGTGCCGTTAGGCGTGCCGTTATAAGTAACGTAAGCCGACAGGTTGTATATACCCGCCAGCTTGTTGGCAGGGTGGCGCAGTCCGCTATACTGTATCGTCACCTTGTCACCGGGGTAGAACTTGTCGCTTCCCTCACGCGTCTCGTTGACAATCTCGCGGTGGCATGTCTTAGCCGTGAGCACCTGATACATGGCGTTGCCGGCGGCATCAGTCATACGCACAATCTGGCGGCCCTCCTTCAGCAGCAGCGTGTATGAGCCGTCCCCGTTCAGTGTCACGCCGTCAGTGCCGAAACCTTTGTATGTAGCCATCTGCTCGCCAATCACAGGATAGGCTATCTCCACCTTTGAGACACCCTTCGGTGTGAAGCTGTAGCTGAAGCCCTCCTCTGTGTCAAGATAGTAGAACACATCGTGCTCGGCATCCACATACTTGCCCGCGTTTTTCTTTGTATCCTCATTATATTTCTCGTTGACAAGCATGTTAGGCTGTATGGATGCAGCCTCTTCGCCCACGGTGACAACATACGCCGCAGTGTTCTCCGGCCATATTGCGCTCCAGTATTCTCCGCCCATGTAAGCTGTCTTTTTTGCAGAGCTGTAATAGTTCAAGCCTATGGCATCGTATGTCACGAGCACGATAGCCGTACCTTTTCCCACCGCCTTAATGGTAGACCACGGGTCGGTGGTGGTGTCGGCGTTGTCTATCTCTATCACCCCTGTCGACGGCTTGCCGTCAAGTCCGATGATGGTATAGTGGAAGTCAGGCTCAATGAAATAGTTGTTTGTGGAATTATCCGTGAGCTGCCATGTGCGCATGGCGTGAGCGTCAAACGTGTCGCCAACGTTCATCCGCAGGTGTCCGCGCTCATTGATGTTCACGAAGATATCGCCCGTCTCGTAGCCCTTGTTCCACGCCACGTCATGCTTTATGGTCTTTGCTCCGAAAGCCTCATAGTCGGCATCGGTGAAGGCAATGGCGGGGCATTTCGTCTCGTCGATATACATCGTGAAGTATCCGCCCTGTGTCAGTCCGCCCTCTTTCCATGTGCGGTAGTTGTACACCTGCTTGTCGGCAAGGCGGAACGTCAGTGTCTTCACTCTGCCGCTGACTTCCGTCCGCTCAGGCTTTATGTCCTTGAACGATGTGAAGTGAGCACCCTTTATGCCGAGGTAGAACTCAGCATTCTCAGGTACGGTCAGCGTATAGTCCTTACCCATAGGGATAGCTCCCGAGACGGTAGCGCCGAAAGTCAGCGTTCCCGACTTATAGAGCGGCATGTATCCCTCAGTCCGGTGAGCGGCGTTAGGTATAAGTTCGGCATAGTAGCTGTTGCCGTTCAGTGCGAGGAAGGTTTTCCTTCCTGCCGTGGTGCTGTTGCCTATGGTGATGTTCTGCTTCACGCCCTCGCGCGAGTTCACCTCAACCTCTATGGTATAGTCCTCGTCCACAACCCATTTATTACCGGTCGCGGCATCGGTGTTTGTGGCAAAAGCCGTGCAGGTAAGCACCTTGAACTCCTGTCCCTCCTCACCGGTGACATTCAGTTCTATTGTTCCGTTGACGGTTGTCCCGTCACTTGCCAGCGCAGTGAGGATATAGCTTCCGGTACTGACATCAAATGAATATTCATAACCCGAAGGTGTTCCCACGTCGACACTCTCTCCCGTAGTCTTGTCGGCAAGGGTCATTGTCCTTGACGTAGAATTCATCACCACCTTCACGTTGGCGGCGAAGATGTTGCCAACAAACAAGATGGCAATCAATGAAGTAAATAACTTTCTCATTTCTTCTGAGTTTTTTTTATTGATAAATTTATTATTTGTATATGAATTTCTTCTTGTCCTTTATGTAAATATGGTTACGCTGCGGAGTTGTCACGCGCCGTCCATGCAGGTCATAAATCTTTCCATCCGTGGCTGTGCCGCAGGTCTCTATATCCTTGATTCCCGTGAAATGTCCGTCGGGCGGAAGTGCGAGGAAGTGCGCCGGATTGATATACACGCCATGCTTGCCGAGCAGCTTACCCTCAGGCGACCACTGATAGAGTGTTCCTCCGGCGGCAAACGAAGCGGCATCGGTGGCGTAGATATATCCAGTGTAGGGGTTCACGTAGATGCCGTAGGGCATTGTCATCTGCTTTATGTCGCTGAGCACTGTGCCGGGAAGCGATTCCTCAATGCCCGAGCCGCCGCCGGAGAGCATCACCTCCGCGGGGTCTATCGTGATGTAGTTGAACTCGTATTCGCCTGTGTAATAAGAGTAGCGCGAGCCTATGGCAAAGAACTTGCCGTCAGGTGTAGGGCAGTTGTAGGTAGAGGCGTAGGGCAGTGTGACGAAACATTCCGTGTCGCCTTGCAGGGCTTTCTCGCAGTCGAAGACGATTGCCGCCGCCTGTATGTCGTAATAGTCGCCGGGAGAGTTGATGCACAGATACTTGCCGCTCTGCGACATCTTGCCGTAGAGGTTTATCTGCCCCGTGTCCACCGTCTTCACCACCTTCATTGTCGCGGCGTCGATGATGCTCACCGTTGTCTCGTACTCATGGTCTTCCTGAAAGGCATAGCCGCCGGTGTTTGCCACGAACAGGTAGCCGTCGTACCAGGCTATGCCCTCGGGCTCATAACCAACCTCCGTTGCCGCAACTACCTTAAAGGTGTTGATGTCTATCTTCGCCACATAGCCCTTCTCGAACTCCTTCATGCCGTCCACGGTGCCGCACTCATGCCCGTATGACGACACGTATACGTATTGCCCGTCAGAGGCGAGCTTGCGGTTGTTGGGCACATCCTCGGTAGCTGCCACTGCCTTGCCCTCGGGAGTGATGAACTGAATGATGTTCGACCAGTTGACGGCAATGGCAATGAGATTGTCGTTAATCTGGATGATGTCGTTGGGCGTATCGCCCAGCTTGTAGCCGTTCATGTCGCGGAACCACCGGTTGCTAACCACCTGTCCGTCTTCAAAATAGGTCATACGGCCGTTGTCCGCCTGCCAGTTGCCCTCGTTTAGCAGGATAATCTTCTCCTGGCCTCGGACCGTAAGGGCTGTCATGGCAAGGAGTAAAGGGAAAATCTTTTTCTTCACGTTCCGGATGTAGATTAATATCACGGAAATGATGGACGATAGCATTTGTTTCATTCTTTATGGTTGTTGTTTGCTGTTATAAGTAACTAAGTAACTGTTGTAAATTAGTTTATATTTAATTTATGTTGTACTAAATCTCGTTCTTTCTGAAAACCCGTGTTCTACAGTGACAGTGAGAGCGTCAGGCGGTAGTTTCGTCCCGGCATGGGGTAGCGCGGGATATGCTCGTACTGTTCGTCAAGCAGGTCATTGACTTCGAGGCATACACCGATGCCGGTCTTTTTTGTCAGGGCATGCGTGTAGGAGAGCTTGATGTCGACATTGTTGTACGGCTTGAGCATGTCCTCAGGGTCGGCGTACGACCACATGCGCTCCGAGACATGCAGGTCAGAGACGGTGAGGGAGAGGCTCCGCCACGCAATGATTCCCGTGATGCCGTAGGAGAGGGTAGGAGAGTAGCATATCGGTTTGTCGTATGTGTCGCCCTCCGGGTCCGTGCGGTCGAGGTCACGCTGCCATGTCAGCGATGTCAGCAGTGAGAGGTTCCAGTCGCCGAGGCTGCGGCGCACGTTTCCCGTGGCGTTGAGTCCGCGGCAGAAGGTATAGCCGTAGTTCATCATTGACCAGGTGTACGTTCCTTTCAGAGGCAGGCAGACAATGCGGTTCTCTATCCTGTTGATATATGCGTCAGCCTGCAGCGATGCACTCCATCGAGGCGCATTGTGTCGCCATTCCGCACCGATGTTCCACTGCTTCGTGTACTCCGGCTTAAGGTTGCGGTTGCCTGTCTGTGTGTAGTAAAGGTCGTTGAGGGTAGGGGCGCGGAAGATTTTCTTGTACCATGCCCTGAGGGTCAGTCCCTTGATGCTGTATCCGAGAGATACGGCGGGAGTGAACCTGTCCAAAGGGTCTGCGGCACCGCAGTGTGTCCGCGTGTAGTCCTTGTAGTGCTGATGGAGCAGTGAGGCCGCCAGCTGCAGTCCGCTGCGGTTTATCTGTACGGCAACGACTTGCTTCTGGTCGGTGCGGTGGACTGTGTCGAAATATTTCAGGTCGGCATGGAGCTTGGAGTAGCGTATGTCGTAGCTTGTGCTCAGTGTCAGCCAGCTCCACGGCCGCCAGCTGTAGCACGCCGCCCCGTAGATGTCTTCCTGACGGTAGTGGTTGTCAACCTTGGCAGTGTTCTGGTTCTCAGGATAGTCGGTGCAGTAGCGCAGGTATTCGTTGGTATATTTGGCATTGACCTTGAAGCGGTGGGAGCCGTACTGCCGCGAGTAGGCCGACTGGATGAAGAAATCGCCGTCCCATTCCCTGCCGACGTTGGTGTACTTGTCCGACAGCCTTCTCACTATTCCTCCCGGGCATCCGCGTTCGGAGAAATAATAGTATATGTGTGAGGAGAAGCCTCCCTTGAACAGAGTGCCTTCGATGCGCCCGTACTTTATGTCGGAGTTGTCGCGCCGGCCTACTGTGTCCTCATATTCCGACTTGTACCTGAAAGGATAGTCACCCTTTGTCGTCAGACCCTCCACGTCAATGAAGCCTGCCCATCCTGCACGCTTGAACTGGAGGTTGGCCTTTGCCATATACGTGCCGAACGAAGCAATGCGCAGCTGTGCCGACAGGGAGTCTTTCTGCGGGTGCCGCGTACGGAGGTACACCGTTGCTCCTGACGCATACTCCGATGCCGACTGGCAGTCGTCAAGCTTGTTGGCATTGTAGAGCTCGACGGTCTCCATTGTCGAGAGGGAGAACTTTCCCAAGTCCACTGTGCCGTTCTGGGCGTTGGTGACCCTGATGCCGTCGATGTATATTCCGACATGCTGCGCGCCGAGGGAGCGGACGTTGACGGTCTTCAGTCCGCCCAGTCCGCCATAGTCCTTTATCTGCACGCCGGCAAAATATTTCAGCGCGTCGGCGATGCTTGTCGAGGAGAGTGCCTGCAGCTCAGTGCCTGCGAGAGTCTGGCGGGTGGCAAGCGGCCGCCGTCCGTATACTTCCACGGTTGTCAGCGTGTCCGCCCACCTCTCCCTGCCGCCGTCAGCAGACGGAGGTACAGTCGCCTGTGCCCGGGCATACCGGATGCCGGGACAGGACATGAAGATAATGCAGACAACTGCGACGAGCCGTGAAGCCCTTCTGCAATAAATCATGACAGTATGTTATGTTTTTTTTCTGCATCCATAATCCCGTGGACGCTTGTTTCTTTTTTTAGCACATGGCAGGTCTTCTGACTTAATCCTTAAGAGACAGCCGGTCTTCCCGAACAAATTGCCAACGGAGGTTTCCACGTGTCCGTTGACGGTTCAGTGACCATCATGCGGCTGTCCTTGAATAAAGGACTCACAGCATCGGGTAATGTCGCAGATTCTCACTGCGTTCCCTCTTAGCTCCGGCATGCTTTCCGGCATGCGGAGAACCAAAATGCGTGGCAAAGTTACGGTAAATTTTCCGAACCTCCAAATAATTTCTGCGGTTTTTTCCCTGACAGTAATGGTCATGGGTTATATGCGGGCGCAATCCCGTGCCGGTGCCGTAACGTGCAGGGGCATAGAACAGGGTTCATGGGCAGACGATGCTGTCACCGGCAAGAATGAGGCCGGCACATTAGGCTATGTTCATGTACGGCCCGTACATTGCCCATGATAACGGCGGAACCCTGTATCCGGCGTAATAATAAAGAAAACGGAGAGACTGCCGGATTTTTTTTTAATCGCGTGACAGTCTCTCCGTTGCATCTGACGGGGGCATGGCTTCCATGCTTTTTTTGCAACCGGTATGTCCTTGTTTTACCGTATTGAGTTATATTGTTCTTTGTAAGAGTTATATTGTTCTTTGTAAGAGTTATATTGTTCTTTGTTTCAATGACCTGCGCTTGTTGCCGCCGCTTTCAGGCGCGCTCATCTCTGATGGATGGCGATTTGGCTGAGCCTGATGAAAATGTTCTGACAGAGGCAGTCATTTCTTGATGAACACGGCATGGATGCTTTTTATATGCTTATGGAGAACTCATGTTGATTCACGGGAATCGTTACCTTTCGCAGATGAAAAGGTAACCATCGGCGATGCAAAAGGTTACTTTTGGCAATGTCAGGCATGACCTTTTGCATAATGGTGCGGCAAGATATGACGGTGTGTGTTGTAAAAGTCTGAATGTCGGTCTGTTGTCGGCGGGAGTGCCATGCTCGTGGGCTACTGTGGCATTCCGATATGTTATCATGCATGTAAGCATTGATTATTTGCGGACGCACGGCATTCCTTCGGTGACCGTATCTTCAGAATCTTGAAACCCACAATCCTGCAAGCCGCTGACACGGTTGACATGAAGAGAGAATAGATGCTTGCATAACCGCACAGCCTTATAACCGTCAAAAAACTTACAGTTCCATAACCTTACAGCCGTAGCCCCGCACTTCATCCTTTTTTCCTCAGTCCCCGTAGGGTGAAGAGAGCCCCTGCGATGATGAACGGCACGGAGAGCAGCTGTCCCATATTGAAGAGCATGCCGTTCTCGAAGTCAACCTGCTCTTCCTTTGTGTATTCGATGAAGAAGCGGAAGGTGAAGATGCCGAAAAGGAGTATGCCGAAATAAAGTCCTGAGCCGATGAATGACTTTTTGTGTGTCAAGGGCTGTGTGTTTGCGGGAGTTGCGGCGGAAAGCCTGTCGTTCCTGCTGTATATGGTCCACAGGATGAGGAACATGAGTGCATAGAACAGTGCTTCGTAGAGCTGTCCCGGATGTCGTGGCAGGAGGTCTGTGCGTTCAAAGACGAATGCCCATGGTAGGTCTGTCGGCTTGCCTATTATTTCGGAGTTCATGAGGTTGCCGAGGCGTATGAAGGTGCAGGTTATCGGTGTGGCTATGGCTACCATGTCGAAGACAGTGAGGAGTTTCATTGCCTGGTGGCGGCAGTAGAGCCAGATGGCGAGCAGTGCGCCTGCGGAGCCGCCGTGGGAGGCGAGCCCTTCGTAGCCTGTGAAGTGCCACTGTCCGGTGGAGAGGGAGTCGAGGATGCCGTTGCCGAAGAGCTTGACGGGGATGAGCATCTCGAAGATTCCTTTTGCGGATGTGAGGAAATAGTCAGGCTGGTAGAAGATGCAGTGGCCGAGGCGTGCTCCGATGATTATGCCGCAGAAGCAGTAGAGGAACAGCGGCTCGAATTTCTCCTCGCCGTATTTCTGTTGGATGTAGAGGCGGCGTACGCAGAGGTATGCGCCGAGGAGTCCTATTATCCAGCAGAGGGAGTACCAGCGTATGGAGATCGGGCCGAGATGAAAGGCTATGAGGTCGGGATTCCAGTTGATGAAGAGTGACATGTTACGGGTTTATGGTTGTATGGTTATGGCTTTTACGGTTGTATATAGGCTTTATGGCCATGCGGTTGTGAGTTTTTTTACGGTTATCGCAGGGGTGGGGATGCCGTGCATCCGCAGATGGGTTACGGCATACTTCCGTATAACCTTATTTCCCCACAACCATGTAACCACTATAACCGTAAGGTCTACACATTGAATCTGAAGTGCATGATGTCACCGTCCTGCACGACATATTCCTTGCCTTCGATTCCGAGTTTGCCGGCTTCCTTGATGGCTGCCTCGGACTTGTACGTGATATAATCCTCGTACTTTATGACTTCGGCACGGATGAAGCCTTTCTCGAAGTCGGTGTGTATCACGCCGGCACACTGAGGGGCTTTCCATCCTTTCTTGTATGTCCAGGCCTTCACTTCCATTTCTCCTGCGGTGATGAACGTCTGAAGGTTGAGCAGGGCGTAGGCTTTCTTTATCAGGCGGTTCACTCCGGACTCCTCCAGACCGAGTTCCTCGAGGAACATCTGCTTGTCCTCGTAGCTTTCGAAGCCGGCGATGTCCTCTTCGGTCTTTGCTGCAACTATCATTGACTCGGCGCCTTCCTCAGCGGCAATGGCCTCTATCTTGCGGGTCCATTCGTTGCCGTCCCTGGCTGCCGTCTCATCGACGTTGCAGACGTAGAGCACGGGCTTGGAGGTGAGGAGGAAGAGATTGCGCGCCGCTTCCTGCTCCTCCTTGCTGTCGAAGGTGACGGTGCGTGCGTTGCGTCCGGCCTCGAGGCATTCCTTGTATGCCGACATGACATTGAACTCCACCTTGGCATCCTTGTTTCCCGTGGAAGCCATTTTCTGTGTCTTGGCATATTTGGCCTCGATGGTCTCAAGGTCCTTCAGCTGGAGTTCGGTGTCTATGATTTCCTTGTCACGGACAGGGTCGATGCATCCGTCGACATGAGTGATGTTGTCATCATCGAAGCATCTGAGAACGTGTATTATGGCATCCGTCTCACGTATGTTGCCGAGGAACTTGTTGCCGAGTCCCTCGCCCTTGCTCGCGCCTTTCACGAGTCCGGCGATGTCGACAATCTCGCATGTCGCCGGCACGATGCGTCCGGGATGGACAATCTCCGCGAGCTTTGTGAGCCGTTCGTCGGGCACGGTGATGACGCCGACGTTAGGCTCGATTGTGCAGAAAGGGAAGTTTGCCGCCTGTGCCTTCGCGCTTGACAGGCAGTTGAAGAGTGTTGACTTGCCGACGTTAGGCAGTCCTACGATACCACATTTTAGTGCCATTTATTCTTTGTGCTTTTTTTTTATTGTTGTTGAATCTATTCCTTGCTTTTCCTGTCTTTACAGGAGGTGAGCGGTTGTCAGCCTTTCCTGTAAGTGCGGAAAGGCCGGCTGCATTTTGCGGATTTAATCTGCAAATATATATAAAAATAGTTATATGGGCAAATTATTTATTTTATTTTAAGGTTGTGGCAGTATGGTGCAGAGTTGCCAGGAGCTGACCGCTTATGGAGAATCTTGCCTGTTCTGCTCTCAACTCAGGAATATAAAACCGAGTCTGGCGATGAAAAATCAGTTGTGGACATCCAATTGGAAAGGTCAGCGTATCCTGCTTCTCATCACTGTTCTATATCCGGTAGTGGTGCATATACTGCTGCAACCGCACTGACGGGCGGATAAATTGAATGTAAGCATTGTCCATAATCAAGGTATTGCTATAATGAAATCCTCGTTGTACTTGTCATCACGTACATCCTCATAAAAAATGCGGAAGCTCTCTTCTGATAGCCATTCCACGCCGAAATGCACGGTTTCCATAAACCCGCTGCCGGGATATGACCACAATTCTTTGTCCCACAGCCAATGCTTTTTGTAAACCGTGGGGCGCGACATGAAATCATATTGTACGATTATCGTGTTCGTCTCCTTCGGCGAGATATACTCCTCTTGCTCACAGTTGACAAAGACATTGTAGCAAGCACGAAACAGACAGACCATCGTAATAGCGATGACTGCCAAAACAATATGCTTTGCTCGTATATGGTTCATAATCAACAATTATGAGTAATCAGCAGATACAGGCTCTCATTTCTTCAATCATCGTACTCCACAGCCCTTCGGGGTCTTCAATTGCAGTGGCATCTATTTTGTCAACTTTCTTTCGAAGTTCGGTTTCCGCTTGCTCACATTCTTTCTCGAATACATCTGTCTCTACGGTGGGTTCAAGTTCTGCAAGACGTCTTTCCGCTTCCATGTACAGATTCATGATTTCCATGAAAGCGGGAAAGCCGGCGGAGCAATATCCTATGATATGGTCTTCGTCGAGATTAGACAGGTCGTAGCGTTTCCTTTCGGCAGGCAATTCCAGCAGATGAACCGAACCGTCATCCATCACGACAATGTACAATCCGAGTATTGTATCTTCCGCCACAGTGACAAAAGAGCGTTGTGATTTCAGTTTGCCAAGCCAAAGGGCATCCGAGGCTAAAAAAGTGTATATGCTTAACTCCGTTCCCGCTTGTGGCAAGTGTTCCTTCACAATTTGCAAAATATTATCCATACTTAATATATCACTGTTATCAACATGTTTTTGAATCTGCTTCCAGTTCCTCAGCTTTGGCGTACCATGCGGTGGCTTGCTTGGCGTTCTTTCTCACACCGTTGCCGTTGGCGTAGCAGTCAGCCAGGCAGCGCATAGCTCCCGCATGACCGAAATACCCCTTGTTTTCACAGGTATTTGTCGCCGCTCGTTTATACAGTTTCACAGCTTCCGCCATATCCTGCCCGACACCATTGCCCTCGGCATAGCAGCCGGCAAGCAGATATTGCGCCTGAGGGTCACACATATCAGCCGCCTCGCGGTAGAATTCCGCCGCTTTCTCCCAATCTTGTTCCACTCCATGCCCCGAGGCATAGCAATTGCCGAGACCAAGCAAGGCTTCAGGTGCAACATACCCGTCGGTATCAATCGCCTTGCGGTACCATTTCACTTTTTCACTCCCTTCGATTTTGTGAAGTGGAAGTTTATTGTCGCGGACAGTCCTGTCTATTTCTTCGTAATCAAACATAACGCATCATTCATTGACCGGGTTGTAATTTTACCAAAATACTGTCAAACGGTCTTGGCCGTCCGATGTACACGCGGAATGTGTCGCCGTCCCAACCGGCCTTGTTGATGGCCGACTTACGGCTGTCGGCGCAGCGGGGTAGTTCTTCATCCCATTTCGATGCTACGACTTCGCCGGTGGCTGTGCTGACAATCTCCACTTTCAGCGCATCGCCTATCTTTTGACCGAAGCAGTTATAGACCATCGCGCGATGTTTCCGGTCGCGGCTCAGCTTGGAGTAGCGTTCAAGCAGGATTTTCTTTTCAAAGCCGCACTCGCGCAGATTCTGCATAATCTCTTCACGCCGTTGCGCCAGCCGGTTTTTGCCGCCGTTTGCTTCATCAATCTCAATCAAGACATCAAGCACGAGATTGGCCACAAATTCCACAAACTCCTTGTCGAAATCTTTGAACTCATACATCCGTCGGGAAGTTTCACTATCCAAATCGTAGGTCGACACACCGAATGTTCCTTTCCAATTCTTATATCCCGGCGTCACATTTTGTTTCTCGACATTCGCGCAGATTGTGAGCCGTCCGTTTCCGTCAAGGTCTATCGGCGACAATTCCTGAAGGATTACCTGACAGATGCCATAGGTGGCGACATACAGATGGGCCACGTCGCAGTAATTTGATTCCTCCTTGATGCGTCGTGCGATAATATCGTCGTCCTCAAAGGACAGCATTTGTAACTTTGCCATAATCTACTTCAAAATCTGTTCGACAAGTCGTTCCAACCGCTTTGGGGTTATGTCGTATTCTTCAAGTACTCCGGCTTTCAATGCTTCATAAAGCTCTGCGCCATCTTCCTCGCTCAACCGTTCAATATCGGCTTTCGACTCCACGCCATGCTCTTTCAGAATGTCTGCCGTTGCCTGACGCTGCGTCCGTTTGGCAGTTTTGACATGCGCTTTCAGTGCAGGGAGTGCGATGATGGATTCGACATTTCCTCTCTTTGCATAAGTCTCGATGTCATTGCACACCCATTCCACATCATACTTATTGCCTCTTTCGGCAATGGCGAGCAAAGGCGTGACGGGGATATCGGGGTTCACCTCCATCTCATGAAGGAAGTCGTGCCACCACATATACTCTCCTTTAGCGACTTCCATGTCCAGCCGTGAAAGCAAAAAGGCGAACCGTTCTTCATTAAACTGCTGCATCAACAGGTTTTTATAGATGAAGTAAGCCTCTTTGCGGATATCCAAACCGCTTTCACCGGGATTTTCATGGATAATCTCCTCCAATATAGGAAACAAAGCCCTGTCCGTCAACTTCTCCGCTTCACGCAGAGCTTTCCACGAAGTCATTTCCCACGAACGGCATACATCCGGTTCATGAGGTGCGCACATCCGCCCAAGCAGTTCTAACAGTTCGTCTTTACTCATTGCCATGTTCCTCCGTTATTTGAAATCACGGAATTTCTTGTTGTTGAGCGCGTTCTCTGCGGATCGGTTATCGTGCGAAGCAGCCCGCTTGAAATAATCGTATGCCTTGCGCAAATCGACTTCAACGCCAAGCCCTTTCAGGTACATATTGCCGATTTCATACTCTGCCACATCTGCGAAAGAATACCTTTTTATGCTTTTTTCGCCGGCTACCTGCTGATACAATGCCATAGCCGCCGCATAATCTCTCTCGCAGCCCGCACCGCGTTTGTAGCACTCTGCCAATTTTAATTTAGCAGAAGTGTCTCCACTGTCGGCTGCTTTCTGGAACCACTCAAAAGCCTTATCAAAATCTCTCTCCACACCTTCGCCGTTGAGATATGCGTTTGCCACATTGTAAAAGGCATCGGCATAGCCCAGCTCAGCCGCTTTCATATAACATTCAAAGGCTTTTTCTTCATTCCCTTCACTGCTGTATGTCCGCGCTAAATCGACGTATGAAGCACCATCCTTTTTCTCTGTGGAAATCTCCTCATAGAGCCGAGTCGCCTCATCCATACGGTCCGGCAGATAGCTGACAATTTCGATTGGAACACCCTGTTCGTAGGTCAGGATGTCGGCAAGATTCTTCTTGTCCCTGGCCGTTCCCCGTTCGGCTTTCTCCCTCAATATCTCTATCAGGCGTTCATACCAAGCTAAGGCCGCCTCCCGCCCCTCCTTCTCAGAAATATCCTCGGGGCGGTCGTGCACGTAAAGATTCATCAGGGATTTTGTCGCACTAACCACGCCTTTGTCCGCTTTCTTTTTCAGCAAGTCAATCATCCGGTAAAGCCATTTCCGACCCAATGCCTTTCGCTGCTCCAAATCCAAGTCGTCGCAGATGAAGCGGAAATAATCAGCAAGGAACTTTATCGCTTTCAGATTATCGGATTCCGCCGCTCTCTCCATCCATGGCAGAAAGCGGGATGAATCCTCACAATAGAACGTATAGTAGTACATGCCAAGCATATATTGCGCCTGTGCATTGCCCTGCTCTGCTGCAGGAGTTATCGCTTCGACCGCTGACCGGGCCTGCTGCGGATTGTCAAAATCATCGACGCTTTGCCTTATTGTCTTGAGATACCCGGATAGTTCCTTGCTGTTCATAGTTCTTCAGTCAAAAATAACATTACTGTTTTCCCATACGAATTCCTCAAGACAGTCGCATAGCGATGGCTCGAAATCGTAATAGGCATTGTCGGTCTCTTCAAAGTCATCCTCTTCGCCAACGGTGATTGCCCGGCGATAGTTGTCGGCAATCTCCTTGTTGCCGACAGTCAGGATGGCATCTTCCAGTTCATCCGGGTTTATATCAGGATAATTCTCCAGATAGCCGGAATGTCCTCCGTTTTGCATTTCAGAATCATACCAAAAGCAGAGCACCGCTTTCTTCTGAATCGGTGAAAGAGTCTCCGCTTCGCGTTCGCAAATTTCTTCAATAAATCTGTTCCAAAGAGTGTATTTTTCTGTCATAACGCTAAAGTAATTCTTGTAATTTGTTTTCTGCCAGGGGATTATTGCATTTCTTTACTGCGAGTTTGAAATACCGGAGCGCCTCTTTCAGATTGGGCTGTACGCCCAGTCCGTTCAGATACATGTTGCCAAGTTCATATAATGCAGTTCCGATACCGATTGTCTGATGTTTGAAGCCCCGGCCATTTAGGCGCTCGGCTATATACTGATATTCAAGCATAGCCTTTTCATAATCCGGGGCGCCTCCGATGCCGTTTTTATAACATTCGGCCAAGCGGAGCATCGCCGTGATTTCACCCAGCCCGGCGCCTTTCTTATACCATCTGCGGGCGGTTGCATCGTCCGGATCTACTCCCTTACCATATCGGTAGGCTTCTCCTATTTTTGCATACGCTTCGTGCCAATTCAGTTTTGCGGCTTTCTTGAAACAGGCGAGAGCCTCTTTCCATAGGCCAAGATCATTGTATGCACATCCCATTCTGAAATATGCTTTATGTTTCATAAGGAATTGGCTATCAGCAGTCACCTCCTTATACAATACTATGGCTTGCGACAGTTTCCGCTCATCATCTTCATCCGTGAAACAATCCAAAAGCTTTTCGGGCGCACAATCACCATACAGAAGTACCTCCGCCAAATTCCATTTATCCATAGAGTCTCCTCTTTCGGCTTTCGCAGTCAATAGCTTAATCCAGCGGTAGTACCACTTCAGAGCCTCTGCAAGTCCATCATCTTGTGTCATATCCTCAGGACACTCTTCTATATAGAGGTTCATCAAGTCTTTGGCAGCATCAGCCGAACCACTGTCAGCTTTCGTTGCCAATATGTCGAACCACCGTCTATGCCATTTCAGTATCAATGCCTTTCGCTGCTCTGCGTCAATTCCATCCGGGCAATCGTTGCGGTATATTTCCATGATGAGCATGGCGGCTTCGGCATTGCCGTTGTCCGCCGCCTTTTCAAACCAATGGATTGCTTTCTGATTGTCGCACTCGTTGTGGTATCCCCATGAATAATATTTGCCGAGAAGCATCTGAGCCTTGACATCGCCATACTCGGCAGCAGGAGTTATCGCCTCTACCGCTTGCCGTGCGGAGGCGGCATCACCCTCTCCGGCATGGCATCTGATGAATTGCCGGATGATTTTAAAACATTCAGACAGCCCTTTATTATCCGATTTCATATTTGGCAGACTCTCCGGTTGTGGTTTCATTGCTCGTAGTTACGTTTGATTTCATCAATGGATTTGCCGCCGATGCCGAAATTCTCATCTGGCAGTTCCTTTATTGTTACAGTGAAGAACTGCTCCGGAATATGTGTTATCTCCGAAGCTGTCGCTGTGAGGCGTTCAATCAGCTCTTTCTTCTGTTCAGCGGTTAGTTTTCCGCTTTCAATGGATATGTATGGCATATTTTTTTGTTCATATTAGTCATATATTGTTATCGGAGACCACTCTGTATTATCTATATATGATAGCCCTTTGTTCGGTTCAAGTGGATTTTGGTGACTGTATGCCATCAGTATCGCATGGGATACATGACCATTCTGGACAGGTCGAATGACACGCTCCTGAAAAGCATGAATGCCGCCAGCCCCATCCTGCCGTCAAATTCGCTGCTGAGGGCTGCCCCGTCAGCAAGCAACGTCATTTGCGGGACGTTCGCCGACACTCCTCCGATGGTCAGCGGCATGTCCTTCACTTCATAATACGGGCTTTCAAGCACTCCGCCGGCCCCCGCCATCCTTATTTTCTTCGGCGAGAGCTCCAGAGCCTGCCTGCTCCCGGCGAGAGGCAGCATGTTCGGATTCAATGTGCCGTAGGACGAGTCGCCCGTGTCGGGATTCACAATCATTGGAGTGCCGTCAAACGTATGGCACAACAGTCTGTAAACGCCGCCGGTGCTTATGCAGAGATTTGGACGGACGGCAGGCGGAATGTCCAGTTCGCGTCTTACCACTATCTCCCTGCCGGCAAAGTCAATCGTAAAATACTTGACAGCCTCCATCACGCTCCGTCCTATCACTATTTGGAAATGCCTCATGTACTTGTCTGCTTCGTCGTTACCCGAAAGCATGGTCATCACATAGAACGGCACGTTACGTATGGTCAGTCCGCCGACTGTCAGTTCCTTGGCTACAGCCAGCCTCGCCCGCTGCACCCCGTAGCCTCCTGCTTTCAAATCCACATTCAGGATGTCGAGCCCGAAGGCGGCGGCAATAGAGTCGGAAATGACATTCACGCCAGCTCCCGTGTCGAAAGTCATCGCACAGCCATGCCCGTTTATGCGCCCGCCGATATTTATCGCCTCCTGGGCGGTGGAATCGGCACCCACGGCAACGATGTCGAACGGTACTAAGGCCTTGTCTCCGAACGGCTCTACATCGTTTATCTTATAGGAAGCCAGTGCTTTATACTTTGCGATATCAGTCTTTATCGCCTTGACAACAGTGCTGTCAAGATGCTCATGATACGGCTTTACGGCATCATTGATTGCCTCCAGTGTTCTCGCTGCGGCGGCATTGTCGCCCAGCATGCTGATATCGGAACACATCAGCAGCCCCACGCTTGCCACGTTGGCAAGGTCTATCTGAGGGCTGTTAAGCAAACTTGAACAGTGTTCCGCCGCCGCTTCGTGCCGGTTGAAGAAGTGTGCCTCCATCGCCTTGGCGTACATATCGAGAAAAGGATGAATCGTGTCGGTGTTTGTTTCGAGGAATTCCCTCAGTTCGAACCATTTGCCGCCGTTGAGCATCGCTCCCAACTTCTCGTCGACAGACTGGGCAAAGGAAAACGTTACTGTAAGCAACGCCATAATCGACAATATAAGTTTCTTCATAGATGTAATGAGTTGATAATGCACAAAGATAATGCTTTTTGATAGTAAGACAAAATCTTTACACCGGAAAAAGCTCGCGAAAGACAAACATCTGCCGGGCTATGGCCATACCTATCTGCCCGGCTCCGGTTTCTTTTGGATGTTAGTTTTGGAGAGATTGTTCTGATTCCTGTAATATATTTTTTATATCAGATACTTCTCAGACGAGTGAATCATAGGATTCAAGTATGTTTGATACAATAAGAGAGTTATGATTTTGGCAGCTCCTTGTTTTTTAAGAAATCCACCAGTCTTGACAAACTTAGCAGAACCTGCTGAATATACAGTCATGACAGTTGTTGTCACGGGTATGAGAATGTCTTTGGCAAGTGGCTGTCATCGGTTATGACATTGTATGCCCCATTTCTCATGAAAGTACGCCTTGGCTTTTATCTATGGAAATGGAAGTCAGTGTGCCTCAAGCCAGTTGTCGCCCCATCCGTAGTCGGCGATGAGGGGTACGGAAAGCTGTACCGCTGACTGCATCTCTTCAAGGACTATCTTCTGCACCTTCTCTTTCTCCTCGGGAAGGACGGAGAAGTTCAGTTCATCGTGGACCTGAAGCAACATCTTTGAGTGGAGGTTCTCTTCACGGAAACGCCTGAAAATGCGTACCATGGCAATCTTTATGATGTCTGCTGCCGTACCTTGTACGGGGGAGTTCATGGCTTCGCGTTCAGCGAGTGCGCGTTCTGTTCCGTTGCCGCTCGTAATGAGCCGCAGGTAGCGGCGCCGGTGGAACATGGTCTCTGCGTATTCTTTACGGCGTGCCTCTTCCTTACGGTTTTCCATGAAGTCCTGAATCTTAGGGAATGTGAGGAAGAAACCGTTCATGAGTTCCTTGGCCTCACTGCGTTCTATGCCCATGTTCTGTGCCAGGCCGAACTGTGTTATTCCGTAGATTATGCCGAAGTCGGCCCGTTTTGCCTTTGAGCGTTCCTCCGGTGTGACTTCGTCGAAGGGTTTATGGTAGACTGTGGCTGCCGTGGCGCGGTGGATGTCAGTACCGTTGCGGAAGGCTTCAATCATGCGTTCGTCATTGGAAAGATGTGCCATGACGCGCAGTTCTATCTGCGAGTAGTCGGCAGAGAAAAAGAGATTTCTCTTTGTCTCTGATGTATTCTTTTCTTTTGTTGTAACCGCTGTCCCGTCATTGTTTTCCGGGATGTCCGTGACGGTGTTTTCCGGGGTGGAGAAGGGGAGTGATGTCAACGGAATGAAGCATCGTCTTATCTCCTTGCCGTCCTCTCCTCGCACAGGAATATTTTGAAGATTAGGGTCTGAGGAAGACAGACGGCCGGTGGTCGTGACACACTGGTTGAAGGTTGTATGTATTCGTCCCGTCTCTTTGTTGACAAGGAGGGGAAGAGCATCGACGTAGGTGTTGATTAGTTTTTTAAGTCCTTTATACTCAAGTATTTCGTTTATTATAGGATGTTTCTTTCGTAGCGGTGTGAGAATCTCTTCTCCTGTGGCATACTGTCCGGTTTTCGTCTTCTTGGGTTTCTCCATGAGACGGAGCTTTTCGAAGAGGATTATGCCGAGCTTCTTCGGGTTGGTCAGTGTGAATTCCTCTCCTGCCAGTTCGTAAATTTTCTGTTCGTGTGCGGCGAGCCGTTCATTGAAAACCCTTGATACTTCCCGCAAGGCATCAAGGTCAATGGCAATGCCGGTCAGTTCCATGTCGCAGAGCACTTCCATGAGTGGCATCTCTATGTCGTTGAAGATGTGCCACATTCCTTCCGTCTCTTCCAGTCGTCTGCGGAAGATGTTCCATGAGGCGGTGACGATGAAGGCGCGTTCCGTACAGTAGGCCATGGCTTTTTCCTCCGGGAAGCCACGGAGGGTCATGTCTCTCAGGTAAGGAACTTTCTTCCCTTCCGCCTTCATTTCCTCACGGATGGTTTTCTTTATCTCCTCGAAATTGGCGGGGATATATTTGAAACTGTCGAAAGCGATGTCGTTGACGGTGTGCTTCGGATTTAGTCCGCACTCGAGGAGGTAATGTGCAATCATGACATCCCAGAGTGTTCCCCGCAGTGCTATGCCATAGCGGTGAAGAAGAATTATCTTTGCTTTGAGGTCATGACCGATTTTTTCTATTGATTCGTTCTCGAAGATAGGCCGGAGCATGGCGAGCGTTCTCTCCGCCTCTTGGCGTTCAGGAGAGAGTGGGAGAAAATAGGTCTTGTCTCCGCTGACGAGTGTCAGGGATATGATTTCTGCCGTCATTGGGGCAGAAGAGGTGGCTTCAAGGTGAAAACCGAAACTTTTTGTTGTCAAAATAAAGTCACAAAGTTCTTTTACTCTTTGTTCATTATCAATGAGTTCAGTGGTGAATGCCGGTAGTGTAACCTCTGTTTTTACGGCGATATTTTCTTCTTTCTGTCCTGACGGCGGGGTGGGGATGTTAATTTTTTTAACCTTTACCGTTTTGTATATAGGTTCTCCAAAGAGATCGTAGCCGGAGATGATTTTCTCCTCTACGGTTTCCTCCGTGTTTCCTTCTGCGGCATTTGCATTATGACGGTCATCTTCTTTTCTGTATGCAAGGAATTTTCTTTTTATCTGCCGGAGTTCAAGAAGGTCAAGTTGCCGGGCGAGCTCGTCAGTGTTCCATTCCCGGCATTCCATGTCTGAGAGCAGGGTGGGGAGGTTTTCGTTGACTTCAGGAATGTCGGTACATATTTTTGCGAGGAACTTGGAGATTCGTATGTCTTCGATATGCTCCCGTACTTTCTTGCCGAGTGCACCCTTTATCTCTTCAGCATGTTCGATTATGTTCTCACAGTTGCCCCACTCGCTGATGAGCTTGACGGCAGTCTTCTCTCCGACACCCGGGCATCCGGGGAAGTTGTCGGCGGAGTCGCCCATGAGGGCAAGGATGTCAACGACCTGTTTTGGCGATGAAATGGAGTATTTTTCGCATATTTCCTTTTCTCCGAGGACATCATATCCGCCTTTGAACCGTGGTTTGTACATGAAGACATTCTTGCTGACAAGTTGTCCGTAGTCCTTGTCAGGAGTGAGCATGAATATCTGTCTGTCCGTTGTCTGTCCGTTCTCGTCCTTATCCTTTTCGTTCCCGTCATTGCCGAGGAGGCTTGCCACGGCACCGATAACGTCGTCGGCTTCAAATCCGTCTGCCTGGAGAACAGGGATGTTCATGGCACTGAGCAGTTCCTTTATGACAGGGACGGCAGCCTTGATGTCCTCCGGAGTCTCCTGACGCTGAGCCTTGTACGGCGGATAAGCCTCATGGCGGAAGGTCTTTCCGTGGTCGAATGCTACACCGATGTGTGTGGGTTGTTCCTTGCTGATGACCTCATGAAGAGTGTTCATGAATCCGTGTACGGTGCCGGTATTCATCTGCATCTGTGTGCTGTAGAAGTTGCTGCCGAGCAGGGCATAGTAGCTTCTGTAAATGAGTGCGTAGGCATCAATGAGGAATATTTTGTCCATGGCTTTTTAACGGTTTGATGTTTTGAGGTTTTGGGTTATGGGTTCAAGGTTCAAGGTTTTGGTCATGAGGCATATATCCGCATAGCCTTACGACCCAAGCCTTCAGCCCGATGACAGGAAACCTTATTTGCGGATTATTGGCGGACGCATCGTGCGTGCCTGTATTCCAATTGTAAATTTGTTGTAAAATTACTCAAAAGTTTTCATTAATACCAATATTTTATATTAATTTTGCACTAAATATTGTTTTATGACTGATACTCTGTCAAATATCAAGGCTCCGATAATCGATGAAATGGCGCAATTTGAAGCTGTTTTCAGGGATTCGTTGTCTCATAACGGCGGCTTGCTTGACACGGTGCTTGAATATATCATGCGCCGTGGGGGTAAGCGTATGCGTCCTATCCTTACGCTTCTTGTTGCCAAGGCTTTTGCCGGGAAAGTGTCAGGCGGCGGTGATGAGACCGTTGGAATGGACGCTTCCTGTCTGTTCAAGGCGGTCCATTCGGCATGCTCGCTTGAGCTTCTCCATACAGCCTCGCTGGTTCACGATGATGTCGTGGACGAGAGTGACAGGCGGCGCGGACAGGCCTCTGTGAATGCTTCTTTTGACAACAGGATAGCCGTCCTTGTCGGAGACTATATTCTTGCGACGTCGTTGCGGGAGATAGCACTGGCGGACAGTGACAGCATGACGGATGCCGTGGCCCATCTCGGTCAGACACTGGCGGCAGGAGAGGTGAAGCAGATAGAGAATATCTCTTCTGATGATTTCTCCATGGCCAATTATTTCGATGTCATCGAGAAAAAGACCGCTTCGCTCTTTGAATGCTGCTGCCGTCTCGGTGCCCTTTCGGCAGGTGCCGGGGAGGAAGAGACGGAGAAAGTCTGTGAGTTCGGACGGAATCTCGGAATCTTGTTCCAGATAAGGGATGATATTTTCGATTATTCTGATTCAGAGGTGATTGGAAAGCCTACGGGAAATGACCTGAGGGAAGGAAAGCTTACACTTCCCTTGCTTCATGTTCTTGCTTCCGCTCCTGAGGAGATATCCTCCATGGGGCGCAGGGTGAGGTCGCTGGACATCACGGAGGAGGACATCTCTTTCCTTGTGGAGTACACGGAGAGCCATGGCGGGATAGACTATGCGAGGAGCGTCATGCTTGACTATTACGGCAGGTGTACGGACTATATAGATGATAACATTCATGATCCCGAAATCGCTGTGGCGCTTCGTCTGTATGCCGACTTCGCAATGGGCAGGGAGAGTTGAAGAAAACATAGCAAGCATTCCGGCATTACGGCGGGATGCTTGTTCCTTTATATACGGTTGCAGATTATGGGGTGTCAGTGCAATGTGATATGTGGTTGTCCGTCATCCTGTTTCCATGGAAAGATTCGTGGCGCTTTGACTGTTTCTTTTTGCGTTGCGGACTGCTGCGGCAGTGATTGTCAGGCATTCTCTTATATATAAAAAAACTAAAATAGCCCTTTTGTTTTCTTGCCGTACCGTTTTTTTGCATTATCTTTGTAATCATTATATTAATCCGACAATCCTATGACAAACTACATCCGTTTTGACTGGGCTATGAAGCGGATGCTCCGCAACAAAGCCAACTTCGCCGTTCTCGAAGGCCTTCTCACGACCTTGCTTGACGAGAAGATAACCATCGTGCGCATGCTTGAGAGCGAAAGCAACCAGGAGGAAGAGTACGACAAATACAACCGTGTCGACATGCTCGCCGAGAATTCCAAGGGCGAGCTGATTCTTGTTGAAGTACAGAACAACAACGAGTTCGCTTATTTCCAGCGTATGCTTTTCGGTACCTCAAAGCTTGTCACGGAGTATATCAGGCGCGGTGAGGGCTACGAGAATGTTCGCAAGGTCTACAGCGTCAACATCGTCTATTTCAGTCTCGGTGCCGGTACGGACTATGTATATCACGGCACCACGGAGTTCCGCGGCATCCATAACGGAGACCTGCTGAAACTCAGCCCTTTTCAGATGGAGAAGTTCAGGGCTGATGACGTGAAGGACCTTTTCCCGGAATACTATATCCTCCGCGTAAACGATTTCAACAGGCTTGCCACGACTCCTTTGGAGGAATGGCTTTATTATCTCAACACGGGCAACATCTCCGACAGCACGAGCACTCCCGGTCTGGAGGAGGCCCGCCGGCAACTGATTCTTGACCGCATGTCCAAGGATGAGCTGAAGGCGTACTACCGCCATCTTGACAACATCGTCATTCTGAAGGACAATATCAATACTGAACGTGCAGAAGGCAGGGCAGAAGGCAGAGCAGAGGGACGTGCAGAGGGGCGTGCAGAAGGCAGGGCAGAGGCTGTCCGCATGATGAAACAGTCAGGAATGTCCGATGAGCAAATTGCACAAATAATGAATATGGAGCTTGAATATGTCAAGAATGTTGAAAGATAGGATTTCTGTCCGTAATAAGGTGCAAGATAAGGTATCTGTCTGTAAGAATCGCCGTTGAATGATAATGAATCCTTAGTTGCTTACAAAGACTGTTTATCTGTCCCGTAAACCATTCGCATGTTGCTGTTATGGTGGCATGAACGCATGAAAAGAAAACATGTCCCGCAGTACCGGAATTCACGGTGCTGCGGGACATTCTTTCTTTTTGATTGCTTCTTGACAAGCCGTTCTTAGAAGAACTTCACTTCCTCGCCATTGATGTCCGAGAGAAGAAGATTGGCAAGCCGTGAGGTGCCGAGGCGCAACCACTTGTTTGTCAGCCATTTCTCCCCGAGAACTTCCTTGACTATTGTGTAGTAGGTCACAGCGTCACGGACTGTGTTTATGCCGCCGGCAGGCTTGAAGCCAATCTGTATGCCGGTCTCGTCATGGTACTCCTTGATGGCCTGGCACATGATGTACGCCGCCTCAGGAGTGGCGCTGACCTTTTCCTTGCCCGTAGAGGTCTTGATATAGTCCGCACCGGCGTACATGGACAGTATGGAGGCAATCTTTATGTCCTTGGAATCACGGAGGTCACCGGTCTCAAGTATCACTTTCATTGCCGCGTCGCCACAGGCTTCCTTCATCTCTGCTATATCTTCGGCGACACCCTCGTAGTCGCCTTCAAGGAATTTTCCTACCGGCATGACGATGTCTATCTCCGTTGCGCCGTCAGCGATGGCAAGGGATGTCTCGGCGATTTTCACCTCCATGCGTGCCTGTGAGGAAGGGAAGGAGCCGGAGACGCAGGCGATCTCCACGCCCGGGACGCGGAGGGCTTCTTTCACAGCCTCGGCGAAGCAAGGGTAGACGCAGATTGTGGCAACATGTGGGAGGTCGGGGTACTCGGAGTCGAACCGGTTCACCTTCTCCGTGAACTCCATGACGGAGCGGTCGGAATCGGTGGTCTTGAGGGTTGTCAGCTCAATGCTTCCCATGAGGAATTTCTTTACCTCAGGAGTCATGTTCTCCTCGAGACGGGCATCCAGCAGTGCCTTGACTTCGGCGGCTACCTGTGCGTCGTCATACTCAAGATTGTACTTGCTGAGGGCTTCTTTGATTTTGTTGATTTCCATAGTGTTTCCTTTCTTTTGAAGTTAATATGCTGGTTTGTATGTTTTTTTTGCGGTTATGCGGTGTATGTCATGTTGCGCCTGCATGAAATTCCCCTGTTGTGATTTCTTGTTCTGTTTTGCTTTGATTTTCAGTGATTTGCATCTTGTGTAACAATCTGTTGCCTTTTTGGGAACGGAGTGTTACGTTTTACAATGCGAATCGTTACCTTTTGACTTCTCAAGTGTTACCTTTCGTTTTCCGGTCGGCCGGAAAAATGACTTTGACTTGTCTGCACTATGTTTTTTCTTCAAAACATACGGGCTGAGAACTTGAAACATCGCCGTCATGGAGGACTGAAAATGGCGTGCAGGTTAACTTTTCCGACAGGCTTGTGTCCCCGGTTTCTTTCCGGGTCTTGGTTGTGGCTTTTTGGATTCAGGTCATGGGGCGGGGACGTGTGGGCATGTCCTTAGGCCTTATGATCACATAACCTTATGACTCCAAAAAGCGTATAGCCATATGACCTGAAACCGTATAGTCCTCACTCCCTGTTGTGCGAGTCGATGATTATCGTTACGGGGCCGTCGTTCACAAGCTCCACTTTCATGTCCGCGCCGAAGATTCCCTTGCGGACTTCCTTGCCCAAGGCGGCGGACATCTTGCGGCAGAATTCTTCATAGAGGGGCTGTGAGACGCTTCCTTTCGCAGCCCTG
The DNA here is from genome assembly GCA_023664625.1 of Bacillota bacterium. Lineage (GTDB taxonomy): Bacteria > Bacteroidota > Bacteroidia > Bacteroidales > Bacteroidaceae > Prevotella. The sequence goes on along the minus strand of JAMPFD010000003.1, from coordinate 210,822 downwards.
AGCCATGACGGGCGGTTGCCCTTTTTCGTGCTTGCAAAGAGGGTGAACTGGCTTATGACGAGACATTCGCCGTCAATGTCCTTGACGGAAAGGTTCATAATTCCGTCCTGGTCGTCGAAAATTCTCATCTGTGAGGCTTTGCCTACAAGCCAGTCGATGTCGGCTGAGAGGTCGGTTTCCTCGATTCCTGCGAGTATCAGAAGGCCTTTCCCTGTTTCTTCGTGGTGGAGGATGTGGTCTTGTTGGTATTCAAAGCCTTCCTCGTAGACGGTCACGGAGGAGCGGCTGACTCTTTGTATTACAAGGCGCATGGTTTGGTTTTATGATTTTAGGGTTATGAGGTTTTGTATTGTAGGTCGTGCGGTTTTGTTTTTTTCTGCAAGAGTGCGGTATGTTGCTGGCGAAACAGCCACGGCATTTTTGTGTATTGGTTGTCAGCGGACATGATATGTGTCGCGTCCCTGTGGGCTGATGGCGTACTTCCGTACAACCTTATAACCCTGCAGCCTTGACGGCCAAACACCCGCATCATCTCAGCTCTTCCTTCAGGATTTTGGCCTTCGCCGGGCCTATAATGTCTGCAATAGACTGATAGTCAGCCTCTTTGATGCGCTTCACGGACTTAAAGGCTTTCAGCAGGGCGTCAGCGGTCTTAGGACCTATGCCCTTGATGTTGTCAAGTTCGCTTGCCAGTGCGCTCTTTGAACGCTTGTCCCGATGGAAGGTTATGGCAAAGCGGTGGACCTCGTCCTGCAGTTGTGTGAGCACATGGAAAAGCTCGCTATCTGTCTTCAGCTGCACCGCGACAGGCTGCTGGGAGACGTTCCTGCCGATGTCCTGAAGATAGAGAAGTTCGTTCGTACGGTGTCTGTCGTCCTTGGCAAGTCCGGCTATGGGAATGTCGAGCATCAGTTCTCCCCAGACTGTTTCTGCCACACAGTGCATCTGTCCTGTGCCGCCGTCACAGACGATAAGGTCGGGAAGAGGGGCAGAGGATAGGGATGTCTCCACGCTCTTTGCCTGCTCGAGGGTTATCCTTTCCTTCGTGTCGAGGACTGCTCTCAGCTCCTCTGCAGCCTTGCCGTATCTGCGGCGTACAATCTCCTGCATTGAGGCGTAGTCATCCGGGCCTTCAACGGTCTTGATATTGTACTTGCGGTAGTCTTTCTTGGATGGCTTCATCTTGCAGAACACGACGCAGCTTGCCACGGCGTCGGAGCCGGAGATGTTGGAGTTGTCGAACGCCTCTATGCGCATCGGCAGGGAAGGGAGGCGGAGCTTGTCGCGGAGTTCCTGCATCAGGCGTGTCGCACGCTGCTCGGGATTGAGCTTTGCGGACTGTTTCAGGCGGTCAACCTTATACTGCCGGCAGTTCATGCGTGAAAGCTCGAGAAGATGTGCCTTGTCGCCCCGTTGCGGTACGAAAAACTCTGTGCCGGGGATGTTCCATTCCAACTGTTTCTCGACGATTATCTCTCTTGCCGTGGACCGGAACCGTTCGCGTATCTCGGTAATGGCCTCGACAAGGATTTCCTCCGCTGTCTCGCCCAGCCGGCGCTTGTACTCGAAGGTGAAGCTCTGGTTTATCTGACCGTTCGTGACATGGATGAAGTTCACGTATGCATTGCCGTTGTCATCGTCGGGAAGGCAGGTGAAAACGTCGACATTGGTCACCGTGTGGCTGACAACCTCGCTTTTGGCGCAGAACTGCTCGACAAGGAAATACTTTTCCTTCAGTCTCTGGGCATCCTCGAAACGCATTTCCCCTGCTGCCTGCTGCATTTCGTCCCATATCATAGTGAGTATCTGGCGCGTGTTCCCCTTCAGAATCTCGCGTGCCGCCTGCATGTTCGCCTGATAGTCCTTCATGGATTGCTTGCCGATGCAGCAGCCCCCGCAGTTCTTTATATGGTACTCCAGGCACGGCTTGTACTTTCCACGAGTGATGTCTAAAGGCTGGATGTTCATGCGGCAGGTGCGGGGATGGTAGAGCTTCTTTATGAAGTCGAGCACGGCATACATTGAACCAACGTTGGCGTATGGACCGAAATATGTGCCGGAATTCCTGTTTATCTGCCTTGTCGGGAAGATTCTCGGGAAGAATTCGTTGGTTATGCAGATGCTGGGGTAGGTCTTTCCGTCCTTCAGGAGAATGTTGTAGCGTGGATTGTACTTTTTTATAAGTGCGTTCTCGAGCAGCAGTGCATCGTCTTCCGTGTTCACGACGGTGTACGTGATGTTCATGATTTTCGAGACAAGAATCTTCGTCTTGAACCTGTCCACTTCCTTGTGAAAATAGGAGGAGACGCGGCGTTTCAGATTCTTTGCCTTGCCGACATAGATTATGGTGCCCTCAGCATCGTAATACTGATAGCTGCCGGGTTTCTCAGGCATGTTTAGCACTATGTTCTTTAAGCGTGTAAGACGCGCCTCGTTACTTTCTTTCATAAGGACGGAATTCTACGTTCCACGTGAAACATTTCTACGGTGTTGGAGTCGTACGGTTGTTTGGGTATGAGGTTATATGGTTGTAGTCTTTTTTGTTAAGTAACTATTGAAAATCATTTTATAATATGATGTTTTCTCACTAAACCTTGTTGAATTTCATTCTACCTTTTCTCGCCATGGCATAACTGAAACGAGTTTCGTTCTGCTCATTTGGCTTAACGAAAACGTTGAATTTCATTCTACCTTTTCTCGCCATGGCAGAGTTTAAGTGAACTTAACTCTGCTCATTTGGCTTAATGAAAACGTTCTTTTTTGTCAGTCAGTGCACTCGCTTGCTGACGCTACGCGCACTGTCCCTTGCCACGGCATAGCTGAAATAAGTTTCGTTCTGCCCGTATGGCTTGTCGGGAAAGTTGTCACTCAGTCACAATGCCCGCATTGCTCTTTCGGTTCCGTACACTAACCGCATGAAAAATAACTGCATTTTTAGTATAAACTAATTTTCAACAGTTGCTTATATGGTTGCCGGATTGCATTTATATTGCTTTTGGGGTTGCATGGCCATGGGGCTATAAGGAAATATGCCGTATCTTCCGCTGATTACGGTAAGCGGAGCATGCTGTTTCTTCCGTTGATCCGCAATTGACGGATATTTGAGTTTATAAGGACATTACGGCTGTTGCGTCTGCAATAATCAGGCTATTGTCCCATAAGCCACGACCCCATATCTTAAAAACACCTATGACCGCAACCTCTGCAACCATATACCTCAATACCTGCAGCTCTGTGGCCGTATAGCCCCATAGCCCACATCCTGATAAGTGTAAAGATCATATGACCATCAGTGTGGTTATTTCCGTGTCTTTTTCGAAAACATCGCGTCCGTGAAGACCTTCCACGGTGAGTTCGATGATAAAGTTGATGTAAATTTTCTTGGGATTGAATTTCTTTACAAGGTCGTACGCCGCACGCATGCTTCCTCCTGTTGCGAGAAGGTCGTCATGGATGAGCACTATGTCGTTTTCATCGATGGAACCTTTGTGGATCTCTATTGTGTCCTCTCCGTATTCTTTCTGATAGGATTCGCTTATCGTCTCTCCGGGGAGCTTTCCCGGTTTGCGGCAGAGAACGGCACCTGCACCGAGTTCGACGGCAGTGACTCCGGCGAGCATGAAGCCGCGGGACTCTATGCCTACGACTTTTGTGATGCCCTTGTCTTTGTAAAGATCTATGATTTCGTCACGCATGATTCTCAGACATTCTGCATTCTTGAAAAGGGTGGTGACGTCTTGAAACTGGATTCCCGGCTTCGGAAAATCCTTGATGACTCGGAGGTTTTCTAAAAGTTTTGGATTGTTCATTTTTGTTATTGTAGTTGTGATGTTTGATGCTGTATGCGTCTTGTCTGTGCAGGCAAAGCTGTGAAAAGTGCCGGACGGCAATGCAATGATGCGGTGGAACCGTTGGTCTTTCTTGTCGGAATGGGCGGGAATATGTGCTGCCATGCCGTCAGTTCGTAAAGCGTGCCCCGTCTCCTGCCTGGATGAAGTGTCACCGTTGCATGAATGGAGTGGGGATTATTATTCTGTATGGCATGACAAAGAATAATATGGAGGGCGTGAGACATCCGGTTCGGTGAGCCTTATGGAAAGACTCTTTTAGGATAACTTTTACCGTTGAAACCGAGATGTTTATTTATGTTCCACGTGAAACTTTATCGCCCCATATAGACCAGTAATACGTTGATGTCCGAAGGTGAAACTCCGGGAATGCGTGAGGCCTGTGCGAGAGTCTGCGGCTGCCTTGCCGTAAGTTTTTGCCGTGCCTCGGTAGAGAGACTTTTCAGAGAATTATAGTCGAAGTTTCCGCGTATTTTAATGTCTTCAAGGCGGTGCATTTTTTCGGCGTATTCCCGCTCTCGGCGTATGTATCCGTCATATTTTATCATCACTTCCGTTGCTTCTATGACTTCCTTTACCTGTCCTTCGCTTTTCGGACTGTTTGCAGAAGGATGGCTGATGCTGTCTTTTTGTACGGAAAATCCGAGGTTATGAACGTTGGAATCGGATAAAATTCCATGTTTGATGAATCCTTCAATCGTAACTCCCGGACGTGCAAGAAGGTCGTTAAGATGATATGAGCCACGAAGCGGTGTGGAGCCGATTTCCTCCAGATATGAATTTATTTCCTGCGGTTTTACCGTTGTCTGATGCAGCAGTTCCATGAGAGAGTTTATGTCCTTCTCCTTTTCAAGCCATCGGCTCATTCTTACGGATGTCGCCAGTCCGGCAGAGTGAGAGAGCGGTGTCAGTCTTCTGTCAGCATCGTCCTGTCTCAGCAGTATGCGGTATTCTGCACGGGAAGTGAACATGCGGTAAGGTTCGTCGACACCTTTCATGACGAGATCGTCGATGAGTACGCCGATATAAGCCTGATCCCTGCTTAGCACTATGCCCTCGGAGCCGCCGGCAAGGCGTGCCGCATTGAGTCCGGCCATGAGACCTTGTCCTGCCGCTTCTTCGTATCCGGTGGTTCCGTTGACCTGCCCGGCGAAGAAAAGCCCTCCGCATATTTTTGACTCCAGAGTATGCTTCAGCTGTGTCGGGTCGAAGAAATCATATTCTATGGCATATCCCGGCCGGTAGACTTTTAGGTCGCGGAATGCCGGAATTTCTCTCAGAGCCTCTATCTGCACCTCCATCGGCATTGAGGATGAGAATCCGTTAAGGTACATCTCGTTTGAGTCTGTGCCTTCAGGCTCAAGGAAAAGCGGATGTGAGTCACGTCCGGGGAACGTCATAAGCTTTGTCTCCACCGACGGGCAGTAGCGCGGGCCGATGGATTCTATCTGCCCGTTGTAGAGCGGGGAGTCGGCTATGCCTGCCAGGAGCTTCTCGTGGCATCTCTTGTTTGTCTCTGTCGTCCAGCATGGCAACACGGAGCCGCCGGCACCTTCGTTGGCACCTGCATGCTCCAGGGCGAAGTTTCCGCGGCTTTCCGGATACTGGCTCTCGAATGTCTCGGAGTCAAGGTAGCTGAACATCCTGTCCGTCTCCTCTCCGTCTTGTCGGACCATGTCCTCGTAATGGACCGAACGTGCGTCGATGCGTACCGGGGTTCCTGTCTTCATCCTTGCCGACCTTATGCCGAGGCTGTTGATGGATTCTGTGAGGCGCGTTGCGGCAGGTTCTGCTATTCTTCCGCCCGGAAGCATCTTCCGACCTATATGCAGCAGTCCGTTAAGGAACGTTCCCGCCGTGACCACAACGCTTTTTGCCCTTATCTCCACACCCCATATTGTCGTCACGCCGCAGACATGCCCGTTTTCCGTAAGCAATCCGTCGACCTGGTCCTGCCAGATGTCGAGATTGGGGGTGATGTCGAGCTGATGTCTCCATTCCCAGATGAACTTGCCCCTGTCACATTGGGCTCTCGGACTCCACATCGCAGGCCCTTTCGAACGGTTGAGCATGCGGAACTGTATGGCAGTCCTGTCCGTGACGATGCCCATCCTTCCGCCGAGAGCATCGACCTCGCGGACTATCTGGCCCTTGGCTATTCCTCCCACGGCAGGGTTGCATGACATCTGTGCCGTCTTGTTCATGTCCATTGTCACGAGGCACGTCCTTGCACCGACGCCGGCACTTGCGCATGCCGCCTCGCATCCTGCGTGTCCTGCTCCGACAACTATCACATCGTAGAAAAGTATCATAGCGTTTTTTTTATTTTACTGCAAAAGTAAGAAAATAATTTGAATTCTTTGGAAAATATTTTGATTTATCAACAATAATTATTAATTTTGCAATCGAAATTACGCACATACGCGTGTACAATCTGACAGAGAGCGTCAAGCGCGCCCTGCGTACTGTTATGCTCTGACATGAAGACTTATGTCTCACAGCCTTGCGGCCGTGACCCGCTTCAAGGCCTGTACGCATGTTTTTCCGTGCTGATTCTGGTGCCGGTGCCGTAGGTGGCGGCCTGAAGGAGGCAGGGCTTATGATGGGAGTCAACGGCTGCCATGCGGAACAGTCCTGAATCCTGTCCGGCATCACTCATGAGTTTGCGACGTAAGAAAACAGGAATTAAATTCAACAACATAACTAATCAATCAACATTCAAAAAAATTATGTGGTTATTAAACTCTCCAATCGGTAGAAAGGTAGTAATGTCCGTAACCGGCATCTGCCTTATCCTTTTCCTGACGTTCCACATGAGCATGAACGTAGTCGCCCTGTTTTCTGCAGAGGGCTACAACATGGTCTGTGAGTTCCTCGGAGCCAACTGGTATGCCGTGGTGGCGACACTCGGTCTCGCCGGCCTGGCAGTGATTCACATCCTGTATGCTTTCTGGCTCACATTCCAGAACAGGAAGGCACGCGGCAACAACAACTATGCCGTGACGGACAAGCCGGCGATGGTCGGCTGGGCATCACAGAACATGCTCGTCCTCGGCATTGTCATCGTCCTCGGCATGGTGCTCCACCTTTACAACTTCTGGTGGAACATGATGGCGCAGGAGCTTATCGACCCGACATCCGCAATCTACGGCACAGGAGCAGGCGTTCCCGGTCCTGCTGACGGTTATGCATGGATAGAGTACACCTTTGCCAATCCTGTATATACCGTTATCTATCTCGTATGGTTCGCCGCAATCTGGTTCCACCTGACACACGGCTTCTGGTCAGCAATGCAGACCCTCGGCATCAACGGTAAGGTATGGTTCAACCGCTGGAAGACAATCGGTGTTGTCTATACCACCGTCCTCATGCTCGGTTTTGCCGTGGTGGCGATAGCGTTCACACTGAAATAATTCACGTTTCCGTCGAGCCTGCTTGAGGAAGATGCTCTTCCCTTAACGCCAAAGGCAAGACAAGGGGCACGGAAGTGTCCCGTTAACAAACAAGAAAAAACAATGGCTAAGACATTAAATTCAAGAATACCGGAAGGACCTGTAGCAGAGAAGTGGACCAATTACAAGGCACACCAGCGACTGGTCAATCCCAAGAACAAACTGAAGCTTGACGTCATCGTTGTCGGTACCGGACTGGCAGGTGCCAGTGCCGCAGCATCACTCGGCGAGATGGGCTTCAACGTCTATAACTTCTGCATCCAGGACTCTCCCCGCCGTGCGCACTCCATCGCGGCACAGGGCGGTATCAATGCTGCCAAGAACTACCAGAACGACGGCGACTCCGTCTACCGCCTGTTCTACGACACGGTGAAGGGCGGCGACTACCGTGCACGTGAGGCAAACGTCTACCGCCTTGCAGAGGTGTCCAACAACATCATCGACCAGTGCGTGGCACAGGGCGTTCCTTTCGCCCGTGAGTACGGCGGCATGCTCGCCAACCGCTCTTTCGGCGGTGCGCAGGTGTCACGTACCTTCTATGCCAAGGGACAGACAGGCCAGCAGCTCCTCCTCGGCGCATACTCCTCTCTCTCAAAGCAGGTGAACGACGGCAAGGTACGCTTGTACACACGCTACGAGATGGAAGATGTGGTCATCATCAACGGCCGCGCCCGCGGTATCATAGCAAAGAACCTTGTCACAGGCAAGCTCGAGAGATTCTCGGCCAATGCCGTGGTAATCGCCACCGGCGGATACGGCAATGCTTATTTCCTCTCCACAAACGCCATGGGATGCAACTGTACAGCTGCCATCCAGTGTTATCGCAAGGGAGCGATGTTCGCCAACCCGTCTTACGTGCAGATTCACCCTACCTGTATCCCTGTTCACGGCGACAACCAGTCAAAGCTGACCCTCATGTCAGAGTCACTGCGTAACGACGGCCGTATCTGGGTTCCAAAGAAGATAGAGGACGCGAAGGCTCTCCAGGCAGGAACAAAGCAGGGCTACGAGATTCCTGAGCAGGACCGTGACTACTATCTCGAGCGCCGCTATCCGGCATTCGGCAACCTCGTGCCTCGCGACGTAGCCAGCCGTGCCGCAAAGGAGCGTTGCGACAAGGGCTTCGGTGTCAATAACACAGGCCTCGCCGTGTTCCTTGACTTCTCAGAGTCAATCCAGCGTCTCGGTATCAACGAGATACGCCAGCGTTACGGCAACCTCTTCGACATGTATGAGGAGATTACCGACGTCAATCCGGGCGAGCTTGCCCAGACTGTCGACGGCGTGGAGTACTATCATCCGATGATGATCTTCCCTGCCATCCACTATACAATGGGCGGTATCTGGGTGGACTATGAACTCCAGACAACAATCCCGGGACTCTTTGCCATCGGCGAGTGCAACTTCTCCGACCACGGTGCAAACCGCCTCGGCGCATCAGCCCTCATGCAGGGTCTTGCCGACGGTTATTTCGTACTTCCTTACACTATCCAGAACTATCTCGCCGACCAGGAGATATGGCCGCGCCTCTCTACCGACATGCCTGAGTTCGAGGCTGCCGAGAAAGCCGTGGACGCCGAGATGGACCGTCTCCTCAACATCAAGGGCCACCGCTCCGTCGACTCTCTCCACAAGGAACTCGGACACATCATGTGGGAGCACGTCGGCATGGGACGCACCAAGGAAGGCCTTGAGGAAGGCCTGAAGATGCTCAAGGAGCTCCGCAAGGAATTCAACACCAACCTCTTCGTGCCGGGCACCAAGGAAGGTCTCAACGTCGAGCTTGACAAGGCCATCCACCTCCGTGACTTCATCATCATGGGCGAGCTCGTAGCTTACGACGCACTCCACCGTGAGGAGTCCTGCGGCGGACACTTCCGCGAGGAGCACCAGACAGAGGAAGGCGAGGCAAAGCGTGACGACAAGAACTTCTTCTATGTCGGCTGCTGGGAATACCGGAACAATGACGAGACCGCGCCTGAGCTCTCCAAAGAGCCTCTTGAGTACGAGATAATAAAGGTACAGACACGTAACTACAAGAATTAATAATCTAAGGCCGGAGGCTCTATCCGGCAACTTTTCAAATTGTCAAGTTGACAAGTTGTCGGATCACCATCCAGCCCATAACCATAAACAACAATTATGGCAAAGAACATAACTGTAACAGTAAAATTCTGGAAGCAGAACGGTCCCAAGGACAAGGGACACTTCGATGAGCAGGTGATGAAGAACGTGCCTGACGACACATCCTTCCTCGAAATGCTCGACATGATGAACGAACAGCTCATCAATGACGGCAAGGAGCCGTTCGTCTTCGACCACGACTGCCGCGAGGGCATCTGCGGCATGTGCTCACTCTACATCAACGGCACACCGCACGGAAAGACAGAGCGCGGCGCGACGACATGCCAGCTCTACATGCGTAAGTTCAACGACGGCGACACCATCACCGTGGAGCCTTGGCGCTCGGCAGGATTCCCTGTAATCAAGGACTGCATGGTGGACCGCAACGCCTTCGACAAGATTATCCAGGCAGGCGGCTACACATCCATCCGCACAGGCCAGGCACAGGACGCCAACGCCATCCTTATCCCAAAGCAGGACGCCGACGAGGCAATGGACTGCGCCACATGTATCGGCTGCGGCGCCTGCGTGGCAGCCTGCAAGAACGGCTCTGCAATGCTCTTCGTATCATCAAAGGTGAGCCAGCTCGCCCTTCTCCCTCAGGGACGTCCTGAGGCGGCAAAGCGCGCAAAGGCAATGGTGATGAAGATGGAGGAACTCGGCTTCGGCAACTGTACAAACACTCGCGCCTGCGAGGCCGTATGCCCCAAGAACGAGTCAATCGCCAACATCGCACGCCTGAACCGTGAGTTCATCAAGGCAAAGCTTGCTGACTAAAAAAAACAGAAAGACATATTGCCGTAACAGACGGCAGTATAGCCCAGACCGCCCGGAACGACAGTCCGGGCGGTCTTTTTTTGTTTGCTGTCATGCGGCTTTTGCGGAAGTATATCCTACAGTGACCACCTGACCACTGTGGCTGCAGCCTTTCCGTAAGCACAATACTCTCTCCGCGACCGATTACAGAAGCCATGCAAGCCGCCCGTCCGCACCCCAAAGCTTTATACCCCGACGGCAGAAGCCATGCAAACCGTCCGTCTACAACCCAAAAACCATCTACAATGAAACATCTGCGCTCTTTTAAGCTCCCCATAGCCATGATTACAGGCGTGCTGGCCTATTATGCCTTCCGCGCCCTTCCGCTCGGTCCGGAAGGCGAAAAAACGCTTTACGCGGCAATAACGAGGGCAATACAGCCCATGCTCATCTTCGTCATGCTCTTCCTCTCTTTCCTCCGCGTCAGTCCCCACGACCTCAAGCCCCACCGCTGGCACGGCATGCTACTTCTAACCCAAGGCAGCCTCTTCGTCCTCTGCTCCCTCGCCGCCTGCGCTTGCGGCACGTTGCTCCGGGCGGACTGCTCAGCAGAGATGAAGATACTCCTGGAGGGCGCCATGCTCTGCTTCATCTGCCCTACGGCCACGGCATCGGCTGTGATAGTAAGGAAACTCGGCGGCTCAATGTCGGGCATAGTGACCTACATCCTCCTCTGCAACATGATGGTCAGCATCCTCGCACCGGCATTCCTGACCCTCGTCGAGCCACACTCCGGCATGGACTTCTTCACGGAACTATTCCTCATCATGGGACAAGTCTTCCCGCTGCTCCTATGCCCTCTGTTCCTTGCCATCGTCATGCGCCACTATTGCCGCGAGCTGACAAAGAAGCTCCTCAGCGTGCCCGACCTCCCGTTCTATCTCTGGCTCGTAGCCCTTCCGCTCGCCATCACGGTGACTGTCAGGACAATCTATAACAGTCATATCTCGATGTCCCTCCTTCTGTGGCTCTCCCTCGTATCCCTCGTGGCGTGCGTTCTCCAGTTCGTTCTCGGCAGAAGGATAGGCCGCCGCTGGCCACAGCCCGTGAAAGACCCTGCCGGCCGGAAGATTGCCGTCTACGCCCCTGCCACATACGTCAGTGAGAAGGAGCGCAGCGCGATAACCGCAGGACAGGCGTTCGGACAGAAGAACACAGTCTTTGTCATCTGGCTCGGACTGATGTTCCTCAATCCTGTCACCTCCGTTGTCGGCGGATGCTACAGCATCTGGCACAACATCATCAACTCCTGGCAGCTGTGGAAGCATAATGGCTGACGGATTTTACGGTTGTGGACAAATATGTCATTAACCGGTATGAATGTCGTGACTATTTGCGGAGCCACGGCATTTTCATATATCATAATACTATGGACCATCAGCGGAAGCACAGCATCCATGCCGATGAGTCATGCCCGCATCCTCACACCCGTATACCCCACGACCGACCGTAACCTTTTGGCACATGAAGGGTGACCTTTTACATGCCGAAGTGTTACGGTTTGTCATGTGAACCGTGACACTTTGCCGTGACGTCTTTCCCGCCATGCAGCCCGTATGTCCGTTTCATGGCTCTATGTCCGTGAGTATCAGGTTTATGAGCAGTGAATTTATTTTTTACGATTTTCTTGCAAGTTTGCAATAAAATGATTACTTTTGCAAAGACTAAACTTTTCAATGACCTCTTGACTCTCCCTGACTTTGCGAAAGACAGATTGTCCGTTTATCTGCACAGTTTATTTTTTTTCATCTCATGGTCTGTCAGCCCATTTCCCAAGGACAGTCCGTAACCGGCGCGTTGCAATCCGGAATATCATGCAATCCGTATAAAGAACAATCAATGTCATCCGCAACGGACACAGTTGCATGAGTGCATGGCTTCACATGCCTGTGCCGGCAGGCAAATCCCGATAGTTGACCTTAATGCCCATGCCCGTAATCCCGATCATCTCACAACAGTATGCCATAACCCCAACAAAGTAACTGTTGTAGATTAGTCTTAGCAAGAAAATATTATATTATAAAATAATTTTCAACAGTTACTTATAACCAACCAACAAAACAAACAACCTATGAAAAAACTTATTCTCATGCTCGCAATGGGCATCGTCGGTACCTCCGCCGTCTTCGCACAGGACGAAGAAGCGGAACCTCAGGCCACGCTCTGGAACTTCGTTTCCGTCCCTGACGCCGACGCCTCGGCAATAGCCGGCGACAGCCGCTGGATTACCGACAGCAAGAACCGCCTGTGTTTCACTCCCGGACTTACAGATGAGCCGGCGGCAGCCGGCGGCAAGGAACTGGCCGTCACTGCCGGACTGCGCTTCACGGTACCCGCCAATGCCGACGGAAACCTCCGCCTCGGAGGAACGACGGCCTCCCTGTGGCTCGGCGACCAGTGCAAGATGATTATCCCGGATGCCGTGAAAGGCCGGTGGGTGGAGGTTGAATACATGACGTCCAAAAGCTCTGCAACACGGACGCCGACAGCCACAAACCTCGTCACGCCGCTCCCTTTCACCTCTGGAAAGACACATGTCACAGCACAGTCGAAGATTGCCGCTGACGGCAATGTGGAGATTACCGTGCCCGGAGGACTCTATTTCTACCGCCTCGTCGTGGGAGACTCGCTCGCCATCTTCGGCTCAGGCGGCGGCACCACGTCTCCCGGCAACCCTGACAACCCTAATGACGTTACCCACGACTTTGACATCACGCAGGACTTCTCTCTCCTCCATACCGGCATCTTCGGTACTGGACCAAGGATCTACGTTGCACCTGACGGCGACGACTCTGCCGACGGCTCCTCTCAGGAAAAGGCTCTCAGGAGCATACAGCTCGCCGTCGACAAGGCCGTTGACCCGGGAACGACAATCATCCTCGCACCGGGAGAATACCGTCCTACGGCGCGCATAAACATTGATGACCGCAACGGAACCCATGACAACTACAACTCCATGGTGTGCCTCGACGGACGCGCCGTAATCAACTGCGACCATCCCGCCCACGGACATAGCAACAACCCGTATCAGGGCGTGAGACTCACGTCCTCCTACTGGTATTTCTACCATATAGACATCACCAACGCCAGCGACAACGGCATGCTCATCGAACGCAACAAGCCTACGGGAGGCTCCTCCTCCGACATCGCCAAGGCAACGGGCCAGGGACATGACAACATCATCGAGGCATGCAACTTCTACCGCAACGGTGATACCGGCCTGCAGATGAAGAACCTTGCAGAGTACAACTATGTAATCAACTGCGACTCTTATCTCAACTGCGACGAGGGTGAGGGCGACGCCGACGGCTTCGCTCCTAAGATCTCCGTTGGAACCGGCAACTACTTCTTCGGATGCCGCGCTTATCTCAACAGTGACGACGGATGGGACGTCTTCTACAAGAAAGACGGAGCCTTCGGGGACAACCAGACGATAATCATCGACAACTGCATATCCTACAAGAACGGTTTCCTTGACGAGAACACCGTCGCACCGAACGGCAACGGCAACGGATTCAAGTGCGGCTCCGACCAGGGGGCCATGAATGTCTACATGAACCGCAGCCTCGCCGTCTGCAACAAGGCAAAGGGCTTCGACCAGAACCATAACTCGGGCGACATCATCATGAACAACTGCACCGGCATGACGCTCACCTCCATAGGCTCCAAGGCTTATTCCTACCGCATCTATGAAGCAATCAACACGGCCGACGGCCACCGTGTCGAACTGACAAACTGTATCGCCATAAACGACAACGACCTCAAGGACAAGCGCGACAAGACAGGTGCCACGAAGCCTACGGAACACGGCAAGCAGGGCGGATACGGACGCTTCCAGGTCGACGAGACCCTTGCCGGACTTACCGTCACCAACTGCGAGTTCCACAAAGCCTCTCCGGAACTCTTCGAAAGTGTCGACCATACGCAGCTAATCGCCCCTCGCGACGCCGACGACAACCTGCCGGAGATGACCTTCGCCCATATAAAGAAAGGTGCAACGGCCCCGGGATACAACAGTGCCACACTGACCTCCGCCGCTCTCATAGACACCGGCAAGCCTGTCACCGCCATTGAATATCAGGGACTCCCCGTACCGGAGATAAAGTATCTCGGCTCCGCTCCCGACCTCGGTGCCTACGAGACGGCTCCCGACGCAACAGCCATAGGGCAGGCCGTGGCCGACATCCTTCCCACCGGCAAGGCCCGCACGATAGTTACCGCCTCCGGCCGTATCGTCATAAAGGTTGACGGCGGCGCGGCATACAACACCGCGGGACAGCGTGTGAAGTAAACGTTACATCCGCAACTCCATGTGCAGGGAGCTGCGGATGTTTTTGTTTTAAGGCTGTACGGTTCTGTCTCCGTGGAGGCGGGCTTTGCGGACAATACGGTCAGAACCCCGTTATGGCTGTTTTTATTTCAAGTAACAGCCGGAGATTTGCTTATACAGAAAAGAACAAGTTCCAGTAAGAAAATGTTCAATGGAAAATAACTCACAATCGTTACTTATCAGCATATGCATGACGGCTCCGGCTCGGAGCCGACAGGTAGGCCGTGGTGGCGGATGGTTACTTATCTTTATGTGTATGACGGCTCCGGCAGATAGTCCTTGAAAATATTTGGAACAAAGAGCGGAATGAAGTTCTGCCAGACTCGTGAAACCATGTCCAGGCATTGATTCTCAGGTCTGTTTGACCATTGTTCTGCCGGTTTGTCCGATGCAGTGAGTGTACGAAGCAGAAATGCTTCTTTGCTTCATAACCCCCATATTTCACCCTTTTCCGCAAAAAAACGCGTAAAGTCATTGACAATACAAAATATTTTATTAACTTTGCAGATATTGCACGGGCATGGCATTGACTCCGAAGCCAGGCCCTCACCTCTTCCGATTGCGGCTCCCTGCCTGACAGAATGGGGACAGAGATGCCATGCCTGCCGGCAGGAGAGAAGCACGGAGGCGAATCAGAGAAACATACATAATCATACAAACTAACAAAATCTAAAAAGAAAATGAACAGCAGCAAGTACAATGGCGTGGTTGTCCCGATGGTGACACCGGTGACCAAGAACGGCTTCCTGGACAAGGAGGCAGTGGAGAGAATCATCAAATCGTTCGTAAAGGCAGGGGTCAGCCCGCTGCTTATGGGCACCACCGGCGAGGGCAACTCCACTTCCACCATCGACGGACAGGCGTTCATAGAGACTGCCGTCAAGGCGGCGGAAGGCAAGATAACCATCTATGCGGGACTGACGGGCAACTGCTTCATAGAGCAGCTGAAGCAGGCAGGCTACTACAGCGCGTCGGGAGCCGACGTCATCGTGGCGACACTTCCGAGCTACTATTCCCTCACTCCGGAGCAGATGGAGAACTACTATGCCAAGCTCGCTGACTCCATCAAGGGCCCTCTCATGCTTTACAACATAGCGGCGACGACACACATGTCCATCCCTGTGGATGTCATTGAGCGCCTCTCACATCACCCCAACATCGTGGGCCTGAAGGATTCCGAGCGCGACATGGAGCGCATGGAGAAGTGCATAGCCCTGGCACAGGGCAGGGACGATTTCGCATATTTCTGCGGATGGGCGGCACAGTCTGCAAAGTCTCTTGAGCTTGGCGGCAACGGCATAGTGCCTTCAACCGGCAACTTCGTTCCGGGAATGTTCCGTGAGCTTTACGATGCAGCCGTGACAGGCGACATGGAGACAGCCAACCGCCTTCAGGACGAGACGAACGAGATAGCCAAGATTTATCAGGCGGGCAGGACCCTCGGCCAGTCGCTGACGGCACTGAAGGTCATGATGCAGACCCGCGGCCTGTGCACTCCTGACATGCTGATGCCTCTCACCCGTCTCTCCGAGGACGAGGAGAAAGCCATTGCTGAGAAGGCCATGATGATAACCAACGAGTAAGGGGACGGTATCATGGGAGACATACATTGGGTGGACTACCTCATCGTAGTCCTTTCTATCCTTCTTGCCATAGGAATGGGCGTATATTTCGCCCACAGGCAGAAGGACACCTCCACTTACTTCACCGGCTCGGGCAAGGTGCCGGTATGGGCAGTGGGCATGAGTATCTTCGCCACGCTGATAAGCAGTGTCACGTTCCTCGCCTATCCCGGCGCGGCATACGGCGGCAACTGGATCCTCCTCGTGCAGGGACTCATGGTCCCGTGCGTACTGGTCTGCTGCATAGGAGTCATCGTACCGCTGTTCCGCAAGGTGGTGAAACTATCCACCTACGAATATTTCGAGCGGCGTTTCGGCCCTCTGGCACGCTACTATTCCAGTGTGGCGTTCATCCTCACCCACTTCACGAAGATGGGCTCCGTCTTCTTCCTCGTGTCGATGGCTCTGGCTGCGTTCATGAACATAGACATCTACATAGTCATAGCAGTGCTCGGAGTGACGATAATCCTCCTTACCTTCCTCGGCGGCATGGAAGCAATCATCTGGATGGACGTGGTGCAGGGCGGCCTGCTCATAGGCGGCGGCCTGCTGTGCGTCTTCATGCTCCTCTTCCCGTTCGGCACGGAGTACACCTCCTCAGACATCCTCTCCACGGCATGGAACGCCACGACGACGGTGGGGCCTTACGAGGTCAGCAAGATCGGCGTGGGGCCGTTTGAGTGGGACTTTGTGGAGACGACATTCTGGGTGATGGTCTTCAACGGCATCTTCTATGCACTTCAGAAGTACGGTACGGACCAGACCATCGTGCAGCGTTATCTTACAGCCAAGGACGACCATGAGGCAAAGAAGGCCGCGTTCATAGGCGTCTTCCTCTCCGTACCGGTATGGACGATGTTCATGTTCGTCGGCTCACTGCTCTTCGCCTATTACCAGCTCTCTCCTGACGCTGCCGTTGAAGGCATGAAGCCCGACGCCGTGTTTCCGCATTTTATCTCCACACAGCTCCCAATGGGCGTGCGCGGAATAATCATCGCGGCCATTGCGGCGGCGGCAATCTCCTCTCTCGACTCCGACCTCAACTGCCTCTCGGCCATTGCCGTACAGGACTATCTCGTGCGCCTCAAGCCGGATGTCAGCGACAGGACGAAGCTCATCTTCGGCAGATGGGTCGTAATCCTCGCGGGACTCGGAGCCATAGGCATCGCAATACTCTATGTGCAGAGCAACGGCGGTGCGGTGCTGGAGACGATATTCAGCTTCTACGCCATATTCTCCGCCGGCATCGTGGGAATCTTCCTCCTCGGACTGCTGAGCAGGCGCACCAACAAGCAGGGACTCTACGTAGGCCTCGCCGTCTGCATCCTGTTCACTGCATACGCCATGCTGACTTCCCCGCAGAAGATGCCTGACGGCTCAAAGCAGGCACTCCTCGACCTCGGCGCGTGGAACTACACCCACTCAAAGTATATGCTCGGCGTGTACAGCCACATCATTGTCCTCGTCGTAGGATATGCGGCGTCATTCCTCTTCAAGGCTCCGAAGGCAGACGACGAACTGACCCTGTGGGGATGGCTGGAGTCAAGGAAGAAATAAAGTCTTATGGTTATGGGATTTAAGATTGTAGGTTATGGCTCATGGCTTTAAGGCTATGAGGTCTTGAGATTTTCCGTGGCATGCGGCTGTGCGGCTGAAGGTCAAGCTGCAATGGGCGACATCCTGCCTCCGCAGAGAATCCTGTTAAGGAATCTTGTGTAAAAACCGCCTGCCGCTTGCCTCGGCAATATTCCTCAAACCACAATGACAACATGGCCTCACAACCCTCAATCCCAGATAACCGTATCCCCAAAAAACAATCCCCGCAACCTTAAACCCCTCAACCTTTAACCCAAAAGATAACCTTTGACATGGTGAAAGGTAACGGTTGGCACTGTAAAGCGTAACACTTTGCAGCGTAAAAGGTGAGGTTTTGCCGTAAGGAATGTAACGTGCTGAAAATCAGTGTCGGCAGAAAGAGCCGCGGAACCGTCGGCAGTCTGCTGTTGCAGACATGATATGTCACATCCTTAACCTCGGACCTGTAACCGGCACCCCACAACCGTATGACATTATACCACGGCAACCGAATACCCACAACCATGGAATATCAAAACCGTATAACCGTAAAAATATGAAACCAATAGAATTGAAGCAGCCCCAGCGCATCGTCTTCGGCACAGGCTGCATGAATCAGATGTGTGAGGAATATCTTAAGTCAGGACTCGGCAAGCTGTTCATCCTCACCGCAAATCCGATACTCCCGCTCATCGAGCCGGTCATCAAGACCCTCACCGACGGCGGAGTAAAGACAATGGTGGAGACAAAAATCCTCGGCGAGCCGACCGTCAGCGACTTCAAGCGCATCCTTAAGGAAGCGCAGGAATTCGGCGCTGATTCAGTCATAGGCATCGGCGGCGGCTCCGTGATGGATGTCGCAAAGCTCGTCGCGACGTTCATGCATACGGAGCAGACCATAGAGGAATGCTACGGCATAGGCTTCATAAAGCAGCGCGGAGTATGGTTCGCCTGCGCCCCTACGACAGCCGGCACCGGCTCGGAAGTGTCGCCTAACGCCATTCTCCTTGATGAGACGGACAACGGCAAGAAAGGCATCATCTCCAACTACCTGCTCGCCGACGCAGCATATCTTGACCCGCAGCTCACCGCCACCGTACCTCCGCGCATCACCGCCGAGACAGGCATGGACGCCTTGACCCACTGCATAGAGGTCTACACCAACAAGTTCGCCCATCCATGCGTTGACATGTATGCCCTGAAAGGCATCGAACTCATTGCCGGGAACCTTGAACGCGCCGTGAAAGACGGCAAGGACATGGAGGCACGCGAAGCAATGCTCCTCGGCTCCATGTACGGCGGTCTCGGCCTCGGACCGGTGAACACAGCCGCTGTCCATGCCCTCGCATATCCTGTCGGCGGCATGTTCCACAAGAGCCACGGACTCTCCAACTCCGTCCTCCTGCCTACGGTTATGAAGTTCAACATGGCTGCGGACATGAAGCGTTATGCCGATGTGGCCCTTGCCTGCGGATGTGAGCCGGGAGCCACGGACGAGGAGACGGCACTCCGCGGTGTGGAGTTTGTTGCAACGCTCTCCAAGAACTGCGGAATCCCGCAGACTCTCGCCGAGATAGACATCCCTCAGACGGCAGTCCCTGCAATGGCGGCGGCGGCAATGCTCCAGCAGCGTCTCCTGAAGAACAATCCCCGTCCTGTCACGGAAGAGGACTGCAAGGACATCTATAACTCGCTCTATTAATCATGAGACTCAGACTGACAGCCTGCCTGCTCCTTCTTTCCTGCATCGTCACGGTGCAGGCTCAGACGGCACGGCGGCTTTCCGTCCCGCTGTCTGCCGACGGCAAGTCGGAACTTACCGTCTACCTGCCGGAGCGCCCCAGCCCCTCAGGCATGGCCATAGTCGGCTGCCCCGGCGGCGGGTATTCCCATCTGTCGGTGCAGAATGAGGGACACGACTGGGCACCGTTCCTCAACGGGCACGGCATAGCCTACGCCGTCCTGACCTACCGCATGCCGGAAGGCGACCGCAACGTTCCGCTCTCCGATGCCTATGATGCAATGCGCACAATGAGAGACAGTGCCGCCGTATGGCATGTCACACCATCTGCCGTAGGCATCATGGGCTTCTCCGCCGGCGGACATCTGGCATCGGCTGTCTCCACACATGCCCCGCAGGCTGTGCGTCCTGACTTCACAGTGCTCTTCTATCCGGTAATATCCATGAATCCGGCGGTGAGCCATAAAGGCTCATGCACCAATTTCCTCGGTGAAGACCTTGAGGACGAGGCCGTGATGAAGCAATGGAGCAGCGACCTTGCCGTCAGAAGCAGTCCCGCTCCGCCGGCAGTTGTCATGCTTGCCAATGACGACCGTACCGTGCCGCCAGTCACCAACGGCATCGCCTACTATTCGGCAATGTGCGGAGCAGGCAACAGCTGCTCGCTCTTCGTATGGCCGTCAGGAGGCCACGGCTTCGGGTTCCGCAAGACGTTCCCTTTCCATGAGCAGATGAAGGCCGAACTCCTGCGATGGCTTGACACAGCCGCGCTGCCGCCCGCGGACAACAGATAGCCGGTGATTCAGGCTTTGAAATATTGCGGTTTTATGGTTAAGCGGTCTTGAGGTTATAGAAGAATATGGATATATGCTGGCAGCCATGGCTCCGGCTGTGCAGCCTGAACCAAAAAATCCATGACCCACACCCCGCGACCGTATAACCTCATAACCTTAAAGCCGTATGACCGTAACCCTCAGCCACATAACCTTAAAACCCTTAAAACCCAATAAAACAATGACTCCAATCTTAGCTATAACGATGGGCGACCCTGCCGGCATAGGTCCGGAGATATGTGTCCGCTCGCTTGCCCGTAAGGAGACCTACGCTCTCTGCAAGCCGATCATCATAGGCGATGCCAAGATCATACAGCTCGCCGTCGACCTTCTGAAACTTGACCTTCCGCTTTCCGTCAACGCCGTAAAGGATGTCAAGGACGCCAAGTTCGAGCTTGGCACGATAGATGTCTATGACCTTGACCTCATAGACCTCGCCACCTTCAAGTTCGGAGAGGTGCAGGTGCAGTGCGGCAATGCCGCCTTCCAGTATGTCCGCAAGGCGATTGAACTTGCCATGGCCGACGATGTCGACGGCACATGTACGGCACCGCTGAACAAGGAGGCTATCCATCTTGCCGGCCACAACTACGACGGCCATACGGAGATCTATGCCACATTCACAAATACGAAGAAGTATGCCATGCTCCTTGCCGACGGCCCGATGCGCGTCATCCATGTCTCCACACACGTATCCCTCCGTGAGGCCTGCGACCGCTGTAAGAAAGACCGTATCATGGAAGTATATGAGCTTATCGACGACGCCTGCCGTCAGTTCGGTATCGATAACCCGCATATCGCCATTTCAGGACTGAACCCTCACTGTTCCGAGAACGGTCTCTTCGGCTGGGAGGAGGCGAAGGAAATCATTCCTGCCGTGGAGGAACTGAAAGCCCGCGGCTTCAATGTCGAGGGTCCTGTGCCGCCGGACTCCGTATTCGCAAAGGCGAAGAGCGGGAAGTATGACGGCGTGGTGGCTCAGTATCATGACCAGGGCCACATACCTTTGAAGGTTGTCGGCTTCAACTGGGATGCCGAGACAGGCAAGATGCTGCCGCAGAAAGGTGTGAACATCACCCTCGGTCTGCCCATAATCCGCGTTTCCGTAGACCACGGCACAGCTTTTGACGTGGCAGGAAAGGGCGTTGCTGCCGAGGATGCACTCATCTCTTCCATTGAATATGCCGCAAAGATGGCCATAACGCGCCGTCAGAGAATGAAGTAAGTAATTACGGTTGCAGGCCGTGGGACAGACGGCAATGCCTTACTGTTGTCCCGCGGACTGTAACCTCACTACCCTTAACCCGCACAATCAATGCTCTTCGTTATAGCCGACGACATAACAGGCGCGGCGGAGATTGCCGGAATGGCACACCGCTACGGCCTCAGAACAACGCTTACGACATCCGCTCCCTCCTCCGTGGAAGAGGGGACGGATGTCGTTGTCTTTGCCACCGATGCACGTTCCGTTGCTGCTGATGAGGCATATGCCATGACAGCCGCCGCGGCAAAGGCTGTCTCCTCATGTTCTTGTGGCAATGGTGAAAGCATCATCTTCCGTAAGACCGACTCCGCCCTGCGTGGCAATGTCCGTGAGGAACTACAGGCAATACTTGACAACAGCCGCTACACCAATGCGCTTTATGTGCCGGCCAATCCTTCCAAAGGCCGCATGATACGCAACGGAATATATTATATAGACGACATACCTATAGCCGAGACCGATTTCAGGTTTGACCCTGAGTTCCCAGCTGTGACAAGCAGTGTGGCTGACCGCTTCCCCGGTCTGCCCTTTGCCGATGCCGTAAGCAAGGCTGATATTGACCGTGCCGTAGCCTCCGCCCTCACTTCCGGAGACACGCTCCTTGCCGGTGCGGCGGATCTTTTCTGCTCCCTCGTGGAAAATGTCTTCAGCAAGGAGGAGCGGGAGCCTGCCGTTTCCTCGTCGCCGATCCCGCCATCGTCACCGATGATTGTCGTCCGCGGCTCCACGCAGAGTAAGGCCCTTGACCTCGGAATTCCTGTCGAGACAATGCCGCTGGACGTCTTTTATGAGCGTGCCGACGCCTCTTCATGGGCAGAAGCCATACTGCCGCGTTACGAGAGGGCAGGGAGCACCGTTCTCACCATAGGCGACAAGGAAGTGCGCACAGGAAAGCACGCTGCCGTTTATCTGCGCAGCACAATGGCGGAGGTATGCTGTTCACTGCTCGATGCCGTCCTTCCGGCAGAACTTGTCATAGAAGGCGGTGCCACGGCCTTTGCCATACTTTCCCGCACTCCTTGGCAGACATTCGCCGTGACGGACGAGATCGCGCCGGGAGTGGTGCGCATAAAGCCCCTCAATGCCGGCATACACATCACCATGAAGCCGGGCAGCTACGCCTGGGGCAACCTCTTCGGAAAGTAAAGTCCGGTCTTGCCTATACTGCCGATACTGAAATTGAAATCATTAATCCAAAAGTTTCCACGACATGAAATCCAAGGAACTTACAGTCTATCTCATCCTTACAGCCATAGTCTTTCTCCTGATGCTGATTCTCAGTCTGAAGGCATGCAGCGGCATCGGTACGGAAGGGAAGGTACAGCCGGCCGCCGTCACTCCCGAGACCGTCATAGAGACCGTCCGTCAGCACTCGCGTCTCTACACTGCCGAGGCCAAAAGCAGCAAGACCATGACCTACACCTCGCAGAACAAACTCTCGCTGAACGCTCTCGGCATAGACAAGACAGTCAGTCTGCCGCTCGGCAAGACAGAGGCAAAAATTCCTGTCACCGTGACCTATAAGGCATATATCGACCTCGGCCGTGTCGACGAGCGTAATGTGCGCACTGACGGTGAGACAATCCGCATCATACTTCCTGACCCCGTGATTGTGGAGACGTCTGTCACCGTAGACCACGACAATGAGTCTCAGAAGAAGCAGCTTCTTGGCAAGGGACTTACCTACGAACAGTACCAGGAAATGGTCCGGCAGGCAAAGGAAAGTGCATGGACGGAACTTCCCGACTCTGCCCAGCAGGCTGTCATAGAGACTGCCAAGGTCTCCGCCACGGAACTCCTCATTCCGCAGCTCCGTGCTCTCGGTTTCTCGAAGATAGAAATAGCCTACCGTGAAGATTTCTCCTTGCGCCAGCTCGTGAGAAAAAAGGAGTAGCTGGTGCGGCTCAGGGTTATGGGGCTTTACGGTTGTAAGTCGTGGGGCTTGGGTCGGGCAACTGTGGTGAATCAGTATTAGCAAGCAAACATTCAATTAAGTAACTGTCGGAAATTAGTTTATACTAAAGACGCAGTTGTTTTTCATGCGGTTAGTGTACGGAACCGAAGGAGCAATGCGTGCATTGTGACTGAGTGACAACTTTCCCGACAAGCCATACGGGCAGAACGAAACTTATTTCAGCCATGCCGTGGCAAGGGACAGTGCGCGTAGCGTCAGCAAGCGAGTGCACTAACTGACAAAAAAGAACAAGTTTTAGTGAGAAAACATTATATTATAAAATAATCATCAATAGTTATTTATAAAATAATTTTCATCAGTTGCCTATAAGGTGTCACGGTAGTACGGGAGTATGTCTGAGCATATCAGCAGCCATAACAGTACTCACACCACATATCTTACACCCCTATGACCGTATAACCGCACCCGATGACAGCATGCTCCAAAGACTCATGGTCCCACAACCGTACCCCCCCCCATTCCCGTATGCCCCAAAACCTGCGGCCTGCAACCGTAAATACCCAAAACCGTATAACCTGCCACCCCATATACCGTAAAATCCCACACCAATGAAACCCATCCTGACCCTTCTGCTTTTCGTTATCTCCCTATCCTCAAATGCCGCGAAGAAGAACACCGGCGGCATATGGCCTGACGGAACAAAGATTGCCTCCTGGTTCAGTGACAAGCGCAAAGTGGCCGTTGACACCCTCGGAAGACAGTATGTCATCACCGACTACGGTGTCAAGAACGACTCGACTGTAATCCAGACCTCCCGAATACAGGCAGTCATCGACCGCTGCGCCGATGAAGGCGGCGGCGTTGTAGTCATACCGGAAGGGACATTCCTCTCCGGTTCGCTGTTCTTCCGCCAGGGAACCCACCTTCTTGTCCATGGCAAGCTGAAAGGCTCCGACCGCATCCGCGACTTCCGCCTCCTCAGGACACGCATGGAAGGACAGACGCTCAACTATTTTGCAGCGCTCGTCAACGCCGACAGCATTGACGGCTTCGTCATCTCAGGCCATGGAACCATTGACGGCAACGGCCATGACTATTGGGAGGAATTCTGGTACCGCCGCATGTATAATCCTCAGTGCACCAACCTCGAAGCCATGCGTCCGCGCCTTGTCTATATCTCCAACAGCAGCAATGTCACCGTACAGGACATCCGTCTCGTCAACTCTCCTTTCTGGACAAACCACCTCTACCGCAGCCATCATGTGCGCTATCTCGACTGCCACATTGAAGCTCCCGTGAAAGGAATCGTCCCTCCGGGGGACACGGAGGAGCACGGAGCACCGTCATCTGACGCCATAGACCTCGATGCCTGCCATGATGTCCTCATCTCGGGATGCTACATGCAGGTCAATGACGATGCCGTTGTGCTGAAAGGCGGCAAGGGCACATGGGCTGACAAGAATCCTGACAACGGCCCGGTCTGCAACGTCATGGTGGAGGACTGCCGCTACGGCGTGGTACACGGATGCCTTACCGTCGGTTCGGAAGCCATACATGTCCGGAACATCATTGTCCGGAACATCACCTTCAATGATGCCAACCGCTTCCTGTGGCTCAAGATGCGCCCGGACACTCCGCAGCACTATGAGCGCATACGTGTCGAGAACGTTGCCGGGACCTGTGGCTCTTTCCTCGTCATACGCCCGTGGCGGCAGTTCTACAAGCCGGAGGAGCGCAAGGACATGCCGCTCTCCGAATGCCACGACATAGACATCCGCAACATCACCGTCAGCTGCAAGAACTTCTTTGACGTAGGGACGTCCGACAAATATTCCCTGCGTGACTTCTCCTTCACCGACTGTGACGTCACCGACCAACGCCACGCTTTCGATGCCGGCCTCATAACCAATACCGTGACCAGGAACCTTGTCATAAAGTGACCGCCACGGAGTGCATGCCGTCAATAACCACACTGCTTTGCCAAGGGTTACCTTTCGTCATGTGAAAGGTAACCCTTGACCGTTCAAAAGGTAACCTTTGGCTATGTGAAAGGTAACGGTTTTACGGTCATGTGGCTTCGGGGCTTCGGATCATCGGTTTTAGGCCGTGGGCTGCGAGTTTTTGGTTTATGCGTTACATGGTATTTCCTGCAAGTATGGCGTGTCACCATCCGTCCGGCGGAATGTGACACCTTCTTTGTGACATGAAAACCGATGAATTGTCATTTTTACATCCTTCAGGGTATCAATCCTCTAAAAATATGTTAAAACAGCGGACATTTTACAATGGAACATTTTACACTTAAGTATCTTTTTATAATTTTGTACCCCAAGAGGAAGTAGAGAATTATAAAGGAAATCATAATTAACAACATCAAAAAACAAACAGCTATCAAACGTATTAGTCGCATATTCGCCATGCTGTGCCTTTGTACGGCGAGCATGAGAACCTACGCCCAATGGATTCCTGACGACAGCCGCCGTCAGGACACACTGACGGTTGCCGAGCGTATCTCTTTCCGCACCAACGGCGTCGACTGGCTCCTTCTCGTGCCGAACGTCGGCATCGAGTACGACATTGCCAACAACAAGAACTGGAACCGCTGGTCCGTAGGTCTCAATTTCAGGTATAAGTGGAGCACTTCCCACACGTTTGTGCCCAACCGTGTGTTCAACATTTTCGAGACAAAGCTGGAGTTTCGCAACTACTGGCGCACGCGTCTCATTGACGGCGAGGGAGTGAAAGCCCATACCGGCATGCTTGACAGGCTCATGTCCCAGCGCCGTCACCGCCTGAAGCATCCCCTTACGACCTACTACCGCGGTCTGTTCGCATCCTATGCCAAGTACTCCGTACGCTTCGCCCCCGGCTCCACGGGCTATGAGGGACAGGCGGTCATGGGCGGCTTCGTCTATGGCATCCAGCGTCCCCTCTACCGTTTCCGCAACGGCAGGAGCATAGACCTCGAACTCGGCGTGAGCGCAGGCCTGGCATGGGTCAGGTACACACCTTACACCGTTGACCGTGAGCATAACACGCTGCGGCCGACAGGAAACACGGTAGGGTGGCGCGACCTCACCGTCCGCCCCGTTGTCAATGAGCTGCGTGCAGGCCTTGTCTACCGTATCGGCAGGAAGGAAGGCTACAGCAAGTACCGCTTCCGCTACGATGTCGACCTTAAGTATGCCTACACCGTGGACAGCCTCCGTGACGAAAGGGCTGCCAAAGCCTACCGTGACTCCGTGGCGGCGGAAAGGTACAGGACCGTCAGCGGATACTACCGTCAGCAGCTCGACTCAATAACCAAGGCCGACCCTGAGGCGGCGAAGAGCGATGCAAGGCTGATGAAGGAAAGACTCTCCCTTCTCAAGAAGCAGCAGCGGAAGGAACGCAAGGCTCAGGCAAAGCAGAGAAAGAGCCTTCTTAAAGGGAAAAAGCGCACGTCCTCCGCAACGGAATGACCTCCGGAGAGATTGGGCTTGGGATTCCCGGCATGCATCCCGTAGGGACAATGCCGGCATCTCCCGCCGGAGCTTTTATAATGATACAGACGATAAAGAACCATACTTCCATATTTACCACAATGCGAAGAGACCTATTTACAATAATTTCCGCCCTCTTCTTCGCCCATGCCTCATGGGCGCAGACCCTCGCCGTCAGTACCGACCTGCTCATGGACGGTCTCCAGACACCTTCCCTCGGCTTTGAGCTTGCCACAGGCAACAGCACCTCCGTGTCCCTCAACGTCATGGGCAACTACAAACCGTGGGGAGCTGACATGAAGATGGTCGCCGTACAGCCGGAGCTGAGATACTATCTCTCCCGCCGCACCATGGCGCGCCATTTCGTGGGCGTATGCATCCCTTTCGGAACCTATAGGATTACAGGCAGCGAAAAGGTCTATGACGGCTACGGAGCAGGCATAGGCGTGACCTTCGGATATGTCATAAGCCTCTCCCGCCGCTGGAACATTGACCTCCATGCCGGCGTGCAGAACTTCTTCTATCAGCAGAAGGAGTACGCCAAAGATGAAATTCCGGAGAACATTAACACACATAACGCTACGGGAAGCTATTTCCTCCCGACACGCATCGGTGTTTCCATAGCATATATCTTGGACTAAATGCATAAGAGAATCTATACGCTCATCGTCCTCCTGCTGTGCCTCGCGGCAACCGCCGGCGCACAGGATGAACGCCTGACCGCCGGCTTTCAGGTGCAGGGACGCTATGGCAAGAAAGGCGTGCCGGCAGTATATCCTACGTCCTATGCCGTATTCAAGACCGTCACTAAGGCACGTTCCGTCATGGAACGCCTGCAGAAGGCGGTGGATGCCGACGGCTATCCCGGCGGCCCGAACTATGACGAGGCCCTCCTGAAGGACAATGTCCGCTTCAGGAACGCCAAGGCCAACGGCACGTTCAGTGTGCGCGCCTATCCCGGACAGTCCGTGCTCGTCTACGTAAATGAACAGGCTTTTGCCGTCTTCGAGATAAAGGAAGGCAAGACGGAGTATGCCGAGACCGTGGAATTCAAGATGGACGGCATGCATACTCTGGACAATGTCAATGTCGAAGGTAACCGCAAGCATGACAGGATTCCTTTTGACACCGACGATGCAGACGACGACGGAGTGAACATGTCTGTCCATATTTCCTTCGAACTCCCGGAGGGACTTACGGGAAAGAACACGCGTGTCATGGTGCAGCCTGTTGCCGTGGACTGTCAGACGGAGGATACCGCGGACTATGTGACACCCCTTGTCTATGAAGGCGTGAGATACCACCGTCTGCAGAGCCGCCACATGGACTTCGGCTACTCCGTCAACGAACCGGAAGGCATAGCCCGCGGCTTCGTCCCGGGACGCCCGTTGCGAGACGGAGTGCCGTTCCGGGTCGACACGACACTGATTTACCGTAAGAAGGATATTGACAGAGACTATAAGATTTGCTGTGACATACTTGTCGAGGACTATACCCACAGATACATGCATCTCAGCACCGCAGGCTCCTGCAACAAGCGCAAGATGTTCAAGTTCCTGAGCCTTGACGGCGTGGCTGCCGGCCTTCCTCTGGAGGAGTACCGCATAGAGGCGGAGGAGACCATGAGGGCAGTGCCGCGTGATCTGAAACTCAACTTCGTCGTGGGAAAGGCAGAACTGACCGCCGACTCCCTCAATGACGTGCGTCTCGGAATGCTTGTCAAGGAGATGAAGGACTACGGCGACCAGCTGATGCGTGTGGAGATAGAGGCATACGCCTCGCCCGACGGCGGCTACGAGAAGAACCTAAGCCTCGCGAGGGAACGCGGAAGGGCGGCCATGAACCTTGTCATGCGCGGTCTGGGAAAGGCTGATGTCACCAAGGGGCTCAGGACAGAGGTCCGTACCTGGGAGGATGTAGCCGGTGAACTTTCAAAGGCCGGCAAGAAAGAGTTTGCCGACAGCGTACGCGCAATCATTGGGACAGGCACCCGGCAGCCGGACGCCATGCTCAGGAAACTGTCGTTCTATGCCACGGACATAGAGCCTGTACTTGAGAACATG
This sequence comes from Bacillota bacterium, assembly GCA_023664625.1. Taxonomy (GTDB): domain Bacteria; phylum Bacteroidota; class Bacteroidia; order Bacteroidales; family Bacteroidaceae; genus Prevotella. The sequence continues at coordinate 181,757 of JAMPFD010000003.1, read as the reverse complement.
CGCTCCATGCGCTGCATATACAAATATGAGCAGATGCACATCATGGACTCTGAGGAGCTCCTCTCCTATTACTATGCCAACAAGGATAAGCTCCTCGCCGGCGACAAGTCCGTCAGGCTCTCCGACGGTGACTACTGGAATCTCTTCTCCTGCGTAAAGGATTCTGCCGAGCAGGATACCGTCACGGTGCTCGCCTACCGCCACATGACCTCACAGCCCGACTGGCAAAAGCTGAAATTCTCCCAGTATGCCGCCAACAGGATGGCAATGCTGCAACTGCGGAACGGCCATCCTGACACGGAGATTCTTATGCCTTTCGTCGACATGACAAGCAGCCGCGTCACGGAAGCCTATACGGGAAACAACCGTGAAGCCCGCGAAAAGGTACAGAAAAACCGCCGCCAGATTCTCATAAACCATATCCTCGCCTACTATCAGCTGGAGAAGCGGGACTCTGCCTCACGGCTCCTTAAATTCTGGTTCCCTGAGTCTGCCGACAGGGAAGTCGTTGCCTTGCGCAACTATGCCGGCTTCAAGAAGAACTTCCTGAAGTACTATGGCGGCAAGCTCTCTCCCGAAGAGGCGGAGGAATACAGGCGGACGGAGGAATATGTCCTCGGCGCACGGCCCGGCAACCGTGCCGTCCTCTATACCGAAGGCCGGCGGTTCATGGACAAGAGTGATGCCGAATGCCGCAGACTTGTCATGGAAATGGACGACAGTGATGCGAGGAAATGGTACCTCCTCGCCATCCTTGAGGCTGACAGGGAGGCGGAACGCAACGTGACGGACAAGGATTATGTGCCGCTCTACCTTGCCCTCTTCTACAAAAGCTTCACCATCGATCCAGGCCTTCGCCTCACATACTTCACCGAAGGACAGGTGAGCGACTCGCTCAGGGAGAAGTACAAGTACCGCAAGCGTGACATCCCGAGGTACAGGGAACTGCTTGACGACTTCCTCGGAAAGAAGACCGACGGCGGCGATGAGGAGGAACTGAGCGGCAACGACCTTGACGAAGACACCGATTTACCGGAAACGAATGTGGAAAAATATAACATTTTGAGCGAATGAAAAGAATAATCACCATACTGCTCCTTATACTTTGCGCCTCCGTGACACAGCAGACACTGGCATGCGCCTATGCCGCCATGCCGGATTCCATAGCCCCTGACCCGGAGGACGAGGACTTCCGTCCGGACACTGTAGCAAGGAATCCGCGGCGCACCGCAACGGGACAGAGCATTCTCGGCTACTCTCTTGAGACCCGCCACCGTCCGGAAGGTGAGGAATTCACGGGGAAATGGTATGACCACCTTTACCTTGAGGCGGGCATCGGCCTTATGGGAATCGCCGGACAGTCGGACAATTACAGGACAGCCCCTCTCGCCACCGTCCACGGAGGCCTTGCCAAAACCTTCGGCAGGCTCCATACCGTGCGCCTGTCCCTTACCGCCGGTCTTGGCAAGGAGAAACCCGGCAGCCGGCGTTTCCATTCCCTCGCAGGCAAGGCCGACTATCTTTTCAACCTCACCGCCTATTCAAAAGGATACAATCCTGCACGGCGTTTCGAGACATCGCTGCTCCTCGGCGCCGGAATGATGCTCACAAAGCTGAAGGGACAGCCGAAGCGCATCTCCCCGGAGGTGCACGGAGGATTGCAGTTCAAGGTCGTTACAAACCCTTATGCCTGTATCATGGCGGAACCTTACGTAGGTGTGACAATGGACAAGATGGACTATTCGACGGACAACTGGCGCAAGTATGATGTCTTCTACGGCATAAACCTCAGCGTAGCCCATTACCTTTCCGATAACTATGCTCCGCGGCAGCGCAGGGACAGCCTTCTCCGCGCACCATGGTTCGTGGAGGCTGCCATGGGTCCCTCGGTGTTCTCGGGAAAGAGCGGCAGCATCAAGTCCGTCCCGGCCATGGAGACAATGGGCCTCCGCATGTCATGGGCTGTGGGCAAATGGTTCTCGCCCGTGGTCGGCATGAAGCTTTCCGCGTTCATGGCTTCCAACAGAATGGCACGGGAGACAGTGTCCGGCGGCTATGGGCGCAACAGCTATGTCACGTCCTGCGGCGCACAGCTTGACGCGATGATCAACCCTTTCGGCTTCTCGAAGCGTTTCAGCTGGGACGCTCCTTTCGGGGCATATCTCCTCGGAGGTGTGGGCGGCGGAATGCTCAACCGTTCCAAGAGTGAGAAGTTTGTGTCCGCAAGCATCGGTGCCCATCTGTACGCATCTATAGACCGGGACCTGCAGCTCTTCGTCGAGCCGCGCTATTCCGAGTACCGCCACAGCGGCCTCCGGGACAGGAACGCCTCGGTGCTTGTCGGCCTGACAGCCACGGCGCGCGGCATGAAGTACCGTCCTCACACTGTTCATCCAGAGGGGAGGGACGTATCTTCCGTCCCTGTCACGGCCGGTCTCTCACTGACGGTGCCGGTGATGATGATGCAGGGAAAGGCGTATGCCGGCGGCAGTCTCTCCTACGGCATGAAAGCCTTCGGACACTACCGCTTCACGGAAATCTCCGCCGTGCGCCTTTCCGTGGACTGGCTTTCGCTGTCCCGTGCCGCCGATTCGCCGTATCTCGAGGAGTACATGGATGGCGACAGGCTCGTCTCCAGGTCACGCTACGGCTTCATGAACCGCCGCCACGGACTCCTTGTCGCCACCGCCGGCTACAGTCTTGACGTCTGCCGACTGCTCGGCGGATGCCGTCTGCCGCGGCGTTTCGGCACGGAACTCTATTTCGGTCCCGGCGCGACGTTCTGCCTTTCTGACAAAGTGACGGCCCCGGACGGCATGAATCTCCCCGAAGGCCATGAGGTGAAGAGCAACACACGCCATACCGTGAAGGCCTGTTTCACGTTCACCGGAGGCGTGAAGCTCAGCCATAATTTCTCCGGCAGCTGGGGAATATACCTCGAGCCCTCGCTCCATGCCGTTATGAACATGAAGATGGCGGGCATGCAGACAATAAGTCTCTCGGGCAGCAAGATGCAGATTATCCCAAGCGTCTCGCTCGGAGCGCAGTACACACTATAGTCTTTTTGAAATCCTCAATCATGGAAAAACCAACGCATAAATCAATAGTGACAGCCTTTCTCCTCCTTACGGCCCTTCTCTTCCCCGCCTCCTCGGCGGCGCAGTCGTCAAGGGCGATAGGGGAGGCCTTCGCCAATACCGTGCGCAAATATTCCGCCACGGAGGCTGACTCCCTTGCCAAGGTGCTCGTCAGGAAGTACGGCAGGCAGCCGGAGGTGCTGACGCAGTTAGGGCGGGCGTACTTCCGCAACAGGGAGCTTGACAAGGCAAAGAAGATGCTTGACCTCGCGACAGAGAGGAATCCCAAGGCTGCCGCGCCGCTCATACAGTACGGGGACATGTACAAGTACTACTGGAACATGCCCAATTCGCTCGACACGGCATGGCTCTACTACAGGAAAGCCGTCGCGGCGGAGCCTGTGAACAATGTCCCGTATGAGCGGATGGCCGACCTGTGCATGTTCAAGTACAGGCTCTACGGCAACCGTCAGACGCACGGGGACAGCCTGCTCATGAGGCAGGTGGCGGACTCTGCGATAACCGTGCTCCTCGACCTGAAGCGCGTCCGTCCCGACTTTCCTGCCGAGCTGACCCTCGGCGGCATATACAACCGCCTGGGACGCTTCCGTGAGTCGGCTGAGGCTTATTCCAAGGTCAAGGGGCTGCTGGAGGATTATCAGTACAACAACTATGCCCTCGGCCATTATTTCCTCGGGGAATACGCCACGGGTCTCGGCATTGCAAAGGAGGGGCAGGCAAAGTATCCTGACTTCCCGCTCTTCCACCGCACCATGATGTACTGCCTCTTCGGCATGAACCGGTACGATGAGGCTCTCGGCTCCTACGCCAGACTGTTGCAGTCGACGGACAGCCTCGTCTCCTTTGACTATTTCCATGCCGGCAGGATGTACCTCAGCAAGGGGGACATCAGGACTGCCACGGAGACTTTCGACAGAATCTACGACACCCACGGCGAGTTTGCCAACGGCCATCTGCAAGCACGCCGCACGCTCATCGCCGACTATATCGACAGCGTCAAGGCTGACGGCGGCTATCTCCGTGCCGCCGGAGAATATGCCGCACACATCGCCGTCAAGCGCAACCGCCACGGATATGACTACTACCATATGGCGGACATCTACCGCGAGATGATTGACGATACTCTCACAACCGAGGCTGACCGCCGTATGGCAACCGTAAGGGCTGACAGCATCTATGCCGTCATGCAGCGGGAATTCCCCGACTATGAGCCGACCCTTATGCACTATCTCCGTGCCCGCATGAATGCCGCGGTGGACAAGGATGCCGCCGTGCCGCACTATCTCAGGCTCCTGGAGTGCGTGGATGCTCCGCCGGAATCCGAGGATCCAGAAGCCATGGCACGCCGCAGGAAGGCTTTCCTCACTGATGCCTGCCGCTTCCTTGCCGTATACTTCCTGCACGGGGATGACCTTAACAGTGCCGCAAAGTACGCTTTCAGATATAAGGAGGCCAATCCTTCGGACAGGTCGCTTGACCCGATAATAAAGCTTTACAATGAGAGCCGGGGCGGAAAAAAACGCCGCCGGTGACCTTACGGCCGGCTCCCGTGGCTCTTCCTTGGTACGGAAAGGCGGCCGGATTGCCGCCGTGCCGTATTTGAAAGGCTGCTGTCTGTTACGCGGACAGCAGCCTTTTGTCATTCAGTGGGTTGTGAGTCCTGAAACAAAAGGTGGCCTTTCACGGTGCAAAGGGTTACCTTTTATGCAACGAACCGTTACCTTTCGCAACGTAAAAGGCCACCTTTCGCATTCCGGGGATTTTTCCACGGTTTTCCTCTCCGTGAGGCCGGCTTTCCCGTTCCGTGGAGAAGACGTGTGTGATTTCTTGGATTTTTTACCGTTGTTTCAGGTAAAAACTTCCGCGTTTTTATGGATGTCGGTTCTTTCCCGTTATTGGAAAGTAAAGGTAAAAACAGCATTTTCCGGTGAAAAAACGGACGTGTTTTCCTAAAAAGTATAAAAAACAGCAGGGTTTGTGTTAATAAACGTTCCTCCCCCCCCCCCCCCCCCGAAAAATGCGATTTAAAGAAAATAGTTGTACCTTTGCGACATCATCACGGGAATGAGAATTATCAGCAAAATAGTCTTATAGGAAAGAGAGAGAATCTATTTTGACAATACTGCCCGATGTGTGTTTCCGTCGGAAACGCCGCTTCCGGGTTTCTTATATTTTCGTGCATGCCCTGCCATTGTGTGAATAGGCAGTGAAGAGAACAAAGAGAGAATTAAATACAGAATGGAATTACTTGCGATGAGCCGCGGGCTGTGCCTGCAGTCATTGCGTTGCTGAAACCGTACCTCTGTCTTTGCGCGACAGGGTATGTCCGCCGTTTTTTCATGCCGGTCTTCCTGATAATCCGGCAGGGGAGACATTCCGGTGTCCGTATTGTTTTCTTATGCAGCCGTATGCCTGTGCAGGCGATTTGGAAAAAGAGTTAAGAGAATACATGTATATCAATCAATTTTTTTCATAAACGATGAAAGGATTATCATTCATTCAGAAAGCTGTCCGCAGGAGTTCCCTGTGTCTCTTGCTCATGGTGTCTGCGCAGCATGCCGTGGCTCAGCAGGATGCCGAGCGGTCAGAGTATACCGGTACAGGCATGGCAATAGAAGATGTCGGGTACCCGGATTTCAATACAGCCACACGCGTCATGCTTTACAATGTCGGCAAGGACATGTTCCTCAATGCCGGTGGATACTGGGGCACGCGTACCGCAACCTTCACCGTAGGGCTGCCGCTGGTGTTCGAGCCTAAAGAGGTTGAGAACGTTGCTTCAGGAAAGACGGCACAGTGCTACCGCATACAGGGACCGTTCAACAATACTCCAGGCTCCGGCCAGGGCAACTCTTTGGGCTTCGTTCATGGTTTCACCGGTGACGAGGAACAAAAGAACGGGTTGTATTTTGACAGGGAGTATGGTAATAAGGCGGAAGGCGGTGAGACAGACTGGTGGCTTGAAAAGGTTGCAACCGAAGATGGTGACAATGTCTATCAGATAAAGACTACGGTCGCTTCCGGCTCTTGGTTTAGTCCGACATACACCACATATACTCTTTGTGCCAACAATCCGATGACCATCAGGGTATATCAGGAGGGAAACAATAATCTCGTAAAGGCGTTGTCGGACAAAGAGATAGAGGACGGTATAGCCGGTGGGACTTTTAAAAAAGAGCATACCTATTGGAAGATTGTCTCGGAAAGCGCCATGGAAGCTTTGTTTGACAATAACTATTACAAGAAGAAACCTGCCGATGCGACTTTCCTTATGCGTGCACAGGGCTTCAACCGTACAAACAGGTTCATTAAGTATGATTCCTCCCTCGGCAGAGGATGGCAGACGGAAGGCTCCCTGACTTATTCTACAGACTGGCCGTCCGGCATGGTTCCTTCTACACAGCAGGGGGGACAGAATTTCGAAGCTACTTTCGGCATGTTCTACTGTGCAGACATCAAGGATGGCAAGAAGGGAGGGAAACTTTATCAGAAGGTAACTCTGAGGAAGACCGGATGGTATACAGTCGAGTGCCAGGGATTCTATAATGACAAGAAAGGAAGCAGGAACCCCTGCGGTGCTCTCTATGCCAGATTCGCTGACGCAGCAGACATTAATACTCCGGGATGGTCCTCGGCACCGCTCCGCGGCAAGTCTGCCGGAGAGAATGAGGCAGGTATAGGTACTGTGAACTTCAACGCAGCTACGTTCCGTCTCTATCCGTCTCTCGCCGATGACATCGATGACGGCAAGATTTCCAATAAGGTAGAGGCAGGCGTGGCGTTCTACAGCCTTATCTATCCGAACCAGGTGATGATATATGCCAATATTCCTGAAGGCAAGAGCCTGGAGATGGAATTAGGCATAGAGATTACGGACGACATGGACAGCGATGACTACATTTATGTCGATGACTTCCGTCTGAGATACCTTGGCGAGAGCTTTGCCCTCAACGAGAACTGGGATGACTTCAGACTGTCAAGCGACAATGCGACGTATGACTATGAGCTGGAGTATCCTAACCACGTGATGATACTGAAGCGCGAGATGACAACAGGAAAGTGGAATACAATATGTCTCCCCGTCAACCTTACCAAGGCTCAGCTTCAGGGAACGTTCTCCGCCAATGTCAAGCTTGCCAAGCTGACCGAGGGACTGGGCAAGGACGGCACAATAGAGTTTATTCTCGTAAACCTCAACAAGGCTCAGGATGACGACATAGTGCTCCACTGCGGCGAGGCTTACCTCATCAACCCGGGTGAGGGCAACCATTGGAACAGCGGTGAGATAAGTATCGGTGATGCCGGCAATGACGTGCTTGAGGCTCCTTTCTACATGATCTCACGCGTTACGCTGAAGAAGAAGGACCTGCTTGAGAATGAATATAAGAATGTCTTCGTCAATGGAAGCAACAGTCTCAAGAAGTTCTCAGCCCTTAAATATGACGATAACGGAGAGTCGTATGAGCAGGATGTCAAATATGCTGTCGAGGGAGACATGCACAAGGACTGCGGTCTCAGGGTTTATGCCACCTTTGAGAGCCAGCTGAACGAGACGGAGGACATCATTCCGAGGAACGCCTACGTGTTCAGCGGAGGCAAGATCTACCATCTGAACGGAACTTATGCCCAGAAGGGCTACAGCTGGTGGATAGAGGATGAGGACCAGGATCCGGACAATCCGTCCGCAACCCGCCATGCTCTGTCGTTCGCAACCTACATGAACGGCATCAGCGACAATACGGCAACGGCAATAGAAGGCATCCCTTCAGGTGCTGAGGCTGACGGTATTCCGCTGACGGTTTGCAGCATCAGCGGACAGGCGGTACGCCACGGAACGTCATCTGTCGAAGGCCTTGCAGGCGGCGTGTATATCGTCGGTGGCAGGAAAGTCGTTGTCAGATAATCAGGGGCAGTAAGAGAAGAGCCAATGGAAAAAAGAACCAATACAGAAAAAGAAAAAGTTATGAAAGCGAAAAAGCTATATATAGCCCCGAACATCAAAGTGGTTAAGATGGAGAATGAAAGTCTGATGCATGCGTCAAGGGTAGGAATCTACAATCCTGACACCGGCGAATGGGAGTATATCGATATTGAGGAGGGGCAGGACCCGCCGAGACCTCAAAGCCTTGACTCCAAGGGAGCTTCTCCGTTCTCCGGTGACTGGGAACTGTAAATGAGTTCTCTCCTCCGTGATGTGAGGGGAGTCAGAGATGCATATAGTGTTATTTTAGTACCATGTTAAATACGCATTGATTGAGGCTTTGCCATAGAGATGCAGAGCCGCCTTACTTTCACGACGTAAAAAATAATGCCTGTTTGAAGGCAGAAGTTTATAGTGTGTGAAAAGAGAGAGAAGGAAGCGCCGCTCCATAAGCCGTGAGGCTCGGGAGCGGCGTGATTCTTTTCACAGGGTTGTGGGGCATTGTTGGTGAGGGTATGGGTTTATAATGTCGTATGGTTTTGCGGTTTTACGGTTTTGCGGTTGCGTGCTTTAGGCTTTATTCCATGTGATTTTAGGTTTTGCGGCTATGCGGCTTTACGGTTTGATGATCATTGGTTATGACTGTCTGTGACGGGAGGCACGGTGAACTTTCCACGGACATAATCGTCCTTGGGTATTTCAAAATATCCTTGTTTCTCCTTCACGAATGCAATCAGTCTGCGGAAGACGATATCGTTTTCAAGCAACTTCGGGTTGCCGACCATTATTAGATGCTCCTTGGCGCGCGTCATTGCCACGTTGAGCTTACGGTCGATTATGCTGCCGTCAGTGTCCGTGAAAACATTGGCGGAGAGGAAGTCCAGCTGATAGTACCGCTGAACGGTGAAGCCGTAGATGACATACCGCCGCTGGGAGCCTTGATAACGCTCCACGGTGTCTATCGTTATGTCCCGCAGAGCCTCAATGCCGTAGGCGGCGATGGTGTTGCGCACGGTGGCAATCTGGTTTCTGTAAGGCACGATTATGCCTACCGTCTCACCGGCATCGAAATCCTCTTTCTCCATTTCGTAGATTCTTACCGCCGTTGCCGCTATGATGTCCGCCTCGTCCCGGTTGACTTTCTCCGACGGAGTCCTCTGCGGCGCGGGCACGGCGAGGAACGCCATGCGGCGTGTGGAGAGGAGGTCGGCGATGCCGTCGGTGCCTTTTCCCTTCCGTGGCAGCGTCTTTTCCTGATGCGGCAGCGGTACGACTTCGAGGAGGCTGTTGTAGAAATATCTGCTCGGAGATTCTGCAATGTCCCGGTGCATGCGTCCCTGTTTCTTCAGCATGAACACCACCTGCGGGTCGTCGCCATACCTCCGCAGCAGGCGTTCGAAGAGCGAGAGGCGGCAGTCGGTGAGGTGCATGCCGTGGAGCACAGGGTCGTCCACGCGTGAAGTCTCAGGACTCTGCTGCACGACGGCAGGGAGTTGCTTGTGGTCGCCTATGAATACCAGCTTGCGTATGGCAGGGACACCGTCCTTATGGGCACTGAGGAGTCCCATGAGATGAGGCTCGAGAATCTGCGAAGCCTCGTCGATGACCGCCAGGCTGAACTGTTTCAGTCCGAACAGGCTGAGACTTGAGTTCAGTGCTGTTGTCGTTCCGACGACAACCCGTGTGCCGGCAATGACGGAACGTACCATTTCAATGTTGCCGCACTCCCGCACTTTCTCGCTGAGGAGATATTTCCTGTAGCACTTGGAGCACGTCGCCCTGCCGCCTATCCTTATGAAGCCGATGCCTTCATGGCACAGTTTGTCGCATATTTCGTCCACCGCCCTGTTGGTGTAAGACATCAGCAACACGGCGGAGCCTTCCTCAAGAAGTTCCTCCCTGACCGTGTTCAGCAAGCCGTAGGACGTCTTTCCCGTCCCCGGCGGACCGATGATAAGGAAGAGATCCTTAGCCCTCTTCACACGGAGTGAAAGGTCGTTGAACGCTCCGTAGTCACCCTTCAGGCGGCGCGTATTGTCCGTTTCCGGCTCACGTTGCAGCAACAGAAGGTCCCGCCTCTCCTTCGGTGCAGAGAGAAAGGCGTGCATCCCGCGGTAGAGGCCTGTATAGGAAGCCTCCATGAAGTCATGCTCCATTGCCCAGAACTTCCCGTCGTGGCGCACGAATGCACGGTTGTCGGACTGTGCGGCACGTAGCCTGACGGTGACTGTCTCGGGAAGAATCTCCTCGATGGTACACCTGAATACCATTGTCTTCCTTGCATCAGGCACGCCGTCCCTGCCGTACGGGTAGAGAATCACTATGTCACCGGTGCGGAAATTGGACATGCCGTTGTCCTCCCTCTCAGGGAACCGCAGCGTGAGGGTCTCAATCTTTTCCTGCCGTCCGTTGCCGTCAGGGACGAGAGTGAGTGAGTCATAGATGTTGCCTGCAAGGCGCTTTTCCTCAGGAGAGTCATGCCAGACGGCGGCGAAGCCTGAGTTCTCCTTTGTCCCCGTGCCGAGTTTTGCCATGACGTGCTCGTTGGCTATGAAGGTCATGAACCTCAGGAAATAGGCTCTCTCCTGTGGCAGGGCGCGGTGTATCGGGTCAAGGACCTCATGAAGCTGAGGCTTTATGTACTTCTCCCATAATATTCCGCCGGAATGTTTCTCGTTGAGAGCCTCTGGAGTGAGAGCCGTAAGTATGTTGAACCCTCCCTGCCGTGCATATCCGAGGTCGGCGGCGGCGATGCCGTTCCTTATTTTCAGGGCGCGGAACACCAGTTCCGGTGCGAACGGCCGTCCGATAAGTCCGCCGGCATATTTTGAATAGAGGAGCATGGCATGCAGTTCCCTGTTGTTTCGCTCATATTCCTCGCGGAAGTTATAGCGTATGATGAGCATATAGAGAAGCAGCTGGACATAGTGTTCCTCACGTGCCTTCACCTCATCCTTGTTGAAGGAAAACTCACATTTTCCCGACTTCTGTTCCAGGAGAATCCTGAAGTCAAGCTGCAGATAGTCCATACGTCCCTGCAGGCCGAGCATCTCAGAGAAGAACGAAGGCTCCACGACGGCATCGCCGATGCTGAGCCTTTTGAAAGACTTCTCCATGGTGGTTAGTGCCGCATGAATGTTCATGCGCTGCTGCATGGCATCCTGATGGATATGGTGGTCCCTTTCCAGTGACATGAAACCGAGGGCGTTGTTCCTGAAAAACTCTTTCGCGCTCTCGCTGTAAGGCAAGGGCTTGTCCTTATGGTGTATTATCGCCTCGTCGAGCAGCTGTCCGGCGAAGTTGCCGAGGATGGTATGTTCCGTGATCTGCTGCGGCTGAATCTTGTTGATAAGGTGGACAAGAGGCGACTCCGCGTAGCTTGTGAAGCAGCGCGCTATTGACGATATGTCGACGAGATAGTCAGGCTCGAGGATGATGAACTCGGGATACAGCACGCCGTCCTTCTCCCTCGGGCGTATGATGTTGAGCTGCGTGCCTTCGTGAAGAAGGTCTTTGATGTACGACCAGTCGTAGTCATAGAGACAGCCATGCCATGCTATCCTCGCTTCCTCCCCGTCCGTGGCGTTCTCATGGCGGCAGTAGATGAAGCTTTCATCCCACCGTACGGCAATGACGCGCACATATTCTCCGACGAGGGCGGAGGAGAAGCCGTGCTTCCTCTCTGCGGGGAACATGGCGGCGAGATGTCCCGGAACAGGCGTTCCGTAGACGAGGGAGACGAACTCGCAGAGGTTCCTGAAGTCGTGCCGGCAGTATTCTTCAAGACTGAGGGGCTCCGCTCCTGCGGCACTGTCTCTCAGGCCGGCGGCCTCACGCAGTCTGACCCTGGTGTCGTTGACAGCTATGACGAGAGCCTTCCCTGCCCGGCATTCCTTCAGGAGATAGTCGGTCTTGGCAAAGATCCCCGTAAGGTTAAGCCCCGCCGTCCGTGTATTCCTGTCGAGGAATATGCGGAAGATATGGTCGAAGGCGTTGTATGCCGCCCGGAAGTCAGGGCGCAGTTTCAGGGCATTGCCGAGTTCTGCGAAGAGATGGTCCGCCATCTCCGGCTCGCGGGTGTCATGCCGTGCGGCGGATGTCGCAAGGTTGTGATTGTCTGCGGTATGGTTGTCGGATGTTGTTGCCATGATGTCGTGATGTTACGGGATATGATGATGTCTCCTGATGCCGGTTGCAGGCCGGCGGACAGGCGTAGGCCGGCGGCGGTTCCCGTCTGCAATTTCCATATGTTCCCGTTCTGCCTGTAACTTGGTGTCTGCCAGGCTTTTATATGATGGTTCGTTTTGTTCTTGACAAAAGGTGACCTTTCATGATGTAAAGCGTTACCTTTTACCATGCAGACGGTAACCTTTTGTCATGCGAAAGGTAACCTTTCGTTTTGCCGGGGCAGGGCAATGGCTGTGCCGTTGCCGCCGGCATGTATTTTGCGGAGTGTCCGTCAGTGTTGCGGCCTCTGTTCCTCCAGGCCTCCGTTGCCGTATCCCGGCGGTTTCCGGCATGTCGGCAGCCGTTGCCGCCGCTGTATTAACAAAAAAAGAGACATCCTTGCGAATGTCTCTTTTTACGCGCTCCCTCTAGGGCTTGAACCTAGGACCCCCTGATTAACAGTCAGATGCTCTAACCAACTGAGCTAAGGAAGCATTTGCTTTGCTTTATGTCTCAAAAGCGTGTGCAAAGGTACTGCTATTTTTTGAAACTACCAAATATTTTCTAAAAAAAATGCATTATTTGTTGAAAAAAGGCGGAAAAGTAGTATCTTTGCAAAAAATATTGATATGGTTTCAGGGTTATAAGGGCTGTATGATTATAGGGTGTTGTGGGGTTACGGCAGCAGGCCGTGAGGTATAGGTTTCAGGTTCTGAGCCATGCGGATATATCTCAAATGGCTTTTCGGGAAGACATCAAGTCCGAAGTCCCGCGGCCAAGTCCGGCGGAAAGCCTCCGCAACCGCATGTCCCATAACCATGGAACCCGCCATGCCCAACCGTAGGGTCTCATAACCGTAAAACCGTAAAACACACAATCCATAAAAAACAATGAAACAAACACTATTTATCCTTCTGTTCCCCTTACTCGGAACGCTGTACGGCAAGGCACAGAAAGACGACCATAACTTCGAGGTTGCGAAGCAGCTGGAAATCTTCTGTGACATTTACCGTGACCTTGACATGATGTATGTTGACTCTCTTGATGCCAAGGAGGTGGTGGAGACGGGCATAAGGGCGATGCTCCGCTCCCTCGACCCTTACACCGAGTACTATCCGCAGGCGGACGTGAAGGACCTGAAGCAGATGATCACCGGCAAGTACGGCGGCATCGGCTCCGTTGTCTCCTATAATCTGAAGGAGGACATGACGGTCATCAACGAGCCTTATTTCGGTATGCCGGCGCAGGAAGCCGGGCTGAAGAAGGGCGACATAATCCTCTCCATCGACGGTGAGGACATGAAGGGCAAGTCCACATCGTATGTCTCAGAGCATCTCCGCGGTGAGGCAGGCACGAGTTTCATACTGAAAGTGCAGCGTCCTGCTGCCGGAAATGCCGGCGGCACTCCTGCCGGGAAGACCAAAAAGACGAAGAAGGATGCCATGGAGGGAAAGGGGCAGGTGCTCTCCTTCAAGATTACGAGGCGTGCAATTCAGATGCCTGCCCTGCCGTACTACGGCATGCTGACGGACTCCGTGGGATACATAAACCTCAGCCAGTTCACCGAGGACTGCTCCAAGGATGTGCGCCACGCCGTCATAGACCTGAAGCGCAAGGGCATGCAAAGCCTTGTCTTTGACCTGAGGGGCAACGGGGGCGGCTCCCTTTCCGAGGCGGTGAACATACTCAACCTGTTCCTGCCTGAAGACCTCAGTATCGTGAAGACAAAGGGAAAGCTTGCGCGCGCCAACCGTGAGTACAAGACCACGGCTCTTCCTATTGACACGCTGATGCCTCTCGTCGTGCTTGTCAACGGAGGAACGGCATCGTCTTCGGAGATAATGGCAGGTACGCTGCAGGACCTTGACCGCGGCGTCGTGCTGGGAACGAAGACTTTCGGCAAGGGACTTGTGCAGATCCCGCTTGACGTGCCCTATAACGGCAACCTGAAACTGACTACGGCACATTATTATATTCCTTCGGGAAGATGTATCCAGGCGATAAACTACAAGCATTCCAACGGCGGCTCACGTGAGGCCGTTGCTGACTCCCTGAAGCGGGAATTCAAGACCTTGCACGGCAGGACGGTGAGGGACGGCGGAGGAATAATGCCAGATGTGGAGGTCAAGCCAGACTCGCTGCCGAACATCGTGATGTATCTCACCACCTCAGGACTGGACTCCACCAACGTCATGATGGACTATGTCGTGGACTATGTCGCAAAGCATCCGCAGATAGCTCCGGCACGTGAGTTCCAAATCTCTGACGCTGACTATGACGATTTCTGCCGCCGTGCCGTAGAGGCGGGCTTCAAGTACGACCGTGAGAGTGTCAGGTTCCTCAAGGACCTTGAGAAGGTGGCACGCTTCGAGGGCTACTATGACCGTGCGAAGGATGAATTTGAGGCTCTGGAAGCAAAGCTGCGGCATGACCTCGCAGCGGAGCTTGACTATCACCGCGACATGATAAAGAAGGCGATAACCTTTGACATCGTCACCTGCTACTACTATCAGGCGGGTGCCATAGAGAGCAGCTTCCGGTATGACAAGCAGGTGAAGGAGGCTTTGGACATACTCGGTGCCCCTGAGAGATATTCTGCCTTGCTCGCTCCGCAAAGCGGAAAAGAGACGGAAAACTGAGCTGGGCTTACCGGGATATGGGGCAGAGGGACGGTCATGAGTCCTCTTTTGCTGCTCCGTCCCGGCTCCGGGGCATCATTGCCGGTAAATGCTTGAATGTAAAGCCACAAGTCCGCATCTGTGAGAGGGCAGATGCGGACTTGTGGCTTTTGCTTGCAAATAACTGTTGGAGACCGGTCTATACGAAGGGCACAGCCGGCTTCCGTCATGTCAAGTAGCTTTCGGAAATTAATTTATAATGATTCATCTTGGTGTGGACTAATTCCCTACAGCTGCCTGTAAATATATGATGCATGATTCTTTCTTGCCGTCCGGCAGGCTTTCCGGCATGTCTCCGCCTACTGTGCGGCGCCTTTCAGGAGAGCTTGTATCTCAGCCTCGATGTCTTTTATCTGTATGTCACGCTTGACAGGAGTGCCGTTGCGGTCAAGGAGGAAGAAGGTAGGGATGTTCTGCACGTTATATGTGGTGGTGGCATTGCCCTTCTCGTCATAGACACATACCCACGGCAAGGCAGCTACATTGGTCTTCCAGAAGTGTGCGTTGCCGTCCACTCCGACTTGGTAGACTTCCAGTCCCTGTGCGTGGTACTTATTGTAGAGATTGCGCAGTTCCATGATGCGCTCCGTGGAGCCTTTCATTGAGAAGGCATGGAAGTCAAGGATGACGACGTTGCCCTTCAGGCCTGACAGCTTTCTTACGTCACCTTTGTTGTCAAGGAGGGCAATGTCGATCATGTTCGTCTCCGTCACTTTGCCCGGGTCAATCTCAATTGTTCTGCTGGCATTGTCCACGATCCGCATTGTCTTCATTCCCTCTATGGCGATGTTGTGGAGGTTTCTGCCGCGTTCCGCCTCAGGGTAGAATGTGTCCCACGACGTTGCCACGGCGGCGAACATCTTTATGTCGTCGCGGTTTTCGCGCGGGTTGAAGATGAGGCGGTTGCCGATTGCCTGGAAGAGAGCGAAGTAGGCGTATGCCTTCATGGGTTCTTTCGTGATGTAGTTGGCCTTGATGTTCTCCTTATAAGCTTCGATAATCTTGTCTATGGAGTCACCGGCAGTCTTTGCGCTGAGGCCGGTATTGCGGTCAATCTGTATGCACCGGTTCTGCAGGGCTATCTGCAGATATGCGAGTTCCTGTATTTTCTTGCAGTTTTCCGAGCCGCTGACATCATATTTCCATGCCATGTCCGGATACTTGGCCTTTACGGTCACGGTCTCTGTCGAGTCGGCTGAGAGGTTGATAATCTGGTCAGCGATGCGCAGGCGGTAAAATTCCGGAGCCTCCTTGGCGTCGGCGGCGAACGTGAACTTCCCGTCTTCGGCAAGTTTCACGGAGTCCATCACTACCGGTCCTTCGAGAGAAAGGTTTTCAAAATAGAGTATGGAGTCCTTGGCGTTGGTGATTTCTCCCTCGACATGATACTTTCTCGTCGAGCAGGAGGATATCAGTGCGAGGAGCGCAAGGGCATGGAAAAGAGTCTTTTTCATTTGTTTTGCGGTTGTATTGTTTTTATGTTTTTAATACGGTGTCTATTTGACAGGTGCTGGTCCGTTGGCCGCCGGCAGCCGTGGCGGCGTGATGCCGGAATCAGTTTGCCTTCTTGGAGTAGCCGTAAGGGTATCTGCTCCAGTCCGGCGCGTCAACCTTCACGAGGTTGAACTCCCGCTGTCCGCCGAAATATGCGAGGACACCGGAGAAGTATCTTGTGCTGAGGCGGTAAGTGTTACGGTCAATATAGAGGATGTTCCTGCGGTCATCGGCACTGTTGTCGAGGAGATATATTTCTATGTTCTCATAGGTCACTTTCCATTCTATGCGGCTGTAGAAGTAGTCTCCGTCAGGGTAGTCGTCGAGCCATCGTCCTGTTCCCGTGGCTCCGTAGCGTGCGTTGTAGGGGTCGCCGATGAACTCTATCGTGCTGAAGATTCTCTCGTCCGTCACCGGGTTGTACATATAGCCTGCCCATGTGCCTTCGAGGCTGTAGGCGATGAATTCGTCCGGATCTTCTTCACATGAAGTGAGCGAGACGCTGAGGATTGCTGTCAGGGCAAAGATGATGAATTTTCTCATTACTGTCTGGTTGTTTTATGAATGATGCTTGCGGCCGATGCCGTGATTGTTCTTTGACAGCAGTTCCGGCAGTCTTGTTCAGGACCGCCGGAACTGCTGAGGGATATTGTTTTATTTCGTGAACTTTATCCAGTCAACATCGAGGAAAGCTCCGTCGTTGTTCTTGGTAGGGCGTGAGTTGAAGAATCCCACTTTCGCACCGATCCACTTGCCTTCCTTGACTGTGAACGGCTCGCCCATTTTCTTGAACTTCTTTCCGTCGAGGCTGTAGTAGAACTGTGCGTGGGCCTTTATGTCGTTGCCGATGCCGGAAGATTTCACGGTGCAGCGCACGTAGACATCAGGAGTGGCGTTGCGAGGCTGAGGGATGTCGTCGACGGCATACTTCTGTGTGTATGGCGCAGGCAGTTCCCTGAGGTCTATCGGCTGTTCGGCGATGACCTTCTCAGCCTTTCCTTTCTGTGCACCCTCACAGACAACGTACCGGAGCTTGCAGACGGTCTCCTTGCCGTCCTTGCCGCCTTTCTCGGTGATGAACTTCAGGGCGGCATAGTCCTGGCCCTTGATTATGAAGCCCGCCTGCTCACCCTTGTTCTTGTATGATGGGTTAGGGATGAACTTAACCTTTGCAGTGGCGGTGAAGTTCTCTGTAGGGAACTTCTGCAGGAGTGCGTTCTGGAGGTCGGAGAGGTTCTTGAAGTCCTCAGGTTGTTCTACGCCGTAGAGGCGCAGCTTGGACTTGTTTGCGTCGCAGAAGTACCAGTAGTGGCTGTAAGGGCCTTCAAACTGCCACTGCAGTCCGAGGTCTACGCTGTTGAAGTCGTCATCCTCTGCCGGCTGGACAGGGTTCTTCGGTGCGGGGAGGTCAGGCTTTGTCCATGTCGCTACGGCATCACCGCATCCGTCGCCGTCCTTGTCGTCACCGATGACGAGCCAGTCGTTGACCCATTTTGCAGGCTGGAGATGTACCACGCGGCCGTAGGCGTGCTTGTCCTGGAAGTGGAGGAACCAGTCCTCGCCGTTCCGGGTGTCGACCCATGCGCCCTGATGAGGGCCGTTGACCTTTGACTTTCCCTGTGCAAGTCCCACGTATTCCTCGTATGGTCCGTAAGGGTTCTTTGAGCGCAGCTCCACCTGCCATCCGTACTTCACGCCTCCTGCGGGGGAGAAGATGTAGTAGTAGCCGTTGCGTTTGTAGAACTTCGTGCCTTCAATGGTAGGCTGGTCTTCATGTCCGTCATAGACTATTCGTGACGGGCCGATGACTTTCTCGCCGTCAGGGGACATCGGAGCCACGAAGAGCACTGACTTCACTCCGGCCCTTGAGCCTGCGCAGCCGTGTGAGAGGTAAGCCTTGCCGTCGTCGTCCCATAGCGGACAGCAGTCGATGAGTCCCTTTCCTTTCATCACCCATACCGGTTCTGTCCATGTTCCGCGAGGGTTCTTTGTCTTTGTCATGAAGAGTCCCTGGTCAGGGTCTCCGCAGTAGATGTAGAACCATCCGTCGTGGTAGCGTATGGACGGTGCCCATACGTAGTTGCCGTGCTGGATTTTCTTGTGCCAGTCGAGTTCCTTGCCCTCGTTCTCCGGCAGCACCGGATAGTCGTTTGTGAGTGCCGCACCGATTATCTCCCAGTTGACGAGGTCGGTGGAGTGGAGTATCTGCAGTCCCGGGAAGCAGGCGAAGGAGGACGATGTCATGTAGTAGTCGTTGCCTACGCGGCACACATCCGGGTCGGAGTAGTCGGCATCGATGATGGGATTCCTGTACTTGTTGCCCGGAAGGTTCGGGTTCCATGTGTTGCTCTTGCTCTGCGCGAGACAGTCCGGGGTGGAGAGTAGCAGGGCAGTGAGTCCTGCGGCAAACAATAATTTCATAGATTTTAGGGTTTTGGGTTATAGTTTTTGGGTTATGGAGTTGTACGGTTTTGTGGTTATTGGGTCTTGGGTTGTACGGCTGCGGGGTTAGGTTTTGTGGTTATAGGGTTATTATGCCAGGGGATAGTCCGGCAGCTGCGCCGGAGACATTTTTGTCTGTCGTATCATAACCGCTCTTCCTATCCCCTCGCCTTAATAACTAATTTTCTTTGCAAAGTTAGTGAAAATTATTGAAATAAGTGAGGGAAAGGCGTTCTTTTTTATGCTTATGCCTTGAAAGTTCATGAGACAGGCGTGCACATTCCTCCGGCTCCGTCTCTGCAAAGTGGATGGCTTATATGACGAAAGGTTACCTTTTACGTTACGAAAGGTCACCTTTGACTATGTGGAAGGTAACGGTTCGCAGTGTAAAGGGTAACCTTTCGTCATTATCTGGAAATCAGCTGTTTTCCTGAAAGAGTACTTTTATTGAGAGCAAGCTTGCCGCTGCTCATGGCTCCCGGCTTTTCCATGCCGGTTGAAGCCCGGGAGCCAGCAGGCCATGCAGTCCGCCGTATATGTCCTTCTGCTTCATGTTTCTCTCGTGGAAGGTCGGTGCAGATGGCCCGGACTGATGCCGTTGACCGGCTTGGGCCGTTGTTTTTCCTGTCTGACCGGCCGATGGCGGGTTTCTTGTCTTAGAAGCCCGCATCAGTATTCGAAAGAGCTTCCGCCGAGGAATTCTCTCAGGAGGCTTGTCGGCGGGATGTCCTTCTCTGCCATGTCCATGGACTTGATTGGAGCGAGCCATCCGAGGAGGCGCCGTGCCGCGTCAGTGACGGCGGTGTCCGTCTCCTGTTCCAGAAGGTCATTGAGAATGCGCTCCCCCTGGGTCTTCATGACGGCGAGTTCAAAAAGCATGGCTGTATTGAATACTGCGTCGGCGTTTTCCTGATATGGGAATATCCATTTTTCCTCTCCGGCACGTACGCTCGGCCATCGGCGTATCGTCTCTGCCGCCGACACGCCGCGCTGTCTTACGTCACGGAGGATGCGCCGCAGGAGTCTGTTGTCACTTGTCGGTATGCGTGTGCCGTCATCGAGAAAGTTGCTGACGAGTGCAGAGGCATAGAGGCGGAATATCTGGTTCTGCGGGACATGGCATGTCAGTGCAGGGTTGAGGGCATGGATTCCCTCGAAGATAAGAACTTCGTTGCCTTTCAGCTGCAGGCGCTGCCCGCTCTTCTCGCTGCGTCCGTCCTTGAAGTTGTACCGTGGCAATTCAATCTCTTCCCCGCGGAAGAGGGCGTTGAGATGGTCGTTGAGCAGTTCGACGTTGAGGGCGTCGAGGCGTTCGAAGTCATAGTCGCCGTTCTCGTCCTTCGGTGTGAGATGGCGGTCGAGGAAGTAGTCGTCAAGGGAAATCGGCACCGGCCAGATGCCGTTTGCTATGAGCTGTATGCTGAGACGCTTGCTTGTCGTCGTCTTTCCCGAGGAGGACGGCCCTGCGAGGAGGACGGTCCTGACCTCAGGAAGTTTGGCGATGCGGTCGGCAATCTCCACGATTTTCTTTTCCTGGAGAGCCTCGCAGACCTGTATGAGGTTTGTGGCACGGCCTTTGCCGATGGCGTTGTTGAGTCCTTCTATTGTGGAGAGGCCGAGCATCTTGCGCCATCTTGCGTCTTCGTTGATTACGTTCTGGATTTTCATTGTGTATGTTTTTTTGTGGGGTATGCGGTTTTATGGTTGCATGCTTTCGTTTGCAGGCTGCGGGATTCCTATTGCCGGTTGCTGCGGATTTTACTCTTTATGGCTTTTCTTGCACGGAAGATATTGATTTTCACCTGGTCTTCCGTCATCTCCATGATGTCGGCAATCTCCCGGTAGTTCTTTCCTTCGAAGTCCCGCAGGTGCATGCATGCCCTCTGTTTCTCGGGGAGCTGCTGCATGAGGGAGTTGACATGGCGCAGTGATTCTTGTGCGTAGATGCTGTCATAAGGGTTTATGGAGCCTTCGTTGAGGGTCATTCTGTCGTCGAGGGAAACTGTCCCTGCGGCGGCGCGCCTGACATGGTCGAGTGCCTTGTTGCGGCATATTGTCATGGCAAAGGCCTCGAGGTTGTCAACGGTCTCGAGTGCCTCTCGCTTTCCCCACAGCTTTATCATCGTGTCCTGCACGACATCCTCGGCGTCTTCCCTCTGCATCGTGATGCGTAATGCAAGACGGAAGAGCTTGTCTTTCAGCGGGAGTATGTCGTTGCGGAATGAGGACATGGTTTTCGGTTATGCGTTTTTGGTGTTATATGTTTTTCGGTTATGGGGCGTGCGGTTTTTATGGCTGCAGGGGCATGGGCTGTACGGGGCCATAGGTGGTGCGGTTTGTTTTCGCATGCATCCGTACAGCCTTACAACCTGAAAAACTGTAACCGCATGACCCAATACCCAACCGTGAGAGACTTACTTCGTGATTGTTGTCCCCGAGTTCCCGTCTATTGCGGTGGCGAGGGTTATGACAACCTTGCCGACGCCACGGTCTATGGCGTCGAGGGCGTTCTCTATTTTCGGCAGCATTCCTCCTGAGATTGTGCCGTCAGCCTTGTATTTCAGGAAACTCTCGTGCGTTATTACAGGTATTACGGAATTGTCATCGTCAGGGTCGGCAAGGACACCGCGCTTCTCGAAGGAGTAGATCAGTGTGACATTGCCCCCTTCCGCCGCCATTCCGCATGCGGTCTCCGCCGCCATGGTGTCGGCGTTCGTGTTGAGGATATTTCCGTTCCCGTCATGTGTCAGCGGGGCAATGACGGGCACGGCTCCCTGGTCAAGGAGTTTCAGGAGCGTCTTCCCGTCGGCGCGGTCGACGTCTCCCACAAAGCCGAAGTCGACCATCTGTTCCCCGCCGTCTGTCTCCATGCGCCTGAGAGGACGCTTGTGGGAGCGTATGATGTCCATGTCCGCCCCTGTCAGTCCTATGGCGTTCACGCCTTTCGACTGGAGCATTGCCACGAGATGCTTGTTGACAAGTCCGCCATAGACCATCGTGACGACATCGAGCATGGCGGCGTCGGTTACTCGCCGTCCGCCGATCATCCGGCTTTCTATGCCGAGCTGCGCGGCGACTTTCGTTGCGCGGCGGCCTCCGCCGTGGACAAGTATCTTGGGGCCGGTGATGGCGGCGAAGTCGTTGATGAGCCGGCGGAGCTGCGCCTCGTCCTCAACGATGGCTCCTCCGACTTTTACTACTGTGATGTTCATGTCTGTTCTTTATTGATAGGAAGGATTTTTGTATATTGGAAAGGTATGGCCCTTGGCTGTGCGGGGATGTCATTCAATGATGTCGCGAATCTCTTCCACGATGCTGTCGGTCTTCTCGAAGCTGTCCATGGGCTGCACCTCTATGGTATGTTTGGCCTTGGTGTAGAACGGGTTTCGTGTCATGAGGGATTCTTCTATGTATTCGCGGAGTTCCTCATTGTTCTTCCCGAGAAGCAGGGGCCTTACTCCTTTGCCCATGCGCAGGTGCTTCATTATGGTCTCCGGCGAGCCTTTCAGGAAGATGGTGTCTGCCTGCCGGTTCATGTAGTCGATATTGTCAAAGAAGCAGGGCGTGCCTCCGCCGCAGGCGATTATCACGTTTTCAAATTCTGCAACCTCATGGAGCATGTTGTGCTCGATCTTGCGGAAGCCGTCTTCTCCCCGCTCGTCGAATATCTGCTTGACGGTTTTCCTCATTCTGGACTCTATGTACCAGTCGAGGTCGTAGAACATAAGGCCGAGTTTCTTGGCGAGAGCTTTGCCGACGGTGGTCTTGCCGACGCCCATGTAGCCTATGAGTATGATTCTTTTCATGTTAGGTTTCTGTTGGGGAGATTGTTTGCTGTGAAGTGCGGTTGCCTGACCGGCTGCCGGTGTGCGGAGCCGGAGGAGCAATGTGTGTGCGTCCTGCCGGATATAACACCGTGACGCTCCCTTTCCCGCATGTGTGGCCATGGGGAAGGGGAGCGTCGTATTCGTAGCTTATTGTTTCTTTGCCGTTCGTTTTGAGGCTACAGGATTATTGACAATTTCCATGCATTCCTCGTAGGAAAGTTCACTGACACGTCCGTGAAGGGCTTTAGGCAGGCGGTAGTTCTTGCCGTCATACTGGATGTAAGGTCCGTAGCGTCCGTTGAGAAGCTGCATCTTTTCGTCCTCCTCGAAGACCTTGATATATCGCTGTTCCTCCTGTCTGCGCTTCTCGACAATGAGTCTTACGGCACATTCGAGGTCGGCGGTGAGCGGATCGATGTCCTTAGGCAGTGAGACGTATTTCTTGTTGTGGAGGATATACGGGCCGAAGCGTCCTGCTCCTACGGTGATGACATGTCCTTCGTAGGTTCCGAGACGGCGTGGCAGGGCAAAGAGGGCAAGAGCCTCCTCGAGGGTTATCGTCTCCATGGACTTGTCTGCAGGAAGCTGTGCGAACCGTGGCTTCTCCTCGTCGTCAGCCGTTCCTATCTGTACGACGGGCCCGTATCTTCCTATCTTTACGAAGACAGGCTTGCCGCTCTTAGGGTCATTTCCGATCTCGCGCTCTCCCGCTTTATGCTCGGAGCGTGAGTTGATGGTCTCCTCGACGGTCTTGTCGAACTCTCCGTAGAAGTCCTTTATCATGTTGTTCCATGGCTCCTTGCCCTCGGCAATCTCGTCAAACTTCTCCTCGACTTTGGCGGTGAAGTTGTAGTCCATGATGTTCGGGAAGTACTGTATGAGGAAATCGTTCACGACGATGCCTATGTCCGTCGGCTGGAGCTTGCCCTTGTCGGAGCCGGCCATTTCCTTTTTGGTGCGGGAGGAGACTACGGCTCCGCGCAGGGTGTCTATGACATACTGTCTCTCGACACCCTTCTTGTCACCCTTCTGCACATATCCGCGCTGCTGTATGGTGGATATTGTAGGGGCGTAGGTTGACGGGCGGCCGATACCCAGTTCCTCGAGTTTGTGTACGAGGGATGCCTCGGTGTATCTCAGAGGTGACTGTGAGAAACGCTCCGTGGAGGTTATCTCGCGGCGTTCGATGGACTGTCCTATGACAAACTGTGGCAGGAGGTGCCCGTCTTCTTCGTCCTGAGGCTCGTCGTCACGGCTCTCCGCATAGACTTTAAGGAAGCCGTCAAACTTTATTGCCTCACCCTGGGCGATGAACTGCTCGGCGGTTCCGCTGACGCTTATCGTCACCTGGGTCTTCTCAAGCTCGGCGTCAGCCATCTGAGAGGCTATGGTGCGCTTGCGGATGAGCTCGTAAAGGCGTCGTTCCTGTACCGTACCGTCGATCTTCACCTTATCCATATATGTCGGACGGATGGCCTCGTGGGCTTCCTGCGCACCCTTTGACTTGGTCTGGTAGTTACGCGGACGGCTGTATTCCTCGCCATATTCGTTGATGATGTCCTCCTTTGACGCGCCTATGCAGAGCTTGGAGAGGTTCACGGAGTCGGTACGCATGTAGGTTATGAGACCGTTTTCGTAGAGATGCTGTGCCACCATCATTGTTTGGGAAACAGTGAAACCGAGCTTTCTTGCCGCCTCCTGCTGGAGAGTTGATGTCGTGAACGGCGGTGCCGGTGTGCGGTGGAGCGGCTTTTTCTGTATGTCTGCCACCTTGAACTCCGCATCGCGGCATTTCTCAAGGAAGGCCTGTGCCTCCTCATGGGTCTTGAAGCGACGGTCAAGCTCTGCCTTCACCTCTATGGGATGACCATCCTCTTCAATGGTGAAGATGGCGTTCACCCTGTAGTAAGGCTCAGACTTGAAAAGCTGGATTTCCCGCTCCCGCTCCACGATAAGCCTTACTGCCACGGACTGGACGCGGCCTGCGGAGAGAGCAGGCTTCACCTTGCGCCACAGCACAGGAGAGAGTTTGAAACCCACAAGACGGTCAAGTACACGGCGTGCCTGCTGGGCATCGACGAGGTTCATGTCAAGATGTCTCGGATGCTCGATGGCATCGAGGATGGCAGGCTTTGTTATTTCGTGGAACACAATGCGTGCAGTCTTCTGCTCGTCCAGTCCGAGAACCTCGCAAAGGTGCCATGAGATAGCCTCTCCCTCGCGGTCCTCATCGGATGCAAGCCAGACCTTGTCGGCTTTCTTCGCCTGAGTCTTCAGCTCGTTGACAAGCTTCTTCTTCTCCTCAGGAATCTCGTATACAGGGTTGAGGCTCTTGAGGTCGATGCTTATTTCTTTCTTTTTCAAGTCGCGGATGTGTCCGTAGGACGACATGACCTTGTATTCCTTGCCAAGGAACTTCTCAATGGTCTTTGCCTTTGCAGGACTCTCCACGATGACCAAGTTCTCTTTCATTGTAGGTTGTTGTATGTTTTCTTGTTCTTTCTTTTAGTTGCAGATTCCGGCATGTGGTTCATACCGCTGCCGTTTCGGGGCGCAAAAATACTCAAAATAATCTTGTTCACATTATTATATAGTTAATTGTTATGTTTTTTTAAGATACACATTACAAATAATGCTAAATATTGTTATGTACGTATGTGTATGTGCGGAGAAATGAGTATTTTTGCATTGATATTATGTAAGTTCCGCAGTTCAGGAACAGGGGGCGTCTCTGCATTCGGGAACCCCAATCTACAACCATAAAAAAAACTCACATAATGAAAATAGCACTCATAGGCTATGGCAAGATGGGACGTATGATAGAGCAGACCGCTCTTTCCCGAGGCCATGAGATTGTCAGTATCATTGATATTGACAATCAGCAGGATTTCGAGTCCGAGGCGTTTGCCTCGGCAGATGTCGCAATAGAATTTACCGCTCCGCAGGTGGCTTACGGCAATTACCTGAAGGCATGGAAAGCCGGCGTGAAGGTAGTCTCCGGTTCCACGGGATGGCTCAAGGAACATGGCGATGATGTCAGAAAGGCGTGTGCCGAAGAAGGAAAGACACTTTTCTGGGCATCCAATTTTTCCATAGGCGTGGCGATATTCTCCGCCGTCAACAAGTATCTGGCAAGCATGATGAACACTTTCCCGCAGTATGATGTCGAGGAGACGGAGACCCACCATGTCCATAAGCTCGACCATCCGTCAGGGACGGGCATAACGCTCGCCGAGCAGATTGTCGGATGTCTTGACCGCAAGACAGGCTGGCAGGTGGGCGCCGTGCAGAATCCTGACGGCACCGTGACT
This sequence comes from Bacillota bacterium, assembly GCA_023664625.1. Classification (GTDB taxonomy): domain Bacteria; phylum Bacteroidota; class Bacteroidia; order Bacteroidales; family Bacteroidaceae; genus Prevotella. The sequence continues at coordinate 155,819 of JAMPFD010000003.1, read as the reverse complement.
CCGGCTGAGGACAACGATCCTTCAAAGCTTACAATCAACTCAATCCGCCGTGACGAGGTTCCCGGCATACACTCCATCACATACGACAGTGAGGCGGACAGCATCACCATCACCCATGACGCCCACTCACGTCAGGGCTTTGCTCTCGGAGCGGTTCTGGCTGCGGAGTTCACGTCAGTGCATGAGGGGCTGCTGACCATCGATGACATGTTCAAGTTCTAAGGAAAACAATGAGAAAAATCAGAAAGCAAGAGCCTAAGAAGGCTGTGCAATGGGCGAAATTCGCCATAGTGACGGTACTCTACCTCCTCTTCCTCTATTGGGTGGAGTCATGGTGGGGACTCCTCGTAGTGCCATTCATCTACGATGTCTATATCTCCCGTAAGATAAACTGGCAGTGGTGGCGTGACGCGGACGGCATGACGCGGTTTGTCATGTCATGGGTTGACGCCATCGTCTTCGCCCTTGTCGCCGTCTACTTCATCAATCTCTTCTTCTTCCAGAATTATGTAATACCGTCAAGTTCCCTGGAGAAGTCTCTTCTCACCGGTGACTATCTCTGCGTAAGTAAGGTCGCCTATGGCCCCCGCATACCGCAGACGCCGCTCACAATGCCTCTGACACAGCATACAATGCCGCTTTTCGGATGCAAGAGCTACATTGAATTCCCGCAGTGGGAGTACCGTCGTGCCAAGGGACTCGGAAAGGTGGAGCTTAACGATATCGTAGTCTTCAACTATCCTGCCGGCGACACACTTGTCTCTGACGAGCGTTGGGCAGGTGCAGACTTCTATCAAATGGCATATTCATTCGGGCAGCAGCTTGTTGAGACTGACACTCCGACGGACTCTCTTACGCCAATACAGCAACGTGCGCTTTACAACGCCTACTATGAGGCAGGGAAGAAGTATATAAGCCAAAACCCTAATGACTACGGTGACATCATCACACGTCCTGCCGACCGCCGCGAAAACTATGTCAAACGTTGCGTGGGACTGCCCGGACAGACCTTGCAGATAAAGGACCGTATCGTATATCTTGACGGAAAGGCAAACAAAGAGCCTGACAATGTGCAGTACACTTATAATGTCAAGCTCCGGTCACAGTTCCCTGAGGAGCTCATTGAGTCGCTTGGAATCTCCATGGAGGACCTCACGCAGCTTAACCAGTATGGCTATATGCCATTGACAAAACGTGCTTATGATGTGCTGAAATCACGCAGAGACATAGTCAAGAGCATTTCCCTCAATACCAACTCTCCTACGGGCGACCTCTATCCGCTCAACGCAAGGACAGGCTGGACACGTGACAACTATGGGCCGGTATGGATTCCTCAAAAGGGAAAGTCCGTGAAGCTTGATGTCAACAATATCGCCGTATACGAACGTCCGATACGCACATACGAGGGCAATGACCTTGTCGTCACAAAGGATGGCAGGATTCTCATCAACGGCAAGGAGGCAACGTCCTACACGTTCAAGATGGACTACTACTGGATGATGGGCGACAACCGCCACAACTCGGCGGACTCCCGCTACTGGGGCTTCGTCCCTGAGGACCATATCGTGGGCAAGCCTCTCTTCATCTGGTGGTCTTCCGACCCTGACCGCCACGGCTTCTCCGGCATACGCTGGCACCGCCTCTTTACATGGGTTGACAATATAAAATGATACAGCCTTTTGCCCGATACATCAGCCTGCCCTTTTCTATAGGCCTGACGGATGTGTCGGGTAGCTTTTGGGCAGATGATTCCTGAGCCTTATGAAATTGTGCAAGAAACTCTTCCTTGGCGATTCCTCGCCGATGCTGTGGACAGCCGTCTTGCTTTGCCTCATGCTTGGCATCGTATTATATGACAGGTCCGGTGAAGAGACATCTGTCCGGGATGCCGCCGTGGTACAGAAAAAGGACAATAGACGTGAGCCTCTTGAAAGTACGGTGAGGCTTGGAACGGTGACTCTGGAGGACTTGGGCATCAGTGAATCTTCAGGAATTTCTTCTGACGACGAGCCGGATATAATAACTGCCGCAGAGGATGAATACTGGGAAATAGAGAAACTTGACGGCAAATATTATCGTGTGCGCAGAGAAGACTGTGACGCTGACCTGCACGGACGCGATGAGTTTGACAGAGAAGAACTCATAGGCGACGAGGAGGATCTCCGCAGATATGCCGGGGAGCATGAGATAAACCGCTGACCTGCGCCGGCAGTCCGCCGGTTTGTCAGTCCGCCGGTTGCAGTGATAATCCATTTGATTGCGGGTGCGCCATGGCGCGTATCCCTGCCGTATGGAAAATTTTCCCACACCTCACCCCATAACCTACAACCGTAAACCCCATTGATACTCTCAACAACATATTTCGGTCCTGTGCAATGGTATTCACTCCTGAGCCGTTGCTCCGGCTCGCACGTCTCCATAGAAGCATGTGAGTCGTTCCGGAAGCAGACCTACAGAAACCGCTGCGTCATAGCCACCGCCAACGGCACACAGGCTCTCACTGTCCCCGTGACCCACGGCAGCAGCCAACTCATCAAGGACATACGCATCTCCGACCACGGCAACTGGCGACACCTCCACTGGCAGGCACTCTGCACAGCCTACGGCGAATCCGCATTCTTCGAGTACTATCAGGACGACATCCGGCCCTTCTTCATCGACGAAGGACCGTCATCACCCGTACATAAGGACTACCTCCTCGACTACAACATGGCCTCCGCGGAACTCATGTGCCGCCTCCTTGACCTTGACATTACCTTTGGCTTTACCGAGGAATTCATTCCTTCAGACAAACTTGCGGAGGCTCAGGACTATCGCTATCTCATCTCACCAAAGACTCCTGTTCCCCACAATCTGCTCCCCGCAATCTGCTCCCCACAACCTTACTATCAAGTCTACCGTGAACGCCACGGTTTCCTTCCCGGCCTATCCATCCTCGACCTCCTCTTCAACGAAGGCCCTGAGGCTGTGAAGTATCTGCTGTGACAATGTTCATTCTGTACTTCGGGGAAAGAGCCATTGCATAAGTTCCATATAAATAATCATGGACAGGCAACCGGTGCCTGCCCCCCCGGGATGATTTTTGCATAGTCGGCTTTTGATTTGCATGCCGGCTTTGTACTCCGTCATTTACATTATTCCGTCATGCTTGTCTTGATGTTACGTGGCTCATATGGTCTTCCGTGAAGATATTGATTATTTATAATGGTAATAATGTCAAGGAACTCCCTTTGTTTCTGAAATAATAGCCCTTATTTTGCAGTGCAAGGGTGCGGTGATTGCCATCAGAACAAAATAACTATGTGGATACGTTAAAGAGCACAGCAGACTTTACTGTGCGTAATCTGAAGACGAGTAAGACAAGTATTCTGAATTGGTTTTTGTTCGCTCCTGTAAAGTGGATGCAGGGAATCCTTTATGACATTGGTCATGCAGACTGTATGCTGATTCTCTCTTTTTTTTACACTGCTCATAAGACTGCATGTGCGGTTGTCCTTCGCTGATATTCATATCCCCTGCATGCTTCTTCCCGCATGGGGAGTCATTTTATTATTCAGCTGTCCAACAGAATCCAATCGGTTTTTCATTGATACTATGGTATGCATGTAGCCTGCACACAGACACAAAAAAGCAGTTACGAAATTCGTAACCGCTTGATTTTGTTTGTGGACCAGCCAGGGCTTGAACCTGGGACCTCCAGATTATGAGAACGATAAGATGATATTCTGTGATAGTCCGTTTTATTAATCTTTGTTGAATATCAGTTAGTTGCAAAATTCGCTATCCTCTATGAAATTCACTAAATCCCCCTAACTGAAATAGTTTGTTTACGCATTGTTTACGCAGAAACAAGCAGGAGCGAAGACTGTACTAAGCCCATTTAACAAATACAAGTACCATCTATTGACATAAGGCATGATGTTGTCGCAATTATTTTTGAGGTTTGCGACAAGAATGTATTAGCACTATAGACATAGATAGTAAGGACACTCTGACACTTTTAATATCAACTCTAACACCAACTTACACACTAACTCCGACACTACGTGTATTGATAACATATAAATAGAACTTCTATAGCAACTGTGTTTATTATAATGATTCAAATCAGTATTTCTGGTTATTTTTATCATAAACTAATCCATTTCTTTTGTCGAGTGAAATGAAATCACTATTTTTGTGAGAAAATAACAAATTTTGCCAAGATGGAAACAGATATAAATCGTCTGAAAGTTGTTTTAGCGGAGAAGAAGAGAACAAATAAGTGGTTGTGTGAGCAATTAAATGTCAACCCATCCACCGTTTCAAAATGGTGTACAAATAGTTCTCAGCCAGATATTGAAACCCTAATTAAAATATCACACCTATTAGATGTCGAATTGACCGATTTAGTGAATAAAGACTTTAAAACTTTTTAACCTATAAATCAAATGTCTGATTTATGATAAAAATCCGAAATGAGGAATAAACGTATTGAATATATAATAGATGAAATTCTTGACCAGTATGCGTATGCTGATGAATCAACCCGACCATGGATTATAGGATTCAGTGGAGGAAAAGATTCAACAGTATTATTAATGCTTGTATGGATTGCGCTCGAAAAATTAAAAGAACTACCGGGGCCATTTCAACTTCGTAGACCAATATATGTAGTATGTAATGATACAATGGTTGAAAATCCTATAATTGCATCGTATGTTGATCAAGTTCTTGAACAGATAGAAAAAAAAGCGAGAGAAGAAGATTTGCCTATTTTTGTCCGGAAGACTACGCCTCGATTGGAAGATTCATTTTGGGTGAATGTTATCGGGAAAGGTTATCCTGTCCCGAACACAGCATTTAGATGGTGTACAGAGAAAATGAAAATTAAACCTACTGCTCGTTTTATAATTGAACAAGTTGACGAGTGTGGGGAAGCTATAATTTTAATAGGAACAAGAAAGGCTGAAAGTGCAACTCGCGCTCGTTCCATCAAGAAACATGAAATTCATGGCAAGCGACTTACCAATCATACTCTGTTGACAAATACATATGTCTATGCACCAATCAAAGAATTGATGTTAGAAGAAGTCTGGTACATAATAAATACCATTCCATCTCCTTGGGGATTTGATAACAAAATCCTGTTTAACATTTATGTTGATGCGAGTGCGGACGATTACGAATGTCCAACCGTTGTAACAGACAAAAGTCATGGTTCTTGTGGTCAAAGTCGTTTCGGTTGTTGGACTTGTACTGTTGTGAAGGATGATAAGTCCATGCGTTCGCTTATAAAAAATGGGCGAGAATGGATGCAACCGCTTTATGATTTTAGGTTAAAACTGGATCAAGAACGGAATATCATTGAGAATCGGTTCCCGTTGCGACGGGATGGAAGAAGAGCCGTGAACGATATGGGATCCTACACTTTCACATATAGAGCGAAAATGTTGGAAGGACTGTTAAATGTTCAACATGAATTGCAACAATATAATCCTGAAATAAAACTCATTACAGATCAAGAATTGATTGCAATTCAAGTGAATTGGTATCGAGATTTTAACTTTGCACATCAAGTATCAGAAATATATAACAAAATCTATAATTCCTCATTAAATATGGAAGAGGGCAAGATAAAAAACAAATTGGAAGCAGATTTGATGAAAGAAATTTGCCAAGAGAACCTTGAAGAAGGTGAATTGATAGAGCAACTTCTTATGCTTCAGAAAAGCAAGTCACTCATGCAGCGACGCCGTGGCTTGAAAACAGAAATTGAGTCTCGTTTAGAGGAATTTGTAAATAAAAAGAAATCATGACGATACGCGAAATAGAACTTAATAATTTCCGAATTTATAAAGGGAAGAATAAGATTGAACTTTTTCCCGATGGGAATAGGAATCTGATTATCGTCAGTGGTAATAATGGTTTCGGCAAAACAACTTTTCTCATGTCATTAGTTTGGTGCCTATATGGTAAGAACATGGGGAAGGTTGATGAACTATATCGTAAAGAAATTGACGAAAAAGGAGGTTATAGTAAATACATTGGTAATAGTCTCAACTTTGCTGCACAGAAAGAAGGCGAAACTCGGTTCTCTGTGTCCGTTACATTTACGGACGTAGAAATTCCTGATACGCCTTGCACCGAGATAACAATTGTTCGTTCCTATGATAGTGCAACAAATTATGATGACGAGTTAGAAATTCTGATTGATGGCCGGAAGAACGATTTGTTCACGGGATCAAAAGAGGAAATTGCAAAAGAAGAGGAAATATTTATTCGGGATTACATACTTCCAATAGAGATTGCAAAATTCTTTTTCTTTGATGCAGAAAAGATAGTTTCATTTGCTCAAATAAATACTCCAGAACAACGAAAAGATTTAAGTCTTGCATATTCTCAAGTTCTTGGCATACAGAAATACGAAGATCTCAAAAATGAGTTGGTTAGAATTCAGGATGATTATAGGAAATCATCTGCTAAACCTCAAGAGAAGCGCGAGTTTAATGGGCTAATCGCAGATATTGATTTTAAAGAAGGAGAAATTGGCAGATTGATCGAAGAAATATCTAATTTGGAAGAAGACAGAGTGTTTAAACGTCATAATTCTGCCGAACTTCAATCAAAATTGATTCGTGAAGGCGATATGATGTCAGCCGATGAATTGCAAAAATTGAATAATCGAAAGGAGGAACTTGGCATAGTGTTAAGGGAAGCAGATGACAGTCTTAAAGATTTATACAGTCTTATTCCATTTGGCTTGGCTGGAGGTATTATGGCTGAACTTTCAACCCAATTAGAAACAGAAAAAGCGTATAAGCAGAACAAGCTTCAGTTGGAAGGAGTTAATGATAAAACTGATGTCATACTTGGCGATATTGAAGAAGCAAAGAAGGATCTTCATTTCTCAATAGATATAAAGACTAGAGACTTCTACGAGCTTCAAATCAGACAACTCATCAAAAAGCATTTTTACAATGTTTCTGATGAAAGTAAGTTTGAGCACTTCAGTACGTTGCATGACTTTAGCCAAGGACAGATTGATGAATTTACGCATATTATTGCGAAAATCAAAGATAGTAAGTCCTCTTTTGAAAATCTAATTAACAAATACACCAAGGCTAAATCAGAATTATACACAATCGAAAAGAACATTCGAGAGGCTGAGAAAAAGGCAGAGAGCGATTATGTTCAAGATTTGAGAACCCGAAAAGAGAATATCGACCGTCAGATAGATTCTATAGGTATTGAGATCGGGAAAAGACAAAGTGAAATAGAATCACTTCAAGAACAAGTGATTGCTCACAAAAAGCAAAAGGAGATTCTCTCTAAAAAAATAAATGTGTCTGATCAGAACCGCGCAGTTGACAATGAGGCTACGCGTCTGATCAATACGATACAAAAATTCCTTATTCGCTTCAAAGATGAAAAGAAAAAGGCTCTTGCGAAGAAATTAGAGACAAAACTTCAATCATATTTGCACAAGACCAATCTTGTTAAAAAGGTAATTGTTGACATCAATGGCAATGGCGATGATGTTGACATCTGCCTATTTGGATATGATGACAAGAAAATTGACAATAGCATTCTTTCCATGGGTGAACGCCAGATGTTTGCATCTGCGCTGTTAAGTGCTTTGGTTGATGAAACAGAAATTGATTTTCCTGTTTTCATAGATAGTCCTATGCAGAAATTTGACCCACAACATACAAAGAATGTACTCACGAAGTTCTATCCAAATGTTTCAAAACAAGTGATTCTCTTTCCCCTTCTTAAAAAAGAATTGACGGAAGAAGAATATCAATATATTCAACCGATTGTGAATAAATCCTATTTAATAAATAATGAGAAGAATGGTTCACACTTTGTTGAAGTGAAACCAGAAAATCTTTTCGAAGAATACAACAATAGCGGATATGCAAATTAACATCAAAACATCTGGCGAAAATCAAGCCATTGTAACCCAATTAACAAAAAAACTTACTGGGGGTACAAAAGAAAATGTGATAGCTCGTATTGCATTAGGCTATTCTTTGTCTACGGGAAAACGCTTTACCCAACAGGAATTTTCTACCTACGATTCACAAGGAAAAGAATACAAAGACCATATTCTGTTTGATGGACAGTATAGAGATTTCTATATTGCCTTAATTTGTCAGGCATATGGAATAACTAAAAACGATGAGCTTATTCCCAAATATATAAAGTTGCATATTGACCATGGATTAGAAAAGATAAATTATCTGTTTGAAAACAATCCACAATATACTTTCTTCGATTTCTTAACTGAATACTTCAGAAAAGGAATTGATTTGATTGAGGATACTCCTGAAAGATTTGATTGTGTTGAAAATCGAAATCAACATATCACAAAAACTACCTTTTCAGGACCAATCCAAATAAAAGTGGGCTATAATATTTCGACAGGTGAGAATATATATTGCTGTTTCAACGATTCCACTCGTTACAATAATCAGCATATTGCTGTTGCCGGAAAGTCAGGTTCCGGTAAGACTCAATTCGCACTTGAGTTTCTTCGTCAACTATATAAGCAGACGCAAGGGCAAGTCAACTTCTTGTTCCTTGATTTTAAGGGATTGAGTGAGGATGACAAAAACAAAATGAGTGACTTTTTTACAGAAACTCATACAGAATGTATAAATGCGCCTCATACACCATTCCCTTTGAATCCCGTTTCATTCATTGACAATGTTAACGAAAAGAACAAACTGGTAGGTATAAATAAGTTTGTTGACATTATTGCTAAATACTCCAATATCGGCAAGAGGCAGCAACAAACACTAAAAGATGCTACCAAAGAAGCGTTTATTCAACATAAAGACGGTAAGCATCCTTCATTGAAGGAAATCTATGATTTGGTAATTGAATCGGTTGGCGATAACCGTGACACTCTTACTGAAATTATGGAACGTCTTAGTGAATATGAACTCTTTGCGTCAAGAGTTAATGATCCAAGTATCTTCCTAAATAACAATTATTATTTTTCTCTATCAGGTGAGCTGGATAGTACGGTTCGATTCACGTCAATCTTCCTCATCATTAATTACATCTTTAATGTGTTCACAAATATGGGTGGCACAGAAGTCATTGATGGTAACCGAAGCATGCGTTATGTGTTAATGATTGATGAAGCTCACGATTTATTCCGAGAAAAAAAGTCTTTGGAGATTTTGGAAGTTTTACTTAGAAAAATTCGGTCATATGGAGTCTCTATAGTTCTTCTCTCTCAAGGCATATCGGAGTATAACCAAGGCAATTTCGATTTCTCGCAAGAATGTGAAACAGCATTCCTTTTACCGATAAACGACCTTAATAATACAAAAGCAATAAACAAATTCTTAGGTCTGAGTGAAAAGGATGGATCTCGAACTCTGCGAAATCTTGAAAAATTAGATAACGGACAATGTGTATCTAATATTAAAGAATTGCAAAAAGGCGACTTGTTTGAAGTTGTTCAGTATTGGAAAGAAAAGTAGTTGATTATGAAAAAAAGAAGGACAATTATTGAAGCCGCAATAGAGGTCTTAAAATATTCAGACGAGACATTATCTGTTTCTGAAATTTATGCAAAAATAATCGAAAATTCTTTGTATGAGTTTCATGCACAAGATCCGTTGTCAGTCCTAAGAGTTGAACTTAGGGGGCATTCTGTTGGTATTGATTATCCTTCCGCATCTTCAAAGAAGTACTTTTTATATGATGAAGGAAGTCGCACTTTCGGGCTTGTTAACGCACAAACAAAACATGATAATACGAAAAAAGAAGCGACTCCATTATCTATACTTAGAGAACTTCATAATAAGTACACACATGAATTTAAAGCAAAAACTCTTCGTCAACTAAAAGGGTTGAATCCTTATGATTTTGAATTGTTTTGCAAAAATTTATTAGAGAGGTATGGTTTTCACAATCTGATTGTCACTAAAAAAAGTCGCGATGGAGGCATTGATGGTCATGGTAAGCTCAAAATTGGTTTAGCTTATATGAATGTAGCCTTTCAGTGTAAAAGATGGGGTTCCAATAAGATTGGCAGAAAAGAAATTGATGCATTTCGTGGTGCAGTTCAAGGCGAATATGAACAAGGCCTATTTTTTACTACATCTTCATTTTCTAAAGAAGCAGAAGATAGCTCTATCAAACGAGGTGCAGTCCCCATAATCCTCATTGACGGAGATATGATTGTAGACTTCATGATTGATAAGCATTTCGGAATAGAATATGAAGAAATGCCCATTTACATAAATGCACTAGATAATATTTTATCTTAAATAGAAAAGAAAAATGACTATTAATATAATTGAAGGTAATCCTACAAAAAAGTTTTTCATTGAGATGATAACTCGAGATATCTCAATAGAAGATGCCATTATTGATTTATTAGATAATTCAATTGATGGTGCCAATCGAATTAATCAAAATGATTATTCAAATCTTTATATAGATTTGACTGTAAATGGTAATGAATTTATTATCAGAGATAATTGTGGCGGTTTCTCACTTGAAACAGCTCAGAAATATGCTTTTAGATTTGGCCGACCAGACAATGCACCAAGAATGCATAATAATACTGTTGGACGTTTCGGTATTGGAATGAAAAGATCTTTGTTTAAAATTGGAAAGATCTTTGCTATTGAAACCAAATGTAAGTATGATCATTTTAAAGTTGATGTTGATGTTGAAAGATGGGAACATAAAAAGCAAATTGTTACTCTTGAAGATAACGTAACTACAGAAATTGATGACTGGAGTTTTATTTACAGCGATGTTGATGACAATCAAAATTTAAGTTCCGACGGAACATTTATAAAGGTCACCCATCTTAATGAAGAAGTTAAAGATTTATTTTCGGATAGTCGCTTCATTAGCAGCTTAGCAAACGATATTCAACGTTTACTGAATTTTAGCCTTTTAAAAGGATTGAAAATTACGCTTAATAATTCTATCCTTGAAGGGGAAAGAGTTGAGTTGTTGCTTTCTCAGACTTGTCAACCATACTATTTGGATGGTAGATTGAATGATGTTTCATATAGGATAATCGCAGGTCTAGGTGATATAGGAGAACCTAAAAAATCTGGATGGTATATATATTGTAATGACAGATTAGTTGTAGAAGCAGAGCAATCTTCTATAACCGGATGGGGTACTTCCTCTGTTAGAAAATGGCATCCTGATCTTGTCATGTTTAGAGGCATAGTATATTTTGATTCAGAAGAAACATTCAACCTGCCTTTAACTACTACTAAAAAAGGAGTTGACACGACTTCCGATGTGTATAAAGCTGCGCTCCCATATATGAAAGAAGCTATGCTTTATGTTATTGATTTCCTTCGTCAAGTAACAAAGATGGGAGATGAAGCAAATAGTTATCGCCAATCCTTATGTGAAAATATGATTAAATATTCTGCTGTTGAATTGAAATCAATGCAATTTGTTCAGAATGGTATTTCACATAATCAGAGGTTTTTTTTACCACCAGAGTTGGATGAGGATATAATTTCTCAAAAGAAAAATACTGTGCGTATATCCTATGATGCGAACAAAAAAATCGCAGATATTGCCAAAACGTATGCCGATGCTAGTAGTTATAAAGAGCTAGGAAGTACAACATTTGATTATTATACTAAAATGGAGGGTATCGAAGAATGAAAAGTCCAACCAATTTAAATTATGAGATACGCCCATGTAAATTTGTAGAACGCCGAATGTTATTATCTGCATTTATGCGTATCATACCACGATTTAATGTAAATTATCAGTATATTGGTTTTGGAGGATTAGCATTCACCGATTTCAAATTATTTCATAGAGAACTCCATATTAATACTATGTATAGTATTGAAGGCGGATATAATGAACAAAAGCTTGAATTTAATAAACCATATTCCTGCATAAAGATTTTGTGTGGTGATTCATCAAACATGTTGTCTTCTATAGATTTGTCTAAATCAAGTATAATATGGTTGGATTATGATGGATGCCTAACTATGGATGTTTTTAGGGATTTAGAGCAAGTTATGATGAAGATACCTCATGGAAGCATCTACTTAATGTCATGCAATAGGCAATTGAGAAAGGAAAAAATCCCCTATTCCTTAGCAGATTTATCGGCATTATTCGGGAACTTAGTCCCACTTGGATTAGAAAACGATTGCTGTTGTAATACTAAGGCACCAACAACAATAAAGAAGATGCTTGAGGCCGATTGTGCAAATGTGATTTCAGATAGGAATAAAACAGAAACATCAAAATTAAAATTTCAGACATTGTTTAACCTTGTTTATGAAGAATATAGAGGAGCGCGAATGTATACGTTTGGAGGTATCGTATTGCATGAAACTTTTGATGAAAAGACTCTCAACATTTGGAATCTTGATTTCATTAATACAGATGAACCTTATGAGGTTGACATTCCCAATCTAACATATAGAGAGGCTAGTGCATTAAATCAAATATTAAATTTAAATGAAAGGGAGAGTTACTTTGTTGACAATTCTATTATAGAAAAAGATGAAATTGAGCGTTATAAAAAGTATTATAAATACTTGCCCAATTTTTATGATGTAAGAATATAAATTTGTTCTACAACAATTACTTTGTAGTCATTATATTATTACTAAAAAACAAACAGCTATACGACAGAGTTGAAAAGGTTAAGAATGAATTGAAAGGTTGCTTCAATTATATATATGAGTAAAATAAAACCAAAAGAATGTCAGAACGTTGAATTCAAACGAATCTGGAAAGACGAGTACCTGAAGTGGATTTGCGGTTTTGCAAATGCACAAGGAGCCATCATGTATTTCGGTGTAGATGATAACCATGAGGTCTATGGACTGAGGGACAGCAAGAAATTGTTGGAGGATCTTCCCAACAAGGTGGTCAACTACATGGGACTTGTGGTTGACGTTAACCTCTATGAACAAGATGGTTTGGATTACATGGAACTGGCCATCGAACCAAGCAATGTCGCTATCAGCTATAAGGGTAAGTACTATTACCGCAGTGGTAGTACCATGCAAGAGCTTAATGGTGTAGCTTTGCAGCAGTTTTTGTTGAAGAAGATGGGGCGCTCATGGGATGACATCACCAATGAACGTGCTACATTGGAGGACATTGACCGTAATGCCATAGACTATTTCCTGAAAAAAGGTATAGAGGCACAGCGTATTCCGGAGGGTGAGCGCACGGCTTCCACAAGGGATGTGCTCGACAGCCTTGGCTTGCTTGATGATGGCGGAAACTTGAAAAATGCTGCCGTCCTCCTGTTTGGAAAGAAGCCTCAGAAGTTCTATCCGAGTGCAGTGTTTAAGATTGGCAGGTTTGGAAAGGACGAGGCTGACTTGATGTTTCAAGATGTTATTGAGTGCAATATCATGCAGATGGCTGACCGTGTAATGGAAGCTTTACAGGCCAAATACCTTGTATCGCCTGTACGCTTTGAAGGAATGCAACGCTATGAGACATTGGAGATTCCAAAGGAAGCCATGCGCGAGATATTATATAATGCCATCGCTCATAAAGATTATACAGGACCTGATATTCAAATGCATGTATATAATGATTACATTGAAGTTTGGAACGAGGGTGAACTGCCTGGTGGATATGACGAGACTATTCTGTATGGCAAACACTCTTCTAAACCACGAAATAGGAACATTGCTGCAACTATGTTCAAGGCAGGCTTCATTGACACGTGGGGACGTGGTTTCAAGAAAATTCGTGAAGGATTTGAAAAGGTTGGTATATCCATGCCCAAAGTTGAGAATTTCTGTGGCGGTGTACGGGTTACAATTGAGCGGACGAGGTTTTTACAAATGGCACATGTCGCAAGTGATGTCGTAAATAATGTCGTAAGTTTGTCGCAAGTTCAACTAACTGACAGACAGCATAAAATTGTAAATCTCATAAAAGAGAATCCATTTATATCAGCACAAGAAATGTCTGTAGTTTTGTCAGTAGTTCATCGTACTATTCAACGAGATCTTTCAACGATGCAGAAAATGGGTATTTTGATACGAGAAGGTAACACAAGTGCTGGCCATTGGGTCGTTATTCAAGAATAGCATAATCGATTTATTATTACAGTTTCCGATATAAAGCGAATTACAAAATCAAAGAGTAGTTCCTTATCAGAGTTGCTCTTTGATTCGGTAAACAACAAGCTATCATTGGGACTGTCGATTCTGATACAGCACCAAAGTACATGAAGTATATCCCTGTTGGGGCTTAATTTAACTTGCTGGAAAGTATAATGACTTCTGGAAACGAACTATAATAGGGGCGAAAAACCGTCCCTATTTGCTTCAAGTTGCGCAATATACAACCAGTCCCAACCCTACCGTATAAACAAACAAAAATATCAGCAAGACTTTCATCCAGAAGTCGGAAAACCAAACGCCCTCATTCCTACTGAGGATTTTGCGCATATTGGATTCATGTTCGGCAATAAGTTTCGATTGTTCAGCACGGTGATTTGCCAATGTCGAAATCCAATTTTCTATAGAATGGTCTATGAGTTGTTTAAGTTTGGCAAGTTGCTCTGGGGTGATGGTTGTCTTGAACTTAGTGTCTCGTTCAGCTTTCACGATGGCATTACAAATGCCGTTGACAATATTGTCACAACTGCCAGCTGCCGCTTTGAGCGCACCTTCAATGCGACATTCGGCAGCGATAGCATTTCCCAAATTTTTGTTGAAGTTTATCAGCGTTTCTTTTGCCTCTCTTATTTCTATGAGAAGTTTATCAATTTCTTGTTTTTCTGACTCAATTTGCTGGTTGATTCCAACTTTCTCCAACATATCATTGACATTTATAGGTGAAGTGCCCCTTGATTTTCCTATACCCATTTTCTTATATTTATAGAAGGTAAATTATCTGTGAAGTCCTCTCCTGCGTTTGCACATACGGTTTGCCACTCTTGCACAGCGGCGTGCCCATTCAAGTTCATCCTCGTCCTTGTCTCTTCCCCAGTCACCTGTGTCAGAGCCACCACCACTTGAAACCGCCATGCTTGTGGCAGCATCTAAATACCCGGCAAAGAGTAAAAGAGCCGTGTGTTGTATCTCTTCAATCTTAGCCAACGGATGAGCTTCATCCAAAGAACACTCCTGCCTGATGATATTGTCAGCGGCTTCGGGTATCTCTACATGGTAGTTGTGATATTCGTCTGTTGCTATATCATAGTGTCTTATAGCAGGCTGTGGAGCCATCTTGGGTTGTACAACAGAATCAACGTTGGCTGTTCGTGTTTGTTGGAGAATAGAATTTGTCGGCTCAGACTTCCGTTCCTGAAGATGCAGTTTTGCCCAAGTAGCCTCTATCTTTGATGGAGTCAGATTTCTCCCGATACCCAACACGGATGATTTATAATTTGAGTTACCCCGTTTGACTGAATAACCATAAACTTTTCCCTTATCATTTTCTTGTATGTGTACTTTGTAACCTCGTTTTGTCAGTTCCATTTTGTATTGTCGCCAACTGAATTTGTCCATCGTACGAAGTATCTCCATACAACAGTTTGAGATTTCCTGCCTGTGCCGTATGCCGATTTCTTTGGACTGTACCCATCCTCGTTTTTCGTTGATGATATTCGCAGCCATGACTGCCCTCTCACCAATCTTATGGCTATCATTTATTTTTCCATTCATATCCACACGGTTGGCATCAATATGCAGGTGGAGAATGCCACTTTTGGAATCACGATGCAAGGCAACGATGTACTGCGAACCTTTGAGGTTTGTCTGCTTTGAGGATGCTCGTTTGGTCTTCTCGGAAAGGTCTATGGAATCAAACACATGGATGAACTCGTTTGCTAAATGTACCCAATCATCCATCATCCAGTTCCTGCTTTCTTCCTCGGCAGGGGAAATCTCAATTCTTATCACGTTCCTGCCAAGAGGCCTGCCCTTGTTGATTTTCTCGGCAAACATCTTCTGCACGAGCATTATCCGACCGTACATTGCTTCCGGTGAAATATCATCGGGCAACAAGTTGGCTTTGACTATATCCGCTCTGTCTTTATTGACGGAATATCTTATGGCATTTGCGCCATGCGATATGGTACTGGCTTTTGCTATCATAATAGGTGAGGATTTTTATTCAGTTAGGTAATTTTCTATTTGGTTCCAGCGGTTGATAAGCTGAGTAGCTGCTATCATCCATCGCTCTACAAAGCGTGTGTTACTGAAATACATGGCTCGTTTGTCTGCTTGAATGGACTTCACTGCTGCCGCAATACGGATAAGGTCGCCCCTTGCATCCGTCAGACAACATAAGGCTTCTACCTCACGCTCGGACAGCCGTTGACGTGGGTGTTGCCCCAAAGCTGTGCGACGCACATAGTTGCTCATGGACAAGCCGCAGGTTTTGGCAAGTTCTTTCGCTTGAGCGTATTCCTGCTCCGTTACTCTGGCTTCAAGTCGCAAGGTGCGCCTCGTAACTTTCTTGTCGTTTTCTTCATCAATTTCCTTGTTGGTAATCTTTTTCTTCTTCATGTTTTGTTATTGGTGAAACATCAATCTAAAAAGGGACAGCACGGTGGGAGCTTGCGACTGCCGGAATACGCCTATGTAGTACGGATAAGCGTAGCGAGTTTGTACGACATAGGAACTTCTTGTAAGACCTCACACAAAAACATAGGCCTCACCGCCATATCCAATATGACTACGTTTGACTGTCTGTCGAAATATCCCTGTTGGATTCTTCCTCTGCCGAAAGCTGTGGAGGAGCCGAAACGGTAGGGAAAGAAGAAGAGGGGAAAAGCGGTCCGCCCTCGTCTGATATAACAGGCATTTTGCCTACGAAGGAAAAATCTGCATCAGGAAAGCAGGTCTCATTCATTGCTTCTGTTTGCCTGCAATCATTTAAGCTGGGTAAGTGTTTCTCCATGCGGCTATCCGAATCCTTCTGCGTAGTCGTTGGTAAAACGGCTACCGTATCATTGGATTGTGCGTGAGCATTATCTCCTTTTTCTTGTCGGTCTTTTATTCGAACATAGAAAGGATTGTCTATTCGGTTGCCGTCCAACATCCATGCCGATATACATTTCATGGTGTGAACGCTTGTTCGGTTGCTCTGCGTGGATGCGACAATTCCCAACTGGTTCATCTTGTCAAGTACACGGGATATGGTCTTCTTGTCATAGCCTAACTTGTTGGACAAATTCACTTCCGATAGGACGGCTTGCCCGACTTGTAAGGTTGTGGAGAAACCTTTCATGGTATACTCAGTTCCTTCCAATACTGCCGCCTCTATCAATCGGTGCAAAATCTTCATACGGTCAATGCCGTATTTGCTTCCTGCCAGATACGCAAGTTGCTCTGACGAAAGCACTATACAATAATTTAAGTCTGTTTTCATCGTCTGTCTATTTTGAAGATGTTTTATAATTGGTGTAGCCAAAAGAAAAAGTCAACGGTGCATACCGCAACCTCTCTCCGGCATATAATACACCTTGTCGTATGCTATGTGGTCAAGCACGTTTTGCAACCTATCAAGTTGATAACTATCCAATACACGGATGGCAGCAATGGTAATGTTTTGTGAAGCGATACGGCGGTGTTCACAGTTCCGTTCCGACATACTTCCGTCCCCGTCGGCATGAACACTTCGCAGGTAATCGTTTACCGCCTTAGTCTGTTCTTTACTTGGAAAGGTGGAAGGGTAACGGTCTTGAACATACGTAACCATGTGGCAGACCGCATTTGCCAGCAGCGGGTCACGTTCTTGTAGCTGTTTGATAAGTTCTTCTTTTCTCATACTGTTGTTTTATATTATCCCGTGTCCCAAGCATTTCTTATAACTTCTTGTTTTGCTTACTTCCTATTTTTATTCTTTTTTCGAGGGCAAAAGGGACATTGGGACATTCGTTTTCTTTTCCCTAATTTTGAAATTAGAATGGCAACCCCTGTTTACTTGGCAGTGTCGCGCAGGACTTTTCACTTGGAGCGTCCACCCTCACCCATGGGTATTTCGTCCGTCCCGTCTTATCGCAGTAGGCTGGATGCAGCCCCTTGACCTTCTCCTGTTCACTTCGCTTCCAGTTCGGAATCATGGACATCAGGCGGTTGATGTATTGCGAAGTGTATTTGGACGAATTTCGTCTGACCAAATCATTGGGCAGTTCCTCTATAATTTGCCGGGCACAAACCATATTGAGTGAGGTCATTGTGGAATTAGGCTCTGAGTATGCTCCTTTCTGATAAGCCAGTCGTGTCGGAATCATCCAGCTTGCATATTGGATTGGAACCTCACGTTCCAGATACATTTCAATATCTTCCATAATGGGGTCAACAAGAATGTTGGAATGTTGTATCTGCACCTCATTGGCCTCATTCTCCATGTCCGGCGACAAATAGAGTTTCATTCCTTGCTTATAATAGGTATATGCCTCTGCCCATAGTTGAGGAACGGAACGCTGCAAACTTTCCAACCAATCTGACACATGACCGTTGCCTTTGACCGGGATAATCCACCATCGGCGGTTTCCATTGTCTCCTTGCAGAAAGTTCATTTCATTAGTAGTCGCTGCAAAGACATTGTGCCGCATGAACTCCACCACCTTATGCCCATAAGCCGGACGCATATAGTCGCTACATCGGCTCAGAAAGGCTTTGGCTGCTTCCGCATCATTCGCCCGTTTTAAACCGTTCAATTCACTGATTTCTGTAATCCAACCATTGGTTATGGTTTCCACTTTCTCCTTATCACCACTGGCGAAAGAGAACGAGTCGTTGAACCATCTCCCGCTGATGGCTTTGAAAAAGGTGCTTTTACCAATACCTTGGGGACCGGGCAAGGTCAGTACGTTGTCAAACTTGCAACCTGGATTGAATACCCGTGCTACCGCAGCCACAAACCAAAGTTTTGTCTGTTCTCTGACAAGCGGTATGTCCTCCGCTCCCAAATAATCAATGATGGTTGTAGCTATCCGAGGTTGTCCGTCCCATGCCTCTTGGGTGATGAAATCCTGCACGGGATTGAAACTGCGTTCCGAAGAAGTAGTCTTCAGTATTTCAAACACTTTGTTCTGTGTCAGACGTAATCTGTATGTCCTTTCCAGATAGTCCTGTATCTTTCCGGCAGATTCCTCATCAATCTTGTTACCGTTGACATTACGGAACAAAGGGCTGAAACACACATCGTCCTGACAAAAGGTATCGTACCTTATCTGACCGAGATTCTCGTCCATTGTGAAAATGAGTCGGAGATTGCTGATGGAACGTGCAAGATTCCCGTAACTGTCAGTCGCCAGTTTCTGCTTCCAATCGTCTTCCATACCACTACTCCTTTATATGAATGCCACCTGCTTCTTTTGCCAAAGACAGCGCAAGGTCTGCATCCACCACTATCTTGCGTCCTATCTGCGTGATGGCCTTGTCTATGATTCCGCTTTTCTTGATGCGGTTTGCGGTGGGTACGCTACAACCGAATACACGGGCGATTCCTTCGATGCCATAGTAGTTGCCTTTGGATACCATCTGGGGAGTGGCTACTTCTGTGTTCTCCATGCTTTTGGTGATGAGAAAACATAGCTCCTCGCCTGTCATCATGGCGATGGGCTTTTGGAGTAGTTGGTTGAGATTGAGTTTTTCTTCCATACCTTTACTTGTTTGGTGATTAAATACTTTAAGCCTCGGTTCAACTCTGTGAAACCGATTTCGCAAGCAAAGGTAGTGTGTGAAACTCTGTGGGTTGGTCGGTTTATTTATACCTTAAATTTACCGACCGAATTACAACAGATGTTTGCAGAAAAACGGATAGCTGAATTTCCCAACTACCCGTTATTGATAAAATAGTCCGTCCATCGGTCTATTATTCGTTTAGCCTTGGTATAACTGTTTCCTCTTTGGGGCGAATTCAAAATGAGTTCCTTGATTTCTCCGTATCGCTTCTGCGGTATATCGTGCCCATAATGTCGTTGGAAGAATTGTTCGATGGCACGGTGAAATGTCATGTACCTTGTGGATGCTTTTATCTTGCCGGACTTTACCAATGATTTCAATAAATAGGCAAGGCTTATATTCTCGGTATTCTCTTCAAGGAACAAATGAATACCCTGCTTGATACGTTCCTTGTCGCCCAAAAGAATATCATCCAATGACTGTATCACTTTCTTGTTTCCACGGCTGCCTTTTACTTTTCGTAAGGCGAACATCACTTCTTTCCAGATTTCTGGGTTACACCTCTCAACGGTGTTTTCCCAATCCGCTTTGGTTTCTGTACCTATCTCTACACTTCTATTGACAAGAAGTGTAACACATGACTTTATCAAAAGCATATCGCCATGTTCAACCTCTTCACTGTTCAGCAGACGATTAAGCAACTTTGCCATACGGGACAGACCATGGTCAAACACTACAAAATAATACATGCAATAAGCCAAATCCTCTTTCTTTTCCATTACACGGTCATACAGGTTAGCCATGAACCCGCCAATGAATACCGCATGAGAGAGGAAAACAATTTGAGAGATATAGGTCAGGAACTGATAAACCATTTTTCTTTCCAGTTTGCTCAACAGATAGCATCCTTTGCTGTTTCTCATGAACATATCTAATTGCCCAATCAAGTAGGACCTCAACTCTTGTGGCAGATGATTCCATATTTCAATAGGCGTTTCAGAATGAATCATCAGCAGCCCTGATTTCGGAGAAGTAATCAGTTCTACAGTACCCGTTTTTACATTGATGCCTATCCACAAACGCTTGTTGGTGATACATTTGGCGATGGTCTCGGTATATTGGCCAGCCCATTGTTGGTTCGTGATGGCTGTTACATCTTTGCCGTTCGCAAAATCAGAGAGCCAGTTATACATCAATAAGGCTTCGGGTGGTACGCAATCCCGCATCATCAGATACATGTCCATCAGAACTGATATGTCACCTTTAGCCACAGCATCTATGCGCTTACAAAAGTTGGCATACACGTCTTCGTTAGCTGATATCCATGCACGGATAGCCATATCAGCCGCATCCTTCCTTTTGGAATAGGATTTTATCCTTTCTATGAAATTTATCATCAGCATTACGGATTAAGGTTGTCTGAATAATTTGAGCAGTTCTTCTGTGGACATGCTTGCCAGCTTCGCCAACAAAGCATCTCTCTCAGAAGTGTTCTTCAAGTTTAGCAACTTTGAATTGTTTTGCATTTGTATATCGAGAGGATAATGTTCAATGTAGATTTGAGTGATGGCATGGTCTGAAGAAGCGTGTCCCATGCTCTCCGAAATATAATCCATATCCACTCCGGCATTATGTAAGTTGGTGGCAAATGAGTGTCGGCACCATGTCCTGGACGGGCAGATAGACTTGTCCCAATTCAATGCCTCATGACAAATCTTGATAACTCGGTCCTTCACGTTTGAGTTTTCTTGTACCGTGTATTTGCGGCGCAGTTCTTCTGTCTCCGCTCCCTTTAATATGTCGGGGAACACCAAGCCATCACGAGTCGGAGGCGCAGCAATCTCATCCAAGATATATTGTAAGGGAGGGATAATAGGAACTATCACCTCGGAACCATCGGGGCATCTTCGGGAAGTCTTTTTGCGATTGAAGCGGAACGCCTTACCTTCTGTCTGGTAATAATAACTGTTGTAAGTCAGCCGTCCGGCATCAGCCATGTTGAAACCATTACACAGGTATTGCGCAAGGAACAGCCCTAATGAATAATGGGCACGTTTCATATAATCTTCCGCCCAATGTTCGGGGTATTGCTTTGAAACGAAAAGGTTATAAAGCTCTGTCATCTGGTTTACGTTCAGGAAACTCTGCTTGCGTTTTGCACTCTTGGGAATGCTCACAAGCCCTTTTTCTTTTTTGTTGGAAAAAGGATAGGGAGCATTTTTGAGGTAGCCCTCATGCACACACCTGTTCCATACGGCACGACAACAGCGCAAGTAGATACCGGCTGTGGTATCACTGATTTTTCCGACAATCGCACCATTTTCGTCTTTAACTCCATTGTGCATACCATCCTTCCATTTCTGTAGTTCTGCCGCACAGATGCAAAAGCCCTTGATTGCATTTTCTCCAAGAATCTTTCTGAATGATTTGAGCGCACACTCATAACTTTCTGCGGTGGTGAAACGTACTCCTCCATCTTCTGTACGCAATTCGTGAATGACTTGTTCCCATATACTAATAAAGGATTGTGATTGGGTTGTGTTCTCTTTGGATAGCACCACTTCTTCACCCATGATACATTGACGTACCATCTCAAATGTTAGGATGCCGCCTTTGTTCAGATTCATCAAGATTTCTTTGTACTTGGGGGCAATGGTATCTTTCCACTCCTTCTGAAGTTTGTAGTTCTCGCTTTTACATTTCATCGCATTGCAGACGTCCGAGAACTTTTTCTCAGTAAAAGAACTTCCAACTGTAAAGTAGAAGAACTTGCGGTCAATCGTGAAACGAAGAGATAATGGAAACTCACACGCATTATTTCTGCGGGTACGTGAATCCAACACGATAGAGACAGAACAGTTACGCTCTTTGAAAAGAGACAATGACTTGGTTAATTTTTCCATTGCATTCATTGTTTATGTTCAACATAACCTCTGAATACAGCCGCTTTGCAATGTGAGGCGTACATATACAAAACGCTGCATATAACCACTGAGTCCCTATCCTTTGACAGATAAAAACATTGTCGTTATATGCAGCGGTGCAATCTCGTTGTCTTCTGTCGCTGACTGGTAACCGGGCTTCTGCTAATCGGTCTCAACCCCTGAAGCAACTCTCACGTATTGTTTGAAATAGAGTATTCTCCGACTAATACTCCCTCTACGCTTCGATTCATCGGAATGGGATGACCCTCCCACGAAGGTTAGACAAATCCACTTTTCCTTATTAGGAAAAAGCACCTCTTGGTCATGGCTTGCCATAAATGCATTGCATTTGCAAAGTTACAACATTATTCTGTAAATCAATATACAAATGGAGTATATTTGAGTTTATTTAATCGTAAAGTGTCGTCACACTAACAAAACTTCGGGTAAAGGTATTACAGGATAACATGGAGCATCATAGAAATTCTATGTGTTAAACACGGCCAACTCAAACAGTTTGTTTACGCATTGTTTACGCAAGGGTAAGAAAAAAGGAGTTACGAAATTCGTAACTCCTTGATTTTGAAAGTGGACCAGCCTGGGCTTGAACCAGGGACCTCCAGATTATGAGTCTGTTGCTCTAACCAACTGAGCTACAAGTCCGGGATTGCATAGGAGCAACCGCAACAGGCAGAACCTTTAAGGAACATCAGCATGGAAAATTGTGAAATGCTCCCGCTCGCCTGATTGCGGATGCAAAGGTAGCAAGAATAATTGAAACACACAAGAAATATTTCCTTAAAAAAACATAATAAAGGGTGGAAAACACCATTTCGGTTCGTTTGTTTGGTTTAAATTGGGTAAATTTGCAAGGATTTTTATAAAGGACAGACGTCAGAGAAGCGGTGTTGTCCCGCTGTTGTTGCGGGAGAAGATGGACACCGTTTGCTTGGTTCGTCCGAGATGTTTTATTTGGGCATATTGCCCGTTAGATGTTTTTTACAAAAAGAAATGAACGTAATTACAAAGACAGTCTCATTGCCTGACGGACGTCAGATTACTATTGAGACAGGAAAGTTGGCTAAGCAGGCAGACGGCAGCTGTACGCTCCGTATGGGCAACACCGTCCTTCTTGCCACAGTATGCGCTGCAAAGGATGCAGTGCCCGGAACAGACTTCATGCCTCTCCAGGTTGAGTACCGCGAGCAGTATGCTGCCGCAGGACGCTTCCCGGGAGGTTTCACAAAGCGTGAGGGCAAGGCAAGTGACGACGAGATTCTCACCTGCCGCCTTGTTGACCGCGCTCTCCGCCCGCTTTTCCCGAGCGACTACCATGCAGAGGTTTTCGTGAACGTCATCCTCTTCTCCGCTGACGGAGTTGACCAGCCTGACGCTCTTGCCGGCTTTGCCGCATCATGCGCCCTCGCTTGTTCAGACATTCCGTTCGAGTTCCCTATATCAGAGGTGCGCGTGGCACGCGTAAACGGCGAGTATGTCATCAACCCGACCTTTGCCCAGATGGCAGAGGCCGACATGGATCTCATGGTCGGTGCCACGGCAGAGAACATCATGATGGTCGAAGGCGAGATGAAAGAGGTCCAGGAAGCAGACCTCCTGAATGCACTCAAGGCCGCTCATGCCGCCATCAAGCCTATGTGCGAGATGCAGTACGAGCTGATGAAGGAACTTGGCACAGACGTTAAGCGCGAGTACTGCCACGAGGTCAACGATGACGAACTGAAGGAGCAGGTCAAGACCGACTGCTACCAGAAGGCTTACGACGTTGTCAAGCAGGCTCTTGAGAAGCATGCGCGTGCAGAGGCTTTCGAGCAGATAAAGGCAGACTTCAAGGAGGCATACGCTGCTGCCCATGCTGAGTTTACAGAGGACGAGATGGAAGAGAAGTTCGCTCTTGTCGACAAGTACTATCATGATGTAGAGAAGGACGCCATGCGCCGCTGCATCCTTGACGAGGGCGTGCGCCTCGACGGCCGTAAGACAACGGACATCCGTCCGATATGGTGCGAGGTCTCTCCGCTGCCGATGCCTCACGGATCCTCAATCTTCACACGTGGCGAGACACAGTCGCTCACGACCGTCACTCTCGGCAACAAGATGGACGAGAAGCTCGTCGACAATGTCCTTGACAAGAGCTACATGCGCTTCCTCCTCCACTATAACTTCCCTCCTTTCTGTACCGGCGAGGCTAAGCCGCAGCGTGGCGTAGGCCGTCGCGAAATCGGTCACGGCCATCTCGCATGGCGCGGACTGAAGGGTCAGATACCTTCCGACTTCCCTTACACCGTGCGTGTCGTGTCGCAGATACTTGAGTCCAACGGCTCTTCTTCAATGGCGACAGTCTGCGCGGGCACACTTGCCCTCATGGATGCCGGCGTTCCTATGAAGAAGCCTGTATCAGGCATTGCCATGGGACTTATCAAGAACCCTGGAGAGGACAAGTATGCTGTGCTCTCAGACATTCTCGGTGACGAGGACCACCTCGGTGACATGGACTTCAAGACCACAGGTACGAAGGACGGTCTGACAGCCACACAGATGGACATCAAGTGCGACGGCCTCTCCTACGAGATACTCGAGAAGGCACTCGCACAGGCAAAGGCAGGCCGTGAGCATATCCTCAACTGCATCACGGATACAATCGCAGAACCACGTACAGAGATGAAGCCTCAGGTTCCTCGCATCGTTTCCATCGACATACCTAAGGAGTTCATCGGTGCGGTGATAGGCCCCGGCGGCAAGATTATCCAGCAGATGCAGGAAGAGACAGGCACAACAATCACCATCGAGGAGGCTGACGGCGTCGGCCATGTGCAGGTCAGCGCGCCTAACAAGGACTCCATCGACTCTGCCCTCGCCAAGATTAAGGCCATCGTCGCCATCCCTGAAGTCGGTGAGACATACGACGGAACCGTACGCTCCATCATGCCTTACGGCTGTTTCGTGGAGATTATGCCGGGCAAGGACGGACTTCTTCATATCTCAGAGATAGACTGGAAGCGTCTTGAGACTGTGGAAGAGGCAGGCATCAAGGAGGGTGACCATATTCAGGTGAAGCTTATCGACATCGACCAGAAGACCGGCAAGTACAAGCTCTCCCACCGTGTCCTCATCGAAAAGCCGGAAGGATACGTCGAGCGTGAGCGCCGTCCTCGTCCAGAGCGTGGCGAACGCCGCGAGCGTCCACAGCGCGGAGACCGCAATCAGCGCAATGAGCGTCGTCCTCGTCCTTCATTCAATAACAATGATGCTGCCCAGGAGACCCCTGCACAGCCGGCAGTGGAGACTCCAAAGGACTTCACAGATGCACTTGACAAGTTCGACTTCTAAGAGAAGCAGACATAAATGACGGTTCTCATCACTCCGCCTGACATGGCGGAGTGGTGGGAACTTTTTTGTGTGCCCTCAGGAGTACCGGACATCATCCCCCGTAACGCACAAAACCATAAGACCTTACCCTGCACCCCGACCTGCGCCCCATACCAAAGACCTACAACCTTACGAACCCTATAACCGTCAAACAGTACAACCGTACAAAATGATTTCAGGACTTAACGACCAAGAGGTTACCGACTCGCGCCGTGAGCACGGATGGAACCTCCTCACACCTCCGAAGAGAGAATCCCTCTGGAAGCTCTATCTTGATAAGTACAAAGACCCTATCATAAAGATACTCCTCGCTGCCGCCCTCGTATCCCTCGTGCTGGCGGTGATAGAGAATGAGTATATAGAAACCATAGGCATTTTCTTCGCCATTATCCTTGCCACCACCGTAGGTTTCCTTTTCGAGATGGACGCCGCACGGAAATTCGACGTCCTCACCCGGCTCAACGAGGAGCAGCAGGTGAAGGTCATACGCAACGGCCGGGTATGCCTCGTGGCACGGAAGGATATTGTCGTCGGCGACACCGTCCTTGTGGAGACAGGCGATGAGATTCCCGCCGACGGAGTCCTTGACAGCAGCAACTCGCTTCAGATTGACGAATCGATGCTCACAGGTGAGCCGATAGCCACAAAGAGTGCCGTGGTTCCCGTTGGGAAAGGTGACGGGGAGTCCGCCTATGCTGCCAATTACGTGCTGCGTTCGTCAATGGTGATGAACGGCAAAGGACGCTTTGTCGTCACAGCCGTGGGCAACGGGACGGAGATCGGCAAGGTTGCACGCTCCTCGGGAGAGCAATCCGGAGTGAAGACCCCGCTGAACCTTCAGCTCGACCGTCTCGGAAAAGTAATCAACAGACTTGGCGTCTCGTTCTCAATCCTCTCTGCCGTTCTCTTCCTCGGTCACGATGTTCTTGTCAATCCCCTATGGGAAGCTTTCGGCAGTGCCGGTGCCGACTATGTCGCAATGTCACGTGTGGTGCTCAAATATTTCATGATGGCCGTCACTCTCATCGTCATGGCTGTTCCCGAAGGTCTTCCCATGGCCGTCACGCTCTCCCTCGCGCTGAACATGCGCCGCATGCTCAGGAGCAACAATCTTGTCCGCAAGCTCCATGCCTGTGAGACAATGGGCGCGGTGACGGTAATCTGTACTGACAAGACCGGCACGCTTACGGAAAACCGTATGACGGTGCAGGAATGCTCCGTTCCGGTTTCCGGCGCAACGGAGGTCGACGATGGTGTCGTGCAGGAGATTTACAAGGGAATATCCGTCAATACCACCGCCAATCTTGACGGTGACAAAGGCATAGGCAATCCGACGGAGGTTGCCCTCCTCCTGTGGCTCAGGGACCGTGGCGCTGATTATCTTTCCCTGCGCCGGGGCATGGAGATTGTCGGGCAGCAGCCGTTCTCCACGGAGACAAAGCAGATGTCCACCACCGTCCGTGATGCCGGCGGGAAGGTGCATACATATATAAAAGGTGCGCCGGAGATAATCCTTGCACAGTGTGACCTTGCTCCTGATGCCCTTGCCGAGATACGCAAGACCCTTGCCGGCTACCAGAAGAAAGCCATGCGCACCCTGGCCATGGCCCTTGACGGCAGGCTGCAGGCGGTCTTCGGTATCTCTGATCCCGTCCGCAGTGATGTTCCTGAGGCCGTCCGCAGGTGCCATGATGCTGGGATAGAGGTGAAGATTGTCACGGGTGATGTTGACGCCACGGCACTTGAGATAGCCCGCCGCATAGGACTTGTCGACGGTGCCGGCAATGCCGTCCGTCCCGGTGCCGCCTCCACATCGGCTCTTTCCGGCAGGCTGAGCATCAGCGGAGCGGAGTTCGCCGCCCTTTCCGATGACGAGGCGGGAGAAGTGGCAAGGAACCTGTGCGTGATGTCCCGTGCCCGTCCGCAGGACAAGCAGCGTCTCGTGCAGCTCCTTCAGAAGCAGGGGCAGGTGGTGGCGGTGACGGGTGACGGCACGAATGACGCTCCCGCCCTTAACCATGCCCATGTCGGACTGTCGCTCGGTTCAGGCACAAACGTTGCCAAGGAGGCATCGGACATGACTCTTCTTGACGACTCTTTCGGCAGCATCGCCAACGCCGTGATGTGGGGACGCTCCCTGTACAGGAACATCCAGCGGTTCCTTTTCTTCCAGCTTGTGGTGAACGTTGCGGCACTGCTCCTCGTCATAGCCGGCTCCCTGGTGGGTACGGAGATGCCTCTGACGGTGACCCAGATACTGTGGGTGAACATAATCATGGACACTTTCGCCGCCCTTGCCCTCTCGTCCCTCCCTCCCTCATGTGAGGTGATGGCGGAGAAGCCCCGCTGTCAGACAGACTTTATCCTCAGTATGCCGATAATCCGCGGCATAGTAGTCACGGGACTCCTGATGTTTGCCGTCATGTTCGCTTACCTTATCTATTGCGAATACGGATTTGACTTCTTCGGCGGTGACACGAACCATGCCGGTGTGGACCCTCATGAACTTACCCGGTTCTTTACGGTCTTCGTGATGCTCCAGTGGTGGAACCTCTTCAATGCCCGCTGCATAGGCTCCCGCCACAGTGCCTTCAGGCGGCTGTGGGCATCAAGAAGTTTCTGTCTTGTGCTCCTTGTCATCCTCGCCGGCCAGTGGCTCATGGTCAGTTACGGTGGTGCAATGTTCCGTTGCGTACCGCTCTCCGTCTCCGACTGGATATGGATTTTCGTCCTCACCTCTCCCGTACTTTGGGCGGGTGAGATCTACCGCCGTGCAAAAGGTGACCTTCCGCATGCCGAAAGGTAACGGCTGACAGGGTAAAAGGTGACTTCCCTCAATGTAAAGTGTCACCTTTTGTCCCGGTATTTGCATGGAGCCTGATTTTCAATAGTTACTTATAACAGCAAAAGAAATGGCATACGCTGCGACAATAGGTTTTTTTGACGGAGTACACCGTGGCCATCGCCATGTCATCTCCCGTCTGCAGGCTCTCGCCCGGAGCAGGGGACTGCAGTCCATGGTCATCACTTTCAGTAACCATCCGATGGAGGTCGTGCGTCCGGGCAGTGCCCCGGAACTGCTTCTTCCTTTTGAGGAGAAGATGGAAAGTCTCCGTGCAACGGGTGTGGACAAGGTGGTGGCATATCCCTTCGACAGGACAATGATGAGCCGTCCGGCACGTGAATTCATGGAACATCTGCTCCGTGACGAGCTTGACGTGCGCCTCCTCATGATTGGCTATGACAACCGCTTCGGCCGCCGTGACGCTTCGGAGACATTCGGGACTTATGTACGTTACGGCCGTGAGTTAGGTATCGAGGTCGTGGAAGGTCCGCGTCCGGAGGCAAGCGGTCTCTTTGAGGGCCGTCCGGTCTCTTCGTCGCTCCTCCGGGAACTGATAAGGACGGGCAGGGAGGATGCCGCAAGGGAGCTGATGGGGCTGTAGTCCTCGGGGATGATGGCTGGGCCGTAAGGATGTATGGTCTTATGTTTGTACGGAGACATCTCCGGAACTGTTGCATAACCGCCAACCCCAAAACTCCTGTAACCTGCGCCCTGAAACCCCAAAACCAAGCCCGATGACAATACCACCACACACACCTATAGCCTTATAACCGTAAAACCTTATAATCCAATGAAAAGGATACTTGTATATTTTCTTGTCTACATAGTCATACAACTGCTTGCCGGCACCTTGACGATGTACTTCATAGAGGCTACGGACATACAGCTGATTGTCTCCGGGACAGTCAGCAACGCCGTTGCCATCGCCCTCTTCTGTCTTGCCGGGTGGTGCCCTCTCAGCCCGGTGTTCCTGCGTCACAGGCCGTGGACGGCAGCATACTGGTGCGTGATGCTTGCCCTCGGTATGCTTATCCCCTTGCAGAGCCTTGAGGAGCTGATACCTGCGGCATGGCGCACCGACATTGCCGCCGATCTTTTCAAGTCCATCATGGGGAACGGATGGGGATATGTCATCATCGGAATCTTTGCACCGATAGGGGAGGAGGTGGTCTTCCGCGGTGCCATACAGCGCCAGGCCGTCGCCTTCTTCCGCTCCAACGGCATGCCGGCATGGGCCGGAATAGTGTTTACGGCAATGCTTTTCGCCGCCGTTCACGGTAATCCGGCGCAGATGCCCCACGCCTTCCTCGTAGGAATTCTGATGGGATGGCTGTGCCGCCGCTCGGGAAGCATAGTGCCCGGAATAATAGTCCATTGGGTCAACAACAGCATAGCATTCGCCCTTCAGTCCGTATATCCGCAGTCATACGACATGCAGGTCATCGAGTTCTTCGGCGGCTCATATCTCCGTCTCGGTATGGCGGCATTGCTCTCCCTTTTACTTTTCCTTGCCGCCTTCCTGCAACTCCACAGGAGTTTGGGCAAGGAATGATGCTTGCCCCTTTGCCGGACCGTTTGGACTTGTGAGCATGGCACGGCAATTGTCCAGGCATTCTGTGAGCCTTGTTGTGCAGAGATTGTGGCAACATAAGAGCGGGTATCCTGAATCAGGGTACCCGCTCTTATGTTATTCTTGACCTTCAAGGCAATTTCCTGCCGGTGATGCCCGTTGGAAAAACGGTATTTTGCCTGTTTATCAGGCTGTGGATTGCTATTGTTTGGCAACAGTCTCACTCGTTTCCGATGAGTACACGTACCTTTTTCAGCACCTTCCTGGAAATCTTGCTGTCAAGGAAATGCCTGAAATGGGTTATGCTGTGGATGTCAGAGCCTGCGAGACTGTAGTACCCGTGGTCAAGAATCCATTCCGCATTATTCTTTGCCGCGGGGCCGTAGAGTCCTGCAAGGGCAGGGACATTGAGCTGGAAGCGGATGCCGAGCGAGTGCAGTTCCTCGTAGTTCTCGTATTCCATGTACTGGTATCTGCATGGATGGGCGAGGACAGGGTTGAGCCCCGCCGCCTTGATGTCACTGAAAGTGTCT
This sequence comes from Bacillota bacterium, assembly GCA_023664625.1. Lineage (GTDB taxonomy): Bacteria > Bacteroidota > Bacteroidia > Bacteroidales > Bacteroidaceae > Prevotella. The sequence continues at coordinate 124,935 of JAMPFD010000003.1, read as the reverse complement.
TTCAGATTCAGCGGGGGAGTGAAATAGCTCGTCTCCACGAGAAGCTGGTTGTCCGGAAGTGTAAGCATGGAGGAGCGGCCGATACTGAACTCGCTGTCAAGCATGTGCTCTGCCGCGAGACATAGTTTCATCGGTCCGTCGTAGGGAATGCTCCCGAAATGCCGGCGTAAATCCTCTGGATTGTTCGGGTATTCCTCCATGATATGCGGCGTAAGCCACACCTCCCTGACACCCCTGCGCTGCATCATGTCAAGGAGTTTCAGTGTGTCCTCCATTCTCTTCACTCCGTCGTCCACACCGGGGAGCAGGTGGCAGTGACAGTCGGTGAACCCGTTGAGGATGGATGTGTCCGAAATTCGTATCGTGGATTTGAAGAAAAGCATAGTATTACATTTTCCTGCAAAGTTCAGTAAAATTATTGATATATGCAAATGCTTGGCATAGAAAAAAACTTTATGTTTTTAAAAATCTGTTTCTCGTGACGGTAAAAATACTGTTTTTTGCAGTCGCATATATGGGGAAAATCGGAGAAAACCAGTGGTATATGGAGGAAAATCATTATCTTTGCATAAGAAACTCCTGCTCGGAAGAACTCAAACGAGCTTGTTCTTCTCTCGCTTACCCGTTTCTTTGCATAAGATAAGCTGTACCTCAGCAACCGAGAATGCTTTCATACGTCCATGCCTAAACAGTTGAAACCATGATTCCTGACAACGATTCCATGTCCGCGACCCATACATTCCGAGTCTTCAAGGCTCTTGCTCTTGGGCTTTTTCTCTTACTTTCTCTTCCCATTTCTGCCCGGCAGCGGTTCACTGCCGATGACATCAGCGGCGCGACGGCAGAACGTTCCATGCAGTATTATCCTGAGGGCAAGGACTTTGTCTGTGTGAACGGAAAGAACCGTTTCACACGCCCGCTCTACGGCACCCATACCGCATGGCGGCTGGAGACGAGCGACCGTCCCGTCTTTGCCGTCTACAACAAGCCGAAAAGCCGGCATGTGGCGTTCAGCGTTGTGGCAGGCGGCAAAACCATAGCTCTTGACTCCACCGCCTACTGTAAGTCACGCTATGCTCCGGGGCGCAGGGACTATACGCTGAAGGACAGGCGGTGGGGAGGCGGGACTCTCTCGGTGACAGCCATTCCTTTGGCCGACAAGGAAGGAGCGGTATGGATGTTCCGCACGGATAAGGTGAAGATGCGCCTGCGTTCAAAGACATGTCCCATACGGGCTGTGAAGCTTCAGCGCAGCGGCGACCTTGGTGTGGACAGGGCAGACAGCTTCGAGCCCTCGCTGACTGCCGTGCCGGAGTGTGCGGAGTACGGACTCTTGGGGAAAGAACTGTATATAGTTTATGAGGATAACGCTCTCCGTCAAGTGTCCGTTGCTGAGGGAAGGGAACTCTTTGCTGAGGCGGAACAGGCGCGCAAGGCTCTTGTCTCACGGCTGGAGATTGTCACTCCAGACCCTTACATCAACACGCTCGGCGGAGCACTCATGGCTGCTGCCGACGGCATCTGGGACGGCGAGGTGTGGCTCCATGGGGCCAATGCCTGGCGCATGCCGCTCAGCGGATGGCGTGCGGCTTATGCCGGCGACTTCCTGGGATGGCATGACCGTGCACGGAGGCATTTCGACAATTACGCAAACTCGCAGGTCACCGGCTGTGAGCCTGTATACCCGCATCCTGCACAGGACGCGAAGATGAACAATGCGCGTGCCGAAAAGAAATGGGGGACGCCGATGTACAGCAACGGATATATCTGCCGTAACCCGAACCGTAACGACCAGATGCACCATTATGACATGAACCTCTGCTACATCAATGAACTGCTGTGGCACCTCTGCTGGACGGGCGACACCGCCTATGCAAGGAAGATGTGGAATGTCCTGACCTGCCATCTGGAGTGGGAAAAACGTAATTTCGACCCTGACGGCGACGGTCTCTACGATGCGTACTGCTGCATCTGGGCAAGCGATGCCCTTTACTACAACAGCGGGGCGGTGACCCACTCCTCGGCTTACAACTACCGTGCGAACAGGATGGCGGCAAGGATTGCCGCGCTCATCGGCGAGGACGGCAGCCGCTATGCCCGTGAGGCGGAGCGCATAAAGGAAGCCCTTGACTCGCGCCTGTGGATGGAGGATAAAGGCTGCTGGGCTGAATATGAGGACTATATGGGTAGCCGCAGCCTGCATGCCTCGCCTGCATTATGGACAATATACCACGCCATAGACTCGGATGTGGGAGACATGTTCCAATATTACCGTGCCACAAAATACGTTGACCGTGAGATTCCGCATATCCCTGTGACGGGAAAGGGAATTGAGGGCAGCTGCCATACCGTCAGCACGACCAACTGGATGCCTTACGCATGGAGCATAAATAATGTGGCTTTCGCCGAGGTGTGGCATACTGCTCTGGCTTTCTGGCAGGCGGGACGGAATGAGGAAGCCTTCCGGCTGTTCAAGAGTTCGGTGATTGACGGCATGTATCTCGGACGCTGCCCGGGAAATTTCGGACAGATAAGCCATTACGACCGTGCACGCGGCGAGTGCTACCGTGACTTCGGCGACCCGATAGGCGTGGCGGCAAGGGCACTGGTGCAGGGGCTCTTCGGTGTCGCTCCGGACTTGCTGGACAATAAGGTGAGCATCACTCCTGGCTTCCCCGCCGCCTGGAATCATGCTTCGCTGCACTCTCCTGACATAGACATCGAATTCAAGCGTAAGGGTACTGCCGACACTTACATTATCAGGCCGCGCTTCATGAAGCCTGCCGACGTGGTGCTGACAATCCCCGCTTTGCTTGACAGCTACGGTGCCGTACAGGTAAACGGCCGGCCGGTCACGCCGGTGAATGACGTGAGTGTGGGGCGTGCCCGCATCGTCGTGGAATGCCGGTACGCCAAGGAGATAAAGGTGGTTGTGAAATGGAGCGGCTCTCCGGTTGACTATGAGCATTGCCGGCCGTCAGAGACAAAGGGCTCCTTTGCCCGCATGAGGCAGGGGAAAGTGGAGTGGTGGTCGCTTGTGGAACCGTCTCCTTACGTGGGAGACGGCGAAAAAGATTATGGGACAGTGTTGCCGGAGCCGGATGCTGCCGATTCTTTCCGCATGGTAAGCCTTGACAGTCTGGTCAATGCAAGCGTGACGGACATCTTCAGGAACACGTATGCCTCGCCACGCTCTCCTTACACAACGTTGCAGATACCGTTGCAGGGCATCGGCGAATGGTGCCATCCGAGAGATACGGCATACATAGACGACAGCGGCTTCCGCAGGGAAATCACTGATGGTGTGTTCAGCATGCCGCAAGGTGTGCCGTTCCGTTCGTACAAGGAGGGGAGGAACATCGTCTTCACATCGTTATGGGACAACTATCCTGATTCGGTGAGCGTTGCCCTTGAAGGCTGTGGCAAAGGAATCTACCTGCTTCTTGCCGGCAGCACCAACCACATGCAGAGCCGCCACCGGAACGGACTTGTCACAATTGAATATGCAGACGGTACAACCCGCAGGCTTGAGCTTCGCAATCCGGACAACTGGGCTCCGATAGAGCAGGACTTCTACATTGACGGCAAGGCATTCAGCATAGAGACTCCGCGCCCTTATCGCGTTGCCCTTGCATCAGGCATCGTAAGCAATGATATGGATAAGGCTCTCGGACTGAAAGGTCTCTCCTCGCGCACTATTCCCGGCGGTGCGGCAACAGTGCTTTATGTTCCTCTCCAAAAGGGTAAGCCGCTAAAGGGGCTGAAGCTGAAGACAACTGCCAACGATGTTGTTATAGGCCTGATGGCTGCGACGATAGCTGAATGATGGCAATGTGTCTTTATGTAAGCATGAAGTCGTATTTGCCTGCAGTAATGACGGAATACAAACAATCTTGACAACCCGAAAAGATGGACGGACGTTAAAATATCGTAGACGTGATAAAAGGTAACCTTTCAGAATTTGAAAGGTTACCTTTTGCATTGTCAACCGTTACCTTTTGCCATGTGAAGCGTTACCTGTCCTTTTGCCGTCCGTGGTTCTCCTGCTTTAGGGAAGTCTGCAGCAGCTTTCCCGGGTTCCGCTTTTCCTTGTCGGAAAATGCAAAGACGGCCCGCCTGCTTTCTGTGCAGACGAGCCGTCGGTCTTATATAAGTCTGTGGTTCTCGTTACCGTTATACGATGCCCTGAGCCATCATTGCCTTTGCAACCTTCATGAAGCCGGCAACGTTTGCGCCCTTCACGTAGTTGATGTACCCGTTCTCCTCGGTGCCGTACTTCACGCAGTTCTCGTGAATGTTCTCCATAATCCAGTGGAGCTTGTTGTCAACCTCCTCGGCAGACCATGAGAGACGCTCAGAGTTCTGTGACATCTCGAGACCTGACACTGACACGCCGCCGGCATTGGCTGCCTTGCCCGGAGCGTAGAGAAGCTTGGCATCCTGGAACACTTTGATGGCCTCAGGAGTACAAGGCATGTTCGCACCCTCGGAAACGGCTATCACGCCGTTTGCCACGAGAGCCTTTGCCGCCTCCTCGTTTATCTCGTTCTGTGTTGCGGAAGGGAGGGCTATCTCGCAGCCTTCGACAAACCAAGGCTTCTTGCCCTCGACATACTGTGCCGTAGGATATTCGTCCACATACTCCTTTATGCGGCCGCGCTGGACGTTCTTGAGGTCCATGATGAAGTCGAGCTTCTCACGGTCGATGCCGTCCGGGTCATAGATGTAGCCGTTGGAGTCGGACATTGTCATAGGGATGCCGCCGAGCTGGAGAACTTTCTCTGCCGTATACTGCGCCACATTGCCGGCACCGGAGATGATGACCTTCTTGCCCTTCAGCTCAATGCCTCTTGTCTTGAGCATCTCGCAGAGGAAATATACGTTGCCGTAGCCCGTTGCCTCAGGACGGATGAGGGAGCCGCCGAACTCGCGGCCCTTGCCGGTAAGCATGCCGGTGAACTGATGTGTGAGCTTCTTGTACATGCCGAACATGTAGCCCACCTCACGGCCGCCGACGCCGATGTCGCCTGCCGGAACGTCCTCGTCAGCACCTACGTGACGGTAAAGCTCTGTCATGAAAGCCTGGCAGAAGCGCATTACTTCGTTGTTTGACTTTCCGCGCGGGGAGAAATCGGAACCGCCTTTCGCGCCGCCCATGGGGAGAGTGGTCAGAGAGTTCTTGAATGTCTGCTCGAAAGCGAGGAACTTGAGGATGCCGAGGTTTACGGATGCATGGAAACGGATGCCGCCTTTGTAAGGGCCTATGACATTGTTGTGCTGCACGCGGTAACCCATATTTGTCTGAACCTTGCCCTTGTCGTCAACCCAGGATACACGGAACTGTATGATACGGTCCGGTATGCAGAGACGCTCTATGAGGTTTGCCGCCTCGAACTCCGGATGCTTGTTGTACTCTTCCTCAATAGTAGGAAGAACCTGACTTACGGCCTGGATGTACTCCGGCTCATTTGGAAATCTCTGCTTGAGAGTTTCGACAACTTGTGCTGCGTTCATAATCTTTGCTGTTTTTATTTGTTGAGTTATTTTATCCTTTTACCTTGTTCCCTGTTCATAAAAACAAACCTTCTTGGTTTGCGGTTGCAAAATTACAAAGAAAGTTTGAATTATACAACAAAATGAACGAAAAAATAAGAATATAGGCTACATTTTGTAAGTTAAAGGCCCTTTTTCTTTATATTTATAGAAATATGTCAATGGGATTGAGGGTGACGGCAAGCATACCGGCCGTATGCACTTCGTTCCGTGGAACAGGATGACAGGGAGACGGTGTTTATGGAAACTGTCATGTTGCGGCAGTCAAAAAACAGCAGGAAAAAGCATCGTAATTGAAAAAATATTATTAATTTTGCAACATAAAATCAGTAAAACAGTATGTTAGAGGTAAAGAATCTGCACGCCAGGATAGGCGATAAGGAAATACTAAAGGGCATCAATCTCACAGTCAACGACGGTGAGGTGCATGCCATAATGGGGCCTAACGGCTCAGGAAAGTCCACTCTCTCCGCCGTGCTCGTGGGCAATCCCGCCTATGAGGTCACTGAGGGAGAGGCATGGTATAACGGCAAGAACCTTCTGGAGATGAAGCCTGAGGACCGTGCCCATGAGGGACTGTTCCTCTCTTTCCAGTATCCGGTGGAGATACCGGGAGTCTCCATGACCAATTTCATGCGCACGGCCATCAACGAGAAGCGCAAGTACGGGGGCTTGGAGCCGCTCAACGCTTCCGAGTTCATGAAGCTTATGCGTGAGAAGCGTAAGGTCGTTGAACTTGACAGCAAGCTTGCCCACCGCTCTGTGAACGAGGGTTTCTCGGGAGGAGAGAAGAAACGCAATGAGATTTTCCAGATGGCGATGCTCGAACCGACACTCGCCATTCTCGACGAGACAGACTCGGGGCTGGACGTCGATGCCATGCGCATCGTTGCCGATGGCGTCAACAAGCTCAGCAGTGAGAAGACTTCTACGATAGTCATTACACATTATGACCGTCTCCTTGACATGATACGCCCTCAGTTCGTACATGTGCTTTACAAAGGCAGGATTGTCAAGACCGCCGGTCCCGAACTGGCGCATGAGATACAGCAACGTGGTTTCGACTGGATAAAGCAGGAAGCTGATGGAGAATAGTGCAAGACAGTATGTTGAACTTTATGAGCAGTGCCGTGAGGCGGTAATGTCCCACAGCTGTGAGCCTATGAATGCCGTGCGCGAGGAGGCTTACGAGGCTTTCCGGGGCACAGGCTTTCCAGGCAGGAAGGCGGAGGAGTACAAATATACGGACATCCGTGAGCTGATGGCTCCTGACCTCGGACTGAACATAAACCGTCTCGAGATTCCGGCAGACCCGTACAAAGTGTTCCGGTGTGACGTGCCGAACCTCTCCACGCAGCTTTATTTCGTGGTCAATGACACACTCTTTGACAAGGCTCTTCCGAAGAGGGAGCTTCCTGAAGGTGTCGTTGTGGACTCTTTCTGCCACAGGCCGGACATCGTGGCGAAGTACTACAATACGCTGGCCGACAAGGATGCCGTGACATCGCTCAACACCATGCTTGCCGAGGACGGGCTTCTCGTCTACGTCCCGGAGGGAGTCTGTGTGGACAAGACCATACAGGTTGTGAATATTCTACGCTCGGATGTCGGCATGATGGTTAACCGCCGCGTCCTTATCGTCGCCGGTGCGGGTGCAAGCGTGAAGGTTCTCTTCTGCGACCATACGGCTGACGACCGCCGGTTCCTTACCACTCAGGTGACGGAGGTCCTTGCCGGAGAGAATGCAAGCATAGAGATTTACGGACTGGAGGAGACACACCAGCGCAACACTCTCGTCTCAAACACGTATATAAGACAGGAGCGCGGCTCGCGTGTCCATCACACTCTTGTCACGCTTCATAACGGAAATACGCGCCAGATGACACGCCTCACGCTTGCCGGCGAGGGGGCGGAATGCTGGCTTAACGGTGCTGTGGTGGCTGATAAGGAACAGCACGTTGACAATAATACGCTCATCGACCATGCCGTGCCTCACTGTGACAGCCATGAGCTCTATAAATATGTCCTCGACGGCAGTGCCACAGGGGCTTTCGCAGGACGCATCCTCGTGCGTAAGGATGCGCAGAAGACGACTTCGGAGGAGACCAACCAGAACCTCCTTGCCACAAAGACGGCCCGCATGTATACACAGCCGATGCTCGAAATATATGCCGATGACGTGAAGTGCTCCCACGGCTCCACCGTGGGACAGCTCAGCGAAAGTGCCCTGTTCTATATGCGCCAGCGCGGCATCTCCCTCGAAGAGGCACGCCTGCTGCTGCAGACGGCGTTTGTATATGAGGTAATCGACAATATTCCACTGGAGCCTCTGCGCGACCGCCTGCACTATCTCATTGACAAGCGCTTCCGCGGCGAGCTGTCGAAGTGTGAGGGCTGCAAGCTCTGCAAGTAAGGGGCTGAGGCTCTGCCGCTGACGCCTTCCGCAGGGAGAGGCGGGGCTTCCCGCCGTAAATGCCGCCGTCATGCGTGATGACGGGTGACGGTAATATGTCTAACAGATTAATCCGTCCTGAAAAGAACAGATGGAATATATGAAGTCATGGCCGGAACTTATGTCCGGCAAGAAGATACTTTATGTCCACGGCTTTGCCTCCAGCGGCCTGTCGGGGACGGTGACGCTTCTGCGCACCATCTTTCCCAACGCCACTGTGATAGCTCCCGACCTTCCCCTCCGCCCGCAGGAAGCGATGGAGCTGCTCCGCAATGTCTGCGTTGAGGAGCTGCCCGACCTCATCATAGGCTCGTCCATGGGCGGCATGATGACGGAGATGCTCTACGGATATGACCGCATACTGGTCAATCCGGCTTTCCGGATGGGTGAGACAATGGGCAGCCACGGCATGGTGGGGAAGCTCACTTTCCAGAATCCGCGGCGTGACGGGGTGCAGGAAATGATAGTCACCAAGGCTCTTGTAAAGGAATACCGCGAACTTACGGCGCAATGCTTTGACGCGGAAAGGGTGAGGGAAGACAACGGCCGTGTGTGGGGACTCTTCGGCGACAAAGACCCTGTGGTGCACACAAAGGACCTTTTTCTTGAACATTACACTCAGGGAGTGACCTTCCATGGAGAGCACCGCCTGATAGACAAGGTGGTGCATCATGCCCTCGTTCCCTTAGTGCGATGGATTGACGACAGGCAGGAGAAACGCCAGCGTGAGACAATATACATTGACTTTGAATGCCTCCATGACTCCTATATGCAGGCCACATCATCCATGCGTAAGGCCATAGAGACTCTTATTGACCGCTATGAACTGCATTTTGTGGCACCGTCGCCGACGAACGACACCTCTTATTATAATATGGTGACGGAATGGCTGCGGGAGTATGTCACGGTTCCTGCCCACGGACATGTGACGTTCACCAACCGCCCCGACCTTCTCTACGGCGACTTCTTCATATCGCCCTGCCCTCCGGAAGGCGGCATGGCAACGCCCGTGGAATACGGTTCGGACACGTTCAAGACATGGGAGGAGATAATAACCTACTTTGACAGGCTGACGAACTGAGTCCGGTTATGTGACATAAGATAAAAGTAATGGAAATGAAAACATGCCGCCTGCCTGTACTATTGATAAAATGCCGGATGAAATGAAACATATATTCTTATGTATTATAATGACGATGGGGCTTGTTGCTTGTGATAATAAGCAGGATGCCATTCGTCAGTTGTCGGACTTGGCAACGGAGTTGCAGGAGAACAGTTCGGGCTATTCACCGCAGGACTGGCAGGAGGCTTCCGAAAAATATGCCTCCGTTGCTGAGCAGCTGGAGAAACATAAGTCAGAATATACTGACGAGGAAATACGGGAGATAGGACGCCTGGAGGGAATCTGCTTCGCCTGTTTCATGAAATCTCTGCCAGGTTCTTTCGGCGGTATTATGAGAGGTGTCATGGAAGGGGCGGCAGGAATGATGGAAGGTCTTTCCAAAGGTCTGGAGGATTCCGACTGATTTGCGGCGTTGTTGCCGTGAGTCATGGCATCTTCATGGCATTCTCTGCGGTGAAGAAGTGAAAAAATAACCATAAAAACAATAGAAATATGCTTTTCGACCAGATTTCAACAGACATCAAGGAGGCTATGAAAGCACGCGACAAAGTGCGCCTCGAAACATTAAGAAACATAAAGAAAGTATTCCTGGAGGCCAAGACCGCTCCCGGTGCGAATGACGAGCTCGCTGACGCTGACGCGATGAAGATTCTGCAGAAGCTTGCCAAGCAGGGCAAAGAGTCTGCCGCAACATACGTCCAGCAGGGACGTCAGGACCTCGCAGACGACGAGCTTGCACAGGTTGCCGTCATCGAGGAGTATCTCCCAAAGCCATTGACAGAGGCTGAGATAGAGGAGATTGTGAAGGCTGTCATTGCCGAGACCGGTGCCGCGTCGATAAAGGAGATGGGCAAAGTCATGGGCATAGCCTCAAAACAGATGGCCGGAAAGGCCGAGGGCGGTCAGATTTCCGCCATTGTGAAGCGTCTCCTTGCGTAAGGGATGCTGCCATCTCAGGTGCTTGTATAAGTCTAAATGCCAAGGAAACCGGTATGTTGATGCATTGAAATATCAACATGCCGGTTTCCTTTTTCTTGCCGTTTATCAGGGCTCTACTGTCTTCCGAACCACATGGCGAGGGCCTCGTTCTCAGCTTTCTCCATTATCTCGCGCTCTCCCGGGCCTTTGTCGTTGATGCCGCAGAGGTGGAGAATGCCATGGATGATTACGCGGTAAAGCTCCTCCTCGTAAGGCTTTTTGAAAAGCTCGGCATTGGTCTTTATCGTGTCAAGCGATATTACAAGGTCGCCGTTTATCTGTTCGCCCTCGTCATAGTCGAAGGTTATGATGTCAGTGTAGTAGTCATGCCCGAGGTACTCGCGGTTCACCTCAAGGATTTTTTCGTCGTCGCAGAAGAGATATCCCACCTCTCCGACTGTCCTGCCGTACTTTGCTGCGACATTGCGTATCCATTTACTTACCTCACGTTTCTTTATCTGAGGCACCTTTACACTCTCACTATTATAACTGATCATAATTCTCTATGTTTTTGAAACTGTATAAGTTCTTATAAAAACGCCCATTTCATCGCCGGAAAATCTGTTGTTACGATTGTCGATATATTATTCGTTTAAGCCTTATGGCAGAAACTTGCTTGTGTCCTTGCCGAACATCTGCAGTGTGCGCACTCCGCTGCTTGACAGTGCGGAGAGCTCAGGGCGCGAGAAGAACAGCACCGTCTCCAGCCCGTCTCCTAAAAGGCGGTTGTATTCCGCCTGATTCCTTTCATACTCATAGTCGGTGACTGAGCGCACCCCCTTGACCACAGCCGCCGCATCATGCCTTTTTGCAAAGTCGGCAGCCATATCGCTGTAAGCCTCTACTGTCACGCGCGGCTCTTCCTTATATACGTTCTTGATTTGTGCGAGACGCTCCTCAACGTTCACATTGCTGTCCTTTGCGGGGTTGAATCCTATGCCTATTACTACTTTGTCGAAGATGTTCAGGGCACGTTCCACAATGTCGGCATGACCTATCGTGAACGGATTGAAAGTTCCGGTGAATATTGCTGTACGCATGATTCCGTGGTTTTAGCCTGTTTCTTTATAAGATTTTTCAGTCGAAGAGTGAAGGCTGCCGCTCTCCGGAGGTGTAGATGTCCCTTCCGAGATGCCGGTATGCCAGTTCCGTGAGTACGCGTCCGCGCGGCGTTCTTTTCATGAAGCCCTCCATGATGAGGAAAGGTTCGTAGACCTCCTCCACAGTACCTGCATCCTCACCGATGGCTGTGGCGATGGTGGAGATGCCCACGGGGCCGCCCCTGAACTTGTCGATGATGGTCAGAAGAATCTTGTTGTCAATCTCATCCAGTCCGAATGAGTCGATGTTCAGTGCTGTCAGGGACATCTCCGCTATGGCCGTGTCTATGCTTCCGTTGCCCTTTACCTGTGCGAAGTCCCTCACGCGGCGCAGCAGGGCATTGGCGATACGCGGCGTGCCACGTGAGCGTCGCGCTATCTCCATGGCAGCCTTGTCGGAGATAGGCACCCTTAGAATCTTCGCCGAGCGCCGGATGATGCGCATCAGGGTCTCGGGATTGTAGTATTCAAGGTGCATGTTTATTCCGAAGCGCGCACGCAGCGGAGCCGTCAGAAGTCCGGAGCGCGTCGTCGCGCCGACGAGTGTGAACGGGTTAAGGTCAATCTGTATGCTTCTCGCCGAAGGACCCTTGTCGATCATGATGTCTATGCGGTAGTCCTCCATGGCAGAATAAAGGTATTCTTCCACGACAGGGCTGAGGCGGTGGATCTCGTCAATGAACAGCACGTCGTTAGGCTCCAGGGACGTCAATATTCCGGCGAGGTCGCCCGGTTTGTCGAGGACAGGGCCGGAAGTTATCTTGAATCCCACTCCGAGTTCGTTGGCGATGATGTTCGAGAGTGTCGTCTTTCCGAGTCCCGGAGGTCCGTGGAGGAGTGTGTGGTCGAGAGGTTCGCCACGGTATTTCGCCGCTTCCACGAAGACCTGAAGGTTCTCCACGACCTTCTGTTGTCCGGTGAAATCGCCGAATTCGAGCGGGCGGAGAGCATTTTCGAAGTCTTTCTCAGTAGCTCTCTGTCCTTGTTGCCTTATGTCGAAATCTTCATCCATAGTCGGTTTTCTTGTTTTTTTGACCATACAGCATTGCTGCACGCATCTTCTCCCGAAAAACATTGCATGCAGAACGGAATGGCATAATTTGCCACAAATTTACTAATTATTTGGCAAATTCTTTATATCTTTGCATCATAATTTTTTATTTTTCACGGAAAAAGCATACAAATCCATTTAAAATCCAATACTACCGACCATGACGACACAGGAGTTTATCGCCGTACACAGGGAGGAGGACGTGCGCATGCTGGCACTGAAAAGTCCGTCAGGCGTTGACATGCACTTTGCCCTTCAGCAGATTGACGGATGGCAGAGGGCACGTACGAAGCTGCCGGTGTGGGCGGCCCATGACGGCATTGTCTATCCTCCTCACATCTCAATGGAGCAGTGCTCGAGCGAGCAGACCGCCGTCTACAAGCGTGACAGTATCTGCCGGGAGCCGGAGGAGGTGAAGAAAAAATCCCGTTTCATCGACCTTACGGGCGGATTCGGCGTTGACTTTTCCTATATGTCCCGAGGCTTCGGAGAGGCATATTATGTGGAGCGTCAGGAGCATCTTTGCGAGACGGCACGCCATAACTTCTCGGTCTTGGGGATGGACAACGCCCATGTCGTCTGCTCCACTGCCGAATCATTTCTGCAAACCTTGCCGTCGTCAGAGGAACTGCGTGCCGGAACGACAATCTACCTTGACCCCGCACGCCGCGATACCGACGGCAGGAAGACCTATGCCATTGCCGACTGCACGCCGGACGTTGTCGCTCTGATGCCTGTGTTGAGACAGAAAGCGCGGCGAGTGATAGTAAAACTCTCGCCGATGCTCGACCACAGGGAGGCCTGCCGCCTGACAGGAGGTGTCTCGGAGGTGCACATCGTCTCCGTGAAGAACGAATGCAAGGAGCTTGTACTGGTAGTGGAAGACAGTGAGGATTCTGCGAGACTTGTCTGCGTCAATGACGGTGATGTCTTTGAGACCATGTTTTCTCCGTGCACAGGGGTACAGTCCGCACTGCCTCCCGTCGTCACCGCCATGCCGTCGGCGGGAGATACTCTGGTGGTGCCTAATGCCTCGATGATGAAAGCCGGATGTTTTGCTGAGTTCGCCGCACGTTTCGGCGTTGCCGCATTGGACCGGATGTCTCATCTTTTTATAGCAAAAAACGTCGGTTTCACCGCTGAAATTCCGGGAAGGAAATTTGAAATCCTTGCCGTCTCATCACTGAACAGGAAGGAACTGCGCAGGACTCTCGGGGAGATTCTCGGCGGACTGTCGCGTGCGAACATAGCCGTGAGGAATTTCCCGCTGTCGGCCGAGGAGCTCCGCAAGCGTCTGCGGCTGAAAGACGGAGGAGAGACGTATGTCTTCGGAACCACAATTCTCGGTGTGCACCGGCTTGTGATATGCCGCCGCAGCCGAGGGGAAGGAAGTGTTTTTGTAAATAGCTGATGTTCAGCCGGATATGGACGGTGGCGTAAAAGGTTACCTTTTGCATTACGAAGGGTAACCTTTTATGTGGTAAACCGTAACCTTTTGCAGTGTCAAAGATAACCTTTTTGTGTTTGGCCCGTGTCCGCCCTGTCCGTCTTGGGGATGCAGTCCGTGTGCCATTGTGGTGAGAGCCGGCAGGGCAGACAGGTGTTTGCCTGCCGGACAGACAACGGCCGGCAGCTTTGTGACAGAACGGACAGAGAGCCTGCGGCAAGGACCCTGCGGCTGTGGAGCAGGGGGTAGCTGTTCAGCGGGCATAAGTAACTATTGATAATTATTTTATAATATAACGTTTTCTCATTAAAACTTGTTGAATTTCATTCTACCTTTTCTCGCCATGGCAGAGTTCAAGTGAACTTAACTCTGCTCATCCGGCTTAACGAAAACGTTGAATTTCATTCTACCTTTTCTCGCCATGGCAGAGTTTAAGTAAACTTAACTCTGCTCATCTGGCTTAACGAAAACGTTCTTTTTTGTCATTTAGTGCACTCGCTTGCTGACGCTACGCGCACTGTCCCTTGCCACGGCATAGCTGAAATAAGTTTCGTTCTGCCCGTATGGCTTGTCGGGAAAGTTGTCACTCAGTCACAATGCCCGCATTGCTCCTTCGGTTCCGTACACTAACCGCCTAAAAAAAATAACTGCGTTTTTTAGTATTAACTAATTTCCAACAGTTACTTAAAACAAATAAATTACAAGAAAAGCAATCCGTTACAGAAGCAGACAGCTGAAAGACAACTCACAAATGAGTGCTTTTTCCTGAAATAGAGGTTGACTCTGATTTGTATTGCACTGTAAATCTGTGATAGTAATCCGCTGAATAGTTGCGGGGATTGCGGAAAGAACTAAAAAAAAATAATTTTATATGGTAAAACGTTAATGATACGTTTATTTTTATTATCTTTGTACCGTTTTATGCGCGGACGCGCCCAAACATCTGTATATGCAGGGACGGAAGAATCCCGCCATGACTCAAATCATTGAATATGACAAATATAGAGATACGCAAGGTAGAGACAAAGAAAGACCTTAAGCAGTTCATTGATTTTCATTACGACCTTTATAAAGGTTCGCCATACGATGTCCTTCCGCTTTACGGCGACGAGGTTGACACGCTCTCCGAAGACCGCAATGCCGCCTTTGAATTCTGTGAGGCGGAATATTACATGGCTTTCCGTGACGGCAAGCTCGCCGGCAGGGTGGCCGCAATCATCAATCACAAGGCCAACGGGAAGTGGGGCAGGAAAGACGTGCGCTTCGGCTGGATAGACTTTGTAGAGGACAAAGCCGTTGTCGAAGCTCTGCTCGGTGCCGTGGCGAACTATGGCAGGAGGCACGGCATGGAGCAGATGGCAGGACCTCTCGGCTTCACAGACATGGACAGCGAGGGCATGCTTGTCCATGGCTTTGACGAACTGAGCACCATCGCCACTCTCTATAATTACGAGTATTATCCGAAAATCTTTGAGGAAATAGGCGGTTTCGAGGTTGACAACCGCTATAACGAGTACAATATCCTCATGCCGGAGAAGATGCCGGAGAAGCACAGGAAAATCTCCGAGATGGTGATGAAGCGCTACAACCTTCACATAAGGAAGGTGAAGCGCCGGGAGCTTTTCGGCAAGGAGAACATCGGGCATAAGGTCTTTTCACTGATAAACGACACTTACAAAGACCTGTACGGTTACAGTGAGCTGACCGACAGGCAGATAAAGCAGCTGGTGAGCAAGTTCTCCTTGGTTCTCGACATGAACCTCGTGACCCTTGTGGAAGACTGGAACACACCGGGACACGACATCGTCGGTGTGGGCATCACTGTCCCCTCCATGGCTAAAGTACTGCAGAAATGCCGCCGTGGCAGGCTCCTGCCTTTCGGCTGGTTCCATCTGCTGCGCTTCCTTCTCTCCCATAAGTCGGAAGGAATAGACCTGCTTCTCATCGGTGTGCTCCCTGAATACCGCAACAAGGGAGTCAATGCCCTCTTCTTCTACGACCTTATCCCTTATTTCCTGAAATATGGCGTGAAATGGGCGGAGACGCAGCTGGAGATGGAGACCAACACCGCCGTGCAGGGACAGTGGGACATGTTTGAGCACCGCAACCATAAGAAGCGCGTGTGCTGGAAGAAGAAAATATAGTTTTTTGTTGTTTTACGGTTAAAGTTTCATACGGTTTTACGGATATTCTTCCGCAGCCTCATGACAAGGATGAATATGCGATGGCATATCCATGCCGTACAGCGTTAAAAAACAAAGAACCTTATGGCCCACAACTTCATAACCTCATGACCGCAACCCCCATAACCTTACAACCTACAACCCATAAAAAACAATGGCAGAAGACTTGGAATTTAATGAAGAGCAGGTAGAATATACCGACGACAACATACGCAAGCTGTCTGACGTGGAGCATATCCGCACGCGTCCGGGCATGTACATCGGCCGTCTCGGTGACGGCAGCCATGCCGAGGACGGCATATATGTGCTCCTGAAAGAAGCCATAGACAACTCCATCGACGAATTTCGCATGAATGCCGGAAAGCGTATCGAGGTTGACGTGGACGACCAGATGCGCGTCTCCATCCGTGACTACGGCCGTGGCATTCCGCAGGGCAAGATGATAGAGGCAGTGTCACAGCTCAACACCGGAGGCAAGTATGACTCCAAGGCTTTCAAGAAGTCTGTCGGCATGAACGGTGTCGGTGTGAAGGCGGTGAACTTCCTCTCCACACGCTTTGAAGTGCGCTCCTATCGTGAAGGTAAGGTGCGCCGCGCCTGCTTTGAGAGAGGATTGCTCGTCTCTGATGAGACAAAGGAGACCGAGGAGGAGAACGGAACGTTCATCTTCTTCGAGCCGGACGAGACACTGTTTCTCAACTATAAGTTCCACGATGACATCGTCGCGGAGATGCTCCGTAACTATACGTACCTCAACTCTGGGCTCATCATCATGCACAACGGTCGCCGCATAGCATCGCGCAACGGACTGGCCGACCTGCTTAAGGACACGATGTCCACAGCACCTCTCTATCCTATAGTGCACATAAAGGGCGAGGACATAGAGATAGCCTTCACACATGCCAACCAGTATGGGGAGGAGTACCACTCCTTTGTCAACGGACAGCACACCACGCAGGGCGGTACCCACCAGTCAGCCTTTAAGGAACATATCGCCAAGACCCTGAAGGACTTCTTCCAGAAATCCTTCGAGTTTACCGACATACGTAACGGTATCGTGGCTGCCGTGGCGGTGAACGTTGAGGAACCGATGTTCGAGTCGCAGACGAAAATCAAGCTCGGCTCCCTTCAGATGGCACCCGACGGCATCAGCATCAATAAGTATGTAGGTGATTTCGTACATACCGAGGTGGACAATTTCCTTCACAAGAACCCCGATGTCGCCGAGGTTATCCTTGAGAAAATCACCTCCTCGGAGCGTGAGCGCAAGGCGATGGCCGGTGTTACGAAGCTCGCCCGTGAGCGTGCCAAGAAGGCTAATCTTCATAATCCGAAGCTCCGTGACTGCCGTGTCCATTACTCCGACTTCAAGAACCCTCTGAAAGAGGAGTCGTCAATATTCATCACCGAGGGTGATTCCGCATCCGGTTCAATAACCAAGAGCCGTAACGTGAACACCCAGGCGGTCTTCTCCCTGCGCGGAAAGCCGCTGAACTCTTTCGGACTAACAAAGAAGGTTGTCTATGAGAATGAAGAGTTCAACTTGCTTCAGGCAGCTCTTGACATAGAGGACGGTCTGGACTCCCTGCGTTATAATAAGGTCATCGTGGCGACGGATGCCGATGTTGACGGCATGCATATCCGTCTTCTGACAATCACTTTCTTCCTCCAGTTCTTCCCTGAACTGGTGCGTAAGGGGCATGTGTATATCCTCCAGACGCCGCTCTTCCGTGTGCGCAACCGCCGTACGAAGATTAAGAACAAGGCCGTCGTAAAGGCAGAGGACGAAAAACTGAAGGCGCGCAACGAGAAACAGAAGGATTTTATCACGCGCTACTGTTACAGTGATGAAGAGCGGCTGCGTGCCATAGAGGAACTTTCCCCTGATCCGGAGATTACACGCTTTAAGGGCTTGGGAGAGATTTCGCCTGACGAATTTGCCGGTTTCATCGGTCCGGACATCCGTCTGGAGCAGGTCACGCTGCGGCAGGAAGACCAGGTTCAGAAACTCCTTGCATACTATATGGGCAAGAACACTCCTGACCGGCAGGACTTTATCATAAACAATCTTGTGATAGAAAAGGATATTCCCGACGTGGAGGAATAGTCTTCCGGAACCTGTTTCCGGCGGTGAAATGGCTGTTTTTTGCATGATGAAGGAGTGAATGGATATATGTATCCTGAACAGTATCCATATCTGGTGCAATAAAATTCCGAACTACACGTATCAACATAGTGTAAGGGATAGGATTGCCGGTGTATGTCAAGACGGAGAAACATGTGTACGGCTATCACATTATCTATATAAAGGGAATGCCTTTACCACGGTAATGCCGGCGATTCGGTGGCAGACTGTCTTTCCTGAAATAATAAATGACAATGAAGAAACTACTCATACTGCTTTCGTTGCTTCCTGTTATCGTGACAGGACAGACACGGATAAATATCGGTTCGGACTCTCCCATGCGCAAGTTGCAGATAGCGCAGTTTGCCATAGAGAGCCTTTATGTCGACTCGGTAGATGCCGATAAACTTGTGGAGGACGGTATACGGGGCATGCTGGAGAGGCTTGACCCGCACTCGTCCTTTACCACTGCCAAGGAGACTCAGGAACTTAACGAGCCGCTGCAGGGAAACTTTGACGGCATCGGCGTACAGTTCAATATCATTGAGGATACACTGATAGTGTTGCAGACAGTACACGGAGGACCGTCGGAGAAGGTGGGAATCATTGCCGGCGACCGTATCATATCCGTCAATGACACAGCCATTGCGGGAGTGAACATGTCAAGGGCGGACATCATGAAGCGGCTCCGAGGAAAGAAAGGTACGAAGGTCGAGGTCCTTGTCAAGCGTGCCGGAGAGCGCAAGCCGCTGGCTTTCAGAATCACGCGTGACAGGATTCCCGTCCGTTCCGTGGACGCGGCGTACATGGTAGAGCCGGGAATAGGATATATACGTCTCGGAAATTTCGGTGCCGCGACCCACAGAGAGATGCTTCAGGCGGCGGACTCGCTGATGCGTCTCGGTATGATCGACCTTATCGTTGACCTGCAAGATAACGGCGGAGGCTATCTGTCCGCGGCGGAGGATATAGCCAATGAATTTCTGGAAAAAGGCGATCTCATCGTCTATACCACAGGAAGGAGCATTCCGCGCCATGAGTTCAGGGCTGACGGCAAGGGATGCATGCGGACGGGAAAGATAGTAGTGCTTGTCAATGAGTTTACGGCTTCCGCGGCAGAGATCCTCTCCGGTGCCATACAGGACCAGGACCGCGGTGTCATCGTGGGACGGAGAACCTTCGGAAAGGGCTTGGTTCAGCGCCCGGTGGAACTTCCTGACGGTTCGATGATACGTCTGACGGTGGCACATTACTATACTCCTACGGGGCGTTGCATACAGAAACCGTATAAGCCTGGTGACAGAAAGGCCTATGACCTTGACTTCGAGCAGCGTCTTAAACATGGCGAACTGACTTGCCGGGATTCCATACATTTTGCCGACTCCCTGAAGTTCGAGACGCTCAGGACCCGCCGTACGGTATATGGCGGAGGAGGCATAATGCCGGACATCTTCGTGCCTCTCGATACTTTGCAGTACACCCGCTACCACCGTTCCTTGGTGGCGAAGGGCATTGTCGTGCAGGAGGTCATAAAATACTATGACAAGAACCGCCGCCGGCTGAGGAAGTTCAAGACCATGGAGGACTTCAAACAGAACTTTGCTGTTCCTGAGACGCTTATCGAGGCGATAGTGGAAGAGGGCAGGAAACATAAGGCAGAGCCTGCGGATGATGAGGAAAAGCAGAAGAGCATGCCTTATCTGAAGGCTCAGCTAAGTGCGCTCATAGCGCGGGATTTATACGGTGAATCCGCATATTTTGAGATAATCAATCTTGAGAATCCTATCTTTGCCGCAGGTCTGGAGGAGATAAGACGCCGCTGACTGTGACGCAATGCATTGCATAACGTGTGCAGAGTGAACAGGAAGCGACACATATAATATTATATTATGGTTACTGTAATACTGAGAACCATTGCCGCGGCTGTGGCCGTGATATGTTCTTCCTGGACGTATGCCGGTACTGCAGGCATGTCGTGTGCTGACTCTTCAATGAACGGGGATTCACTGCCGCATTGCCGGAACTTCCTTGGCGAGGAATGTCTTGACATGGGAAAGAAGGGAAAGTATTACGGTTGGAAGCGTGATGTGACATACGCCGGAGTGCCGATAGTGCTCTCTGCCATTGTTGTAAAAGAGGAAAAGCAGCCCTTTTCACCGACGTGTACCGTAGTGACAAGCAACGGCAGGCATGAATTGGAGAACTATACGCGCTTTGCTCCGTATGCGCTGATTGCGGGACTGAAGCTCGCAGGGTATGAAGGACGTTCCGACTGGCCGCGCTTTGTGACGTCGGCGTTGGCGTCAAACGTCATCATGGCCGCTGCCGTGAGCGTGGCAAAGCGTGCCTCATGTGAGCCGCGGCCGGACAATTCTGACACAAAGTCCTTCCCCTCCGGTCATGCGGCAACGGCTTTTGCTGCGGCGACAGTCATCCATAAGGAATATGGAATGACCCGCTCCCCATGGTTTTCTGTGGGCGGATATGCCGTGGCCACAGGCACAAGTGTGCTCCGTGTGGCTCATAACCGCCACTGGGTCAGCGACGTTATGGCAGGGGCTGGAATAGGAATCATGTCCGCTGAACTCGGATATTTTGTCAGTGACCTGATTTATGGTAACCGCGGACTGCAGCGTCTTGAACTGTCCGGGCCGCCGTCAGACGCGTGTCCGTCGTTCATGGATGTACAGATGGGGGTCGGACTGCATCCTGGAACGATGCATTTTCCCGGTAATGACGGCATGGAGGAGGGCATTGGATTATGCACAAGTACAGTGGCGGGCATTGAAGGGGCTTATTTCCCTAACAGAAACATAGGCTTTGGCGGTATGGCACGTGTCACAGTGACTCCTGCTGACATTCCGTCTTTGGCGGAAAATTATGGCGGAACGGCATACATTGATGACAATACGTTCACTGATGTGGCGCTCGATGCCGGCGTTTACGGCAATCTTCCCATCGGCAGAAGCATCTCCCTGGGTGCCAAGATGCTTTGCGGAGTGCGTCTTTCCGACGGTATCAGCGTAATGAAAGACAGCCCTTCATCTCTGGAAGTCATGAGGGTCAGAGGAGGAAGTGCCGTCAACTGGGTGGCCGGAATCAGTGCTTCATGGCGTTACCGGGAGAATTTTGCATGGAAAATCTTTGCCGACGTCGATATGTCCAAGTGCGGATACACTTATACAAGGTCTTCGGTGACGGCCGTGGGACAGGCCGGTGAGACGGCAATGTATGCCGGTTTGAAGAAACAGATGACATACTTCACCATCGGAGGAGCATTCTCCGTAAGATTCTGAGGCAAGGAATAATGTCTTCCCTGCTAAGGAATGAGCTGCATTCTGACTGTCAGGAGGTTGACAGAAATGCAGCAGAAAGGCGGGCAGAGCTAAGCCGTCACGCAATGAAAAAAGTGATTTTTCAGATGAATAAACCATTAAAAATTAAATAAAGACAATGAGAAAACTATTTATTATCGCTTTCCTCGCACAGTCATTCTTCAGTGCTTTCCAGGCAAAGGCTGACGAGGGAATGTGGACGCTCTCCAACCTTCCGCAGGCAGTCTACGAGAAGATGCAGACGGAAGGTTATCATCTGCCTTACGGACAGTTGTACAATGACTCCGACGCCATAGTCAAGTCTGTCGTGAACTTCGGCGGCTTCTGTTCCGGAGTGGTTGTATCCAGGGACGGACTCGTATTCACAAACCATCATTGCGGTTTCGAAGCGATACGCTCCCATTCGACTGTTGAGCATGACTACATGCTCAACGGCTTCGTAAGCAAGTCCTTTGAGGAGGAGCTTCCTAACGAGAACCTCTTTGTGGCGTTCATGATTTCACAGCGCGACTATACTGACGAAGTCATGAAACATAATATCAACAGTCTCCCGTACTCCCGCCGTGAGGCACTCATCGATTCCCTTGAGTCCGTTGAACAGGAACGTGTCCATAAGGAAGACTCCACACTGCGCGTGGAGCTAAAGCCTTTCTATGAGGGGAACAAATACTATCTCACAACTTACCGTGACTTCTATGACGTGCGCCTCGTCTTCGCAATTCCTAAGTCCATGGGCAAATTCGGTGGTGAGACAGACAACTGGATGTGGCCGCGCCAGACCTGCGACTTCTCTGTCTTCCGCGTCTACTGTGACCCGAAGACAGGAGGACCGGCAAAATATTCCAAGGACAACGTTCCTTACCATCCGGAAGTCTATGCCAGTGTTAGCAACGAGGGCTATAAGGAAGGCGACTTCGCCATGACAATGGGCTATCCGGGAAGCACCGAACGCTATCTCTCCAGCTTCGGCATCCAGCTGATGCGCGATGCCAGCAATGCTCCGCGCCATCAGGTCCGCACGGTAAGGCAGCGTGAGATGCTCCGCCACATGCGTGCCGATGAGGCCGTCCGTATCAAGTATGACTCAAAGTATGCGCAGAGTGCGAACTACTGGAAGAATGCCCTCGGCATGAACAAATGTATTGATTCCCTTGACATCATCGGGCTTAAGCAGCGCCATGAAGCTCTCATCAAGCACTATCAGGACAGCACAGGCTACCTGAAGGGCGAGCTTGACATAGACAGTCTCGGTGAGCTTTACGGCAAACTGACGGATAAGCGTAAGGCTCTGACTTATTTCATGGAGACTTTCGGGCGCACAAACGAGATTGTCACACGTGCCATGCGTTACGCCATGGGTGCCCCTGTCTATGGTCCGGAGAACAACAAGAAGAAGCAGTACAATCAGTTCAAGGACAATTCCGAGACCTGGGACCTTGCAACGGAGAAAGATATCCTCGTCGCTCTCCTTAAGAATTATAAGGAGCAGGTGCCGGAAGAATATGTTCCGGAGTTCTACAAGACCATCGGCAACGACTATGAAGGTTATGTGGAGAAGCTCTACCGGTCACGCCTGATGTCCCCGGAGCCAATCTTCTTCAATAAGAAGAAAGTGCAGAAAGAGATGTCTTCCGACATCGCCGTGCAGATGGGTCAGGACCTTCTTGCCACCATGCAGCTCATCCGCAAGGGCACAGAGGAAATCTTCCAGACCGTCGATGACCAGGAGCGCATGCTCTGCGATGCGAAAATCCGCATGGAGGAAGACATGCCTCACTATTCCGATGCCAACTTCACGCTCCGCATGTCCTACGGACAAGTCGGCGGATACCTCCTCAACGGCAAGAAGAGCAGCTACTATACAGAGCCTTCCTCACTCTACAAGAAGATGCTTCTCGGTGATGAGAAGACTGCTGGAAAGGACTATAACTTCGAGTACTATGCAGAGCCGGTCATGCACGAGCTCTTCTCTGCAAAGGACTTCGGCCAGTACAACGATCCTGTCAGCGGAACGATGAACCTCTGCTTCCTCACGAGCAACGACATCACCGGCGGCAATTCCGGCTCTCCGGTGTTTGACGGCAACAACCGTCTCATAGGCCTTGCCTTCGACGGAAACTGGGACTCTCTCTCCGCCGACATATTCTTCGACGCCACCCTCGCACGCTGTATCTGCGTGGATATACGCTATGTCCTCTTCATGATGGACAAGTGGGGCAAGGCTGACCGTCTCATAAACGAAATCAACAGATAATCATAAATAACGAAAAGAGCAAGGGTTTGCAACTGTGGAAGCAGCTGCAAACCCTTTTAATCATAAATATCCCTACATGGAAAACATGGATAAGAGAGCAACTTTCGGCTCACGTATGGGTGCCGTTCTTGCTGCTGCGGGCAGTGCAGTGGGGCTGGGCAATATATGGCGCTTCCCCTGTGAGACAGGCGCACACGGCGGAGCAGCATTCATACTCCTTTACATAGGGTTCATAATGACCGTGGCGGTGCCAGTGCTTATATGCGAAATGGCTCTCGGAAGAAAGTCACGAACCAACTGCCATGCCACTTTCAGGCGGCTGTCCGACAGCCGTGAGGTCTCTGTCTCCCGGCCTCTCGCCTTCCTTTTCTATCTTACCGGTGCGATGTGTGTCCTTGCAGGCTTCATGCTGCTCTCCTATTACAGTGTCGTGGCAGGATGGACTCTCGGCTATACCGCCTCTGCCGGTGTTGGCGGAATGATGGGAATGACAGTGGAGGAGACAGGAAAAGCCTTTGCAGAGTTCTCCTCCGACCCTGTAGTGCCTGTCGTATGGCTTGTGGCATTCGTGATCATCACCGCGGCAATCACGGTGATGGGTGTGCAGAAAGGAATCGAGCGCGGGTCGAAAATAATGATGCCGGTGCTCTTCATCCTGCTCATTGTCCTTGCCGTCTGCTCACTCTCGCTGCCTGATGCGTCAAAAGGACTGGAGTTCCTCTTCTGTCCCGATTTCTCGAAAATAACCACCGATGTGGCTCTGAGTGCAATGGGGCAGGCGTTTTTCACGCTGAGCGTGGGCATCGGCTGTCTTATGACATACGCCTCGTACTTCTCAAACGAGGAGAACATCGTCAAGGATGCCTTCAACATTGCCGCCATAGACACAATGGTAGCGATAGTGGCAGGCATAATAATCTTCCCGGCAGCGATGTCCGTCGGCATCAATCCTGATGCCGGACCGTCACTTGTGTTCATAACATTGCCTAATGTCTTCAACCAAGCCTTTGGTGCCACACCGTGGCTGTGCTACATCGTGACATTGCTTTTCTACCTTCTCCTCACCATGGCAGCCCTGACTTCGAGCATCTCCATGCTTGAGATCACCACGGCATTCGTGTCGGAGAGGTTCGGGATCAGGCGCCGGAACGCTGTCGCCGGCATAGGCCTCGCCACCTGTCTTGCCGGCTTCGCCTGCTCAATGTCTTTCGGAGAATGGAGCGGAGTGACAGTGTCGGGCATGGGAATCTTTGACCTTTTTGACTTCTTCGTGGCAAAGTTCGCCATGCCCGTCGGTGCGATTTTCATGTGCCTCCTTATGCGGAAGTTCGGGGAGAAGGAAGTTGTGCGAATGCTTACCAACGACGGCAGGATAGATCTCCGTCGGTTCCCGGAAGTATTTTATTTCCTGGTAAGCTGGGTCATTCCCGTACTTATTCTCGTCATTTTCGTAAATGAACTGCTGTAAAAAGTGGCTTTCCTGTGGCAAAAGAAATAAAAATCCAAAAACAGATGTATAATACTTTCACACTTGACAACGGACTCCGCATCATACACCATCCTTCCCAGGGCAACGTGGTCTACTGCGGCTATGCCGTAAAGGCCGGCACACGCGATGAGCGGCAGGGAGAGGAGGGGCTGGCGCACTTCTGTGAGCACGCCTCCTTCAAGGGAACTTCGGGCAGAAAGGCGTGGCAGGTGATACAGTGCATAGAGAGTGTCGGCGGCGAACTTAACGCCTATACCAACAAGGAATCGACGGTCTATTACTGCGCCTGCCTGAAGGAACATCTTCCGCGTGCCGTGGATTTGCTCACTGACATGGTCTTCCGCTCCGTATTTCCCGAGGCGGAACTGGAGAAGGAAAAGGAGGTCATCTGTGACGAGATAGAGTCCTACAACGACTCGCCGGCGGAACTTATCTACGACGAGTTTGAGAACCGCATCTTCCGCGGCCATCCTCTCGGCCACAGTGTGCTCGGAACGAAGGAGACCGTCCGCTCGTTCTCGACAGACGATGCCCTGCGCTTCACGAAACGTCTCTACCGTCCCGGCAATGCAGTGTTCTTCATCAACGGGGACATCTCCTTTGAACAGCTCCGGCGGACGCTGGCACGGTGTCACAGGGACATTGCCGTCTCTGAGGCGGGAAGTCAGCCTGCGTTTGAGCCTCCCGTGGCGAATGAAATATCCGTAAGCGGCACTCACCAGGCTCATGTCCTGCTTGGGCGCAGGGCATACGACATACATCATCCGCGGCGCATAACGCTCTATCTCCTCAACAATATCCTCGGAGGCCCTGCCATGTCCTCACGCCTTAACATGGCACTGAGGGAGAGGCACGGACTTGTCTACACCGTGGAGAGCGGCATGGCGAGCTTCGCCGACACAGGTATGTGGTCCGTCTATTTCGGCTGTGATCCTCATGATGTCAAGAGATGCCTGCGCATCGTACGCCGCGAGCTTGACCGTCTCATGAAGAAACCTCTTTCGCCGCGTCAGCTGCAACAGGCAAAACGCCAGCTGAGGGGACAGATAGCCCTGGCGTGCGACTCCCGTGAGGGCTTCACGCTCGACTTCGCGAAGTCGTTCCTCCACTATGGATGGGAGAAGGATGTCCGTACTCTCTGCGAGGATATAGACAGGGTCACGGCAGACGACATCCTTGCTGTTGCCAACGACCTCTTCCGCCCTGAGACAATAGAGACTCTCGTGTTCGCATGACGGCTTTGCGGAATCCGTCCGGCATCGCTTCGGGAGTTTATTCCCACGACGAAGAGACGGAGAAATGTCATTGTTTGTAATGCGTTGTATAAGAGTATGTTGCAGAGGATAGGAATATAATATGGCAAACCGTTGCCTTTCATGTTGTAAAAGGTAACGGTTGACAATGTAAAAGGTAACCTTTCACACTGCGAAAGGTTACCTTTTGTTTTTTCATATATGTTGCCATGAACGGAAAAAGACAAAAAGAATACAGACAAGCATACAAGAAAGCAACAAAGAATACATGGTGCGTTTTAATGACCGGTTCGGGATTGAACCTGTTGACTGACTTATGTTGCTGATTTTCTTGAAAACTTATCAGAACGGAATATGGTTTGTATTTAGCGTAAATCCGACGGAGCTATGCCGTTATTCCCAACCGGATGTGTCCTCCACAACCTGCTGTCTTATCAGTCTGTACTCATGCATTTCTGCGTCATCCTGTGGTGGGTTGCTGATTCTCGTCTTCATGACCCTCAGTATGTATGCTTTGCCTTTTTCGTAAGTAAAGCCCGATATGAGGTCGAAGCGGACACAATTCCATCGTGTGCTTCCCTCTTCACGTATCCGCATACCTTCGAGCCTGTCACCACCGAATATCTCGTATGTCCCTGTTGTTGCTGACACATAAATTGTAACTGCTGTGGAATCGTCATCATCGTCATTGCTGCATGATGACAGAATGAAGACGGAACACAACAGAAGGAACAATAAACTGATTTTTGTTTTCATGATTGAGTAGATTGTTTAATAGTTGAATATAGAATAGTAGTCGTGAAATGATTGTCTGAAAATGCCATATCCTTCTTCCTCATAATAATAGTTTGTGGTGGGAAGCGAGTATGAACTGACACCTGCCGGTGCTGTAAAATAACAAGTGTATGCGGTTTTGTACTCATAAGAGTCTCCTGCCCGTTGGTGGTAGTATTCATATTCGGCTACTATGAGTCTCGGGTATTTCAGCACGACAGGCTCACCGTTGCTGTCAAGGAAGCTGACAGTATTGGAATATGTAATGTCTTGGCAGTCAAGGGTTGAATATTCGTCAATGACTTCCCTTTTATTGACTGCTTTTGTGGGGCCATATATAAAGTAAAGTCCTGCTATGTCTCCCTCTGAAAGTGCTGTTCTGTTTGCATAGATATATCCGCCGCCATAGCTGTTCATCGTGTCATTTCTCTTCATTGTATATTGACCGTTTGCCGAGAAATGCCCAGAGCCGTACATCATTATGGAGTTATAATCAAAATCACCAATATTGAATCCTTCATAGCCATCTTCTTGATAAGTATGAAAATTAGACTTCTTGTCATTTTCGATATTTTCAAAATAGACAGTTATATATTGATCTCTGTCTGTTCTTGACTGCTCATGAAAATATCCCAGGCTATGCATTGTTTCATGCATGGCAACTCCTACAGGCTGGTAGCGGGCAAGGTTTATGACATTACCATCATCTTGCATACCTATATAAGAACTATTGCCATTGGACACATGAAATTCCAAATGCCTTTGAGGGCAGGAGGATGACTCAATGAAGTTTATGCCTGTATGAGTGCTGAGATTGCTCAATGCCGTTCTGATAGTTGATTGGTCATAAGAGTCGAAGTCTGAGGAAATGTTATAATAAATGGTCTTGTCAGGCCAGTATTTCACACGTGCCTTCACTGCGGCGGAGCGACGTCTGGTGGAGGTGCTGAATGCCCTTATCTGGTCTTTTGAGAAAATAACATCTCCCCAAAAGAATGTGCTGTCAACGTCCATGTAGACTGTCAGCCCATTTGAAAGGTGTATTTCCTCAGGCACTCCCTTTGGAACATAACCTAAATAACAAAGTTCGTTGCTTTCGCTGACATCCGGAGCGGACAAATCATCGCTGCAGGCTACAAGAAGAATAGCTGCGAACAATAAAAGGAATGTGTATTTCATGTGATAAGTTTTTTTTTGTTGAATTTCTTTCTACCTTTTCTTGCCATGGCAGAACCGAAACAAGTTTCGTTCTGCTCATCTGGCTTAACGAAAAGGTTGATAATGTTTTAACTTAATAGATACTTGATTTTTTATAACTCCACATACCCTTCCAGCGTATATTGCTCGAATGTGAAGCGGAGGATATACTCGCCTTTCATGTCTGACGGCAGCGTGCAGCTTGTCTCAGACGCAGGGATATGCTGACTGTATACGACTTCCTCTGTGGAGGCGTCCACCAGTTCAAGCGTGCAGCCGCCCGTGAATGCAGGGAAAGAGACGGTCTCGCCTGACAGGTATGCTACGGGACGTTTTGCGGGAGACCTGCGTATAGGATACTGGGATGAGTAGGGCGGAATCCAGGAACAATGCAGTTCTATACGGACATTGTCCATATCCTGCTGTGTCGAAGTGATGCCGTCAGCCGGTATATTAATCGTTCCGCTTAGAAGCAATACACCGATGTATCTGTCTGTCTTCTGTTTCGCACTTTGTATGGAGCCACGCTCCAAATCGTATGATGCCATTATAGCCAACAGACCTGCGGCATATTTCTTCTTCCCGATATTGTTGTATAGTGAATAAGCGTTTTCTATTGTTTTCCTTGCTTTATTCTTGTTTCCAAGAAATTCATACATTTCTGCAGAGTGAGCAAGGTGTTCTGCGTACATCAGTGTATCCTGTGCTTTCTTTGCCATGCTGATTGCGTTGTTCCACATCTCAAGTTCTTTCTGCGGATAGCGTTGTTTATGGAACAGCTCAGCCATCTGGGCGTATATTCTGCCCAGCAGTTCAAAGTTGCATGTCCGGTCGGCGGTGTCGGCAAGGGCTACGGCTTTCATGTAATACTCCATGGCCGTGGGGCTGTCGCCCTTGTCGCGCAGGACGCAGCCTTTCATATAGTTTGCCCGGATTCTCTCTTCCGCCGTGCCGTGGGAGTTATAGAAACCGAGGACTTCATCCATGAAAGTCACGGTGTCCATTGGAATATAGCCGGAGTTCATCTGCTCGGCCCGGGTGAGCAGTGTTGCCATGCGCTCTTTTCCGTATGGCATTACAAATAACAGCGCCGCTGTCACAATAATCAGAGCGACGGTTATTTTCAATGGCGACAGTAGTCTTTTGCAGGTCATCTCAGGCTGGGGGAGTATACTTTTGCCTGTTTATGTGTGCCGTGCCGATAATAGGCCGTTGCGGGTTTTACACAGTCAGGCTGCTTTCCTTTTCTGGGTACAAAGGTACTGTTTTTCTTCTACAAATGCAACATTTTTACATATTATTGGTGTTTTGCTATGGTATTGAACCGCCTATGCGGTGGCTATACGCCGGGACTTATTGCCGGGCATACATGGTCATGCTGTGGTTCCCATGGAATTTCTGCATAGCCGTGTCTCTTTGTTTTTTAGGAGTTGTCTGTGCCTTTTCTGTTTCTCTTTATTCGTATGTCCCTGCCATACTCCTGTAAAGAAGCCGGGAAGCCATTTGGCAAAAGCCTTGGAATCATGCAAGATTCCAATGTCCGGTTGGGGGACGAGAAAAAGGACCGGCATCACTGTCGGTCCTTTTCTATAGGGTGTTTATTAGAGTAGTGTTTTAATAGATTGTTTTGTTTTTATATGGAAAGCTTAGAAAATATCTTATTTGATGATCATCTCCGGCACGTTCTGGAGACGTGAGTGCTGTCCCTCGAATTTTATGGAGTCAGACTTCACACTGTCTTTCACTGCCACGGAAGGACCGGTGCTGATTGCAGGCTCTTTGACCGTCAAGGACGGGTAGGGAGAGTCTGTCGGCTCTGTGGCTTTCTGTGCTGCCGTGCCGAGGGTGAGGGTAATTGCCACGACTGCTGCGGCGCGGTAGAGTGGGCTCAGACGTTGTGAAAGCGTTATGGTGCGTGCCTTTACCGGCTTTTCATCATTGATGACGGCAAGGATACGCTCGTCAAAATCGTCAGAGATTCTGACCTGCTTCTGCTCTCCGCTCTGTGCGGCGAAGAGTCCGCGGTACTGCAACAGTTCCACAGGGACATTCTCCTGGGCGAAGAATGCGCGCAGGATTGCTTCCTCTTCGAGCGTCGTCCGGCATTCCCAGTAACGCTCAAGCAACTGTTCTATGTACTTATAGTCCATCATGTATTTTTTTGCCTTGTCTATACAGAAGACGATTGTGCAGGAGAAAAGTTACAGGCAGATGCGTTTTTTTTTCATTTTTTTTCTTGTTTGGCATCAAAACAGGTGATTCTTTTCCTTTTCATGTCATGCCGGCTGTGCTTCTTCCTGTCTCCCGTGCATGGCCGCTTTGTGCTACATTGTTTTGTCAAAGGTTACCTTTTGCATAATGAAAGGTTACCTTTGACAGTATGAGAGGTTACCTTTCGCAACATAAACCGTCACCTTTTGTCAGGCGGTTTTCCGGTGGCTGAAAACCGGGCGGTTGCATGCGCGGTTCTCAATCGTTGCACATGATGTTGGAATCAGCTGCCGTGAAGCTGTTCCGTCATTATTTTTGCATGTGAAGCTGTTCCGTCAGGAATTGTATTCTCTCATGAAATCTCAGGAGAGAAGTTCAAGATAGACATCAAGTGCGTGGCGCAGTTCCGAGATTTTTATATACTCATCGGCGGAGTGGGAGCGTGCGGACTCGCCCGGTCCGAGCTTGAACGACTGCCACGGCATAAGAGCCTGGTCGGAGAGGGTCGGCGAACCGAAAGGCTTCATGCCCATGGCGATGCACCGCTTTATCAGCGGATGGTCGGTGGAGATGTGCGAAGAGCGCAGGTGAAAAGAGCGCGCTTTTATCTCGGAGCGCACATTTTTGCCGATTTCATCGAAGATTTCTTCGTTTGTATAGTGCTCATTCGAGCGCACATCGATGACCATGCGGCACTCGTCCGGCACCACATTGTGCTGCGTTCCGGCATTGATGACGGTGAGCGACATGCGTGTCGGACCGAGAAATTCCGAGACTTTCTCAAACTTATGGTTTCTTATCCACATCATGTCGTCAAGAGCCTCGTAGATTGCGTTCACGCCTTCGTTTCTTGCAGCATGGCCCGACTTCCCGCGCGCCGTCATGTCGACGACCATCAGTCCTTTCTCCGCAACGGCAGGCTGCATGCCCGTCGGCTCCCCGACGATGGCTACGTCGACCTTTATTCCCGGAGCGACGGCAGGGAGTCCGGGGATTACGCGCCGTATGCCGTTCGCTCCCGACACCTCCTCCTCGCATGAGGCAAGATAGACAATGTTGTACTTCCGCTCCGTTCCGGTGAGGATACGGTAGACCTGCAGCAATGTCACAAGACCTCCTCCGCAGTCATTGCTCCCGATGCCGTAGAGCATGTCGCCCTCAATGGCCGGCGAATAAGGGTCGCGTCTCCAGCTTGCCACAGGCTTCACTGTGTCGATGTGCGCATTGAGCATCACAGTCTCGCGCTCCTCGCTGTAGTCGGGGCATACGAGCAGGATATTGTTCCCGAAGCGCACGGGGGACATTCCGCGGCCGGTCATCCATCGTTCCATGATGTCCGCGGCGGCAGTCTCCTCACGGCTTGTCCGCGGCGTGGCGATAAGACTGCACAGCAGCTCGACGGCTTCCATTATGATTCTTTCCTTGTCCATTATAGGTGTTTTGGTGCAAAGTTAGTAAAAAGTTTCCTTTTTTATTCTTCATTTTCGGAAAAAGATTGTAACTTTGTGGCAACTTAAACATAAATAAGGTATGCAGACGAACAGTCATCTTTCGGTTCTTGTCCGCGACCAGGCAAGAGTCTATGGCGGGAAGACTGCCCTCGAGTACAAGGAGTTTGGCGGAAAGGAGTGGAAGAAAGTGTCTTGGGACACCTTCTCCGACCAGGTCCGCCGTGTCTCTCTCGCAATGCTGTCCTTAGGAATAGGAGTACAGGAGAAGGTGGCGGTGTTCTCGCAGAACACAGTGCATTATGTCTATACCGACTTCGGAGCCTGGGGAATCCGTGCCTGCACGGTGCCTTTCTACGCCACCACGAGTGAGGAGGCGATACAGTTCATGGTCAATGATGCACGGATAAGGTTCATTTTCTGTGGAGAGCAGGAACAGTATGACCGTGCCCGCAGGGTCCAGCACGTATGCCATACGGTGGAGAAACTAATAGTCTTCGACCGCGGAGTGAGACTCTCGGGCCACGACCCGTCATCAATCTATTTTGACGACTTTATCAAGATGGGCTATGACGGTGTCGCCGTGGCAGAGTACGAAAGACGCCTGAACTCGGCGACATGGGAGGATCTCGCCTGTATCCTCTACACTTCCGGGACTACGGGAAGCCCGAAAGGCGTCATGCTCTCCCACGGACAGTTCCATGCCGCCTTTGCCGACAACCATAAGGGGCTTGACCTCACTCCTGAGGACAGGATTCTCTGCTTCCTGCCCTTTGCGCATATCTTCGAGAAAGGCTGGGCGCTGCTTGCCCTTACCGAAGGATGCACGCTGATAATCAACACCAATCCCCACGATGTGCAGGACTCCATGCGTGAGACCCATCCGACATGCATGTCCGCAGTGCCGCGCTTTTGGGAGAAAGTCTATACGGGCGTGGCTGCTGAGATTGAAGCCGCGAGCGGCATGCAGCAACGCCTGTTCCTTCATGCACTGTCGGTAGGCAGGCGGCACAACATAGACTACCTGAGCAAGGGTAAGCGCCCGCCTGTTGGACTGCAGCTTGAATACAAGATAATGGACAGGACCGTCTTCTCGCTCGTAAGGAAACGCCTCGGTCTTGAGCATCCTCACTTCTTCCCGACGGCAGGATCCTTCGTGTCGCCGAAAGTGGAGGAATTCGTCCATTCCATAGGTATATTCATGGTCGTAGGATACGGACTGACGGAATCCCTCGCCACCGTCAGCAATGATCATATTGACAAACCATACACCGTAGGAAGCATCGGCAGGCCTATAGAGAGCCTTGACATAAAGTTCTCGGAGGAAGGGGAAATTCTTCTGAAAGGACCTACAGTCACGAAAGGCTACTATAAACGTCCCGACCTTAACCTGGAGGCATTCACTTCCGACGGATATTTCCGGACAGGGGACATGGGATACATGAAGGACGGCGAGCTTTATATCACTGAGCGCATAAAGGATCTGTACAAGACATCCAACGGCAAGTACATCGCCCCGCAGCTTATCGAATCCAAAATCCTTGTGGACAAGTACGTGGAGCAGATAGCCGTGATAGCCGACAAGCGCAAGTTCGTCTCAGCCCTGATAGTCCCAAACTATCCGGTCCTGGAGAAATACGCCTGCGACAACGGCATTGAGTTTGCCGACCGTGAACAGCTGTGTGCCGATGCGAGGGTCAACGCCATGTTCGCCGAACGCCTTGAGACACTGCAGCAGTCACTTGCAGGATATGAGCAGATAAAGAGATTCACGCTTATGCCTCACCATTTCTCACTCGAAAAGGGTGAGATAACGAACACGCTGAAGACAAAGCGCAACGTTTTGAATAAGAACTATTCCGAGATAATAAACAAGATGTACGAAGAATGATAACACTTGACCAACTGAAAGACATACAGGACAGGGCAGATGCCTTGTATAAGTACCTTGACATCGACAGAAAAAAGATGGAGTATGAGGAGGAAGACCTTCGCACTCAGGCACCGGACTTCTGGGAAGATCCTGTCCGTGCGCAGGAACAGATGAAGCTTGTCAAGGGAATAAAGAAGTGGATTGACGGTTACGATGAGGTGCGTACAGCCGCCGACGAGCTGCAGCTTGCATTCGATTTCTATAAGGACGAGCTGGTGACGGAAGAGGAAGTTGACGATGCCTACGGGCGTGCCGTGAAGGCAATTGACGCCCTTGAGCTGCGCAATATGCTCCGTCAGGAGGAAGACCCGATGGACTGCGTGCTGAAAATCAACTCCGGTGCGGGTGGCACGGAGGCTCAGGACTGGGCTGAGATGCTGATGCGCATGTACCAGAGATGGGCTGAGAAGGGCGGATACAAGGTGACAATCTCCGACCTTCAGGAAGGAGACGAGGCCGGAATCAAGTCCGTCACGATGCAGATAGAGGGCGGCGAGTACGCCTATGGCTTCCTGAAATCGGAGAACGGCGTGCACCGTCTCGTGCGTGTCTCTCCATATAACGCACAGGGAAAGCGCATGACATCGTTCGCTTCCGTCTTCGTAACGCCGCTTGTCGATGACACTATAGAAGTCTATGTCGACCCTTCAAAGGTCTCATGGGACACATTCCGCTCCTCAGGAGCCGGCGGACAGAACGTCAATAAGGTAGAGACCGGTGTGCGTCTGCGCTATATGTACACCGACCCGGATACCGGAGAGGAAGAGGAAATCCTCATAGCCAATACCGAATCGAGGAAGCAGCAGCAGAACCGTGAGAACGCAATGCGTCTCCTTAAGTCACAGCTCTATGACCGTGCCATGAAGAAACGCCTTGAGGCTCAGGCTGCCATAGAGGCCGGAAAACTGAAGATAGAGTGGGGCAGTCAGATACGTTCGTACGTGTTTGACGACCGGCGTGTGAAGGACCACCGTACAAACTACCAGACAACGGATGTCGATGCCGTCATGGACGGTAAGCTTGACGGCTTCATAAAGGCTTTCCTGATGGAATTCCCTGTGACGGATTAGTCTCACGGGACTGTACTTTTGTATCAAAAACCTTAACAAACTAAAATATTAAAACTATGTCACGCAACAAGTCAAAAAGAGAATTAGGCCGCGCACGCAAGGCTGCACGCGATGAAAAGGAAGGTAAGAACGTAGTCAATATCATATTCGGAGTGCTGATAGCTCTTGCCATAGCATTCCTTCTCTATGTCGTAGCCGTGTTCCAGTAATGAGCGGAAAGGAGATTGAACGTAAGTTCCTTGTCCGCAAGGCCGGCTCGCCGTGGCGCGGACAGGCCTTTTCCGCCTGTCATATACAGCAGGCCTATATGGCCGTCGACGGTGCGACGGTGCGCGTCCGTATACGTGACGCGGAGGCTTTCCTTACGATAAAGGGGCCTTCCCGTGACGGAGGACTGTCCAGATATGAGTTCGAGAAGGAGATTACCATTGACGAGGCGGAGCAGCTCCTTGAACTATGCCGTGGCGGAACTATAGACAAGACGCGCTATCTCGTCAGGAGCGGCAGCCATACGTTTGAGGTTGACGAGTTCCATGGTGCAAACGAGGGACTTGTTTTCGCGGAGGTTGAGCTGGGAAGTGCCGACGAGGCGTTCGACAGTCCTTCCTTCATCGGACCGGAAGTGACAGGGAACAGACATTATTATAATACCTCCCTACTTGCCGGACCCTATTCGCAATGGAAGCATGAGGTGCCGGAAGAATACCGCTGAGCCGGTTCTTTCACAGAATACTGCCGCTTCCCCTGATGACGGCAGGGGGACTTCTGCCGGACTATTTCCGTCAGGTTAACAGAAAAGGTAAAAAGAAATGTACGACATATCAAAGATAAGGGAGGACTTCCCTATATTGGGACGGGAGGTCTACAATAAGCCCTTGGTCTATCTTGACAATGCCGCGACGACGCAGAAGCCGAGGGTTGTCATAGAGGCGATGACGGATGAATACTACAATGTCAATGCCAATGTCCACCGCGGTGTGCACTATCTCTCGCAGCAGGCCACTGATTTGCATGAGCAGGCTCGTGAGACCGTGCGCCGGTTCGTTAATGCCCGTTCCGCCTGTGAGGTGATTTTCACGCGTGGAACGACAGAGAGCGCCAACCTTATCGTCTCCTCTTTCTCCGATGCCTTTATGGGGGAAGGTGACGAAGTGATAATCTCCGCCATGGAGCACCACTCGAATATTGTGCCATGGCAGCTTCAGGCGGCCAGGAAAGGGATAGGCATCAAGGTCATACCGGTGAATGATGACGGCACGTTGGACATGGAAGCCTACAGCCGTCTGTTTTCCGACAGGACTAAAATTGTCAGTGTCACACATGTCAGCAATGTGCTCGGCACCGTCAATCCTGTGAAGGAAATCATCCGTATTGCTCATGGACACGGAGTCCCGGTGATGATAGACGGAGCGCAGTCCACACCCCATTTCAAGGTCGACATGCAGGACCTCGACTGTGAGTTCTTTACATTCTCGGGTCATAAGATATACGGCCCGACGGGTATCGGCGTGCTTTACGGCAAGGAAGAATGGCTTGACCGTCTGCCGCCCTATCAGGGTGGCGGTGAGATGATAGAGAGCGTCACCTTCGAGAAGACAGTCTTCGAGCGTCTGCCGTTCAAGTTTGAGGCCGGCACTCCCGACTATGTCGCCACCCACGGTCTGGCGAAAGCCCTTGACTACGTCACCGCCCTCGGCATGGACAATATCGCCGCCCACGAGCAGGAACTGACCCGGTATGCCATGGAGAGAATGAGTGCAATTGAAGGAATGAGGATTTTCGGCCCCTCCGACGCAGCCATGAAGGACGCTGTCATATCCTTTCAGGTTGGGGAGATCCACCATCTTGACATGGGAACGTTGCTCGACCGCCTCGGAATAGCCGTCCGCACAGGTCACCACTGTGCCCAGCCGCTCATGGACCGCCTTGGAGTCAGCGGTACGGCACGCGCCTCCTTTGCCCTCTACAACACCCGTGAGGAGGTTGATGCCCTTGTGGCAGGCATAGAAAGGGTGGCAAGGATGTTCTGAGGAAGCCATTGCTTCACATTCCCGCCGCTGTCCGGTGCTTCCTTAAGCCAAGCTACGGCGCATATCAATATTGTCAGTATTGTGCACATGGTTCTTAAGATGTTTAATTAGAATTCGTCCGGCAGAACCACTCTCTGTCACATGTCCGGCCGTCATGTCCGGCCGTCTTATGAACACTTCGTCTTCTCTTGCCGCTCAGAATGTCAAGGGCATCATCGTCCATGCATATTTCTGTTCTCACAGTTATTCCCGGCATGCATCCTTGAGAATACCGTTATATAGGGTTCCGGTTGATTCTTTTGACAAGTATGCAGGCCGATTGCCGGCATGGCGGTCCTCGTATACAATCCTGTTATTCCGCCATCCGCAGTCTGCATTGCGACAGAGTGTATGCAAACCAGGCAAGTGCCGCCGTGCGGTAGACCGGTCCAAGTTCGAGAGGCAGTATGAGGCAGAAGAATGCCACCTGAGCCATGACCATAGCCTTTGCCTGCCTTACGGTGACCGTCTGTTCAAGAATCCTGCCGTACCATGCGGAAATGGCGGTGAAAGCATCATGCTCCGCACGCTCTTTCCGGCAGAGAAATTTTGCGATAATTCCTCTCCCCGTCCTGAGAGACGTGCCGATAGAGTTTGCCACGCGCTGCGCCTCCTTATCGAGAGAGACGCCGAAACCGTTCTGAAGGGTCATTTCGTTGTTCATAGTCTGTATGGTTTTTGATGTTGAGATTATTCTGACGGACATTTTAATCCTTGTTTCCGGTTGCAAAAGTATTATGGAATTGTGAACAATAAGTTCACTTTTGAAAATTCTTAGTTAAACAGTTTTAAGATTTAACCAAATTTAATTAAACAGATGCTCTTAAACCATTATTATGACGGTCTTGTCGAGGCAGGATGCGACGAAGCAGGGCGCGGATGCCTTGCCGGTCCGGTCTATGCCGCCGCTGTCATCCTTCCAGACGATTATCATAACGAGGACCTGAACGACTCCAAGCAGCTTACGGAGAAGAAGCGCTACCTTCTGCGCGGGCAGATAGAGCGCGATGCGGTGGCATGGGCTGTGGGCATCGTCACTCCCGGGGAGATAGACCGCATCAATATCCTGCGCGCCTCGTTCCTTGCCATGCACCGCGCCATAGACGGCCTTAAGGTAAAGCCCGAGGCACTGATAATCGACGGCAACCGCTTCACTCCATACCATTCCCCGCTTCCTGACGGCAACCGGGCGGAGAAGCCGCTGCCGTACACGCCGATAGTGAAAGGTGACGGAAAATATCTCGCCATAGCGGCGGCGAGCATCCTTGCCAAGACCTACCGTGATGACTACATGAACGCCCTTGCGGAGGAATATCCGCAGTACGGATGGAGGTCAAACAAGGGCTATCCCACGAAGAAGCACCGTGCCGCCATCCGCGAGTACGGCACGACACCCTATCACCGCCTGTCGTATAACCTCCTCGGCACGGGCGAGCTGCCCCTGGACTTCAAGTGACGGGGAACACGTCCTGTGCGTCATGACGGCGGTCTTTGCGTGATTTTTCACTGAAGATGACAGTGTGGAGAATGCGGAGCAAGTTTGCAGGCAGTCTTGAACATAAGAGCCGGCGGCATGACATGACTTCGCGGTCCGGTAAGTAACTGTTGGAAATGTGTTTAGTAAGTAAATGT
Organism: Bacillota bacterium; assembly: GCA_023664625.1. Lineage (GTDB taxonomy): Bacteria > Bacteroidota > Bacteroidia > Bacteroidales > Bacteroidaceae > Prevotella. The sequence continues at coordinate 86,258 of JAMPFD010000003.1, read as the reverse complement.
TCAATCATGAAATAATTTTCAATGGTTACTTATATATAATAATGTGAGTCTTGCAGATTCCTTTCTGCGGACTCGCATTTTTCATGTCCCCCACATGCCCTTTGGCAGCAGGGACCACGGCAGCAGGGAAGGCACTTATAATGGATGCAAAAACGGAAGGTAACGTTTTATCCTGCAAAAGGTAACGTTTCGCATGGTGAAAGGTAACGGTTTGCACCACAAAAGGTAACCTTTTGAAAGCCGGAAAGATATGCCTCTGAAACAGGCTGGTGGCCAAGGCTTTGAGAATCTTGTGGCAATATGCTCCGGATCGTCCGGTCTTTATCGGGTTGCATCAGCACTCATGCCTCTGTCCTTCAGGAAAAATCTCTCCTGTCCGCATCTTTCCCTTTCATGGAAAGGCAGTGCGGCACGATGCGGAGCAGTGCGTACGGTTTATGAAAAGGAAATCATAAAAAATACAAAAGCCGTCAGAAATACAGAAAAAATCAGTAACTTTGCCATTCAAAGTCTCTTGCCCTGCCGTGCATTTCTTCTGTCATGCGTCAGCGGAGAGGGCCGGGGAGAACCGGCATCCGTCATGCCGCCGGAACCACTTACTCACACAAAAGCAGAACAAACGTTATGCGCCACGACAAACTGGGACTGCAGCTCGAGCTTCTCCTTATGCTCACCGAGAACAGGCAGTGGACCGTAGAGCAGATGTGCGAGCGTCTTGACACAGGCCGCCGCAATCTCTATTACTACCTTGAGTTCTTCAAGGGAGCCGACTTCGGTCTGGTAAAGCACGGACAGTACTACAGTATCTCGCGCCAGTCGAAATTTATCTCGCGTCTCTGTGACATAGTGAAGTTCACGGAAGACGAGGCGGTGATGCTGAAACTGCTGCTTGACGGAGCCGATGACAGGAGTGCCGTGATACGCTCCGTGAAGCAGAAGCTGTCGCGGTTCTATGACTTTGACATCATCGAGAACGACCCAGTGCGCCGCCATCAGGCACAGGTGGCGAGCAAGATATACGAGGCGATAAAGCTCCGCCGTGTCCTTTCCATCCGCGGCTATTCCTCCTCTCATTCCAATTCCGTCACGGACAGGAAGGTTGAGCCGTTCCTGCTGATGAACGGAGGCCGAGACTTGCGTGCCTATGAGCCACGGTCAGGCATTAACAAGACCTTCCGCGTCTCGCGTATGGAGGATGTCGAGATGCTTGACGAGGAGTGGTCCCACGCCGCCCGTCACCGTCAGATGTTCAATGACTATTTCAATTTCGCCTCGGAGACGCTCACAAGGGTGAGTATCAGCATGGATCAGCTGGCATATCATGTGCTCATCGAAGAGTATCCGCGTGCGGAGCATGACATCGCGGAGGAAGGCGGCCGCTGGATTCTGTCCACGGAAGTATGCTCGATGCTCGGCATCGGAAGGTTTGTCCTCGGGCTGTATGACCATGTAGACATTATTGACAGCCCGGAGCTGGAAGCGTATGTCAGGGGGAAGCTTGACGAATATGTCCGCAAGCAGTCCCTCATGCCGTCCGTGCCCGTAAGGAAGGAGGTGACATAAGCCCGGACAAGTACCCCCTCAACTTCCCACCGCCATGCCCTTCCGGCCGTAAAGCCTTATCCCCCTCAACCCATAACCCAAAACCATATATGAAGGAACTAACACTTTTGCCTGTCAGCATCAGGCGTTTCATGCAATATTGCGAGCCCGGCTGTCATTTGGACGAGGACCTTGTACTGACAGATTTCACGGAATTTCCCCTGCCGGGCGAGGCACGGAAAATGTATTGCGTGCTTGCCGCAGTATGTACGGGCGGTGAGGGCAGGTACACCCTCGGGACCGTCGAGTACAAGGTGAAGCCAAATGATGTCATCATCGTTGCGGAAGGACAGGTGCTTGGCGACATAAAGACAAGTGACGACTTCCGCGGCAAGGCATTGCTCATATCCCACGACTATCTGTACTCCGTCATCCGCGAAGTGCGCGATGTCTCCAACCTTTTCGTAATCTCACGCAACCGCCCCGTAATCTCCCTGACCCAGGAGGAAGTGGCCATGTTCCAGGAATATCTGACACAGCTGAAGTCAAAGGTGGGAGAAACGGGACATAAGTTCCGCCGTCAGGTGGTCGGAATGATACTTGCCGCGATGATATACGACTTCTGCAACATCATCACTGACGAGCAGCCTGCAACCAGTCTGAAGTCCCAGGAGACCTTTGAGACTTTCATAAGGATGGTTGAGGGTAATTTCCGCCATGAGCGCCGCATATCATGGTACAGTGAACAGCTCGGCGTATCGCCCAAGACACTTCTTGAAGTTGTCAAGCGTGTGTCCTCACGCACCCCGAGCGAATGGCTCGACATATACACCACTCTTGAGATACGCCTTCTTCTGCGCCATACGGCAAAGCCCATAGGAAAGATTGCCGAGGACCTGCATTTCAGCACACAGTCGGCTCTGGGAAAGTTCTTCAAGGAACAGGTGGGCATGTCGCCTAACGCCTACCGGCATTCCGATGGATGATTTGACAAGGGGCTTCGGCCGCGGGTGGCAAGGTCTTGGATCTTCAGCTGCGGGGTGCCGGTTCCTGAACATGGGGCATAGTCATCGATATGTATCCGCATGACCGCAAGACAGTGCCACGTATTCCGTCTCACATCACCTGTGCCTATAACCTGCGGCCTGCAACCGTAAAGCCAAATAGCCTGCACCCCAATACCGTATAACCTTACAACCGTAGAACCATAGAAGAATGCTTGTAAAGACCAATGCCGTTGTCCTGCACACACTGAAGTACGGTGACCGTAAGATTATCGTGGACTTCTACACCGAGCAGCTCGGCAGAGTGACCTCCGTGGTGAAACTCTCCCTCTCCCAGCGGACACGCCTGAAAAAACAACTCTTCCAGCCTCTAACGCTGCTTGCCATGGAAATAGACTACCGCCCGAGGCAGCAGATGCAGAAAATCTCCGATGCCCGGCTCCTCGCGCCGTGGCAGTCACTATGCTTCGAACCTGCGAAAATGACCGTCGGGATCTTCCTTGCCGAGATTCTTACATACGCCACACGTACAGGACAGCCGGATTTCCGCCTGTACGGATTCGTGGAAACATCGCTGCAATGGCTTGACCTCGCAACGGAAGGGACGGCAAACTTCCATATAGCCTTCCTCGTGATGCTCACGAAATATCTCGGATGGGACATTCAGCACGCAGACAACTCATGGCAACTCGGGAACATCGTCAGCATGACTTATGAGAATATGGACGGCTACCTGCTCTCCAGGAACCGGCGGCAGGCGTTCCTCGAGCATCTGATGAGATACTACCGGCAGAATATCCCGTCGTTCCCGGAACCGAAGTCCTTGCATATTTTGCAGCAGATATTTGACTGACAAGATGCTCTGTTGTGTTAATAATATTTAAACATATACGGGAAGCCGATTGTCAGCCGCGGTTTTCTTAATTATAATGTGTACCTTTGCATACGTTCAGTGGAATGAGGGACCTCAGCCGAGGTCTCTCATTCTTATTTTAGACAAGAGAGAAAGGCAATGTCTTGTCAATATGATGTGTACGTAAAAAATAAAGGTTTTTAGGCACACCTTATAATACAAATATATGATAAACAAAGAAACAGTAAGGACATTGGTCAACGAGTGGCTCCGTGATAAGGAGTATTTTCTCGTTGATGTGGAAGTTACACCGGATGACCGCATCGTGGTAGAGATTGACCATAAGGACGGCGTCTGGATAGAGGACTGTGCTCAGCTGAGCCGTTTCCTTGAGGAAAACCTCAACCGTGACGAAGAAGACTACGAACTGGAAGTAGGCTCGGCAGGACTCGGACAGCCTTTCAAGGTCGTGCAGCAATACGTAAACTGTATCGGCGAAGAAGTGGAAGTGCTGCGTAAGGACGGCAAGAAACTCACGGGAATCCTTAAAAGTGTCGACGAACCGAAGTTCATTGTCACCGTGAAGGAAAAGAAAAAGCTGGAAGGACAGAAGCGTCCGCAACTTGTCGATACGGACATGGAGCTGGACATGAACGATGTGAAGCATACGAAGTATGTCCTGAAATTCAAATAAAGGCACTGGAACCCGCACCGTTCTCCGGCCCCGGCATGGCCGGAAGTCTGCGCCGTAACGGCAGACATGGTGAGGGAACATGGCCTGACAAAAGAAAGATAAGAAAACCAAAACATAGAAATGGCAACAAAATCAACTATTCAACAGCCGTCAATGATCGAGACCTTGAAGGAGTTCAAGGAAACGAAGAACATTGACCGCACAACGCTTGTGAGCGTTCTTGAAGAGAGTTTCCGCAACGTCATAGCCAAGATCTTCGGCAGTGACGAGAATTTCGATGTCATTGTCAATCCTGACAAGGGTGACCTTGAGATTTACATGAAGCGCGTCGTCGTGGAGAACGGTGCCGTACAGGACGAGAACAAGGAAATCGAACTGAAGGAGGCGCAGAAGATAGATGCCGACTACGAGGTCGGTGAGGATGTGTCCGAGTCTGTCGATTTCGCAAGCTTCGGCCGCCGCGCAATCCTCAATCTCCGCCAGACTCTTGCCTCCAAGATTCTCGAACTGGAACATGACGCCATCTACAACCAGTACAAGGACCGCGTCGGCGAACTGATCTCAGGTGAGGTCTATCAGACATGGAAGCGGGAGATACTCATCATCGACGACCAGAACAACGAACTGATTCTCCCTAAGGCTGAGCAGATTCCGAGCGATTCTTTCCGTAAGGGTGAGACAGTACGTGCCGTAATCCTCCGCGTGGATAATGAGAACAACAACCCGAAGATTATCCTTTCGCGCACGTCGCCTATGTTCCTGCAGAGACTTCTTGAACAGGAAGTCCCTGAAATCACGGACGGTCTCATTACGGTACATAAGATTGCACGCATTCCTGGCGAACGCGCAAAGATCGCAGTGGAGACTTATGACGAGCGCATCGACCCGGTCGGAGCCTGCGTGGGTGTCAAGGGAGCACGTATTCATGGAATTGTACGCGAACTTAACAACGAGAACATCGATGTCATCAACTACTCCGCAAACACCAAGATATTCATCCAGCGTGCACTGTCCCCGGCACGCGTCAGCAGCATAACCCTCGATGAAGAGAACCGTAAGGCAGATGTCTTCCTCGCACCTGAGGAGGTAAGCCTCGCAATCGGACGCGGCGGACTTAACATTAAGCTTGCCTCACTCCTCACAGAGTTCACCATCGACGTATACCGCGACTCACCTGACAACGAGGGAGAAGAGGACATCTACCTCGAGGAATTCAGCGATGAAATCGACAACTGGGTGATAAACGCAATTAAATCCATCGGCCTTGACACGGCTAAATCAGTTCTTAACGCACCACGTGAAATGCTAATTGAGAAGGCAGACCTCGAGGAGGAGACTGTCGACCACGTTCTCGAAGTACTCCGCGCAGAGTTCGAACAGTAAGAAGAAGGAGGTATCAATGAGCATAAGATTAAACAAAGCAATCAGAGAACTTAACATCGGAATCCAGACAGTATCTGAGTTCCTTGAGAAAAAATACGGCATTGAGAGTGTCGATCCTAACCTGAAGCTCACCGATGAGCAGTATTCTGCCCTGAAGACGGAATTCAGCACTGACGCTGAGGTACGCAACCAGGCAGAGCAGATGTTGCAGAAGAAGGATAAGAAGTCAGAAAAGAAAGAGGCCGCATCTGCCGCAGAGCCGGCCAAGACTGAGCAGAAGGGGGAAAAGCAGACTTTCAATGTTCTTGGTAAGATTGACCTTGACCGGTTCAAGAAGCCTTCCAAGGCTGCTAAGAACAAGACCGTTGCCGCCGAACCGGTAAAGGCTGAGCCTGCCGAGAAAGCAGAAATGCCGGCTCCGAAGCAGGAGAAAGCAGAGCAAAAGCCTGAGAAGACGGAGACCCCGGCAGCACCGGAGACTACGAAAGCGATTGCTCCTGCCGTCGTGGAACAGTCTGCTCCGGCTCCTGAAAAGCCAGAGCCAGAGCCGAAAGCGCAGGAGCCGGCCGGCGGGACTGACGACAACGGAGTGTTCCGTCTTGAAAGAAACAAGAAGCCGGCCTTCAATGTCTTGGGCAAGATAGACCTCTCTGCCATCAACCAGAGCACCCGTCCGAAGAAGAAATCCAAGGAGGAGAAGAAAAAAGAGCGTGAGGAAAAGGCTCAGCAGGCACGTGACCAGAAGAAAAAGCGTGCACGCATCGGCAAGGAGCGTGTTGACATAAACGATGTAGCCAACCAGCCGAAGAAGGGCAAAGGAGGCAACAACGGCGGCCAGAACGCTAATGCCAACGCCGGCGCACAAGGCAACAACAAGAAGTCAAAGAAGAAGAACCGCCGCAGCAATCAGCCTCAGGAGGTTGATGACGAAGCAGTTGCACGCCAGGTAAAGGAGACTCTCGCACGCCTTACCAATAAGCAGACGCAGAACAAGAAGGGCGCGAAGTACCGCAAGGACAAGCGTGACGCTGCTGCAGAGCAGAGAGATGCCGCCATGGCAGCTGAGGCTGCGGAGAGCAAGGTGCTGAAACTCACGGAGTATGTCACCGTCTCTGAGCTCGCAACGATGATGGATGTTCCTGTGACAAAGCTTATCGGAACTCTCATGTCCATAGGTGTCATGGTGTCAATCAACCAGCGTCTCGATGCCGAAACCATCAATATGGTTGCCGAGGAATTCGGTTTCTCTACGGAATATGTCTCTGCCGAGGTGCAGAATGCCATTACCGAAGAGGCGGATGAGGAGACAGATTTGCAGGAACGTGCGCCGATTGTCACCGTAATGGGTCATGTCGACCATGGCAAGACATCACTTCTCGACTATGTTCGCAACACCAATGTCATCGCCGGAGAGGCAGGAGGAATCACACAGCACATAGGTGCCTACAACGTGAAACTTGCCGACGGCAGGAAGATAACCTTCCTGGATACTCCGGGACATGAGGCGTTCACGGCCATGCGTGCCCGCGGTACACAGGTTACGGACATAGCAATCATCATCATTGCAGCCGACGACTCTGTGATGCCTACCACCAAGGAGGCTATTGCACATGCACAGGCCGCCAACGTACCTATGGTATTTGCTATCAACAAGATTGACAAGCCTGGTGCCAATCCGGACAAGATCCGTGAGGACCTCGCACAGATGAACCTCCTTGTCGAAGAGTGGGGCGGTAAGTACCAGTGCCAGGAAATCTCGGCAAAGAGCGGTCTTGGTGTCGATGAACTGATGGAAAAAGTGCTTCTTGAGGCGGAGATGCTTGAACTGAAGGCTAACCCTAACCGAAAGGCTACCGGTTCTATCATTGAGGCTTCGCTGGACAAGGGACGCGGCTTCATCTCCACCGTGCTCGTAAGCAACGGTACACTGCATGTCGGCGACATAGTAATCGCAGGCACATACTACGGTCGTGTGAAGGCTATGTTCAACGAACGTAACCAGAGAGTGCAGCAGGCGGCACCGGCAGAACCGGTGATAATCCTCGGACTGAATGGCGCTCCGTCGGCCGGCGACTCCTTCCATATCATGGAAACAGAGCAGGAGGCCCGCGAAATTGCCAACAAGCGACAGCAGCTGCAGCGTGAGCAGAGCCTGAGAACAACAAAGACTCTCTCTCTCGAAGAGATTGCCCACCGTATCGCCCTCGGAGAGTTCCATATCCTCAACCTTATCGTCAAGGCTGATACACAGGGTTCTGTCGAGGCTCTTACCGACTCTTTCATCAAGCTTTCCACAGAGAAGGTGGAGGTGAAGGTCATTCAGGGAGCCGTGGGTGCTATTTCCGAGAACGACGTAATGCTGGCTTCAACAGCCGAGAACGGTATGATTGTCGGCTTCAACGTACGTCCTTCAGTGGCAGCCAAGAAGCTTGCAGAGAATGAAGGCGTGGAGATCAATACCTACTCTGTCATCTATGATGCCATTGACGATATTACCTCCGCCATGGAAGGCATGCTTGACAAGGTCAAGAAAGAGATTGCCACAGGTACTGTCGAGGTCAAGGAAGTGTTCAAAATCTCCAAGGTCGGCACTGTCGCAGGTGCCATGGTCACCGACGGCAAGGTCCACCGTTCCGACAAGGCGCGTCTTATCCGTGACGGCATAGTAATCTTTACCGGCAACATCAATGCCCTCAAGCGTTACAAGGACGATGCCAAGGAGGTTGCAACCGGTCTTGAGTGTGGTATCTCCCTTGTCAACTGCAACGACATCCAGTCTGGTGACATCATTGAGACATTCACTGAGATAGAGGTCGAACAGCATCTGTAAATCCACGGTGGCTGACATCTCTGTGCCTTGCACCTGAGACATCATGCCACGGAACGATGACATACATACGGTAAAAGGTCACGGCTCTATTTATGAACCGTGACCTTTTATGTTGTCAACCCTTACCTTTTACATTGCGAAGTGTTACCTTTCGTTCTGCGAAAGGTAACACTTTACCACGGTCTCTCCAGAGTTTTGGGAAAATATTTCGTAACCATCCATAAATCATCACTTAATCTCCTCTTGTCGTGATGGTCTTTCTTGAGGATGGCTTCCTTGTTTTTACATGATATACGACAGGCACTCTGACGGGACTCTCCTTGCCATGTTCCTCTGTAGACAGGTCTCTATATAAAGGTACGTCACCTCCTTTTTTTATAAGTAACTGTTGGAAATTAGTTTTAGTGAGAAAACATTATATTATAAAATAATTATCAATAGTTACTTATTAACCAAATACTCCATTATTGTGTTGTATGAATTACGCGGTTTAATGTATGAAATAGAATTACTACGGACATCTTCTGCAATAGCCTCCAGAGGATCATCATGGATGTTTTGACGAAATTAACCTTGCATATAAACTCCGGTTCTTGTTCTTCCTTTATATGATGACGATAAGAATATAAAACTCATCCTCCTTGAAAAATTGTATTTTTTTTAATAAAAACCGTATCTTTGCGGAAAGATAAATAATTCATTCCCTGCCGATAACCTCTAACAGCCATGAAGTACCCTGTAGGCATCCGGGATTTTAAGAGTATCATCGACGACGGCTATGCCTATGTCGCCAAGACCGCCTTTGTATACGCCCTTGTGACGGCCGGCAAGATCTATTTTCTCAGCCGTCCCCGCCGTTTCGGCAAGAGCCTCCTCGTCTCCACCCTGAAATACTGCTTTCAGGGAGCCCGTAGCCTCCACCACCAATGACAGTCTGGATATTCTTATGAACAAAAGGTAACACTTTACATGGTCAACCGTTACCTTTTATGGTGCGAACCGTTACCTTTCACCCTGTCAATCGTAACCTTTCGTTATTGCCATCCTTACATGCTGATTCGTAAAAAGCCTATAGCTTTACGCATGTTATTGTATATCAAGCAGATGAGAAGTGTGATACGGCGTGCTTTCTTGTGCCGGATTCATCAGCTTCACGTTGACTCACACTATCGGCAGGCTTATGCCGTTAATTTTCTGGTATATGTCGAGAGCATAGATATCCGTCATGCCCGAGATGTAGTCTATGACGGCAAGGATGCGTGTCTCAAGGTCGTCAGCCTCGATGTCATACTGAGATGAGACGCGGCGTATAAGCTGGCGGGAGTAGAAACGGTCGGGATAGACCGCCGCGTCCACCATCTGCTCCATGAGAGTCTCCATGATTTTGTAACCTGAAAGCTCAATGTCGAGGACAGGCTTGCTGCTGTATATCTTCTCGCGCGACACCTCCTGACATCTCCTGTAGGCGGAAAGGGGTAATGAAGGGATGTCGTCGATCAGGCTTCCACGGAATTCCCCTCTGAGAATCTCCTGCTCATGGGATGTGAAAACCTTGGCACAAAGACTTTCAAGGAGTCCAATGACCCTTGCCCTCATATAGATTACCTGCTCGTTGCTGTCCGTTATACCTTCCTCACCGATACGCCGGCGTATGCCTTGTTGTGTCTCCTCGTCAAAGAATCCGAGGAGCAGGCGGCTCGTCTCCTCAAAGGAAAGAATCTTCAGTTTGTGAGCATCCTCGATGTCCATAATCTCGTAGCAGATGTCATCAGCCGCCTCTACAAGGTAGACAAGTGGGTGGCGGAGCTTGTAGCAGCCAAGTTCCGTGGTTATTTTCCTGTAGATATGGGCATCATCGTTAAAGAACCCGAATTTTCCCTTGCCGCAGTAATGTGCGCCGGGAGCGTCACAGACGGTGCCCTTCTCCGCCATACGGCTCTCGCAGGGATATTTTATGATGGAGGCAAGGGTGGTGTACGTCATTACGAAACCTCCCTCGCGGCGTCCCTTGAACCTGTGGGCGAGGAGGCGGAAGGCATTGGCGTTGCCCTCAAAGTGTGTGATGTCGTTCCACAGTTCCCGGCTTATCATTTCCCGGACATACTTTCCCTTGCCCTCGGTGAAGAAAGTCTGTATCGCCTTTTCTCCCGAATGGCCGAACGGCGGGTTCCCCATGTCATGGGCAAGGCAGGCTGTTGCCACTATTGTCCCTATCTCCTGAAACAGCGAATCTCGTAGCTCTGGGTGCACGGCGGTGAGGGCCCGTGCCACATCGTTGCCGAGAGACATGCCAACGCTTGCCACTTCGAGCGAGTGGGTGAGGCGGTTGTGCACGAAGATGCTTCCAGGCAGAGGGAATACCTGTGTCTTGTTCTGCATGCGGCGGAAAGGAGCGGAGAATATGAGCCTGTCATAGTCACGCTTGAATTCCGAACGCTCATCGTGGCGTTCTATGTGCCTGGCCTCCTGTCCGAGGCGTTTTGTAGAAATAAGTTGTTCCCAGTTCATCATGATGCAAAAGTAGTAAAATAAATTAAGAATTAGGTATTAAGGATTGACATTTCTTGCTTTATTCGGGAAAAAACAGTAAATTTGCACCTAAGAAGTGACTGCTGTAAATCAGTTGGTAATGGAATGCAGCTGTTTCTTGGGACGGTTAATGGGCGCAACTGAAGGAACAATGCCTGCATTGTGGCAGAGAGACAAATGTCAATTGTCTGAAAAATAACAAGTTTTACAGGAAAACAGCTTCGTCATGAAATAATTTCCGACAGTTCTTTCATATCACATAAAAATCAAAGACAAGGATGTTACAGGTAAAGATAATAAACAAGGGACATCATCAGCTCCCTGCTTATGCCACGGAACAAAGTGCAGGAATGGACCTGCGCGCCAATCTTGATGAGCCGATAGTGCTCCGCCCGATGCAGCGTGCCATAGTGCCGACAGGGCTGTTCATGGCACTTCCTTCCGGATATGAGGCACAGGTGCGCCCCCGCTCAGGACTGGCATTGAAGCATGGCATAACGGTTCTCAACTCTCCGGGTACCATTGATGCCGACTACAGGGGAGAGATAGGCGTGCTGCTGGTGAATCTCAGTGACGCGGACTTTACCGTCAATGACGGTGAGCGTATCGCACAGATGGTCATAGCAAGACACGAGACGGTGGATTTTACAGTAGTGGACGCACTTGACGAGACAGAGCGCGGTGCCGGAGGCTACGGCCATACCGGCGTTAAGTGAGTATCGGAACAGACTCTTGACATTATGAATATCTTGTTACGACAGCCTTATGCCTTTCGCAGAGCTTTTGCCGCGGTGCTTCTCGGTATCGTGGCATCAGTGGCATCTGCCGACGATTACCTTGAAAAAGGAGGATTTACGGATGAAGAGAAGAACAGTTACAACTATGTTTTCCTCGGTGCGGTAACACGTCTCAATACAGGAGACATCGATTCCGCCATGGTTCTGCTGGAGCGTTGCCGCGAGATAGACCCTAAGGCTTCCGCAACATATTTCTTCCTCGCCGACTGCTACCGTCAGAAAGGTCAGGATTCGCTGAAGGTTGTGATGATGCGGAAAGCTGCGGAACTTAATCCCGGGAACATAACCTATAAGGAAGCCCTCCTTCCTGTCTATCTGGAAAACGAAGAGGTCGACAGTGCCACGGCTGTGGCGGAGGAGATAGTGCGCGGCACTCCTGAGAGAACGGACATGCTGCAGTTACTCCTGCAGATATATTCCTTCCAGAAGGATAACGCAAAATGTCTCGAAACACTCAACCGTCTTGAGACTCAGGAGGGACAGTCGGAACAGCTGACAATGTCAAAGGTGCAGCTGTACACGGCCATGGGTGAGGACAAGAAAGCATACAGTGAGCTTAAATCTCTTGCAGACAGCCATCCTTTGGATCTGAACTACCGCGTAATGATGGGCAACTGGCTGTTTGGAAAGGGCAGAAAGAAAGAAGCCATGGATGAATACCGTGCCGTCCTTGCCGAAGAACCTGACAATGAGGCGGCACAGATGTCAATGATGGATTATTACGGCAGTGAAGGACAGGACACCATCGCTGACTTCTTCCGTGACAAGATATTGCTGAACGCCAAGACACAGCAGTCGACACGCCTCCTGCTTCTTAAGCAATACATACGCCGCCAGGAACAGGCGACGACGGATTCCACGGCAGTGCTGGCCCTTTTTGACAGGATTCTGGAGACTCCGCAGACAGATACGCAGGTCATGGAACTGAAACTTGCGTACATGACAATGAAGCAAATGCCGGAGGAATCCCTGAAGACCGTGCTGCGGCAGATACTCGATCTTCGTCCGGAACATGCACAGGCACGCTTCGAACTGATAAAGATGGCATGGGGAAAAGGTGACCATGAGGAGATGATACGCCTTGCATCGCCTGCCCTTCAGTATAATCCGGATGAATGGGCGTTCAGCTATTTCCTCGGTGTTGGCTATTTCCTCAACGATCAGACAGAACAGTGTGTGGATGCGCTCGTGACCGCTTCGGAGCATGTTGATGAGGTAAAGGATAAAGAACTGGCGGTGGAGATGTATGAACTTCTCGGCGATGCACAGCATAAACTTGGAAAAACCAAGGAGGCTTTCGACGCATACGAGAACTGCCTGCGCCTTGACCCTGACAAGATTCCGTGTCTTAACAACTATGCATACTACCTCTCCGAAGAGAACAGAGACCTTGACAAGGCGGCTGCAATGAGTCTCAAGACGATAAAGGCGGAACCGAACAATCCGATATATCTTGACACTTACGCCTGGATTCTCTATTTGCAGGGACGCTTCGAGGAGGCAAAAATCTATATTGACCTTGCCGTAAAGAATCTTGATGAGACAGAGGACAACACCATTTATCTCGACCATCAGAAAGAGATTGACAAGAAACTTTCCGCCGGTGCAGGACGTAAGTGATTCCGGACTGTAAGGGCTGGTTTGGAATGTCCTGCATGACGTTGCAGGGACAGGATGCCGCGGACAATCTCATGCATGGCTCTTCTGCCTGCGGAACAGTACGGCAGGCAGTGGAATCAGGCCGTCATGATGGAAGGAAAAATGACTCATAACCATACAAAGACAATGAATGTAAAGACAATTATATGTGCCGCGGTGCTCGGAACAGTGCTTGCTGCCTGCGGTTCTTCAAAGCATGTGACACAGGAGCCTCTGAAGAATACCGCCGGAGGGGAGACGGTTGCCTCGGAGAACCGTGAGACTTTGGCACGTCAAGCCATTGAAGAACCGAAGACAACCGTGCAGAAGTTCATGGCTGACCTTGACCTTTCCGTCGGCAGGGACGGCAGTTCATACAATCTCGGAGGAAAGCTGGCGATGAAACGGGGACAGGTGGTGAGGATGAACCTCACTTTCATGGGCTTCATTGAAGTGGGAATAATAGAGTTTACGCCTGATTATATCCTCATAGTCAACCGCATGGGCAGGGAATATACCAAGGCTCCGTACAACAGTCTTGACGTTCTCGTGAAGAATAATGTCAATTTCAAGACTGTGGAGGCTATGGCATGGAAGAACCTATATTCACCCGACGGCAGGAAAATCAATGGCTCTGACTTCGGAAAAATGATAGAACAGCTTGTCAATTCCAATATGAAGGACGGCGGGAAGGTCACCGTTAAGGTTAATATCGGTGCACCGAACACTACAAGGAACTTTGAGACCTACACTTCCGTGAAGCCTGCCTACAAGGAAGTTCCGGCACAGGTTCTTATGGCAAAACTCATGGATTTCGCAAAATAAGAAAGGGAACTCTGCCGCCATCCGGCAGACTGTCCCGCTGACAGTACCAAAGACTGACGATGAAGAGACATGTACTCATAATACTCTCCGTTCTCGTATGCCTCGGCATGCCTGCACAGCAGCGTAGCACTCAGAGAAAGAAAACAGCCGCAACCTCCGCCACACAGAAGCGCACGCAGGCAAGGAAACCGGCTTCCAAGACACGCCCGAAAGCCAAGCAGAAGACACCTACTAACTCTTCCATAAAGGGATTGCAGAACCAGCGTGCGGCATTGCAGAAGCAGATTAAGGCCCAGGAGGCTGCCTTGCGGCGTAATAAGGCTGACGTAAAGAAGAAGTTGCAGGACCTTATGGTTATCTCCGGCGACATCGAGACTTACCGGCGCAATATTGACAGTATCAACAAGGATATCCAAGGCATACAGGGCAACATAGATATCCTTGAGAGTCAGCTTTCGACTCTTAACCTTCAGCTTTCCGACCGCCGCCGCCGTTATGTCAAGGCCATGCGCTACATGAACCGCCATAACTCGGTTCAGGATCAGCTGATGTTCATTTTCTCCGCAAAGTCCATGACGCAGATGTACCGCCGTCTGCGGTTCTTGCGTGAATATGCGTCTTACCAAAAGGTGCAGGGTGAGCAGGTGAAGATTAAGCAGGCGCAGATTAACAAGAAACAGGAACAGCTTGTCGCCGTAAGGAGTGAGAAGAACAATCTTCTTCACAAGGGAAAGAAGGAGCAGGCTGCACTCCAAGGGAAACATGCGGAGCAGCAGGCCCTTGTCGGAAAGCTGAAAAAGCAGCAGAAAGTGATACAGAGTGTCATTGACGAGCAGAAGAAGAAGGATGCTGCTCTCAATTCTCAGATAGATGCGGAGATAGCCAAGGAGGTGGAGCGCGCCCGTCTTCGTGCCGAGGCTGAGGCGAAAAAGCGTGCCGAGGCTGAGGCTGCCGCAAGGAAAAAGGCCGCAGAAGAGCTTGCACGCAAGCGTGCCGAGGCTGCCCGTAAGAATGAGGAGAATGCGCGGCGCATAGCCGAAGCCCGTGCCCGTGAGGAGAAGGCTAAGGCTCTTGCCCGTGAGGCGGCAAGGAAAGATGCCGCTGCCAAGGCCCGTGCCGACCAGGCTGCCCGTGAGGCAGAGGCAGAGAGAAAGGCCGCA
This sequence comes from Bacillota bacterium, assembly GCA_023664625.1. Taxonomy (GTDB): domain Bacteria; phylum Bacteroidota; class Bacteroidia; order Bacteroidales; family Bacteroidaceae; genus Prevotella. Next base: position 71,003 of record JAMPFD010000003.1, on the reverse strand, counting down.
GAGCGCAAGGCTGCTGCAGAGAAAGCCCGCGGAGAGAAGGCTGTTGCCGAGGCGAAGAAAGATGCGGAGCCTGCCATGAGGATGAGTTCGGATGACCGTCTTGCCAGCGGAGGGTTTGAGAAAAACCGCGGCCGCCTGCCGATACCTGTCACCGGAAGCTACCGCATAGTGAGCCATTACGGACAGTACACAGTCGACGGTCTGCCGAACGTCCATCTTGACAATAAGGGTATCAATATTCTCGGTTCTTCCGGCTGTGCCGCCCGTGCCATATACGACGGTGAGGTGAGTGCCGTCTTCGGCTACGGAGGACAGATGGTGGTCATGGTGCGTCACGGGCAGTATATCTCTGTTTACTGCAACCTGCGCAGCGTAAGTGTCTCCCGAGGCCAGAAAGTATCCGCCAGGCAGCAGCTCGGTATTGTCGGCAACAATAACATTCTGCAGTTCCAGCTGCGCCGAGGAACGGCGAAACTGAATCCGGAGGCTTGGCTCGGAAGGTGATGTGACAATATTATAGGACAATAATAAACAGGTTCCGGCGGACATGGAGGCTATAATTCCGGCCTAAATGTCTACCGGAACTTTTTTGTTTTCTTATTTCTTTGAATATCAGAGGGTTGTGCTTTGTAAAACAAATCATTACCTTTTACGTTGTAAACCGTAACCTTTTACAGTATGAACCGTAACCTTTTGTGGTGCGAACCGTAACCTTTTGTAAACTGATGTCACATGGGTGTGAAGATAAATGATCAGGCTTCATAGGGAAAGTGCGTGTGAGATGTCGGCTGTTTGTCTTGTTTATGGCGTAAGTCCACAAGATATATGTGACTGAGAAGTGATGCTGAGTAGGTGCGGGAGTAACCGGAACCGGCATTGATTCAAAAGCTAAGAGCAGTCAATTCTGCCGTTGTTTGCCGTACAAGCCTTGCTTTCGGTTCAATGGGGTATTGCTGAGAAAAACAAAAAGGCCGCCTGTCGTGGATGACAGGCGGCCTTTACGAGTATTAAGCGCACTCGTATGACGCATTATTTTCATTATCTTTGTTCCGCTGTTGCAGATTTTCCGTGACTCCGTTTCCGCAGGTTCCGGTCAGAGAGAGCATGAAAGCATCGCTCATTCCGGCATGAAGTTCTGGACGGATAGCCGGCGGTCTCAGATGGTTGTCTTGCGTATGACGGTGCCTTGGCCTGTCTTCATGCGCAGGATATACTGTCCCTGCTTTATGTGCGGCAGGTTGCCTGAAGCCGTTTTCCCAAGGAATGTTCCGTCGATGCTGTAGATTTCAATTTCCGTAGCCTTGCCGATACCGTCCTGCATTTCCTCTATTCCTGTAGGCTCCTGTTCGAGTGCAGGCATGAAAATCACCTCGCCGAGTGCAGGATTGTCGTTCTTATGGAAGACAACGCTTTCTATGTTCTCGCGGGTTTGTCCGGGGACAGATTTCCAGAAATTGCCTTGTGCGTAGACAGTGCTGGGAGAGTTGTTGTAAAGGTCGTAAGGGACACCGTTGTTGCCGTTGTTGAGGAACACGTTGAGTCCCGGGTTGTAATCAGGGGATGCTGGGTCTTCGGTCTTGCCTATGTTCACGTCCTGTCCTCCGATCACGGTTATTCCCCACAGGTTTCCCTCAATATAGTTCCCCGTGATCATGGTACATTGGGTTTTATACGGGTCATAGACGTTTATTCCGCTTCCTCCGTTCATTGGATTGGTCTCATATTTGTTGCCGGTGATGGTATTGTTCCGTATCACCGTTGTCTGCCTGTTATATGCCGCAATGCCGAAGCGGTTGTCCCTGATTTCATTGTTTTCAATCAGAGTGTTCAATGTTCCGGCGAATCCGACAAGGTTGGAGACGACAAGTCCGCCGACCATGTTATGGTCAGGGCTGCCGACAATCTTGCAGTTTCGTACCGTCACGTTCTCTGCCACAGTAAGGTTCAGCTGAGGATAGTTGGCGTTTGCTGTGCCGTTCTCTGTGAAGATACAGTCCTCTATGGTTACGGGAGTGGCATAGTTGGCGGCTCCTCCGATGGCGCTTTTGCTGCATTGCGTGAACGTGCAGCCGGTGATGCGGAACTCCGCTCCGTTTGTTCCGAGCGTGAGGGCAGAGGTGCCGGAGAGGCCGTTGTGTGCCGTAAATGTGCATTTCTCCATCTCTATTCCGTATTCTCCAAGACATCTTACTCCTGCGTGCTCAAAATTTATGTTCCTGAACCTTGTCACGGAACTGCTGTTTGCCATGTATATGCCGTATGGCTGATCCTCTTCTCCGGCGGCGGTGAAGAGGACTTCTTCCGTTGCGGTGAAGTCTGCGTCGGAGGAGACGGTGAACCTGACATTGTCGGCCATGAGTATCTTGATGCCGCTCTCTATCATGAAGTTGTCTCCTGTGGCAATCTCGATGTCGTTTGTCATGGTGAATACGGTACCGTCATGTATCAGTCCGGCTTCCGGAATTTCGGAAAGCTTGCTGAAAGTCCATGTGGTTCCGTCTCCCGGTGTCTTGTAGGCATCTGCCAATGCCGTTAGTGCTGAGAGCATGACTGCCAGCACTGTAAAAGCTGTTCGTTTCATTCGTTTATTTGTAATTGGTGATGTTTTGTGGGAAAACCAGTGCAAATTTACCCTTTATTTTTCATTTAGAGATCTTTTGTCACGTTTATTTATTCTAATTTATTACCTTTGCACCATTATTAATATTGAGGATGATGAGGAAAATTCTTTACCTTTTATTGCTGTCAGTCTCTTTGGGAATGCAGGCGCGGCATGAGTCTGCGGACGGTGTGGCATGCATGTTGCGCGACTGTGACCTGCTTTTTCAGATTGCTGGAACGTCAAATGCCATCACTGATGTTACAGATGGTGTAGGGAGTCTGAACATAGAACATGTGGGAGTGTACGCCTGTATTGACGGCAGGCGTGTCGTTGTTGAGGCTTTGCCGCGCAGGGGAGTCTGCGTGACCCCGTTGGATACGTTCCTTTCCCGTAATGTTTCGGAGGACAAGAAGCCTCTTGTGGTTGTCGGGCGTGTGACGGGCGATGTTGACCGGAGCCGTTCCATGGCAAATGTCCTTGGTTTTGTTGGATGTGATTATGACAGTCTTTATCTGCCTGACAACAAGGAAATTTATTGCAGTGAGCTTGTCCAAAAGAGCTTTGTGACGCATGGGAATGCTCCTGTCTTTACTACCGTTCCGATGACGTACCGTAATTCAGAGGGTGAGATTCCGGTTTATTGGACAGAATTCTATGCGCGTCACGGTATGAAAGTTCCGGAAGGAGAGCCCGGGACAAATCCAGGGGAACTGTCGAGAAGGGAAAATGTCCGTATAATATTCCCATTTAAGTGAGTGAGGTCCTGCATAAACCAATCTCCGGCGGTTACTATGTCAGGACGGCTTTCTTGTCTTTTTATGTAGGAATGGGTTGGCGCAGATGATGTGTCATTAATAGAAAAGACCGCTTATCATGAAAGATAAGCGGTCTTCAATATATGGTTTGCGGCTGTACACCGCGACTGTGTCATTGTCTTTCCACAGGCTCTTAGAGAGAGTTGACGTGGAGTGCGCAGCTTGACTTGAGGTTTGCAGCCTTGTTCTTGTGGATGATGTTCTGCTTTGCGAGCTTGTCAAGCATCTTCTGAACCTTAGGAAGCATCTCTGTTGCCTCTGTCTTGTCTGTGGTAGCACGGAGCTTGCGTACAGCGTTACGCATAGTCTTAGCGTAGTACTTGTTGTGAAGAGTCTTGACCCTGGTCTGGCGGATTCTCTTCTCTGATGACTTGTGGTTTGCCATTTTGTCTTGTTGTTTTGATGAATTTGTTAATAGCCTTTGGGTCTTGCGCCTTATGAGGGCTGCCCTGGGCGGATTGATTAAAACCCTCGTGCACCACTGTTGTCGCATCATCTGCGACGATACACGATATTGAGTGGTAGCGCGTAGGGGAGTCGAACCCCTCTTACAAGAATGAAAATCTTGGGTACTAACCGATATACGAACGCGCCATCGCGTAAAAGCGGTTGCAAAGGTACAACAAAAAGCTGAAATACAGAAGCTAAGTGTGTAATATTTGCTTTTTGTTAAAGTTAATTAACATAAAATGCATGATAATGTGCTGTATTTTGCTTCTTGTCGGTATGGAAGTCCTCCGTCAGGGTTTTAATCTCGGGTTTGTGCCCGGAGTGGTTTTTGGTTATATTTCCCGGATGTGCTGTTCTGCTTCGTCGAGTATTGGGAGCAGTTCGTCGAGAGTGTTTGCGCGTAGCATGGAGATGCGTGTCCGGCGGAAATCCGGTATGCCTTTGAATATCGGGGTGGCGGCGAGGTGGCGGCGTGTATGGAGTATGCCGCGGCGTTCGTCGATGCGTTCGATGTTGATGCGCAGCTGTTCCCTCAGCAGTTGGAACTTCTCTTCAAGTGAGAGTTCGTTCTTGTTGAAGAACCATGGACATCCGAAAGTTGCCCTTCCGACCATCACGGCATCGACACCGTACTTGTCAAATGCCGTTTCCGCTTCAGCGAGGGAGGTTATGTCGCCGTTTCCGATGATAGGAATGGAGATGCGCGGATTGTTCTTTACTTCACCGATGAGTGTCCAGTCAGCCTCTCCTGTGTACATCTGTGCCCGTGTGCGGCCGTGGATTGTGAGAGCCTGTATGCCGCAGTCCTGCAACTGTTCTGCAAGAGTGGTGATGACAAGATTGTCATGGTCCCATCCGAGGCGTGTCTTTGCCGTCACGGGAGTGTTCACGGCCTTCACGACGCGGCCGGTTATTTCGAGCATCAGGGGGATGTTTCTGAGCATTCCCGCTCCTGCTCCCTTGCCTGCAACTTTCTTTACGGGGCATCCGAAGTTGAGGTCTATGACATCAGGATGTGCCTCCGACTCCACGATTCTTGCCGCTTCGACCACGGCATCGGCATCTCTGCCGTAGATCTGTATGCCGACAGGGCGTTCGTCTTCTGAGATTGTGAGTTTCTCAACGGTAGACTTTACTGAGCGTACGAGGGCTTCGGCGGCGACAAATTCAGAATAGACCATTGCCGCTCCCTGCTGTTTGCACAGACGGCGGAAGCCTATGTCTGTGACATCTTCCATAGGAGCAAGGAACAGTGGACGCTCTCCTAATTCAATATTCCCTATTTTCATGATTCTGTGTGGTTATGGGTTGTAGGTTATGTATTTACAGGTTCTTGCTTTCGCGGTTGTACGGTTGTGGGGCGTACGGTTTTCTTACTGTTATGGTTGTGTGATATTTTGAGTTGTTGTTTTGAGGCTTGTGAACCTTGATGCGGCGGTTCAGGAATTGTCATTTTTCACAGGGAATGGGGGCGGTGCCGTGGAACAAGGAGTGTGCCGGTATGAGGGTAAAGTATAAAGTGTTACCTTTTGTCTTGTGAAAGGTAACACTTTACAACATAAAAGGTTACCTTTCGTAATGCAAAGTGTTACCTTTTGTTTTGTCTTTTCTTCTCTCTTTGAGAATCAATGGATTGCGGAAAGAGTTGACTTCCTGTATAAGCTACTATTGAAAAATATTCTATAATTGAATATTTACTTGCTAAACCTTGTCCTTTTTTACCGCTTGGTGCACTCGCTTGCCAACGCTATGCGCACTTTTATATAAGAAACACACGTTCTGCAGATCTCAGGCAAGCCTTGTCTCCGCTCACTTAACTGTTTCTTTTCTTGCCGCGGCATAGCCGAAACAAGTTCCCCTCTGCTTGTGTGGCTTGTCGGAAAAGTTGTCACTCAGTCACAATTTCCGCATTGTTCCTTCTATTCCGTACACTAACCGGCTGAAAAAGAACTGCTTTTTTTGTATAAACTAATATCCGGCAGTTACTTATCGGGGAGAATGCTTCTGCCTCAATGCGGGGAGGGCTTTCTTCCCTATGCTGCAGGGAAGCCGGTGAGAGCGGTTTTTTGAAACAGGGAAGAAGAGTGCGGGAAGACCTGCTTTTCTCCTCCGCTCTCTTTATTCCTCTTATTTATTCTTGTTCTTTTTCGGTTTTCTTCTTGCCCATCCCTCTTCTGAGAAGTCAGGCATCTCTCCGTGGAAATCGAAGTCCTGGTTTCCGTTCATCAGGGAATGCCAGTCGTCAGCGGTAAATTCGCCCTGCTGCCTGTTCTTCTTCTTTGACGGTTTCATGAATGGCCTGCCATCGTCACGGCGTCTTTTCTTCGGGCGGTCAAAGCGGTCGTTACCCCTGTTCCACCGGTTTGCCGGGGCATCAAAAGTTCCTTCCGGCTTGCCGTCTCCCTCGGCATTGCAGCGTACCGGGCGTCCGTGGTAGGTCGTTCCGTCAAGGGCACCCATGACGTTGGCTGCATCTTTCTCGGGAACTTCTATGAAGCAGTAATGCGACATGAGGTCGATATGTCCCACTTCCTGACGCTTTCCCTGTCCGCCTTTGCCTCGTCCTGAGACGTGCTGGTTGACGAACTGCATCACTTCTCCTGGATAGAAGCCCTCAGCCTTGCCGAGGTTGATGAAAAGGCGGGTGAATCCCTTCTCTGCCTTGTGTTCAGGTCCGCGGTCCTTTCCGTCGCGGTCCCTTCGGCGGCCGTCACGTTTCTTGTCCTTTCCGTTTCTGCTTTCTGAGACTTCCTCTATGTCCGGTTCGTCGGCATAATATTCGAGGAACTTGCTGAATTCCATCATTACAATCTTCTTGATGATGTCCTCTTTGTCAAAGTATTCGAAATGCCGCTGTATCTCCTCCATGAACGGGCAGATAGTCTCGTCGTCGACATCGACTTTCGTTATGTGATCCATTACGCGGAAGAGCTGTTTCTTGCATATTTCCTGCGGTGTGGGGAGCGTGCCCTTTATGAATTTCTTCTGTATGATCTTCTCAACCTCACGCACTTTGTATTGTTCGCGGCTGTGGATGATGGCTATGGAGGAGCCTTTCTTTCCAGCACGTCCCGTACGTCCTGAGCGGTGAGTGTAGGATTCCGTGTCGTCCGGCATGCCGTAGTTGATGACATGCGTGAGGTCATTGACATCAAGTCCGCGTGCGGCGACATCGGTGGCGACAAGCAGCTGTACCGTATGCTGGCGGAATTTCTGCATTGTCTGGTCGCGCTGCGGCTGTGAGAGGTCTCCGTGCAGTGACTCTGCGTTGTATCCGTCCTTGATGAGCTTGTCGGCAATCTCCTGTGTCTCAAGTTTCGTGCGGCAGAAGATTATGCCGTAGATCTTAGGATAATAGTCGACGATGCGCTTCAGTGCGAGGTATTTCTGTCTTGCCTGCACCATGTAGTAGGTATGGTCGACATTTTCTGCGCCTTCGTTTCGTGATCCAACGACAATCTCTTCGTAGTTGTTGAGATATTGTTTTGCCACTTTCTCAACTTCCTTGGACATTGTAGCAGAGAAGAGCAGTGTGCGGTGGTCGGCGGTAAGTTGTTCGAAGATGGCGTTGATGCTGTCGGCAAAGCCCATGTTGAGCATCTCGTCGGCTTCGTCAAGTACGATTGTCGTAGCGGTGGAAATGTCAGCCACTCTACGTTCGATGAGGTCAATGAGGCGTCCAGGAGTGGCGACGATGATCTGTGAGCCTTTCTTTAGCTGCCTTATCTGCGAGTCTATCGGTGCGCCGCCGTAGACGGCAGTGACGTGGAGCCCTTCCATGTACTTTCCGAAATCCTTCAGGTCATCGCTGATTTGCAGACACAGTTCGCGTGTAGGTGACATGACCACGGCTTGTGTCCGGCGTGTGGACAGGTCTATGCGCTGAAGCAGAGGCAGGCCGAAAGCGGCTGTTTTTCCTGTGCCGGTCTGTGCCAGTGCTATGATGTCGTTTCCTTCATTGAGGAGCTTTGGTATAACGGCCTCCTGTACCGGCATCGGCTGGACGAAGCCGAGTTCGTCGATAGCCTTTCTGATGGTGTCATTGACACCTAATTCTTCAAAGTTTGCCATGTTGATGGTGGAATTCTAAAAATCAAGTTTTAATGTTTTGTTTTTATAGGATGGGTTCGTTATCCGGTCTCTTTCTGTTTCGCCGTATTCTTTTCTCATGGGTGAATAGGGATGGTGCCAGGAATGTCTTTCGTATCGCTCTGTTTGTGGAACGGGTGATGTTCCTGGATGCTTGTTTTATTATGATTGGTGCTGGATAGATAGTGCTCTTGTCATTGATGAGAGATTTTTCACTCCTGCAGAATGGTGTCCTTATCCTCATCGGATGATTTCCTTATCAGTACGGAATGATTTTGCTGTCCTTGCCTGACGGCTTTTTCCTCCTTTCAGGATGGCTTTCTTATTCATGATGGAGTGGCCTTCTTATCCGTTTGCACTGGGAAGAGTTCCGTGCTTGCTGTGGTCCGCATGCACGGAAACGGTAACCGTCTTGACCTGATTTTTAGAACCCGCCTAAAAAAAGAGGAGTCCCGAAGACGAGACTCCTCATGATGTTTTGTTATGGAAGTAAGTTTGTTTACTTCGTTGTAGTGTTGAAGATCGCAACGCGGTTGAACTCAACCTCATCGAAAAGCTTGTCAGTTGCGCCAAGACCCTCTGTCTCAAGACGGTCAGCGTCAATATTGTACTTCTTTACGAGTATGCTCTTGACAGCGTCAGCACGTTTCTCGGAGAGCTTCTGGTTGAATGCCTTTGAGCCTTCCGGTGATGCGTAGCCGGAGATTTTGATTCTTGCGTCAGGATTGTTCTTCATGTATTTTGCAATCATCTCGATGTTAGGCATCTGAGACTTCTGGACAAGAGACTTGCCTTGGGCAAAGATTACAGATGGCTGGAGATTTGCATTGCTTGTCTCTGTGACAGCCGGCTTGTTCTCACAGTCAGAGAGAGCCTTTCTGAGTCTTGCGTTTTCAGCCTTCAGGCTTTCATTCTCAGCCTTGACAGCGTTATTTTCTGAACGTGTGGCATTAATCTGTGCATTGAGAGCATCAAACTCTGCCTGGTCACGAACCTGTTCGATTGCGAAGTTATGTGTGCCGTTGGAATTCTTGAATTTGTAGTTTACGCCTACGGAAAGCTGTAGGGTTGCATTATTGATGTTAAAGTCAAAGCGGTTGTCCACTGTTGTCTTTGTTCTTGATGTCTCAGAGAGGAAGTAGCGGAGTGACGGCTCAAGATAAACCTGCCATTCCTTATTCTTGCCGAAGTTGTAGGCAAAGTCAAGACCGACCTTTGCGTGAATGTCGCTGAATCCGTTCGCTCCGAATACGTGTCCATAGCCGGCACCTGCGATAGCAAATACCTCGAATGCACGTGGCTCTCCCTTGTAACCTGCGAAAATATTGTTGAGGTTCCAGGTTGAGAGGAGGTTTACGTCAACAGAGTTCACAAAAGTCTTTGAGCCAAGGAAGGCATAGTCTTTCTTGAATGACTTGTACGCCTCACCTTCGATTGCCAGTCCGAATACGGAAGTGATATGCTTTCCGACACGGATACCAAGTTTTCCATTGAACTCTTTGAATGCTTTGTCATGCTCCATGTTGTACATATTGTTGCCTGTGATAGGGGAAGAGGCACCAAAGTTTGCACCAACATAGATGTTGTCAAATGTCTTGTGACCTGTGACGGTCGTCTTCTGGGCGTTTGCTGATACTGCTATCGCAGCTGCAGCAACAAACATTGTAAGTTTTTTCATATAGAGTTCTTTAGTAATTAATAATAGAGGGTTTCTTTATTTTTTCAAAGAAACCCTCCATGCGCAAATAATTATTTTATATTACTTTGTTGTGTCATTGAAGAGAGCAACACGGTTGAACTCAACCTCGTCGAAGAGTTTGTCAGTTGCGCCAAGACCCTCTGTCTCAAGACGGTCAGCTGCAATCTTGTACTTCTTAACGAGAACGTCCTTAACGGCAGCAGCACGCTTCTCGGAAAGCTTCTGGTTGAACTCCTTAGAGCCTTCAGGTGATGCATAGCCGGAAATCTTGATCTTAGCCTCCGGGTACTTCTTCATGTACTTAGCGATCATCTCAACGTTAGACATCTGGTGCTTTTCAACAACAGCCTTGCCCTGAGCGAACACTACGTTTGGCTGGAGATTGGCAGCCTTTGTCTCTACGACAGGAGCCGGCTTGTTCTCGCAGTCAGAGAGAGCCTTCTTAAGACGAGCGATCTCTGCGTCCTTCTTAGCGGCAGCGGCCTTTGCAGCGTCAGCCTCAGAACGTGCGGCATTGATCTGTGCGTTGAGAGCGTCAATCTCTGCCTGGTCACGGAGCTGCTCGACAGCGAAGTTGTGTGTGCCGTTAGATGTACCGAACTTGTAGTTCACACCAAGCTTAAGAGCCATGCCTGAGCAGTTGATGTCGTACTTCATGTTGTCATCGCTGACAGCGTCACCCCAGCCGTTGAGACCGTAAGTGAGGGATGGCTCGAGGTAAACCTGCCATGCCTTGTTCTTGCCGAGGTTAAGAGCGAAGTCAAGGGCAACCTTTGATGTGAGGGCGTTAGCCTTCTCTTCGATGCCGTATGTGTGATCCCATCCGAAACCGCCGAGGGCGATTACCTCGAATGTACGTGGCTCGCCTTTGTATCCTGCGAAGAGGTTAGAGAGGTTTGCAGTACCGAGGAGAGAGATGTTTGTGTTGTCAACCCAAGTCTTTGTGTTGAACTCAGATGGCATGGATGAGAAGTGCATTGTAGCGTCAACTGCGAGACCGAATACGGTTGTGAAGTTCTTGCCAACGCGTACACCCAGCTCAGGAGAGAGGTTTCCGAACACAGAGTGGTGTGTTGTTGGAGCAGCAACACCGGCATTGATACCAACATAGATGTTGTCTGTAGCCTTAGAAGCTGTAACCACAGTTCTCTGTGCGCTTGCTGAAGCTGCTATCGCAGCGGCAGCAACAAACATTGCGATTTTTTTCATATTAATGTTATTTTAAAAATAAATAAGTAGACTACTTTGAATAAAGTATTTGTGCAAAGATACGTACTTTTTTTTAAATACCAAGCAAAAATGAAAAAAAAATAGGAAAAAGTTGCGAAATTGTCGGAAAATGACGAACTTTGCAGTAATACATAACATTTTCAAGGCATTGACATGGAAAAACTTCTGCATTATTGTTGGAAACACGGGATTTTGCCGTCAGGAGCGTTGATTACCACTGACGGGAGGGATGTGGAGGTTATTGACCCGGGGCTTCATAATACTGACTCAGGACCGGATTTTTTCAATGCCAGGGTGAGTATCGGCGGTGAATTGTGGGCAGGGAATGTTGAGCTTCATATTGCGTCAAAAGACTGGTTTGCCCATCGTCATGATAAGGATTCCGCATATGACAATGTCATCCTGCATGTCGTGTCGAGGACTTCCGGCGCGGTGAAGGCTGTGACAAGCGGCGGCCGCGAGATACCGGAAATTATAATAAATGTACCTGCGCACGTGCGTGACAATTACGGAGAGCTGCTCTGTACTGACAGTTATCCGCCTTGCTACAGGAATATTCCGCACCTTACATCGCTGAAAGTCCACTCATGGATGGCATCTCTCCAGACGGAACGCCTCATGCAGAAGACTGCCGCTGTAGAGGAGTATCTGCGTCAGTTGTCAGGAGACTGGGAGCATGCCTATTTTGTCGCCCTTGCGCGCAGTTTCGGCTTCGGTTCCAACGCTGATGCCCTTGAGCAATGGGCAAGAACGTTGCCGCTGAAGTCCATTGCCCATCACCGCGACGACCTGTTTCAGGTGGAGGCATTCTTTCTCGGTCATGCGGGATTGATAAGGGACAATCTGCGGATGCAGCAGGAGTATGACTACCTTTGCCGGAAGTTTTCCGTCACGGCTGCAATGTATGACATCATGCCTTCCGGCGGTCAGCGGTGTGCCCCTCCATGGAAGTTCATGCGCATGAGGCCGCAGAATTTTCCCGATGTGCGCATACGGCAGCTTGCGCGCCTGTTCCATGAGGGCCGCACCTCGCTCTCGCAGCTGCTGGACTGCGAGGATACGGAAAGTCTCGGCAGGCTTATCGGGCAGGGACTGTCACAAAGCAGTGTCGGTCTTCTCATGATAAACTGCGCCATACCGATGCTTTTTGCCTATGGCCGTGTTTTCGTAAAGGAAGAATTGTGTGAGCGTGCGCTTGATTTGCTTGAATCACTTCCTCCGGAGAACAACGCCGTCACGAGGATGTGGCGTGACGTGGGGCTTGACGTCCGCTCCGCCGGAGACTCGCAGGCGCTTATCCAGCTTAAGAAGCAATACTGTGACCGCCGTGACTGTCTGTGCTGCCGTTTCGGGTATGAATATTTGAACAAAACCGTAGAATAATGAACATAGCTGTATACTGTTCGGCAAACAACGACATTGCCGAAGAATATTATGATGCCACACGCCGTCTCGGAGAATGGATGGCGAACGCCGGCCACACTCTTGTATGGGGTGGCGGAAACTGCGGTCTGATGGGCTGCATAGGCGACACGGTCCACGCGCTTGGCGGCCGGACTATAGGAATGGTGCCTCGTGCATTGGAAACGACCGGCCGTGTCTCCGGCAATATCGATGTGTACATACCTACCGACGGCCTTGATGACCGCAAGGAACTGATGACCGCCTGGTCGGACATCGCCGTGGCACTGCCCGGAGGCATAGGTACTCTCGACGAGATATTCACTCAGGCAGGAAGCAACACGATCGGTTTCCACAAAAAGAAGGTCATCCTTTATAATGTCCTCGGCTTCTGGGACACGACAATCGCCCTGCTGGATTTCATGCAGGAGAACGGAATGGTGCGCGGACACTGGAGTGACTACATTGTCGTGGCAGACAGCCTCAGTGAGCTTTCACGTCTTATCGGAGAGTGACAGTAGTGCCGGCCATGTATGAGAGTCATGCCAATGGCCGTGCTTCCCGCAAGGGAACGTCATGACTGCCGGACACCGTACAGGCAGCAGTCTTATCCCATGGCAGCGGACGGAAAAACAGAAGGTTACCTTTTGTCCCATAAAAGGTTATCTTTCACACTGTAAAAGGTAACCTTTGACACAGTGAACCGTTACCTTTTGATATGCGTTCTGTTCCCGCATTATTGCCGGAAGAGTGTGTTGCAGGTGTATATGCCTGTATGTCAAAGGGATAGGGCTTCATTAAGAATGCTATGACAATATCATTTCCTCAGTACTGATGCAAACTTGATAAAACCAAATGAAATACCATTATGAAACCATCATGCAGGTGCGTGACTACGAATGCGATATCCAGGGCATCGTGAACAACGCCAATTACCTGCACTATACGGAGCATACGCGCCACCTGTTCCTGCAGCATTGCGGAATATCCTTCTCAGAGATGCACACGAAAGGCGAAGACTTCGTCGTGGCGCGCATGAACCTCCAGTACAAGTCTCCTTTGCGTCCGGATGACGAGTTCCGCTCCTGTATCCGTCTGAAAAAAGAGGGACTGCGCTATATTTTCTTCCATGACATCTACCGCCTGCGCACCTTGGCTGACGGAGCTCGGGAGAATGACACTCTGTGTTTCCGCAGTCAGGTGGACGTGGTATGTCTCATAAACGGCAGGCTGGCAGAAAGTGAAGTGTGCAACAAGGCTTTTGCAAAGTATCTCGATGAGTGAATACAGACTGAAAGCACTGGCTTTCCAGCGCCTGACATTCAACTTCCCTCAGACAGCCAAGGAACTTTATGCCGCTGCGGGGACGGCAGAAGAGATTAATGCCTGCCGTAATGATGTCCGCAGCATGGTGCCGGATGCCTCCGATGCGCTATGCTCCTTGCTCGCTTCCGACTGGAGCGTGGCATTGCATTGGGCGGAAAAGGAACTGGCATGGTGTGAGAAGAAAGGCATAAGTTTCCTATGTCCTGAGGATGAAGACTATCCCCAGCGTCTCCGTAACTGCCTTGACGCTCCTGTGGGGCTGTTCTTCCTGGGTTCGGCCGACCTCAATGCGCGCCATGCCGTCTCCATTGTGGGGACACGGCAGAATACCGCCTATGGCAGGGACTGTGTGGAACGCCTTGTCAGTGATCTGAAAGCCATGGTGCCCGATGTGGTGATTTTCAGCGGACTTGCCTACGGCATAGATGTCTGTGCCCACCGGGCTGCGCTGGCGGCAGGCGCGGATACCGTGGGAGTTGTGGCGCACGGGCTGGATACCATGTATCCTGCGTCACACCGCGGCATAGCGGCAGAGATGCTTGCCCATGGCGGTGTCGTCAGCGAATATCCGTCAGGGACGCGCTGCGACAGACATAATTTCCTGCGGCGCAACCGCATTGTGGCGGCACTTGGCGACTGTACCGTTGTGGCAGAGTCGAAGGCTCATGGCGGAAGTCTTGTCACGGCACGCCTTGCCAATGACTATAACCGTGAGGTGTTTGCCTTCCCCGGACGTGTGGGCGACGATGCCTCGGAGGGCTGCAACTCACTGATACACGACAATAAGGCTGCCATTCTTCTCTCCGCCCGTGACATAGTGGATGGTCTCGGATGGCAGACAGTGCAGCGGCAGGATGCGGAACGCAAGAAGGGCGTGCAGCTTGAAGCCTTTCCGGAACTGTCGCCTGAGCAGCAGAAGATAGTTGATGTGCTGGGAGATGGCGACACACAGCTGAACACGATATCCCTGAAGAGCGGACTGCCGATAGGGAAAATCGCAGCCTTGCTCTTTGAACTGGAGATGCAGGGTATGGTGAGGCCGTACGCAGGTGGTATGTATCATCTTAATGAACAGGGGAATAATATCAAGTAACCTGTATAACGAAAATAAAAAAAACGATAATGAAAAAGCTTCTTTTATGTGCTTTGCTGTGCCTCTCCTCTGCCTTTACGGCTGCGGCACAGGACAGGTTCGTGCCTACACAGGAGGAACTTGCCAAATATCTTCCCACGCTGAAAGCCGGGGACAAAGCACCGGGGCTGTCAGGAAAGGACACTCTCGGTGTGGTCATTGACCTCGCTCGGTTCAAAGGCTCGTATGTCGTTGTGGATTTCTGGGCGACATGGTGCGGCGACTGCCGGCGGGAGATACCTGCCCTGAAAGCCTTGTATGAGGATGTGAAGGGCATGAATCCAAACGGCTATGCCCTAAGATGGCTCAGCTTCAGCTTCGATTTCCGGGCTGAGGCTTGGAAGGAGATGCTGAGGAAAGAGTCTTTCCCGTGGCCGCAGATAAGCAATCTGAAGAGAACTCGTGAGGACCCTACGTTCAAGAACTGGCAGCTCAACTGGATTCCGGCTTTCTTCATCATAGACCCTGACGGTACCGTCTGCGGCACTGCAATCACCGCCGATGGACTGCGTAAGGAGATAGAGCGTCTCGTGACGTTTGAATGAGAGTGGCATAAATTAACGGCATTCCCCGAAGGTTTACGATAGTAATCTTCGGGGAATGCTGTTTGAGTAAGTGGAGAGACTCGTTTTGTCTGTCCTGAAAATCGTGATGTTCCCGACATGCCTCAGGCTATACGGGGAAATGAATCTTTAATTCCGGCTTTCTTGTTTTGCGGGACATCAGTAATGAGTGACTATTGAAAATTATTTTATAATATGATATTTTCTCGCTAAGTATTGCTCTTTTTTTTGTCGCTTAGCGCGCTCGCTTGCCAACGCTTGGCGTACTGTCCCTTGCCGCGTCATAGCTGAAATAAGTTTCGCTCTGCCCGTATGGCTTGTCGGGAAAGTTGTCACTCGGTCACAATGCCTGCATTACTCCTTCGGCTCCGCACATTAACCGCTAAAAAACAACTGCGGTTTTAGTATGAACTGATTTCCAGTAATTACTTGTTTTATTATAAAGACTCTAATAGTTTATTGATAAAAAAATGAGGCTACACTGTAATTACGCAGCGTAGCCTCTGTTTTCAATTGTTTTCCGGTTTTCTGTTTCAGCCGATACTGCCGGCTGAAAATTTATTTCGCGTTGATATACACCTTGGTTGTCTTGGCACCATCACGCACGATGTAAGCGCCGGAAGTGAGCTCGTTCTCGGCAACCTTCATGCCTTGGAGGTTGAAATACTCTTTCTTGCCGTTAGCGTTCTCGCCGCAGACAGTCTCTATGCCTGTAGTCTTCACAGCCTCTACGGTTGTGAACTCTTTCCAGCTTGTCGCAGCCTTGTAAGCGTCCATTGAAGCCTCAGGCACGAAGAGAGTGGCTGTGAGGAAGTCCTCGAACATTCTGTCTCCCGCACATGTAGGAGGAACGGTGTTGAGAGAGGTGATTTCCTTTATGCCTTTACAATCCGAGAAAGCCATCATCTTGATTTCGTTCACTGTTGAAGGGAGGGTGATGGCCTCAAGGGCACTGCATCCTGAGAATGTCATGCTGCCGATTGTCTCTATGCCTTCACTGAGTTTGATGCTCTTCAGCGCCTTGCATCCGTAGAAGGTGCTGTTGCCAAGAGTCTTCACGCTTCCTGGTATGCTGATTTCCGTAAGTCCCTCGCAGCCCCAGAATGAAGAGCCGATCTTCTCCACGCTCTCAGGAATGGTCACTGTTGTCAGGCCTGTACAGTTGGCGAACGTCTGGTCGCCGAGTTCTGTCAGGGTGGAAGGGAGCGTCACGCTTGTCAGCGACTTGAAGCCGTAGAATGCGCGTCCGATCTTTGTCACTCCCTCAGGGATGACGATCTCCGTTGTTGCAACGTTGTCTACATAGACCTTGCCCCACTTGCTCGTGCTTGTAGGGAATACGTTGTAGATCGGGTTGGCGTTGCCGTTGTAGAAATCGATGGCACACCATGCCTCAAGGTCGGCTATGTAGAGGCTGTTGAGGTTGTCAAGTTTGCGGAAAGCATCATGGCCTACAGTCTTTATTGTGGCAGGGATGCGTACCGCTGTCAGTGTGCGGTTGCCGTAGAAAGCCTTCTCCGCGATGGATGTGACGGTGTATGTATTGTCCTTGACGGTTATTGTTGCAGGAATGTCAAGGTCTTTCACGCTTCCGAGGCAGCCTGTAACTTCAGCGGTGTTGGCATCGTTGTCAAGGCTGTATGTTATGTTGCCTACGGTAGCAGCGGTAGGGCTGGCATAAGGATCCTCCTGCACTTCCTGTGTAAGAATGTTGCAGTCAACCTCGAACTTGAAGCTTTCAAGAGTCCATCCGCTGTATTGTCCGGCACCGTTTGCGTCATATCCGAGGAAGAGATTGCTGTTTGCTGTGATTGTGGATGCGCCGTCTGCTGTGGCAATGGTGAAAGCCGGGTCGCGTACCAGTCCGTCAGTTGTTACACTGAACATGTAATAGATGTTCTTCACGCCTGTGCCGTTTGTTGCTATGGCATGGCCTACAGGAGTCTCCGTCTTTAGAGTCGCAGCCTTTGTCGCAGCGTTGAAAGTTACAGGAACGTTGTAGAAATAGCCGTTTGTGAAGAGAGTGTTCATACCAACTATGTTGAGGGTGTTCTCCGCAGTCTTGGTAACCATCACCGGACATTCGAACTTTGAACCTTGTAATGTGAATGACATCTTGCCGGTAGCTTCCCGGGTGTCAATGTCCTGCATCCAAATCAGTCCGCTCTGCTCTCCGTTATAGACCACGCTTCCGTATACACCGTAGTTGAAAGCCACTTTGTTCCCTTCCACTGTTCCTGTGATTGGAGAGTCAAGGTAATGCTTGCTCTCTGCGTCAAGCGCATGGAGAGTGATATCGCCGTAAGTGGGGCTTGTGCCGATGACGACACCTGTGGGGATGGTGATTATGCCTGTCGCTGCATCATAAGAAGCCTTTATGTCATAGCCTTTCGCAAATCCTTCGAGGATGATGCCGTCGCCGTCAGCGGCAACAGTGAAATAGCCGTTGAAATTGTTCTTGCTGTCGTTGTAGACAGTGATGAAACTCTTTCCCGTGATGCTCTCCGGAGCGTTTGCCGACGCCTGTCTCTTTGCTTTTGCCGGCTGAGCACTTGTGCCCATGGTGAGGGTGTTTGCCTTGAGCTGCCTGTCGGCATTCCTCAAGAGTTTGCCGAAATCCTGAACACCATTGGCTGCTGTGGCTGACAGTGCAACGACGGCGGCAACGGCAAGCATGAAAAATTTCTTCATACGCTTAAAAGTTGTTTGATGTGTTTCTTTTCGCAGTGCTTGGTCTTGTTTGTCGGTGCCTGCCGCAGCGGAGTGTTACAGGGGCCATGTGTCTGTCATGCAGGGTATTTGCAGAACATTCTTGTCCTGGCACCGCGATAAGACGGAACATAATGTCGGAAATACCCCGCAAAGGTAGTGATATTGTAACAAAAATACCGTATTTGTTGCTATATTGTAATAAAATATAAGTTTTAATTGATATTTATTAATCGTTTTGTCTTTTTTTGCTTATAAATGGTTTCGAGGAAGTGGTTGCTGTGTTCCATACTTGTTCCGTCGGTGTGCCATGTGTCTTCTGCAGTTGCAGGCTGTTGGAAAATTCTGTATGGGTTTTCTAATGTTTTATTTACCATAATGGGAAGAATTTGGGCTTTTTGACCGTGTTTTTACTGTTTTCATGTCATGTCGTACAGGGATATATGGTGAAACTCATGTTATTATAATGCAAAGTGTGACGGTTTGAATAGTAAATCATCACACTTTATATGGTAAATCGTTGTCTTTTACTAGTCAAACCGTTACCTTTCGTGTTGCAAAAGGTAACGGTTTATCTCATGTTTCCTTTTTGTTTTTGTTGTGAATTTCAGGATATGACTGATTATCGGATATTTGCAATAATCGTGAAATTTTCGGTTTTTCGGTGCTCTTTTTACAGAAATTTTATTCTACGCGATTCTTGCGGGGCAAAATGACGTTGTTTTTTAAGTAACTGTTGAAAATTAGTTTTAGTAAGAAAACATCCAATCATAAAATAATTTTCAACAGTTACTTATTATGTGTTGTTGTGTGTCCTTTACTGTAGGGACAGCCGGCAAAGTCTCTTGATGCTCGATATCGCCTCCGGCTTGAAGAAAAATGTGCCCTGTATCAGGAAAGCGTACATCCTGTAAATCGGTAAAATTTGTAATATAGAGTCTTAAAATGCGATGAAATGGGTGTTTTTTACAAAAAAGCCGGGCATTGGAAGTATGCAACCGTATTTTTCCAATGCCCGGCATGTTGTTTCATATATGTTTATTCCACCTCACTGAAGTCCTCACCCCGCAGTGAAGTGCTGTCCTTGTAGATAACCTTGTTGGCACCGGAGGTAATGGTGCGGCATTCGGGATTGTCCTTTATGAAGGAGTCTATATGCCTTACGCGCTTCTGTTCGAATATTTCGTCAACGGCAATGAGTATGCCTGTCTCCTCAACATCCCCGAATCCATAGTTTATGGCAGTGCCGAAAAGTTTCATTGTAGGCGAGAGATTCATGTAAGCGTTGATGAGCGGAGGAATGTTGTATCCCAAGGCACGTATCTCGCGGTTAAGTATCCTGTAGTTCTCCTTGAATGTCGGAGCATTGAAAAGATTCTCGAATTCAGAGTCCGGAGTGTCCGTTTTCAGCGGTTTTATCGGTAAAATCAACTCCTCCCTGTCGCCGAAGAACTGTTTCAGGAAGTAAAGAATCATGTCTCTTCCGCGGCGTATGTATGAAGGATACATCGTCATTTTCCCGAAGTAATACTTCAGTTTCGGGTTCACCACGGTGATGGCTCCGAGTCCGTCCCACAGGTTGTCAAGGGCAAAGATGCTCTTGGCTCCCTTCTCGGAGCTTTGGTAGCCGAGGGTGACGAACGACCGTCCCAGTTCCACCGTCCGGTCTTTGTATTCCCGCAGGAACTTCTCGGAGAAATGGAACATGTGGCTTGTTGCCAGCACCGGCTGTCCGTTCTCGTCCATTTCCCAGTCTTCTCCTTCCAGATACCTGTATCCGCCGATAATCTCCTCTTCTTCAGGGTTCCACACGATGAGCTGTTTATAGCAGTTCTCGCAGATGTCGAACTCGTCGATGTCGCATTCCTTGCCGGTTCCACCACCTGCCGCACGAAAAGCCTCCTCGCGCAGCCGTCCTATTTCACGCATGGTGTTAGGGGCGTTGTGCGCGGTGATGATATATATCCTGTTGTGGCTTTTGTTTGTCAGACGCAACTGGCGATCCTCTGTCAGTTCGCTTTTCAGCAGTTCTTTGGGTACTGGTGGAATTATTGGCTGTTCCATATTGAGGTTTTATGGTTGTATGGTTATGCGGTTTTACGGTTGTGTATGTATGGTTGTAGGTTTTAGGCTGATGACATTCCGGTTAGGGAAATATCGTACGTTTTTTTTACAGGGAGTAAACTGTGTCTTGTATTGTTTTTGCCCATTCCATCGGAGTTTTTGATTTGTCCAGTGACTGCCAGGGTATGGGCTTCCCTATGCTTATTCGGAAAGTTCTGTTACGGTTCTTGTACATTTCGTCCACGAGGAAGAGCATTGCTATGTTGAACTTGATGTGCAGGGCTTTGCAGATGTTGGCAATGCGGTAGAACTTGTCAGAGTTCTGTCCTCCGAAATGTATGGGGATGATGTCGCGGCGGGTCTCCACGGATTTTGCTACGAAGGTCTTTGTCCATGCGATGTCGCGTATCGTTCCGTCCTTTTGGCGTCGTGAGCACAGTCCCGCAGGGAACATGAGCATGTGCTTGTCCGATGCGAACCCTGCTTCCACCATTGCAGGGAAAGCCCTGCTCTGCTTTCCTGTCTTGTTGATCGGTATGCAGAGCGGTGCAAGTCCCGGGAGGAACATCAGCTCATCGCGTACGAGATAGGAGAAATTGCCGTTGTAATGTCTGCCTATCAGTGCTCCGAGAGCCACTCCGTCAATCCCTCCGAGAGGGTGGTTGGACACAAAAGTATACTTCCGTCCGTCATCAGCGGGCGGAAGATTGTCCAGTCCTTCGACTTTAAGGTCCATGCCGAGATACTCCACGCAGCTTTGGAGCCATGGCACGCCTTGCTCATTGCGGTGTTCCCAAAGGAAACGGTTGACCTCGTCTTCGTGGAGGATTCGCTTAAGCCAGCTTACGGACCAGCGTGGCAACAGGTTCGCCCTGTCCCCCATTTTGCTTCTCAGCAAGCTGTCTATGTCAATGGTTTTCTCCATACGTATAATGCTTTGCAAAGGTAATGATATTATTTTACATTTTTCTCTTTTAGGGTAAAAAAAACACATATTTTAAGAAAGAAAATATTTTTACGAAAAAGTTTGTGTAAAAATGGTGTGATGTAGAGAAATTTTCGTAACTTTGTACGCAAAATTGCAGAACGATAATCATACATATCATGTGCCGGTTCTCCTAAAGGAGAGTGTCGATGGTCTTGCCGTCGGCAAGGGCGGTGTGTACGTCGACGTGACATTCGGCGGCGGAGGGCATTCGAGAGAAGTGCTGTCCCGTATGGACAAAAGCGGAAGGCTGTTCTCGTTTGACCAGGATGCCGATGCGGAGAACAATGCGGAAGTGACGCGGGAGGACGGAACAAGGCTTGCCGGTGATGCCCGCTGGACTTTCGTACGCTCGAATTTCCGCTATCTGAAAAACTGGATGAGATATTACGGCGTGGACGGCGTGGACGGTATTCTTGCCGACCTCGGCGTCTCAAGTCATCATTTTGATGATGAGAGCCGCGGTTTCTCTTTCCGTTTTGACGCACCTTTGGACATGCGTATGAACAAGCGCGGGGGAAGGACGGCCGCAGATGTTGTCAATGAGTATGAGGAGGAAAGGCTTGCGGACGTCATTTATCTTTACGGAGAACTGAAACAGTCGCGTAAGATAGCGTCAAACATTGTCAGGGCAAGGGCGGAGAAGCCCATTGTCACTACTCATGACTTGCTCGCCGCGACTCAGAGATGTTTTCCGAAAGAACGCGAGAAAAAGGATGTCACCCGCCTGTTTCAGGCCCTCCGCATAGAGGTGAATCACGAGATGGATGCCCTCAGGGAAATGCTTCTCGCCGCCGGTGAGGTTCTCCGTCCCGGAGGAAGGCTGTCCGTGATAACCTACCATTCCCTCGAAGACCGTATGGTGAAGAACATAATGAAGACAGGAAATGTCGAGGGAAAACGTGAGCAGGACTTCTTCGGACGTGTAAGTACGCCTTACACTCTGGTGTCAGGAAAACCTGTCGTGCCGTCGGAAGAAGAACAGAAGGATAATCCAAGAAGCCGCAGCGCTAAACTGCGTATCGCAGAAAAAAGATGAAAGACGACGAACTCATAATAACCAACGAGGAGGAACTTGGTTCTCCTGATGCCGTGACGGCTCCCGTTACAGCAGGAAATGGCGGTGCCGCGGAAGTACATGAAACAGGAGACGGCAGTGCCGAGGTTGCCGAGCCGCAGAAGCAGGAAGAGACGTTCCGGGAGGCTTTGGAAAGTCAAATTCATGAGGAAGATACAGGGCATGGGCATGACATATCGGTAATAAAGATTCTCGGCGGCGATTTCTTTACGGCGCAGATACTGAGACGTCAGGTATGGCTGATGCTTCTCATAGCATGCTTTGTCGTGTTTTATATATCCAACCGCTACAGCTGTCAGAAGAGCCTGTTGGAAATAGACAAGCTGAAGAAAGAGCTTACAGATGTGAAATACAAGGCTCTCTCCACGTCAAGCCGTCTTACGGAAATATCAAGACAGAGCCATGTCGTCGAACGCCTGAAGGAGAACCGTGACAGTACCCTGCATATTGCGGACCAGCCGCCTTTTATCGTACAGGTTCCTGAACAATGAGACCGTTGCAGCGAATCCTGACGGTTGCACAGGGGGTGGCGGAGAAATCCGCGGTATGGCAGAAATTATTTCAGGACATGCCGTGAGTTACTTCCTTATGACTACCATCCTTCATACATTTATTTTTCACTCATACAAGCAGAGAATAACATAAAATGAGCAAATTTGACTATAGAGCCTCGTTGTTGCGCTATCGCATACTCGCTTGGGTAATGCTTCTGGTGGCAGTGGTGATAGTCTGTCGTGCAGGCTATATCATGACTGTGAAGCGTGACTACTGGATTCGGGTGTCCGACCGCCTGAAGGCGGACAGTGTGCCTGTCAATCCTACCAGGGGCAACATACTCAGTGCCGACAACCAGCTGCTTGCGTCGAGTCTGCCGGAGTATATGCTTTTCGTTGACTTCAAGACAATGCACGAGACGGAGACCGATACGCTCTGGGCGGAGAAGGAAGACTCTATATGCCAGGGCCTGAGCCAGATATTCCCTCAGCAGTCGGCGGAGGATTTCCGCAGGCATCTGCGTGAAGGAAAGGAAAAGCAGAGCCGTTACTGGAGAATCGTCAACAAGCGTGTCAGTTACGATGTGTTCTGTGAGGTACGCCAGCTGCCTATTTTCCGTCTGCCGAGATACCGCAGCGGCTTCAACTGTGAGGAATTCAATGCCAGGACACGTCCTAACGGGCTTCTGGCTTCAAGGACAATAGGTGAGATGTACGGCATGAAAGACTCTGCACGTTGCGGACTTGAACTGTACTATGATTCCGTCCTCCGCGGAGAGAAAGGCCTCATAAACCGCCGCAAGGTGCTTAACAAGTATCTTGACATAATGGTGAAGGAACCGGTTGACGGCGCGGACATAGTCACTACGCTTGATGTCAATATTCAGGACCTTGCCGAACATGCCATGGTGGAAGAGATGAAAGAGGTCAACGGTGAGCTTGGCGTGGTGATTGTCATGGAGGTCAAGACGGGAGACATCAAGGCTCTTGTCAATATGGCACGCCTTACGGACAGAAATGGCAATTACTATTACAGAGAGGTGAAGAACAATGCCGTCTCTGACCTTGTCGAACCCGGCTCCGTATTCAAGACTGCTTCAATCTTCGCGGCTCTTGATGACGGACTGATTGACACGACGGCGGCATACAACATTGATACAGGCGGCGGCGTGTGGCCGATGTATGGCAGAGAGATGCGCGACCATAACTGGCGTCGTGGCGGCTATGGGGTGCTGACAGTGCCACAGGTGCTGCACTACAGCAGCAATATCGGTGTCAGCCGTCTTATTGACAGAGGACTCTATCATGACCATCCGGAGAAGTTTGTGGAGAAAATCCACAGTCTCGGTCTCGGCATAGACTTTGACCTGCCGTTCCCTGGAGCGCAGAAGCATGCCATCATCCGTAAACCGATACCTGCAAAGAAAAAAGGACAGTACCTCAATTGGGCAAAGACAACCTTGCCGTGGATGTCCATAGGCTACGAGACACAGATACCGCCGATATTCACCGTGGCGTTCTATAACTCCATTGCCAATAATGGGCGCTTCATGCAGCCGCGCTTTGTGAAGGAGATTGTCAAGGACGGAAAAACCGTGAAGGAGTTCCCGCCGGTATGCCTCATTGAAAAGACATATAAGAACAAGGAGGCTCTGAACAAGATACAGGCAATACTGGAAGGTGTGGTTTCAAGAGGTCTCGGTAAAAAAGCCGGCAGTAAGTCCTTCCGTGTGGCAGGCAAGACCGGGACGGCTCAGATTGCCGACCAGCACGGTTCGTATAAGTCAGGAACAGTGCGCTACTGGCTGTCATTCTGCGGATACTTTCCTTATGATAATCCGCAGTACACCTGCATCGTCTGTCTCAAGAAGACCGGACTCCCTGCTTCCGGTGGCGGAATGTGCGGAGTGGTGTTCCATAATGTTGCCGAAGGTATCATGGCACAGCAGCTGAAACGTGATCACCTTACAGCACGCGATTCCTCCTCGGTGCTTGTCCCTGATGTCAAGAGAGGCAATATTCTTGCTGCGGACTATGTCCTGAAGCGTCTCGGAATGAAGACGGGCGGAGGATGGAATGGCTCTTATGCCACGGGAAACCCTATATGGGGCACGGCAAAGAAGAACGCAGCCTCTGTAAGTCTTGTAAAAGGCGGTGCGCCGTCAAAGCATTTTGTCCCTGACGTGATTGGAATGGGGGCAAGAGATGCCGTCTATCTTATGGAGAGCAGGGGCGTGAAGGTGCATATAACAGGAAGGGGCAAGGTGCACAAACAGAGTATCGCACCTAATACAAAGATAAAGAAGGGTATGAAGATTTCCCTGGAACTCGACTGACGCCATGAGCAGGAACGGCGGGAATGAACAGAGCAAATCTTGGATTTGCACAGATATAGACATACAGTATTTATAATATGTTATCATGAAACTATCGGACATCATCAAGAGAGTCAGCGTACTGAAGACAGTAGGCGACACTGACAAGGATATAACAGGAATCAATATTGACAGCCGGCAGATACAGCCGGGTCAGATCTTCGTAGCGATGAAGGGCACGCAGGTTGACGGGCACAGGTTCATCAGGAAAGCCATAGAACTCGGAGCCGTGGCTGTTGTGTGTGAGGATCTTCCTGAAAATGTTGATGCTAATGTGGCATATATCCAGGTGGAGTCATGTGAGAGTGCAGTTGGTCCTGCCGCCACGACATTCTATGGAGACCCGTCGCGGAAGCTGAAGCTTGTCGGTGTGACAGGAACAAACGGCAAGACGACTATCGCCACCTTATTATATAATATGTTCCGCAGGATGGGCCATAAGTGCGGCCTGCTCTCCACGGTGTGCAATTATATAGAGGATGAGGCTGTTGAAGCATCGCACACTACGCCTGACCCGATAGAATTGAACCGCCTTCTGGCACGTATGGTGGAAGCGGGATGTGAATATGCTTTCATGGAATGCTCAAGTCATGCCATTGTCCAGCAGCGCATCGGAGGGCTGGAGTTTGCCGGAGGACTGTTCACAAACCTTACCCGTGACCATCTGGATTACCATGGAACGTTTGAAAACTATCGTGATGCGAAGAAACTCTTCTTCGACAGCATGCCGAAGGGAGCTTTTGCAATCACCAATGCCGACGATAAGAACGGCATGGTGATGACACAGAACACCAAAGCGGTGGTGAAGACATACAGCACCCGTGGCATGGCGGACTTCAAGGCACGTATCCTTGAATGCCATTTCGAGGGCATGCTTCTTGAAATCAACGGGAAGGAGGTCGCCGTACAGTTCATAGGTAAGTTCAATGTCTCAAACCTGCTCGCTGTTTATGGTGCTGCATTGATGCTTGGAAAGAAAGAGGAAGACGTGCTCCTTGTGCTCTCCACACTGAAGAGTGTTGCAGGAAGACTTGAGCCTGTCCGTTCCAAGGAGGGTGTGACTGCCGTTGTCGACTATGCGCATACTCCTGATGCGATAGATAATGTGCTGAAAGCCATTCACGAAGTACTGAATGGGAAAGGGCATGTGATAACCGTCTGTGGCTGCGGCGGTAACCGTGACAAGGGCAAGCGTCCGGTCATGGCGCAGGAGGCGGTACGTCAGAGTGACAAGGTTATCCTTACTTCTGACAATCCGCGAAAGGAAGATCCGGAGATGATCCTGGACGATATGGAGGCAGGACTTGATGCAGAGCAGATGAAGAGTGTCCTACGTATCACTGACCGCCGTCAGGCCATACGGACGGCAATAGCCCTGGCTGTGCCTGGAGATGTCGTTCTCATTGCCGGGAAGGGGCATGAGGACTATCAGATAGTAGGTGAGACAAAGCACCATTTTGATGACCGTGAGGAAGTGCGCAAGGCTTTCGGAATGTTGTAAATAACCATCAGAACAGTAGACATAAATATGCTATACTACCTTTTCCGCTTCCTGGAGCAGTTTGGCTTCCACGGAGCACATCTGTGGAGCTATATTTCCTTCCGTGCAATCTTGGCACTGATATTCTCACTCGTCATAAGTATCTGGTTCGGTGAGCATTTCATCAAATGGCTGCGTAAGCGTAATGTCAGCGAGACACAGCGCGATGTATCCATAGATCCTTATGGCCAGCAGAAGAAAGGCGTGCCTACGATGGGCGGGGTGATAATACTCGTGGCCATAATTGTGCCGTGCCTGCTTTTCGGAAGGCTGCGTAATATCTACATGATAATCCTCCTTGTGACAACGGTCTGGCTCGGTGCGATAGGCTTTGTTGATGACTATATAAAGATGAAGGTTACGAAAGACGGCCTGCGTCCGATGTACAAGCTTATCGGACAATGTCTTCTCGGCCTTTTCGTCGGTGTCACGCTTTGGCTGTCTCCCGATGCCGTCATACGTGAGAATGTCTCCATGAAGAAGCAGGGCACGGAGATTGTGGTGCACAAGAGTGAGCCCGTGAAATCCACAATCACGACGATTCCGTTCGTAAAGGATAACAACCTTGACTACAAATGGTTCGTCAGTTTCTGCGGGAAATATAAGAACGCGGCAGGATGGGCTGTGTTCGTGCTGATGACAATTATCGTCGTTACGGCAGTTTCCAACGGTTCCAATCTCAATGACGGCATGGACGGCATGTGCTCAGGTAATGCCGCAATCATCGGAGTGGCACTTGGTATATTGGCATACGTATCATCGAATATTGCGTTTGCGTCATATTTTGACATCATGTATGTACCTGGCTCGCAGGAACTGGTGATATTCCTATGTGCCTTTATAGGCGCACTGACAGGTTTCCTTTGGTACAATGCATATCCGGCACAGATATTCATGGGGGACACCGGCTCGCTTGCCATCGGCGGAATCATAGCTGTCACGGCGATTATCATCCACAAGGAACTGCTGATTCCTGTCCTCTGTTTCATATTCTTCATGGAGAGTGTCTCTGTGATGCTGCAGGTTCAGGTGGCAAAATATGGCAATAAGCGTGGTAAGAAACTGCGTCTTTTCAAGCGTGCTCCAATCCATGACACTTTCCGCATACAGCCGGGACAGCTTGCACCTGATGTAAAGGTTTTGCTTAACTGGCCTCGCGGATGTTGGCTGGAGTCGAAGATTACGACGAGATTCTGGATAACGACAGTGCTGCTTGCGGCACTTGCCATAATAACATTGAAGATAAGATAGTTCTCCGGTCATGTAACGGCAGAGAAAAGCTTGCCGCGGCCATTTGCGGCCATGCCGCGGAAGAGAAAGAAATGTACGATGTAAAGTTTTAGAAGATTATGGGAAAGATTGCAATACTTGGAGCCGGAGAGTCTGGAGCCGGCACGGCTATTCTTGCAAAGAAACAGGGCTATGAGGTGTTCGTTTCTGATATGGGCACCGTCCGGGATAAGTACAAGGCCATTCTTGATGCCAACGGCATAGAGTGGGAGGAAGGAAGGCACACCGCTGACCGTATTCTCGATGCTGAGGAAGTGGTGAAGAGTCCCGGTATCCCTGATACATCACCGCTTGTAAGGCAACTTGTTGAGCAGGGAACTCCCGTACTTTCCGAATTGGAATTTGCACGCCGTTACAGCCGTGGAAAGACAATCTGTATTACAGGTTCTAACGGCAAGACAACCACAACATCCCTCATATATTATATAATGAACAAGGCCGGCATAGATGTAGGTCTTGCCGGAAATATCGGACGCTCATATGCCATGCAGGTTGCTACGGAAGACCATGACTGGTATGTTCTTGAAATAAGTTCTTTCCAGTTGGACAATATGTTCAGTTTCCGTGCCGACATCTCCGTACTTATGAACATTACGCCGGACCATCTTGACAGATATGACTTTGATATCCTCGGCAACGGTGCCACACCGATGCAGAACTATACTGATTCAAAGATGCGTATCATACAGAATCAGACGGAAGAAAATATCTTCGTCTATTGGAAAGAGGACAGGCATATCTCGGAAGAGCTGCGCAAGCGCATGCTCGGATATTCCCCTCAGCCAACTCCTTCAAGTCGTCCGGCAAATGACGGCAATCCGTCGCTCTACGCCTTTGTTGACACTGATTTTGAGGAGATGGGACTTGAATTCTCACAGATGGGGCAGCACAACAAGCGCAATGCCCTCGCCGCTTATCTTGCAACGAGGAGTGCCGGTGTCGGTGAAGCTCTTGTCCGTGAGTGCCTGAAAGAATTTCCAGGTGTGGAACACCGTCTTGAACGTGCCGGAGAAAAGGGCGGAGTCCTCTATGTCAATGACTCAAAAGCCACCAATGTCGATGCCTGCTTTGTCGCTTTGAAGGCTATGGACAGACCTACAGTACTGATTGTCGGTGGAAAAGATAAGGGAAATGATTACTCCACCATAGCAGAAATCGTAAAGGAAAAGTGCCGCGCCATAGTCTATCTCGGTGCTGACAACAGCAAACTTCATGAAAGTTTCGACAGTCTCGGACTCCCTGTAGCTGACACCCATTCGATGAAGGACTGCGTCAAGGCTTGCCGAAGCCTTGCAAAACCCGGCGACTGCGTGCTCCTCTCACCATGTTGCGCATCGTTCGACCTCTTCAGGAATATGGAGGACCGCGGCGAGCAGTTCAAGACTCTTGTCAAGGCTATGCCATGACCTCCACAATGAAGAATGAGGAACACGGATGTTGTATATAAGATATTGATATTTAGGATGTTATAAAGTGGCAATCAAAAAGTGACACTTGACCGTGCGAAAGGTAACCTTTTACATGGTGAAAGGTTACACTTTGCAATGCCAAAGGTTACACTTTGGAAACACATAGACATGCCATAGATAAACAGAAGGCAAAGTGAACAAAAAAATAGAGAATCTCTTCAAGGGAGACAAGGTCATCTGGATGATATTCTTCATCCTCTGTCTGGTGAGCATCGTCGAGGTGTTCTCCGCCTCGTCGTTTCTTACATACAAAGGAGGAAGTTACTGGTTTCCGGTGCTGAAACACACATTCTTCATACTTCTTGGTATCGGGGCTATGCTCTGCGTGCTTAATGTACCTTGTAAATATTTCAAGATTGTGACCTTCCCCCTCCTTATTGTCTCAGTTGTGATGCTCCTTGTAGTGCTGTTCTTCGGACAGAGCACGAACGGTGCGAGCAGGTGGATGGGCATCGCCGGCATACAGTTCCAGCCGTCGGAGATAGCAAAAGGCGCGCTTGTGCTCGCCGTTGCGCAGATTCTCAGTGCAATGCAGACGGACAAAGGTGCCGACAGACAGGCTTTTTGGTGGGTTCTCGGTACAAGCGCCTTTATCATATTGCCGATATTCTTTGAGAATTTCTCCACGGCATTCCTTCTCTCCGCAGTGGTGTTCCTCATGATGTTCGTTGCCCGTGTCCCCCTTGCACAGCTCGGAAAATTGCTTGGCGTGGTCATTCTCGGCGGAGTTCTTGCCGTCTCGAGCATCATGGCGTTAGGACAGACATCCTCAGAAATGCCTCAGAACACCGCCGAGAAGGTGGAATATGCCGCCGGTTCAAAGAAAGGACAGCCAGACAATGAGGCAGAAAAGAAAGGAGGACTCCTCCACCGTTTTGACACCTGGAAGTCCCGAATAGAGAAATTCACCTCCAGTGACGACATCGCCCCGGACGAATACGACCTTGACAAGGATGCACAGGTGGCACATGCCAACATAGCCATTGTCAAGAGCCAGGGAATCGGCTGCGGTCCAGGCAATTCCGAAGAGCGTGACTTTATCTCTCAGGCGTTCTCGGATTTCATCTTCGCCATTATAATAGAAGAACTCGGACTCTGGGGAGCGGCAGTCATTGCCAGCCTGTATGTGATCATTTTCTGGCGCGCCGGACATATCGCCCGCAACTGTGCCAATACCTTTCCCGCATATCTTTCCATGGGAATAGGCATGCTACTCGTCATTCAAGCCATGTTCAACATGCTCGTGGCTGTAGGTCTCGCGCCGGTGACAGGCCAGCCATTGCCCCTCGTAAGCAAGGGCGGAACGTCAACAATAATCAACTGCGTGTATATCGGCATGCTTCTTTCCATATCCAAATCGGCAAAGAAACGCCAGCCGTCGCAGAAAGCCCATGTATGAAGCCGTTATGGAGAATCCTGCCTGTCAGTATTCCCGCCCGGTGCGGTAGTGGCAACCATGGAACTCAGGCGTCCATTCACATAAGAACATCATTCAGCAACAAGAGTTAAAAAAGTAATACCCCATGAGGATAATAGTAAGTGGCGGAGGCACCGGAGGACATATCTTCCCTGCCGTATCTATAGCAAACGCAATCAAGGCTCTGCGCCCTGACGCAGAGATATTGTTCGTCGGTGCAAACGGACGTATGGAGATGGAACGGGTTCCGCAGGCCGGATACAAAATAATAGGACTCCCTGTGCGCGGACTGATACGCCCGTTATGGAGTCCGAAGAATATAGGTGTGATGCTCGACTTCCTCAAAAGCCGCTCACAGGTGAAGAAAGTCATCCGTGAGTTCAGGCCACAGGCTGTTGTCGGTGTCGGCGGATACGCCAGCAGTCCGACACTCAATGCCGCATACTCAATGGGCATACCGTGTATCGTCCAGGAACAGAACTCGTATGCCGGTGTGACAAACAAGTCGCTGGCAAAGAAGGCAGTCAGGATATGTGTCGCCTATGAAGGCATGGAACGGTTCTTTCCTAAGGAACGTATTGTCCTTACCGGCAATCCTGTACGTCAGGCTCTCCTCGAGTGCAAGGCATCCCGCGAGGAGGCACGCAAGGCTTTCGGACTGGAACCGGAGCGTCCTGCCGTCCTCGTCATTGGCGGTTCGCTTGGCGCACGTACAGTAAACGACAGCATTGCGGACGGCATTGACGCTTTCGAGAAAGCCGGTATACAGGTGATATGGCAGACAGGAAAGTTCTATGCCGACGAGTGCAGCCGCAAGGCGGAGGCATCAGGCACCACACTTGTACACCCTCAGGCATTCATTTCCGATATGGCAATGGCATACCGCGCCGCAGATGTAGTGATCTCCCGTGCCGGAGCATCAAGCATCTCAGAACTGTGTCTTCTCGGGAAGGCAGCGGTTCTTGTACCTTCCCCTAACGTTGCGGAGGACCATCAGACAAAGAATGCCCGTGCGCTGTCAGACAAAGGTGCGGCAGTCTTCTGTGCCGACAAGGACGCCCGTCAGACTCTTGTGCAGGAGACCATAGCCCTCGTCAACAATCCGGAGAGGATTCATGCCCTGGAGACAGAAGTAAGGAAGCTTGCTTTCTATGATTCGGCTGAGGTTATAGCCAAGATTGTCATCGGGCAGGCTGAGAAGAAATAATATGCGGGATGTCGTCGGGACACTAACCTTCAGCATCTTTCCGTACGGAAAGTTAGGCGGCAGACAGTTATAACAGTAAGAAAGGCAATACAACAATGAAAGCAATATATTTCATAGGAGCGGGAGGCATCGGAATGTCCGCCCTTGCACGCTACTTCAACAAGAACGGATATAAGGTCGGCGGATACGACAAAACGCCGTCAACTCTCACGGAGACCCTCATCGGAGAGGGCATAGAGATACATTATGAAGACAATATAGAGACCGTATCCCCTGCATTCAAGGATAAAGACAACTGTATCGTCTGCTATACTCCTGCCATTCCGAAAGACCATGGAGAACTGTGCTATTTCCTGCAGAACGGTTTCAGGGTCATGAAGCGTGCGCAAATACTCGGCATACTGACACAGGACAAGAAAGGACTGTGCTTCGCCGGCACCCATGGCAAGACAACTACGTCCACGATGTGCGCACATATCATGCACCGGTCACATGTCGACTGCAATGCCTTTCTTGGCGGAATATCGAAGAACTATGGTACAAACAACATCCTTTCTGACAACTCTGAGTTCGTAGTGATAGAGGCAGACGAGTTTGACCGCTCTTTCCATTGGCTCCGCCCGTGGATGACCGTCATCACATCCACAGATCCTGACCATCTTGACATCTACGGAACAGAGGAAGCATACCTTGAGTCTTTCCGTCATTACAGCACACTTGTCAGGCCTGGCGGCGCCATTATCCTCCGCAAAGGCCTGTCCATGAAAGCAGAACCGCAGCCTGGCGTGCGTGTCTACGAATACTCTAAGGAAGCCGGTGACTTCCATGCGGAGAATATCCGCATAGCAGGAGGAGAGATAGTCTTTGACTTCATCTCCCCGATAGAGAACGTCCGTGACATCAGCCTCGGACAGCCGATACCGATAAACATCGAGAACGGTATCTGCGCCATGGCCATGGCACAGCTCAACGGATGCACGGCAGAGGAACTGCGCCGCGGCATGGAGACCTACGGAGGTGTCGACCGCCGCTTTGATTTCAAGATAAAGGATGCGCACCACGTCTTCCTCTCCGACTATGCCCACCACCCCAAAGAAATACAGCAGTCGGCACGCTCCATGCGGGAACTGTACAAAGACCGCAGGATTACCGCCATCTTCCAGCCCCATCTCTATACACGTACAAGGGATTTCTACAAGGAATTTGCCGCATCCCTGAGCATTCTTGACGAAGTAGTGCTCACGGAGATATATCCGGCACGTGAACTGCCGATAGAAGGTGTAACCTCACGCCTTATCTACGACAATCTTGCGGAAGGCGTGGAGAAGCATATTATTGAGAAAGACACCGTGCTCGATTTCGTAAAGTCACGCGATTTTGACGTCCTCATAGTGCTTGGCGCGGGCGACCTTGACAACTACTGTGACAGAATCGCCGAGATAATAAGGGCAAAAGGCCGAGCTCTTACGGTAAGAGGCTGACAATATAACGGAATTTCCCTACAGAATATTATAAATCACAGGACAGATAATTGAAAAAGTACATCATCATATTGATTGACATTATGCTTGCAGTGTATCTGCTGCTTGCCATCACTGCATTCAACAGTCCCAAGGAACTGGCAAAGAAATGCACGAAGGTGAACATCAATATCACTGACGAGACTACCTACGGCTTTCTTAATGCAGACGAGATAAAGTCCATCCTTATCAAGAAAGGAATCTATCCTCTGGAGAAAGATCTTGACAAAGTCTCACCCCGTAAGATAGAGAGCGTCCTGCGCAACTCACCGTTTGTCAATACCGCCGAGTGCTGCAAGACCACTGACGGCCATGTTCTCATCTATGTCACGCAACGCTCGCCCCTCGTGCGCATCAAGAGCGAGAACGGTGATGACTACTATATTGACGAGAACGGAGGCATAATGCCGAACTCCAAGTACACCTCCGACCTCATCATCGTCACAGGCAATGTCTCAAAGCCCTTCGCACGTCAGTATGTCTCCATACTTGCCAACACCATCATGAAGAGTGACTTCTGGCGTAACCAGGTGGAGCAGATCAATGTTGACCAGAACCTCGGCATAGAAGTCGTGCCACGTGTAGGTGACCATATAATCTTCCTCGGCTACCTTCCGGAAGCACCGACACTGCAGAAGAGGAACGACGAAGTAACAGCATATGTCAGCGAGAAACTTGACAGACTGGAAAAATTCTACATCTACGGACTGAAAGAGACAGGATGGAACAAGTATGAGACCATCGACGTACAGTTCCGCAATCAGATCATCTGCAAGAAGCATCCCGTTAAGCCCGCTATACAGGTTGCCTCTGCTCCGGAGCCTGCAGAAGCAGTCCCGACGCCTTCCGTTACGGACAATGCAGCCTCTCAGGACGGAAATCAGGAACAGAAAAAGAAACAAGAATAAACAAAACAGTAAATACTCCGTAAAAAAATACACATTATGCCAGCAGCAAAAGAATTTTATGTAGCCATCGAACTCGGCTCTTCCAAGATTACCGGCATAGCCGGTCAGAAGAAGATGGACGGAAGCATCTCCGTTCTTGCCATCGCCTCTGAGCAAGCACCTACCTGTATACGCAAGGGCGTAGTTTATAATATAGACAAAACCAACCAGTGCATCCGAAGCATCATACGGAGATTGCAGGAGCAGCTGCAGACAGAGATCACACTGGTTCATGTCGGCATAGGAGGCCAAGGCATACGCAGTGTCGTCAACACTATCGTCCGTGACCTTGATGAGGCGACTGTGGTCAATAACAGCATCATAGACCATATGATGGACGGCAACCGTGGCACACACTATCAGGGCAAGACAATCCTTGATGTCGCACCCCAGGAGTACAAGGTCG
This sequence comes from Bacillota bacterium, assembly GCA_023664625.1. Classification (GTDB taxonomy): domain Bacteria; phylum Bacteroidota; class Bacteroidia; order Bacteroidales; family Bacteroidaceae; genus Prevotella. Next base: position 36,195 of record JAMPFD010000003.1, on the reverse strand, counting down.
ACTCACAGTTCCAGCTTGATCCTGTAGGCATAGAATGCAACCGCATAGAAGGGAACTTCCTCAACATAGTATGGCGCGAATCTTTTTACCGCAATCTCTCCAAGTGCTTTGAGCAGGAGAAGATGCCTAACCCGCGCTACTATCTCGCCCCGATAGCCCTCGCCGACAGCATTCTTACAGAGTCGGAGAAGCGCACGGGATGTATCCTTGTCGACCTCGGAGCAGAGACTACGACTGTCTCCGTATACTACAAGAATATCCTCAGGCATCTCGTCACAGTCCCTATGGGCGGCTGGAACATAACGAAGGACATCACGTCTTTCCATATTGACGAGATGGAGGCTGAGAAGATGAAGCTGAAATATGCTTCCGCACTTACCAACTCCTCGGATGTCGACCCGGACATGAAACTGAGTATCGATCCTCAGAGGTCCGTTCCTCAGCGTGAGTTCATCTCAATCGTCGAGGCGCGTGCCGAGGAGATAATCAAGAACACACTGGCACAGATTCCTTCAGAGTATATCGACAAGCTTGTCGGAGGAATCGTCCTCACCGGAGGCGGATGTAACATGAAGAACATAGAACTTGCTTTCCGCAAATACTCCAATATCGACAAGATACGCATTGCAAAGGCTATCAGCGGCAGTGTCAACACCGCCAAGTCTGTCAACATAGAGGACAATGCCACCCTCTGCACTGCACTGGCACTTCTTGCAAAGGCTGACGACCTCTCTTCCGGACGGCCTCTCAGCGAGGTGCGTGACATTTTCAGCGAAGAGAACGAGACCACTAACGGCACTGCCGGCTCACGTTCCATCAGTGAGATGAAGCCGGGACAGGTGCCTACAGTCAAGGAACGCGAGGCCGCTGAAGAAGAGGCACGCAGGAAAGCCGAGGAAGAGGCACGCCGTAAGGCTGAGGAGGAAGCTGCCCGGAAAGAGGAAGAAGAACGCCGCCGCAGGGAAAATTCCGCTTCTGTAAAGATAAAGCGCGGCATCGTCAATTTCTTTAAGAAGATGACAGAACCGGAGGAATAGTCCGGAGGAACAAGAAAGACAATAGTGAAACGTATAAAACAAAGAAAAGGCTTTATGGCAGACAACAATAATACAATATCCAATCTCGTCGATTTCGGTGCTCCTGAAAAGAAACAAAGCATAATAAAGGTCATCGGTGTCGGCGGCGGCGGCGGCAATGCCGTCAACCACATGTACCGTGAAGGCATCCATGATGTGTCTTTCGTGCTCTGCAATACTGATGCGCAGGCTCTCAATGACTCCCCTGTGCCGGTACGGCTGCAGCTCGGCAACGAGGGACTTGGTGCAGGCAACCGCCCTGCCCGTGCCCGTGAGGCTGCCGAGGAGACCATCGATGCCGTGCGCAATATGCTCTCCGACGGCACAAAGATGACGTTCATCACTGCCGGAATGGGAGGAGGAACGGGTACAGGTGCCGCTCCGGTCATAGCGCGTGAGTCCAAGGCTCAGGACATTCTGACCGTTGGCATCGTGACCATACCGTTCCAGTTTGAGGGCAGAAAGAAGATTGACCAGGCTCTCGACGGCGTTGAGGAGATAGCCAACAACGTTGACGCGCTCCTTGTCATCAACAATCAGCGTCTGCTCCAGATTTATCCTGACCTGCCGATCATGCAGGCGTTCGGCAAGGCTGACGACACGCTCTCCATCGCCGCGAAGTCCATTGCCGAGATTATTACTGAACACGGCATAATCAACCTTGACTTCAATGATGTCAAGACAGTCCTCAAGGACGGTGGCGTGGCAATCATGTCCACAGGCTACGGCGAGGGCGAGGGACGTGTGAAGAAGGCCATACAGGACGCTCTCGACTCTCCTCTGCTCAACAATAAAGACATCTTCGACTCGAAGAAGATTCTCCTCGCCATCTACTCTTCTGCCGAGAAGAATGCACAGGGGCTGATGATGGACGAGATGAATGATGTCAATGACTTTATGGACGGCTTCAGTGACGAGATAGAGACCAAGTGGGGACTCTTCAATGATCCGGAACTGGGAGACAAGGTCAAGGTTACAATCCTTGCCACAGGCTTCGGACTCTCCGCTGTCGACGGCCTCTCAGAGCGTGTAAAGAAGCAGGACCAGGAAGAGGCTATCGCCGAGGCTGCCAAGGCTGAGGCCGAGGCGAAGAAGGACGAGCGCCGCCGCAAGTACTACGGTGAGACGGACAACAAGTTCGTGCGTCGTGCCGCCAATGTCTATATCTTCAATGCTGAGGACTTGGACAACGACACAATTATTGATTCCGTGGAGAACACTCCTACGGCAAAACGCTCACGCCAGCAGCTCAATGACCTCATAAATCAGTCTACCGGCACGCCGCGCCATGACGATTCCCTTCTGGGGGAGCAGGGAGCGGATAAGGTGAAGGTCATAAGCTTCGTATAGTGAACAGACAACGGTTGGGGAAGACAGACGGTTTGCAGATGCTCTCTTGCGTCTGCAAACCGTGTGCGGAAACGGCTTCGCGGTTGTAACCGTCAGGATGTCACGGACAGAAAAGCCATATTGATGCATAGGGTGCATGACCACATACCCTGCAACCTATAATACAAAACATACAATCTTACACCCCAAAACCGTAAAACCTCAAACCGTATATTCCCCTATACCCGACAACCTCAAAACCTACAACCTGAAGAATGATAGTTGAGATACAAGGAATACTCGTCTCCACAGACATCCTCACCGAGGAATTCTGTTGCGACCTTGAGGCGTGCAAGGGACAGTGCTGCATAGAGGGTGATGCCGGAGCACCGGTCACTCTTGACGAGATAGCCCGCCTTGAGGACTGCCTCGATGCAGTCTGGCAGGATCTTTCCGCCACAGCACAGGCAACGATTGAAAAGCAGGGAGTGGCATATACCGACCGTGAAGGCGACCTTGTGACAAGCATTGTCAACGGGAAAGACTGCGTCTTCACATATTATGACGACATCGATGTCGGCGGAAGAACAGTCAGCAAGTGCTGCCTCTGCGCCACGGAGAAGGCGTTCCGTGCCGGCAGGACATCATGGTGCAAGCCTGTCTCCTGCGCGCTCTATCCGATCCGCGTCAAGGAGTTCGGCAACGGTGCCGTAGGACTGAACTACCACCGCTGGAATGTCTGCAAGGATGCCGTAAGGAAAGGCAGGGAACTCCATCTTCCCTTGTACAAGTTTCTCAAAGACCCACTCATCCGGCGTTTCGGAAAAGAGTGGTATGAGGAACTGTGCGCTGTGGCAGACGAACTGAAGGCGCAGGGCTTTGCTTCACGCTGACAGCCGGCACCGGACGGGAGCTGTCCTGCATAAGATGACACCCTGTTTTGCAAAAGGTAACCTTTTTATTCGTAAAAGGTAACCTTTCGTCATGTAAAAGGTAACCTTTTGCAACACGATGCGTAACCTTTTGCATCGGAAAACATAACCCATTGAAATAAAGGTAATTAAAAGATACTCTATATAGGAATATGGCAGAGAAGAACGAATTTGTGCGTCAGGTTGCAGAACAGAAATATGAATATGGCTTTACTACTGACGTGCATACCGAAGTGATCCCCGTCGGGCTGAACGAGGATGTCGTAAGACTCATTTCAGCCAAGAAGGGCGAGCCGCAGTGGATGCTCGATTTCCGGCTTGAGGCTTTCCGCCACTGGGAGAAAATGGAACAGCCGGCATGGGCGCATGTCAATGTGCCAGAGATAGACTATCAGGCTATATCGTACTATGCCGACCCTCTGGCAAAGAAAGGCGGTGAGGTCAAGACCGTGGATGATATAGACCCGGAGCTCATGAAGACATTCGACAAGCTGGGCATTCCGTTGGAAGAACGCCTCGCCCTCAGCGGCGTGGCGGTGGATGCCATAATGGACTCCGTATCCGTAAAGACAACTTTCAAAGAGAAACTGAAGGAGAAGGGCATAATCTTCATGTCCATCGGAGAGGCGATAAAGGAACATCCCGGCCTTGTCAGGGAATATCTCGGCAGCGTCGTGCCTTATCGCGACAACTATTTTGCCGCCCTGAACTCTGCGGTCTTCAGCGACGGCTCTTTCGTCTATATACCTAAAGGTGTCCGGTGCCCGATGGAACTCAGTTCCTATTTCCGTATCAATGCCCGCAACACGGGACAGTTTGAACGTACGCTCATCATTGCCGACGACGATTCCTACGTCTCCTACCTTGAGGGATGTACGGCGCCGATGCGCGATGAGAACCAGCTTCATGCCGCCATTGTGGAGATTATCGTGAACGACAGGGCAGAGGTGAAGTACTCGACCGTACAGAACTGGTATCCCGGTGACGAGAACGGAAAGGGCGGAGTCCTTAATCTTGTGACAAAGCGCGGAGACCTCCGCGGCACGGGAAGCAAACTATCATGGACTCAGGTTGAGACCGGCTCTGCCATAACATGGAAATATCCGTCGTGTATCCTCCGCGGCGACGACTCCGTGGCTGAGTTCTACTCTGTTGCGGTGACGAACAACTATCAGGAGGCTGATACCGGCACGAAGATGATCCACATGGGCAGGAACACCAAATCGACAATAATCTCAAAGGGAATCTCCGCAGGACACTCGCAGAACTCTTACCGCGGACTTGTCCGTGCGACATCGAAGGCTGACAATGCGCGCAACTATTCATCCTGCGACTCCCTGCTTCTCGGTTCGGAATGCGGGGCGCATACCTTCCCTTACATGGACGTGCGCAACGATACCGCTATCTTCGAGCATGAGGCTACGACATCCAAGATAAGCGAGGACCAGCTGTTCTATTGCCAGCAGCGCGGCATCTCCATGGAGCAGGCCGTGGGACTTATCGTCAACGGCTATGCCAAGGACGTGCTGAACAAGCTGCCGATGGAGTTCGCGGTAGAGGCCCAGAAACTCCTTTCCGTGTCACTTGAAGGCTCGGTAGGATAGGACCGGGCATATAGGAGAAAAGGTCTATGAATCCATTCCGGTGCATTTCCGGGGGAAAGAATACAGAGAAAAAGATGTCAAAACTCACTTCCTTAGCAAAAGATACAGCCATTTACGGCCTTAGCAGCATAGTGGGCAGGTTCCTCAATTACCTGCTCGTGCCGCTCTATACACATGTCATTGCCGCGTCAAGCGGAGGATACGGGGTCGTTACAAACCTCTATGCCTATACAGCACTGATACTCGTAGTGCTGACTTTCGGAATGGAGACGACATTCTTCCGTTTCGCAAACAAGGACGGAGAGAATCCTGATACGGTCTTCTCCACCACAATGGGCATTGTGGGCATCCTTGCCGCAGTGTTCATGCTCGGCGTTACGGCTTTCGCAACACCATTGTGCAGCTGGCTCGGATATGCCGACAACCACAGCTATATCCTGATGATGGCGGCGACAGTATCGCTTGACGCAATACAGGCAATACCTTTCTCGTATCTCAGATATAAGAAAAAGGCACTGAAGTTCGCGGCACTGAAGCTGCTGTTCATCATTATGAACATCGGCCTGAACCTCGTTTACTTTATCGTTCTCGGAAAAGATGATGTGTATTATGTCTTCTCCCTGAACCTTGTCTGTACGGCTCTGATAACCTTCTTCTTCATCCCCGAACTGCTGTCGGTAAAATGGAGGTTCGACTTTTCTCTGCTCAGGCGTATGATTTCATACTCCTGGCCTATTCTTGTACTGGGCATTGCCGGCATACTTAATCAGGCTTTTGACAAGATGATCTTCCCGTGGGCATACACGAGGACCGGCATTCATACCATGGCGGAGGCACAGGTGGAGCTCGGTGTCTACGGCGCTTGTGTAAAGGTCGCCATGATCATGGCGATGATAACGCAGGCTTTCCGTTACGCCTATGAGCCGATTGTCTTTGCAAAGGCAAAGGACAAGGACTCCAAGGAATATTATGCCGTGGCCATGAAGTATTTCATCATCTTCACGCTCTTCGCCTTCCTCTGCGTAATGGGCTATCTGGACATCCTCAAGCACATAGTGCGGAGCGACTACCATGCCGGGCTTGCCACCATACCTGTCGTCATGGCGGCGGAAATAATGATGGGAATATACTTCAATCTCTCGTTCTGGTACAAGCTCATCGACAGGACTGTATGGGGCGCATGGTTCTCGTTTGCGGGATGTGCAGTGCTTGTCGCAATCAATATTCTCTTCGTTCCTGAGTACGGATATATGGCATGTGCATGGGGAGGCTTTGCCGGTTATGCCACGGCGATGACGCTCTCGTACGTCGTCGGACAGAGAAAGAATCCTATATCCTATCCGATGAGGAGCATCGCCGTGTACGTGCTGATTACAATTCTTTTCTATCTGGCAATAGAATGGAGCAACAGCACTCTGCCGACGGTGGCTGCGCTTGGCGTGAACACTGTCGTCATATTCCTTTTTGTGGCGCATGTCGTGCATTATGACCTGCCGCTCGGTCCTATACTTAAACGGTTGCACTTGAAGAAATGAACATACTTAAACGTTATCTTTACATGGCATTGGCAGCCGTTGCACTGCTTGCCGTGCTGTGGCTTGGCATGAAATGGATGCTGAATGGCTCCGGAATATCCACCTCGCAGGAGGAGAGAGTGGAGCAGACTGCCGCCGTCATGGACTCCATACGCTCAATAGGGCAGTGGGAACTGACATACATAGACACCAACGTGCAGGTGGATACCGTTGTGAAGCGTTGGTTCGGATTTGTCAATGATAAGCTGCAACGCCGCTATTACGGCAGGCTCTCTGTGGGGATAGATATGCAGAAACTGCCGGAAGAATGGTGTCTGCGGAGTAATGACACTGTCCGTCTGACCCTTCCCGATGTATGCTTGCTTGACTCAAACTTCATAGACGAGAGCCGTACGGTGCTCGTCCTGTCGGAAAATGATGACATCGAGGCGGACAAGTCAATGAAGAAGGCGATGCTGGAACGTGCAGGAGAGAAGATGATCCGGACGGCAGTGACTCCACAGGTGCTTTCGGACGCCCGCCGTCTCGCCACGGATAAACTGTCAAGACGCTTTCAGGCGGTAGGCTATGAGCAGGTCATCGTGGAGTTCAGGTAGACACAACAGCCCGCCGTCAAGACCCTTTCCATACGGTCCTGACGGCGGGCTGTTGTGTCAAGTGTCATGTAATGTGGCAGCCAATGCTAAAGTTGATGATGTCAGATACCGCAACATGTGGTGCTGAGTGTTACGATACATAGAATAAGAAATAATGGTACTCAATTATATATTCATAGCCTTTTTCCTCATAGCCTTTGCCATCGGACTCGTGAAACTGGCCGTTCTCGGTGATACAGCCGTGTTCCCCGCAATCATAGACTCCACTTTCGAGTCGGCGAAGACGGCATTTGAAATATCGATAGGTCTCACCGGAGCTCTCTCTCTCTGGCTCGGAATAATGAAAGTCGGTGAAAAGGGAGGAGTCGTAAACAGTCTTGCGCGCTTGCTCTCCCCTGTTTTCTGCCGCCTGTTCCCCGACATTCCCAAGGAACATCCCGTCACAGGGACAATCTTCATGAACATAGCGGCAAACATGCTCGGCCTGGATAATGCCGCCACTCCCATGGGACTGAAAGCCATGGGAGAGCTTCAGGAACTTAACGCGAAGAAGACCACCGCCACGAATCCCATGATAATGTTCCTCGTATTGAACACATCGGGACTGACGCTCATACCCGTCAGCATCATGGTCTATCGTGCACAGCTCGGTGCGGCGAATCCTTCCGATGTCTTTATCCCCCTGCTTCTTGCCACATTCTTCTCGACATTGACGGGCATTGTAGTCACGTCATTGTTCCAAAAGATAAACCTTCTCAACCGTACCATGCTTTCCGCCCTTGGCATTATGTGCCTTATCGTATCGGCAATAATATGGGGCTTCTCAATGATGGATAAGGAAACGATGGAGGTTGTCTCCAAAACGGCGGCGAATGTCATCCTGATGTCCATCATCTGCATGTTCATTGTGTCAGGCATGCGCAGGCATATCAATGTCTATGATGCTTTCATTGAGGGCGCGAAAGAGGGCTTTAAGACCGCTGTGGGCATAATTCCGTACCTTGTGGCTATACTTGTAGGCATCGGTGTCTTCCGCGCTTCAGGAGGCATGGACTGGCTTATCGGCGGCATTTCATGGGCGATTGAGTCCGTCGGAGGCGGCACGGAGTTTGTAGGAGCATTGCCGACTGCAATTATGAAGCCGCTTTCTGGCAGTGGTGCCCGCGGCATGATGGTGGACGCAATGACGCAGTATGGTGCTGATTCTTTCGTCGGCAGACTGGCAAGTGTCTTCCAAGGTTCAACCGACACTACATTCTACATCCTTGCTGTCTATTTCGGCAGCGTGGGAATCCGCAACACACGCCATGCCGTGACGTGCGGACTTGCCGCCGACTTTGCGGGAATCATTGCCGCAATCATTATCTGCTATCTCTTCTTCGGATAGTTTTCCGCATGGATTTTCTTGTTGACTTGTATTGGAAAGAATAGAAAAACGATATTTCCGAACCAACGGCCTATTATCAGAAAAGCATGAAACCGGTCGCATTTGGTGACCGGTTTCATGCTTTTCCATTTCAATATATCTCTGTTATTACCATTTTATAGGCTCCATCCCTTGTTGCTTCAACCACTCATTGCAGCGGGAGAAGTGGTGGTTTCCGAACCATCCGCCACGGTTGGCGGAGAGGGGAGAGGGGTGGACGGACTCCAGAATGAAGTGTTTCTGAGGGTCAATGAGTCGCTTCTTTGTGCGGGCATAGCCGCCCCAAAGGAGGAAAACGACATGGTTGCATTCGCGGGAGACGGTCTCGATGACGGCATCCGTGAACTCCTCCCATCCCCGGTGCTGGTGAGAGGCGGCGGCATGCTCGCGCACGGTCAGCGTGGCGTTGAGGAGCAGCACTCCCTGCTCTGCCCACCGGCGCAGGGAACCGTCATAGAGTTTCCTGCCGTTGGCATCTTCAATAATCTGCGGTACGGTGCCGATGTCGTCCTTTATCTCCTTGAAAATATTCACGAGCGACGGCGGCAGCGGTATGCCCGTTTTCACTGAGAAGCACAGTCCCTCCGCCTGACCCGGGCCGTGATAGGGGTCCTGGCCTATGATGACCACCTTCACCTTGTCAGCGGGGCAGAGGTTGAAAGCATTGAAAATTTCGTTTCCTGGAGGGTAGCAGCGGTAATGGCTGTATTCCTCATGAACGAAAAGGGTGAGTCTGGCAAAGTACTCTTTGTCAAACTCACCCTTCAGTTTCTCTTGCCATGAAGGCTCGATATTCACATTATGTCTCATCCCGGCAAAGGATTTCTGTCAGGATTAGTCAATGATGAGGTTCTCGCCCGTCATGTCCGCCGGCTTCTCCAGTCCCATGATATGAAGGATTGAAGGAGCAACGTCAGCGAGGCGGCCGTCCTTTACTGTTGCGGAGTTATTGTCCGTGACATAGATGAAAGGAACAGGATTGAGCGAGTGCGCCGTGTTCGGTGTGCCGTCTGCGTTTATGGCGTTGTCGGCATTGCCATGGTCGGCAATGATGATAGCCTCATATCCGCAGGCCTTGGCGGTCTCTATGACATCCTCCACGCAGTTGTCAACGGCATGTACCGCCTTGGCTATGGCGTTGTAGATTCCTGTATGGCCGACCATGTCGCCATTGGCGAAGTTCACCACGATGAAGTCATACTGCTCAGTGAGTATGGCAGCGCAAAGCTTGTCCTTGACCTCGTAGGCGGACATCTCCGGCTTGAGGTCGTAGGTAGCCACCTTAGGCGAAGCCACGAGTATGCGGTCCTCTCCCTCGTAAGGAGTCTCCCTGCCGCCGTTGAAGAAGAATGTCACGTGGGCATACTTCTCCGTCTCTGCCGTATGGAGCTGCTTCTTGCCCTGCTGGGAGAGATATTCGCCGAGAGTGTTCGTCACGTTCTCCTTCGGGAACAGGATTTTCACGCCGGTGAAGCTTGCGTCATACGGAGTCATGCAGTAGTACTGGAGTCCGGGGATGGTCTTCATGCCCTGCTCAGGGAGGTCCTGCTGTGTGAGGACCTGTGTGAGCTCCTTGGCACGGTCGTTACGGAAGTTGATGAAGATGACGGCGTCTCCCTCTTCAATCTTTCCGTTTACGGCAGCGTTTGTGACAGGCTTTATGAACTCGTCGGTGATGCCCTCGTCATAAGACTCCTGCATGGCCTTCACCATGTCGTCAGCCTTCTTGCCTTCGGCGTTTACGATAAGGTCATAAGCCTCCTTGACACGCTCCCAGCGCTTGTCGCGGTCCATGGCGTAGAAGCGTCCTACGATTGATGCTATGTTGGCGTCGTTCTCCTTGCATTTCGCGTCAATCTGCTCGATGAAGCCTTTTCCGGACTTAGGGTCGGTGTCACGGCCGTCCATGAAGCAGTGGACGAAAGTCTGCTGAGAGAGTCCGAACTCCTTGCCCACTTCTATGAGTTTGAAGAGATGGTCCAGTGAGGAGTGTACTCCGCCGTTAGAGGCAAGTCCCATGAGATGGAGCTTCTTTCCGTTCTGCTTTACGTAGTTGTAAGCTTCCACGACCTGCGGGTTCTTTGATATTGAGCCGTCAGCGCATGCACGGTTGATTTTCACGAGGTCCTGGTATACTATGCGTCCGGCACCGATATTGAGGTGTCCCACCTCTGAGTTGCCCATCTGTCCGTCAGGAAGGCCTACGTCCTCGCCTGACGCCTGAAGCTGAGAATGTGCCGATACTGCCGTGAGGTAGTCAAGATATGGTGTCGGTGTGTTGAAGATAACGTCACCGTTGCCGTGTTTGCCGATTCCCCATCCGTCGAGAATCATCAATAGTGCTTTCTTTGCCATCGTTTCTTTCGTTTTATTGTTGATATTTCCTTATTGTTCTTTTTATTGTGTTTCCTTGCGGCTTCCTGCAAGAATATTGCGGATATTGCCGCCGTATGCCGTTATGCGTCGATATTTGCGTATGTGGCGTTCTCCTCGATGAACTGGCGGCGCGGCTCCACATCGTCGCCCATGAGCATTGAGAAGATTTCGTCAGCCTTGGCTGCATTCTGTATGGTAACCTGCTTCAGCAGACGTGTCTCAGGGTTCATTGTGGTGTCCCAGAGCTGTTCCGGGTTCATCTCGCCCAGACCTTTGTAGCGCTGTGTGTGGAGCTTTGTGTCGTCGGCGTTGCCTGCGCAGTAGGTGTCAATGAATCTCTGGCGGTCCTCCTCTGTATAGCAGTACTCTTTCTTGTCCTTGTATGAGCAACGGTAGAGCGGTGGGGTGGCTATGTAGAGGTGACCTTCCTGAATGACTTTCGGCATGAATCGGAAGAAGAGCGTCATGATGAGGGTGTCGATGTGTGAACCGTCGACATCGGCATCGGTCATGATGATGATCTTGTCATAGCGCAGCTTGTCGATGTTGGCCTCCTTGGAATCCTCGCCGTCTATGCCGAACCGCACGCCGATAGCCTGCAGTATTATGTTCACGGACTCTGCCTCGAACACTTTATGCCACTGGACTTTCTCCACGTTGAGAATCTTTCCTCGCAGCGGGAGTATCGCCTGATAATGGCGGTCGCGTCCCTGCTTTGCCGAACCGCCGGCGGAATCACCCTCGACAAGGAAGATTTCCGTCTTCTTCGGGTCGCGGCTGGAGCAGTCGGCGAGCTTGCCGGGGAGTCCTCCTCCCGACATAGGGTTCTTTCGCTGTACGCTCTCGCGTGCCTTGCGTGCCGCCACGCGTGCCGTGGCTGCCAGGACAACCTTGTTGCATATCATGCGCGCCTCGTTAGGGTGCTCCTCGAGATAGTCGTTCATGGCCTCGCCTACAGCCTGCTGAACGGCACCGTTCACCTCTGAGTTGCCCAGCTTTGTCTTTGTCTGACCCTCAAACTGCGGTTCGGCAACCTTTACGGAGATGACTGCCGTGAGTCCTTCCTTGAAGTCGTCCTGTGCAATCTCTATCTTCGCCTTTTCTATCTGCTTGCGTATCTGGTCGTCATTGTCGGCATATTTCTTCAGCGAGCGTGAGAGGGCTATGCGGAAGCCTGTGAGGTGGGTGCCGCCTTCGATGGTGTTGATGTTGTTGACGTATGAGTGGATATGCTCGGAGTAGTCGGTGTTGTACATGATGGCCGCCTCGATGGGGACTCCCGCCTTCTCCGTCTTCAGGTATATGACATCGTTGAAGAGGTGTGTGCGGTGCTGGTCAATGTATCGTACAAACTCTTTCAGGCCGTCCTGTGCGTGGAACACCTCCTCCTTTGGTGTCCATCCCTCTGCCACATTGCCGTTCTCGTCCAATTCCGGACGCATGTCGCGGAGGGTGATCTTGATTCCGGCGTTGAGGAACGCCAGTTCGCGCATACGTGTCGCCACGATGTCATACTTGTATGTCGTGGTAGTGAATATTGTTGCGTCAGGCCAGAACTGCTGGCGTGTGCCGCGCTTGTCGGTCTCACCGACAATCTTGACAGGATAGAGCGGCTTTCCCTGCTCGTATTCCTGCTGGTAGATCTTGCCGTCGCGGAACACCTGTGAGAGCATGTGTGTGGAAAGGGCGTTCACACAGGAGACACCTACGCCGTGGAGACCGCCGGAAACCTTGTAGGAGCCTTTGTCGAACTTGCCTCCGGCGTGGAGCACTGTCATGACGACTTCGAGTGCTGACTTGTGAAGTTTAGGATGTTCGTCTACAGGAATGCCGCGTCCGTTGTCCTCGACGGTTATGGAGTTGTCCTCGTTGATTGTAACTTCTATGTCCGTGCAGTAGCCTGCCATGGCCTCGTCGATGGAGTTGTCCACTGTCTCGTTGACAAGATGGTGGAGACCTTTCTCGGAGATGTCGCCGATATACATCGCAGGCCGCTTGCGTACAGCCTCGAGTCCTTCGAGCACCTGTATGCTGCTGCCTGTGTAGTTGCCTTCTGTTTTTTGTATTTCTTCCATGTATGTAAAAATGTATTTTAGTTCTTTTCTTACCTTGTCTGTCACGGCTTTGCGGTATGGTTCCCGGCATCTCCGGCACCGTCCGTGGCGGATGTCGTATTTCCGTGCAAAGATACTAAAAAAAAATGGAATGAGGAAATAATTTAATTATAAAATAATTAAGGGATGGAATAAAGTGGTCAGGAGGGTGGAATGTGTGTTCTTCCTGTGTGGGGTGTAAGGAGGACGTTTACAAAAGGTAACGTTTCGCACTGCAAAAGGTAACGGTTGACATGGTGAAAGGTAACCTTTCGTAGAGTAAAAGGTAACGGTTTGTATCTTAAAAGGTCATCCCCTGAATTTCAGAGAATGACCTTTTAAGATGTCTGGCTTGTCTTCTTGGACTGTGACTTGTTGCTTTCGGGTGTGTATCAGTGTTTTATCAGATGTCCCTCGTCTGCGAACCGGAGCAGTTCCCTGTCGCCTCGCGAGTCTCCGAAAGCGATTATGTGGTGACCGTCCCGCTGATTTTTCAGGTCGGGATATTCATGGATGAGGCGGCGCACTTTCTCTGCTCCGTAGCAGTTTGGTGACAGGAAGCGTCCTGTGAAACTGCCGTTGCGGAATTCCATCTTGGTGCCGAGAACCTTAAACTCCGGCACAAGTCGGCTCACCCATTTCTCCGGGCTTGCCGTTACGACCACGACTTCGTTGCCTTTCTCCTGCTCTTCGGTCAGTCTGCGGTGGAGAGTGTTGCGTAGAATATGCTTGTGGGAGTCGGCAAACCGTTGGCAGAAGGCATCAAATTCCTTCTCTGTCATCTTCCCGAAGCAGTTGTGCAGCAGACGTTCCTTTGTTCTTTGGTTAGGATAGAGGTGTGCCGCCATGAGCACGAGCCACGGCATTATGCGCAGCAGTTCAAGTGCCAGGCCGAGTTTCCCGTGCCGGAAAATGATGATAGCCATCATTGAGTCGGCCGTTGTCAGCGTGCCGTCGAAGTCTGATACGAATAGTTTCTTCAAGGTGATCGGTTTTTGCGGTTGATGGGTTATACGGTTTTGCGGTTGCCGGTTGTGGGGCTTGGGAATGGGTTCTTGCATATTCAGGTTGTCGGTTTCTGTACCTTTACGGCATGATATTTCTGCCGTAGAGTATGATGACGTATGAAAGTACCCACAGTCCGATTACTGTTTGCAGGAACCTGTCTTTATAAAGCAGCTTCGTAGGGTCGCCCGTGGCATCGTCAACTTCTGCGAGCTGGATGTAGCGCAGCAGTCCGAGGAGCACGAAGATTGTGGTAAGGTATATGTATCCGGAGTTCGTCCGTGCTGCAAGTTCGGGAGATATGGTGTACATTATGTAGCAGACTACCGTCACTGCGGCAGTTATTGTCACCGCCTGGTTTATGAACGGGAGGTTGTACCGTTGCGTATTGTGACGGGGAGCCTCACCGGTCTTCATCATTCTCAGTACGTCATCGCGTCTTTTTGCAAAGCCGAGGAGCAGTGTAAGCAGGAAAGTCATGAGCACAAGCCAGTGGGAAGCCGCTATTCCTGTCGCTGCGCTTCCTGCCAGGATACGCAGTACGAACCCGAAGGAGAGGACGCATACGTCGACAATGGCGTAATGTTTCAGTATACGGCAGTATGCAATGTCAAGGATATAGTAGGCCGCAATGACGCAGCCTAAGTCGGTTGCCCTGTCGCCGAGTGTGTAAATCATAGCCATGGACAGGGAGAACATCAGCAGCATTACGGCATAGCCCTGTCCGGTGGTTATCCTTCCGGAGGCAATCGGACGCTTGCACTTCACGGAATGACGGCGGTCGTCCTCCACGTCGATTATGTCGTTGTAGCAGTATATGGACGATGCGGCAAAGCTGTAGGCAAGGAAGGCGATGACGGTGCTTGTCAGGCTGTTCATGTCCGTCAGTGCTCCGCCGAAGAACATGGGCATGAAGATGAACGTGTTCTTTATCCATTGGTGCGGGCGGGTAAGCAGTATGAGGCTTTTCATGTGGTTTCTGTGTTGTTTAGGGGATTATTTTCTGTACTTTGGCCATTGCCTTATGGAGCAGCCATGCGAGAGGAACGGAGATGGCCATTACTATGAAGAATGTGCGCCAGTAGCCGAGATGATAGCGTTCGACAGGACGCATGACAAACTCAACGTGTATGAGGTACATCTCAAGGGATATTGTCCCGATGAACGCCGCACCGCGTTTCAGCCATTGTGGCGTGTGGCAGAAGAGCTTGTTCAGCAGGAGAATCATTGTCACGGCAAGGGGTATGTAGAGCATTCTTTCGAGGAACAGCGGGAACCGTCCGTGCTTGTACTGTTCAAGCCAGACGCATGTGGCGAGCGAAAAGACGAATAACAACGCCACAAGCCAGATTGCGGAGCCTTCAATTGTCTCCTTTCTCCTTACGCTCTCGGCAATGTTTATGCCGAGGAAGAATATCGGCACGCGGCTCCAGAATATCTCGATATGCCCCACGGCGGTATGGATTGGCGTGACATACTGCACGGCAACGCACCACATCATCATGCCTGCGACGAGCCAGCGGCAGACCGGATGCTTGCGTATCAGCTCCATATACGGTGCCGCAAAGACATAAAGCATCATTGTGGCAGGGATGTACCAGAAGGTCAGTTCGTCACGTGTCCAGAAGTTCCAGTTGACGGCAATGTCAAGAATGAGGTCAATCCATTGCGCCATGGTGTGCGGTTCGTGAGCCATGAAGCGCGGGATGTAGTACAGGGAGGCTGCCACCAGCCATGCAGGATACACCCTTACGAGCCTGCGCCAATAGAAATCCTTCCATTTCTTCAGGAAAGGAGCAACGGAGACGGTGGTCTTCATCCATGAGAACCATAGTCCCATTCCGCTTAGGAAAAGGAAGATGTCCACTCCGAGGTTGCCCATTCTTCTCAGTCCGAAGAAAGCATCGGAGCGCGGAAGGGCAACATGGAATAGCACGACTATAATCATCGCCACTCCCATCTGCTCTGCACGGAAGCGCGAAATGTCGGCAAGGCTGATGTCTTTTGATTTCATGGGATAAGGGAATTAAATTGACCGGATTATCCGTTTGACAATATTGTCAGACGGGAGGATTGGCAAATTGTCAGCTTTTATTGATGTTTTCCGAGACAATGTCTGTTGCCTTCTTGAAGAGAACGGCGAGGATTATGGTCGCAAGTATGTAGAGCAGCAGTCCGGCATATATCTCCCCGTGGCGTGATATGGGGATTATGACCTTTCTTGTGACAGGGTGGCACACGAACATCGCCGCGGATATGCCGCCTGTCCATGCCAGCGGACGCAGCAGAGCGTCAGGCAGGGCGCGGACAAGTTTTATAGTTCCTATGCACACAAAGAACGGTGCAAAGGTCCATAATACGAAATCGGCACTGGACATAACCACTACGGCCAATGCCGATATTGCCCATGGAAGTTCCTGAAGGCGTGGCTTCTCCATGCGTTTCCTTGTCCTTGCATAAAGGATTCCCATCGCAAAGACGGGCAGATTGCCGAAACAGTTGTAGCGGAACCAGTTGAGTTCTGCGCTCAAAGGCTCAAAAGATAACTGCACGGCGATACATCCGGCAGCGAGAATGACAGGAATTGACTTGTGCCGTCTATTCGGAAGGAGTCCTGACAGTGACATTTTTCCAGGATAAAGCATAAAGCGGTAGACGAGATACAGCTGCATCGTGAGTCCGAAATACCAGTACGGGCCCGGCCAGATGGCGTGGTCAGGATCGGCATAAAGGTTGCTGAACAGCCCGAGTTGTCCCACAACGTTCCAGAATGTGTAACGGTACGGCCCCGGAGTCATGTAGTCCGTGAGGATAAAGGCACTGTATCCCACCGCCATCATTATCCACAGCTTCATGAAATGCTTCTTTACGAAAGTCCATGCCCCCTCGTCCTTCACCGTTGATCCTGTCGTTCCGTTCCGCGGATTGCCGCCTTCGTACTTCATGACAAGGCCGTATGCGCTGAGGAAGACAAACACCGGCACACCGTAATGCCCGAAGAACGAGAGCAGATGTGCAATGATGTTCCATGACGGATGTGAGATTTCCGCAAACAGTCTTTCGGAATTGTGCCATGAGAAGGTGTATTCGTTCTCCTTCACCATGGGGCCGAGCCAGTGCGTATAGTTATGCAGGACGATGGCAAGGATGGCTATTCCGCGCATCGCCAATGCTTCTCTGCGTGTTATGAGGCTTGTCATGAGGTTGTGGGTTATGCGGTTTTGTGGGACGGGGTGCCGTTTTTTTTATGGGTTGTTGGCTTCTTGCTGGGCCGCGCATTTGATTTTTCCTTTATAAGGGTGTCAGAATGGAACCCGTTCTGCCACTTCTTTCTTTTCATAATGACGTCATAGTCAGTCTGATGCTTAAGAATGCGCGGTCGTGATGCATTATATTCAGGCGAGAGGATGTTAAGGTCTTCACGGTAATATCTGCACTCTATGCCGGCAAGATACATGAGAAGATGGGGCAGGGCATCGGTCATGTACGGCTTTTGCGCCGAAGAGCGGATTGTCTGCCATAGTTCAGGATGGGTTTCACGATAAGACTTTGAGGCCCAGATCCAGAAAGGTATCTCGAACTCCTCCCTTGCGAGACGTTCCGTAATGGTGGTGGAGTGCATCCTTCCGCTGAAGTGCGGCAGTTCCCGCGAGTGCACTTCCTCGCCGTGGTCAGGCATGTAGATGACGATGGTGTTCGTGTTTTCGAAGAGTTCCGTTATCTCCCTGACGATGGAATCGTTGTACAGTGTGGCGTTGTCATAGTCACATACGTTCCTCTTCCATTTCGGACGGAGATCCTCACGGTCACCATAGTCGTCGGTGGTGAAGTGTTTCTTTGATTTAGGGCATCTCACACGATAGTTCTGGTGCTGTCCAATGAGATGGAAGATGGTGAGGTTACCTTTCTGCAGTGTGTCCCCGTAATGCGCCCGCCGTTCCTGCACACTCCTGTAATCGTCAAGGAGTCCCTCGTCGAAGATATGCAGCCGTTCGTTGCGTGCGTCAAACTGTGCCGCCGACATCTCCGGGTCGTTGAGGAAAAAACCGCCGCTGAAGTCATAGACCGCCTGTTTGGCTTTCGGCAGGAACTCGTTTGTGAGGAACGTGACGTGGTACCCGGCCTTGCGGAAAATCTCTCCGAAGAGCGGGTAGTCGCACCAGTCGCCCTTGTCTCCCACGGTATATGTCGACATGATATGCTTGAAGACATAGCTTGTAAGGTTCCATGGAGTGACCACATCGGTATATGGGACAAGCTCGCCGTTCTTTTCCATTGCCTTCTGCCGCGGCGTTGTTGGCAGATGGTAGCCGTAGAGTCCGGAATGACGCTTGCAGTATGCCTCACCTATTATGAGCACAATGTTCGGAGAAGTGTAGCGGCAGCTGTCTACGGTCACGGTTTTCGCCACCTTATGTATTATGTCAATCTGTTTTGAAGCGAGGTGGTTGGCATAGACGCTGAACGAGAAACGGTACATCGGCAGGTACTGTTTGCCGCAGTCTTTCTCCGTAAGCCTGTGTTCGATGTCTCCGATTGTCTTCTGGCTCATCAGATTTCGGAGGCTCCTGAGGTTAGGAAAGCATGCCATGCCGCTAATGACGATGCATACGGCTGTCAGTATGTTCCACAGCGGACGCATCCTGCCTATTCGTTCAGCCGCCGTCGCCTCAATGCAGATAAGTCTTGCCGGCCGGCGTATTTTCCTGTGTGCCGACCACAGGATGTGCAGTAAGAGCACGAGAAGAATCCAGCCGACATTTGTCAGCAGTATGTCAGGGGCAAGGTAAGCGGAGAAGAACTCGCCTGCCTCCCGTGGGTCCGTCTCGTTGACAAGCATGAGGATGGAGGGATTGAGAGTGGCTTCGAATTTCACGAAGCAGTACATGTCCACCACCGTCACAGGGTATGCCACGGCATAGATCATTCCTCTTGCCACGGCACGTAGCCGCCGCGGCATCATGGCAAGTGCTGCACAGACGGCATAAAGGCAGAAGAAAAGTTCCTCCCAGGCATATTCATAGAGTTTCGCCTTATGGGCATAGTCAACGGAAAGTGTCGCTGAGACGATGCCGAGGGCGAACATGAAGACAAGAAACTCGGGGTTTCTCGCTATCGGGGCGGTGAAGAAGTCAAGCCGGCGTTTCCAGTTTCTCATTTGTTTCATTTAGCTTATTGTCCGGTCCGGTCTTTATTCCGACGGTCTTTGTGGTATGGCCCGTTTGGAATAAAGTCCGTTCCTAATGATATATTCCGCCACTTTCGGGCATACGAGGTTATCGAATTCTTCTCCCGAGAATACACGGCGGCGGATTTCCGTGCTGCTGATGTCCATCAGCGGCGACTGCACTACGGTCAGCCGGAAGTCATTGCCTGCCAGTGACTCCGGTGCGGTAAGGCGGCTGTCTTTGCGCGGATAGACGGCCACGGGGTGGAAGTTGAGAATCTCGCGGTACTCCGCCCACTTGTCAAAGGCTGTCCAGTTGTCACCGCCGATGAGTATGGTGAACTCTGTGTCAGGGAACTCCTTACGCAGATGTCTCAGTGTGCGGTAGGAAAAGGACGGCTTCTCAAGCCGGAACTCATAGTCGGAAGCCGTAAGCCCTTCTTCGTCTTCGAGAGCGAGGACTGCCATGTTAAAGCGGTCACGGTCAGGAGACAGAGTGCTGCCGGCCTTCCACGGGTTCTGGGGTGTTACGAGAAACCATACCTCGTCCAGTCCTAGCTGCCGGCGGAAAGCCTTGGCGAGGGCTGTATGGGCAAGGTGTATGGGGTCGAACGTTCCTCCGAAAAGCCCTATTTTCTTATGTTTTGCAGTAATTTCCGTGGGTTTCTGTTTTTGTTGTGCCGTGGTATGTCTTTGCGTTCTTTAAGGATATTTCTGACCCGGGGTGACGACGGAAGGCTCAAAAGGTAACCTTTCGTCCTGTAAAAGGTAACCTTTTGTTTTGTGATCATTAATGGCTTGAAAATCAAATTGCCGGAGGGTTATCCGGCAAGGAACTTGCGAATCTTGTCCAAAGTCTCCTTCTTGGCTTGCTCAAGGTCGTCGTTGACAACGACAGTGTCGAACTTCGGGGCGAATCCCAGTTCATATTCTGCCTTGGCAAGACGCTGTTCTATCACCTCCGGGGCATCGGTCCCGCGGCCGGTGAGACGGCGGCGGAGCTCCTCCAGAGACGGCGGCTGGATGAAGATGCTGAGAGCCTGTGAGCCATATTGGCTCTTGATGTTGCAGCCGCCATTGACATCTATGTCAAAGACAACGTTGTCGCCGTTGTCCGTCTGGCTTGTCACCTGTGACTTCAATGTACCGTAGAACTTGTCGGTGTAGACCTCTTCAAATTCTACGAACTCCTCTTTTGCTATTTTATCCTTGAATTCTTCAGGCGAGAGAAAGAAATATTCGACGCCGTTCCGCTCTGTTCCGCGCGGCCGGCGTGTGGTGCAGGATATGGAGAAATGCATGTTCAGTTCCGGATGCTCCTGCATGAGCCACTGTACAATGGTGGATTTTCCGGAGCCGCTCGGTGCGCTGAATATCAGAAGTTTTCCTTTTTTCATCGGTTGTCGGTTGAGGAATATGGGTTTACGGTTTTGGCTTATGGGGCTTGGGATATGGCTTATGTGGCGGAGGAGGCATACATGCCGGAGTCTTCCCGTCAGTATGCATCCCGGTGGATGAAGTCATGCGGAAGATTTAGAGGGCGTTGAGGACCTGTTCCTTAATCTGCTCCAGCTCGTCTTTCATCTTCACGACGATGTTCTGCATCTCTGCCTGGTTGCTCTTTGAGCCGGTGGTGTTTATCTCACGGCCCATCTCTTGTGCGATGAACCCGAGTTTCTTGCCGACGGGCTCGTCAAGGAGCATTGTGTCGCGGAAGTACTGCAGGTGGTTTGTAAGACGCTGCTTTTCCTCGGAGATGTCAAGTTTCTCGATGTAGTAGATAAGTTCCTGCTCAAGACGGTTCCTGTCATACTCCACGTCGGGTATTAGTTTCAGGTTATCTGTGATACGCTGGCGTATCCTGTCCACGCGGCTTTGCTCGTAAGGCTCAAGTTTCTTTTGAAGCTTTGCTATATTGTCAAGCTTCTCAATGAACTTCTTTCTGAGAGCCTCCCCTTCCTGTATGCGGAATTCCACGAGTTGTGTCAGGGCATTGTCTATGGCTTCCCGTGCACATTTCCATTCAGAGTCGCTGAGCGTTTCCACCTCGTTGCGGCTGAGAACGTCCGGGAGGCGGAGGATGGTGGACCAGTCCATGTTGAGAGATATGTCCTTCTCGTAGGCTATCTTGTTGATTTGCTGATAGTAGAAATCCACCATCTCGGCGTTTACGGGAGTGGCGGCGGCAGTCTCGTCCTTGTCGATCCAGAGGCAGAATTCCACCTTTCCGCGCGACAGTCTTTCGGAAACCATCTGACGGATTTCCATTTCCTTTTCACGATAGAGTGGGGCGATACGTGTCGAGAGGTCAAGAGCCTTGGAATTGAGAGACTTGACCTCAACGTTGATTTTCTTGTTCCCAAAGGTTGCGGTTGCTTTTCCGAAACCTGTCATTGATTGTATCATTTTCTTATGTACTACGTTAAATTTATGCAAAAGTACAAATTATTTACGAAAAAAGTAGTAAATTTGCAGAATATTTAAGTATTTTGAGAAAAATGTCCTGTATACTCAGCATTGAAACAAGCACCGATGTGTGCTCCGTGGCTATCAGTGAGGACGGCAAGTGCATATACTCTGATGAGGACCGCACGGGTCCCAGCCACAATGAAAGACTTGGAACCTTCGTCGACAGGGCACTCGGTTTTGCCGACAGCCATGCCATTCCCGTTGATGCGGTCGCCGTATCGATGGGCCCTGGCTCGTATACCGGCCTGCGAATCGGAGTGTCTATGGCAAAGGGCGTATGCTACGGTCTTGACATTCCCCTGATAGCAGTCCCGACTCTTGAACTCCTTTGTGTGCCGGTCCTGCTGAAGCATGATGACCTTCCTGAGGATGCGCTGCTCTGTCCGATGCTTGATGCGCGCCGCATGGAAGTATATGCCGGAATCTATGACCGTGCCCTGCGCCCCGTACGCCCTGTCGGTGCAGACGTTGTCGATGCGGAGACTTACCGTGAGTACCTTGACAGTCGTCCCGTTTATTTCTTCGGGAACGGCGCGGCAAAGTGCATGGAAGCCATCGGTCATCCCAATGCAAGGCTCATTGAAGGCATAGAGCCGTTGGCAAAGAACATGTTCCCGCTTGCAGAACGCCGCCTGATGGAGGACAAGACTGAGGACGTGGCATATTTCGTGCCGTTCTATTTGAAAGATTTTGTAGCATTAAAACCAAAGAAACTCTTATGAACCTTGAAGGACTGGACTACAACACCCGGCGTGAACGGATGAAGATGCCGGAATACGGACGTTGCGTCCATGCCATGATAAAGCAGTGCATGGCTATGGAAAATCGCAGTGACCGGCAGCGTGGTGCCGAGAATATCGTGAAGACGATGGAACTTATGCACCCGGAGATACGCCAGACTCCCGACTATAAGCAAAAACTCTGGGATCATCTCGCCATCATGTGTGATTTCAGACTTGACATAGACTACCCTTTTGACATATCCGCGGCGAAGAAAGCCGCCTGCCGTCCGTCTCCGATGGATTATCCGAAAAGCCGCATCCCGGTGCGCCATTACGGCAACCTCGTGTTTCAGGCACTGGAACATATCAAGGGAATGCCGCCCGGCCCGGCCCGGGACGAGGCTTGCCGCGTCATCGCCAACCAGATGAAGCGTGACGTAATCCAGCATGGCAGTGCCATTCCGGAGAACGAGCGCATACTCTCGGACATAGCGCAATTTACCGACGGCATGATACAGCTTGACCCTGAGAAAGTCAAGCTTGACTATTTCACAATAGAGAGCAATACCGCCAGGAAGGGAAAGCAGAAGAGAAAGAAGGGAAAACAGTAACACGTAATCGACACATCCCACAAGAATATGGATACTTTCGTAATAGAGGGCGGACATCCGCTGAGAGGAACAATCGTGCCGCAGGGGGCGAAAAACGAAACCCTTCAGGTCATCTGTGCCTCGATTCTAACGGCAGAGCCTGTGCGTATCAGCAATATTCCCGACATCCTTGACGTAAACAATCTTATCAGATTGCTGACGGACATAGGCGTGAGGGTCACCAAGCATGGCCGCAATGAATATACTTTCCAGGCTGACGAGCTAAATCTGGCATATCTCGGGAGCGATGATTTCGTTAGGAAATGTTCTTCTTTGCGTGGCTCCGTACTTATGATAGGACCGCTTCTCGGACGTTTCGGCAAGGCAACCGTGGCGAAACCGGGCGGAGACAAGATAGGCCGTCGCCGTCTTGATACGCATTTCCTCGGCTTCAACAAGCTCGGCGCCGAGTTCAGCCATGTGCCAGGACGGGATGTCTATGAACTCCGCGGGGAGTGCCTGAAGGGATGCCGCATGCTTCTTGATGAGGCTTCCGTTACGGGAACGGCGAACATCATCATGGCCTCCGTCATGGCTGAGGGGGAGACAACAATATATAATGCAGCCTGCGAGCCGTACATACAGCAGCTTTGCCGTATGCTTAACAGAATGGGAGCTGACATTTCAGGTATTGGAAGCAATCTCCTGCATGTCAAGGGCGTGAAGAGACTTCACGGCTGCGACCACAGGGTGCTTCCTGACATGATAGAGGTCGGCTCATTCATCGGTATGGCGGCGATGATTGGTGACGGCATAAGGATAAAGAATGTGTCGATAGAGAATCTCGGAATAATACCTGAGGCGTTCCGCCGTCTCGGCGTTGATGTCAGGGAGGAAGGCGATGACCTCTTTATTCCGAAGCATGAGACCTTCTCCGTCGACTCTTTTATGGACGGTACAATAATGACTCTCTCCGATGCTCCATGGCCGGGGCTGACGCCTGACCTGCTCAGTGTGCTGCTCGTTGTCGCCACACAGGCGAACGGTTCGGTGCTCGTCCATCAGAAAATGTTCGAGTCAAGGCTGTTCTTTGTCGACAAGCTCATAGATATGGGAGCGAACATTATCCTCTGTGACCCTCACCGCGCCGTTGTCGTAGGCCTTAATCATGCAAAGAAACTGAGAGCGGGAATGATGACAAGTCCTGACATCCGTGCCGGTATTGCCCTGCTTATCGCCGCCCTGACGGCAGACGGGACGTCAAGAATCGCCAATATCGCACAGATAGACCGCGGATATGAGGACATCGAGCAGCGTCTCAATGCTCTCGGTGCAAGGATCACACGCCAGTGAAATTGCCGCAAAAGGTGAGATGCATCTCCGGGTGCAGCATGAAAACAATAGATGAAAACAGATGATAAAGGACTCTGACGTTTACAGAATAGGCCGTGTCGGTAAGCCCCACGGGGTGAAGGGTGAGGTGCAGGTGCAGATAGACGATGACGTGTTTGACCGTGTCGGCGCTGACTATCTTGTACTCCGCATCGACGGAATTCTCGTGCCTTTCTTCATGGAGGAATACCGTTTCAAGAGTGACGAGATAGCCCTTGTCACTTTCTGTGACATGGACTCGGCGGAGAAAGTCCGTGAGCTGACGGGCTGTGAGGTGTTTTTTCCGCGTTCGCTCGCCGATGAGGTGGAACACGACCTTACGTATGCGGAGCTTGTCGGGTATCAGCTTGTGGACTCAGGTACAGGCATGACGGTAGGTACGGTAGAGGCTGTGGACGATTCAACGGAGAATATTCTCTTTGAACTCGACAACGGTTGCCTTATTCCTGCTCCTGAAGAACTGATAGAGGAGGTGGACACTGAAAGCCGGAAGGTTACCGTCGCAGTGCCGGAAGGTCTGCTGGACATGGACGAATGAGAGACTTTCCTGACATTATTCACCATTTTCCGGTATGGAGAGAGGCAGTGCAGACATTTTCTGTAATAATTAATGATGATGAAAAAACAAATATGTATATTAGGCTCCACAGGCTCCATAGGCACTCAGGCACTGGAGGTGATAGAGGAGCATGACGACCTCTATGAGGTATATTGTCTTACAGCATACAGTCATGTGGAACTGCTTGCTGAGCAGGCACACAAGTTCAAGCCGGCGGCTGTCGTCATTGCCAACGAGGCTCATTACGAGAAGTTGTGCTCTCTCCTTGGCGACTGCCCTGACATCAAGGTATATGCAGGTGCGGAGGCTCTGGAGGAGATTGTCGAGGCAGAACCTATTGACATGGTGCTCACCGCCATGGTGGGCTTTGCCGGTCTGAAACCGACCATCCGTGCGATAAAGGCACGTAAGAAAATCTGTCTTGCCAACAAGGAGACCCTTGTCGTTGCAGGTGAGCTTATAATGAGGCTGGCACAGGAGAACCACTGTCCTATACTTCCTGTTGATTCAGAACACTCCGCCATATTCCAAAGCCTTGTGGGCGATGCCGACACGGAGATAGAGAAGATTCTTCTTACTGCTTCAGGCGGTCCGTTCCGGAATTTCACCCTTGACGAGATGAGGAATGTGACTGCTGCTGACGCCCTGAGGCATCCGACATGGGACATGGGGGCGAAAATCACTATCGATTCCGCGTCTATGATGAACAAAGGCTTTGAGGTTATAGAAGCAAAATGGCTCTTCGGCGTGGACGCTGACAAGATCCAGGTTATTGTTCATCCGCAGTCCATAGTACATTCCGCCGTGCAATATGCCGACGGCAGCGTAAAGGCTCAGCTCGGTGTGCCTGACATGCGCCTGCCCATACAGTACGCCTTCTCCTTCCCCCGGCGCCTGCATCTCTCAGGCGAGAGGCTTGACCTTTTCCGTCAGCCGCTGGAATTCTTTGAGCCGGACATGGAGAAGTTCCGCTGTCTTGCCATGGCATACGAGTCTCTGCGCAAGGGAGGCAACATGTCCTGCATAGTAAATGCCGCCAATGAAGTCGTCAACGAGGCTTTCCGCAAGGATAAATGCGGATTCCTGCAGATGGGAGACATTATTGCCGAGACGATGCAGCGTGCCACATTTGTCAAGAATCCTTCGCTTGACGACTACCTTATGTCCGATACCGAGGCAAGGCGCATAGCAGAATCACTGCTTTAGGTCTTCGGTTTCGGGTTATGGCTTGCAGGCCTGGGATTGCCAGAACTAAACAGCCATTGCCCCGCACCGAGAACCAAAAACCGACAACCGATGTACAAACAACCCGACAACCCATAACCAATAACCCACAACCATTTCATGGAAACATTCTGGATTAAGACATTACAGTTCCTTCTCGCGATAACAATCCTCGTCGCGCTCCATGAGGGCGGACATTTCTTTTTTGCAAAGTTGTTCAAGACACGTGTGTCAAGATTCTACATCTTTGCCAACTTTAAGTTCCACATATGGAGCTCTTACGACAACTGGTGGCGCAAGCTCACCGGCAAGCCTCTCATCACCGAGCGCGGAGAGGACGGCAACAAGAGGTACAACGAAGAGGCAGGAACGGAGTACGGTCTTGGCTGGCTGCCCATCGGCGGTTACTGCCAGATAGACGGAATGGTGGATGAGACACAGTCCGCCGAGGACCTTGCCAAGAAGCCTGTACAGCCATGGGAGTTCAGGAGTAAGAAGGCTTACCAGCGCCTGCTCATCATGGCCGGCGGCGTAATGGTCAATTTCTTCCTTGCACTGATAATCTATTCCGCCGTATTCTATACCTGGGGAGAAGATTATGTTGCCCTGAAGGACATGAAGAACGGAATGAAGTTCAATTCTTCGGCAAAGAATCTCGGTTTCAGGGACGGAGACATTCTCCTCGGAACGGATAAGGGAGAGTTCCGTGAGTTCTCCACCGACATGTTCCGCGACCTTGCCACGGCCCGTGAGGCTTATGTCATGCGTGACGGGAAAAAGTCGGTTGTCGCCCTTCCGGGAGAGCTTGACCTCCTTGCCATGCTGAAGTCCGACCCTGTTTTTGTGCGGCCTCTCGTACCGTGTGACATAGACAGCGTCCTTGCAGGCACTCCGGCATCGGAGGCAGGGATAAGGAAAGGTGATAAGATCCTGTCGGTCAACGGCAAGTCCGTCGACTCATGGAATGACTATAAGTATCAGGTCGGAATCCTCGAGGACAGGATGACTGCAGCGAAGACCGCCAAGGACAGCCTTGCCATACGCACCGTGAAGCTCGTTGTGGCAAGGAACGCATCCTCAGTGGTCTATCCTTCCGCCTTGTCAGGCTGCCCTCCGGCATCCGCTGTGAAAGACACGATGACGGTGGTCATGTCTCCTGAGTTGAAACTCGGCCTTATAGAGAGCAGCATATACTCTTACTACAAGCCGACCCACCTGTCATACGGGATACTGGAGAGCGTCCCTGCCGGAATCAGCTATGGCATCAGTGTCCTTGAAGGTTATGTCGGCGACCTGAAGTATCTCTTCTCCGCCGACGGTGCCAAGAGTCTCGGAGGTTTCGGAGCAATAGGCTCAATGTTCCCTCCTGTATGGGACTGGAGCATGTTCTGGCGCATGACGGCATTCCTTTCCATAATTCTTGCCTTCATGAACATCATTCCTATTCCGGGACTTGACGGCGGCCACATCCTCATTCTCCTTATGGAAGTCGTGACAGGCAAGACCCCGAGCCTGCGTTTCCAGCAGATTGCGCAGAACATAGGCATGGGGCTTCTGCTTCTTCTGATGCTCGTTGCCAATCTCAATGATGTTCTCCGGTGGATAGGACTGATGTAGGAAATAATGCTCCCCGTGTGGGAAATGTTGTGAAATAAGAGGTGTAAATGCATTTCGGGCTGAGTTCCGACAAAGGGACTCAGCCCGAAATGCGTTATGGACTAAAGGCATTAAAATTATATATGTTCTTTGTTTGTTAAGAATAAGTATAATGCTGATTCTATGCTCAAGGAAAAGTGGCCCTGCTCTCGTATGGCATGCATTGCTTCGGTATACAGGAAAATAGACGGCGTAATCGGCTTTCTGGGGTCAAAGTCTGCAGGACTGCAGGAACGAAAGGTAACGGTTTACAGTGTAAAACGTTACCTTTTGTTTTGTATTCTGTCAGTTGTCCGTCTCCGGTCATAATTAGTCCGGCTTACGTTATTTTATGATTTTCCTTCCCTGTGCTATGTATATGCCGTGCGGCAGGCTGTCAAGAGTGTTGGAAAGTTGCGTGCCGTTGAGGCTGTAGATTCCTTGTCCGTTGTCGTAATTACGTGAATCCGTGCCGTCATCGGCTGCGGAGATTCCTGTGGAATGTGATGTATGGCGTATGAGGAAATCATACATCCGCCGCAGATGCTCCGGAGACTGCGGCACGGAGTGTCCTGTGCCATAGTCTTTAAGCAGTTCAAAGGTGACGTTCCTGTCACGGAAAATTCCGGTCAGGTTTGTTGCCTGGATACCGTAGTTGGCATCATCGTCACTGTTATAGAACAGGAATGTCGGAGCCGTACCGCTGCCGCTGCCCACAGAAAGGGCACCGCCCTGCCGTCCCCAGGTGGCCTTTGGATCGGCCGTGGAGTTGCAGTAGGCATTCATGTTGTTATATTCTCTGGAGTCTTTCCTCATCAGGCTGTAGTCGAAGACGCCCGGACCGAGAAATGCCGCCTGCACGTCACTGCTCTCCTCCTGGAAACGTCCCCTGCCGGCTGCTGTCCATTCCTCAAACGGCTTGTCACCTATTGCGAGAGAACCCGCCGTAGAGCCTCTTGAAAAGCCGTATATCGCTACATCATGGCCGAGACCGATGGTCTTGCCCACGCCGCGAACCGTACGTATGGCCGAACGAACCTTGCGTGCCGCATCGTCGGCAATCTCTATGGAGCCGAGCGACTTATTCGCTCCTCCCTTGTACTTTCCGTTGCCCCAGTCACAGTATTTCGGATGGTCGGCAATGGCCCATGCGCATCCCACTGCCGGTGCTCCCTCGACGAAGGAGTCGTTGAAAGCAGCCCAGTGGTAAGGCAGGAACATGCGCTTGTGAGTGTTTCCGTAGTAGCTGTTACTGTAGGAGAAGGAGAGTATGACAGGGACAGGCTTCGCAGGGTTGGCGGGGTATACGATGTCCATATACAGGGAGTCGTTCGCGGCGGCCATGTTGTAGACCTCCTTGTCGTCAAGGTAATAGCTCACGTCCCGCAGAATGCGGTAGCCCTCGAAAAGGATGTAGGCGCGGTCCTGCGAGATGTCCGTGCATCCGCAGAACGTCCCGCTGCGCATTTCGGCGTTGACGGCAATTATGTCCTTGTTGATATTCGGCGAGACGGCATTCTTGTCGTTGGCGTAATCAAGTTCGATTACGCGGTAGCCTTGCCGGAGAAGCCAGTCGACATCTTCTCTGTTGGAGTTTCCTCCGACTTTCTCGCAGGCGAGATTTTCGAGATATACGATGGTCATGAATTTCCCGCTGCCGTCCCTGGCAGGAGTTTTCGCCTCAGTGGTGGTGTACCTGATGCCGGCGTTCAGTGCCGTGCTCTTCCATGTACCGTTGCCGGCGATGGCGGACAGGGTGAGGAAAGCGCAGCAGAAGATTAATGTTGTCAGTCGTTTCATGTTGTTGTCTGATAGATTGATATTGTATGGAAATATGTAGTAGAAATATCGGCAGGATGCTGTTTTTCTGAGCATCCGACGGTTTTGGGAATGACTTTGGAATGAGTTCGTTTCACAGGAAACGGTTCTCCGGTTGCAGCTTTGCACCTGCGGGAGTCACAGTCTCTCAGAAGATTATCTTGAGATTTTCCTTCACAAGAGAGTCCTCGAGTTCGGACGGAGAGCCGCAGAGAAGACGGCGGTCCTGAGTCATTAGCCACACTTCGTCGGCAAGTTTCAGAGCCATTTCCATGTCGTGCGTAGAGAGAAGTATGCCCTTTGCCCTTCCTTTTCCCTGAGAATACTCAGCCGATATTGACTTCATGAGCCGCATTGTCTCCACCTTTGACGGGTAGTCGAGGAACGCCGTAGGCTCGTCAAGCAGAATGACAGGGGTCTCCTGAGCGAGAGCTTTAGCTATCAAGACTTTCTGACATTCGCCGTCGGAGAGGGTTTCAATGTCACGTTCTGCCAAAGAGGCCACTCCGGTACGTTCCATGCATTTTTCCGCCACCTCCCTGTCCTTTTTGCGTAGCGTACCCCACATGTCCGTATAGGGTGAGCGTCCGAGTTCCACAATCTCGCGTACGGTCATCTGAGTTACGTCAGGGCGTCCGGTAAGGACAACGCTCACCGTTCTTGCCAGCCGTCCTGCATCATGCCGTATGCCCCTGTCAGGGGTGATTATGATGTTTTCTCCTCCGTCAGGGGCTGTATATTCAATTTTTCCCTGTATGGGAGACAGGAAGCCGGCGAGAGTGCGCAGGAGCGTTGATTTCCCCACTCCGTTCCGTCCGACGAGACAGGTCAGCCTGCCTTCCGCAAGGCTTGCGTTGAGCGATGATGCCACGGTTTTCCTGCCATGGCCTATGGAAAGGTCAGAGATTGTCAATGTATTCATAGAGTTTCTTGTAGAAAGGATGGCGGGTCATTGTCGGCGCGTCACCGAGTATGATAAGTTTCATCCTCGCCCGGGTCATGGCAACGTTCATTCTCCTGAGGTCACGGAGGAAGCCGATCTGTCCCTCGTCGTTGGCGCGGACGAGGGATATGAGCACCACGTCACGCTCCTGTCCCTGAAAACCGTCGACGGTGTTCACGCTGACAAGGTGGCGGAAAGGCTTGAAATATGGCTCTCTGCGCAGCAATTGCCGCAGATACTGCACCTGTGCACGGTAGGGCGAGATGATTCCTACGTCTATTCTCTCGCTGAGAATACGTTCTTTTCCTATCTTGTCAAAGTAGAGTTGAAGCGCGGCGAGTGTCAATTGTGCTTCCGTCTTGTTGATTCTGCCGTAGCTCTCACCGACAAATTCCTCATGGCATGCCATGTCTGCCGTGTCAATCCACAGCATGGGGATGTCGAAATCGAGCACGGAGCGGTTCCTGACTTCCGGTGCGGATTCCACCTGTCCTTTGTAGAACCAGTCGGAAGAGAACTTCATTATCTCATGGTTCATGCGGTACTGCACCTTCAGCAGTGTGACAACCTCCGGCTTCTGTCTGACAATGCGCTCCATGAGCGTCACTCCCAGTCCGCCCTTCATGGCCTCATTGCTCTTTACCGTAGGAGGCAGCTGGCAGTGGTCACCTGCAAAGACGACACGGGAAGCCTTCCTTATGGGAATCCAGCATGCCGCTTCCAGTGCCTGTGCCGCCTCGTCAATGAACAGTGTGCCGAACTTCTGTCCCTCAAGAATGCGGTTTGCACTGCCTACGAGGGTGCAGGCTATGACGCGTGCGTCGCCGAACAGTTGCTGGTTTATGCGCATTTCAAGTTCCGTGGCGCGCGACTTCAGGCGGTCCATCTTCTGGTGGAAGGAACGGTCGCCGCGCTTACGGCGGGCGCGGAGCTCACGCATGGCGTTGCGCAGTGCCCACAGCCGGTCGTAGTCGGGATGGCTTTCAAACTGTCTTTCATAAGTGAATGACAGCATCTTGTCATTGACGCGGGTAGGGTTTCCTATGCGGAGGACGGGCACGCCGCGGTCGACGAGCTTTTCGGCTATACAGTCAACGGCCATATTGCTCTGTGCACAGATGAGCACCTGGCTCTCCTTGCGCAGGCATTCGAAGACAGCCTCCACGAGAGTGGTGGTCTTTCCTGTTCCCGGAGGTCCGTGGACAACAGCCACATCCTTTGCCATGAGCACTTCGTTGACGGCCTTTTCCTGCGCCGGGTTGAGCCATGGGAGCCTGACAGGCTCAAACTTGAATCGCTGTGGCGGCATGTCGGTATAGAACAGGTCGCGGAGATAGGTCAGGCGGTTGCCTTTTCCGCGGATGACGCGGTCGAGGGCGTCAACCATTGTGCGGTAGCTTGTCTCGTCGAAACTCATCTGCACTCCGAGACCTTCCCTGCCGAGCAGTTCGGCGGCATGACTTTCACAGCCGAGGGCTATGACCATGCGGTCGCCGTCGACAAAGGAGACAGTTGCCGTGAAAGGCAGATAGGACGGCTTGTCTCCGGCAAGGGTGAAGAAACAGACGGGTCGCCCGTACTCGAAAGTATGCTCCGTATCATCTTCCTTCCGGCGGTGAATCTCTATGCAATACTGGTTAAGCGAGTTGTAGTAGGTCTTTCCTGCCTCTACCGGCCACCATGCTTCTCCGCGCTTTATCTTCCGCCCGATGCCTTGCGCCTCGGTCTGCCGGCGGAACGTTTCACGCTCCGCCTCGTACTCAAGTTGCAGAAGCCGCTTCTGCTTTTCCAGTTCAAGTATGGGATTTGTGTAACTCACGTGATGATGTATGATGAGGTTCTGTGATATGGTTGTACATGTTTCCGTGAGCTGTATGCCACGGGGTAATGTTGCCGTTCCGGCATTTCCTGCTGCGGCAATGTTGTGGAAGGCTGCCTTTTCTCCTGCAAAGTTACAAAGAAAAAACGAATAAAAAGCAACAATTCCTTACTTTTAAGTATTGCTCATGTCAGTGAATATTGCTACTTTTGCATCTGCTTCCGCCACCTGCGGCATCATGTGGCCGGAGGAAAGGCATGCGGAGTGTTCCCGCAGCCTTATGTTTCCGGGGACGGCGTTACGGGAAAGAAGAAACAGATGAAAAAAAAGAATTGGAGAAAATGGCATAAACTGGTGGGATTGGCCTTCTGCTTCTTCCTGCTGCTGTTCAGTGTTTCAGGCATAGTGCTTAACCACCGCCACCTTTACGGCAATGTTAACGTCAGCCGCAATCGGCTGCCTGAGCCGTTCCGCTTTGACAAATGGAACAACGGCCTGCTCAGAGGAACGCTGAAGGTGAGGGATAAGGTTCTTGTCTACGGCAGTGGGGGAGTGTTCTGCAGTGACAGTACGGCTTCTTGTTTCCGTGATTTCTCGGCGGGAATGCCCGATGGCGCCGATGCGAGGAACATACGTTCTGTGGTGAAGACGCCGCGGGGAGCTCTGTTTGCCATGTCGCCGTTCAATGTCTACCGCCTTGAAGGGAAGAGGTGGAAGGAACTTCCGGCACCGTTCGGAAAACTTGCTGTGGCGGGCTATTCTGATGATTTCGCCTGCGGCGGTTTCTTTACGACATGGTATGATGGTACGGAAAAAATATCTCAGCCGCCATCCTTTTCAGGTCTGCCTATGTCTCTCTGGCAGCTTGCCCTTGAGGTTCATACGGGCAGGATATATACCTTCATGGGCGGAGCGGAGGCGCCGGTATGGGTTTCCATTGCCGGACTGCTGGCTGTAATAGTGCTCTGGTCCGGCTGGAAGATAAGAAGACGCACAGTGTGCCGTAAAGGATGAGGACAGGGAGAACAAAGAACCTGCGGGTATGCCGTAAGGAGAATGACGGATGTGTGTGGAGGCTGCTGTCGCGGAATTTCAGCCGAGGATGATGCTTACCACCGCAGACCAGTGGGCTACCGCTCCGAGGAGTACGAAGATGTGCCACACGGCATGGAAGTTCGGGCGGTTGTCATGGGAGAAGAAATATGTTCCTGCCGTATAGAAGATTCCTTCTGCCACTATCAGCCGGAGGGCAAGTGAGGGCAGGCTTGTATAGGCGGCAGGGGCTATGAAGAGCACGCTCCAGCCCATGGTGAGGTAGATGGCGAGAGATAGACGCGGCCAGCGGTTTATGGCTACTATCTTGTATACCGTGCCGCAGATGGCCACAAGCCATTGGAAGAAGAAAAAGCCCCATCCAGTCCATCCTCCGACAACGCCGATGCAGATAGGGGTGTAGGAACAGGCTATCATGACATAGATGCTGATATGGTCGCATTTGCGCATGGCATTCTTTGCCTTGCCCTTCGGGAGGCAGTGATAGACTGTGCTGGAGAGGAACATGAGGAACATGCCCACAATGAAAAAGATGACACCCATGGTCATCTGCCAGCCCTTTTCCGTGGCGGGCCATACGGTCCATATACATGTCAGGGCGAACACTGCGCCAAGGAGATGGGTTAATGTATTTGCTTTTTCTTCTATTTTCATGTTTTAGAAAGGGTTTGCTGCTGCCGACAAAAAGCAACGGTATTTATCGGATTGCAGATTATTATAACGTGAGTTCGACGAATAGAACTCTTTGAAGATTTGGTAATCAGTGATTTTTTTTAGTAGCTTTGTAATATCCACAAAACAATGAAACTAAAGAATTTCGCTATGATTACCGAAGACAAAGTTACTGAAATATTCTGTATTGCCGATGATTTTTGCAAAGTTTTTGATGCTCAAATGGCAAAATACACGTTCACGGCCGAAAATAAGCGCAAGTTCCATCCTTTCTCATTTTATTCGACCGATAAGCCGGTCGTTGTTTGAGGCTTATATTATAATCCGTGGGTTGCGACCCACGGCTACCTTATTGTCACCGCTGACGCGGTTCCCCAAGACAAGCCTCCTTTGAATAAAAACTGAAGAACCTGAAAATATCAAAAGAGTAGAATACACAGGGATTTTGATGCTCGTCATTGTTTCTTACCGGGCACCAATAAAAAAACAATATACGCCATAATCGTGCCACCTTCTCATGGTTCTCCAAAACCTTCTGCCGGTGGGAAGAACACTTATAGCCGTTTTTAACTGCACTCCAAAAATTAGAAACAAAACTTTTGGAGTGCAGTTAAAATCTCAAGGCTCATTGTCTCTCCTTCATAAGCGGAAAGATTAATGCTGCTACACTTAAAGCCCTGTATATATAGTTTATATTCAGTATACAATTCATTCGCTTGTTGGATGGAATCAATGTATTTGTTAATCAGTATTTGCTGAACAGTTACTAAACTGAATTTATATTTTAATGTACCATCGACCTTGTGAAGCTGAGCCGTGAGATTGTGGAACTTTCTAGGGAGATGCAGACTAAGTGGGAACAAAAAGAGGAATAGCGTTCCGCTCCTTTAATCCTTTAATTTTGGATGCGGATAGTGCAAGAGCCGAACAGATAAAACTGTTGCTATAAATCATAAAGGTACATAATAACAATAGCGACCATCAAGGGACCGTCGCTATTGTTATGCCTGTTTTAACTATCTCGGAAGCCGTCAATTTCTTATGGATATTGATTCCGACCATTTGCATATTCAATGATCAACTTGCCTTCAAACGATATTCATTCGGCGTTATCCCGACAACTTTCTTGAATATGCGGCTCAGATGATGCGGATAGTTGAAGCCAAGGTCGTATGCGATTTCGCTGATTGTCTTGTCGGTTTCTGTAAGCAGTTCCTTTATCCGCCCGATTACGGCAAGTTGGATGTATTCCTGCGCGGTCTTGCCTGTCTCCTTTTTGATGAGATCTCCGAAATAATTGGGAGAAAGGCATATCTTGTCCGCGCAATACTGGACGGTGGGCAGACCTTCGAGCTTGGGTTTGTCTGAGTTCAGGTAATCATGCAGGATTTCCTCAAAACGGTCGAGCACACTGCGGTTGCTCACCTCGCGCGTTACAAACTGACGCTCATAGAACCGGACGCAATGGTTGAGCATGGTTTCGATGTTAGATGCCACAATCTGCTTGGTGTGCTTGTCTATGGCGTGTTCCAGTTCCTCTCTGATTTCACGGAAGCAGTTTATGATGATGGTTTTCTCGCGCTCGGACATGTGCAGTGCCTCATCGCAAGTGTACGAGAAGAATGAATAATCTTTCATCCTGCGCATAAGGGGCGTGCCGTAGAGCAAATCGGGATGAAACATCAGCACCCAGCCTTTGGGATTCAGTGTCTCGCCGCCGTCATCCACACCCGCAATCTGACCGGGAGCGATGAAGAGCATCGTTCCCTCCTGATAATCATATTTGCTGCGGCCGTAAAGCACCGTGCCGCAGTCCAGTTCCTTGAAGAACACGCAGTAAAAACCGAAGTTCTTGCGGCAGTGCCTGATAGATTCCAGTGTCGACAGGTCTGTGACGCTAACCAACGGGTGCAGTGTTTCCGCTCCCAACAGGCGGTTGTAGTCCTGCACATTATTCAGCTTTATTATACTATTCATACATTATATTAACGTGAGTTCGATGAATTGTAATTGTCTGTAAATTTGGTGATTAGCGAAAATTGTTGTAACTTTATAGTGCTAAATTAAAAGAAATACAAACAATAATTGCTATGCTCACCGAGGACAAAGTTACGGAATTATTTTGTATTGCAGATGATTTCTGCAAGTTTTTTTGATACA
>JAMPFD010000032.1 GCA_023664625.1 Bacillota bacterium | reverse complement strand
ATTGACAATATGGCACATCTGTAAGACAAGAATCATTCCATATGAACCGTTCTGACATACATAAGACTTGTCTGCTCTTTCAAAACGGAAACGAAAAATAATCCCATATAATCATAAACATCCTGATTTGAAGACGATTAAAAGAAAAACCGCAAATAATAAGACAAAAGGTTACCTTTCACAGAAAAAAAGGTAACCTTTCACAGCACGAAAGGTTACGGTTCGCAATATGAAAGGTTACGGTCGGGAGCAGGCAGAAAAATGCATTGAAAATACAAACGTCATCATGCATATTATATATAATAATGTGTAAAAAGGCATGCATATATTTTTTTTGAGAAAATATCCAATGAGATGTCACAAATATTGTTTTTCTGCGTTATATGATTGTAAACGTTAATTGAAAAGACACCAAACAGTCAGATTCAGGGAATCCCGACACACGGACAAAATGGACTTAAGCACATTCAACAAGAGAATAATCCCCATACGCCACCGGCTCCTTATGAGAAGCCGGCAGCTGCTTGGCAACGACAGCGACGCTGAGGACATTGTGCAGGAGACCATGCTGAAACTCTGGAGCATGCGTGACCAGCTTGACAGCCATCCGAACCAGGACGCCTTGGCTATGACAATTCTGCGTAACAAGGCTCACGACCTATGGCGCCGCAAGCACGAGACTGCGGATCTGCCACAGGACAGAGGTTCGGAAAGCAACATTGCCGAGGCGCGCAGCGACATGGAACTGATAGACATGATCATAGAGCATTTGCCACCCTTGCAACGTGATGTGTTCAGGCTGAAAGAGATAGAAGGGTGCGAGGCGGAGGAAATAATTGCCATCACAGGCTGCTCATATGAGGCACTGAGACAGAACTTGTCAAGGGCGCGCAGAAAAATCAGGGAAGAATTCATACGACTTTCAAATTACAAGAAAATATGACAAGACAGGAAATACAACAACTCATAGAGAAATATGACGACGGCAGGACAACATGTACGGAAGAGGCTGCCATGCGCAAGTATTTCCGTTCATTGCCCGACAATGACATGCCGCAGGAATGGCGGGCATACAAAATGATGTTCGCTTTCATTGACAGCAAGCAGAGCCTTGCTCAGGAACCAGCTGCAAGGCCGAGGCGCAAGAGCAGGCTGACATTATACATCCGCATGGCATCTGCAGCAGCATGTATCGCAGCGGCAATAATCATCATGTTGCCCAAAGCTACATCCGAAGAAGGATATGCGGTGCTTGACGGGAAGAGAGTGACAAGCAGCAGAGTGGTCAGGGCGGAGGCAGAGGCAGCCCTGCAGATGGTTGCCTACACCGACGACGAAGCCTTCGGCGCACTCGGAGACCTATGACATCCAACAAATTTCAAAACTTTGCAAACAACAACCGACATGAAAAGAATATTATTCGTCCTACTGTTTACGACAGTCTGCCTGCAGATTCAGGCTGCACTGGACATCGACAGAATTTTCGCAACATACGGCCATTCCAAAGGTTGCAAGATGGTGGAAATGCACGACACGAAACTGCGCGGCCACCAGCTACGCACATACAAGAGCCTTGTCTATAAGACCATAGGTGCAGAGGTTGACAAAGCCCTTGCAAAGGACAAGCGCAACGCGAAGAAGATCCGCGAGGTTGTGGACAACGGTACTGTAATCAGCGGATATTACCAGATGGCTTCCGCCGACGGAAAAACAAACCGCTACATCCTTTTCAGCAAAGGTCCCAAAGGCAGCGGCACACTGATATACATCGAGGGGGCTCTGAAACCCGAAGACATCATGTCCATGTGCTACGGGAAAGGCCGGTGAACATAAGTCCGGGCACTGACGTTCCCCATCTTACCACAACAAGAAACATAATAAACATACACATATCATGAAACATTTTCTTATCCTCACGCTCCTGCTGCCGTCTCTCTTCGCCAAGGCAGAGACTGTCAGCGACACAACATTCGTATACGGCAACAAGCAGATTGTAGTCTGCGACACGAACAACGTCACAAGTGTCTCTGTGCTCAACCAAGACGGTGAAGAACTGCGCAAGACTTCCGAAACGACCTTCGTCGACGGCCAGGAGGTCACGCAGGTCTATGTAACATCACCTTTTCTCCCTAACAAATGGAACCCGAACAGAGAAGAGAAGCTCTACAGCCACATTCCATGGCTGAGCTACGGAATGGCGACCATGGGTGGAAGTGCGATGAGCTTCGGAAGCAATGACGACCTGCACATGAGCACTTCAAAGTCATGGGAAATAGCTTTCACGCCGCTCTCGATTGCCGTTCCGCTCAATGCTCAGCGCACCTTCGGATTATCCTTCGGCATGCAGGTTGTTTGGGTAAAGATGCATTTCAAGGAGTTGCAGGCAATGTTCAATGACAATGGGCAGATAAGTGTCCGTCCAATGGAACTCGGTGAGGGAGAAACGTTCAGAAAAAGCTATATCAGCTATCAGGCAATCCGCATTCCTGTATACTTGGAATACCAACATATAATCAAAAACCGAGAGATATTCACCACCCTCGGCCTGTCACTCGAATGGAGGTCCAACGAGCACTCACGGTACAAGACAAACCAGAACACAATCACACCTACGAATGATATTCACCTCAACCCTATCGGCCTAAACCTCGACTTCCAGCTCGGATACGCCGGAATAGCATTCTACATCCGCACGGCACTCACGCCGCTTATGAAAACGAAATACGCACCGAAGGCTTACCCTATATCCATAGGTGCGGCATTCAGCCTCTGATGCCATTGGCATAAATACAAATAAATGCAAATTTATTTTGCCATTCGCCCACTTAATTGTACCTTTGCAACAAAATTTCAGCATTTCAATGGAAGGAACAGAGAAGTTGGTCCTGCGTGCGGAAGGACTCATAAAGCAATATGGCAAACGCACTGTCGTCAACGATGTGGCGTTTGACGTCAAACAGGGCGAGATTGTCGGACTCCTCGGGCCAAACGGAGCAGGAAAGACAACGTCGTTTTACATGACCACGGGTCTCGTAGTCCCCAACGGCGGTCATATATACATCGGCGATAAGGAGATAACGAAACTCCCTGTCTATAAGCGTGCGCGGCTCGGCATAGGCTACTTGC
The DNA here is from genome assembly GCA_023664625.1 of Bacillota bacterium. Classification (GTDB taxonomy): domain Bacteria; phylum Bacteroidota; class Bacteroidia; order Bacteroidales; family Bacteroidaceae; genus Prevotella. Next base: position 771 of record JAMPFD010000032.1, on the reverse strand, counting down.
CGCAGGAGGCGAGCGTTTTCCGCAAAATGACCGTTGAGGACAACATTCTATCTGTACTGGAAATGACAGGCAAGCCGCGTGACTACCAAATGGAGAAACTTGAACAGCTCATCAATGAATTCTCGCTCCACAAGGTGCGCAAGAACCTCGGTGACCGGCTTTCCGGAGGCGAACGCAGACGTACGGAGATAGCACGTTGCCTTGCCATTGAGCCGAAATTCATCATGCTCGACGAGCCATTTGCCGGTGTCGACCCTATCGCCGTAAACGAGATCCAGGAAGTTGTATGGCACCTGAAATACAGAAACATAGGCATTCTAATCACAGATCATAACGTCCAGGAGACTCTCGCCATTACCGACCGTGCCTATCTGCTCTTCGAAGGGCGTATCCTTTTCCAGGGAACACCGGAGGAACTGGCCGCCGATCCATTGGTAAGAAAGAATTATCTCACGGACAATTTCCAGCTGCGCAAGTCGCAGTTCCAGACAATGGAACCCAAATGACACGTGGCACAGCAACAGCTCTGCTCTCCGTGCCATACCGATAACGGAATAACAAAGCAAGAATGCACTGCCGGGCAGTAAGAGCCCGGCAGTGCATTCTTCGTTAAATTCGCCTATAACGCAACAAATTGTGAGCCTTAAGTAACTATTGATAATTATTTTATAATATAATGTTTTCTCACTAAAACTTGTTCTTTTCTGTCAGTTAGCGCTTGTCACTCAGTCACAATGCCCGCATTGCTCCTTCGGTTCCGTACACTAACCG
>JAMPFD010000031.1:3094-4299 GCA_023664625.1 Bacillota bacterium | reverse complement strand
GCAATCATATTAACAAAGTTGTAAAGGTTACAGACTCCGCAACTTCTTTCAAATGCAATAAAAAGAACAACTTTTGATGAGAAAATATTCCATTATAAAATAATTTCAATAAGTGACTGTTGGAAATTAGTTTATACTAAAAAGGCAGTTATGTTTTAGGCGGTTAGTGTACGGAACCGAAGGAGCAATGCGGGCATTGTGATTGAGTGACAAGCACTAACTGACAAAAGAGAACAAGTTTTAGTGAGAAAATATTATATTATAAAATAATTATCAATAGTTACTTATAAGGAATAAGGGCTTATTGGTGTAAGGTATCTACGGCAGTAAGGCCCGGTATTGTACAAACACTTTTTGTGCATATAAAATTTGCTGTTGCCGACAAGTTGCAGTGAGACTCGGTATTTGTATAAGATTCTCTGTGGGTATAAATCGTGTCAGCGGCTAAATATTGTAGTCGTGGGCGAAACCCTACGGTAACATGAGTTCAAGCCTCTTCAACCGACCGGTTTATCGGTCGAATAGTTATAAGACGGTTTTATGCAAGGGGTCTTATAGAGCTTTATTCAACCGATAAATCGGTTGTGAAAGAAGATGTGCCGGAAAATCCGTGGGTTGCGCCCACGACTACAATATTCAACCGCTGACGCGGTCATAGGGGCATGTTGGCTATACGGCTTATACGGATGTGAGATATGATGCATATTTTGTCGAAAATACATCTCCTTTCGTATAAACTGACTTTCAACAGTCTCTTGTTTTTTTCATCAGCACTCTCACCCGTATTTGCCATAACCGCCAGGAAGGGGAAACTATTCAGCAGACATGAAACAAATAAATTCCAAGAAATAATCCGTTACAGAAGCAGACAACTGAAAGTCAACTCACAAATGAGTGCTTTTGCCTGAAATTGAGGTTGACTCTGATTTGTATTGCACAGTAAATCTGTGATAATAATCCGCTGAATGGTTACAAGTTGATTGTATACATGTTAATTATTATTAATAGTTCGTTTCGGGAAGCAAGATTTTCATGTTTGAAGGATTATATAAGTGTGTTGAAATAAAAGCATGGCATGCAAAGTGTCTCCAAGCATGTTACTGTAAAAGCATGAAACCACCGGAGTATCTCAAAAAGTACTGTAGAGTCATGAAAACGATTAAGCGTCCCATAACATTTTTAACTGTAGAGTCATGAAAGCGATT
>JAMPFD010000031.1:0-2994 GCA_023664625.1 Bacillota bacterium | reverse complement strand
AAGTGTTCCATACATTTTTAACTGTAGAGTCATGAAAGCGATTAAGTGTTCCATACATTTTTAACTGTAGAGTCATGAAAGCGATTAAGTGTTCCATATATTTTTAACTATAAAGACATGAAAACGATGAAGTATTCCAAAACATTTCTTATTGCATTACTGGCAGCAGTTCTCGGTTTGCAGTCCTGTGACAGCAACTATGACTATGCGTTTGTGAATTTTCCTAATGGCTTGGTGACGGTGAAGGTCAATCCGGAGGGAAAAACTTATTTTCAGCTTGACGAGGCGACGACGCTGTTCCCGGAGAATCTGTCATCTACGTTGTATGACGGCAAGGAGGTGCGTGCGCTTATGAACTTCGAGGTGCTGGAAAAGGCGACTGAGGGTTATACGAAGACTGTCCGTGTGAACTGGATTGACAGCATACGCACGAAGGACATGATAGCCCTCACCGGTGAGTTGGCTGTTTATGTCAGGGATCCCATTGAGATTGTAAATGACTGGGTTACCGTTGCCGAGGACGGTTATCTGACGTTGAGGGTCCGTACATTATGGGGCGGTGGCAACAGGCCGCATTATCTGAATCTCATCGGCGGTGTGAATGATGATAATCCGTTCGAGGTGGAGCTGCGCCATGATGCGAAGGGCGATGTGAATGGTGCATGGGGCGATGCCCTGATCGCTTTCCGTCTGTCAGAACTTCCGGCGGAGATTCCTGAGAATCAGAAGCTGACCTTGCGCTGGCTGTCTTTTGACGGTACGGTTAAGAAGGCGGACTTCACATTGAAGGGCAAGCCGTCTGTTTCAGGAGACAATGTCGGGGCTTCTGTGATAAGCCGTGGTGGTGCCATAAGGTAACGGTGCCGCCATGATAAAACGGTGTTGTCATAAGGTAACTGTGTTGCCATGATAAGAAAAAAAACGGTGTTGTCATAAGATGACGGTGTTGGCATGATAAAACGGTGCTGCCATGATGAATATGCCGCAGTTTTTTTAATTGTGAGGCAGTACCGTGTTAAATTACGGTATGCCGTTTCCGGTACGGAGCTGTGAAGACGGTGGTACTGGCGTTGCATATTATTTTTTATTATTATCTTTGCACGGCATTCGTCCCTTGAGCGGGGAAGTTGTAATACGGAAAAAAAATGAAACATATCGGGAGCGACAACGAGCCGGAGCTGGTACGGCGTATGCAGTCCGGGGACCATGAGGCCATGCGGACTGTGTACGAGATGCATGCAGGCTATCTTGCGGCAGTCTGCTCCCGGTATGTCGTTGATGGCGAGGATGTCCGGGATGTGCTTCAGGAATCTTTTGTCAGGATATTCTCCGGCATCGGGAGCTTCCGGCCGGCGGAGAAAGGTTCTTTGAAGTCATGGATGACGAGGATTGTCGTCAACGAGTCGCTGAAATTCATAAGGCGGCGCGACGTTCTTGGCTTTGCGGGAGCCGTGGAGGACATTCCGGACTGTCCTGACACCGAGCCGGAGACGGAGAAAGTTCCGTTTCCGTTGCTGCTGGAGATGATCCGGAGTCTTCCGGCGGGTTACCGCACGGTCTTCAATCTTGTTGTCTTTGAGCGCAAGAGCCACAAGGAGGTTGCCTTGATGTTGGGAATAAAGGAAGGGACTTCCGCGTCGCAGTTCCATAGGGCAAAGGCCATGCTTGCCAGGAAAATCAGTGAACATTTAACGTAACGGTTATGGAAGAGAACAAATGGATAGATGATTTACGGGAGAAGGAGCGTGATTTTGAGTTCCGTGCTCCGGAAGGCTTGTGGGAGGACATCGAGAGGAATCTGCCGTCCGTTTCCTGGAGCCGTCCGCCGTCGGTCCGGTCATGGTACCGTTACGGTGTTGTTGCCGCCGCCGTTGCCTTATGCCTTGCCGTTCTTGTGCCGTTGCTGTTCTCCGGCCGTTCTGGGGAGGATGGCGGCCGCGTGGCTTCCGTGCATGCCGTCCGTCCCGTTGCGGCGGAGGGGCCGGGCGTCACGTCAGAGTCTGCCGGCGGTGATTCCCATGATTTTGTCCGCGTAGCCTTGCGTCCGTTGAGCTGTGCCGGTGTTCTCAGTGCCGAGGCTGCTGACGTGCGGGCGGCGGCATTGTCCGTCGTGTCCGTTCCCGCCGATTCTCTCCGTCGGCCGTCTGCGGGAGAAGCCGTGGCAGGTGTGGAGCGTGCCTGCGCATCCTTTTCTGCCGTTTCCTCCGTTCCGTCCCGTCAGTCTCCGGCGGCCGTGCATAATGGCGGGCGTGCGGAGAGCAGGCGCCGTCCGTCCCGCGGTGGCTGGAGCCTTACGGCGTATGCAGGGAATCTCATGGCGGACGGCAGGACGGCGGGGAGCGGTTATTCTCCTGCCGTCAGGGGATTAAGTTCCTACGGGGAAGTCTCCGATGTGCCGATAGGTGAGAACAAGGCCTATGACATCGTGACGATGAACCGCGGCGAGCGTGTAGAGACGGAGACGCGCCACAGGCTGCCGCTGCGTTTCGGCCTGAGCTGCGGGATTCCCGTTTCCGGGCGGCTTAGCGTGGAGACGGGGCTTACTTACAGCATCTTGTCTTCGTCGTCAGTGTCGGGCACGGAGACCAATTATTTTTCCACGGAGCAGACTCTCCATTACGTCGGCGTGCCTTTGAAGCTGCGCTGCGGTCTCCGGGAGGGCCGTCGGTTCGGCGTATATGTGAGCGGCGGCGTAATGGCCGAGAAATGTGTCCGCGGCACTTCCTCGACGGACTGCATCATAGGCGGGGAGAAGGCCTCGTCGGTTTCAGAGCCTGTCCGTGAGAGCCGCCTGCAGTTCTCCGTCGTGGCCGGCGTCGGTCTGGCGTACCGTATCACGGAGGCTTTGAATCTGTTTGTTGAGCCGGCGGTGAGCTATTCCTTTGACAACCACAGCAATGTGGCCGGTTCCTACAAGGAGCGTCCGCTCAGCTTTGACCTGAAGGCCGGTGTGCGTATTGACATAAGGCGTTAGTTGCGGCGTCCCCGCCGGCG
>JAMPFD010000030.1 GCA_023664625.1 Bacillota bacterium | reverse complement strand
CTCTTTATATAACTGGATAATGTTTAACCCGTCCAACTTTTGGGGGTCACTTCATTTTTATTCATACATAAGAATTAGTCTTCCCAATTCTCTGCAGCTTTACGTACATAAGTCTTGTAGCGGAGCTGAGCCATGTGCTTAGCTTCTGCGAAGAGCTCATCAGCCTCCTGTGGGTAAGCCTTCTTTACTGAAAGATAACGAACCTCACCGTCAAGGAAGTCTTGGAAGAGGTCCCAATTAGGCTCCTTAGAGTCAAGTGTGAACGGATTCTTGCCCTGCTCTGCCAATTCTGGGTTGTAACGCCATAGATGCCAGTAACCGCAGGCAACGGCACGAGCTTCCTCTGCCTGTGAACGACCCATGCCACCCTTAATCTTCAGACCGTGGTTGATACATGGTGCGTATGCGATAACGATAGATGGTCCGTGGTAAGCCTCTGCCTCGCGGAATGCCTTGAGACACTGTGCATTGTCAGCACCCATAGCGACCTGAGCTGCATAAACATAACCGTATGTTGTAGCAATCATGCCAAGATCCTTCTTGCGGATACGCTTACCCTGAGCGGCAAACTGCGCAATGGCACCGAGTGGGGTAGCCTTTGAAGCCTGACCGCCAGTGTTAGAGTAAACTTCGGTATCGATAACGAATATGTTGAGATCCTCACCGGATGCAAGTACGTGGTCAAGACCACCGTAGCCAATATCGTAAGAAGCACCGTCACCACCGATAATCCACTGTGAACGCTTAACAAGATAGTGGTCAAGAGTCTGAAGTTCCTTGCATACAGGGCATCCATTTGCTGCACATTTCGCAATCTCCGGCTTGAGGATTTCAGCAAGACGCTTTGTCTCGTCAGCATCGTTCTGTTTCTCAATCCATTCAGCTGCAGCTGCCTGGTATTCTGCAGAGCCCATCTTCTCGTCAACAACCTTCTGGAGAAGGATTGTCACACGCTCCTTCATCTTCTTGTTACCCATAACCATACCAAGACCGAATTCGCAGAAGTCTTCGAACAGTGAGTTGTCGAATGCCGGGCCCTGACCCTTCTCATTTGTTGTGTAAGGTGTTGAAGGTATAGAAGCTGAATAGATAGAAGAACATCCTGTTGCATTTGCGATAATCTCGCGGTCACCGAAGAGCTGTGAGATGAGCTTTACATAAGGGGTCTCACCACATCCGGAACAAGCACCGGAGAACTCGAAGAGTGGAGTAGCGAACTGCGAGTTCTTAGGATTAGCCTTAATGTCAATAAGGTTCTGCTTAGAAACAACATTATCAACGAGGTAATCCCAATCCTTTGCAAGCTTCTTCATTTCCTCAGCGTCCGGGTTGTAAGGAACCATCTTGAGGGCTTTCTCAACCTCTCCTGTCTCCTTGTTCTTCTTGCCTGGGCAGACATCGGCACAGTTGCCACATCCAAGACAGTCAAGAACAGAAGGCTCGATGATAAAGTGCATACCCTTCAGAGCTGCCGGAGCCTTAATCTCCTGCATAGGAGCATCAATGCCCTCCTTCTCCTCGTCAGTCAGTGCGAATGGGCGGATGGCAGCATGCGGACAAACGAAAGAACACTTATTACACTGGATACAGTTATCAGCATTCCATACTGGAACAAATGCTGATACACCACGCTTTTCCCAACGGGCAGCACCATTGTACCAAGTACCGTCTACAGTATCAAATTTCACGAAGTCAGAAACCTTGAGGTCTGCGCCCATCTGAGCGTTGATTGGACGTACAAGTTCCTTGATGAATGCCGGAGCATTGTCCTCAGCGACCTCATCGTCTGCAAGATTTGCCCATGCAGGATCTACTGCAAGCTTCTTGTATTCGCCACCACGATCAACCGCAGCGTAGTTCTTGTTAACAACGTCCTCACCCTTTTTGCCATAAGACTTAACGATGAACTTCTTCATCTGTTCTACAGCAAGATCCACAGGTATAACCTCTGTTATACGGAAGAATGCAGACTGGAGGATAGTGTTTGTACGGTTGCCAAGACCTATTTCCTGAGCAATCTTAGTCGCATTGATGTAATAAACAGTGATATTCTTCTGAGCGAAGATACGCTTAACCTTGTTAGGTATGAAGTTTACAAGTTCCTCACCGTCAAAGATAGTGTTGAGGAGGAAAGAACCATTCTCGCGGATACCGCGTGTAACATCATACATATTCAGATAAGCCTGAACATGGCAAGCCACGAAGTTTGGTGTGGTAATCTGGTATGTAGAGCGAATCGGTTCGTCACCAAAACGGAGGTGTGAACATGTGAAACCGCCAGACTTCTTTGAGTCATAAGAGAAATATGCCTGGCAATGCTTATTGGTATTGTCACCAATAATCTTCACGGAGTTCTTGTTGGCACCTACAGTTCCGTCAGCACCAAGACCGAAGAACTTGGCCTCATAGATAGACTTTCCGCCGAGAGCCATCTCCTCGACAACAGGGAGAGATGTGAATGTGACATCGTCAACGATGCCTACAGTGAAGTGATTCTTTGGCTCCGGAAGCTCAAGGTTGTTGAATACAGAGATAATCTTGGCAGGAGTGATGTCGGAAGAACCAAGACCATAGCGTCCGCCAACGATTACAGGACGGTTCTCTGCGTCATAGAATGCAGACTTGACATCAAGGTAAAGAGGCTCACCTTCTGCACCGGGTTCCTTTGTACGGTCAAGGACGGCAATTTTCTTAACAGTCTTTGGCACAGCCTTCATCAAGTACTCTACAGAGAATGGACGATAAAGGTGAACGGCAACCATACCAACCTTCTTGCCCTCGTTTACGAGGTGGTCGATAGCCTCGCGGGCAGCCTCAGTTGCAGATCCCATGAGTATGATGATGTTCTCTGCATCGGCAGCACCATAGTAGTTGAAGTTATGGTACTCACGGCCTGTAATTTTGGAAATCTCACCGAGGTAGTGCTCAACAACGTCAGGAATAGCATCATAGTACTTATTACAAGCCTCGCGGTGTGTGAAGAATGTCTCAGGATTCTCAGCTGTACCGCGTGTGACAGGACGCTCAGGAGAAAGAGCACGGTCACGGAAGTTCTTGATATCCTCCTCGTCAACAAGCGGACGGATGTCCTCCATGTTCATAACCTCAATCTTGTGATACTCGTGTGATGTGCGGAAACCGTCAAAGAAGTTCACGAACGGAACATGAGTCTTCAGTGTGGCAAGGTGAGGAACGGCAGTAAGGTCCATAACCTCCTGAACAGAGCCGGAGCAGAACATTGCGAAGCCTGTCTGACGGCAGGCGTATACATCCTGATGGTCACCGAAAATACAGAGTGAGTGTGATGCAAGCGTACGAGCTGAGACATCAAATACGCAAGGAAGCAACTCTCCGGCAATCTTGTACATATTAGGAATCATCAGCAACAGACCCTGTGAAGCAGTGAATGTTGTTGTCAGTGCACCTGCCTGCAGGGAACCGTGAACAGCGCCGGCAGCACCGCCCTCAGACTGCATTTCCTGTACACTTACTGTCTGCCCCCAAAGGTTTTTGCGTCCATGGGCAGCCCAGTCGTCTGTGTGCTCCGCCATCGGAGATGACGGTGTGATAGGATAGATGGCGGCAACTTCACTGAACATGTAGCTCACGTGTGCAGCAGCCTCATTACCATCACAAGTAATGAATTTCTTTTCTTTTGCCATGTTTTTGTAAATAAAAAAATATACTAATGTTATATGTATGTATTATCTGTGCTTTTTCACGGATGTGGTTTCTTTATAATGCAAAGATAGTAAATTATTTTTGGAAAGGAGTTTTATGAGACTTAATCAAATGCCTAATTTTAGTCATTTTAACATTTTAAGCATTTTTTTATCACTTAATTTATGTCAACTTTTCGCTTTTAGTGAAATTATCATTACCTTTGCAATTGCTTCAAAGGCAGACATGGACAAACAACCTCATTCACCACAGCTGTTATGACCTTACATATTTTTAATCCAGAACATGATATTGCCCTTGCGGCAAATTCTCCTTTTTGGACACCTCCGAAGGCAGGTATGCAACTCCGTCGGGATCTCGGGTGGTTGCCGGCATTATGGGCGGAGCCCGGAGATGCTGTAGTTGTTCAGAATGTATCATCTTTATTCTCAGAACTGTCCGGTATGGAGGAGATGCTATGCAGGAGATTGAAAAATGTTTGTTTTTGCACATTAGATGACATTTCAAAAAAAACACTTTCAGAAAAGATTGACAATATTGATGTCTGGGGATGGGACTTGTCTGTTGTTAACCAGCTAGTCAAAGCCGGTGCTTCCACTGAGTTGATGCCTTCTGAAAGCGTGCTGGATAAATTGAGGGCAGTTTCGGACAGGGCTACTTCAACCAAACTCTTAGAATTTCTTATAGGGAATCTTGAAAGAGTATGTGGTGATGCTGTCGCTGTATATAATATAAATAATGTGGATGAGTTTTCAGAAAAATGGGGAGACATTCTATTGAAGTCCCCATGGAGCAGCAGCGGCAGGGGGGTAAGGAAATGGGACGGCAGCTGTTACGGCACAAGACGGTGGGTAGAGAAAACGATAGAAACGCAGGGGCACATTATGGTTGAGCGGCACCTTGACAAAGTACTGGATTTCGCCATGGAATTTTCTGCTGCTGACGACGGAACTGTAAAGTATGAAGGGCTGTCTCTTTTTGACACGGTTGGAGGCGCGTACGTTGGAAATTTGCTTGCACCGGAGTATGAAAAAAAAGCTATTTTGTCATCATATGTCTCTCCCCAATTGTTGCATGATGTTGCAGACATTATTTGCCGTTGGATGGAACATGCTCTTTCCGGAAACTATGCCGGGCCGTTTGGGGTGGACATGATGATTGTGCGCTCCAAGGATGACAACGGCTTCCTTCTCAATCCTTGCGTGGAAATAAATCTCCGTCGCACAATGGGGCATGTGGCCCTCTCTCTTTCTGACTCAGAAATGGTAATAGGAAAGGTGATGAGGGTGTTTTACGAAAACGGGAAATATCACTTCCGCATTGAAAGCAAAAACAGTTAATACCGCAAATACCATGTGCTTTATATCAGGAAGCGGTTTCTGAAAAAATAAGAAAACCCGTCGCGATTTTGCCTCCGGAGAATCGTGCAGAATGAGACGGAGTCTTTTTGTTGTGTAATATTTGATATTTTTCATAAAACTCAACTTGCTGACTATCAGCCAACATGTGGTTCCCGGCTATAGTGTGTCCGTCTTTGTCCTCTGCAAAAGGTAAGCTTTTACGGTTCAAAACGCCACCAATTGTTACATGAATCGATACGGACTACATAGCAAGTCGTTATGATTTGTGTATAAACAGCCATTGTTTTGCTTGTGAAAACCGAATGACTTTGGCAATAATGCGTTAAAACATGACGAAGTCACCGTGAATTTCCATATTATGATAAATAGCACATTAGAAAACTCATGTAGATTCACAAACGAAGTGCAATAAACCAAGCCGTGCTCTCCGTCTTGGAGC
>JAMPFD010000002.1:156440-325247 GCA_023664625.1 Bacillota bacterium | reverse complement strand
ACTTCATAAAAAGCACCACAAAAGTTTTTTGTCTAACTTTTGGGGTGCAGTTCACAAACCATATCAATCATGGAAATTCTTTATACGCTGCTCTTCTGAGAGTTTACATATAAGCAATGTATCATCCTTCTCAGCAATAATATAACCGTCAAGCCCCTGTACAACGACCTGCTTTTCCTCCATCGTATGTACTATACAGTTACGTGAGTCTATCATACGGACATTATCACCTATGCACCCGTTACCATTGACATCATGCTTTGTAAGAGTCCACAGGGAGCCCCAAGTTCCCAAATCACTCCATCCGAAATCAGAAGGCTGGACATATATATCCTCAGCATTTTCCATAATGGCATAGTCTACGGATATACTCTCACACTCAGGATACATCTTATCTATCATAGCCTGTTCACCGTCTGTTCCATAAACGTTCTCCAGCCCCTCGAATATACGGTTTATTGTAGGAGCATACAGGCGGAACGCTGTTATGATAGTCGATGCACTCCATACGAATATTCCGGCATTCCAAAAATAGTTGTTATGCTTCACATATTCTTTCGCTGTTTCCAGATCCGGCTTCTCACGAAACTGCTCAACGGCAAAGATTTCCTTGTTACGCACAGTATTTGATGATAAGTCTGCCTGTATGTAACCGTAACCGGTTTCAGGGCGCGTAGGCTTCATTCCAAGAGTGACAATCGCATCACTCTCACTTGTAAACTGCAAGGCAGACTTTATCACACGCTGAAACTCCTGCGTATCTGTGACGATATGGTCACTTGGAGTTACAACAATATTAGCTTTAGGGTTTTTTGTCTTGATACGCCAGCTTACATAACAGATACATGGAGCCGTGTTGCGACGGCAAGGTTCACTGAGAATATTCTCACGTGGAATATCTGGCAACTGGTCATGTACCTTCTCAACATAAGCGGCATTTGTCACAACCCATACATTCTCCGGTGCACATATACCGGCAAAGCGCTGCATTGTAAGTTGAAGCAAGGACTTGCCGACACCAAGTACATCTATAAACTGCTTTGGTGTCTCTTCAGTGCTCATAGGCCAAAATCGGCTACCTACGCCGCCAGCCATAATTACAAGATGATTGTTATTCATAATATCTTAGGGGTTAAAATTATCACTATATAAATTAAAATATTCACTTTCATACCAGTAGTGCCAAGCTATTCTTTAAAGATAAATATGCTGTTCCTCTGTCAGAAGAAATCCTCAAACAGGTTAAGCGAAGCATCAACTGTATCAAACGGCTTTTCCTCATTTTCTGTTTCTTCCTGTTCCTTAAACTGAAGCATCAGCTGCCTGGACTCACAGGAATAAGGATTCAGACGGTAAACTCCACGCGGACCGGCCCGCTCTATAGGAGATTCAGGAGTTTTGCTCCGTCTTTGCAAATAAGAAGCAACATCACGACTGACATCCTCAATAGGAATTGTCTCAAAAAAAGTATTGTGGGCATTGTACACATGCCTTACAATCTTCCTTAAAGGCAAGCCCTCCGGAACCCTCAGCAACAAATCTGTTATGTCCTTACTGTAATCTGCCAAATGATATGTGAATATACTATTTTGTTAATACAAACAGGAAGAGCAGTCAACCAAGATGCCTTTTCCCGTTCAATTAAAGACCAAAAAGGAGTTCTGCCTGTCTAAAACGGACCGGTAGAACTCCTTTGATATTAAGTTGTGAGACAGCACAAAAGCGTGTCCACAATATGAGTCATTCCTTTGATTATGCAAGAATGAGCTTATCTGCCTCAGAAGAGACTTTGCCCTCCTTCATCAGCCATCCTGCACCCATAAGCACTTCTGTCTCGCTGATTTTTGCAGTCTTGGCTATCTGCGCCACTGTCATAGGCTGTGCTTCACTTGCGAGTGTCTGATAAACATCACCAGCACGGAAGCCTATATTCTCTACTGTCATGTCCACAGTCTTAGTTGCTTTCGTTGCGCAAGCTTTCTTTGTTGTGCAAGCCTTCTTTACCGGAGCAGCCTTCACTGCCTTTGTTGTTGCCGCAGCCTTTGTTGTTGCTGCAGCCGTTTTCTTTTCTGCCATAATTTTTATTTACCTGAAAATATAAGTCTCTTTCGAAATTATGATGCAAAAGTAAAAATTATTTCCGATACAGACAACTGGAAACGCACAATATTTTAGGTATTTACGTCATTTTGACAGCGGAGTTGCAGTTTTTTTGACAAACATCAAAGCCTTTGAGGTGCTAAATATCAAAATTTCAGTCCTTAATATCCAATTTGAGCTGCAGTTCGTCAAGTTGCTTCTGGTCTATGAATCCCGGCGCATCAAGCATGACATCACGTCCGCTATTGTTTTTTGGGAATGCTATGACATCACGTATAGAGTCAAGACCGGCCATAAGACTTACAAAACGGTCAAAGCCAAATGCAAGTCCTGCATGTGGAGGTGCGCCAAACTTGAAAGCGTTAATCAGGAAGCCAAACTGCTGCATTGCCTTCTCCTGAGTGAATCCGAGAACCTCAAACATCTTAGCCTGCAACTTTCCGTCATGTATACGCAAAGAGCCGCCACCTACTTCTACGCCGTTGCATACAAAGTCATACGCCTTGGCACGGACTTTTGCCGGATCAGTATCAAGCAACGGTATATCATCAGGATTAGGCATTGTAAACGGATGATGTGTCGACATCAGACGCTGCTCCTCGTCACTCCACTCAAAGAGAGGGAAGTCAACAATCCAAAGACATTCGAACTTATTCTTATCCATCAGCCCGAGACGCTTGCCCATTTCAAGACGCAAAGCACAAAGTTGCACACGTGTCTTGTTTGGCTGCTCTCCGCTAAGGATAAGAATCAGGTCTCCCTTCTTTGCACCACACTTGTCTGCAACTGCCTGTATCTGCTCCGAAGTATAGAACTTATCTATGGAAGACTTTATCGTACCGTCTGCATTCATCTTGATATAAACAAGTCCTTTTGCACCGACCTGCTGTGACTTTACGAACTCTGTCAACTGGTCAAGCTGTTTGCGTGTATATCCTGCACATCCCTCCGCAACGATACCACCAATATAACCGGCAGAGTCGAACACAGCGAACTGTCCTTCAGGGAATGCTTCCTTGAGTTCATTGAACTCCATTCCGAAACGCAGGTCAGGCTTGTCAGAGCCGTATTTCTCCATAGCTTCTTTCCAAGTCATCTGGCGCAGCTTAGCCGGAAGCTCCACCCCTCTTACCTCTTTGAAAAGCGAACGTGCCAAATCCTCAAAGATAGAGATTACGTCTTCCTGGTCAACAAAAGACATCTCACAGTCTATCTGAGTGAACTCCGGCTGACGGTCTGCACGCAAATCCTCATCACGGAAACATTTCGCTATCTGAAAATAACGGTCAAAACCCGACACCATAAGCAGCTGTTTCAGAGTCTGCGGAGACTGAGGAAGAGCATAGAATTGTCCAGGATTCATTCGTGAAGGCACCACGAAGTCACGTGCGCCTTCAGGGGTAGAACCGATAAGGATTGGAGTCTCCACCTCAATGAAGTCACGCGAGTCAAGAAAGTTACGTATAAGGATTGCCATACGATGGCGCAGCTCAAGATTTCTGCGCACACAGGAACGGCGCAGATCGAGGTAGCGGTACTTCATTCTAAGTTCGTCGCCACCATCAGTATTATCCTCTATAGTGAACGGAGGTGTCTGGCTCTCACTGACAATATTCAGTTCAGAGACGACAATCTCAATGTCTCCCGTCGCAATTTTTGAATTCTTTGAATATCGCTCAGCTACGACACCTGTTGCCTGAACGACATACTCACGACCGAGACGTCCGGCTTTCTGACGAAGTTCTTCAGGAGCATCGTCGCTGAATGCAAGCTGCGTGATGCCATAACGGTCGCGGAGATCAATAAAAATCAAAGCGCCAAGGTTATGCACGCCCTGTACCCAACCGGCGAGAGTCACAGTCTGACCGACATTCTCTATGCGGAGTTCACCGCAGGTATTTGTTCTGTACATCTTATATATTAAATATGTATATTTGTTTACGGAATGCAAAATTAAGAAAAATTTATGGAATAATCAAAATTTCCGTTGTTTTTATTTGCCATAAGGGAAAAATGTTGTAATTTTGCACTCGGGTCATACTGGTTAGATCGGGGAACTCATCAAATAAATTAAGAAAACTGAGAACGCGTATACTCAATGGCGGGCCACAACGGAGCCGGTTATCGCGGGGTCACTGCCGAGACTTGTCCTTCAAACCTCACCTCTGTCCTGTTCCAAGCCGTATTAAGAGCCGGTGGATTACAAAGGTATAAGGCACTCTACCTATATCAAGGAGTTTTCATCACAATCACAGTATGGCCCTTTTTTATTTTCCCGTCATTCCCATACTCCATATTTTTTTGTAGCAAAAAAACAGGAAAGCTCCCCGTAAGGCTCTTTCCCGTGTTTCCTTATGATAATATCTTAACAGTCAAGTTCCACAAACTCACAGCACCTTCATGGTCAGCCTGCCATCCTTGGACACAAGCATTTTTATTCTATAAGACGTAGGAGAGTCCGGCACACAGACTGAAGCAGTAAGCTCCACTCCCCACTTGTAGCCTTATCTATACATATATCACTCAACACAGCCTGCTGAAGATAGGACGAAGGAACATACATGCTAAAATCCCGCTTATGGACATCAGCCGAGAAAAGGCGTTGCGCACCTTTGTAGACACACACATTTATGATATTGTCGTAATAGACATTCTCCACCAATATTCCATCATCATTGTACGATGTTCTGACGACCTTGTACGTGGAAGGATTGACCTGAGTATAAACATGATACCTGTCATCACCACTGACAACTACGGAATCCCGTTTTATCAGCCGGCGCTGATTAAGCACGACAGGCTTCCTTCCATCGAAAACACACCTGTCGTCCGGATTGTCAGACTTGCATAGGTGCACGGCATCTCCGTTATGATTCTCAAAGTCAAAAAGATGCTCCGTCTGCCTTGTTATGGCATATCGGGCCTCGCTGTTTCCACGCAGCATCAGCGTGTCGCCGATAATGGCAAAATACACGGGTGACAGCATTGAGTCCGCATAAATAATGCTGTCCCCTTTCACCATCATCGTAACTTCGCCGTCGTCACCACTTGCCCATATACCTTGCAGAAGAGCCTTGGCATCCTTATCTTCCCCAAGAATGACAGCACCATCCTTACAGGCATCATAGCACGATGCCGACAGCAAACCGGAAACAATAAATAAAAATATCTTACGCACAACTGAAAAATCAATTAATCATTCCTCATTCTCTCCCTTCATTCTACAGACGCAATGTTCTTCCGTCAACAGACAGAACAGTATATGCTCACAGAATGCGTCACCAATATGCCTTATACGAAGACCTCAGCATCCTTCAGCCATTTGGCTTTCATATCCTTCTCGCTTGTAAGAATATCTTTCGCATCGACAGGCCATTCTATGTTGATATCCGGGTCATCAAAGCGTATGCTCGCCTCACTCTGCGGTGCATATACATTATCAACCTTATATGTAAAGACAGCCTCGTCACTGAGCACGAGGAATCCATGTGCAAAGCCTCTCGGTATAAAAAACTGTGTCTTGTTCTCACCACTAAGCTCCACCATGACATATTTGCCGAATGTCGGCGACCCCTTGCGTATGTCAACGGCAACGTCAAGAACCCTGCCTTTAATCACACGGACAAGCTTTGCCTGAGAAAATTCCCCTTTCTGATAATGAAGACCACGGAGAACTCCATAGCTTGACTTCGACTCATTATCCTGGATAAACTCCGTATGTCCGCCGACATTTGCGTCAAAATCAGACTGACGGAATGACTCAAAAAAATATCCGCGCTGGTCATTAAACACCTTTGGCTGAATAATATACACACCTTCTATTGCTGTCTTAATATACTTCATAATCAAATCTTGACATTCTTAATCATATAGATATTTGTCTTGCAAAGTTACCTTTTTTATTTTACGTACGCAACTATTTTGAATATTTTCACAGAAAACTCAAGCATTTCTTGCCCTGTGAGAATTGAATATTTTCCCGCCGACATCCGGAAAGAGCGAAATCCGCGTTTTTCGCACATTTCCCCAACAGACTGATTCTCTGCCACTTGCCGATTTACGCAAACCATCATATAATAATATAAGGTATAAAAGGTTACCATTCACCCGCCAAAAGGTTACCAGAAACAAGCCGGAAGATGACGTTTCATCATACAAAAGGTTACCGTTTGCCATGAAAATCCACAAAAATTGCAGTCCAACCGACAAGGCACGGCTTCTTATTTGCTGATTTTTAGTTAATTTTGCCAAATTTAATAAGAAAACTCATCCATATCCTAAAAACTTGCAAAAGAATTCTTTGATATAAAAAATCAAAAACTATTGCCGATTATTTGCCGCATTGAACATTTTTTATTAACTTTGCATTCGCAATTCATTTCCCGCAAATTTTATCGTGATTAGATTAGACAAACATATCGAAATACTTCTTTTGGACAACGACTGTGTCATTGTCCCCGGGCTTGGCGGCTTCATGGCGCACCATGTATGTGCACGATATGACATTGAAACGCAGTCTTTTCTACCTCCGATACGACAGTTGGGCTTTAATGCACAGCTGCAAATCAACGATTCTCTCCTTGCACAATCTTATATAGAAGCCTATGACATCAGCTATCCTGAGGCATTGCGGCGCATAGAGGACGAGGTGACCGAATTGCAACAAAAGATACGTAACGAAGGAAAATGCGAGCTGAACGACATCGGCGTGCTCTCACTGAACGAAAGCGGCAAAATCGAATTTGAGCCTTGCGAGGCAGGAATACTGACACCTGAGCTTTACGGTCTCAATTCCATAGACATCTCCCCACTCTCCGCCCCTACAGCTACGGGAAAGAACTTCGGTGCGCCTGCATCTATTACACGGCAGGAGCCGAAACCGGCTCCGCAACTGGCTGCGGCACAAAGCACAGCCTTGCCTGACCATGAAGAAAACGAGCAGAACGGCAAGCCGTCCGAGCGTACCATTTCCATCCGCGTCAGCACACTCAAGTATACCGGCACAATAGCTGCGACAATACTTGTATTGCTCATCTTTTCCCTCCCTGTCGGACAGACATCCAAGCCGGCCGTCTCTGAGAGTTACATGGACACCGGCATTCTATACAACATTCTTCCAAAACAGATGCGTGCTGCTGACACAGCGAAGAAGAGCATAATCTTTCAAAAAGCGGAACCGGTAAAAAAGGCAGATACCGCCGTCACCGAAACCTCCGAGCAGGCAAAAGATCCTGTTGCAGAGCAAAAGACAGAAGAAAGGTTCTTCAGTATTGTCCTTGCAAGCAAAGTGACAAAAAGCAATGCGGAAGATTTTGTACGTCAGCTGGCAAGACAAGGATTCGAGAAAGCAGAGGCAGTGACACGCGCTAACGGGACAAAGGTCATCTACGGCCGTTTCTCTTCTGAGAAAGAAGCCCAGGACTCATTACGCAACCTACGCAACAAGTCGGAATATTTTACAGACGGATGGGTGATGAGATTTTAGTCCTCATCAGCCACAGTCAATGACTTCATGCCATAGCCAACAACATTTCCGCATTTCAGAAACAGACAGCAACAGCTTACCTGTTGGCTGAATTCACGGCAAGCCCCTGCTTTTTTATAAACGAAACAAAATATTTGCAAAATGAAGCGTGTACGTTGCCCTAAATGCGATAATTACATAATCTTTGATGAGACAAAATACGAAGACGGACAACAGCTTGTCTTCCAATGTCAGGAATGCGGCAAGCAGTTTGCCATCCGCATGGGAGTCTCCAAACTGCAAAGAACCCGCCGTGAAACCAATCCGGAGGAAGAGGCAGAACAGACGGAGTACGGCTCCATCCATGTCATAGAGAATGTCTTCGGATACAAGCAGGTCTTGCCGTTACATCTTGGAGACAACATCATAGGGAAATATGCAAAAGGAAATGAAATTCATTGCCCTGTGGAGACAAGCGACCCATCAATGGATCTTCAGCACTGCATACTGAACATCTCACGCAACAAAAGAGGCGCGCTTAAGTATATACTCCGCGACGGTCCGTCAAACACAGGAACATTTGTTGACAATGACATTCTCGGTGACAGAGAACGGCGCGTAATCGAACATGGGACATTGTTCACATGTGGTGCCACAAGCATCATTCTTCACATTAATGACAATGAAGAATAGGCCTTATATTGTTTTATTTTCGTTGTTGCTGTTCATCTCCTGCGGAATAGACAATAACATAAAAAAGGGCGAGGCATATCTCGCCCTTGGTGAATATTATGACGCAGGAGAACAGTTCAAGAAAGCTTATTCGAAAACCCCGGCAAAAGAACGTGAAAAACGCGGCATGCTGGCACTGAAAACGGCCAGATGCTATGAGCGCATCAATGCCTCACAGAAAGCCGTGGGAGCATACCGCAATGCAGTAAGATACAATACGGCGACAATTGACGACCGCCTGAGCCTCGGCAGACAGATGCTGAAAATCGGAGACTACAAGAACGCCGCCGCAGAATTACAGATGGTTCTTGATTCCATGCCCGACAACATCTTGGCAAAGAATGGTCTCACATCGGCAAAGATGGCTCCCCAGTGGAAGAAGGAGGGCTCCAGGTACACCATAAAGAAACAGGACATATTCAATTCACGCCGTGCAGATTTTTCTCCAATGCTTGCCGGTGACCAGCATGACCTGCTCTACTTCACTTCAACACGTAATGACGCGGAAGGAGACGAACTGAGCGGCATCACCGGCACAAAGGCGGGAGACATCTTTGTCTCACAGAAAGACGACAAAGGGAAATGGTCACGTCCCGAAGCAGTCACCGGCGGCATTAATACGGAATACGATGAGGGCACGTGCTCATTCTCACCGGACGGCAGGGAAATGTACATAACCCAATGCCTTAATGACGGAGAATACCCACGCTATGCACAGATAGCCAAGTCAAACCGCTCAGATGCGGCATGGGGCAAGGCTACTGTTGCGGAACTGACAAAGGATACATTGTCCAGTTTCGCACACCCGGCGATATCGCCTGACGGCAACTGGCTCTATTTCGTAAGCGACATGCCTGGAGGACAAGGAGGACTGGACATCTGGCGGGCACGCATAACGGCGACCGGCTTTGGAGGTGTGGAGAATCTCGGCCCGCAGATCAATACTCCCGGAAATGAGATGTTCCCGACTTTCCGCCCTAACGGCGACTTTTATTTTTCTTCGGACGGACTGCCAGGAATGGGCGGACTTGATATTTATTATGCCACGACGGACAGTAACGGAAAACTGAAAATAGAGCATCCCGGCTACCCGCTGAACTCCAACGGTGACGATTTCGGCATGACATTTGAGGGATTGCAGAACAAAGGATTCTTCTCCTCTAACAGAGCAGACCTTGGACATGGCTGGGACAAGATATATTCTTTCGAGAATCCGGAAATCATTCAGACTGTAAAAGGATGGGTATATGAGAACGACGGCTATGAGTTGCCAAAAGCTCTTGTGTACATGGTTGGCAATGATGGTACTAACCTCAAACTCAGTGTAAAAGGAGACGGTTCGTTCGAGCAGAAGATCAATCCTGACGTTGACTATATCTTCCTTGCCACATGTCCAGGTTTTCTGAACCACAAAGAGGAACTGAGAGTGCAGAAGGCTGAAGAGTCAGAGGAGTACACGTTGCAGTTTCCACTGCCGAACATCGGAATTCCGACTCTCATCAACAATATCAACTATGAGTTTGACAAGGCTACACTCACATCTGAATCCACGGAGGCCCTTGACAAACTTGCTGACTTGCTGAACGAGAACCCGAACATCACCATAGAACTATCAGCCCACTGCGACTACCGCGGTTCCGCTGCTTACAACAAGACTCTGTCACAGAAACGTGCCGAAGCCGTCTGCTCATACCTGAAATCCAAAGGAATTGCAGAAGACCGTCTAACTCCGCGCGGATACGGAAAGGAGAAGCCGAAAACCATACGCAAGAAACTTACAGAGACATATACATGGCTGAAAGAGAACGATCAGCTTACGCAGGAATTCATTGAAAATCTCCCTAAGGAACAGCAGGAGATTGCCAATCAGCTGAACCGCCGCACAGAGTTTGTCGTTCTGCGTACGACATACGGCATGTTTGACGAAAAAGGCAACCTGAAACCTCTTCCCAAGAAGCAGAAAAAAGAAGACGGCGGGGCGGATACAGAGTTCTTCGATATAGAGTAATGCGCATCAGGAGTACAATATTTTCCTGTTCGTATATAAAAAACAAGCAAAGGTGGCGTTCCATATTCTGTTTTTATGGCAGAATATGGAACGCCACCTTTGCCTTATAAGCCAACAATGGGAGTGACATTGACGGAAACATCATCTCACCGTCATAAGTAACTGTTGGAAATTAGTTTATACTAAAAACGCAGTTATTTTTCATGCGGTTAGTGTACGGAACCGAAGGAGCAATGCGGGCATTGTGACTGAGTGACAAGCACTAACTGACAAAAAAGAACAAGTCTTAGCGATAAAACATTATATTATAAAATAATTATCAATAGTTACTTATCAAAAAGAATAGCTTTATAATCTTGTCACCTGCTTTACACCTTTGATTACACGCAGTTTTTTTATCAACTGCTCAAGACGGCTTGTATCATCAATATTGACAACGAGGGTTCCGGCAAAAAGTCCGTCGTGGGAATCAATGTTGACAGAACGCATCATTATGCGCTCCTCCTTTGAGATTACGGACGTAATGTTCGACACAATGCCTATATCATCATTGCCTATTATACGTAGTGTGATGGCATATTGTCCGCAACCTTTGCCCTTCCACTGTGCTTCAACGATACGATAACCGAAACGGCGGCGCAGTTCCGGTGCATTAGGGCAGTCACAACGATGGATTTTTATGCCTCCTGAGACTGTGACAAAGCCGAACACTTCATCGCCGTATATAGGATGACAACAGCATGCAAGGGAGTAGTCAAGACCTTTCTGACTCTGGTCTATGACAAGGACATCAGAGCGTGAGTTGTCCGTACCGTTGTTGCCCGAAGCAGTTCCGGTGATGTATTCCTCTGTCAGTTTGAAATCAGCGGCAGACCGATGGTCAGGGTCTGTGCGCTCGTCACCGATTAAAGATGTTTGCACCGGATTCGGATTCTTCAAGATGGCATATTTCTCTATAACGTCCTGCATATCGATAAGCCCCTCGCCTAACTGACGGTAAAACTCTGCAACTTCTTTCAGTCCGAGCTTTTTCACAAGTTGCTGGATAATAGCTTCGTCAAAATCCAGTTTCCTGTTCTTCAGCCTGCGCTCAACCATCTCTTTCGTCAGGGCTATTTCCTTGACAACAGTCTCCTTCAATGCAAGTCTTATCTTGGATTTGGCACGTGAGGTATGAGCGATCTGAAGCCACTCTCGCTTCGGACGTTGTTGTACATTCGTGACAATCTGAACCTGATCACCGGAATGCAGTTCATAACGCATATTCTGAACCTTACCGTTCACTTTCGCTCCAGTACAATGACAACCGACTTTGGAATGAATACAGAAAGCAAAGTCAAGGACAGTCGATCCTGCCGCCAACTTAAATAGATCCCCCTTGGGAGTAAATACATAAATTTCTTCATCTTTCAAAGACTTCCTGAAGAAATCCATAACTTCCAGGTCATTGCCTGCCTCCATGGCGGCACGGATGGAGGCAAGCCATTCGTCCATGCCTCCCCCTTCTTTAACACCCTTATAACGCCAATGTGCTGCAAGTCCGTGCTCTGCTATGTCATCCATGCGCTCTGTACGTATCTGCACCTCCACCCACTTGTTTTCTGGACCAAGGACTGTTATGTGCAGAGATTCGTAACCGTTGGATTTCGGTACTGAAAGCCAGTCTCTAAGACGCTTCGGATTAGGCTGATACATATCCGTTATTATGCTATAGACTTGCCAGCATTCCATATTTTCCCTTTCCTGCTTGGAATCAAGGATTATCCTGATGGCAAAAAGGTCGTAGACACCTTCAAACGGACATTTCTGCTTCTTCATCTTCTGCCAGATGGAATGGATGGACTTTGTCCTGCCTTTAATATGGAATTTCAGTCCCTGCTCCTCCAGTTTCTTCTGTATAGGGACAATAAACTGCTGAATATATGCATCACGCTGTTTCTTCGTCTCATTAAGTTTTTCCTTGATATGATAATAAGCATCACTCTCAAGGTATTTCAAAGACAAATCCTCAAGTTCTGACTTCAGCTTGTACAGGCCAAGTTTGTGCGCCAAAGGAGCATATAGATAGTTAGCCTCCTCAGCCGCTTTCTGCCGGGCCTTCTCGTCCGGACAACACTTGAGATTGCGCATAAGGTTCACCCTATCGGCAATCATGACAAGGATTACACGAATATCTTCTGCAAAAGAGAGCAGAAGATTGCGGAAATTCTCCGATTCAATCGTCGGGGTCTTCTCATAAAGAGATTGTATGCGTATGATGCCGCTGATGATGTCTGCCACACCGGAACCATATTTATTAAGAATATCCTCTTGCGTAATATGACCGTTGATGACACTTCTATAAAGCATTATGGCTATGACACCATCACGTTTAAGACCAATCTCATCAATGGCTATTACAGCTGTCTGCAATGAATGCAGTATGGGATTGAGATGAAAGATGTCACGTTCCATTTCTCCATTTTCCAATGACTGCATGATCTGCTGACTTATATTATGTCCATCATCAGGGTGCAGGAAATTGCCGGTCTTCTCTTTCAGTTGATCAAGAAGAACGGTAATTTCCTGACGTTCCGCATCTGTAAACAAAAGTTTCTCCTCCATAACATTTACCTATTTATATTGTCCTAAAAAATGCCACCGGTATTTGCCAACAGTACGAATTATTGTCAATACTGTCATTATCCCATGGAAAGAAACCGGTATATCTTCCGAGGATTGTATTTGTGTTGCAAAAATAATAAAATTTGTTATCACCCGTATATTTTTTCATTATTTCTTTTTTGATTTAAAATAAATTCACTAATTTTGTAGCAATGATAAAACTAACCATGAAATGCTTGCAAAGACATAATGACAGCCTTTTAACATGGCTCTAAAAAAAAGCATTTCCGCAAATACTGTAATATCTATTGAAACTATAAATCTATAAACTATGTTATCAGAAAAAGATTTGCAGCAGCTTGCTGCCAAAGGTATCACACCAGAGAAACTTGACCAGCAGCTCAACGAATTCAAGACAGGATTCCCATTCCTCAGACTTGAGGGCTCCGCAGTAATCGGCAAAGGCATTGTGGCTCCGTCCGCAGACGAAGTGAAAACGTATGTCAAGACATGGAATGACTATAAGGCCGAAGGCAAAAAGATTGTTAAGTTCGTACCGGCATCCGGTGCCGCCTCACGCATGTTCAAGGATATGTTTGCCTTTGTCAATGCAGACTATGATGTGCCTACAACTGATTTCGAAAAGAAGTATTTCGACAATATCGAGAATTTCGCATTCTATGAAACTCTTGATGCACTTCTTAAGAATCAGAAAGGTAAAGGAATAAAAGAACTTATTGCAGAGGGTGACTATAAATCGGTTGCCAATGGCATGCTTGCCAAGGACGGTCTCAACTATGGTCAGTTACCAAAAGGAATGTTGCTTTTCCACAAATATGACGAAGGGGCACGTACTCCTATGGAGGAACATCTGGTGGAAGGTGCTCTGTACGCTGCATCTAACGGCGAAGCAAACGTACATTTCACCGTTTCCAGCGAGCATCTTGATTTCTTCAAGCAGAAAGTTGCAGACAAAGCTGACGGATATGCGAAGAAATATGGTGTCAAATATGACATATCTTTCTCAGAGCAGAAGCCTTCAACTGACACCGTTGCCGCCAATCCAGACGGCACCCCTTTCCGTAATGAGGATGGAACATTGTTATTCCGCCCCGGCGGACACGGTGCACTTATAGAGAATCTTAACGACATATCCGCAGACGTCATCTTTGTAAAGAATATAGACAATGTCGTACCTGACCGTCTGAAACCTGAGACTGTAGAATGGAAGCAGGTCATTGCCGGGGTGCTTGTAACATTGCAGAAACAGGTATTCGACTACCTTGAACTTCTTGATTCCGGCAAGTATGACCACGACAAACTTATCGAGATTGTGAAGTTCGTACAGAACAGCCTATGTTGCCGCAAACTGGACATCAAGGAACTTGAAGATGCAGAACTTGTTATCTATCTCCGTAAGAAGCTGAACCGTCCGATGCGCGTCGCAGGTATGGTGAAGAATGTCGGAGAACCAGGCGGAGGGCCGTTCCTAGCTTATAATCAGGATGGCACTTATTCGCTCCAGATTCTTGAATCAAGCCAAATTGACAAGAATAATGAGCTGTACATGAAATACTTCTCCGAGGGAACACACTTTAACCCTGTTGACCTTGTATGTGCTGTAAAAGACTATAAAGGCAATGCCTTTAACCTTCCTGACTATGTAGACCGTACAACAGGATTCATTTCTTCAAAATCCAAGAACGGCAAGGAACTTCAGGCTCTTGAACTCCCAGGTTTGTGGAATGGCGCAATGTCTGACTGGAACACAATCTTCGTTGAAGTTCCACTCGGTACATTCAATCCTGTGAAGACAGTCAACGATCTCCTCCGTGACCAGCATCAGTAACATTATACTGACAAAACAACAGATATAAATTATAAGAGACTATTCGACAATTTTTTATGTTGGACAGTCTCTTATTTTATTTCCACTTTTGTTCTACAGTTCCACTTAATAACTTTTCAACAAGCTTTCCTATTACAAACCAATGTAAATAAACATATATAACAATGAAAAATACAAGTAGTTTCTGCTGTTCACTATTGCGTGGAGCAGGTCAGGTGATGTTCATGGGCAATGTAAACACCGGAGCATTATTTCTTGCCGGGATCATAATTGGCTCATGGATGAGTGGGACTGCTGTTGTAGCAGTCGGAGCAATGACGGGTCTTATTGCATCAACCCTCACAGCATACTTGCTCTATAAAACAAAAGAGGATGCTGGCCAAGGTCTTTGCGGATACAACGGAATACTCATCGGATGTGCCTTGCCGACTATCTTTGACAGTACTATATTTATGTGGATTTCACTCACAATCCTTTCTGCAATATCTCCGTGGCTCAGAGAGTTAATGAACAAGTCTTTAAAAAACATAGGAGTCAATGCTCTCACATTTCCTTTCATTTTGTTGACTTGGCTCTCTTTCTGTCTTGACCTTCCACAGGCAACTGCAACATTGCCAGAACATATACACTGCATAACCGTTCTTACTTTTGCCAAAGCCTTAATGAACGGAGTATCCCAGATATTCCTTATCAACTCATACGTCTGTGGAGCGTTCTTCCTTGTTGGATTGCTAATTGCCAATTGGCGTGCAGCTGTATGGTGCATATTTGGGGCAACCACAGGTATAATGCTGGCTGTTGCCTTAAACCAAGACCACACGGCAATAATAAACGGACTTTACGGATTTAATCCGGCTCTGACAGCCATTGCCTTGGGAACTATTTTCCACAAAAACACAGTACTTACGATTATCGGAATCATTATAACTGTCTTCATTCAAATAACCCTTTCGCATCTACTTTCACCTGCTGGCATACCTGAATTGACAGCACCATTTTGTATTGCCACATGGATTGTGTTAATAATAACAAACAAGAATAAAGTAAACAATCAAGAAGCTGAATGCAATACTATTATTGTTGTTTAGCAAAAAAAACGCAGCTTTAACTTCAATATGCATATATGCTGGTATATCGTAACAGACGGCAAGGCAAAAAAAGAGTTTTATGCTACATATCAGCAATAAAGGCAGGTTGAT
The DNA here is from genome assembly GCA_023664625.1 of Bacillota bacterium. Classification (GTDB taxonomy): domain Bacteria; phylum Bacteroidota; class Bacteroidia; order Bacteroidales; family Bacteroidaceae; genus Prevotella. Next base: position 309,291 of record JAMPFD010000002.1, on the reverse strand, counting down.
ATGCTCGCAGTGAATGCCATTGTCATAAGAATAATTGCAAAGACACACACTCATGACTTTTCCATATTTACAGTTATACTATATGAAAAGTCTATTTCCAACAGCTGAAATCAAAAAATGCAGGAGCATTCTGTAAAGAACCAGCTCCTGCATTTCATTTATAAAGTATAAAAATACTCTGGTACAATATAATAGCTTACTTTGCGTAAGCTACAGAACGAGTCTCACGGATAACAGTAATCTTCACCTGCCCTGGATAAGTCATCTCTGTCTGAATCTTGTTAGCAATCTCACCGGACAAAGCCTCTGTTTCAGCATCGGTCATCTTGTCTGCACCGACAATTACACGGAGTTCACGACCCGCCTGAATAGCGTATGTCTTTGTCACACCAGGATAAGACATTGCTATAGCTTCAAGATCATTAAGACGCTTTATGTAAGCCTCCACAATCTCACGACGGGCACCCGGGCGAGCACCAGAGATTGCATCACAAACCTGTACAATCGGAGCGAGAAGAGTCTGCATTTCCATTTCATCATGGTGTGCACCAATAGCATTGCAGATATCCGGTTTCTCCTTGTATTTCTCGGCAACCTTTGCGCCATAAAGTGCATGTGGCATCTCGTTCTCTTCATCTGGCACCTTGCCAATATCGTGAAGCAGGCCGGCACGCTTAGCTTTCTTAGGGTTGAGCCCCAGTTCGCTCGCCATAACAGCACAAAGATTCGCAGTCTCACGGGCATGCTGCAAAAGATTCTGACCGTAAGATGAACGGTATTTCATCTTGCCTACTATACGCACCAACTCAGGATGCAAGCCATGAATGCCAAGGTCAATGGTGGTACGCTTACCTGTCTCAATAATCTCATTGTCCAACTGCTTCTTAACCTTTGCCACAACCTCCTCAATACGTGCCGGATGAATACGGCCGTCAGCAACAAGCTGATGTAATGCAAGGCGACAGACTTCACGGCGTATAGGGTCAAAAGCTGAAATCACAATAGCTTCCGGTGTGTCATCAACAACTATTTCCACGCCACAGGCAGCCTCAAGGGCACGGATATTTCGACCTTCGCGTCCGATAATACGGCCTTTAACCTCATCATTGTCAATATGGAATACAGAAACGCTGTTCTCTATGGCTGTCTCTGTAGCTGTACGCTGAATTGTCTGAATGACTATCTTGCGAGCCTGCTGGTTAGCATTCAGTTTTGCCTCCTCTACAATATCATTGATATATGCCTGTGCATCAAGACGTGCCTTATCTTTCAGAGTTTCTACAAGGCGGGCTTTTGCTTCATCAGCCGAAAGTCCTGAAATCTGTTCAAGCTTGTATAATTCCTGCTTCTCCATTTCCTGGAGCTCTTCCGTCTTGGCAGCAATCAGGTTGCGCTCACTATCCAGTTTCTTGGATTCATTGTCAAGTTCCTGACTTTTACGGTTCAGTTCACTCTGATGCTTGTTCAGTTCCTGCTCACGCTGGCGAACACGCTGCTCGCTCTGCTGGAGTTTCTGATTACGGTGCTGTGATTCCTTTTCAAGTTCATTTTTCTTGTTTAGGAACTTCGCCTTTACTTCAAGGAGTTTTTTCTCCTTCATAACTTCCGCCTCTTTCTCGGCAGTGGCAATCATCTCACCGTACTTGCCTTTCAATACATATCGGAAAATGATGTATCCAACGCCTATTCCCACAATCAATGCGGCAACAGCTGTTATAATAATTGGAATTAGCATATTAATATATTTGTATATAAGAAAATTAATCGACGTTACCCCTCTTTCAGAACTTCAGTTATCTCCGCAGAGAGTTTCTTGATGGCATCCGAGATTGGCGTAACATCATTGCGCTTTGCTTCACGCTCATAACGCAGTGCTATATCAACAAGAGCCATATAGAGTATTTCTTTTTCACTCTTCAATCCCTTGTAATAGCTGGTATAACTTCCGATAACTTCCGTTATAAGTGAAGCAAGGTGGCGATACATCTCTTCATCCTGACGGTCTATCTTAACCGCCATGTCTGTATCGTATATATGCAATCTTATATTAAGTTTATTCTCTTCAACCATAGCTTTATCAATATTTATCAGAGACCATCCTGTTGCTCGGTAAGCAGAGTTATGCACCTGTCGACATCACGAATAAGTTTGTTGACATGCTTGCGTGCCGTTTCCAAGTCGCCATCACCAATTTCTATAATACGGGCAGCTTTCAGCATATCATAGTCATGCATGGATGCATTGGCGAGCAGTTCCATATCCTTTACATACTTTTCCTGAGCAGCAAGTTGTTTTTTCACATTACAAAGTTCCCGTCGCGTCTCGTTATATTTGAGTAGCAACTGCCTTATGAGTAAGGAAAAGTCTTGTATTTCTTGCTCAGAATATGCCATACAGATAAATATTTATTTTTGCAAAATTAGTTATTTAATATGATATTAATTGACTAACATGCAAAAGTTTAACTATTTTTATTTTTCCTTCGTTACGGGTTCTTTCTTTGCAAGCATTATCAACTGGAAGGCGAAGTCCGCAATCCACTGTTCAGATAATCCAAGGCGTTTCGCAAGATTACGTAAATCCATAGCTGTTTTCATTGTTGCCGGATCATCATAATCATTCTTGGTAAAAATCTCATTAACAGTTTTTTCTGTCATAGAACGCAAGGTTCCCTTAAAGAAAGACGGCAGGCGCAGCTTAAACTTCATTATGTTGCTCATAAGCATCATCAATTCCTGTGTCAGTGTCTGGAACTGCACAAGATAGACTTGTACATCTTGCATCTTACGGCAGTTCTTCTTCACACTCTGATCTATTTCTTTATAGAATGTGTCTTCCACCCCATACATATCCGAAAGCATTTTACGGCAACGTGTACGCTCACCGACACCCAGTTTGTTGTTTACTGTTGCAACTTTCAATGTTGACTTGAACACTCTCAAATCAGGAAGCATAGCCAAATTGGTTATTCCGGCATTGGCAGCTATAGAAGCTTGGAAATAGACCCTTATAAGAGTCATAAAATCCTCCATTCCCGGCTCTTTGACATCTTGTTTCTTTCCGAAAATTTTATCTAAAAATCCCATTCTCGTTTCTTTTAAGTTAAATATTTCGAGAGCAAAATTAGTCATTTTTTATGGATTATACAAGAAAAAGAATGCATTTCGTCAAAATGACAGCCAAAAAGTTTGCCCATGTCTCCTTTTTTATGTAAATTTGCACAGAATTATATTATTGACAATAAAAATAACACTATCTACAAACGAAACATGGCTAATTTTGACAGAGTTCATTCGAACAGCAGCATAATGGTCTTGATTTCCATTACGCTGATGGACATTATTTTGGCAAACATCACTTATTGGTGCCTTCTTAATATCGACAGTATCTCGGTTCCTCAGGGAATCATTGAGAACAGCGTAGACGGAGCCCTTTATGCTACGATGGCAGCCATTATAAGTTTATCATTTTACAAGACTATTATTCATGCGAGAAGAATTAATATCACAAGCGTTATCCTTCGTGTATTCCGCCTGACATTAGTGCAGATGCTCGCACTCATAATCATATTGTATATTGCCCTTGATGCCCATGACCATATCATAGGATTCTCCATCGCCTATGCAATAATCTATTTTGCAGCAACAATTTTCTCCAGATTCATTGAGCGTATGCTGCTCAATAAAATAAGACATTCAGGACACAATCTGCGTTCCGTTGTCTTCATCGGCAGTGACCCTGCCAATCTTGACATCTATTTACAGATGAAAGAATTATCAACCATCGGATATAACGTAAAGGGGTATTACAGCAATAACGAGATTCAGTCTGCACCGGAACGCTTCAACAAACTTGGGACACGCAGTGAGCTTGTACAGGCAATGAGAAGCGGTTCCGCCCCGATCGAGGCAGACATGATAATGTGCTCACTGTCAACAACAAACGACAGAGATGACATCAATGACATTATACATTATTGCGACAAGCATATCATACAGTTCTACCTCGTGCCACGAATTTATTCCAACCTGAGCCTGAACCTCACACCGATACCGTTCGGCGACTACACACTGTTCACTAATCATACGAACAATATTAACCGCATAGACAACCGTATTATAAAACGAGTGTTTGACATTGCATTTTCATCCATAGCATGCATATGCCTATTACCTATCATACCTGTTGTCTGGATATTCATAAAGATACAGAGTCCCGGACCATTGTTCTTCAAACAGGAGCGTACAGGCATGGACGGAAAGACATTCCTATTATATAAATTCCGCTCCATGCATGTCAACGATGATGCAGACCGTGTTCAGGCATCAAAGAATGACCCGCGAAAATTTGCTTTCGGCAATTTCATGCGCAAGACAAATATTGACGAGCTTCCTCAATTCATTAATGTACTCAAAGGAGATATGAGCATTGTAGGTCCTCGTCCGCACATGCTCCTGCATACAGAGATGTACTCGGCTGTTATATCACAATATATGGTACGCCATTTCTCCAAACCGGGAATAACAGGATGGGCACAAGTCACAGGTTACCGTGGTGAGACAAAAGAGTTATGGCAGATGGAGGAACGTGTTAAGCGAGACATCTGGTACAACGAGAACTGGTCTTTTAATCTTGACATGGAAATCATATTCCGCACAGCATGGTCAGTTATACATCCTGACAAACACGCCTATTGATTCAAGTAAGAATTTCAAAAATAAAAATACATAATGAAAGGTATTGTATTGGCCGGAGGCTCCGGCACACGTCTTTATCCTATTACAAAAGGTATCAGCAAACAGTTGATACCCATTTTTGACAAACCGATGATATACTACCCTATCTCGGTACTGATGAACGCCGGTATCCGCGAGATTCTCATCATTTCAACGCCACATGACCTTCCAGGATTCAAGCGTCTTCTTGGCGACGGCCACGATATTGGTGTAAGGTTTACATACGCTGAGCAGCCTTCGCCTGACGGTCTTGCACAAGCATTCATTATCGGAGAAGAATTCATTGGTAATGACAGTGTCTGTCTCGTACTTGGTGACAACATATTCCATGGAACAGGATTCACGGATGTGCTTAAGCAGAGCGTAGACAATGCAGAGAAAGACGGAAACGCAACAGTTTTCGGCTATTGGGTTAATGATCCGGAACGCTATGGGGTGGCAGAGTTTGACGAAAACGGCAACTGCATGTCCATAGAAGAGAAACCGGAGAATCCAAAGTCAAACTATGCTGTTGTCGGTCTATATTTCTATCCGAACTCTGTTGTGGAGATAGCAAAGAACATCCGGCCTTCCGCACGAGGAGAACTTGAAATAACAACAGTAAACCAGACATACCTTGAACAAAAGGCACTTAAAGTCCAGACACTACCACGAGGATTCGCGTGGCTGGATACCGGCACGCACGACTCTCTGGCAGAGGCATCAACCTTCATAGAGGTAATAGAGAAACGCCAAGGTCTGAAAATCGCATGTCTGGAGGAAATAGCTTTCCGCAATGGTTGGATTACATCAGAAACACTCCGAAAGGCAGCTGCCCCCATGGCAAAAAACGATTATGGCAAATACCTTATGAACCTGCTTAAATAGACTTTCCACACAACTATAAACTCAATTCTCCTATGGAAGAATATACAATACAAAATCCTGCAAATAATATCACAACAGAAGCTGAGGAGAACTCTACATTCAATTTGCAGAACATAATGTCCATTTTCATTCTTAACTGGAAATGGTTCATATTTTCTGTCATTATATGTTTGGCTATAAGTATCATATACATCAGATACAAGACACCAACATACCAAGCCAATACAAAAATTTTCATACAGGACAACGACAGCAAGTCATCTGCAAAAGGTGCTCTCCTCGAAGCTGAGAATCTTGGATTTATTTCAAATTCAAACGGAATTGACAATGAGATAGAAATCATTGCATCTCATTCTATTGCACAAAATGCCGTCAAAGAACTAAAACTTTATACTACCTATAAAATAGAAGGAAGTGTAAAGAACAAACTCATATATGGTAACCAGCCACTAAATGTTGACCTTGACGAATCATCTCTTGAGGTACTGAAATTCCCTATTAAGATGGAAATAAACTATAAGAACGGCAAGTACAACATAAAAGGCAAATATACAACCATTGATGCAAAAGAAGGAGAAGCAAAGGAACATGTAATAAAGAAAAGCATTTCAACTGTTCCTGCCAAGATCCCAACGTCTGTCGGAAACATACAGATAACAGCAAATCCGAAAAACATCTGGAACATGGAAGAAAGCAAGACTCTCTATGTGACAATCACCCCTCCAAAGGATATTGCAGACATTTACGTAAATAAAATCACCGTAGAGCCAACCAATAAGACATCTTCCATAGCTTTAATTACCATCAATGATGAAAATCAGGAGAGAGCTTTGGATTATCTGACCCAATTGGTAAAAAGCTACAATGAAGAGGCCAATGCAGACAAGAACACCATTGCCATCCGTACAGAAGAGTTCATAAACAGCCGATTGGAGAAAATCAGTCAGGAACTTGGAGAGACAGAAAATGAACTGGAATCATACAAACGCAGAAGCCAAGTCTTTGAAGTCAATGCCAATGCTGTCAATGCCATGACGCAGACAAACACTTACGACCAGCAGCTGGCAGAGATCAACACGCAACTTTCCCTGCTAAGCAGCATCAAGGACTATATGTCCATACCACAGAACAAGTACCAGACACTGCCTTCCAACGTAGGACTTACAGACCCCACAGCATCGGCACTCATCAGCCAATACAACCAAATAGCACTTGACCGTAGCCGTCTTATGCGTACAGCAAGCGAGAACAGCCCGACCGTAATACCTCTTACAGGCCAGCTTGACGTTCTCACAACAAGTATCAACAACGCCATAATCCAGGCACAGAAGAACTTACAGATACAGCGTAACGCAATCAAGACACAATTCGCCAAGTATAATACACAAATACAGGAGTCTCCAAGCCAAGAACGCATTCTGAACAGAATAGGAAGACAACAGGAAGTCAGTTCCGGTCTGTACCTGATGCTCCTTCAAAAGCGTGAAGAGAACTCCATTTCCCTTGCAGCAACTGCCAATAAAGGAAAGATCATTGACGAGCCAAACCTCATCGGAAAAATAGCACCAAAGGAGAAGACCATAATCCTCATGGCCATTGTCCTCGGAATTGCCATTCCTTTTGGAATTTTCATCCTCATCCAGCTTATGCGCTATAAGATTGAGGTACGTGACGATGTGGAGAAACTGACCAAGCTCCCAATCTCCGGAGATATTCCTGTAGCAAGCGAGACTGTGAAATCAAAGTCAGGAATCGTCGTGCACGAAAACACCAACAATATGATTACCGAAGTCTTCAGAAGCTTGCGAACCAATGTTCTCTTCACCATGAAGGAGAAAGAAAAAGTCATTATGGTTACATCAAGCACAGCCAGCGAAGGCAAGACATTCATAGCCTCCAACCTCGGAATAAGCCTTGCATTACTTGGCAAGAAAGTAATAATTGTCGGCCTTGATATCCGTAAGCCACGTCTTGCAGAACTCTTCGGAGTAAATGACAAGATACATGGTATCACACCATTGCTGACAAAAGACAACGTCTGTGAGCAAGATGTAAGAGACAACATTGTCAACTCCGGAGCGAACAGGAATCTTGACGTACTCTTTGCAGGACCTATCCCGCCAAACCCGGCAGAGCTTGTAACAAGAGAAACTCTTGACGAAGTCTTTGACCATCTTAAAAACATATATGACTATATCATCATTGACACTCCGCCTGTGGGCATTGTCACCGATACTCTCAGCATAGCCCGCCTTGCAGACGCAACCCTCTGCATATGCAGGGCTGACTATACTCCGAAAGCTGCATTCAGCTATATCAACCAACTTGCAGCGGAGGAGAAACTTACCAATGTTTCAATAGCAATCAACGGTATTGACTTCAGCAAGAAGACTCATAGCTACACATATGGATATGGAAAGTATGGCAACTACGGAAAGTACGGTTCATACGGCCGATATGGAAATTATGGCAGCTACGGTAATTACGCAAACAGCCATTATGGCTCTCCGGATGATAATTCCGTAAAGAAATAATTTTCAGAAAATTCTGCGATACGGTGTCCCTATACAATGTAAAATGTAAAGGGACACCTTTATTCTAACCATATACCGCAACATTACTTATATAACTCATTTCTTAAATACATAACCAATGACAATAGCCATCGATTTTGACGGAACTATCGTAACCCATAACTATCCGAACATCGGCGAGGAGAGGCCTTTCGCCATAGAGACATTGAAAATGCTCACTGCAGACAAGCACCGGCTGATACTATGGACTGTGCGTGAGGGAAAACTCCTTGAAGAGGCTGTCCAATGGTGCAGGGAAAGAGGACTTGAATTTTGGGCGATAAACAGAGACTACCCGGAAGAAGAACGTGAGAACAATGACAACTATTCAAGAAAACTTAAAGTCGACATGTTCATTGACGACCGCAATATCGGGGGAATTCCCGACTGGGGAACAATATACCGTATGATAAATGAAAAGAAGACATACGATGACATTATCTTTGAAACGGCCCAGAGCAGGTCTCTGCAGTCAGACTTCAGTGAAAAATCCAAGAAGAAATGGTGGCAGTTCTAAACTGTCACCATTTCTCTTATACCTTATCCCCCATATAATTCCGGCACTCCGAAGCATGATAAAATTCATGCTTAATATAGAATCTCAGGACGTATAGTATGCAGAATCAGAACATAAAAATACTGTACCTTACATATAAAGTGATACGCAACTATTGAAATCACATATTACAATGACATAATTTCTTCACTAACACTTGCACTTCTTCTACCATACAACACTCTCCTCACCTATTCAATGCGCATTTTTTTACATAAGAAGTCCCTACTCTTAATACTTCAGGCAAGTTTTGGTATGCAAACTTCATCGTTTCTTTATCGTCACGGTATAGCAGAAACAAATTTTGCCTTTGTACAAATGTGGTTCAATGACAAAAATACATTTATAATACCAAAATTGCTCCGCCGATTAAATTCGATAAACGTCTAAAAGAACAACTGCATTTTTTATTATTAGTGTCCTGCAAAATACAACGCATCTCTTATTATGTACATACAGATGTCCTGATACTCTGTGCGTAAAACCGCATCAGCGGTTTAATATGGTAGCCATGGGTCCGTACCCACGGAATCCGTTAACGCTCTGTGCTCAACCGATTTATCGGTCGAATACGCATACCATTTTTACTTTATTCGACCGATAAACCGGTCATTGTCCAGCACTTGCATCATAATCCGGGGGGGGGACCCACGGCTAACTTCTTCTCACCGCTGACGCGGTTCATAAGACCAGCCTCTTTTAAGAAAAATATCAAAAGAGTATAATACGCAAGGACTTTGATGCTCGTCATTGTTTTTTTCCTGGACACCAATATTCTTTTATATAATTCTATCACGCGATCACTGACATCAAAGACTTATACAAGCATAAATACGGAATCTTCCCTCCACAATCTTCCCTCATGATATTATCCCTCCGCACTATCATAGAATACTCATAACCAAGCACCATTGAAAATAAGAATATACATGCAGCCAGCAACATAGTCAGCTATATGATTAACGTAAGTATGAAATACCCGTTATCAAAAGTAGAGTGGAGGCGTTCATCACCGAACATCTCCACTCTACTTTTATGAAGCAATATTATTTTTTTACCGACTCTATCCGTTACAGGCAGACTACATCGGCTGTGCGCGGACACGCGACAATGTTTCTGGTGTCATCTGCAAATATGATGCTATAAATACCAGCGGAGCACGCAGAGCGACCTGCGGCATCAATTTACAGAAACGCACATATCTGCCGTGAGCAGTCTCAAACCTTACAAGGTCTGCATGTATCTGCGAATTAATCAGAGACTCTTCAAGAATTTTTCTATACAGAATCTGTATGTTATTATTATGAAGAGCCACCTGTTCGAGACGCTTCTTTGGCAGTGCGAATATATATGTGTTTTCCAGAGCCGTAAGTTCCTGCTGAGTAGGAATTTCCTCAAACAAGCTCTGTATACTCATACATATTGTGCCGTCAACGCCGAAGCATTCCGTCACCTCCTTACCGTTCTTCATATAAAACTGACGTACAAGTCCCTGATGTATGTAATATATATACTTACATACCTCACCGGAAGAAAGAATCTTCTTTCCCTTTGGAAAATTCATCGGAACAAGAATATTCTCCAGTTCGTCCAGCTCATCGTGGGTCATCGTACTGTACTTTCGCGCCAGCTCGCGTGCTACATCTCTGGTAGCAATGATTTGTTGCTTCATAGTGGTTAATCCCGTTAGTTGTTAATTTTGTTATTAGTCGTCAAGTGATTCCTGTTGCCTTTCAAATAGTATAGTAATTTTAGTTTAGTTATAATCGCTTCATTAATTATCTCATAGTCATCATCACAGCACCACATATCCATCAGTCAAGCTTCAGGACTGCGAGGAATGCCTTCTGCGGCACCTCAACATTACCTATCTGCTTCATGCGTTTCTTTCCTTTCTTCTGTTTTTCAAGAAGTTTACGCTTTCTGGAGACATCACCGCCATAACATTTTGCGGTCACATCCTTTCTTACGCACTTGATTGTCTCGCGAGCCACAATCTTCGCACCTATGGCCGCCTGGATTGCAATGTCAAACTGCTGACGCGGAATGAGTTCTTTCAGTTTCTCGCACATACGTCTTCCCAATGCCACAGCGTTGTCCACATGCGTCAAGGCAGAAAGAGCATCCACACTCTCGCCGTTCAGCAGTATATCCAGCTTTGCCAACTTTGACGGTCTGAATCCGTCAATATGATAATCAAACGAAGCATATCCCTTGGAGATTGACTTCAGTTTGTCGTAGAAATCTATGACAATCTCACCTAACGGGAGATGGAAATGAATCTCCACACGGTTACCGGAAATATATTCCTGCTTTATCAACTCACCACGCTTATCAAGGCAAAGAGTCATGATAGGACCGATATAAGCCGTATCCGTAATGATTGTAGCATATATATAAGGCTCTTCTATATGGTCAATGGACATCATGTCAGGAAGTCCTGAAGGATTATGCACTTCCTTCTGTTCCCCATGCTTATCGTAAACCATGTACGACACGTTCGGGACGGTCGTGATAACGTCCATGTTAAACTCACGGTCAAGGCGTTCCTGTACAATCTCCATGTGCAGAAGACCGAGGAATCCGCAACGGAATCCGAATCCGAGAGCCACGGAGGATTCCGGCATAAATGTCAGAGAAGCATCGTTAAGCTGCAGTTTCTCCAGCGAAGCACGAAGATTCTCATAATCGGAAGGGTCAATCGGATATACACCGGCAAAGACCATGGACTTCACCTCCTGGAAACCTGCGATGGCTTTGCCGCAAGGATTGTCAATATGCGTGATAGTGTCACCGACCTGTACCTCCTTTGCATTCTTTATACCGCTTATAATATATCCGACCTCACCTGTCGAGAGCTGTTTTTTCGGAACCATGTCCATTTTCAGCACGCCGACTTCGTCAGCCACGTATTCCATTCCTGTATTGAAGAACTTCACCTTGTCACCCTTCTTCAGCGACCCGCTCTCAATCTTGAAATAAGCGATAATTCCGCGGAAAGAGTTGAACACAGAGTCAAATATCAATGCCTGCAACGGTGCATCCTTATCACCTTCAGGTGCAGGGACACGCTCTACGACTGCATCGAGTACGCCTTTAACGCCCTCACCCGTCTTTCCTGATGCACGGAGAATATCCTCCCTCTTACATCCTATCAGTTCAATAATTTCATCCTCCACCTCATCCGGCATGGCCGAAGGCATATCAATCTTGTTTATGACAGGGATTATCTCCAAATCCTGCTCTATCGCCATATAAAGATTGGATATTGTCTGCGCCTGGACACCCTGTGTCGCATCGACAACGAGCAATGCGCCTTCACAGGCAGCTATGGAACGGCTCACTTCGTATGAGAAATCGACATGTCCGGGAGTATCGATGAGATTCAATATATAATTCCCCTTCTCAAAGTCAGGATGTTCATTTTCATATCCATACTCCATTTGGATGGCATGACTCTTGATTGTTATGCCGCGTTCCTGTTCAAGATCCATATCGTCCAACATCTGTCCCTGTGTAACCTCTATGGTCTTTGTATACTCAAGCAGACGGTCTGCCAGTGTGCTCTTACCGTGATCTATATGGGCTATAATACAGAAGTTTCTTATATGTTTCATATATTTGTGTTGGATATTGACGCAATAGCAAATGTGTTTATTAAAACACACGTTTTCAAATTACACTTTAGAAGACTAAACCGATTAAGGCAAAATTACATTGCAAATGTACGAATAAAAAATGACATTTGTCAATTTTGTTAATACTTTTTACGAAATAATTTATGCATTTCGGAATAAAAGACGTAACTTTGCAATCAATTTTGTGGAATGGGTGCTTGGTAACCCCATTTAAATAAAAACAAGAACATGAAAAAAAACAATTCTCAGGTGAGCCTGCTTTTTATGCTTTTCAGCATGCTCTTTACCGTATGCCTTATCGCATCCAACCTTTTCGAGACAAAGCAGATACAGTTTTTCTCCCACAGCCAGACGGGAGGCCTCATCATCTTCCCCATAAGCTACATCATCAATGATGTTGTCTGCGAGGTGTGGGGATATGGCAAGGCACGCATCCTGATATGGCTCGGATTCCTCATGAACTTCTTTTTCGTTGCCGCGGGGGCATTGTGCGACTGGCTTCCGGGTGCTGACTATTGGACCGGCGACGAAGGTTTTCACGCCATTTTCGGACTTGCGCCGCGCATCGCGGCTGCATCTTTCGCGGCATTCATCTGCGGTTCCTTTGTCAATGCATACGTAATGTCGAAAATGAAAATATGGAGCAAAGGACATAATTTTTCCCTTCGAGCCATTCTCAGCACAGTCTTCGGAGAAAGTGTTGATTCTCTGATATTCTTCCCGCTGGCACTGGCGGGAGTCGTTCCTGCCGAAGAACTGCCGTGGCTCATGTGCTACCAGGTAATGCTGAAAACCGGTTACGAAATAATCGCACTTCCGCTGACGATACGTATTGTACGGTGGGTAAAGAAATACGAGCACGAGGACATCTATGATGATAATATAACATACAACATCTTCAAAGTGTTCGAGCAGCCTTCGGACAGCCGGACAGACAGTCCGGACGACAGAATATACAAAAGTTAATATCAGCCAACTTTACGAAAGGTTACCTTTCATGAGACAGAAAGTAACGGTTTGCGCCCTAAAAGATAACCTTTTGCTGTGCAAAAGGTAACCTTTCATGAAGTCACACGACACCATTCCACAAAACACTGATTATCAGACACCATTTTCAACATGACAGAAACACTTCTCCACTGTTGCTGCGCCCCATGCTCATCCGCCATTCTCGAATGGATGCTGCATCACGACGTGCGCCCCACCCTGTACTACTGCAACCCGAATATCTACCCCGAAAAGGAATACATCATACGCAAGAACGAACTGACACGATATGCCGGAGAACTCGGACTCAGGGTCATTGATGACGACCATCATCCCGACTGGCAGGGTTGGGAAAGATACCATAAGGACTGGCTTAATACCATCTGCGGCCTTGAAGATGAGCCGGAGCGTGGCAGACGGTGTCTGAAATGTTTCAAGTTACGCCTTCTACGCACCGCGCAAATCGCTAAGGAAGAAGGATTTGAGACATTTACGACAACCCTTGCTTCAAGCCGCTGGAAAAGTCTTGAGCAAATAAACGAAGCTGGACTGTGGGCCGCTGAGCAGGTAAACAACGGATACCGTTACGAACAAGAGAACGGGACTCACGAGCAATGTGCGGAAGCCGCGGCGGTTTCCTCCCCGGCAACCCACAAAAAAACGGCCGTTTCCTTCGACACCCGCAACTGGAGGAAAGGCGGTCTGCAAGAAAGAAGGAACCAGTTGCTGAAAGAGATCGGGTTCTACAACCAGCAATACTGCGGATGCGAGTTCAGTCTTGAGGCAATGAAGAGAAAAACTGCCGCAATGGAATACTGCAAGGCTGAAACCGACGGCAGTGCCGCTGCATCAGAACAAGCAGGTTTGCAAACAAAGTCAATTTGATTTTCTGCACCATTCTTTTTCAGGAAAGACCAAAAGAAAAACATGAATCATTGCAGATCGCATGACCGATGGCCACCGCATGTCTGCACAAGAAATAATAAACCAATGGTCCAAAGGACAAGATACAAGCAAACTTGCAGATGCCATGCCGGCTGATTTTGTCGGCAGACTCATCATGTCCACCTGCCACTCCTCTTTTTCAGCACATGCATCAAAATAAATATCCGGCATCTTGCGTCATATTACTGACACAGGATGCCGGATAACAGTTTCAGAAAGAATAGTTGAACCCGAGAGAGAGATACTCCTTCAACTGGAAATACCCATAGTCATCGTCACGTTTTGCACTGTCGTCGAATCTCGGATAGACAAACAGTTTCGTGGAAATAAAGCGTGAGACCTGTAATGTAACGGTATTCTCCCACTCCACCTGGCTGCGCTTGTATGACGTGAAGCCATAGAGACGTGTCTGCCATTTAATAATCTTCGAGAACTGCCACGTCAGGTCCGCAGTGAGGGTTGAACCGTAGTCCAGCTGGCTGTGCTTTCCGACTTTCACATCATCAACCAAGTCATAGACGCTGTTTCTCACAGCACAGTCAAGGCGGTCATAGTATTTCAGGTTGGCAGAGACAGGAGAGATATTGAACGTTCCCGTAAGTCTGTTCTTACACCACGAGACTTTGTAATCCATACCAAGAGAGAGGTTCATGGTAAGCGGAGAAAGGAAATCAGAGTAAACAGTCAGGTCATTGTTCTTGAATCCGCGTGAGAACTGCGTCTGCGCAATCAGCTGCAGTGTATAGTACCACCTCTTCGTTGCCTGCACACCAAGCTTTGAGGTCAGGCGTATCAGGTCTTCACTGCTTTTATACTTATGGACAGAGTCTTCTCTGGATGACTGCATGCCAAGTTTCATCTCCAGTTTATTATCCCACTTAATCTTGTCCTTGTCGTTATAATTTGCCTGCAACGTCACCGCCCCAATCATGGCATAGTTCGACTCTCCGCCCTTATACCAGTTGTCGGAGACATAATTTTGCAGGAACTGCAGAGAGTAATCGCCTGTGAATGTCCAGAAATTAGGTCTTGCCACAAACAAATCCACTTTGCCGGCATCCACGGCAGGCTCAGGACCGGCATTAACGGACGGCCTGAAAGTGTCGTCATCCTCCGCCTGACTCGTGAAATCAACATCCTGGCGCACTGGGGTGACGGGAGAAAAAACTATTTTTCCGTCCTTCCTGAGCTTGCCTTCCGTCTCCTTTACAAGCTCAGGATGAAGTATATATGTCTTCATCATCAGAGTATCATAGGACGTGGTCAGGGAATCCTTGCCGTCAAGCGAGAATATACGGTGGGCGACATCGTAATAATATGTCACCGGGAAAAGTCTTCTCTGGGCATACACTTCCGAACAGAGAAGCACCGTCAGCAGAAAAATGAATTGTTTTTTATACATTTATCCAAAATTATAGGTGCAAAGGTACTAATTTTAATTAATATTGGAGAATTAGGAATTGAGTTTTTTGGATAATTTGTTCTATTTTCGTAAATTTGCACGAATTTATCTTATAGATAACAAAAATCCCGCATACAGACGGAAGTAAAAGGAACCTTCACCACAACAGCGAGTCCTTTTGCCGTGGACGGGACGGATATTTCTGAAACAACAAAAACAACAAAACATAACAATGGACAAAAACACTATCACAGGATTTGTGCTCATTGCGGCACTGCTCATCGGCTTCGGCTGGTACAACCAGCCATCGGCGGAGCAGATTGCCGAGGCTGCACGACAGGACTCTATCGCAAAAGTTGAGAAACAAAAGGCTGAGAGCCTGAAACAAGAAGCAGCTGCCGCCGCAAGTAAAGCGAAAGAACTCGCGGATACAGATACGACGGTTCTGTTCTACAAAGCCCTCCACGGTTCTGCTCAGGACATAAAGCTCACGAACAGCAAGCTTGAACTGACGTTCTCTACACAGGGAGCGGTGGTCAGGAAAGCGGTCATAAAGAACTTCAAGGACAAGGACGGTCACAAGGATGTCACTCTCTTTGAAGGTAAAGACCAGCAGCTGAAGTTCATGTTCGAGGGAAAGGAACAGAACATCAACACGGCAGAGCTATTCTTCACACCGTCACAGGTTAGCGACAGCACAGTGACATTCACAGCCGAGGCAGCTCCGGGCAAGGAGATTGTAATCGCATACCAACTGGGAAAAGACTACCTTCTGCGTTCACAGCTCCGCGTGACAGGAATGGCAGGACTGTTCTCACCGTCAGCAAAGTATATGGACATAGAATGGACAGAGCGTTGCAAGCAGCAGGAGAAAGGCTTTACCTTCGAGAACCGCTATGCATCCCTGACATACCATTTCACAGACGGAGGCACAGACTATCTGAACGAGAGCAGCGAGAAGGTCGATGAGCCTGTTGAGGACGCGACGGACTGGGTGGCATTCAAGAACCAGTTCTTCTCAGCAGTGATGATTGCCCGCGACAACTATCAGGAAAATGCTCTTATGTCCAGCATACCTTACGAAAAGGGCAGCGGATACCTGAAGGACTACACGGCACGCCTGAAAACCCCGTTCGACCCTACCGGAGCACGTGCTTCAGAATTCGAGTACTATTACGGACCTAACGACTTCAGGCTGCTTCAGGATGTGGAGAAAGAGTCTACTTTCGGAAAGTCACTGCAACTGGAGCGTCTTGTATATCTCGGATGGCCTCTATTCCGCATCATCAACCGCTGGTTCACGCTCTACATCTTCGACTGGCTCACGGCACTCGGCATACCGATGGGCATCGTAATCATCCTTATAACCCTCATTCTCAAGGGCATCACATTCCCGATGGTTAAGAAGAGCTATATGTCTTCGGCCAAGATGCGCGTACTGCGCCCTATCCTGAACGAGAAGACAAAGCATCTCAACAAGCCTGAGGATCAGATGAAAAAGCAGCAGGAAATGATGCTTCTCCAACAGAAATATGGTGTAAGCATGATGTCAGGATGTCTGCCTATGCTCATACAGATGCCTATCTGGATTGCCATGTTCAATTTCGTGCCTAACGCCATACAGCTCCGCGGACAGTCCTTTCTCTGGATAGAGGACCTTTCCACATACGATCCAATCATTGAGTGGAACACCAACCTGTGGCTCATCGGCGACCATCTCTCATTGACATGTATCCTTTTCTGTATCGCGAACCTCGTCTATTCATGGTTTACAATGCAGCAGCAGAAGGACCAGATGCTCGGTACTCCTGAACAGCAACAGTCAATGAAGATGATGCAGTACATGATGTTCCTCATGCCACTGATGTTCTTCTTCATGTTCAACGACTACTCCTCCGGTCTTAACTTCTACTATTTCGTTTCACTGTTCTGCTCCGCGACAATAATGTTCGTGCTGCGCAAGACCACCGATGACGAAAAACTCCTTGCCAAACTTCAGGCAAAATATAAGGAGAACGAGGCTAACCCTAAGAAGCTCGGCGGACTTGCAGGCCGTCTGCAGAAGATGCAGGAGCAGCAGGCAGAGCTTGAACGCAAGCGTCAGGAACTACGTAACAAACGCATGGGAAAATGATAAAGGAACTGATTACAGCAATATTGTTGACCATGACAGCAACAACAGCAGGTGCAGACATCATCGGTAAGACAGATGCCACGACTTTGGGGACGAAAGTCATGACGCCGGAGGCTTTGTGGGCTATGGGAAGAATCTCTGCGTCCGCGCCGTCTCCTGACGGAAAGTGGGTCGTCTATCAAGTAGGCTACTATTCCTTAAAGGAGAACAAGAGCCATCATGTACTATATCTCATCAGTGCTGACGGCGGCAATGCACAGCTCCTGACAGTCTCTGCCAACAATGAGACCGACCCGGCATGGATTGACGGAGGAAAACGGATTGCATTCCTTTCAAACACCGGCGGAAGCTCACAGCTTTGGTCCATGAATCCTGACGGCACAGACCGCAGGCAGCTGACAAGTGACAAGACAGACATCGAGGGCTTCAGGTTCTCTCCTGACGGAAAGAAGGTAATACTCATAAAGTCCCTCCCTTACAACGACATCATACAGCCTAAGCACAAGGATTTACCAAAGGCTTCAGGCATGGTCATCAATGACCTCAACTACCGCCATTGGGACCATTATGTGACATCCAACGCACATCCTTTTGTCGCTGATGTCAAAGACATCACTTCCGGGACGGAAAAGAGCCTGCCGGCAATCGGAGAAGGAAAGGACATACTCGAAGGTGAGCCTTACGAATGTCCGATGGCTCCATTTGGAGGTGTGGAGCAGCTCAACTGGAGCCCAGACTCCAAAAGCATCGCATATACATGCCGCAAGAAGACTGGACGCGACTATGCCATTTCAACTGACTCCGACATATACCTTTACGACACTCTGACGGGACTGACAAAAAATCTTTGCAAATCAGCAGACTTCAAACAGCCGGAAGTGGATGCCACAAAGACCATGGCGACACAGGAGATCAATTCCGGGAAATATGCCGATGAGAACATGGGATATGACACTAACCCTGCGTTCTCTCCTAACGGCAAATATATTGCATGGCAGTCAATGGCACGTGACGGATATGAATCCGACCGCAACCGCCTCTGTATCCTTGAACTTGCCACAGGCAAGAAAAGATATGTCACGGAATCCTTTGACTCCAACGTTGACGACTTCTGCTGGAACAATGACTCACGCACCTTATATTATATAGGTGTATGGCACGGATGTGTCAACCTCTACAGAACAGACCTCGAAGGCAAGGTCGTACAGCTCACGGACGACAAGATGGACTTCGGTTCCGTAAAGATGATTAAGTCTAAGCTTCTCATGAGCCGTCACAGTATGTCGCAGGGTGACGAACTGTACATCATCACGCCGGGAAAGAACATCAAGACAACAGCTGCCTGC
Organism: Bacillota bacterium; assembly: GCA_023664625.1. Taxonomy (GTDB): domain Bacteria; phylum Bacteroidota; class Bacteroidia; order Bacteroidales; family Bacteroidaceae; genus Prevotella. Next base: position 290,107 of record JAMPFD010000002.1, on the reverse strand, counting down.
CAGCTGACCCACGAGAACTCAGACTTCTACCGGCAACTGGAGTTCGGAGAAGTGGAAGCCCGCTGGTCTACGACTACTGACGGTAAGGAAATGCTGTCATGGATTGTCCTCCCTCCAAATTTCGACCCTGAGAAGAAGTATCCTACCCTTCTCTTCTGCGAGGGCGGCCCGCAGAGTCCCGTCAGCCAGTTCTGGTCTTACCGATGGAATTTCCAGATCATGGCGGCAAACGGATATATCGTCGTGGCTCCTAACCGCCGCGGACTGCCGGGCTTCGGACAGGAATGGCTTGAGGAAATCTCCGGCGACTGGACAGGCCAGTGCATGAAGGACTATCTCACCGCCATTGACGATGCATGCACTCTTCCTTACGTTGATAAGAACCGTCTCGGATGCGTAGGAGCAAGTTTCGGCGGATTCTCCGTCTACTGGCTTGCCGGAAACCACGACAAGCGTTTCAAGGCTTTCATATCACATGACGGAGCATTCAACCTCGAGTCAATGTACACAGACACGGAGGAGGCTTGGTTCTCAAACTGGGAGTACGACGATGCACCTTGGAACAGTGACATGACAGCACGCGCAAAAAGAACTTACGACAGCTCTCCACATAAGTTCGTGGACAAATGGGATACGCCTATTCTCTGCATACAGGGAGAGAAAGACTACCGCATCAACACGAACCAGGGACTCGGGGCGTTCAACGCCGCACGCATGCGCGGTGTTCCAGCACAGCTTCTTGTATTCCCTGACGAGAACCACTGGGTATTGAAACCGCAGAACGGCATACTTTGGCAGAGAACATTCTTCGATTGGTTAAACAAATGGTTAAAAGATTAATTATACAATGGAAAATATAGAAGAGAAAAAGGAGTCTTTGAACTTCATCGAACAGATAGTAAAGAAAGACCTTGCCGAAGGAAAGAACGGCGGACGCCTGCAGACACGCTTCCCGCCGGAGCCGAACGGCTACCTGCATATAGGACATGCCAAGGCTATCGCCATGGATTTCGGTGTGGCTGAGAAGTTCGGCGGAGTATGTAACCTCCGCATGGACGACACCAATCCACAGAAAGAGGATACCGAATACGTTGAGGCAATAAAGAAAGACATCGAATGGCTCGGCTTCAAATGGGGCAAGCTTGTCTATGCTTCTGACTATTTTCAGGAACTATGGGACTTCGCCGTATGGTGCATAAAGACAGGCAAGGCTTATGTTGACGAACAGTCAGCGGAGACCATAGCATCACAGAAAGGCACTCCGACAACTCCGGGCACGAACTCTCCTTTCCGTGACCGTCCGGCAGAAGAGAGCCTCAGGCTCTTTGAGGAGATGAACAGCGGTAAGATGGAGCCGGGGAAAATGGTGCTGCGCGCAAAGATTGACATGACCTCTCCGAACATGCACTTCCGCGACCCGTTCATGTACCGTGTACTTAACATGGAACACTGGCGTACCGGAAACAAATGGAACGCCTATCCTATGTATGACTTCACTCACGGACAGTCTGACTATCTCGAAGGCGTGACACACTCCATCTGTACACTCGAATTCGTTCCTCACCGCGATCTTTATGACCTGTTCGTTACATGGATAAAGGAATGGAAAGGCGAGACAGAGAATATTGAGGACAACCGTCCGCGTCAGTTTGAGTTCAACAAACTGAACCTCAATTACACATTGATGTCAAAGCGTAACCTTCTCATTCTCACAAAAGAAGGTATCGTAAACGGATGGGACGATCCCCGCATGCCGACAATCTGCGGCATACGCCGCCGCGGCTACTCGCCGGAATCAATACTAAAGTTCATTGACTCCATCGGTTATACTACGTTTGACGCCCTTAACGACATAAAACTCATGGAGGCTGCCGCACGCGCGGACCTCAATGAGCGCGCCACACGTGTGTCATGTGTCCTTGATCCTGTCAAGGTCATCATCGAGAATTATCCTGAAGGGCAATCCGAGGAACTGGAGGTCGTCAACAATCCTGAACGGCCGGAGGACGGCACCCACACCATAACCTTCTCACGGGAGCTGTGGATAGAGCGCGATGACTTCAAGGCCGAGCCTGACAAGAAGTTCTTCCGTATGTATCCGGGCAAGGAGACCCGTCTGAAAGGTGCATACATACTCAACTGCACAGGCTTCAAGGCCGACGAGAACGGAAATGTAGAGGAAATATACTGTACATACGACCCTGACTCCAAGGCAGGAACTCCCGGAGCGGACCGTAAGGTAAAGGGCACAATCCACTGGGTCAGCTGTGCCCACTGTATGCCTGCGGAGGTACGCAACTACGAGTGTCTTTGGACATGTGAGAACCCTCGTGATGCCATCAAGCAGTATGAGAAAGAGAACGGCGTACGCGGCATTGATGCCATGCGTCCGTTTATCAATCCTAACTCGCTCAGCATAAACAAGAATGCCTACATCGAGAAATTTGCACAGGGACTTCCGGCACTCTCATATCTCCAGTTCAACCGCATCGGATACTTCAATGTCGATACGGACTCCACGGCTGAACATCTTGTGTTCAACTCCACTGTGGGACTGAAAGAGAATAAGAGAAAGTAATCAGTAATATTTGAACATCAATTATAAATAACTGTTGAGTATTAGTTTATACTAATATAAAAGTTACTTAAGATTTTAAGCATTAATATCATGACTGAAATATTCGGATTTCTCTTGGATCAGCTGAATTACCTCAATGTCTTCATCCTCATGACCATTGAGAGCACATTCATACCCTTCCCTTCTGAGATAGTCCTACCGCCGGCGGCATATAACGCCCATGCGACAGGTGAGCAGAACATCTTCGTTCTGATACTTGTCGCCACAGCAGGTGCTGACACCGGCGCAGCCATAAACTATTTTCTCTCGCTCTACCTCGGCAGACCCATGATTTATGCCTTTGCAAACAGCAAATGGGGACACCGTTGTCTGCTCAACAAAGAGAAAATACAGACGGCTGAGAAATATTTTGACGAACACGGCATCTTTGCCACGCTGACCGGACGCCTCGTGCCGGTTGTGCGCCAGCTTATCTCCATTCCTGCCGGACTGGCAAGAATGAACTTCTTCAAATTCATCCTCTTTACGACCATCGGTGCCGGAGCTTGGAACTGCATACTCGCCGGCATCGGCTGGTATCTCCAGACTATCGTACCTAAAGAGCAGCTTATGGACAAGGTCAATGAGTACAGCGAGCATATAAAGATTGCCATACTCGTCATCATTGCCATCGCCGCCTGCTACTTCCTTGTGAAGAAAATGCTCAAAAAGGCAAAATAAAAAAAACGAAACCTAAACCTATAACTTATGAACAACCTGTCAAACCTAAACCCGAAAGACTTCAAGACAGAGGTCAACGGCAAGAAGACGGAACTGTATATCCTGCGCAACAGCAAGGGATACGAATGTGCCATAACCAATTACGGCGGAGCCATCGTCTCACTCATGGTTCCTGACAAGGACGGCCAGATTGCCGATGTCATACAGGGACATGACAACATCAAGGATGTCATCAACTCTGCCGAGCCTTATCTGTCAACACTCATAGGACGATTCGGCAACCGTATCTGCAAAGGACGGTTCACTCTCAACGGCAAGAACTATCAGCTCGCCATAAACAACGGCCCCAATGCACTCCACGGCGGACCGACAGGCTACCACGCACAGGTATGGGACGCCATACAGATGAACGAGCAGACTCTTGTACTCAAACTGAATTCTCCATACGGAGAGGAGGGATTCACGGGTGAGATGAGCATAACAGTCGAGTACACATGGACTGACGACAACGAACTGGTACTGGACTATATGGCTACGACAAACAAGAAAACTATCGTCAATCTCACTCACCATGCCTTCTTCTCACTCGCCGGTGTCGCCAACCCGACACCGACCGTCGATGACCTGCTCTGTGAGGTTAACGCAGATTTCTACCTCCCTACCGACGAGACTTCAATTCCGACAGGAGAGATTCTCAAAGTAGACGGCACACCGTTTGACTTCCGCACACAGAAACCTGTCGGACAGGACATTGATGCCGACGATGAGCAGATAAGAAACGGCAACGGCTATGACCATTGCTTCGTGCTCAACAAGAAAGAGGTCGGAGAACTTTCGTTCGCCGCACGTATCGTCGAACCGCACAGCGGCAGGACAATGGAATGCTGGACAACGGAGCCTGGAGTACAGATGTATACCGACAACTATGCCACAGGATACGCCATACAGCATGGATGCACGGCTCCGCGCCGTTCTGCCATATGCTTTGAGGCACAGCACTTTCCCGACTCGCCAAACCGTCCGTACTTCCCGCCGGTAGTTCTCAATCCGGGAGAGGAATACACTCAGCGTACAATATATAAATTTGGCACATTATAATAATAAATGGACAAAAGAAACCTGCTTTCTTTCATGGCTTCTTTTGTCCATTTCGTAATCATAACCAAACTAACCGTAAAACCTACAAATCATGGACATCGAATACATCAGAAGCCGTTTCATAAAGCATTTCGACGGCAAGACAGGAAACATCTACGCCTCTCCTGGACGCATAAATCTTATCGGCGAGCATACTGACTATAACGGGGGATTTGTTTTCCCAGGAGCCGTGAACTATTGCATCATGGCTGAAGTTCGCCCGAACGGAACAAACAAAGTACTCGCCTACTCCATCGACCTCAAAGACCGCGTGGAGTTCGACATTGATGATCCTAAGGGACCGAACGCAACCTGGGCACGCTTTATCTACGGCATCTGCCGTGAAATGAAGAATCTCGGAGTTGACGTGAAAGGCTTCAATACAGCCTTTGCCGGCGACATCCCGCTCGGAGCTGGCATGTCCTCTTCCGCAGCCCTTGAGAGCTGCTTCGCCTTTGCCATCAACGACCTTTTCGGGAACAACAAGATATCAAAATGGGACATGGTGCTCGCCGGACAGGCGACAGAACATAAATATATCGGCTGCAACTGTGGCATCATGGACCAGTTTGCCAGCGTCTTCGGGAAGGAGGGCAAACTGATGTGCCTCGACTGCAACAGCCACGAGTTTGAGTATTTCCCGTTTAACCCTGAAGAGGCAGGATATAAAGTAGTGCTCCTCAACTCCTGCGTGAAGCATGAACTTTGCGGCAGCCCTTACAATGACCGCCGCAACTCTTGCGAAAACGTGGTGAAGGCTGTCAATGAGAAATTCACCGACCTTGACGCAAAGACTCTCCGCGACTGCTCATGGGAGCATCTTGAAGCCGTCAGCGACACTGTCTCCGCAGAGGACAAACAGCGCGCAACCTTCGTACTCGGCGAGAAAGACCGCGTGCTCGGTGTGTGTGATGCACTGCAAAAAGGCGACTATGAGGAAGTCGGCCGCCTGATGTATCTTACCCACGAAGGACTGTCCAAAGAATATGAGGTGAGCTGCGAGGAACTTGACTACCTTAACGACATCGCACGCGAATGCGGCGTGACCGGCAGCCGCATCATGGGCGGCGGCTTCGGCGGATGCACCATCAACCTCCTGAAGGCTGACATCTATGACGATTTCATAAAGACCGCAAAAGAAAAATTCGCAGCAAAATACGGTCATGAGCCTGTAGTCATCGATGTCGTCATCGGCAACGGCTCACGAAAGGTCTGCTGAATAAATGGATAATGGCGGTCATGCCTGAAAAAGAACGTTTTCGTTAAGCCGGATAAGCAGAGTAAAGTTTACTTAAATTCTGCCATGGCGAGAAAAGGTGGAATGGAATTCAACGTTTTCGCTAAGCCGGATGAGCAGAGTAAAGTTTACTTAAATTCTGCCATGGCGAGAAAAGGTGGAATAAAATTCAATGATACAAGAGACTTCACCTGTTGCCGGTGCACCCGTGCCAGGTGAAGTCTCTGTTTTTACAATGCCACCATGAAAACACCCTCAACAAACAAATAATAACCAATATGGATTTATCAAACCTTCCTGCTGTACTGACACCGGACATTTCATTAATCGGCACAGTCATTGTACTTACATTCACAATAGTTCCGGGAATATTAATTATTTGGATACTATGGTATACATTAAAATGGTTACGGAAGAAAAGTAAGGAATGAAAATAACTCAAATACAATCTTTTTAGTTAACAAACCATAATTATATTACAATAAATTCGCAGATATTATTATTTCTTATTATCTTTGCATCGCTTTTGCGAAAGCAATATTTGGCAAGCCGTCATGGCAAGTCATTTCCACACGGGCGAGTCTCATACGACCAGCTCCCTCGGAACTCCCCCAGGGCTTGATCGCAGCAAGGGTACTTGGTTGTAGCGGTGCGATGTGAGTAGCTCGTCCACCTGCCTCTTTAGCTCAGTTGGCCAGAGCACGTGATTTGTAATCTCGGGGTCGTTGGTTCGAATCCGACAAGAGGCTCACAAAAAGGAATCATCTCTGTGAGGTGGTTCCTTTTTTGATTGAAAGAAACCTTTATCCATATCACAAAAACAAACAATCTTGTTGACACGACAGGAATACATACAACTGAAGGCATACGCCCGTCAGCAGGGCACCGCAATGGGACTGCTGTGGATTGCCAGTTTCGCATGCTTCGTGGGAAGCATCTCGGAACCTTACCTATCCTTTTTCTTTAATTTCACAATCATCCTCATTCCGTTCCTCGCCGCCTCGTTCGTCCGTTACTACCGCGACAGGATTCTGGGCGGAATACTCAGTTTCAGGCGCGCATACTGCTACTCGCTACTGCTGTTCTTCTACGCCACACTGCTGCTTGCCATAGTACAGTGGGGCTATTTCGAATTTCTTGACAACGGCAGGATGCTCGGCAGCATGGTCACGACGGTCAACTCTCCTGAGTTCGTCCCCGCCCTTGAAGCCTACAATGTTTCCAAGGAAGAGGTTCTCGAACAGCTGAACATCCTCTCCGAGACGCGCCCGATAGACTTCGCCTTCACGTTCATGTGGATGAACATCTTTTTCGGGGCAGTCCTCAGCTGGTTCATCGCGCTCTTCACAAAGAGAAGCACGCCACGCGGCAACCGCCGGCAACAGTAGACAGAGTCCGCCGCAGGCATGGAGGGAATAAACCGATCATCACATACATACAATCACAAGAACAGAAATGAACCTTTCCGTCATCATACCGCTCTTCAACGAGGAAGAGTCCCTACCGGAACTGTATGCGTGGATTGCTCGCGTATGCAACGCCAACAAACTATCCTACGAGATAATCTTCGTCAACGACGGCTCCACGGACCATTCGTGGGACATCATAGAGAAACTGGCGGCAGACCATCAGGAGGTGCGCGGCATAAAGTTCCGCCGCAACTACGGCAAGTCCCCGGCCCTCTTCTGCGGCTTCGACAAAGCCGAGGGCAATGTCGTAATAACCATGGATGCCGACCTCCAGGACTCTCCCGACGAGATTCCCGAGCTTTACCGCATGATAAAGGAGGACGGCTACGACCTTGTCAGCGGATTCAAGATGAACCGCTCAAAGGGCGACCCTGTCTCCAAGACAATCCCTACGAAACTCTTCAACGCCACGGCACGGAAAGTGTCGGGAATCCATAACCTCCACGACTTCAACTGCGGACTGAAAGCCTACCGCAAGGATGTCGTGAAGAACATTGAGGTCTACGGCGAGATGCACCGCTACATTCCTTACCTCGCAAAGAACGCCGGCTTCACGAAAATCGGCGAGAAACTCGTACACCACCAGGCGCGCAAGTACGGCACCTCAAAGTTCATGGGCTGGAACCGCTTCGTCAACGGCTACCTTGACCTCATGACCTTATGGTTCCTCTCCGCCTTCGGCCGCAAGCCCATGCACGTCTTCGGCTTCCTCGGTTCGCTGATGTTCTTCCTCGGCTTCGTGGCCGTCGTGCTGCTCGGCGCGGACAAGCTCTACTGTCTCTCCGCCGGCATACCGCAGCGTCTGATAACCGATTCACCATACTTCTTCATCTCCCTGACAATGATGATTATAGGAACGCAGCTGTTCCTCGCCGGATTCCTCGGCGACCTCATCTCGCGCACGTCGCAGGGACGCAACGACTATCAGATAGAGAAGACCGTCTGACACCTTATTATATATACATACGCGGCGACACACAAGCCGGTATTGACACGCATTATACAAAACGAAAAGCAACTCCGACAAGTGAAAAGGACTGTCCTCATCCTCCTGGCCGCTCTCTCCACGCTCACAATCTCCGCACAGGAGAATGAAGAGCCGACGGAAAAGAAAACGCCATTCCTCGAAAGCATCTCCGTGGGCATCGACCTCGCCGGGCCGATACGGCGCGCCATGAGCGGCCGCGGCGAATATCAGGCATTTGTACAGGCACACATCAAGGGACTCTTCCTGCCAACCGTCGAGGTGGGCTACGGCACTGCGGACAGATACGACGCCGATACATTCACGTCATATAAGACAAAAGCACCGTTCGGACGCATCGGCTGCGACTTCAACATCCTCAAGAACCGCCACGACGACTACCGCCTGACCGCCGGCATACGCTACGGCATAACCTCCTTCAGCTACGACACGACGACACCGGACGACGAAGAGCAGACATCCTTCACCACCGTGACAGAGAAATGCACGCTCCAATGGGCGGAACTGACCTTCGGCGCCGACGCAAAAGTATGGGGACCGCTACATATGGGATGGTCACTGCGCTACCGCCGGAAACTCAGCCGCACCGGCTACACCGCCCTGCCCGTTTACGCCCCGGGCTACGGCAGAGGAACGGAATCCTCACGATGGATGGCACTCTACAACATCAGCCTGCAGTTTTGATTTGCGGCTATAGGGCCATGTGGTTCTACGGTCACAGGAGTGTGAGGTCCGGAACCATCACATCTCTTACAACATACAAGCCACACAGACAAAAAACCATATAACCGCAAAAACCACAAACGTAAAACCTCAAAACCCACGAACCCATGAACCGCAAAAAACGCCTCGCCTGGCAGCTGCCGGCACTCCTGATCCTCATCATCGGCACCGTAATCGTCGCACGCCAGCAGCAGGCCATGCCCTACCAGCACGACGAAGGCATGGTCTTCGGCACCTTCTACAGCATCACCTACCAGCACGACAAGAACCTGAAAAAGGAAATCGAAGCCCAGCTGCAGAAAGTCGACAACTCACTCTCGCCGTTCAACAAAAAATCAATCATCTCCGCCATCAACCGCAACGAGAACGTGGAGATTGACCAGATGTTCCTCAACGTCTTCGACCTCGCAAAACAAATCAACAAAGACACCGACGGCGCTTTCGACATCACCGTCGCACCGCTCGTGAACCTCTGGGGCTTCGGCTTCAAGAACGACTGCCCGCCGACACGCGAGGCGGTTGACTCCCTGCGCCGGTTCATCGGCCTGGAGAAAGTATCCCTCGCCGGGAAAACCATCCGCAAGACCAGCCCCGACGTGATGCTCGACTGCTCCGCCATCGCCAAAGGCTACGGCGTGGACGTCGTCGGACGCTACCTCGCCTCCCTCGGCATCAAGAACTTCATGGTCGACATCGGCGGCGAGATTGTGGCAAAGGGCAAATCCCCGAAGAGCCTCCCGTGGAAAATCGGCGTGGAGAAACCTGTCGACGACTCCCTCGCCGTGAAAAAGGAACTGCAGACCGTCCTCAACATCACCGACATCGCCATGGCAACCTCCGGCAACTACCGCAACTTCTACTATAAGGACGGCAAGAAATACGCCCACACCATTGACCCGAAGACGGGCTTCCCCGTACAGCACAACATCCTCTCCGCAACGGTGCTCGCCAATGAATGCGCACGCGCCGATGCCTACGCCACGGCATTCATGGTCATGGGACTCGAAAAGGCAAAGGACGTCCTCGCACGCAACAAGGATCTGAAGGCGTACATAATCTACGACGATAACGGTAAGTACAAAGTATGGAAATCCGAAGGGCTGGAATAATACGGTCACAGTCTTATGGGACTTCAGGAGTTCATTGCTTTACGGTTATACGGAAACATGGCATACAATCAGTTTGCGGACGCAACATATCGCCCCATTCATGACAAAATCTTCTGCCCGTAAAATTCTATCCCCTGAAACCTCATAACCGCAAAGCCCCAACACCCAGAAACCGCCCCAAAACCATTTTCAAAACATTTACAGACAAATGCCGGAAACGCTGACAATCTACGACACGCTCCTCAGACTGCCACTCTTTCAGGGAATGAGCAGCAGCGACCTGCAGGAAATAGTCTCACGGATACGCTTCGGATTCCGGCGCCATTCCCGCAACACCACCGTCATCAGCGAGGGCACGCCCTGCGAAGGCCTCCTCTTCCTCCTCGACGGCGAGACGGAAATAATCTCCACCGCCGCCGACCGCTCCTACAACGTGACGGAAGAGCTCCCCGCCCCCTGCGTCATAGAGCCCGAGCGTGTCTTCGGACTGCGCCAGCACTACCTCCGCACCTACCGCACACGCTCCACAGCCCATTTCCTCCACATCAGAAAGGACGACACCATGCTCCTCACCTCCGAATTCATGGTGTTCAGACTCAATCTCCTCAACGTCCTCTCCGCCCAGTCGCAGAAATTCCTCCATGAGCAGTGGCGCAGCCACGCCGGCGACGACAGCGAGCGCATCAGACGGTTCCTCGTCTCCCGCTGCGCAATACCCTCGGGCAGGAAACTCTTCCGCATAAAGATGCGCCAGCTCGCCGCCGAGACGGGACTGACGCGAAACGAGGTCTCCCTGGTGCTCAACACGCTCGAGAATGAAGGAAAACTGACGCTCCGGCGCGGCATAATCGACGTTCCGGACATAAAAATCCTGCAACAATAGGACAGACGCAGGCAGGAAAAAGCACAAAAAGAGGTGCGGCGGAAAATCTCCGCCGCACCTCTGCCGTATTGGCATGATGCCTTCTCTCACTCGCCGCTCTCCTGCCCTGCTCCGCCGGAAGCAGGCTTTTCACCGTCCGCAACAGGTCCTTTTCCTCTTGCCGCCGCAGTCACGCCGCCGGAGACCTTTCCGTCACCCTCGTCCGCAGACGTCCCGTTGCCGCCGGCCGGCTTCTTGTCCTCAGCCTCCTGCTGCATAACTTGCTGACCAAGCTGCTCGGCTTTCTCCAGACCGGCGAGAACCTTCTTGCGCTCCGCCTCAATCTTCGCCTGTGACTCCGTATCCCAGGAGAAGCGAGCGTCAGGAGCAAGTTCGGCGCGCACGAAATCGCCGGAGGCCTGCGCCAGCAGCTTAACCTCCCTCACAGCCGAACCGAGCTTTGCGGCGGCACGGACGACACCGGTCTTCGGGTCGATGTCACCGATAGAGCGGTAGGCGTTGCTGTGAACCGAAATCTTGAATATCGCAAGATTGTCGATTTTCACGGAATTGCCGTTGAGAACCTGCTCACGTATGCACTTCACGAAATCGGTAAGAATACCCTCTATCGTGCCCGCCGAGAACGGAGTGTTGTGTTCCGCCATGTGCTGAGCCATATCGTGGATGCTGAGCATCTGTTTCATAACCGGACGAACATACCAAAACCTCGTTTCGGGTTCGCTAACGTTATACCTGCTGTTCTGATACCATGTGAGTTCTACCATAATCGTAAAAATTTTAAAGGGTTGATAATGTTTTTGTGAACTCCTAAATCACGGTGACAAAAGTACACATTATTTTCAAGAACAAGCAACAATTTGTAAGTTATTTTCCGCATATTAACATTGTTTGCACGCAGTTTGAAAAATTTGCTTTACATAATGTAAAACACGCCCGCGAATGTGCAAAATACCTTTAGCCGTGTGAATTTTTCTCGGTGAGAAACAGTGACATCACCTGCACTTTCCCTTTTTTCCGCCGCCATGAAACGTGCAGTGCCGTACATCCGCAGACAGGCATTGCTGAAAAAAGTGACGGAAGAAGCGTATGGGAAAATTCTTCCTCCGGAAGTTTAAGAAAAGGACTTGGAAAATTTCAAAAAGGCCTTGGAAAATTTTGAAAAGGACTTAGAAAATTCTGAAAAGCCCTTGGAAAATTTCGAAAAGGCCTTGGAAAATTTTGAAAAGCCCTTAGAAAATTTTGAAAAGGACTTAGATTTTTTTGAAAAGGACTTAGAAAATTTCGAAAAGGCCTTAGATTTTTTTGAAAAGGACTTGGAAAATTCTGAAAAGGACTTGGAAAATTCAAAGATGCCCGTCGGTTGCATTTTTCCCGATGCATCCGGAGCGGAATCCAATGGTCATATATAATATAATGTACGCGCGTACATTATATTATATATGGCTCTCACACGCATTTTCCGGGAATCAGGGCCGGAGGAGGCAGGAAAAGATTCTCCGGAAACGCATGAAGGCTGCATTTCCGGAGAATCTCCGTGAAGTTCCGGCGGCATGTCTTCCGCTGTGCGGCGTGCTTTTTGCCAAGCATGAGCATGGGCGTAGAGTGCTGACGGTCTGTGCGCGTTCCCGCCTATCCGGCGAGGAGGCGTGCGAGGACGAAGAAGAAATCGGACAGGCGGTTGACGTACGCCGCGAGATTACCGTCGATTTCCGTCCCGCCGGCGGCAAGGCGCAGGATATTGCGCTCGGCCCGGCGGCAGACGGTGCGGCAGATGTGTGCCTGCGCCGCGGGGACTGTGCCGCCCGGAATGACAAACGAGCGGAGCTTCGGCAGGAGCGCGTCGACATGGTCGATTGCCTGTTCCATGGCTCCGACCATTTCTTCCGTGACGATGCACGAAGGATGGAGCGGCGTGGCGGAGGTGTCCGTTGCGAGCCATCCGCCGACGGCGAACAGTTCCTGCTGTATGCGTGCGAGTGTGGAAAGGACGAACGGCATGGTCTCCTCAGCGGAGGAGCCGGAAAGCGGCGGTGTGCCGTCCGAGGGCTGTCTCCCGGCGTCCGCCTGCGCCTTGCACAGTGCGGCGAGCATGCCGATGTGGGAGTTGAGTTCGTCTATGGTGCCGTAGCTCTCGAGCCTGTCGCAGCATTTCGGCACGCGCCGGCCGCCGATGAGCGACGTGGTGCCTTTGTCTCCTGTCTTTGTGTAAATCATTTGAAGGGTTGTGGGTTGGGAATTGTAGGTTTGAGATGCCGGGTATGGGTTTCAGGTGCCGGAGGACAGGGCTTAGGTTGTGGATTAAGATGAATATTGGCCTGACCACCGGCCCCTTAAGCCTGAAGCCCGGATTCAATCAGTTGCCGTTGAAGAATACGTACAGTCCGGCCATCACGGCGGCGAGGACCATCCATGAGAGGATTACGCCGCGGGACGTATGTTCCCTTACGACCTGCATGCCGCGGTGCTTGGCGGCGGTCTTGTCAAAGACGCTGACGGCGACCATCATGAGGATGAGGACGCAGAAGAGGATGAAGGAGAGCATCATGAAATGCATTGCCTCCGTTGCGCCGGGGATTATCCAGAGGTAGCAGATTCCCGTGGAGATGCAGAAGATTGTGCCGAGGGAGAGGACGAGGTTGGCGGCGAGCGTCGTGCAGCGTTTCCAGAATACTCCCATGACGAAGACTGCCGCCATCGGCGGAGCTATGAAGGAGAGGACGGACTGGAATACGTTGAAGAGGTCCATGCCCTTGATGTTGTCGACGGCGATGGTGATGACGATGGAGATGAGTGCGCCGAGGACGGTGACGATGTGTCCCGTGCGCGAGATTTCCGCCGGTGTGGCGTCAGGGTTGACGTTCTTGACGTAGATGTCCATGGTGAACACCGTGGAGAGGGCGTTCAGGGAGCTGCCTATCGTGGAGACGAGGGCGGCCGTGAGGACTGCCATGACGAGTCCCACCATTCCCATCGGGAAGAGATGGAGCACGAGGGTCATGTAGGCGTTGTCCGGCTCTATTGTCGCGGCACCGAAGAAGCCGGTGCGTACGAGGGCGAAGCAGACGATGCCCGGGACGATGTATATTGCGACGTCAAGGATTTTCAGCCATCCCGTGAGGTTCGTGCCCTTCTGCCCTTCGTTGAGGTCCTTGGCGGCGAGGACGGGCTGGACCATTGACTGGTCCGTGCACCAGAACCACAGGCCGGAGATAGGGTATCCGAGGAGAATCGGCAGCCAGTAGTAGTTCGGCAGTTCGTCCTCGGAGCGGAAGAGGTTCCAGTATTCCGGCGGCACGACGTCCGGGTCGGCGAGCTTGCGTATGCCGGCGAGGAAGGTGCCGTCGCCGAGGGTGCAGATGCCGACGATTGTCAGTGTCGCGGAGACGATGATGAGGAGGACCATCTGGTAGACGTTCGTGTATGCCACGGCTTTCAGGCCGCCGAGGATGGTGAAGAAGGCGGAGATGGCGAGGAGGATGAGTGCGGAGAGCCACATCGGGATTCCGAAGACCTGGCGTATGAGCACGCCTCCGGCGAAGAGCGTCAGTGCGAGCCAGGAGATGAGGACGGTGACGATGGTGTACCATGCGAGGATGCTTCGTGTCGACTGTCCGAAGCGGCGTCCCATGAATTCCGGCAGGGTATGGATTTTCTCGCCGAGATAGCGCGGTGCGAAGACGAAGGCGAGGAGTCCGATGAAGATGAAGGCGTACCAGGCGTAGTTGCCGGAGACGATGCCGGTCGTGAAGCCTGCCGAGGCGGAGGCGATGAGCATGGAGGGGCCGACGTTCGTTCCCCACATGGAGAAGCCGATATGGTACCATTTCAGTGAGCGTGAGGCGAGGAACTTGCCCTTGCCGTCTTCGGATTTGCGGCTTGCCCAGAGGCCGATGGCGATGAGGATGACGAAGTATCCGATGAGGATTGTCCAGTCAAGGAGTTGAAGAGATTCGGAAATCATTGTTATCAGGTGTTAAGGTTAGGTGGTTAGGTTGCAGGGGCGGGACTGTTGCCGGGGCGGCACGGCCATAGGGGCGGTACGGTATTGCGGTTGCGGGTCAAAGGGCGCAGGGTGCAGGCTGTGGGTTACGGTGTATGGAGCGCTGATGCTTATATCTTGCGAACCGCGCGCCGCATGCCCCACAGCCTTCCGCCCCTATAGCCTTGCATTATAGTCTTCCAGAGCTTTGAAGAACCGGTCAACGTTGGCGAGGGGCGTGTGTGGCGGCGTGTCGCATCCTGACGAAAGCACTACGTGCGGGAACTCGCGCGTGCTCTCCAGCAGCTCCGTCGTCTGGCGGTACATCTCCTCCGGCGAGGACATCTTGAATGCCGAGACGGGATCAAGGTTTCCCATTACGAGGATGTCCTCCGGAGTCTCGCGCGCCACCTGTGCAAGGTCGCACTTGTTGCCGAGATGCAGGCCGTGGGCACCGGTCATGACCATTGCCTCCGTACACTGGCCCGTGTTGCCGCAGTTGTGGAGGACTATCATGAAATGCTCGTCCTGCAGCCTGTCAATGATGCGCTTGACATAATTGGAAGAGAATGTCTTGCAGTCGTCGTTGGACATCAGTCCTGCGGCAGGCTCCGCCATGAGCACTCCCTCCACGCCCGTCGCCTTCAGTGCGGCGGCATATTTGAGGATGAACAGCGTGCATTTCTCCAGCAGCTCGTGCGCCGCCTCTGGGTCGCTGTAGATGAGCATCATTATCTCGGACATGTCGTAAAGACGGCCGGCGAGGGAGAACGGGCCGATGCAGCCGGCGAAGACCGGTCGGTCGGAGATTTCGCGGTGGGCGATGACGTTCGCCTTGATGTACTCCGGGATGCGGGCGGTGCTGAGCGAAGGGACTTCGAGGCGGCGGATGTCCTCCACGCTGCTGAGCATGTGGCCCGTGACGGACGGTATCTCGTCCTCAGGGAATATCACCTCCGCGCCGAACGCCTCCGCCTCGACGGTGAGGTCCATGATTACCGAGGCGGCGTGGGTGGCATAGCGGCCGGCGAGGTATGCCACTGCCTTGGCGTGGATTTCTCCGTCAAGGACAGCCTGCTTCACCGTATATCCGAGTTCCTCTATGCCGGGATGTGTCATCACCGGCATTGCGACGCGGTCAGGACGCGCGATGATCTCCTGCCGCCATTTTATCATATCAATCATATTAGCGTATTGTTTCTTGAAAGATTTAAGATTGTCATGCCATAAGACGCTTGGCAAGAGCCACAGCTTCGTTGGCGTTGGAACTGTAGCCGTCGGCACCTATCTCGCGTGCGAACTCCTCCGTCACCGGCGCGCCGCCGACCATGACCTTCACCTTGCTGCGGATGCCTGCGGCTTCGAGGGCGGAGAGACAGTCGGACATGTAGGTCATCGTCGTCGTGAGCAGTGCGGAGAGACAGAGAATGTCTGCGTCATTCTCGACGACAGCCTTGACAAAAGTGTCTGCGTCAACGTCTATGCCGACATTTATCACCTCAAAGCCCGAGCCTTCGAGCATTGATGCCACAAGGTTCTTGCCTATGTCGTGAAGGTCGCCCTTTACGGTGCCGATGACAATCTTTCCCGCGGACTGTATGCCCTCGCCGCTCGCCTCCATGATTGGCTTCAGGATTGCGAGCGCGGCTTTCATTGCGCGTCCTGCCATGAGGAGGTTCGGCACAAACGCCTTGCCCTCGGAGAACCGCCGGCCGACGACGGACATGGCTTCTATCATCTGAGTGTTAATCAGTTCAGCAGGATTGGCACCTTCTTCCACCGCCTTCTTCGTTGCCTCAACGGCAGCAGCTTCCTTGCCGGCGATGATGGAGTCCTTCAGACCGAGCTCCGACGGTGCGGAGGCTGCAGGTGCCACCTGTGCAGGAATCTCCACTACCTTGTCTTCCGACGGTGCGGCTGCCTGTGCCGGCAGAACGCCTGGAACATGGCCGCTCACGAAACAGCCTTCGGCAGGACTGACAAGCTCGGCAATCTTGCGGATATGCTCATGAGTGGTGCCGCAACATCCGCCGACAAGGTTCACGAGATGGGCGTCAATCATTTTCCACATCTTCTGCCCGAACTCCTGCGGCGTTGTAGGGAACCGGCCTTTCGAATCCGGGAATCCGGCATTCGGGAATGCTATAATATAATAAGGTGTGACAGCGGCAATCTTCGCGATGACATCCGTGGTAAGTTTTATGTCAGGATTGCAGTTCACTCCGACGGCGAGGACATTGTCGTCCTTCAGCGTGCGGAAGAACTCGATGACGTTCTGCCCCACCATGTTGCTGCCGTCGGCTGTCGAGAATGTCGCACTGACAAGTATCGGCACCCTGGCATCCAGTTCCTCCATGGCTTTCTCCGCCGCATCAATGCCAATCTCAAGATTGACGAGGTCGAAGACCGTCTCAAAGAGTATGCCGTCGGCACCCGCACCGATGAGTGCGGCGGCCTGTTCCTTGTATGAGTCGTAAAGTTCCTGCTTCGTTATCTTTGCCGTGTCAGGCATTGAAAGCGTCTCGCGTGTCGGTCCCATGCCGCCGAGCACATAGCGCGGCTTCCCGGGGTTGGCAACGGTGAACGCATCAGCCAGGCTGCGGGCGAGAGTCACGGCGGCAGTGTTTATCTCCACAGCCTTGTCCTCCAAGCCGCAGGCTTTCAGGGAGACGCTCTGCGCATTGAAAGTGTTTGCAGTGATGACATCAGAGCCTGCAAGCAGGAACTTGCGGTATATTTCAGAAATAATCTCAGGCTGCTCAACGCAAAGATATTCATTGCTCCTCACATTGCCCAAACCGCATTCCTGTATGGAAGTGCCCATCGCACCGTCGAAGACAAGCATGCGGCTCTCCATCATCTCCGCAAGCGCCGGCTTGCTTACGGCAACAGGTGTGCCGGAAGTTTCTCCACACGGCATGACAACCTGTCTGCCGCCGATACGGAGAGGGCGGAAACGTGTCGCAGGCCTCTTTGCCTCGAAAGTGGTCATGTCGCCGATATGCAGGCATTCGTCGACTTTGCGCTCCACCTCGCTGGTCCGGTATTCCTCCACGATACGCAGTGCCTGCTCCACTTCATCCTCGTTGTGGAAATCCATCTCGAGATGTATGCCGTCACCGCCGACATTGTCAAGCAGCGGACGGAGCTGGTCAAGAGTGACCCAGCAGGCCATGATGCTCTTGCCTCCGGCAATAATCTTCCGGTAAAGGTCATACCATTTAGGATCGCCGCCCTGCGGCTCGCCCACACCCGGCGTCCACTGAATGGCGTTGAGCTCCTCTATCTCGAGGAGGGCCGGAAGATGGTGCATGGCTCCCACACCGTCAAGATGGTATAGCGTATACGGAATCCTCTGACACTGCTCGCGCAGGTACGGCTGGACGAAGCGGCGGTAATCGTCATCGGAAATCATCGTGGAGATGTCGCTCTGTATCTTCGTCATCTTGCCCGGAGCCCAGGAAGAGAAATAGCAGAATGCCATCTCGTCGCCCTCGCGGATTATGTCGTAGAGTTCGTCAAAGACCTTGAAATACACATCATTGATGAACTGCAGCTGTTCCTCCACGACTTCCGGCTGCATGACAGTGTCCAGCAAGACCTTGTCCGTACCTTTCAGCGCGGCAAGGACATCAAGTCCCTCCATGAGGTCAGGCATTCCGACATAGTAGTTGCCGTTGGCCTTGCGCTTGCAGGCTTTCAGCAGTTCCTTATGAATGCGCAGCTGCTCATTGTCCGGGTCGAACGTAAGCTTGTCCTTGAAGTCCGGGTCCGGGTGAATCCATATAGTGTCCTCCCCGCCCTCCACTCTGGAGCCGAGGATTGACGCAAGGGAGCCGGGGCCGAGCTGTGTGTTCGCCACGGGGAGCATGTCAGCCTTCAGGCAGGAATGGCCGACATACCAGTCCAGGAACCCTGCGCGCCATTCCGGGTCGAACCAGCGCTGATTGCCGTCCTTCGCCTGCGGTGCTCCGGGAAGCCCGAACGCGCCGGTACCATAATTATTGCGGGCTGCCTCCGTAAGATGGATGGGCTGTTCGCCCGAATACGGACCATGTGGGGCAACTCCCTCCTGGAAATGCTCCCACATGTTTACGATGATGCCTTTATGATTCCACCAGTTGACGTATCTTTTCTTGGTTTCATCAAGATTTTCTTTCCAAGTCTTCATTCTTTTTCTAAAGTCCTGAACAAAGCCTCGAAAAAGGTGGGTCTGAAAAATCATTTCCCTAATCTCCAAACCCACCTTCAAGAACTTTGTCAAGTATTGTAAGTGAACAAAATATTTCTATCCTATCGCCATCCCTCCGGCAGTTCCTTTCAGAAGAGCGGAGGGATGCCTGCCCTCACGGACTTATCTGTACATCGGGCCGAAGTTCGCACAGGCACGGTAGTCCGCGCCTTCCTTGTCCATGCCGAAAGCGTTCCAGCATGCCGGGCGGAAGATGTCCTTGTCAGCAATATTGTGCATGCATACCGGAATGCGGAGCATGGAGCAGAGCGTGATAAGGTCAGCTCCGACATGGCCATGGACGATGGCACCATGGTTTGCACCCCAGTTGTTCATGACAGAATAAACGTCCTTGAACGCATCCTTCGAAGGGTCGAGGCGCGGTGCGAACCATGTTGTCGGCCACGTAGGATCGGTACGCTTGTCAAGCATGTCGTTGACATCCTTGTCAAGCTCTACCGTCCATCCTTCCGCAAGCTGCAGGACAGGGCCGAGGCCTGCCACGATGTTCACACGGAGCATGGTCATCGGCATGCCGCCCTTTGTAAGGAAGTGGGAAGAGTAGCCGCCGCCACGGAAGTAGTCACGGTCAGCCGGCATCCAGCTTGTGGCATTCAGGCAGTTCTCCATATCCTGCTCCGTAATATCCCAATGGGACTTGATTGTCGGATTGCCCTCGGCGTCAGTCATCGCGCCCGTAGCGTCAAGTGTTGTCGCACCGGAATTGATGAGATGTATGAAACCGTTGGCAGCACCGCCTTCCGGACGCTTGCCGCTCACGCGCTCCACAGCCTCCGGGCTCCAGTAAGTGCGGATGTCGGAGAACATTGCCCCCTTGTTTGTAAGGAGATGGCCGAAAAGCATTGACAGACCGTTGAGGAAATCATTCTCCGTAGCAAGAATCTTTGCCTCACGCGGACCGTTCCAGTCAAAGCTCGTGCAAAGCATGGACTCCGGGAAGTCGAAATTCGGCTTGTAGTCCGTCCACTGACGCTGTCCCTGCACGCCGGCAGCGATTGCATTATGGCCGAGAGCCTCCTCAAGGTAGCCCATCTCCTTAAGTTTGTCGGAACCGCACATAAGGTCACGGATAATCATCATGCACTTGACCGTGAATTCCCAGTCGGCATCCTTTTCCTCACGGTTCTTGCCCTTGCCCTTGCCGTTGAACGTTGTCATCGGCGTGCCTGGGAAGAGAGCACGGTCCTCGTTATAGTCATGTCCCTCATTGGTCTTGCAGAACTTCTCCACCCATGCCATGGCTTTCTCAAACTCCTCATGGTCATAGATTCCGTAGTCCACACGGCGGAGAATCTCAACCAATGAAACATATTCCGTGCGCATTCCGAGGTAATTCTGGAGGAAGTCGGCATTGACGATTGAGCCGGCAATGCCCATGCAGGTGTTGCCGAGGCTGAGGTAAGACTTGCCGCGCATTGTTGCCACAGCCTGGGCAGCACGTGCGAAACGCAGAATCTTCTCTGCTACGTCGGCAGGGATTGTATTGTCAGAAAGATCCTGGACGTCATGTCCGTAGATTCCGTATGCCGGAAGTCCCTTCTGGGCGTGTGCAGCAAGGACAGCCGCAAGATATACCGCGCCGGGACGCTCTGTGCCGTTAAAGCCCCATACCGCCTTGGGATGGGTCGGATCCATGTCCATTGTCTCTGAACCGTAGCACCAGCATGAGGTCACGGTAATTGTGGAACCGACATTCTCACGCTCGAACTTCTCCTGGCAGGCCGCAGCCTCGGTGACACGGCCGATGGTTGTATCGGAGATGACGCACTCTACAGGAGAGCCGTCCCCGTTTCTGAGATTTTCACTGATGAGTTTTGCCACTGCATTGGCAAGTGCCATTGTCTTTTCTTCAAGACTCTCACGGATGCCGCCCTGACGGCCGTCGATTGTCGGGCGGATTCCTATTTTGGGATAGTTAGCCATAACTGTAATGTTTTTTGTTATCTGTTTCTTTTAATGACAACGACCGGCATTCAAGCGGATAGCCAGCCGTTGTATCTACATTTTTATATTTACGCCTCCTGCCTGTTCTTCACAGGAACAAGAAGCACAAGGGCGAACCCGACGATGAAGATTGTCATCGTGCCAAGCACAATGGCAAGATATTCGTGCAGTCCCGGATCAGGAAGGCCTATCCAGTTCCATGCCGAAATCCATGCTATGACGGCGAATCCGCAGAGAACACCGATGACAGCGTGGATATTCCTGACCTTCGTTGAAAGATAGCCGAGCAGAAAGAGTCCGAGCATACCTCCTGAGAAGATGGATGAAAGTTTCCACCATGCATCAAGGATACTGTTGACATTCACAAGTGCAAGCGCCACACAGATTCCAAGCACGCCGATAAGCACGGAACCGAGCTTCAGAACCATGAGATGCTCCTTATCACCGATACCCCGGCTGCGGTCACTGCTTTTCCTGTGGACATGCTTGCGCATGCGCATCCAATAGTCCGTCAGAAGAATTGTGGAGCATGAGGTCACGGAAGTCGCCACCGTTGACATACCGGCTGCGAACACACTGGCAATGAGCAGTCCCGTCAATCCTGTCGGCAGCGAATGAACCATGAAATACGGGAAAACATAGTCAGCCTTTCCTGCCGCGTCGAAAGCTGCGATCTGCGCGTCTGGGAACACCTTATAATAACTGAAAAGGCAAGTGCCTATCAGGAAGAACAACGCTGATACAGGAATGTACAGCCAGCCGCCGAATAGTGCGGCGTTCTTCGCCTCACGGTCAGTCTTTGCCGTATGGTAACGCTGGACATAGTTCTGGTCTATGCCATAGTTCTGGAGATTGATGAACACACCATAGATGAGACAGACCCAGAATGTGGAATGTGCGACATCGGAGAACGAAAACGAGCCTAAGGAGAATTTGTTCCTGCCAGCCTCGTCAAGAGTGTCCCACCCTATCTGAAAAGCCTGCATCGGGCCTTCCGGCATTGAGAACATCAATACGCCGAGGCACACAAGCGCTCCACCTATTAATATAAAGCCCTGTATCGCCTCCGTCCATATAACCGCCTTCATGCCTCCGAGCATGGAATAGAAGATGATTGCTATTGAGGTGATGATGATAACGGTGCGGAGATCCCACCCCATCAGGATGTTCATCGGCATAGCCAGGAGGAAAAGTATTGAACCCATGCGGGCTATCTGCGTCAGCAGATAGCATGCGGAAGCATATATTCTCGCCCACGGTCCGAAACGCTCTTCAAGAAAAGCGTACGCTGACACACTGTCATGATTCCTGTAGAAAGGGACGAACCATTTCGCCGCTATCCAACATGCGATGGGGATACTGAGACCGAAAACGAAAGGATTCCAGTCGGAAGCATACGCCTTGCCGGGATTACCGAGATAGGAGATGCTGGAGACGTATGTGGAGAAGATGCTCATTCCCACGACCCATCCCGGTATGCTCCTTCCTGCATTGGTAAATTCCTTGGCACTGGTGTCCTTGCTGTAGAACAGGCTGCCCATAAGGACGATGCCGCCGGTGAAGATAAGGAATACTATTATGTCGATTATGTGCATAGTAATGATTCTAAGGTTGTACGGGCTTTTACAGTTTCAATTTACCATGCTCCATATTAAGCTTCGCGAGGGCAAGGGTGATCTTGTCGCGCTCCGGAGTGTCGAACTTGTAGAAAGGAGAAGCCACGAAATCGTCATTGATCACACCGAGCTGCTGACATGCACATTTCAGTCCTTTCAGATAGCTTGAACCATGACGGCCTATGGTATATATCGTACGGCTTATCTGCATGATAATCTTCTGCATCGCCATAAGCTTCTCAATGTCCCTGTCCTTTGCGGCATTGTACATTGCCACATATAGCTCCGGGAACATATTGGCACCGCCGTTGACACCGCCGTTGGCACCCATAAGAACACACTCGCCTGTTATCTCCTCAGGGCCGCAGAACATCATGAAGTCAGGATTGATCTTACGAACCTCATACATGACACTCTGGAAGTACACGGCATTGGCGGAAGAGTCCTTCAGGCCAACCACCTGCTTCATCTTTGCTAGACGGGCAACCGTCTCCGGTGCGAAATTCACCTTGACATGAGAAGGCATATTATAAAGGAATACCGGAAGAGGGAGTTGCGGAACAAGCTCCTCATAGAACTGGGCAAGCTCAGGCTGACCTGTTGCAAAATAATAAGGAGGAGCTGAAACAAGACCGTCGGCACCGCATTCCTTAGCTATGTTGGCAAGATTGACAGCCTCTACAATAGATGTCTCCGTGATGCAGACAAGTATTGGAAGACGGCCGTTATTGATACGGCAGGACTCACGAATCATCTGCTCGCGCACATTGAAAGAAAGTGACTGTTCCTCACCTGTTGTCCCAAGTACGAAAAGACCGTGGACGCCACCGGCTATGAGATGCTCGATAAGACGCTCGAGACTCGCTACGTCGACAGTCTCATTGTCAAGAAGTGGGGTCACAAGGGGTGGCACAATACCGCTGAGCGGCGTTTTCATCAAATCTATCATAATTCAAATAAGTTAGTTATTGTTAGTTTGATTGCAAAATTAATAATTTTTTTAAAGAAAATTGCATAATCTACGCTAAATTTGTGTTAATTCAAAAAACTTTTGTACTTTTGCAGAGAAATGAGAATAGATATTATAACAGTATTACCGCAAATGCTCGAGCCTTTCATGAATGAGAGCATTCTGGCAAGAGCACAGAAAAAAGGACTTGTGGAGATACATGTCCACAACCTTCGTGACTATACCCTTGACAAGTGGAAACGCGTGGACGACTACCCGTACGGCGGATTCGCCGGCATGGTGATGCAGATTGAGCCCATTGACCGCTGTATTGCAGCACTGAAAGCTGAGCGCAACTACGATGAAATCATATTCACCTCTCCTGACGGAGAACAGTTCAACCAGCATGTCGCCAACGACTTGTCAATGAAGGAAAATATCATCATCCTTGCCGGACACTACAAAGGCATTGACCAACGTGTGCGTGACCATCTTATCACACGTGAGATAAGTATCGGCGATTTCGTCCTGACAGGTGGAGAACTGCCTGCCGCTGTCATGGCTGACGCTATCGTAAGACTCATACCGGGCGTCATCGGTGACGAACAGTCCGCATTCTCCGACTGCTTCCAGGACGACCTGCTCTCCGCACCTATCTATACCCGACCGGCTGAGTACAAGGGGTGGCGCGTACCCGACATTCTGCTTTCAGGACATGAGGCTAAAATAAAGGAATGGGAAATGGAGCAGGCGATTGCAAGGACAAAAGCATTGCGGCCGGACCTCCTCAAATAGCCTACATGACAGATTGCACCTACAAGCATATACAATTACATATCAGCCTTTTACCTTTCACAGCCCGCAGTAAGTTTACACTAACAACATAAAATATAAAAGAAATGAATCTGACAGAACGCTTTCTTAACTATACGAAATTTGACACACAGTCATGCGAAGACTCGCAGACAGTGCCAAGCACTCCTGAAAAGCAACTTGCTTTTGCACGCTACCTTAAAGAAGAACTGGAGAACGAAGGACTCGAAGATGTGGAAATGGACGACAAGGGATATGTCTATGCCACCCTGCCCTCCAACATCAGGCAGGATGTGCCGACGATAGGCTTCATCTCACATTACGACACATCTCCTGACTGCTCCGGTGCAAACGTCAAGGCACGCATAGTAGAGAATTATGACGGTGGCGACATTATCCTTTCCGAAGGTATTGTTTCCTCCCCGGAGAAATTCCCGGAACTATTACAGCATAAGGGCGAAGACCTTATCGTCACAGACGGACACACACTTCTCGGTGCGGACGACAAGGCCGGCATTGCGGAAATCATACAGGCAATGGTATGGCTCAAGGAACATCCGGAAGTAAAGCACGGAAAGATACGCGTTGCTTTCAATCCTGACGAGGAAATCGGCATGGGTGCCCACCATTTTGACGTTGAGAAATTCGGTTGCGACTGGGCATACACTATCGACGGCGGAGACCTCGGGGACCTTGAATACGAGAACTTCAATGCCGCGTCTGCAAAAATAACAGTCAAAGGTGTCAGTGTCCATCCGGGATATGCCAAAGGAAAGATGATCAACGCAAACGTCGTGGCCATGGAATTTGCAGGAACGATGCCTGCCGATGAACGGCCGGAGACGACCGAGGGATATGAAGGCTTCTATCACCTGCTGCATATTGACGGTGGCATTGAGTGCGCAAATCTCACATATATCATACGCGATCACGACAGGCAGAAATTTGAGGACAGAAAGGCTTTCATCAAGAAAATAGGCGAGCAGCTCAATAGCAAATACGGTGAGGGAACAGTCACCGTTGATGTCAAGGACCAGTATTACAACATGAAGGAAAAGATTGACCCTCAGATGCATGTCATTGACATTGTACTCCATGCCATGCAGGAATGCGACGTACCGCCACGCGTCGAGCCTATTCGTGGCGGCACCGATGGTGCACAACTCTCATTCATGGGGCTGCCATGCCCTAACATCTTTGCCGGCGGAGTGAATTTCCACGGCCCGTATGAGTTCGTATCATGCCAGGTGATGGAAAAAGCTATGAAGACCATCATAAAAATCTGCGAGATCACAGCACAATATAATGACTGAACAAACAGTGTAACCGTAAAAAGAACAAGTCTGGTAAACGGACGCGGATGAGCCATCCACTGTATGGTAAAACCCCAACCTGCATTCAGCAAACATCTGGCACAAGCCTGTAGAGATACATATTCAAACATTTTTTATATAAAAACATTCGTGGTAATGAGTGTATTTGCGAAATACTCATTGCCACGATTTTATTTAGTTAATCCTTAAATCCGCTTATATATAAGGATTTATTGCACTTCGTTTTTGAATATACATTTTAGATCTTTTTTGTGAAATCTATTGGGATTATAAGAAAATTGGTCTCATCAATTATCACGAACTCCTTCAACGAGTCTTCGTTATTGTACACTGGTTCAAACGTTCGGTATTCATATGAACGAAATTTCCGTTTTTATCATACAAATAAGCGTAATTGTTCTTGATATTATTGTCACCCGGAGTTTCCTCTGTATGATAATTAACATCCTTTACATTTTCAAGCTGGAATTTCTTGCCTTCTTCCGAACTGTAACTGTAAGAAATGTCATAGCCTACATTGAGAGTACCGTTGAACTGCACATTATCCTGAGTCAGATGCTGACTCTTGGATGTGATACGGTGCATATTATCATAGCCCATGTCGAGGTATAGGATACCGATTTGCTGTCAGCTCCGGTGTATGTATCGGTTGCCGATGCAAGGCGGTACAGTCCATCGTATGTGTAGCTGTGTGACATCTGTCCACCGGCATTTCCACTTTGCGGAAGCGATGCGTTGTTTGCCACCGAGAGAACATTGCTCACCGCGTCAAACATATAGACGTTGTCCATGATGGATGTGCCTCCGCTGTTTACAGCGAGATTACTCAGGCGACGGCGGTTGTCATAGGTGTAGAAAGTCTCCGCACCGTTGCAATACTTCAGATAGCTGCGCTGCTCGAACTTGTCATAGCCAAACTTGGTGATGTAGTCATATCCGTATATTCTCAATACACTACAACCAATAAGATTTTCTCAACAACTTCCCCAATGTTCTGAATCATCATTATTTAATAATGAAAGCGGAAAGCTTAATATGTGTCATGGTCTCCATTCCGGCGCTCAAGTGCTTTTCTGCCGAGCCTATCTTTGAAGACAACCAAGGAATGGCCATCCTCGTCAACAGTTTCCTCACCTTCAAGAGTTTTCGGACAGTAGAAGCCCGCCTTTACGAGAGTGTGGGATCCTAACGGAGTCTGACAGAGAATGACGCTGAGCGTATCGTCTGTGATATAATTAATAGCTCTGTTGAGAGTAGCTCAGCTATTTCTTCCTTTGTCTTTGCCATACTTAATATCAATTATTGCTATCAACTTGTTCAGATTCTTTATTTTTCCTTAAATTCTCCAGGACCATTCCGTTATAAGAGAAATATTTTGCACCTTGATATGCACCGGAAGCATTTCGCTTATCTTCGGGCATAAATGTACTGACAAAAGGTGAGAGTTTATATATTCGTCCTTCGTATTCAATAGAATCGTCTGATGCAACTTTTACAATCTGTCCTGTCGGAATAAATGTTATATTCTCACCAATCTTAATATTACATATACTGAACTTGAAACGAGAACGCTTGACTTCTCGTTTTGTATGAATCTCTACTGTATTATTGATTATCGGTTTATTTTCATGATACAAAACAACCTCGGCATCATCAATGGTCATGGCAATGTCACGGAAAATATCCAGAGCCATCTGCGGAGCAACATTGAAAAACTCCCTATTTTGACGAATGCGAAAATCTGTCAGGCGGTCAATAGTCTTGTGTACTAATTTCTCTACTTCATTATATTTGCAAGTTTTCATCGTTGCAAATATTTCAAAAGGCAATGGTACTGCTGTATTATCCAATTCTTTTGATCTTACGTCTACCGGTCTGGAACTTTTCCCTATCTTCACCCAATCCTCTTTGAAACTGGGATTGGTTAATATATACACATATCCTTGCTCGGCTGTTTTCATTTGGATTAGATTTTTATTGATTCTATGTATTGTTTCTTGAACATTTCTTTCAATTCAGCATCTAATAACTTTTATATCTTAACCAAAGTCTCAAGATCTGGCTGGGAGCTATTCGTGCACCATTTGGATACAGTGGATGGATTAACGTTTAGTTGCTCACATAACCATTTGTTTGTCGTCTTTTTATCTGCGAAAACCACTTTCACGGTTTTTGTCAGTTTCCATATCAATAAAACTTGTTATTTGCATGCAAATATAGTGATTTCTTTTCACTTAAAAGAAGTAAACTGACTGTTTTATGGGAAAACCTGAAAAATCGTTGATATAGGACTCAAATCCAAAACGATTATACTTGCTGTTTTATAAAATAGGCAAATCTTTGCACCAAGACGAGTGACTAAGTTAAGCAACTCACAGTAAAGCGCAGAAATAGACACGGTTGCCAATTCGTCACCCGAATTTCTGCCATTCTCTCCAGCCTCTTATGCATAAAGAGGTTATAAGATTTTTCCATAATTATACAATAATTTTTCCATAGGAATCATTATTGTACGGCAAACATATGTGTCAGACTCCATCCTCTTCATCACTTCCGTTTTCCGCATTCGTATCTATCTGAGTATCAAGAGAAATGGAAAGATTTCCCATTCTATCAACTTTCATCACCAACGGAATGAAGGCATCGCTCTGCATGTCCGGGGAGCCGACACTGACGGCAAAGACAATATTGCCGTCTTTCACCTTGTCAAAAACAATGCCCAACAAAACCCCTTCATTCACCAAAGAGCTGTTCCCGGCATAGGAAGCAAAGCTCTG
This sequence comes from Bacillota bacterium, assembly GCA_023664625.1. GTDB lineage: Bacteria > Bacteroidota > Bacteroidia > Bacteroidales > Bacteroidaceae > Prevotella. The sequence goes on along the minus strand of JAMPFD010000002.1, from coordinate 261,602 downwards.
CTTCGTGAATTTCTTATGAAAAGCTTCCGTCCCGTCGGTACGAAGAATCTTCACATCTATGGTATTGTCATAATATTCCTGGCCGTTCTCGTCCTTAACCAGTGGAAGTGTTTTGTCCGCTGTTCTTAAAACGGATACGGAATATTCTTTTCCAAGCCAGTCCACATCCCGTTCCTGGCGTGTAGGCGGCATCTGTTGAGGCCCCTTCTTAACCTCAGCTTTCGGGGCAGGCACTATTATATCCTGCTTTTCAGGCTTATCGTTACATGAAGCAATAAGCAAGAGAGAAGCAACGAATATTATAAGATGTGTTTTCAGCATTGTGATTTTCAGTTTTATACTCATTTGTGCGGAGTGTTTAAAAGATGACAGGGAAAAAGCCGTCATCCAAGCATTTCCAACAGTTCAGCGTTAAGTCCCGTGAAGCGCCGTGGCTTGAAGCCTATGAGCAATATGCAGAGGAAGGCGTTGCATGCTATCTCGAAACTTGAAATTTCGACATCATCGTCAACGATGACCTCCTTGCCGAGAAGCACATTCCATTGTGCTTCGAAACAACGGTCCTCTGCTCCTACAAAGCAGTCGTCACTGTCCTCCGCCTCTATCAGCCGATAAGTTATCTTCTTTTTGGAAGCAACAGGGTTTTGGGACAACAAAAAATCGTAAGCCTCCTGAATCTCAGGACGCTTACGATTCAACTCAGGTATCATTTCACTGAGTTCAGCGAAAATCTCACCAAATGTATATTTCTCTAATATTTCCTTTAATATCATTAGAATTTTGCCATTTTAATTGCTGCCACGGCACATTCCTCACCTTTGTTTCCCAGTGCGCCGCCGGCTCTTTCCATTGCCTGCTCCATTGTCTCCGTTGCAAGAATTCCGAAGATTACAGGCACGGCACTTGTGACATTCAGCTGTGCAAAGCCTGCCGTCACACTATTCACCACACAGTCAAAGGAATGAGTTTTGCCTTTTACAACGCATCCCAATGCTATGACGGCATCATATCCATCGTTAAGAGTCATCTGATGTGCTCCATAAACAAGTTCCATTGTCCCAGGCACACGCTTCACGTGGATATTCTCAGGCAGAGCGTCAAAGCCCTCAAGGGTAGTGACCGCCCCGTCAAGAAGAGCATCTGTAATTTCCGGATTACGCTCAGAGACAACGATACCGAAACACATATTCTCGGCATTCGGCACCTTGCTTTTATCGTAATCGGAGAAATTTCTTGTAGCCATCCTTACTCTGCGCAGCGTTCTATGTACTTGTCTATCTCACGATATACCGCAGAGTTGACGTAGTCCGCCTTTATTCTCTTGTATATTTCAAGAGCCTCAGACTTCTTGCCCTGGCTTTCAAGAAGTTCTCCCGCCTGAAGAAGGAACTGAGGAGAGAGAGATTGGTTATTGCCTGTCTCAGACTCAGAATCGGCCATCTTTGCTGCTTTTTTCAGTGCAGAAACTGCATCATCAATTTTGTTGAGTTTTGCATAGACATTGCCAAGCGCTGCAACGGCTGCCGGAGAAACCATGGCATCGTCAGCAGTTGAAAATTCGCTGAGGAACTTCTCTGCTTCCTGCGCCTTGCCAAGATTTGCATAGCACAGACCGGCATAGAGATTAGCAAGATTACCGGCATCCGTACAACCATACTGATCTGCTATTTTCAAGAATCCGAGATTCACTCCGTCACCGTTCAATGCCTTCTCATACTGTTCCTGAGCAAAGAGATCCTGAGCCTTTGCCATTGCTGTGCTTGCCTCGTCCTGACGCGGCTGGATATAGAATGTGTTCAGAAGTATCACGCCGGCAACAACCACGAGGAGTGCCACAACGCTTATTCCAATCACTTTCTTGTACTTAACTACAAATGCTTCTGTTTTTGTGAGAGACTCTGCTGACTGAGCCTGCTGTTCTGTTTTATTTTCCATATTGTTTGTTTTTTGTTTTCTTGACCCTATGTCGGAACAGATTCTAAAATTACATTCAATTATTTAATATCATTTTAGAATACGCCACAATTCGGACGCAAAATTAGTGAAATTATCTCACATAATGAAATTTAATGCTACTTTTTTTGTTTTTTACAGTGAAAAATACTAACTTTGCGTCAAATTTATTTAAAAATGAGACTTAAAAAGCTGGCAATTATCAATTACAAGAACATAAAGGAGGCTACGCTTGAGCTGTCTCCCAACATCAATTGTCTCATTGGCAGCAACGGCATGGGGAAGACTAATATCCTTGATGCCGTATATTATCTGTCTTTTTGCAAGAGCCACACATCTTCTCCTGATTCCCAGCTTGTCCGGCATGAAGAAGACTTTTTTGTGCTCGACGGGCTGTACGAAGACGACAAAGGTAACGAAGAGCAGATTTACTGCGGTATGAAACGTGGCACGCGAAAGCATTTCAAGCGTAACAAGAAAGAATACAAACGTCTCTCACAGCATATCGGCCTTATACCTCTTATAATAGTATCACCAGGTGATACGGTTATCATTGACGGCGGAAGTGAACACAGACGAAGGTTTATGGATGTCGTGATAGCCCAGTGCCAGCCTGAATACATGGATGCTCTGACACGCTACGGCAACGCACTTCAGCAACGCAACGCACTCCTGAAGATGGAGGAGGAACCCGACTCTGCCCTGTTAGGGCTTTGGGAAGAAGAGATGGCACGTGAAGGAGAACGCATCTACGGATTCAGGAACGATTTCATAGAAAGGCTGATTCCGCTTTTCAGGAGCATCTATGACCACACATCGGGAAGTCATGAGACTGTAGGACTCAAATATATATCACACTGCCAGCGCGGTCCGTTACTGGACATCATCAGACGTGACAGGCACAAAGACCGTGCCATAGGATATTCATTACACGGCGTACACAGAGACGATCTGGAAATGACCATTGACGGCTACCCTTTGCGACGTGAGGGAAGCCAGGGGCAGACAAAGACATTTGTCATCGCCATGAAGCTGGCCCAGTTTGACTTCCTAAGGAAAACGGCAAGCAACACTACACCACTGCTGCTCCTTGACGACATATTCGACAAACTGGACGCATCACGTGTAGAACAGATAGTAAAACTTGTAGCCGGCAATCAGTTCGGACAGATATTCATCACGGACACTAACCGCGACCATCTTGACGAGATTCTGTCACATACGACACTTGCACACAAGATATTCCATATCAATGAAGGTGAGGTATCATGACACCTGACACTGTGGCATTGCCATGACACATTGCATGAAAACCTAAACAACAAAGACACTCTGTATGTTCAGAAACAAAGAGAAAGCTGTCAGCGAAATTGTCCTGGAAATACTCAGGGCACAGGGACTTGAGACACCTTTGCAACAAAGACGTCTCATCAATGCCTGGGAAGAAATTGCCGGAACGCTGGTGGCACGGTACACAGGGGAGAAGTTTATCAGAAACCAGACATTAATGGTGAAGATCACCAACCCGGCTATGCGTGCGGAACTCGGCATGATGCGTACACAACTGAAAGAGAGGCTGAACGCGAAAGTCGGGGCACAAGTCATTGCAGAGATCAAGTTCTATTGACAGTCATGAATTATCGGTCACGCGGATATTACAAAACATAAACATACATTTCAGTCAACATCGGAAATAACCAAATAAAAGCATACAAGATCATGAAACCTACATTATTCCTACTTGCAGCCGGAATGGGCAGCCGTTATGGCGGTTTGAAGCAACTTGACGGCGTGGGACCAAACGGCGAGACCATCATGGATTACAGTATATATGATGCCATTGAGGCCGGATTCGGCAAAATAGTATGGGTAATCCGCAAAGATTTCGAAGAACAGTTCCGCACACAGATACTTTCAAAATACGAAGGAAAAGTGCAGTGCGAGTTATGTTTCCAGGCAACAGATGCCCTGCCGGAAGGATTCTCATGCCCGGAAGGAAGACAGAAGCCATGGGGAACGAACCATGCCGTACTTATGGGCAAGGATGTCATCAGGGAGCCGTTCTGCGTCATCAACTGTGACGACTTCTACAACCGTGACGCTTTCAAGGTTATCGGCAAGTTCCTCTCGGAACTCCCGAATAACGCTAAAGGACGATACGCAATGGTCGGTTTCCGTGTTGGCAACACACTTTCTGAGAACGGCACCGTTTCACGCGGCATCTGCTCCAAAGACGGCACCGGTAACCTGACGACATGTGTCGAACGCACAAAAATCTGCCGTCAGGACAATGGCAACGTAGCATTCCGTGCCGACAACAAAGAGGACGGCGAGTGGATCACAATAGATGAGAACACACCGGTATCCATGAACATGTGGGGATTCACTCCTGACTATTTTGAATACTCTGAGGAGTACTTCAAAGAGTTCCTATCTGACCCCGCAAATATGGAGAATCTAAAATCAGAGTTCTTCATTCCGCTGATGGTCAACAAACTAATAAATGAGGGCACCGCAACATGTAAGGTTCTTGACACAACATCAAAATGGTTCGGAGTGACATACGCGGAAGACCGTCCTGACACAGTTGCCCGAATCTCTGCACTTGTGGCTGACGGAACATACCCGAATAAGCTTTTCTAAGAAATAAACACCATCTGTATTTTGAAACAGACATCACCGACAAACCTACTTACAAGCGAATATATCTCTGAGCTCCGCAAACTTATTGACGGAGCTCAGAACATTGTTATAACCTGTCATCATAACCCTGACGGAGACGCTCTCGGATCGTCACTTGCACTTGCAAGATTCCTGAAGCTGTCCGGCAAAGACGCAACAGTCATCATCCCGGATGCCTATCCGGATTTTCTGCAGTGGCTTCCCGGTACACAGGAAATCATACGCTTTGACAAACATACCGAGAAATCGGAAATGATATTCAAGATCTGTGACCTTGTCTTCTGCCTTGACTTTAACACTGTCGGGAGAACCGGAGAGAATATGTCTAAAGCAATATCTTCCTCCACGGCTGAGAAAATTCTGATAGACCATCATCTTGAACCGGATATCGATACGGCATGGGCCTGGTCAGCACCTGAGATGTGCTCCACATCGCAAATGGTGTTCCACATAATTGAGGCTCTTGAAAAAGAGAAGGCAACAGGTCATGCACAGGATTCTTCTAAAACTGACAATACCGGCGGTATTGACAAGCAGATTGCAACATGCATATACTGTGGTATGATGACTGATACAGGAGCGTTCACATACAACAGCACCGCCCCGGAAATATACAACGTCATTGCCAGATTATTGTCATACGGCATTAACAAGGACAAGATCTACCGCAATGTCTTCTGGACTTCATCCGTCAACCGCCTACGACTATGGGGGCACATACTTCAGAAGTTCATCGTATCCGAGGACGGACACAGCGCATACTTCACTCTCTCACGTGCAGAACTAAAAAAGTTTTGCTTCATTAAAGGCGATGCGGAGGGACTCGTAAACATGCCGTTGCAAATCCGCGGAATGAAACTGTCCATATCACTTCGTGAAGACACGGAGCAAGACAACCTTATATGGGTCAGCCTAAGGTCTGTAGACGATTTCCCATGCAACAAGATGTCCGAACAGTTCTTTAACGGAGGAGGTCATAAGAATGCAGCCGGAGGACGTCTGTACTGCTCCCTGGAAGAAGCGGAAAAGACTGTTAAGAGAGCCATTGCGGAATTTAAATACTAATAATTCATAATAACGAAATGGTTATTCACAAATTATTACTACTTTTGTAGCATAAACATTAAATTAATAAAATCATTGATGAAAAAAATACTCTACCCTCTCTGCTTTGCAGCAATCATCATATCACTGTTCAGTTGTAATGACGGCGAGACATACGCTGATATGAAAAAGAAGGAGAATGCCGCAATATCAGAATTTCTTGCAAGAAACACATCGGTGTCACGCTCTGTATTCACAAAGCCTGTCAGCGTCATTTCCGAGACAGACTTCACAAACAACGGCGAGATTACGGACGTTGAGAAGAACGAGTTCGTACTCTTCGAGTCTACCGGTATCTATATGCAAATCATGCGCAAGGGTACGGGAGAGAAAATAAAAAACGGAGAAACAACAGTCCTTGAATGCCGCTTTAGAGAATATAACATTCTGTCCGACACTCTTCAGCTGCTGAACAATGATAGCCGCTACGGATACAGTATCCTTCCAGAAGAACTCAGCGTGACTAACACTTACGGCTCTTTCACCGGCTCTTTCTCAAGTATCTATGCAACAGCCATGACTTCAACCTATGGTACGGCTGTGCCGAGTGGCTGGCTTGTACCATTACGTTATATAAAAGTCGGAAGGCAAACAAGTGCTGACGAGGAAATAGCAAAGGTACGCATCATTGTTCCGTCCACACAAGGGCATCAATATGCATCGGCGAACGTATATCCTTGCTTCTATGAAATAACTTACCAAAAGAAAGATTAACCTTATAATCAGTATTCTATCATGCCACTGATAAAATCCATCTCCGGCATCCGCGGTACAATTGGCGGGCAGTCAGGAGACACCCTGAATCCTCTTGACATAGTAAAATTCACATCCGCATACGCCACACTTATACGCAAGACGACGCAAAGTGAGGCAAACTATACGCCGACGAACAGAATTGTCGTCGGAAGAGATGCACGCATCTCGGGCGAGATGGTCAAGAATATCGTGTGCGGAACCCTTATGGGCATGGGCTTCGATGTAATAAACATCGGACTGGCCTCAACACCGACAACAGAACTTGCCGTTACAATGGCACATGCTGACGGAGGAATTATCATCACAGCATCACACAATCCTCGACACTGGAACGCCCTGAAACTTCTCAACAGGCATGGTGAGTTCCTTAATGCAAAAGAGGGCAATGAGGTTCTCGCCATGGCAGAGGCTGAAGATTTCCAATACGCAGATGTAGACAGTCTCGGTAAATATAAAGAAGAGAACTTTGACGAGCGACATATACAGAGCGTGCTTGACCTCAAACTTGTTGACACTGAGGCTATCAGAAATGCGAGATTCAATGTATGCGTAGACTCTATCAACTCCGTGGGCGGTATCATTCTGCCACAACTGCTTGACAGACTCGGTGTTAAATACACATTTCTGAACAAAGAGGCGAACGGCGATTTCCAGCACAATCCTGAACCTTTGGAGCAGAATCTCACCGGTATCATGAATGAGATGAAAACAGGAAAATACAATCTTGGTATTGTCGTGGACCCGGATGTCGACCGTCTTGCTTTCATCTGTGAGGACGGCAGGATGTTCGGTGAAGAATACACTCTCGTTTCTGTCGCCGACTATATTCTCTCCGAGATGGAGAAGCAGGCAAAGCAAGACGGGACTCCACTGTCGGCACTCAATACTGTCTCCAACCTCTCCTCCACCCGTGCATTGCGCGATGTGACGGAAGCTCATGGAGGAACATACACTGCCGCCGCTGTCGGTGAGGTAAACGTAACAACAAAAATGAAAGAGGTCGGTGCCGTAATTGGCGGCGAAGGTAACGGCGGAATTATCTATCCTGACAGTCATTATGGCCGTGACGCATTGACAGGAATAGGACTTTTCCTCTCATCTTTGGCACATAAAGGTGTATCAGCAAATACTTTGCGTGCAACATTCCCAGAATATTTTATAGCAAAGAACCGAATAGACCTTACTCCTGAAACAGATGTCGATGCCATCCTTATGCAGGTAAAGGACAAATATTCCAACGAGAATAATGTGCAGGTCAATGATATTGACGGCGTGAAGCTTGACTTCCCTGACAAATGGGTACATCTCCGCAAATCAAATACCGAACCTATCATACGTGTATATTCAGAAGCGCATTCCATGGAGGAGGCAGACAGACTCGGAAAAAGCATTATGGACATCGTATATGCCATGGTATAACCATGCATTGTCTGGACAATACAGGCATAATCTGCCATAAATTCGTAAAACGACTTACTAAAAACAGGCGTATCTAATTTTGGATACAGCCTGTTTTTAATTTCTGAGATAAATAACAATATTAGTGGAATTGTAAAAACTGCGGAGAGATGTATGCAGGAACACCAAATCACTACGCACGCCAACCATATCAGTACCCATACATAGATTGCTGACAACAAAACCATAATGCTCTGTGCATGAGATAACTGTGTCAACGGTCTTAGTGCACAAAGATTTGACAGAAGAACACCAATGAAATTTATCCAGAACAACACCTTTCTCGTTTATGCGAGAAAGAGCATTAGCGAAAACATGTACTAAACCGAAAATAAGCATCATCAAGAAGAGAAATGAGGTTAGAACAGATAAATACAAACGTGAAAGAATTCCTGAGCCTTCTTTTACTGGGAGACGAGCAGGAATCCATGATTGACCGCTACTTAAACAGAGGAGAAATATTTGTCATGCGTAATGACAAGTCTTCCGTTGTATGTATCGCTGTAGTTACCGACGAAGGTAATGGAGTCTGCGAACTGAAAAACATAGCTGTGATACCTGAATTGCAAAGGCAAGGATACGGAAAGAAAATGATTGAATATCTCTGCAGGCATTACAGTAAGAAATTCTCGTCAATGACAGTCGGAACGGGAGACAGCATGCAGACTGTTTCTTTTTACAAAAACTGTGGATTCAAGTACTCGCATTCCATACAGGACTTCTTCACTATCTATTACGATCATCCAATAATCGAAGATGGGAAGGCACTGAAAGACATGCTTTATTTCAGAAAATACTTGGAAACATACTGAACATATTCTAAAAATTTACTCTGTAACATAAAATATCTGTAAGTTCGTAGCATGTAACAAATATGAAAGGATGAAAAATACCGGCGCATGCCAACTGCGTCAGTGGTTGGCATGCACATAAAAGCAGTATCTAACATAAATGCCCAATATTACATGCAAGACTTAATATGTAATGATACACAATGATAAATAACTATAAAAATGTCCCGGCCGACATCCTGCCATCGGATATCAAACCGGGACATTTTCATATATGACAATGACGGCACAACGGAAAGACGGTACAATCAATAGTTGTCATAACCTCCGCCATTTCATTTTTTTCTGACAGGATCACAAGTTACGTCAACACCGAGTTTCTTGAAAATCTTGCGGTCAACCTCAGAAAGCATTACGGTCGCATGTACCTGTGCCCCACTCAATTTCGGCAGTTGCTCAAGTGCAATGCGACAACGCTCGTCACGGGCAGTCAATGCGGAAAGAACCACAAGAACCTCGTCCGTATGCAGACGAGGATTACGGCCTTTCAAATAATTAACCTTCATATATTGTATCGGCTCTATCAAATCCTGTGGAATAAGCTTTACTTCTTTCTCCATTCCGGCAAGATATTTCATGGAGTTGAGTAATAATGCCGCAGAACATCCGAGCAGTTCCGAAGATTTTGCTGTTATTATCGTGCCGTCCTCAAATTCTATCGCGGACGACGTATGGCCTGTCTGTTCCGCCTTTTCTTTCGCGGCGACAGTCGTCATACGGTATGCGGAGTTAATACCAGCCTGCTTGAACAGCAATGCTATCTTCTGCACTTCCGCCGTCACATCCTTGCCGTCAGCCATCAGATTGAGCGCGGCATAATAACGACGGATAATCTCCTGCTTTGAAGCTTCGCAACAAACGGTGTCGTCACAAATGCAGTTTCCAACCATGTTGACTCCCATGTCCGTCGGCGACTTGTACGGATTCTCACCATAGATACCCTCAAAAAGAGCATTGAGCACCGGGAATATTTCGATGTCGCGGTTATAGTTGATGGCTGTCTTTCCGTATGCCTCAAGATGGAACGGGTCTATCATGTTCACATCATTAAGATCAGCGGTGGCTGCCTCATAGGCAATGTTCACAGGATGCTTCAGCGGCAGGTTCCATACAGGGAAAGTCTCAAATTTTGCATAGCCAGCAGTGACCCCGCGCTTGTGCTCGTTGTACAGTTGGGAAAGGCATACCGCCATTTTGCCGGAACCGGGACCGGGAGCAGTGACAATCACCAGCGGCCGAGAGGTCACAACATAATCGTTCTTTCCGAAGCCATCGTCAGAGGCTATGAGGTCTACGTTGTGAGGATAGCCGTCTATTAGATGATGCACATACGATGTCACTCCCATCCTTGTCAGACGGTTACGGTAGTCATCGGCGGCACGCTGACCATTGTAATGCGTAATCACGACAGAACCAACAACGAATCCGCGGCCCAGAAATTCGTCTCTCAGACGGAGCACATCCTCATCATATGTTATGCCAAGATCGGCACGCACCTTATTCTTCACAATGTCCTCCGCTGATATAACAATAACAATCTCTGCCGAACTGCTCAGTTGCTGAAGCATGCGCAACTTAGAATCGGGCTGAAAACCAGGCAGGACACGCGACGCATGATGGTCGTCGAAAAGTTTTCCGCCTAACTCAAGATAAAGTTTGTTTCCAAACTGAGCTATCCGTTCCTTGATATGCTCACTTTGTGTAGTAATGTACTTGTCGTTGTCAAATCCGTATTTCATACCTTTCTCCTAAAAACTAATTACCATAAATACGGGATACAAAGGTAGCAATTATTAACGGAAATGCCAAAGATTACGCCTGCTTTTAAATATTTTTTATTCCGAAGCTGGTTCAAAATATCTGCGGGCATCGCTGAGAAGCTGCGAACTCTTTTCCCAAAGACACTCATCGGAGCTTCCACAGAAACGCCCCGCTGCCCTGTATGCTTCAAGGGCGAGTCGTCCTGCTTCTGAAGCTTGATTGTCACGGTAGTCCGCCATCCCACGACGTACAATGGTATCATACAAATCAAAGGCTTCGGAAAGAAGCCCGGCCTGTTCACAAAGTATTGCAGTGTCACACATCTTCTGCAACAGCTGCAGGCGGTTCTGACATGTGATTTTCTTATTACGTACCTCGGCATACAGCCTCTCAGCCATCGCCGCCGTGGCGAAACGGGAGACTCCCGAAGCATCAACAGAAAATATTTTCTCACTCATAGTATCTTTGTTTCTATTGATTATCAATGTTGGTTATAATGCAAAAATACTCATCTTTCCTGATTCTAAAACATATATATCCCAGTATTTAATGTTTTTTAGATAAAAATGCTTACCTTTGCAACAGGAGTTCCACACGGCAAAGCGGAGGAACTGCCTTGCCAAGAACACATATCTTATAACCAAAACAAAAAAGTCCTATGATAAAGACCGTAATTTTCGACCTCGGCGGTGTCATTGCCGATCTGAAAACAAAGGAAGCCTTCATGCGCTTCGCCGAACTCGGCATGCCACTGCCAAAGGAACTTCTCACAAAGGACGGACCGCTAAACGGCATGGCGAGCAACATTCCACTGCTCGACCATATCCACCGCATGGACATTGGGGAAATCTCCGGAAAGGATTTTCTCCTCACCGTGCAGAGTCTATGCCACCCAGACACGGAGTACAGCGAACTGCTACATGCCTATAACGACCTCATAGAAGTTCCGGAAAATCGTCTTGCATTTCTGAAAGAACTAAAAGCCGGGACAGTAGCCGTACATGACAAAACATCCCACAGTCTATGCCAGCAGAACCTGCAGGTTTTCCTTCTCAGCAACATCGGCGACCTACATTGGGAGGCTTTCCGCAACATCTGTGCCACAATGGGCATGCCTGTAGAAGACTGTTTCGACAGAACCTATTGTTCGTTCCAACTAAAAATGGCTAAACCTGATCCGAAAATATTCCGCCATCTTATTGAAGATTCAGGCATCAATCCTTCCGAAGCCCTTTACATCGACGACTTCTCTGCAAACATTGAAGCCGGCAAGGCTGCAGGATTGCAGACTATGCACATTACGGCCAACACTCTTGACGAACACATGGAGGAAATACGCCAACGGCTTTCCTGCGCAAGATAAACAATCCTGAGACAACAGGTCGCCGGAGGCGGAATGCAGAGAAAAGTTTCTGATACCGTATAGAGGATGCTTTCCGGAATCTGTTTACACGCAACAAGCGCAGCCATTTCTTTTTAGATAGACAGCATGAGCAGGATAAGCAGTAAAGCCTCATACAGCATGTCTGGCAGAGCTATACTGTCAGCAATAATAAGAAAACTCACAGGCTTTTTGCCTCACGAGAATCGCGTAGAATATTTTTTCTGTCAAGAAGACTCTGAAAAAGCGAGTATTTCGCATTTTTCACAAGCACCTGATAATCAAAAATGTGCGCAAAATCATAATAAAGAGTAACACAAGAATGAGACCAAACCGTTACCTTTTACCCCACGAAAGGTAACGGTTTGGTCGGTGAAAGGTAATGAAACGCTATATAAAGTGTGACGATTTGTGCGGAAAATCGTCACCTTTTGTCGTATATAAGTATGTTTTTGCCTGATTTTAGAGTACAGTCCGGAGCGAGAACCATGAAAATCCGGTCAAAATAGCCTATTTCTGCCCATTATGATAAATAGAACATTAAAAAACTCAGACAGTTTTTATGCTTCCTGCTCCTTGCCCACTTCGTGCCCGCAAGGTCTTTAACGCTGAACATCTGGACATTACAAGTTATAAGACAAAAGATGAAACAGAGAACCGGCAATAGTTTTCTCATAGTTTGGTAGATTTTAGGGGAATCCGGAAAGAGCTTTGTGCCATGACATTAAACACCATGGCACAAGGCTCAGATGCACCTATTTTATATATAGCATGCCATCTTTCACAAACAGAGTGAACTCTTTTGGGAAATTATACTGCACGCCGAAGTCTATATATTCCGTCGTTTCCCTCTGAAATTTAATAAACAGACCGCCGTCAAGCTGTATGTCATTCAGACACATGGGCTTGTTGAGCACCATACGGCATTGGTTGTCACCTATGACCAATGCTGTAAAATACGGAGGCTGGCTCATTATGGTTACGCCTGTGAAAAACAATATGACATGCCGGTCGTCAAGACGTTCCATATAGAAAGGAGCACCCTCAGCATTGCCCCAGGTTTCATCAAGCCACACCCAACCATCATCATTGCGGAGGCTGTAGAGGAGGTCGCCACGCTCGTTCATTACTTCTATAACATGATAATCTCCAGGGTTATTGTCCCAGTTATTATACTTACGCTGATAAACAGTATATTTCTGATCGGCAGAAATAACTGTCTGGCGTCTCTGTAAATACGGTGTGATATTTTGAAAATCTTCATATTCAAACGCCTCAACATTAGCTGACGATGGTACGACTCCACCATTCTGTCCGTAGCTGAACACGGCTTCCTGAGAATAGACTGTCACTGAAAGCAGGAACAGCAAAACAAAAAAAGTTTTTCTCATAATTTATCCATACTTAAAGAATAAAACATTACCTCTCTTGTAGATTCACACACGGCAGAAAATGTTCATGACTCTCTACCATACAGGAAAGACTGACCGGGAGGTCTGCAATATAATGGGTATAGAGCCTGCCTCAATACGCTCTATAAAGACAAGAATAAAACAGCCGCGCTTTGAGGGAAATAAAGAAAACGAATAAAAAGCTTATACTTTCATAGATAACCGGCATTAATGTATCCGAAACAGCACGCCATTACACATAATGAGAGATCACCTCTTGCAACGCAGTAGATGACCTCTCATTATGTGTAATATATTTTGCTCTATTACAAAATAGTAAAACTTTGTTCCCTATTAATCCTCAGAAGGAATAATGAGTTTATAGCCTTTGCCGTGGATATTGATGATTTCAATCTGCGGATCATCCTTCAGGTGCTTACGGAGTTTCGTAATATAAACGTCCATAGAGCGTGCGTTGAAATAGTTATCATCAATCCAGATTGTCTTCAGTGCGAAGTCACGCTGGAGAATCTCGTTGGCATGGCTGCAGAGCAATGCAAGAAGTTCGTTCTCCTTTGTGGTGAGCTTTGTCTGCTTCTCCCCTATCTGCAGAAGCTGCTTCTGAGTGTCAAAGGTGAAGTTGCCGAGTTTGTAGACAGAAGTGTCCTTATTCTTCTTGCCACGGACACGGCGGAGAATAGCCTCAACACGGAACACGAGTTCCTCCATGGAGAATGGTTTGGTGATATAGTCGTCAGCACCAATCTTGAAGCCTTCCAGAATATCTTCCTTGAGTTGCTTGGCTGTCAGGAAGATGATTGGCACATCAACGTTTGACTGGCGGATTTCCTGGGCAAGAGTGAATCCGTCTTTCTTCGGCATCATCACATCGAGGATGCAGATGTCAAACTTCTGCTTTGTGAAAGCGCGGTAACCTGCCTCACCGTCAGGGAACAGTTCTGCACTGAAACCTTTTGCCTGAAGATACTCACGAAGCAACATACCGAGGTTCTCATCGTCCTCGCACAGCATAATTTTAATGTTCTCGTCCATAATAATAAAGTTTTATGTTAAAGATTAATTGAAATTTTCTTCTTATAACCGACAGGTCTCACGGAGACTCAACCTGACCGGTCAAAGGGATGTATGGTATATAGGTTATGATTCTTCTACAATGGGCAGCTGAATCGTGAAAGTTGTTCCCTCGCCGCATACCGATTCAACAGAGATCTTGCCTTTGTGGAGTTCCACAATCTTTTTAACATAAGCCAATCCGAGTCCGAATCCCTTGACATCATGGCGGTTGCCGGTATGGGCCCGATAGAACTTGTCCCATATTTTTCTCAGCACTTCCTTCTTCATTCCAAGACCGGTGTCGCGGATAGAAAGATAGAGATGCTCACCGTCATTCCAAGTTCGGATATATATGTTCAGCGGCTGGTCTGGTTTGGAGTACTTTACAGCATTGTCCATAAGATTGAATATCGCATTGGTTAAGTGAATCTCATCGGCAAATAGGGCGGAATCAATTGCCTCAATTTCTGTATATATCTTACCGCCGGTGTGCTCCACACGTAACTGAAAAGACTGTGCGGCATTCTCTGCAAGTTCGTTAAGGTCGAGTTCCTTCGGCTTGAAGATTGCCTTCTGACGGTCAAACATTGACATCTGAAGCACTTTCTCCACAAGGAAACGTAGGCGTTTGGACTCATCATGAATAACTCTGCCAAGATGAGCCATCATCTGCGGAGACTTTGTGACAGCCTCATCACCAAGCATCTGTGCGGCAAGTGAGATGCTCGAAATCGGAGTTTTCAGTTCGTGGGTCATATTATTGATGAAGTCATTCTTTATTTCTGTCAGCTTCTTCTGCCGGAAGACAATGAAGATTGTAAAGATGAAAGTCACCAAAAGGACACAGGAAAAGACAAGTGCCGGTATCATGAATCTCACACTTGAGAAGATATAGCTGTCCATATCAGGGAAGTGTATGTGGACGACACCCATCTTCTGTTGCGGATCATTGCGGAAAAGCATCTGTGAATAACTGTTTTCCTCGCCCTCGTCAGTATAGTCCGAGCAACGGTAAATCTCACGTCCGTCCTGTGTCGTAACACTGAAATGATAAAGGATGTTTATACCATTGTTCATCAGTTCTGCCTTGAGATCCTGGTCAAGCAGCTTAAAATTTATGCGTTCCCGCAACGGTTTGTCAGATGCACTGTAAAGGAGCGAATAGACGACCTCGTCAAGCAATGCTTTCTGATAGACATAGCGGTTGCGTACAATCTCCTGCATTGACTTTGAAGTCTGCGACATTGTGCCCTTGTCGTTACGGAGAATCATAGCCTTCGGCATCTGTGAAGGTTTGGTTGTGACGGTTTTCAACTCGAAAGAAGAGAACTGAGAAGTTGACGACAGTGAGTCACGGCGTGACTTACGCTCTATTTCATTAATGTCTTTTTCCAGATAACGCAAAGTTTCGTTCAGTTCCAGATTGCGTGATGCCTGATAGAGGGCGCGGTTGACAGACTCGTCAAACTGTTCCTTCTTCATCTTAACCATCTCCTTTACGTACTTCACCTGAACGTAGATGAGTCCGAGAAACGAGATGCCCATTATGACGGCTATAATCCAGATAGTTTTTTTCTTCATACTTTACTTACACCATTTTGATGTTCTTTTATGGATGCAAAGATATAAAGAAAAAAGAAATAAGCAACAAACAAGTTAAATTATTTGTTGCTTATTTCAAAATATTAACAAGAGCCTATTTTTATAGTTTCTATTTGTGAATTATAAATATTCACTCATTATAAAAACTTCAATAAATATAGCATAAGGAAAACATTTTTGTTCTAACACCTTATTGTATAATCTGCACGAATTGGAACTATTTTTCCGCATTTTTTGGAACAATGTACCAGTCACCCGTCTGTCTGGAAATTGCCTTGCGTACAGATTCTGTATATCCAGGACGCTTCACCGTAGCACCTATGCCGTTGGGAGTAAGCTTGAACTTCCCATCCTTTTCCGGCTTGACTGCCATGTCGTTATACTTTACTATAAGGTATGTTGCAAGTTCACGCCACTTCCGTAACATATCCTGTGCCTCACGTACACTGTATTCATTAAGATACTTAGCACAAGCCTGCTCACCCTTTTCGGAGAAAATTTTCTGTGCCTCAGCTTCCACCTCAGACTGTTGCGAGAGATATTTATTATCAAGACTGTCACGCAGTTCCTTGACAGCGGGGAACATCATGGAGTAACGAGGATATACCATATTGCTCACCCAATTGCATACCCAATAAGCATTGTCCATGGAGAAATGCAACGCATCGGCACCAGGTGTGTTGTAACACTCCGGCTGTACCGTCATGGAACAGTAGCAAGGGGTAAACGAAACCATATTCGCATCATCATTACCAAACCACAGTATGCCACCAATCTGACGCGGAAGCCATGAGCGCATCTGTGCAACAAAGGTGAAACCGGACTGCTGTGTGGAAATTGGGCGTTCATTGAAATATGTCACTCCTTCAACCTCAAAAGAAAGAGGTGTGGGACGGTAAGGAGCGGCATAAAGTCCCTGTCCAGGATCATTCTCACGGTCAAGTCTCAATGGGGTGCCCTCATAATGATCACGCATTGAGGCTTCAAGATCCTCTACGCCAAGTTTCTGCTTTGCCTTTATCCATAAAGGCATCGGTTTTGCATCCTTTTCCTTGCCAAGCGCCCAAGGAAGATATTCGTCAAAGCCACCTTCTGCCCAGCGATTGAAAAATGACCATACACGGGCATCGCAGAATCTTCGTCCGCCAAAATCTGCCGGAGCATATGCGTCTGCCCATGAGAAATCACTGTCCTTACCGGAGAACCAGCCCTTTTCGCGTGCGAATTTTATGACATCCTTAGAGTACATCACATTCTTCTTGTCCTTCATGTCAAACTGACGAATGCGACTTTGGTTGGCATGGGCACAGATTGCGTCATCAGGAATGCGCAGAGCAACCCATACAACTCCCTTGGAGCCAGGCCCCTTTGCCTGCATTTCCATTATCCAAGCCTCATTCGGGTCACAGATTGTGAATGTCTCTCCCTCTGAGTTGAAGCCATATTTCTCGACAAGGGAGGTCATGACTTTTATCGCATCACGTGCTGTCTTGGAACGTTGCAGACCGATATATATCAGTGAGCCGTAGTCAATAAGTCCGGTTGAATCACACATTTCCTCACGGCCGCCATAAGTCGTTTCGGCAATGGTCACCTGCCATTCATTGATGTTCCCTATGACATTGTATGTCTCCTGAGCTTCAGGAATCTCACCCCAGTACTTATTTGTATCCCAGTCATATATCTTTCTCATCTCCCCTGGCTGATGCTTTCCGGCAGGATAGTGGCAGAGTCCGATGAACATACCATATGAATCCGCAGAATAACTGCACAGGACGGAACCGTCCTTTGAGGCATTCTTGCCTACAATTAAATTGGTACAGGATAATGAGAGCTGTGGGAACGATGCCAACAGCGTCAATAACATTACGTACTTTTTCATCATTCGTAAAATAAAGGCATAGAAAAACATTAAGTTCCCCTATGCCTGAATTATATATTTAGAAATAGAATCCCAAACCAACACGGGCTCCGACTGTTGAATAGTTACCATGGTCTTTGAACGACTGGTCATAATAAAGCACCGGCTCAATTGTTATATACTTATTCAGGAAGAAAGCATAGCCTATCTCTACTCCAGGGACAAAGTCGTTATAGTGATGGGCATGCTTGTACTGCACATTCACTCCGAGGTATAGTCCGTTCTGGATTATATAGTAACGGCCTCCTACACCTAATGTTAAGACAGTATTGTCAGAAGACTCCTCTGTCTGTGTGGAAAGCCCGGCCTTGGCAAGAACCATCCAATTATCAACAATACAGTAGCCTGCTTGGGCAGAAATGCCGAACTTGAAGCCACTCGCACCATTGTATCCCATACCGAGACCATCCAGTGAGGCATTGGTATAGAACTTACCCTCTTCAAACTGTGCACTTGCTGTAAGTGCCATTGTCAGTGCCACAAGCACCATACAGATTTTTTTCATAATTTTAATTTTATGGTGAATACTTATAAAATTCCTTTCCTAAATGTGTCGGTCATTCCAGCGAAACACAGTTGCTATTTTATGGAACCAATTTTTCATCCCTCTATAATACACTTATCAGGTTCTCCTGCACTCAGTCTCCTCTTCTTCCACAATAAGAAAATTATGAAAGAACAAAGACCGGCAAGGACGCCTATGGTATATGATATATAATAATTCATATTCATTGCCTGCTCTGATATACACAGAAAGGTCGTACAGACAACGGTCATAAACACTGCCGGAACAAGACTTATCCAATAGCATTTTCCTTTCAACGTGAGATATACGGTAATTGCCCACAGAGTGAATACCGACAATGTCTGATTTGCCCAACCGAAATATTTCCATATAATATTAAAGCCATCCTTGTTTTCCATTTGCCATACAAGAAAGGCTATTGTAAGGGCAAACATTGGAATACATATATAAAGTCGTTTCATTACAGGCTTTTGATCTATGTGCAGATATTCCGCAATAATCAGTCTCGCAGAGCGAAGCGCAGTATCACCGCTTGTTATAGGAGCAGCCACGACACCAAGAATGGCGAGAACACCACCAGCCGCACCAAGCCAGCTATTGCACATTATCATCACAACCTCTGCTGCGTTACCGAAAACCTGAGTGATATTTGCACCTTCTGCCAACTGGCGCTCAACCTCCGCCAACTGCCCGGGAGCCGTAGCGGTAAGGACCTCGCGCCAACCGTCAGCATAAAAGAAATAGCTTGCCACTGTCGCCCATACCAATGCTATTATTCCTTCGGTAATCATAGCACCGTAGAATATCGGACGGCACATCTTCTCGGACTTGACACATCTTGCCATTAGTGGTGTCTGTGTTGCATGGAAACCGCTTATTGCACCACATGCGATGGTGATGAAAAGAGCAGGAAACATCGGATCTGGATCCTTTATCCCCAATTTTTCCATGCCCATGTTGCCAAGACCGTCCCACAATTCCGGCAATGCAGGAAAATGTATAAAGAGCATAACCATCAGTCCTGATGCCATGAATATGAGTGCCATTGCAAAAAGTGGATATATCTTGCCGATAATCTTATCAACAGGCATCATTGTAGCAATGATGTAATATATGAATATTACAAAAATCCATAGGAGAAGATTACCAGCCACACCGCCAACGGCATTTTTACAAAGACCGGCAAGTAACGATGCAGGGCTCAGAACAAACACAGCACCGACCATTACGAGAAGGATTACGGAGAAAATGAGCATCACACTCTTTGCCTTTCCACCAAGATAGATGCCTATTGTCTCAGGAAGACTGCATCCGCCGTTCCGCATGGAGATCATTCCGGACAGATAGTCATGCATCGCACCGGCAAAGATACATCCAAGAACAATCCATAAATATGCTGCCGGACCATACCAGATTCCCATTATAGCTCCGAATATAGGTCCCGTACCGGCAATGTTCAGAAACTGGATCATGAATATTTTCCAACCAGGAAGAACAATATAGTCCACGCCGTCAGCCATAGTCACAGCCGGTGTCTGACGATTATCCGGGCCAAAAGCGGTCTCCACAAAACGTCCGTAGACACAGTAGCCCACGACAAGAAGCAATAAACTGGCAATGAATGTTATCATAGGAGTCCTTTACTGATTCCTCCTTTCCTGGCCATTGCCATGGAAAGAAAGAGTGCCGCCCCATATTTCGGAGCGGCTGTCTTTTCTGTTTCTTATAATCGGCAACTACAGCCTTATTCGTCATGGATAACAGTCCGCAATAAACGAAAGCAAGCTGTCACCATACATAAATAATAAAGAAAGCTACCGGCTCTTATCTATTTGTTAGTCAATGATGTCACATCCCATATAAGGAACAAGTGCAGCAGGAACCTTTATGCCGTTCTCTGTCTGATTATTCTCCAATATCGCAGCAACAATACGTGGAAGAGCGAGTGCCGAACCATTAAGAGTATGACACAATTCTGTCTTTTTTGTCTCCGTATTACGATAACGGCACTTCAGGCGATTAGCCTGATATGTATCAAAATTCGATACGGAAGAAACCTCCAGCCAACGATGCTGAGCCTCAGAATAGACTTCAAAGTCATAACAGATGGCCGATGTGAAAGAGGCATCACCGCCACAGAGACGAAGCACACGATATGGCAACTCAAGTTTTTTCAGCAGTCCTTCGACATGTTCAAGCATTTCCTTATGACTTTCCCTTGAATGCTGAGGAGTATCTATGCGCACGATCTCTATCTTCGAGAACTCATGCAGGCGGTTCAGACCACGCACTTCCTTACCATAAGAGCCGGCTTCACGACGGAAGCACTGTGTGTACGCGCAGTTCTTGACAGGCAAATCCTTCTCGTCAAGTATGACATCACGATAGATATTTGTTACAGGAACCTCAGCCGTAGGGATAAGATAGAGATCATCAAGATTACAGTGATACATCTGTCCTTCCTTATCAGGAAGCTGTCCCGTGCCATATCCGGAAGCCTGGTTGACAACCGTCGGAGGCATGATTTCCGTATACCCCGCCTTGCCTGCCTCAGCAAGGAAGAAATTGATGAGTGCACGCTGCAGGCGCGCTCCCTTTCCTATATATACAGGGAAGCCGGCACCGGTAATCTTCACACCAAGGTCAAAGTCTATCAGATTATATTTCTTGGCAAGTTCCCAGTGAGGAAGCTTTGCCTCACCGTTATCAGGATTGCAGTCCCAATTACCAACAGTGTCCTGTCCGACAACACAATCTTTCAGGTTGGACTTCACCACCCAATTGTCCTCTGCACATGTTCCTTCCGGCACTTCGTCATACGGAATATTAGGAATTGTACAGAGATGAGCATTCAACTCATCCTGTGCAGCAGCCTTTTTCTGTTCCAGCTCAGCAGCAACGGCTTTCAATTTTGCAACTTCCGCCTTTGCCTTCTCAGCCTCTTCCTTCATTCCCTGCTTCATCATTTTGCCGATTTCTGCAGCATATTTCTTGCTTTCAGCCAAAGTAGCGTCAAGCTGTGTCTGTGCATCACGGCGCATTTTGTCGATACTTATTGCCTTATCAACAGCCTCCTTGGCACATTTGAAATTTTTCTTTACAAGACCGCTGACCACGCGGTCATACTCCTCTGTTATTTGTTTTAATGTAAGCATTGTATTTTTATTTATCTTTTACACCTTATTATATATACTACCCTGTCTCTACCAAAGATGCCAGACGCTGTTCCGCAGCGTCCGGCATATTCAGTTAAAGTCCCTTACCATGACATTTCTTGAACTTCTTTCCAGAACCGCAAGGGCAAAGGTCGTTAGGTCGAGGCATCTTGTCACGGACAACAGGAGTATGGCTGACCTGCTGTTGCCGCTGTACTGCCTGTCTCATCTGCTGCTGAGTCTCCGACATCTCGTTCTGTCCCGGATTGTCAGCATCATCCTTTGACTCCTGGAAACGCTGCTGATGCTCCTCCGGTGCAGCTTCCTGAACCTGCTCAGGGTGCTGTTCCGGAAGCTGTCCTCTCATAAGGATAGATGCCATGCGGTCATTCATGTCGTTAATCATATTGTCCCACAGTTTGACACTCTCCAGTTTGAACACGAGTAGAGGGTCCTTCTGCTCGTAACTTGCATTTTGTGAAGAGTGCTTAAGTTCGTCAAGCTGTCGGAGATTCTCTTTCCATGCATCGTCTATGATACGAAGCATCGTAGTCTTCTCAAACTGCTTCACTATGGAAGCACACTCTGTATCATATGCTTCCTTAAGGTCGCAAGGGAGCTGATATACAAGTTTGCCGTCGGTAACAGGCACAACTATTCTCGTATATATATGCCCCTGTTCTTCATATACAGCCTTTATGGTAGGCCAAGCCTGTTCACGGATGCGTGTAGTCTTACGGTTGAAGGTTTCCATAGCCGTCTGGAAAGCACGTTCCTCTATCTCTGCAAACTTTCCTGACTTCAGTTCCTCCTCAGTAAATGGACATTCCATCGCCAGAGTCTTCAAGAATTGCTCACGGCAACCCACATAATCATTGTTTTCCGTGATATATACGACACGGTCCCAAATAAGGTTTGCTATATCCATGCCTATGCGCTCGCCCATCAATGCGTGACGGCGCTTCTCATAGATGACGGTACGCTGCTTGTTCATCACGTCATCATACTCCAGCAAGCGTTTACGCGTACCGAAATGATTTTCCTCAACCTTCTTCTGCGCACGTTCGATAGCGTTGGTAATCATCGAGCTTTCTATACGCTCACCCTCCTTGAATCCGAGACGATCCATGACAGACGCTATACGCTCTGAAGCGAAAAGACGCATCAGTTTGTCCTCCAACGACACATAGAACACAGAAGATCCCGGGTCGCCCTGACGGCCGGCACGGCCACGCAGCTGACGGTCAACACGACGGCTCTCATGACGTTCCGTACCGATAATTGCCAGACCGCCTGCCTCCTTGACCTCGGCAGAGAGCTTGATGTCGGTGCCACGTCCCGCCATGTTTGTCGCAATGGTCACTGCACCGAGCAACCGTTCCTCCTGCTTACCGTCAACCATGACTATTCCCTTTGTCGACTGGCCGGCAAGAGCGACAATATCCGCTTCTTTCTGGTGAAGTTTTGCATTAAGCACCTGATGAGGAATATTGCGCATTTTCAGCATACGTGAGAGAAGTTCTGATATTTCCACGGATGTAGTACCCACAAGAACTGGGCGTCCGGCCTCGCGCATTTCTATGATTTCATCTATCACAGCGTTATACTTCTCACGTGCAGTCTTATATACTCGGTCTTCAAGGTCAAAGCGAGCGATCGGACGGTTGGTTGGAATCTCCACCACATCAAGTTTGTATATATCCCAGAACTCACCGGCCTCTGTCGATGCAGTACCCGTCATGCCTGAGAGTTTATGGTACATACGGAAATAGTTCTGCAGCGTGATGGTGGCGAATGTCTGTGTTGCCGCCTCCACCCTGACATGTTCCTTTGCCTCAACAGCCTGATGGAGACCGTCAGACCAGCGGCGTCCTTCCATTATACGGCCGGTCTGTTCGTCGACAATCTTCACCTGTCCGTCTATGACAACATACTCGTCATCCTTGTTGAACATACAGTAAGCCTTAAGGAGTTGCTGTAATGTGTGCACGCGCTCTGACTGAATGGCGTAGTGTGACATCATGGCATCCTTCTTTTCAAGACGCTCCTCTTCAGACAGTTCCGTCTCATTCTCAAGTGCGGAGAGCGATGCCGTGATATCAGGTATGACAAAGAGATCTTCCTGCTGAACCTCTCCGGCAAGCCATGCGGTACCCTTATCCGTAAGGTCACAGGAATTCATCTTCTCGTCAACGACAAAGAAAAGAGGTTCCACAGCCTCAGGCATCCTGCGATTGTTGTTCTCCATATAATGCTCTTCTGTCTTCAGCATACCGGCCTTTATACCCTCTTCAGAGAGATATTTGATTAGCGGCTTGTTCTTCGGGAGAGCCTTATATGAGCGGTAGAGGGAGAGGAAACCCTCGTCACAGAGCGCGTTGCCTTCATTCTTCTTGCCATCTTCGAGCAGTTTTGTTCCCTCACTTATCTTCTGTTTCGCCTCAGCAAGATACTGCGTGGCCAGCTGACGCTGTACATTTACAAGACGCTCTACAAGCGGTTGGTACTCCTCGAACATCTGGTCGTCACCCTTTGGCACAGGACCGGAGATAATAAGCGGAGTACGCGCATCGTCGATAAGCACGGAATCGACCTCATCGACTATGGCATAATTATGACGGCGCTGGACAAGGTCAGATGGAGAGAGTGCCATATTGTCACGCAGATAGTCAAAGCCGAATTCATTGTTTGTACCAAAAGTAATATCGGCATTATAAGCCTTACGGCGCTCATCAGAGTTAGGCTGGTGCTTATCTATGCAGTCAACGGAAAGGCCATGGAATTCATAAAGAGGCCCCATCCATTCCGAGTCACGCTTTGCAAGATAGTCGTTGACGGTAACGACATGTACGCCATTGCCGGTCAGTGCATTAAGGAATACAGGCAACGTAGCGACAAGCGTCTTGCCCTCACCGGTGGCCATCTCGGCAATCTTACCCTGATGGAGCACTGTACCGCCAAAGAGTTGGACATCGTAATGAACCATCTCCCATTTCAGGTCATTTCCTCCCGCCGTCCAGTGGTTATGATATATTGCTTTATCACCGTCAATAGTAATGAAGTCGTTCTTCGGATTTGCAGCAAGCTCACGGTCGAAGTCGGAAGCTGTAACAACGGTCTCCTCGTTCTCGGCAAAACGGCGTGCAGTCTCTTTCACAATGGAAAACGCCACAGGCATAACGTCATTAAGAGCCTCCTCATAAAGTTCAAGCACCTCTTTGTCAAGCTTGTCTATCTCGTTAAAGATCGGCTCACGCTCGTCTATAGGGGTCTGCTCGATAGAAGCTTTAAGCTGTTCTATCTGCTTCTGCTTCTCCACACCTTTCTCATGGATGTACAACTGTAATTCCTTTGTCTTGGCGCGGAGCTGGTCGTTATCCAGCATCCGTACTTCCTCATACGCGACCTTCACCTTCTCGACGTAAGGCTGGATGAGTTTCATATCGCGTGTCGACTTGTTACCGAATAGCGACTGTAAAAATTTTGTAAAGTTCATTTTATGTTTTTGTTTTTATTCCTGTTTCAACTGTGATCAAGCAACATCTGTGCCAATCTCAACAATTAGGTGCAAAGATAGCAAAAAAAAACCAAACAGCAAAGTCGTCAAAAAGCCAACCATACATAATTAAATATATTTAAGGTCTCAAAAGTCTTAAAAGGGCAATGAGGCCTGATGCGGAACGGATTGCCGAAACAGAGCCACACGCAGAATGTTCCATGTCCCATCCATCACGACGGAAGAGTGCATTCATTGGGATATCACCTCTATGCATCTCTTACAAAACGGACTCACATTCTGCAGATTGCTGTATAAAAACAAAACACCAGCCTCATTACCAGGCAATTCACGGTACGATTCAGTTCCTTTTCACCTGTATACACAAGAAAGCAACCATCATACCAGATTCACGGCCAACATCCACACAATACACCACACAAGCAATCACGAGCCGCACTGTTGTACCGACAACTACAATTGAATAAAATCATACACAAGTTTTCAAATACCGTATTTATCATAATATGAAAAACAAATACAAAACATGCCGTTTCAAGACACACAGCCCACCCAAAAGCGACCACTTGATGCAACAAACCATACATTCTCACCGACAATTCCTAACCTTTCACCTGCAAAATCACAACCGTTTGCAATACGATTCCTTACCACTCACAGCACAAAAGGTTACCATTCACAACACATAACGAAACAAAATGCAACAAGAACTTTGACACGCGCCCAGCATATTTTACATAAAATATTGATTTACAAACAAATATGCAAAATTCTAAAAACACAAGGAATTCCTGCAAAAAGTGACAGAAAAGTCTTTTTTTTCAATTCTCAGAAACCAAAAACCGCAAAAGTTTTCTATTCACACCCAACGGACAATGACCCCAACAGACAAAGCAAGCACATGCATATTACACAACGCGGCTGCCCTGCAGCGCAGGACAGCCGCCAAACACGAAAGAAATCTTCCGTAAAAACAAAAGGATTCAAGTCCTACCCCTTACTCCTTTCATTTTCAAGCCACAACGGACAAGAACAGAGAGGGCAAGGAGACGGACCGACATATCTATCCACTGAATGCCAAAACTATAGACCACCAGCAGCAGACACACACAGACTATCTGCACGAGCCAAAGCCAATGAAGTTTCCCTGCACGCCAGTCGTGTATCGCCTGCACACCAAACACGAGAACAAGCGGATTGAAAAGCAATATCTGAGCATTAAGATTTACCGTCGGGTGCTGAGAGAAAAGCATGGCAACCATAACTATGCTGCACAACGCCAGACCAAACTCCAAAACCACATCATACAACCACAGATACTTACCGGTTTTCCACTCTA
Organism: Bacillota bacterium; assembly: GCA_023664625.1. Classification (GTDB taxonomy): domain Bacteria; phylum Bacteroidota; class Bacteroidia; order Bacteroidales; family Bacteroidaceae; genus Prevotella. The sequence continues at coordinate 235,131 of JAMPFD010000002.1, read as the reverse complement.
TGACAGAAAGAAACAATGTCACGGCAAGAAGCACCGATGCGCACTGTATCGGCGTTAATGGAAAACCATCGCCCACCACCTGAACACCAGGCTTAACAACCATGTCTTTCGCAAGAACAAAACGTCTTTTATCACCATATTTATCAACAACATACGCACTGTCGGCGGAAGAAAGCATCGAATGAGGCAAGAACTGATACTCTGACATATCAAGCTGCCTGTCCGCCCCCACACCAAGAAGCAAGTCATTACCAAGACGTGCCCAAGGATAATCTCCATTCATTTCATGTATCATCTTACGGAACGTCACTCCTTCCGGCACCTTGTTCTCGTAAACGACACAATCACCAAGATTACCGGCGACAATATCACGCACACGGGTCGTACAGTTGTCATAGAAATAGCTGTAACGGTACACTCTGTTTTCCGGCAGCCAATTCTCATTCAGAGCCGCAAGAATACGCAGTTTTTCGACCGCGTTAAGGTTCAGTTCCTGCTGTACGACACTGCTGCCGTAGTACATATATTCCCTCTTGAATGCCTCAAAAGAGCAGACCCCCATCTCGTAGTCCGTTATACCAAACACGAACCGCAGTCCGAAATACGGCTTGCGGAAATCGAACACACCATAATTCACGGCTACATCCTCCCCGCTCTGACGGTTCTCAACACGCAAGGCAGAATGGCCATAAAGACTGTAAATCTCCTGATGAGGCGAACACGTCAGCAGATAAATATGGACGGAGTCCGGCTCAACACCCCAATGATCGTGCCCATGAGCAGGGGTGAAAAACAGCAAGAAAACTGTTACAAAAATCGAATATAAATGTTTCACGATGCAAAAATAACTTATATTTCTTATAAAACGTGCATTTATATCCAAAAAAAATGGTAAATTTGCAACAAATTTTGATTTCATGTCCTGTTGCAAAGGATAATTTGACAATATTTATGAAGAATCTACTAATCCCGTTCCTGCTCTTCGCCCCTTTGGCGATAATGGCACAGAGCGGCACAAACTCGCCATATAGCCAGTTTGGCGTGGGAACACTTAACGACCAAGCCACAGGCTTCAATAAAGGCATGAACGGCCTTGCACAAGGTTTCCGCGACGGAAACCAGGTAAACTACGCTAACCCGGCCTCTTATTCGAACATTGACTCACTGACATTCATCTTTGATGTCGGCGCGTCATTGCACATAACCAGCTTCAACGAGAACGGTGTAAAGCGCAATGCCAACAATTCCAATTTCGACTATGCTGTAATGAGTTTCCGCGTGGCAAAAGGCCTTGGAGTCAGTGCCGGCATACTCCCATATTCCAATGTAGGCTACAATTATTACACAAAAGGGGTGTCAGTCGGTCCTAACGCTCCTTCTTTCGCCACGACATATACCGGCAGCGGCGGCATAAGGCAGTTCTACCTCGGTGCCGGATGGCAGACACCATTGAAAGGTCTCTCCATCGGTGCGAACATCGCATATATATGGGGCTCGCTATCAAAAAGTGTAGTGGAGTCTTTTACCGAATCGAGCAACAGCACGACAAACCGCTATTACAATAGTTCCGCAAGAAGTTACCGCCTGGACATCGGCATGCAGTATGAGTTCAATATTAATGCCAAGAATGCCATGACTGTCGGAGCATCGTTCTCCCCGGGACACAATTTCGGCGGAAGCGCAGACATGGACCAGATACACACAGACAACTCTACCGGCATAGCTGATACGACACGCTATTCTATAGACAACGCACTATTCCTTCCAACACAGATTAGTGCAGGTCTGACGTATGCATACGGAAAGAAATTCAAGGTCGGCGCAGACTACACCTTGCAGCAATGGGGAAAGAAGCAATTTCCAGACCTTGTACATGGCAACTACATACTTACCGACAATGTATTGAAAAACAGGCACAAAGTGACGCTCGGCGGCGAGTTCGCCAACAATATTATGAGCCGAAAATATCTTGACAGGGTACGTGTGCGTGCCGGTGTCAGCTATGCCTCTCCGTATACAACCATAAACGGCCACAACGGACCGAAAGAAATTTCTGCATCAATCGGCTTCGGACTGCCAATCACAAATGCATGGAACAACCGCTCGATGCTGAACATTTCGGCGCAATGGTGCAACACTTCCGCCAACGGGCTTATAAAGGAAAACACATTCCGCATCAATCTCGGCATAACGTTCAACGAACGCTGGTTCATGAAGTGGAAACTTGAATAACAGTATCCACGACCTACTGACAAACAATATTCAACAGGTTATGAAGAGGATACTATACATACCTTTGCTCTTCAGTCTCTTTCTGTCATGTCAAGGCGAAAAGGAACATACGGCGGCAGCCATCTATGACAAAGACTCAGTCTCGATGATGACCAGTTACGGTGTAAACACACTCATATCCGACTCCGGCATAATGAAGTACAGGATTGTTGCTGAGGAATGGGAAGTGAACACAGTAAGGAATCCGTCAAGATGGATTTTCCATAAGGGACTCTTCATGGAACAGTTTGACGAGAGATTCCATATACAGGCTTTCGTGCAGTGCGATACGGCATATTACTATGACCAGAAACGCCTCTGGGAACTCCGCGGAAGGGTCCGCATACGCACAGCCGACGGACTGCGCTTTGCCAGCGAAGAACTTTTCTGGGACCAGATAAGCCATGAATTCTACAGCCATCTGCTCTCTCAGGTCACAACACCGGAGAGGACTATGCAGGGAACATATTTCAGGAGCAACGAGAACATGACGAAGTACATGGTCACAAATTCGAAAGGCTCCTTTGAAAGTGCCGACATGGGTATCACCCCTGACAACAGCACACCGGCAGGCATGGACACGGAACCGTCCGACACGGCACAACAGCCCAAACGCCAGCAGGCGATTCCGTCAAAAAAGGCACAGGCCCCACAGCCATGAACTTTCATAAGCCGATCATCAGAAAAACAGACATTACAGTATAATATATAAAAAGGTGTACACTTTTTTAATAATCTCAATATTGTTAATAATGCTATGCTCTGCATTCTTCTCAGGAATGGAGATAGCCTTTGTATCCTCAAACAGGATGCTTCTGGAAATGGACAAGGAGCGGGATGCCATAACCAGCAAACCTCTGGAGATATTCTACAGACATCCCAACAACTTCGTCTCCACCATGCTCGTAGGCAACAACATCGCCCTTGTACTGTACGGCATACTCTTCGCGAAACTGTTTGACACTACACTTTTCGCAGGATTCGAACCTGAAATGAGAGTATTTCTTGACACAGTACTGTCAACGCTGATAGTCCTGTTTACAGGAGAGTTCCTTCCAAAGACAATATTTAAAAGCAATCCGAACTACCTGCTGAAATTCTTTGCCTACCCTGCCCTGTTCTTCTATATTATACTGTGGCCTATATCACGGTTTGCAACGATGCTTAGCCGTATATGCCTCCGCATCGCCGGCATAAAAATTGACAACGGACAGCAGTACGATGCTTTCACAAGAGTCGACCTTGACTACCTTGTGCAGTCATCGATAGACCATACGGAAGACCCTGAAAAACTTGAAACCGAAGTGGAACTGTTCCAAAATGTCCTTGACTTCTCTGACACAAAGATCAAGGACTGCATGGTTCCGCGAACAGAGGTGACGGCGGTAGACGTTGACTGTACACAGGAAGAGCTGATGCAGAAATTCATAGAGAGCGGGAAGTCAAAGATCATCGTCTATCACGAGGACATCGACCACATTGTCGGTTACATACACTCTTCCGAGATGTTCCGTGCCCCTTCCGAATGGAGGACACACCTGCGCGAGATGCCTTTCGTCCCTGAAACCATGGCAGCGAAGAAGATGATGCAGATGTTCCTGCAGCAGAAAAAGAGCATCGGCATTGTCGTTGACGAATTCGGAGGCACCTCCGGCATAGTGTGCCTTGAGGACATTGTCGAGGAGATATTCGGGGAAATTGAGGATGAGCACGACAATTCCAAATACATTGCGAAACAGATTTCAGAGAACGAGTATATCCTTTCAGCAAGGCTTGAAATAGGAAAGGTTAACGAAATGTTCCAACTGGAACTTCCTGAAAGCGATGAATACATGACCATCAGCGGACTTATCCTGCATGAATATCAGAATTTTCCAAAGCTCAATGAGATTGTAAAAATATCCTCCTACTCCTTCAAGATTGTAAAGAACACAATGACAAAGATAGAGCTTGTACGTCTGAAGGTGGATATTGACACGAAATAACGGAAATATCAGCCATACTTTTGGCAAGATTCGTCAAATAGCAGACTTTTGGGTTAAGAAATCCTAATTATTGAATAGAATTGCCGTTTAGTTACACAAAAATGTGTAATTTTGCATCGTTTTATTGGCCGATATAGCTCAGTTGGTAGAGCAACGCATTCGTAATGCGTGGGTCACGAGTTCGAGTCTCGTTATCGGCTCTAAACAAAAAGTCTAAACTAAAAATGAAAATCTCACACATTGAGCATCTGGGCATAGCAGTCCAGAGCATTGAAGAATCTCTTCCTTATTTCACAGACGTTCTCGGACTTGAATGTTATGCAACAGAGGTCGTTGAGGATCAGAAAGTAAAAACGGCTTTCCTCCGTTGTGGAGAGGTAAAACTTGAGCTTCTCGAACCGACATGCCCAGAATCAACAATACAGAAGTGGCTTGACAAAGGCAACAAAGGCGTTCATCATGTTGCATTCTGCATAGAGGACGGTGTCAGCAACGCTCTCGCCGAATGTGACGAGAAAGGCATCCGCCTGATAGACAAGGCTCCGCGTCAGGGCGCAGAAAAGCTCAATATCGCATTCCTGCATCCAAAGTCAACTTGCGGAATCCTTACGGAGCTCTGTGAGCACTAAGAAAACAGAAACGGCCGTTTCCGACATTTGTGCCAGGAGACGGCATATTCTGTTTATATGGGTTATACATTCAGTTCATTTACTTTACTCACAAATAAACATTTACAACAATGTCAGTACAGGTAGAAAAAATCAAGGCGCTGATAGAGAAGCGTGAAAAAGCACGCCTCGGCGGTGGCGAAAAAGCCATCGACAAACAGCATCAGCGTGGAAAATATACAGCTCGTGAGCGTATCGACATGCTCCTCGATGATGGTTCCTTTGAAGAGTATGACATGTTCAAACTCCACCGTTGCACCAACTTCGGCATGGAGAAGAAGCAGTTCCTCGGCGACGGTGTAGTCGTAGGCTCAGGAACAATTGACGGACGCCTCGTATACGTCTTTGCACAGGACTTCACCGTCAACGGTGGTTCCCTCTCTGAGACTATGGCACAGAAGATATGCAAGGTAATGGATATGGCCATGAAGATGGGCGCACCATGTATCGGCATCAATGACTCCGGTGGCGCACGTATCCAGGAAGGCATCAATGCCCTTGCCGGTTATGCTGAGATTTTCCAGCGTAACATTGAAGCTTCCGGCGTTATCCCTCAGATTTCCGGAATCTTCGGTCCTTGCGCAGGTGGTGCCGTCTACTCCCCTGCCCTCACAGACTTTACCCTGATGATGGAGAACACGTCATACATGTTCCTCACCGGTCCGGCAGTTGTAAAGAGCGTTACGGGAGAGAATGTTGACGCAGAGCACCTCGGCGGTGCAAGCGTACACTCAACAAAGTCAGGTGTCACACACTTCACAGCCAAGACTGAAGAAGAAGGCCTCGCAATGATCAAGAAGCTCCTCAGTTATCTCCCTTCCAACAACATGGAGGAGGCTCCGCGTGTAGAGTGCAACGACCCTGTCGACCGCATGGACGACATACTTAATGAAATCATTCCAGAGAATCCTAACGAGGCTTATGACATGTACAAGGTCATCTCTGCCATCACCGACAATGGTGAGTTTTTTGAGGTTCAGCCTAAGTACGCAAAGAACATTATCATCGGTTTTGCACGTTTCAACGGCCAGTCTGTAGGTATCGTAGCCAACCAGCCTTCGGCTTATGCGGGCGTACTTGACTGCAATGCCTCACGCAAGGGAGCACGTTTCGTACGCTTCTGTGATGCATTCAACATACCTATCGTCTCACTCGTTGACGTCCCAGGATTCCTTCCGGGCACAGGACAGGAGTACAACGCAGTTATTCTCCACGGTGCAAAACTTCTCTATGCTTATGGTGAGGCTTCCGTGCCAAAGATTACTGTCACGCTCCGTAAGTCCTACGGCGGTTCCCATATCGTCATGGGCTGTAAGCAGTTAAAGACCGACCTCAACTTTGCCTGGCCTTCTGCAGAAATTGCAGTGATGGGTGCTTCTGGCGCAGTAGCCGTACTGCAGGCTAAGGGCATAAAGCAGATTAAGGAAGAAGGCGGTGATGTTGCAGCATTCATTGCAGAGAAAGAGAAAGAATACTCCGATCTCTTCCAGAACCCATATCAGGCTGCAAAATATGGCTATATCGATGATGTAATAGAGCCACGCAACACACGCTTCCGCATCTGTCGCGGACTTGCACAGCTCGCAACAAAACGCGAGGCACGCCCAAGCAAGAAACACGGATGTATGCCGACATAATTCTTTTCAGTAAGAATATTGTACAAATATGGATAATGAAACAAACGCTGCCATTGCTATGGCACTATATGAGGCTTTCGGCTATTCGGCACATGATGACGAATCCGGCAAGCTTACTATAAACAAGAAAAATTCATTATGGAATTTAAATATACAATTAATGGCAAGAAATACGAAGTAACTGTCGGCACTATTGACGGAGACAACGTAGAAGTAAACGTCAATGGCGAGACATACAGCGTAGAATTAGAACCGAAACCTCAGCCAAAGCCACGTCCGGTTGTCAAAGCTCCTGAACCAAAGGCTGCGGCAACAAAATCCGTACAGGACGCGCTGAACCTTCAGGACGCGCTGAAAGCACCATTGCCGGGAACAATCATTGACATTCTTGTCAAGGAAGGTGAAGAGGTCAAGGAGAACCAGCCGCTCGTCATTCTGGAAGCGATGAAGATGAACAATAGCCTTGTCGCAGAACGTGACGGAATAGTGTCAAAAGTCTTTGTGGAATCCGGAGAGGCCGTAATGGAGAACACTCCACTTGTAGCTTTTGAATAACAAAGACTTATAGGTCACTTGTATATATACAGTTAGAAGAAAAACTGTACAGCCGTATCAATTAGCTTTATTATGCTATTGCAGCAACTGCCGCAATGCCATAATAAAGCTAATTTTATTGTACACAACCAATGTGGTACTCCCAACCGTATCCACACATTATTTTGTTTCCGATGTAAATTGTCATACCTTTGCACGGCAGAATGGAGCCTACGGCTTCAGAAGCGAAGAGTGTTCTTTGACATCATTACATTACAAACAGTCCACGTCGCTCCATGGAGTGTATGATTTTCTCGGCATACAACCCATGGGAAAGAATTCTAAATATCAGACACATACCAACTGTTTTCGGCTGTTGACATGCATCTCATTTTTTTTATTATAAGTAACTGTTGGAAATTAGTTTGCACTAAAAACGCAGTTATTTTTTTAGGCGGTTAGTGTACGGAACCGAAGGAGCAATGCGGGCATTGTGACTGAGTGACAAGCACTAACCGCCTAAAAAACAAGTTTTAGTGAGAAAACATTATATTATAAAATAATTATCAATAGTTACTTAAATAATGGTACAATACAAAAAAAACACGATAGGAACAACATCACCTCAAGACGATAAATAACTGTTTAAAATTCATCTATGCTAAAAATGCAGATCTGTTTTCAGGCAATTAGAGTATGGAATCGAAGGGGCAATGCGTACATCATGACAGGGTTACAACCCTTTTCGTCAAACCACACAGGCAGAACAGAACTTTTTTAGCTATGCCATGACGATAAAGAAATGGTTAAGCGAGTGGAAACCAAGATTGCTTAAAGTTTGCCGGGCGAGAGTTTCTTATGCAAAAAGTACTCATAGCATCAGCGAAGCAAGTGCAGACAAAAAGAACGACTTTTAGAAAACACCAAAGCCATTCTAAAATATTTTTCAGCAGCCATTTACAATGAAGGCTCTTGCCCGTCAGAACCGAGAAGAATACCGACAGAAAAATATCTCCACTACATATATAAATAACAAATACACGGAGATAAGGAGAATTTATACTCATCTAAACTTAATTAATTATAAAACATCAAGCACAAACAGGTATTTATAAAGATTTTTCATTAACTTTGCAAGGAAATATTTCGTACAAATTTCTATATGGAAGTTAAAAAAATTCTTTTTATCAATACCGAAACCGTCCCATATGTTCCAGAGAACAAGTTGTCAACAATGGGAAAGCTCGTTCCGGAAAAGATTCAGAGCAACGGCTATGAAATCAGGACTTTTATGCCTAAGTGGGGCTGTATCAACGAGCGACGCGGCATGCTGCACGAAGTCATAAGGCTTTCAGGTATGAACATCATCATTGACGATACAGATCACCCTCTCATAATCAAGGTTGCATCAATACCGGTGTCAAGACTACAAGTTTATTTCATCGACAATGATGATTATTTCACACGCAAAGGCATTGAACTCGACGAGAATGGCAGCACATTCACTGATAATGGCGAACGTGCCATATTCTTTGCCCGTGGCGTGCTTGAGACTGTCAAGAAGTTGCGCTGGACTCCGGATATCATACACTGTCAGGGATGGATGACTTCCATTGTGCCACTGTACATCAAAGAAGCTTATAAGGATGAGCCATGTTTCCGTGACTGCAAGGTTGTATCAAGTCTCTACAAATCGGAAATGAGTGGCATTATCGGTGAGAATTTCAAGAAATGTCTGGCTTTTGGGGACATAACGGAAGAATGCCTCAGCAATTATAATGACAATTTCGACCTTCAAGAACTTGAGAAACTTGCCATAGACTTCTCTGACGGCATCATAGAAACAGATGCAGAGACCATGCCGGAAGTGACGGCTTATGTCCAAAAGAATAACAAGCCATTCCTCTCTTATCCGGGCGAGGACTTCCTTGAAAGCTATAAGGCATTCTATAATACACTGTAGGCAGGTACAGAAAAACCATGCGATGAGAATCGCATAATATATAAAAATGTATGGGAACCATACCTATGTATAACTTACACAGCATAGTTCTCTCATTTTGGCATAACCGAACTCATAAGAACTGATTAGCAAACAGACAATGAAGAAAAAAGGATTTTTCCATTTTCACATAACTTTCTGCTCATTGTTCGCCGCCATATTTCTGATGACGGCATGTGATGACACAACAGAAACTCTCGGCTCCTCCATAACAAATATAGAGGACGTGATGTCCGTCTCTGATGCCGTATATAAAGTAACATCACAGAGCGTAAGGGTAGACTCCATCATCGCACGCAGCTCCACACGTGCACTCGGCATTGTCAAAGACCCCGAGACAGGGACTTACATACAAAGCAACCTGTTGACTCAGTTCCATGTCATCGAAGACAATTTCTTCTATGACGAGGACTCTTTACCAATGGGAAGAGAAGCTTTGGCTTGTGGCATAACGTTCAACTGCAGTTCATTCTACGGAGACTCTCTACAACTCATGAAAGCCACCCTTTACGAGTTGAATCTGGACAAGCCTCTGGAAGAAGGGAAGACATACTATTCCAATATTGACCCTATAGAGGACGGATATGTACGTCCTGACGGCATCAAAGTTTCAAAAGTCTTTTCCATTGCAGACTGCGACAACTCTGACTCTGTACGCCAGGAAAATGAATATAGCAAGTACATATACTTCGATCTCAACAGCAAATATACGGACCCGAAAGATCCTTCCAAGACATATTCCAATTACGGGACATACCTGCTGACAAAGTATTTCGAAGACAAAACCAACTTCAAGAACTCGTATAACTTCATACATCGTGTCTGCCCAGGATTCTATGTAAAAATGGAGAACGGACTCGGATGTATGGCATATATCAATTCTGCACAGCTCAGCATCACTTTCCAGCATGGATACAACAAAGTTGCCAGAATATTCCCTATCTATGCGACAGATGAGGTAAAACAACTCACAGAAGTCATAACTGACACTGTGATGACAAAAGAACTTATAAAAGACAACAACTGTACCTATATAAAATCACCGACAGGTGTGGCCACTTTGCTGACACTGCCTGTAGAAGAAATATGTGAAGGCCATGAAAATGACTCCATCAACTCTGCCAAGGTGACCATGAAATGCTACGGCAGTGACCAGGACAGCAAATACACCTTCCGAAAACCAAGCACATTGCTTATGCTTGAACAGGACTCTCTCACCTCATTCTTCACATCAGGAAAAATTGCTGACAACAGGAAAAGTTATGTTGCCTCATACTCCGGCACTACAAACGGATATACATTCAACAACATAGGCCAGCTGGTGAAGACAATATACAGACGCCTTCCTGCTGATGCGACAGAGCGTGAGGAATACAAGCGTAAACACCCCAATTGGGACAAAGTCCTACTTGTACCGGTGACAGCAAACTATACAACATATAACTCAACATCAATTCTCAGCAGCGTCACACCGGACACATCCCTCTCTACAGCAAAACTTGTAGGCGGTCCGAATAATCCTGGCGCAATAGAAATAAGCGTTGTCTACAGCAGATACACAAGATAAAAGGGCATTACATTATGGCTGATAATTTCTTGGAAAACCATTACGAAGACTATCTCAAGAAAAAAGCTGAATGGCTTCGTAAAAAGAAACATTTACCTAAAGTCCACAAACAATTAGAGCGCCCGGCTGATGAGGCGCTCTAATTTGTTTTAAATTTACAAAAAGCCTTGCCTATTGTGAAAAATACGTAACAGAAAACATTTTTTAATAATTCTCTAAATTATTTTATATACATTTGCAATATAAATGAAGGTATGCACACACAGCCTTCTAACTAAAATCAATTAACTAACAAAAACAAACAAATCATGAAGAAGATTTTATCTTTAGTAATGCTTCTCCTATGTTTTTCAGGAGGAGTATTTGCTGATGAAGTAAAGTTTGACTTTACCACAGCAGAAAGTCTCACAGCATTAGGCCTGCCTGTTCCTGAAACAGGAACAGCCGATGTTACAGAAGCGTTTACGTACAACAATGTTACAATTACTCCTTATAAAGGTACAACTCCTGTACGCATCAATACGGAAAAAGATGGAACCTACACATTGAGATTTTACAAAGCCTCAGGAAACAATGTAGGTGCATTAGAAATGTCAGTGCCAGCAGACAATAAAATTACACAGATTGTCATGACTGGTAACACAAAAGTTGCAAGTTCAACTTGTGAGAAAGGTTCTTTAACGGCTTCATCTGACAACAAAACAATAACATGGACACCAGGTGATGCAATAGAGACATCGGTAAAGATATTAAATGGTGGCGCAACTACTAATGTTACAGCTATCACTGTAACATATGAAGCAATATCAACCACCCCCCCAACTATATCTGCTCCAACAATCACGGGTGAGACTCCTTTCTTTGGAACGTCAACTGTTACATTGGCTTGTGAGACCGAGGGAGCTGCAATACATTACTCCCTTGACGGCACAGAGCCAACAGCTACAAGCACACTTTATGAAGCTCCATTTGAAATTACAGCAACTACTACTGTTAAGGCTGTCGCTGTCAATGGTGAAGACCTCAGCAGTGTTGTGACAAAAGAATTTGTTGCAAATCCTATCGTAACAACTATTGCCGAGCTTAACGCTTTGACAGACAAGACAAAATTCCGCTTTGACGGCGAGGCTCTCGTTGTAGCAAAGCAGGCAAAGAACACACAAGTATATGTCTATGTAAAGGACGAGACAGGCGCAAGCCTTATCTTCGATGCCGGTGCTGCAAAAACAGCGGACCTTGCCGTAGGTAAGACTATTGCAGCAGGCTGGACAGGCTCTGTATCAATTTATAGCAACCTCTTTGAAATAGTCCCTGATGCAGCTCTCGCTGTAAAGGAAGGTGACGCTGTAGAAATAGCTTATGCAGAGGCTAATCTCGCAGAAGTTACAGCTGACAATGTAAATAAGGTCGTTACTCTGAAAGGCGTTACATACACAACACCTGACGCAAAAGGAAACTTCACTATTGCCAAGAACGAAGAGAATGTAGCCGGTTACAACCAGTTTGCCATTGAAATCGCTGATCCTGCTGAAGGCAACACCTATGACATCACAGGCGCAATCAGCGTACATTACGAGAATATCCAGTTCCAGCCAATCACCATCACACGTGTTCCTCAGGTTATTGCAGCTACAATTGATGCGACAGAGGGTGACATTGCAACTGCCATAGCAGCAAAGAAGGCTGAGATTGAAGCAGCTGGCGATATCGTAGGCGACATCACTATCAACCTCACAAAGGATGCAACATACACAGTAGGTTCATCTCTTGAAACAGAAGGCAACCTCGTTATCAACGGTAACGGAGCAACTGTTGACGCTACAGCAAATACAGCAGCTCTCATCTCTCTTACAGGAGGCAAGGCCGGAACTACAAGCTACAAAATGATTGACAACGTCAAGATTGACGGAGTGACAATCAAGGGCATAAAGGGTTCTATCATATATGACAACAACGTTCAGATTTGCGTTGTTGACTTCACAATCAACAACTCTGTTCTTGAACTTGCTACTGAGGCCGTAAACAATGAGGCTCTCATCGCATTCCAGGGAGGTGGCATCAAGGATCTGAACATCACAAACTCCACACTCTACGGAAATAACACAGTTGCTAAATACTTCGTACGCTACAACAACTCTGCACGTCTTGACCGTTACGGATTCGACACGACAACGGAGTTCCAGACAATGAACTATCAGAACAGCACGTTCTACGGTCTTCTCATTGCTGACGGACAGTGGGGTAACTATAGTGCAATTGCAGGACAGAAGTACATCAAGTTCGACGTACAGAAGAACATATGGTACAACTGCGGTAACGACATCATACGCCGCATGGCCGGTGGCCGCTTCAACGGCAACAACCCTATGGAGTTTGCTTATAACACATACTTCAACGGAGGCGCTGACAAGTCTGCAAGCGAGGCAAGCTACGACAAGAGCGGAAACATACTCGTTACTGACCCTACATTCGCTGACGCTGCAAACGCTGACTTCACACTCTTCGCAGGCTCACAGCAGGCTAAATACCAGACTGGTGACCCACGCTGGGCTGTTGATTATGATGCTGCACAGGCTCTGCCGCTTGACATAACAATTGCACCTGCCGCTGATGCTGATATAGCAACAGAACTTGCAACAGCAAAAGCGAATGTCGACAAGGTTGGCAACATAACCATCAACCTTACAAAGAATGCAACATACACAGTAGGTTCATCTCTTGAAACAGAAGGCAACCTCGTTATCAACGGTAACGGAGCAACTGTTGACGCTACAGCAAATACAGCAGCTCTCATCTCTCTTACAGGAGGCAAGGCCGGAACTACAAGCTACAAAATGATTGACAACGTCAAGATTGACGGAGTGACAATCAAGGGCATAAAGGGTTCTATCATATATGACAACAACGTTCAGATTTGCGTTGTTGACTTCACAATCAACAACTCTGTTCTTGAACTTGCTACTGAGGCCGTAAACAATGAGGCTCTCATCGCATTCCAGGGAGGTGGCATCAAGGATCTGAACATCACAAACTCCACACTCTACGGAAATAACACAGTTGCTAAATACTTCGTACGCTACAACAACTCTGCACGTCTTGACCGTTACGGATTCGACACGACAACGGAGTTCCAGACAATGAACTATCAGAACAGCACGTTCTACGGTCTTCTCATTGCTGACGGACAGTGGGGTAACTATAGTGCAATTGCAGGACAGAAGTACATCAAGTTCGACGTACAGAAGAACATATGGTACAACTGCGGTAACGACATCATACGCCGCATGGCCGGTGGCCGCTTCAACGGCAACAACCCTATGGAGTTTGCTTATAACACATACTTCAACGGAGGCGCTGACAAGTCTGCAAGCGAGGCAAGCTACGACAAGAGCGGAAACATACTCGTTACTGACCCTACATTCGCTGACGCTGCAAACGCTGACTTCACACTTGGCGAGGCAACACAGCAGGCTAAATTCCAGACTGGTGACCCACGCTGGGTAACAGAGTTTGTAGCCGGCAATCTTGACAAGACTGCTCTTGAGAACGAAATCACTACAGCTACAGAACTCCTCGGTGATGCCGACACAGCAGAAGGAACCCCGGGTGCAGACCTTCTCGCAGCTATTGAGGCAGCAAAGAAGGCACTTGCAGAAGCTGAGTTCCAGAATGAAATCGACGAGGCACTTGCAGCTCTTAAAGCTGCCGAGGAAGCTTACAAGACATCTACCGGCATCTCTGAAATCACAACAGAGAACGACGGCAATGCCCCAGTTTACAACATTGCAGGTCAGCGTGTTGTCAACGGCACAAAGGGTCTTGTAATCAAGAACGGCAAGAAGTACATGATAAAGTAAGTCATTAAAGCTTTAACACTTTAATTGACTATATATAACAAAGAGGCTATTCCGCGAGAACGATGCGGAATAGCCTCTTTGTTTTTCCTCATAAAAGTAACTACTTTAATATGGCAAAAACATAAGCAATCGGACATTTGATGCAAAAATAAGTTAAAACCATCTATTCACATATTGAGAAATATTCCTTTCAATCGTTTTATAAATGTAGAGTTAATCATACCGGCATATCACAGTAGTCAGACAAATAAAGTACAAACATTCACCACCTACAAAAAAAAACTCATATAAATGATTATGGACAAGAACATATTCCTTATTCTACTTGCACTGACATTCTCCACATACAGATGTAATGCCGGCAATATCTCAGAATACAAAAAAGTAACCTCTGACAAAACCATCATTAAAGAAATACGCGATGTAAAGAACTTCAATGCCGTAACAATCATCGGCAATTATAATATAGTCTATACACAAGGAAACACATATAAAGTGGAAGTGGAAGCCCCACACAATATAATGGAGAAGATTACAACCATCGTCAAAGACGGCACACTGACCATCAGTCCAAAGAAGATAGCCGGAGTCAAAGTAATATCCAACACAAAGAATGAAGGGGAAGTCACAATAACAGTAACATCTCCGACACTGACAAAAGCTGTACTCATGGGCAGCGGAGATTTTATTTCAAATAATACTGTAGAGGGAAAACATCTTCAAATAATCATACTCGGCAGCGGCAACATGGTATTTCAGGAAATCAGTTATAACAATATAACGGCCACTGTCAATGGTAACGGAGACCTCATGTTACATAAAATAACAGCGTCAAGATCAGCTAATATCATGCTCAATGGCAGCGGAGATTTCAGCATAGGCCAACTTTCAACATCAAGCGCAAGTATCTCACTTAACGGCAGTGGAGACATGAATATCAAAAACCTCGAAAGTCGGATAGCTAATTTAAAATCAAACGGTAGTGGAGACCTTAAACTATCAGCCATAAAAGCGCAGCAAGTGATAGCTGCAATGCACGGCAGCGGAGATACATCCATACACCTCATCCGGTGTGAGAACCTCAATTGCAAGACAATTGGCTCAGGAGAGATGAATATCTCCGGCACAACAAACATATACATGAAGTCAGAGGTTTCCCGCGGGAAAATCCGTGACAACAAACTGGAATACAATAAATTATTCAACATCAAAACACATGTCAATCAACAAAAACCAGTCGTTCCCATTTCTCCTGTTCCTATAGAAGCACAGCCATAAAACGCCTCGCACTCTATATAAGTAACTATTGGAAATTATTTTATCTTACAACAACACAGGTATCTTTTAAGCGATAGTGTACAAAACAGAAAGAACAATGCGGACATTGTAACTGAGTGGCAACTTTTTAGTCAAGCCATACGGGCATGGCAAAACTTGTTTCAGTCATGCCGTGGCAGAAAATAAACGGTTAAGTAAGCAGAGGCCAACATTGCCAGGAGTCTCCCAAGCGTGAGTTTATTATAAGAACGCACACATAGCGTCAGCAAAGCAAGTACACCAAGCAAAAAAGAACCAAGTTTTACTGTGAAAACATTCCATTATAAAATAATTTTCAATAGTCACTAACATACCTGCTCTCCCACATCCATACACATCAGCACCAAGAAAAACGATATCATGAACCAAAAAGAGTTTGAGGCTATAGCAAGCAGTCTGCGGCATCAGGCATTGGCAAAAGCACGCATCCTCCTGAGCAACGATGCCAGTGCCGAAGACGTTGCCCAGGACACGATGCTAAAACTTTGGGCTATTCACGATGACATACGGAACAAGGAACACGCACAAAGGCTTGTATCAACCATATCACAACATCTTGCCATAGACACCATCCGTCACGCACGGCGCACCTCAGCACTCATGGTACCCATAAACAATCAGACTGACAGCGACAAGACACCATTGCAACCGCCTGACAGCAAAGCGATATCAGCCCACCGCAGAATGGAGATAGAGGAAGACATGCAATGGCTTTCAGAGCGTATCGCCACACTTCCAAACAGAGAAATGCAAGTGATGAAGATGAGGCAAACCGAGATGAAGTCCAATGATGAGATAGCGGCCATCATGGGAATCACCACAGCCTCTGTGGCAACAATGCTTTCATCGGCACGCAGAAAAATATTCGAAGATTTGAAAAAACGCAACAAACAATGAAAATCACAGACAAGAACATAGCACAGCATCTGCAAAAATACATGGACGGACGGACATCCATAGAAGAAGAGCAAATGCTTGCCCAGTATTTCAGGAAGCACGGTAAAAAGCCGGCTCCCGACGGTCTTGACAACGAAGACTGGCAAGTCTACCGTGAAATATTCTCTATGTTTGCTCCGAAGCCACAATTAAGCACCCGTCGTGTACAACATATCGTTGCCGCATCAGCAGCCATTCTACTTGCATTTGGTACATGGATGTGGACGGAGGATAGCCAGCCGGCATTACAAGCCCCTACCACCTATCCTCTTGCCTCCACTACAGCGGCTATAGACAGCACCACCATTGAAGCAGTGACAGACACTTCTAAAATAGAGATTCCTATTCCTCAGCCGGCAGCAAAGCCCGCCACACGGAAAGGAATAAACAGGAACCGTTTCCGCGATGCTCCACCACTCCCGCGTCACTATATGGCACAGACATCCACCACCGACAGTTCCACAATCAATCTCAATGAAGCAATACACCAAGCAGACCTGCTCATGCAAGCCGTGTATGTACAGCAGCAGAGCGACATCAACAATATAATGAACCAATATGCCGCAACAATGGCAAGTATTGATGACTATTGTGAAGATGAAGAAATAACCTACTACTGATTTTGTTCTAATTAAAGCACATTGAATAAGTTTTAAAAACAGGTCGCTTATATTAACACAACCATAACAAACCACTACAAAAAAAGAAAGGAACAATAATATATGAAACACCTCACTCTATTGTCAGCACTCATGCTTACAACCATCAGCTCCTCTGCACAAAAAAATATAGACAAGGCCATGAATGACCTTCTGAACGACAAGAATGTCAGAAAGACCATAACAAGCAACTATAACGACAATGACAGCAAGGGCACGGCAACAACCTACTGTCACTACGCAGAGCTGTTTCTCACAAAGAAACAACAAGCGAGAATCAAGAAACTGGAGGATGCTTTTGACAATGACGCATCAGCAGGCTACCGCTTTATCCATCAGACTCCTGAACTAAAGGCGGAACAGACCAATGTCTCCTATGGGCCAAACCTTGAATACCTTATACAGTTCTGCACAAAACCGAAACACAACTACCGCCTGCTCTTCACCAATGACAAGGCCAATCCAAACAAACGCTATGTCCACGCCATGGTCTGGTATAAGGAAAACAACGGCTTCCGTTGTCTTCTCTACCGAATCTATGGCAACAATCCTGCTAAGAAAAAAAAGAGCATCACAGCCAAGCAGAGTACAACCAACGAACCAAAGAAAGTATCTACAACAACAATTGTCAACGGCAATGAAATACGTACCATAACAACTGATACCAACGGCAAAAGAGTATCAGTTTCCTCCCCCATCAATATCGGCAACAAAACCAATATTGACAACGACATTACCTTCATGCGCCTGTTCGGTAATCTCCGCGTTGCATTCCTCGAAGCCATTAAGGACAGTGAACAGAAAGCCCTGCAGACAGGCATTGTGATGAATATGCTCGAACTGTGTCAGAAGCACTCAAAACATCTAAGCGACAATGAGGCTAACACCTGTAAACTGAGCATAATAGAAATGCAACGCATCCTGAAAAAGACCAATCCTGACACATTCCTTGAAGGAATGCTTGAAGAAGCACGCCTCGAACTGGAATGACAGTGAAGACATTTCCTGGTCTCTGCCATACAAGAGCATACTACACGCAAAAAAACAGTTACAACATATAAATAACCAACATAGACCAAAGTTTCTTTTCGGCTGGTCTGCTGACGATAGCCCGCCAACCGCTCTTTTCATAAATAAGCAAGTGGACATATTCTGCCGTATGACACAGCTTTAAGAAGCAGAACAGTCCACTTGCATTTTTTCGATTTCCCTATTTACGAATCCACATACCAATACATCTTTATGAACAAATATTTAATAGCCGTCCTGCTTATCTCATATCCATTTTCTGCCATTGCACAGACAAACAATAAGACAAGTCAGGAAATGAAAGACACAATGAGAATTGACAAGAACGTAGAACTCGGCGAAGTTGTGGTAAAGTCACAGCGTCAGCTGATAAAGAACGAAATAGACCGTACGACCTATAATGTGCAGGCCGATGAAGAATCAAAGGTAAAGACGGTCATGGATATGCTCCGCAAAGTGCCTCTCGTCACTGTCGATGGTCAGGATAACATAAAAGTTAACGGCTCCTCCAGTTTCAAAATATTCAAGAACGGCCGTCCCGACCCTACCATGACGAACAATGCCAAAGAGGTTCTGAAGGCAATGCCGGCAAGCATGGTTAAGCGCATTGAAGTCATCACCGAACCCGGTGCACGCTATGATGCCGAGGGAGTCTCCGCCATTCTCAACATTGTCATGATGGACCATAGTCGTCTTGGCGGCGTTGTCGGCTCTGTAGGTGCAGACATGAACGACCGTTTCGATCCTGGCATTAACGGATATATCACCACGCAAGCCGGCAAGTTCATAGTCTCCGCAAACTATGGCTACCGTCATCAGGGAGCCGTAGTCTCCGCCTCCGGCAATGAAAGCGAGACATATTATAAAGACAGCGGCAACACCATGAGAACAATGGGACACAATGATAACCGCGGCGAAATTAATTATGGAAACGTAGAAGCAAGTCTCGACATTGACACTCTCAATCTTATAAGTCTCTCCATGAGCGGCTTCGGCTATAATATAGGCAGCAACAGTTATAGCAACACACAAATGCACGACCAGCTCGGACATTCCATATACTCATACAGCAGCAAGGGGAAATCTGACAACAATTTCAGTTTCCTTGACTTCTCCACACGCCTTGACTATCAGCACAAAACCCGCATAAAAGACGAGATACTGACATTCTCATATCTTCTGTCACTAAGAAGAAATAAAAACAATCAGGGCTATGAATACAGCGATGCCACAAACCTCCCTGTAGGCTATACGGGCTATGATTCCTTTGCCAGGCAGACATTTGCCGAACATACGTTCCAAGCCGACTGGGTGCGTCCGTTTGCCAAATACCATAAACTGGAGACCGGCGCAAAATACATCTACCGTCATAACAATAGCGACAACTCACAAACCTTCAACAACGGTATAGGCACGACCTCTACCCTCTTCTCCCATGACACGCATATCGGCGCACTCTACCTTCAGTACATCCTTAACGCAGGACGGTGGGCTTGCATGGCAGGACTCCGTTACGAATACAGCCACATGGCAGCAGAATATCCGGACGGAAGTGCTGAAAGTTTCTCACGCACAATATCCGACCTTGTACCTTCCATGACAGTAAAATATCGGCTCTCCGACTCAGACAATCTCAAGCTCAGCTACTCTGCCGGCATCAGCCGTCCCGGCATCAGCTACCTAAACCCTGCCGTTGTGGAAGACGTCACCTCAATATCTTACGGTAACGGCAGTCTGAACAGTGCACGCAAGCATGACATCGTTCTGACTTTCCAGCATACAGGAGCAAAGTTCACATTTAACATACGACCATATTTCCGTTATAGCAACAGCGAAATAGGCAATGTGATATTCACAGAAGGAGACAAAATCGTCAGAACTTATGCCAACGCGCAGAAATCCGTCAGTTACGGCACAAAATTCTATTTTCAGTGGGCCATAACCGAAAGCACAAGCTTCAGTTTCAACGGACAAGCAGGAAACAGCAGTTATGAGAACGATATTCTGCAACTGAAACTGCGCCGATGGTCCAGCTGGAACTACGGCAACCTGCGCCAGAAACTGCCATGGAAACTCAATCTCACCGTCGGCGGCGGCTTCGACATCGGAAAATCGCCTGACAATGTCTACGGTTACAGTTCTCCATACAAATACTATTACCTCTCACTCCAGCGTTCTTTCCTGAAAGAAGACCGTCTGACAGTCAACCTTTCCGCAAACAATCCTTTCGGAAACAAATACTATGATTTCAAATCATGTGTCATCCAGGGCGACTATCTCTCCGAAAGCCACTTCTATCAGAGACGCCGCAGTTGCTACCTCTCTGTCAGCTATCGCTTCGGAAAACTTAATGCAAGTGTAAAAAAAGCCGCCCGCTCCATCAACAATGATGACCTTGAGGGTGGCGTGAGCAAGAAATAACCACGTCTTTTCAAGATATCGGGAAAGCCGTTGGACAACAAAATTGGAAGTTGTCCAACGGCTTTTTCATTGCTTCCACAAAAGTATGCTGACCAGACTGTCATAAACAAGAAGTAATACCCAAATATGCGGTTCAGCAAAAGGTAAGGCTCCACGTTGCAAAAGGTTACCGTTTACATGATTAACGGTAACCTTTTGCAACGTGGAGCCTTACCTTTTGTTATTTGAGGTGTCAGTCATCGGTTGCCGATGGATCCAAAAAGATGCCATCAGGCATAAACTCCCGAAACAGCCAACATTCATAACATACTGATATTCAACGCATACCACAAGCCTCCTCTCATAATATCAAACAGGGCATCCACAAGCCTTTCATCATCGGAAGCAGGACAGCCCCTCAAATTCTGCACCAAGCCCATGACGGAATGACAGTCATTGCCGACTCTCCGTCTGCTCTTTCCTCCAGTTGACAAGGTAAAGATGCTCAGTAGCGCGAGTGAAAGCAGTATACAGCCAATGGATATATGACGGCGTAAGCATATCATCAGTCATGTAGCCTTGATCTATATATACATGTGCCCATTGGCCGCCCTGAGCCTTATGGCAAGTGACGGCATAGGCATATTTTATCTGCAACGCGTTAAAGAGCCTGTCCTGTTTCAGAGACTTTAACCGTTCCTGCTTCCCGGGAATGTCTGCATAATCCTCAAGCACACCGGAATACAATGCATTCTGCTGTTCGCCCGTCAGTGCGGGTGCCTCGCTGTGCAAGGTGTCAAGAATGACCGTCGTTTCCATCTCAAGTCCGTCATAATCAGGAAACTCCAGCAACACATCGGCAAACCGGAAGCCATAGAGACTGCGGCTGTTCCTTATACGGCGTACAACGCAACTGTCACCGTTGGCAAGGAACGCCGGAAGATTTTCACGCCCTTCCTCTTCTTTTCCGGAACCGCCCTTCAGAGTCTCCGTCCAATAATAGTTGTTCTTGACAATCATCAGCAGGTCACCCGAAGAGAGTTCTTCCTCACGGTCAAGAACCAGATTCCGTATTCCTATGTTATATACGTTGGCACGTTTGTTACTGCGCGTAACGACAATAGTCTCCTCCATTCCCACACGGCTGTAACTCGCCCCGAGCGAGTCAGTCAGTTCATTCCCCGGACAGACAGTTATATCTGCGAAACCGTCAAACCTTATCCGCGGAAGCATCGTTATGTCATCATGAGTAATAAGACTGCGCAGCATTGTGGCGTTCCAGAGTATGCCGGATTCCTGTGACTGCCGCAAGACTTCCGTCATATCATTATCGTAGACCTCCAGACCGTAGCCTGCGATATAGTCCGAATTTAATGCCGGAGCCTCCTCACTGCCTATCGGCGGCAACTGGGCAGTATCCCCTATGAGGACAAGGCGGCAGTTCCTGCCGGAATAAACATAACGGATAAGATCGTCAAGAAGGTTTCCGCCACCGAACATCCCTCCTGATCCGAAGCCGGAAGTACTTACCATTGATGCCTCGTCAACCATGAAAAGGGTATCCGTATGCATGTTGTCGGCAAGAACGAAGCTGTCGGACATATATGCCATCTGACGGTATATCTTCCTATGGACGGTGTAGGCATGTATCGACGAGGAGGCTATTCCCTGTTCAAAAACCTTCGCCGCACGGCCTGTAGGAGCAAGGAGCACGACCTTCTGCCCCATCACTGTCATAGCCATTACGATGGCACGGGCGACACTTGTCTTGCCCGTACCTGCCGAACCGCGCAGAATCATAGCCGCACGAGGACGCCGGTCAGTCATGAAGCGGCTGAAAACCGCCACTGCGTCATGCTGTCCCGCCGTAGGAGAGAAAGGCAGCTGACGCTCTGTCTGGTATATCCATTCCTGTTCTATCACGATTGCAAAATTACTTAAAAATTATCACTATACCAAAAAATCATATTCCTTCTTGTATAATTTCTGATTAAAAATCACTACCTTTGCATTTATGAAGCAACCACGAACCATTATACGCATTGGCCGGCAATCGCTCGCATTCATGTCCGCGGGAGGCACTTATGAGCCTTATACCGTGAAAAGCGGCATGTCCATGGCTGCCAATCTGCGCGAGGCTTTCCGTGAAAGTGAGGTGCTCTCCGCAGCAGGTGACCGCGTGCAGGTACTTGCCGATGCACCGATATTGCTGATTCCCATGGAAGAATATGAGGAAAGCCAGGCAGAGCCCCTGTACAACCATACATTCCCTCAAGGGAACATCGTCAACGGGCTCAATGTCAACTCAGGAAAAGTGGTAATCAGCCATGTCATACCGGACCTTAACTGTGTGGCGGTCTTCGCACTCAACAAAGACCTGAGAATGGTAATAAGCGACCATTTCAGCGATGTCCGCATCACTCCGCTGCTCGCCCCGGTATGGCACCACCTCCACCAGCGCAGCTATGCCGGACAGACAAAGAAAATGTTCGCATATTTCCATGACCGCCGCCTGGCAGTCTTCTGCTTTGGCAAGAACAGGTTCCGCTTCATGAATGAGTTCTGTGCGACAGCCGTAGCAGACTCAACATATTTCATACTTTATGTCTGGCAGCAGCTCGCCATGGAACATAAAAAGGATGAACTGTACATCGTCGGTGACATTCTGGAGCCGGAAGCATTGCGCGACGAGCTACGCAAATATGTGCACAACGTCTTCCCGATCAACCCGTCAGCAGAGTTCAACCGCGCCCCGGTGACAAGGATTCCGAACATGCCGTACGACCTTATGGCATACTTCATGAACTTTCAGGTAACCGAAATATGAGAATAATCACAGGAATATATAAAGGAAGAAGATTCGACATACCGCGTACGTTCAAGGCACGCCCTACGACAGACTTTGCGAAAGAGAACATTTTCAATGTCATTCAAGGCTATACAGACCTTGAGGACGCTGTTGCCCTTGACCTGTTCGCCGGCACGGGAAGCATCTCCCTGGAGCTTCTCTCAAGAGGATGCCGCCAGGTCGTCAGCGTAGAGGCAGACCGTGACCATGCAAGTTTCATCCGTCAGTGCCTGCAAAAACTGGATGACAACACCTGCAGCCTCATCCGTGGTGACGTATTCCGCTTCCTGAAGTCCTGCCGCGGGCAGTTTGACTTTATCTTTGCCGACCCTCCATACGCTTTGAAGGAACTGCCGGAAATTCCCGATCTCGTACTTGACAAAGGGATACTTGCCGAGGGAGGAATCTTCGTCTTCGAGCATGGCAGGCAATATGACTTCACTGACCATCCGCACTTCCTGGAACACCGTTCTTACGGCAGTGTCAATTTTACGTTGTTCAGATAACAGTACGCAGCGACTTTGACCGGGAGCAAGTATAGAAAAGAAAGCTGTTGACGGTATTACCCACTGATTCACAATGATAGACAGAATAACCACGGCAAAGATTCTTGAAGCGGCAGACATCGTTGACGTCGTGTCGGAATTCGTTACACTGCGTAAGGCAGGTGCGAACTACAAGGGACTCTGCCCGTTCCATGACGACAAGACGCCGTCATTCTCGGTGTCGCCCTCACGCAACTACTGCCATTGTTTCTCATGCGGCAAGGGAGGAACACCTGTGGGATTTATCATGGAGCATGAGCAGATGACCTATCCTGAGGCTCTGCGATGGTTGGCAAAGAAATACCATATTGAGATAAAGGAACGTGAACTGAGCAATGAGGAGAAACAGCAGGAGAGCGAGCGTGAGTCCATGTTCATCGTCAATGAATGGGCTGCAAAATACTATCATGACATCCTTCACACTGATGCAGACGGCAGAGCTGTAGGCATGCAGTATTTCCGCTCCCGCGGGTTCCGTGACGACATCATAGAGAAGTTCAGGCTCGGCTTTGCCCTTCCCGCCCGTCAGGCCATGCCGCGCGAGGCTTTGGCAAAAGGCTATAAAGCACAGTTCCTGCTGAAAACAGGTCTGTGCTATTCCAAAAGCGGTGATAATGCCGCAGATGCCGGCGTGGACAAGGCATCACTTGTCGACCGCTTTGCCGGCAGGGCAATATTCCCATGGATAGGAATGAGCGGCAAGGTTGTCGCATTCGGCGGAAGAAAGCTTGACAAGGAGACAAAAGGAGTACAGCAAAAATATGTCAACTCGCCTGATTCCGACATCTACCATAAGGACCATGAACTTTACGGTATCTATCAGGCAAAGAAGCAGATAAGCAAGGAAGACCGTGTATTCATGGTCGAAGGATATACTGACGTTATCTCCATGCACCAGTGCGGCATAGAGAATGTCGTGGCAAACTCCGGAACGGCACTGTCAATACATCAGATACACATGCTTCACCGTCTCACAAAGAACATCGTTTTGCTGTATGACGGAGACGCAGCGGGTATAAAAGCAGCGATGAGAGGTACGGACATGCTCCTTTCTGAAGGAATGAACATAAAAGTGCTCATACTTCCTGACGGTGATGATCCCGACTCTTTTGCAAAGAAGCATACACCGGAAGAATTCAGGGACTATGTTGAACGTAATCAGACTGATTTCATTCAGTTCAAGACGGATGTGCTTATGAAAGACGCCACTGACCCGGTGAGACGCTCGGAGGTCATCTCTTCCATAATAAAAAGTGTTTCCGTCATTCCCGATCCCATTATCCGTGCAGCGTATCTTCAGGACTGTGCCACAAGGCTCCGTATGGACGAGAAAACCTTGCTCACAAAGATGAACCGCTTCATCAGTGACGAGATAAAGGAGCGTGACAAGCGCAAGGAACGTGAGAGAGCAACTGCCGCAACATCGGAGGGAACAGCCAGGAACCAGCCAATAGGCAATGAACTTCCTCCTGAGGACATTCCTGACGAGGCTTTCATACAGAAAATGCCGAAGACTCCCGTAAAGAAAAGTGCTTCGGAATCTATTGAGAGACTGATAATGCAGGCGGTGGTACGCCAAGGGGACAAGATTGTCATGGACAATGTCGAGACAGAGGACGGAACGACAATGTCACTTAACGTTACACAGTTTGTCTATTACAATCTCACTTCCGACGGACTGTCTTTCTCCACTCCGCTATATAACCGGATGCTGGCGTGTGCCATGGAAAATACCATGCAGGAAGGATTCCGCTCCGATACATTTTTTTCAAAACATCCGGACATAGAGATAAGTACAGCCGCAACAGAGATGCTTACAGAGCATTACACTCTGTCAAAGAGTCTTGAACTTAAATATACCAAAGAGGGGCTTCGCAGCCATTTAGAGCGTCTCCTTATGGAGTTCCGCCGTGACATTGTAGATGCACGCCTGAATGAACTCATGCAGAAGATAACGGCTTTCGGCAACGACATGGAGAAGGCCATGCCTCTGTTAAAGGAATATCAGGAGCAGAAGAATCTGTTCGCCTCAATAGCCAAACAGCTCGGAAACAATATCAGATAGCCTGTACGTCGGCAAACACGGTACAGGTTTCCACATATAGAAAACAGAATAAGTAAATGGATAAAAAATGTACATCGGTTATTATTGCCGATGCGGAATATATTGACAATGTAGCTTTTAATCTCATTGTCAATTTTGAAAGAATCATAGGACGTCATATTCCTCAGGCAGATATGGCGCAATGGGTTGAATGTATCGCCATGGACGGCGGGGTCCGACGTATCACGGAAAGTGACGGAGAAGCGTCAGTGAAAGAGCAGAAAGAATGCAATGTCATACTTGTTCATGACAAGGATACAGAGGAGATGAATAACTTCAATCCCGGAAAATACAACACAGAACTTGACGGTCAGGCTTTCAAGGGAGACCTCGGAGAGTTTTCCTTTAATGCTGTCAGTGCGGAAGACAAGACGAAGGCTATGTCAAAGTATGACATCTTCACGGATATTCTTGCGGCTATGGCCGATGAACCGCAGGTGAAGAATGTCATGGTCATTCCCAATCTTGACTCGGACAGTAACTGTGTAATGGAGTATCTGATGCCTGTTCTGCGGCATATTGACCGTGCATGTCCTGAGAAAAGAGTGACTCTGTTTGCAATGCATCCGCTTTCAGGTGTGCCGTGCCGCACGGAAATTCTCGGATACTCGCTCATGGCGGCTCTCGGTATACGTGCCGATGAAATAAAAGAATAGTTCTTCACATATCAGACAAAAGGACCGGCAAGTACCTGTATTAAAAGTATTTGCCGGTCCTTATCATATCAAAACTTATCATCCAGGAAAACATATCACTTACATTGCATGATAAGTTCATTGTCTTTCCTCGTTGCACATAATGGCCCAAGCCTCTCCTCAAGAAGATTCTTTATTTCTCCTACGCCTCTGGAACCGGTCGGACAAATGGAGACACAACGCATACATGATATACATATATCCTTGCGTACATTACGGAAATCATGTTCAGGAATAGCATCCACAGGACAGTTCGCTACACATTTTCCACAGGCTGTGCAACCTTCATCCGCCATTGGGAAAGGACCGGCATTGGCAACTCTGTAAGGACGGTTTCCGGGAATATGCTGCGGACTGAGCGCACCGGCATTTTCCATTCTCTCAAGTATGGACTTCCCGAATCCAAAAAGTTCATCAGAATCCTTTCTGTCAGGCCTTCCCGTACCGTACATCCTTACAATACTATGCTCTGCGACGGCACTTATGGCGGCTATGACACGGAATCCCATGCTTGATGCCACATCGTACATCTCAAGAAGGGCATCGTCATAGGCGCGGTTGCCATAGACAGCCACCACTACGCAACGTGCATTATTGCCTGCAATGTTCCTAAACCGCCTGACGGCCAATGAAGGAACGCGTCCTGCAAAAACCGGCATTGCAACAATGGCAATATCTTCTTCACGGACAACAGGAAACAACAGGCATTTCTCCTGAACGCACAAGTCTGTAATAACGGTGGTTTTTCCTATGCCTTCACAGATGTGTCTGCTCACGCGCTCCGTACCTCCGGTAGGACTGAATATAATTTGATGTACTGTCATCGGCCTCGTTTTATATACTGTTTTTCTATCTCTTCACTGCTGTCGTGCTTAGCCTATATATTCAAGGAAGGCATCAGCCTGCCTTGCCAAAGCCTCTTCCTGTTCTTGTGAAAGTTGCATCCTGCCATCCGTCCGGGCCTCATTTCCAAGCCTGATTCCTGTCTGTGGCTCTGCCATAACGTCAGCATCAATGAAAGGTAATGTCAGCAGTTCCGTCAGCTTCGCACGACAATTGGCAGTGGCCATACCTCCGCCGGCACCACTCAACGCTACTTTCTTTTTACTTATGACAAGCGGTGTAACATGGTCATCCGCAACAACAGGACGTGAGAGCCAGTCAATAAGATTCTTCAAATGACCGGGATAACTGTAATTATACTCAGGAGTGAATATCCATATTCCGTCTGCTTCCGCAATCTTTCTGCGGACTGACGTGACAGCATCAGGAGAGGGGTACTCAAGATCCTGATTCATCATCGGTACTTCTGAATAGTCAAGATATTCAACCAAGGCACGACCGGCTATACATTGTTCTGCCATATACGACAATTTCCTGTTGAACGAGTCCTTACGCAAGGAGCCTATGATAAACAATATCTTTTTCATATTCATTCTATTCTTACAATTAAGTACAATAATGAAGTACCTGTTGGAGATTATTATAACGAAGCTGTCCTTCACCAAACCAGTCTCCAGCAGGTACCTGCATGGGATTCAAGCAATTGCCTGAGATTACGCTATTTCAAAAACGGGTCTATTACGGACAATAATGCTGTCTTTGACATTGCCCCGCTCTGACGCCATAGCATCTCACCATTCCTGAACAGCATCAGCGTCGGCACTGAGCGTATCTGATACTGAGCGGCAACAGCATCCTGCTGGTCCACATCAATCTTTATAATGCGTATCCTGTCGCCAAGCACTTCCTTAACCTGATCAAGAACCGGATGCATCATTTTGCATGGCTGACACCATGTTGCAAAGAAATCAACTAAAACGAGTTGGTTACCTGAAATTACGTCTTTGAATGTTTCCATAGTCTGCTGAATTAAAGAATTAATATTGCATGTATATCTCAAAATAACACTGTTGATACTGCATCTTTAGTGCATCTCTGTAGTGTATCTGGGCACAAAGATACCCTATTTATTCAAAATACTGTCATACTTAAATGAAAATAATACTTTTTTTAGATAAAATAATACGGGCTACGCAGTGCATTATCCACGTAGCCCGTATTATTTTATCTCCTTAAAGATATATTATCTCCTTATCTTACAACTTGCACTTTACTGCGATTGTAGGATTCCAGTACATCTTTGAATTGTCAGAATAGAAACCGCTGTAGAACTCCATCTCGGTACCAATGGATATAGGACATTTCTTGAGCCCCTTTATGGAATTGAGATTAAACCATAGTTGAGGCTCGGAAATAAAGACAAGTTTACCGTGACCGTTAGCCTGCTCATCGCGCCAGAAGTCAAATACGCCGGCGAAGGTAAGAGCATCATTGGCAAATGTTGTGCTCCAGATGCCTGTAAGCTGGCAAGACGGGAACGCTCCGTTTGTGGCACTCTTGAAGAACTGCTTATACATCACCTGCAAAGAGTACGTTGTCTTGAAATTCTTGGAATGGCCGTTGTATGCACCACCGAGAAGCGCGGCCTGCTGATAACGTGCCGAGTAACTCTTCTTGGAGCAGAGACCGCCGTCGTACTCGATATGAGCAGCAAAGCCTTTCTTGCCAATGCTGAACTCACGGGTCAACTCCACATAGGCTCCTGCAGCACCGTCATTATAGAAATCCATATCTATGAAATAGAACCATGAGCCCAGTCCGTCAGCCGAGAACTGTTCAAATGTTCCAGTAACCTTTGGACGCTCAGCCTGCTCGTCCGGATAAACATTGCGCCCAAAGTCATAATGAAGCTGGAGGTTACTCTGTGCCATGCCTGCAACGGCTGACAGCATCAGAAATGATGCCAAAACAATCTTTTTCATTTTTTTTTACTTGTTAAATACCTATCTTTTATAAGTGAATTGTAAAATGAGAGTGCAAAATTACAAAAATTATATTAAATATAAGATAAAAAGTGCGAAAATGTATAGTAGGTCCAATAAATTTGTTAATTTTGCAAGACAAGGAAACAATTTACCTGTGGTCTATGCATCTTTCATCTGCCATACCTTGATAAATAACATAGCACATGAATACCGATCACAACAGATAACAATAAAAACATCAAACGACTAATAATATGAACTACTATGAGATTGGAAAGACAGGCATGAAGGTTTCAGCGCTGTCTTTCGGAGCATCATCACTCGGCAGTGTATTCCGCGAGACAAATCTTGAAGAATCTCTTGACGCAGTCTATACAGCAATAGACTGTGGCATGAATTTCATAGACGTCTCTCCTTACTACGGCCACTATAAGGCAGAGACTGTACTCGGCCAGGCACTAAAAAACATTCCAA
The DNA here is from genome assembly GCA_023664625.1 of Bacillota bacterium. Taxonomy (GTDB): domain Bacteria; phylum Bacteroidota; class Bacteroidia; order Bacteroidales; family Bacteroidaceae; genus Prevotella. The sequence continues at coordinate 204,775 of JAMPFD010000002.1, read as the reverse complement.
GAGACAAATATTATCTGTCAACAAAGGTTGGAAGATATGGTGTTGACGGGAAGAACACCTGGGATTATTCCGCTGAGCGTGTCACACGCAGCGTTTATGAGAGCATGGAACGCCTCAATATTGACCACATTGACCTCATAAACGTACATGACATAGAGTTTCAGGGAGACCTTCCTGGAGGTTTGCAGAAAATTGTCGACGAAACTCTTCCCGCACTTGTGAAATTACGCGAGGAAGGTGTTGTCGGTCATGTCGGCATAACAGACCTTCAGCCGGAGAACATCAAGTGGGTTGTGGAGCACTGTCCGGAGGGTACCGTGGAAGCAACGCTCTGCTTCTGCCATTATTCTCTTAATGACGAAATGCTTAATGATTACTTTGATTTCTTTGAGAAACACAATGTAGGCATAATCAATGCTTCTCCTTTATCAATGGGACTTCTGTCCTCTCGTGGGGTTCCCGCATGGCATCCGGCACCAAAGAGTCTTGTGGAGGCATGCCGGAAAGCTGTCGACCACGTCAATGAGAAGGGATACCCGATAGAGAAACTCGCCATACAGTATGCCATCAGCAATCCCCGCATAGCAACTACCCTGTTTTCTTCTGCCAACCCTGCCAACGTAAAGAAGAACTGGGAATACGCGGAAGCCCCAATAGACTGGGAGCTTGTCAAGGAAGTTCAGGATATTATCGGTGACCAGATGCGTGTAAGATGGAGAAATTCATAAGCGAGGCAGAATGCCGCGAGAAATATTATCTGTCAGATAATATGCCGGAAATAATCGATGCCCACTCCCATCTGTGGCTATGGCAACACACCGTCGTCAACGGTAAACGTATTGAGCAGCTGCCCAATGGCAGAAGTTCGTTCATGGGCACGGAGGTGCAGATGATGAATCCATGGATGAGGGACAATTACAATTCTGCCGAGAAGTTCCTTGCCAATATGGACTTTGCACAGGTGGGCGGTGCTGTCGTCACACAAGAATTCATTGACGGCTTGCAGAACGATTATTTGGAGTACGTCGGCCGCCGGTGGGCAGACAGATTCTTTGTATTCGGCATGTGCGAATTCCGCAAACCAGGCTTCCTGATTGAGGCAGAGGTTCTCCTGCGCCGTGGTTTCAAAGGAATAAAAATTCCTGCCGCAAGACTTGTCGACGACCATATCAAGATACGGTTCGACTCACAGGAATTCATGCGTATGTTCCATCTCATGGAGGACAACAAGATGGTTCTCGCCATAGAACTTGGGGAGGGCACCTGTCAGAACGAGCAATTAGAGACAGTGATAAAGGAATGTCCGACACTGAAAATCGTTCTCGGACACTTCTGCATGGTCAACCGTAAGGAATGGCAGAAGCAAATGGCACTGTGCGCATACGAAAACGTATATACAGACATGGGAGGTATAACATGGCTCTTTAATGATGAATATTACCCCTATTCTTCCGCCATCAGTGCCATAAAGGAATCTGCGGATCTCGTCGGAATGGAGAAAATCCTATGGGGGTCTGACTATCCTCGTACAATATCAAATATCACATACCGTCAGTCATACGACTGGATATTGAAGTCTACAGAACTTACTGACAACGAAAAGCAAATGATTCTTGGCGGTAACGCAAAGAAAGTTTATGGCTTTGACCATATACCGGTATTGCCATACGTTCCGAGCATGAGTGAATAATGGCACACTTGTTGTAACACAAAACAAATAAAAACAGAATCCACATTTATTTATAATAAGTAACTGTTGGAAATTAGTTTATACTAAAAACGCAGTTATTTTTTAGGCGGTTAGTGCACGGAACCGAAGGAGCAATGCAGGCATTGTGACTGAGTGACAAGCACTGACTCACAAAAAAGAACGTTTTCGTTAAGCCGGATGAGCAGAACGAAACTCGTTTCAGTTATGCCATGGCGAGAAAAGGTAGAATGAAATTCAACAAGCTTTAGTGAGAAAACATTATATTATAAAATAATTATCAATAGTTACTTAATAGATTCTATTTGCAATAACAAAATATCAAAGAACCAAATACAAGAAAACAGATGAAAGCAATTCAAATTCCAGGACTTCAGCAAATGGCTGTCGTCGAACTGCCCAAGCCAGAAGCAAAGGCAGGTGAGGTACTCCTAAAAATGGAATATGTAGGTTTTTGCGGCTCAGACCTCAATACATTCCTTGGCCGCAACACTATGGCAAAGGAGAATGTCATCCCGGGGCACGAGATAGGTGCTGTAATAGAAGCAGTCGGCGAAGGATGCCCTGACACACTAAAGCCCGGCATGGTAGTAACCGTCAATCCATATACCAATTGCGGTCACTGCGCATCCTGCCGCAACGGCCGTGTCAATGCCTGTCAGCACAACGAGACTCTCGGAGTACAGCGTGACGGAGCCATGCGCGAGTACATGGCTCTTCCATGGCAGAAGATTATCCCTGTCAAAGGCGTGAACACACGTGACGCAGCACTCATAGAGCCCATGTCTGTCGGATTCCATGCCGTTGACCGCGGACAGGTGACAGATATAGACACAGTTGTCGTCTTCGGATGCGGCATGGTCGGTCTCGGAGCAGTCGTACGCTCAGTACAGCGCGGGGCAACAGTGATAGCCGTCGACCTCTCCGCCGAGAAACTGCAGATTGCCAAAGAGCTTGGTGCAAAGTACGGCATAAACTCCAAGGAAGAAAACCTGCTTGAAAAGGTCATGGAATATACTGACGGATACGGTGCCGACTGTGTCATAGAAGCAGTAGGCTCTCCTATGACATACACAAGTGCCATTGACATTGTCAGTTTCACAGGCCGCGTTGTATGCATAGGCTATGCAAAAAGCGGCGTGGAGTTCCAGACCAAGTACTTCGTGCAGAAGGAACTTGACATCCGCGGCTCACGTAATGCCAATCCAAGCGACTTCCGTGCAGTACAGAAATATCTGGAGAACGCCAATGTCCCTATGGACCGCTTCGTGTCCGGCATTTACACTCCGGAGACAGCAAAAGAAGGAATGGAAGCATGGGCAGCAGCACCTGCACAAGTATTCCGTATCCTCGTAGACTTCAAGTAATGTCCATCACATAACGAAGAAAAAAGGAAAAATCCCCCCATACATTATGGATTTCCCCATTTCTTCATTAAGATATTATTTGTAATTTCGCAACCGAAAGAGATGGTCAAGCAGGTTGCGGAGACGGTAACGGTCGTCATGAGACATAAGTCGGCGAACGAAATCTGTCAAGGCTAAAAGACAGGAAGTTTATGAAAAAGATTACATTCCTTGCATTATCAGTACTTCTTCTGGTAAGCAGTTGTAGCTCTTACACAGCTACAGGTGCCGGTTTCGGCGGAGTTATAGGTTCTGCTGTCGGAGGTATTGCCGGCGGGCATCGCGGCCATGATGTCGGAACGCTTGTCGGCATGGCAGCAGGCGCGGCAACGGGCGCGGCAATAGAGAATGCCAAGCAGAAGCGTTATCAGCAGCGTGTTTCCACAGCTGTGGAGAATGACGATGTCTACTACGACAGTACTACGGACAACAGACGCTCCTCAACACGGCATTACGGCACACCGAACAATGACGCGAAATCACGGCGCATACAGCAATACCACGACAACATGGAGCGCAGAGATGCACAAAGAACCAACAGTCCTGCAAGACTGCACTCCATACAGCAAGGCAATGGATTCCGGCTGGAGCCTACGGATGATAACCGGCTGAAAGAACATCATGTCACTAACACTGACATTACAGACGACTCCGGATACTCGGGCACGGCAAAATATGATGACCGAATAGAAATTCAATAACGATTATGCAGAAGGTAAAAAGCTGAGAGTTTGATTCTCCGCTTTTTACCTTCTGCTGTTTTTATATATAAGCTGGCACTGTCTCCCCATATGCCTTTTACCTGTCCATCAACCAACCATATAACCAGCCAACCATGAAAGTCAACTATGAAACAATGATAGCAGAGACTGCTGAGAAAGTGTTCAGATCCATGGAACCTCGAGTCTCTCCACGGCAGTTAAAACAGCTTCACGACGCTTACGAATTTGCATATAATGCACACAAGGAACAGCGCAGAAAAAGCGGCGAGCCTTACATAATACATCCCATCTCCGTAGCCCTCATAGCAGCAAAGGAACTGATGCTTGATACAAACTCCGTCACCGCATCGTTCCTACATGACATTGTGGAGGACACACCGTACACCATAGATGACATACGCGAACGTTTCGGAAGCGATGTTGCATTCCTTGTGGATGCCGTGACAAAAAGAAAAAAGTCAAAATATAAATTTTCCAAGCAGGTCGACAACTATCAGCAGCTGCTCTCCTCCATGCAGTTTGACATCCGTGCCCTTATGGTAAAGATTGCTGACAGACTGCACAACATGCGCACACTGTCCTCCATGCGCCCCGACAAACAGATGAAAATAGCCGGAGAGACAGACTACTTCTATGCCCCTCTGGCAAACCGTCTCGGACTTTTCGATGTCAAGACCGACCTTGAAAACCTCTCTTTCAAGTACCGGTGCGGAATGGAATACGCAGACATTTCACTGAAACTGGACAAAGACAAGAAAGACAACAGCGCACGCCTGAAAGTCTTTACGGATGACATAGAAGCCATATTGAGGAAGGCAGGCATCATTGCCAAAGCAACCGTTTACTGGAGAGCACCCTATTCAATATGGCGGCGTATGAAAGCGGCGAAGAAAGATTTCATACACCTTGACAACCGATACTATATCCGTGTGACGTTCTCAGGATGCGACGGCCGAGAACTGTCCGAGAAAGAAATATGTCTTTATATCTACTCCCTTCTTACAAATAATTACAACGAGAAACCGGGGTCTTTCCAGAACCTCATAGACCAAGGCAAGGAAAACTCATACAAATCAATTAACGTCATGCTCCTCTCACATGAAGGAATATGGGAGGACGTACAGATTTGCTCAGACAAGATGGTTGAGGCGTCACGGTTCGGCTGTATGGCAGAGGTGGCAGAACGTGCCGAGACCCGCAACTGCGGAAACAATGTCTCCCTGCTGACTGTACGCAAGTGGATAGAGAAATTCCGCAAGATACTTAAGGAAATTGCCGCGGAATCACAGACACAGGGATTTATCGAGAACATAAAATCCTCACTCTACTATGATGATGTCCTCGCCTTCACACCAAAAGGTGAGCCCATAATACTGCCAAAAGGTTCAACCGCCATAGATTTCGCTTTCGAACTGCATACGGACATTGGTCTGCACGCAAAGTACGCAAGGATAAACAATAAACTCATGTCTGTCCGTACCGTTCTCAATCGTGGTGATGTCGTGGAAATAGGAACGGATCCTGAAACTCTGCCAAAGACGGAATGGATGCAATGCGTACAGAGCTACAAAGCGGAACGCAACCTGCGTTCCTACTTCGCAGAGGAACTTGCCAAGCAACAGTACCAGCGATGTCCGTGCTGCCTTCCGTTACCGGGAAGCGAGACCATCGGATTCCGTGAGGCAGACAACTCCATAACGCTCCACCGGCGCAACTGCCCTGAGGCTATACGGCTTGCATCAAAGTTCGGAGACAACATCATATATATGGAGTTTGACGAATCGCCTGACAAACAGTATCCGGTCACAATTTACATCAAGGCCATCGACCGCTACCACCTGTTCATAGACATCCTGTCGAAAATCACCAACGACCTGCACCTGTTCATAGGCTCGCTGAAAACAGAAACCAATGATGACATAACAGACCTCACAGTAACATTCTATGTCCACTCCATCCGCGAACTGAACTCTGCAATAGAATCTTTGTACAATATTCCGGGCATCGATGAGGTGCGCCACTCACGGAATGTGTAAATCCACATTTTATAGTAAATTTGGCTCTCTATATATAATCATTGTATTGAAAGCCAAATTATTTTATTATCACACATCTTCATCTTCCTCAAAACTTGATGCATAAGCCATCTCTTCTTCTAATGGCATAATTTTAACTACACCATTAAGGTTAGTATAAGCTAAACCTTCTTTTCCATATTTACTACGATTAAGTGATTTAAATTCACTATGATTTTTTGTATAAGCATCTCCTTGTGCTTGTATTACTATATCTCTAAGCTGTTTATCTTTTATAATATCAGGATTAAGAATTTCACCATTAAGCTTTAGACCTCTTACGTTCTTACCTTTCAAGAATGCATCTTCATATTCCTTTATATCCTCAGGAATCATTATCAAGAACTTTCTTGTACGTCCTCCTTCAAACTTTATTTCTTGTATACTACCATATTCAATACCAGGACTAAATATATAATCTTGTATAGCAGAACTTCTTACATATATCGTATTATGACTTCTACTTCCAATTTCAGTAACAATAGCTTTATATACATGAGCAAGAGGTCCGTAAGTTCGAGCATGTTCTATAAGATTAAAATCTCTTGCAGGAATACGGTCATCAGCTTTCTTTCTCTTAGTATAAGTTACATCTCCGATTTCCTTACTTTTGATATATTCATTAATCTTCTGTGTAATATATTGTGTTCCGAATACAGCTTCATTATGTTGTTCCATATAATCAGCACACAATTTCTCATAAGCTCTCTTAGACAATATTTTATTATTGTTATCTTCCTTTACTGACCACTCACTGTTTTCCCAACGTTGAAGGTTTCCAAGAGGATAAAGAATAATATAACTTCCATAATCTTTAATCTTATAAAGATTATCCTGTTTATAATTCTTCATTCTGATATAAGCATTACTCTTATACATATCTGCTTTAGGAAGATAATACTTAACTCCCATTGTAGTCATAAGCTCATCAAAAGCTTTACCATCTTCTCCTTTTTTAAGATAATATATACCAAAGTTATCTGATTCAAGATGATATTTATTAATATTCTTTTGTGTAAGGAAAACACTTCTTATACCTGGAGTTTCAGGATGACTTCTAAGATAATTCTCATATAAAGTCCTTACTTGTTTAGTACTTGCATAATTACTACCAAGCGTACCAAACATTCCCATCTGCTCCGTAACAGACTTTACAAAACCGAGACCATTACTTCCAAATTCATTTATAAGACAATCATTATCTATAACTTTATTTACAGCAGTAGCTCCAATCCTAAGACCTTCAACCTGAACAGCATACTTAACTATATCGATAGCAGCAGATACAACAAGAGGATTACTATTGAAGAACGCTTCCCTGAACTCCTCGTAAATGACATTGTTACTTACGTTTTGGTCTACATACTTCAAGGTCTGCATTCCTACATACTTCTTTGTCCTGTTGTCGTTAAACAACTGCGCATCAAGATAATCAAAAAGACCTGCATCATCAAAATTACCTTTAATCCATAGAACCTTTTGAGCTGGAGAGAACTGTTCAAATTGTTCCACTTCCTCTTGTGTAACATTGTTCATATCCTTTACCTCAAAACGTTTTACAACAGCATTTCCATCTTCATCTGTAGCAACTACTGAAAGATTGGAAGAATGACTGTATCCGTAAATTCTCGCAGTTTCCTGTCTTGCCCTGATTGATTCCAGTGTTTCCTGATTAACCCTCGCTTCATCCTCGTTTCTCGGCTCTATCTTTCCGTGTTCAAGCGTTATATGTCCCTTTCCGTCCGTCTTTACGTTAACCTCAAACTTAATTGACGGTACCTCCTTATATAATGAACTCAAAACATACCTCTGCAAATCCACATACGTGTCTTCTGACATGTTCGGATTAAAGCCGCTTAGTACACTCTTAAAGCCGTCAAGAACTCGCACGAAAGACGGATTTTGAGTCTCCAACACGCTTCTTGCAAGCACACAGCTTGTTGCCGTAGAATATTTCAAGAATGAATAAAGTGTCGGATAAGCACTCGGTACATCCTTTGAGTTTATAAGATTATTTACAATAGTATCAACATCAGCATTAGGGTCAGCAACTCCTGGATATATAGCTTCAAGAATATGTTTTCCATCTACAGTAAGAGTCTGTGGACGAGGAGTCTTTATCATAATCGTATTTCCTTCTTCGTCCATACCTACAGTAGGGTCTATGATTTCATCTTTATGATAAAGTATGTTATCTATATTATCAAATACTTTACGTGTAGCATAAACAGTTTGTTTAGCACCAAATTTATCAGGATTGCAACATCTTGCTATATCTCCAATCTCTCGTGCAGTTTCATTAAGCTTGTAGAAAGAGAGAATTGTACCCAAGTCCATTAGCAGCTTCTTCTCTACGGGGGAGTTCTTGCCAAACTTACCTTTGTCATTAAGTCTTGCTATCATCAATGGTACGTTAATCGGTAGGTCTTGAAGCTTGTCCAACTCTAGACTTATCTCTATTGTCTTATCTCCTTTCTGTCTGAAAAGACTATTAAATTCTTTACCATATCTTTCGTTAAGCTTATCTATAACGTCTTTAATAGGAGTATCATCATTAGCTTTAATACCGAGTTCTTTAGCTATCTGTTTGATAGCTTTATGTATTACGTTGCCTCCGCTATACGTATATACAGAATTATTACTATTGTAATTATCTACAATACGTGTCATACCTGGTTGCATAAGAAATGCAATAGCGGTATGATAATCAGTTCCTGCATTTATAAGTGTCTTGAATGCTGCAAAAGTATAATCATTAAGATTAGGAAGTGCTCCTTCTTTAACAGCGTCGAGAATATAAGCAGTAGTCTGAGAAGAATATGATGTAAGAAGCTTTCCTCTTACATTTCTATTATCAACACTCCAGCCATAACGTCTATGCCGTATAGAAAAAGTGCTATCTTCTTTACCGTTAAAATCTTCTCCAAAACTAAAAGCTATATCAGAAAGATTCTGATACCTTCTATTCTTTTTATCATATACTATATAAACAGGATTTGCAAGTTCTGGACGGACTGTATTACAAATAGAACAGAAAGTATCAAGTGTAACAGAGAAAGCTTTAAGTTTAATTCCACTCATAACATCCTCTTGGTAAGCTATTTGGTCAATAACATTATAAGGACTTCTATACTGCCTTGCTTTCTTCATGTTCTCTGGCATCAATTCGTTTTTTTCTATTGTAATCTCATCAAAGTTAGAACGAGAAAGATTTTCTTCAAGAGAATCAGGATGACTTAGAACTTCTTGCATAATCTCGCATATACGAGTATTACGAGCTTGATTACCATTAGCTTTATCTATATTAGCAGGGTCTAAGAACTCTTCCATTGTCATAAGACCTGCTTTCTTAGCTATAGCTTCGAAGTCAGCTTTTCTTTCTTTAAGTATTGCGTTAATACGCTTTTCTTTAGCTTCACTTACTTTTCCTGTTTGAGTATCAAGAAATTCATCAATTTCATCAAGTTTATCTAACCAAGCATTCCAACGAGCTACAAATTCTTTATTATTTTTATTAGCTTGTATATCAGCATTAATGTCTTCTGTAGTTCTAGCAATTCTATATCTATAAGCGGTAATACCTTTGTAACCTAAATCTTCTATTTCTTCATTAATATCAGCATCTATGTCGCTTATATAATTTCTATAATTTTTCGGAAAACTATTATAAAGCTCTGATTCTTCTTTTTGAAGTTTATAATATTCGTCATTAAAAATAGCATTTATCTCACTTACTGCTTGTTTAATTTCTTTACTTACATTAGGGTCTTTATATTCATTAGCAAAACGATTCACATAATTGAAGTAATCGTATTGCTCCATCTTCTTCTTGTATTCTACTTTCTTAACTTCTCCTTTAGCGGTTTTATAAGTTTCAAATTGAATTCCATAAACAGAGTCAATATCAAAGTCAGAACCTGTCTGTGAAACCCAATCATCAGGTACTACAATTGTAGAACCAAGGGCATCACTTGTAAAACCTACTACTTTCATATTACAAACTGACTGTTTACCCTCGGTAGGAATACGATAACCTATTACGTCAAGAAGTTCTTTTTCTTCAAGTTCTTTTAGTATCTCTTCATCTGACATATTGTTATAATGTGCAGATGTTTTGTCAACTCCTACAAAAGATGCAGGAAGCATAATTTCAATATAAGGCTTTCCATCAGGATGATATTCAAGATGCTTTGCATAAGTTACACCTTCAAGACCACTTTCTTCTAAAGACCTAGGTTGCCAACCAACATTAGCAATCTGTGCAGCATGAAAACCAGGAAGTTTTTGACGTGTAATATTATTATTGAATATACTTTGGAATACAGATTCAAACTTAGTAAGAACATTATTCATATATGACGGCATGGTAGCTCTTGAAGCTCCATCAAGAACAGTGACATAATCTGCAAGATTGTTATCAAGTCCTGTACGTATAAGTTCTTCTCTAAGTTTATTATAAAGAACTTTCATGTTAAGACCTTCTACTCTATTATTCTCATCTACAGCTATATTGCCGTTTTCGTCAAGAGGTATGTTAAGCTCTTTAGCTACATTCTCAAAACATGTTTGAATATTTAAAGAGAACATCCTAAAGAACTCTTCCTTTAATTCTTGTAGTGGTCCGTTTGGGTCTATATTATCGAACATCTTCTTACATATCTGAATACCTGCTTTATTTGTGCTGTCAAGATGTTGTGGAGTTTCTTGCTGGGTATAAAGATTATTATAAGAATAAATCATTCCATTTTTATTAAGCTCATTAGCTTTTGCACTCAAAGCTTGCTTACGTGCTGCATCATCTTTTGCATCTGTGATTCCTGGCATATTTCCATCATTATCCCAAATCGTTGTCAGATATTCATTTGCAGCTTTAGATGTTTCTACAGTGTTAAGCTGGTCTATACCTGCTTCTCTCATCATATTATAAACATCTTCAAGTTGAGTTCCTTTAATAAGACTCGGAACAAGTACAAACTCTGCGTTCTTAATCTGACGAGGAACTTCAATACCGTATTTAGGGTCATACCACATATCATAGTAGAAGTTCTTTTGAACTTGTATGAACTCCTTTATGTCTTTTCCTGAAAGTTTTACACTTGGGTCATTCTCTGCAGCAATAAGCTTTCTAATCAAAGGAAGATAACGGTTAAGTTGTCCTTTACCTGCTATACGTCTTACGAACTCTTGAACAGTTATATAAGATTGTGCATCATTTACTTTAGTATCAGTAAAACCTCCCCTACGCTTATAACCTCCATCTTTGTCTACTTTAGGTTTACCATTCTTGTCAAGTTCTATCGGACCCCATAGAAGTTCTTTAGCCATATCTTCACTAAGTCCAATTTCTTTTACAAACTTATCTTCGAGCTGTTTCAGAGCTTTTACATTAGTACGAATTGTATTCTTTATTGTAGCAGCTCTGAAACCTCTTCTTTGAGTAACACCTTCAAATATACTTCCTTTAAATATATCTTGTATCTTTACAGTATCGTATATAATCTTTCCGTTTTCATCTCTTGCGACATCTTCAAATTCATATCCATCTTCATCTACCCCTGTTATCATACGTCTCTCTTGGATACTTCCACTTGTCAAAAAAGCATCTTCAATGTCGCTAAGGTCATCTTCATGTTCAGCAGAATAATCGGAAATACCAAAAGGATTACCTGAACCTTGATATTGTTTAGCACGCTTTAGCACAGTTTGTCCATCTTTATAAAACCTTACATCTCCATCTGTAAGCTGGTCATAGTTCATGAACATTATAAGATTATTAAAGGCATAGTTTATTATAGTATAATTATTAATCTCTACACCTTGAATCATATCTTTATATCGTTCAACTGTTTCTGTTACTTGCTTTCTGTATTCAAGTACAAATTCGGAAAGAGCTTCATTAACTCTCTTTTCTTGCGCTTCACTAAGTTTAATGTCTTCAACATGTAGGACTCCTTCGGAATCACGATTAGCTATAATGCGCATAGCTCCCCCGTAAAGGAAGTTGATTGACCCATCATCTATCAACCTTCCTGTACTTAAATCAGCTTTAGGTATATCACTTGTTATAATCTCATCAAGATAAGATTTCTTTACAATATTTCCGTTTTCATCTGTAACAGCAAGAGTGAATTTCTCGTCATGGAATACTTTACCTCCAAGTTTAACTCCATTTTCTGTTTCTTCAAGAACAGTTCCTTTATCTCCGAGATGATAAAACTTATAACCTCTATCATTAGACATACCTGAATTAAAGACAGGTCTTCTATTTTCAAGTCTTACATGATATGTTCCTTTGTTTTCTCCCTCCGTCTCTTCTACTAACTCGAAATAATGATTAAGAGCAACAGCTCCGTCAAGCAAACTTTGATAGAATTGATTCTTTAGCATCTTGAACACATCGCTTTCAGGATTACCAGTATATTCAGGTGCTTTCCAAGTCTTGTCACCTACTGTTACATCTCGGAAACGAAGTTGTTTTTTAAAGTGTTCAGTAGCTATTCTGATAGGAAACTCAATATCCATTGCACCTTCTTCGGTGTTTACGAAATCTGCTCCTCTAATAGTTGTATTAAGTGCTCCTACAAGTTGACGATTATGTAAAGCTATGCCTTTACCTGCTTTCTTTATAGTACCTTTAAATATAAAAGCATTACCATACTTTGTTGCAACGTTTACAAGAGCTTCATAATTTCCATCTTCATCAGGTTCGGAAAGTTTAGTAACAGCTTTTGCGTCCTTTATACTTATACTATCCTTTCCGAACATAATCTTTTCATAGTCAGTTCTATAATCTATCGTATAAGGGAATGCACCATCGGCTCTATATTTAGCCATATATTCTTCTTTGGTAATAAGAGGAACAGCTGCGGCAACAATCTCTTTAACATCATTGTTGAAAGCTTCTTCGTCTTTTACTATTACAACATCTCCAGCAGCATATCTAGGAGCCTGTACAAGGAAAGTATTAGGAGCATCAGAAGGAACTCGCATAAAATAATTGGCAATATCCTTTACTCCGTATCGTTCAGCTTTGAAGAAGTTCATAAAAGAACTTGGGAGAAAACTACCTGTAAGCATTTCAGAATATGTAGCTGCATTACCCTTATCAACATCTTCTGCACCCTCATATTGATAAAATTTTAGAAGCTTGGAAGCATCTTCTGTAATACAAAGAACTCCATCAACGTAACGGAACATTCCTCTATTGATAACTTTACCGTTTTCATCTTTTTGTTCAAGAAGAATATTACTATATTTATATTGCTTACTTCTAAGTTTCTTAGCACCCCAGGCTTCAAGAGCTTTATTACGAGTACGACCGTGTTCATCGGTATAAGTTTTCTCTAACATTTTACTAAGATTAGTAATCATACTACTATTAATAATATTAGAGTTATTGTTACCGTGAATATTTCGAGAGTTAAGGTCAGTATTAACTACACTGTAAGGAGTAAGCTTTCTTGCAAGATGCGAAAGAGAGTTATTTTGAGCTTTAAGCCAATCAGAACCATAAACATCAGCCAGACTTTGATAATTATTAGGGTCAACATAAAGATTTTTTCTCGCTCTATCTTTTAAACGTCTATTATGTTCATTAACTTTATTAGCTTTAATTCTAAGTTGTCTATAATTCTCTTTAGTCTCACGAACCTTTTTATTACATTCTTTTAAATCATCAAGAAGCATTTCAGCATTAGTTGCTTTTCTATCAAAATCTTTAGCACGACCATTGTCGTTTAATTCTATGTAAGCTCTAATAGCATTCTCTTGAATACTTGGATAATAAAGTTTAGCAATATGTATTGTTCTAGTTATAACTTCACTTAACGCTTTATTTCCTTCGGCATTATTCTTACTTTTACGTAATGTATCAGTCCAAGCAAACGCAGTATCTATTAGGTTTTCTGTAACATCAGGATTATCAGATATAGATGTACTAGCTATATCGTTTTTAAAAGCACCTATAAGTGTAGTTTGAGGGTCAGCTGTACTATTGGTAACCACAGCATTAACTTTACCGTTAGAAACTGTTGTTTTAATCTTACTAACTTTAATTTTAGAGAATACAGTTCGCATCTCTGTAGCAAAGTCCCTATTATTTCTTAAATCTTCTGCAAGTTGAGCAAAAGCTTCAAAACCTTTAATAGTATTAGCTATACGTTGAATACCTTCAATCATGCTGTCTATGTTATCAAAATTAACATTAGCGTTATATAACATAGAAGCACATTCGTTAGCATCCATAGTTTCAGCTATACCATAAGTATTATTAGTATCAAAATCTCCAAGTTCTGCACTCTGTTGTTTACGAAGAGTATTAAAGTAATTTTTAATACGACTTCCAATATGAGACATAAAACTTGTATATATACCTATATGATTATTTGCTGTAGTTATACTTGTATCTAATTCTGTATCATCAGCTTTTGCGTTTTCCTCTGGTTCAACTTCAGTAGTCTCATCAGATGTATTTGCTTCCTCATTTTTAGTATCGTTTACTTCATCCATTGTTTTTCTAACATCTCTATAAACGTCAGCTAATATAGGATTAGCAAGTACTTCTTTTATATATGTATTAGCTGTACTATCAGAAGCATGTAGCTCCTGATATACAGCAAAAATATTAGAATTACTTATACTTTTATTTTTACCTCCTAATAGTTTATCAATATAAGCATTTTTATCTTCTGCTTCTTCGTATTCTTGTTTTAGCTCTTTAGCGTCTCTTTTCTTTTGTTTAGCTACACTTCTAAATATAAAATCAGCCCATTCAATTTTAGTTTGTTTAAGATAAAAATCATAACCCCCAAAATCAAGATTTTCGTTTTGTATCTTATTGAACATATTCAGCATCATCACTGCTATATGTTTCTTTCCAGCTTCTCTTTCAAAAGTACTTGTATATCCAAATTCAGAACGATGAGAGTTAGCATCTTCTTTTCTAACAGTAGCATTAATAGAAGTATATTTCTCTTTATAATAATCCATAATAGCTTTAGCAAGCTTTCTTGCATCAGCTACATATTTTGGGTTAAGGTCTATTACAGCATCCTTACCTTTCTTTTCCGCATACCATTCCTTAAATTCTGGCTCGAACTCAAAACCGTTAGTTGTTTTAAGCATCATTGCATTCTCTAATAGAGTATTATTTCCAACAAGGTTACGAAGTTCATTACTAACCTTTGATTCTACAAATCTTCCAACACTACGATCCAATTCTTTCTTATTAATAGGTCGTAATGTTACCTTTGGAACTTCGGCAGACTTGGCTGAAACAGTCACTGGTTGGTCATCCAAAATCTGGTAAAGAATTTTACCAACTTCATTAAGTATATGTTTTGCAGGACCGAAGCCTGTACATTCCATCCCATCTTCTAATGTTTCATAAACGTTACCAGCATCAGAAAGAAGTCCCAACGCCACAAGATTATCCGTAATAAATGTATTTTCATCTGACACGTCTTTATATTTACCAAGACAATATAAATCTGGCAGATAAGAATGATTAACTATAGAACATAGACGCAACATCATGTCATTATCTATCTCTCTACGGACTCTGCTTGCATATATTTTACCCATGATGTCAGCCTTACTCTCTTCATCTGCCGAATACAATAGCTGTGTCAAATAATCTGACAGTCTCTTTTTATCTTTAGTTGAAAGAGAGGAAACAAAACTGTTGAAGTCCTCTTCCTTAAATTTATTGGATGACTTCATAAAGCCCACAAGTTTGCGAACAAAAAAATAGTTTCTATAACTTCCAAAAACTTTTCCTATTTTAAGCAGTTCTCCTATATAAGGAACATCATAGAAAGTCTCAATTATCCGTGCTCCGACCTCAAGTTCAAAATCAACATTCCTTTCTATGAATTCTGTATTGAAGCGAGACTGCTGCAAGTCAAAAATTGTATCATCCATTGATTTTATATTTATACGAGTTGGGATAAAATATCAACTTAAAAATTGTCAATCCCGTAAAACACCTGTATCTTTACAAATAAATATTAATAAAATACAAAAGCATATTACGATAACTACTGATTGCAAAGTTACGGAATTTTTCTGTATAATTAATTTTTTCACTCAAAAATATACATAAAATCCCTCAAAAAACATGTATCCATGCCGTTATGCAACAAACAGACGCAGACACTGACTGTTTAAGAAAAAGCCATTCACCCATGTAAAAAATGGCAGACATTTTATTCGCAATCAGAAATCCAACATGAGTAAACATTTTCATGTCTATGTATGACAGAAGCATGCAGAGAAAGAAAGATATCAACAAAGGTATCAACATCACTATATGACATTGTCCACTCCATCCGCGAACTAAACTATGTAATACTGTCTCTCTACAACATTCCCGGCATCGACGAGGTGCGTTGAGTGCAGAACCTGTAGATTAAGTTCCATAATGAGAAGCATAATACCTCCGTCACACATCAATTGTGGCGGAGGTATTATGATATAAACCTAAGGTGCATAACCGGCTTTATTAGACAAGAAACAATTGGTACAAAAGAAAACTCACAACTTTCTTACCTCAAAATACTCACGTAAAAACAAAAGACATTCAGAAAGTCATGAAAACCGCACGATTTTATCACCCACATAACCATTTATTTATCAACCTATTGCAATATTATCGCTATTTTTTCATAACATAAACTCTTGTAAAAGGTAGCCTTTTACTAAACCAAACGTTACCTTTCATGGTGCAAAAGATAACATTTTACAGCATCAAAAGCCGTATTTTACATCGTTTTTTTGGATAAAACAACAGGAAAAAGGGGATATTATACCTATCTTCTATTACCAAGAAGGCCTTTTTGACATAACTTCGCCCGTTATGATAAATAAAACATTAGAAAACTCAGGCATATTTTCTGACCAATTGCTATATGCACAAATACCATCAGCCGGTCACAAGAAATGCAACCGGCTGTACCAAAGTACAGGTGCAACAAAGATGTCTCAGGCATTCTGCGACCACGGCTTTCAAGACCAAAAAGCAAAAACCATGAATGTCACACCTGACAATTCATTGCAACAAAAGACTAAACCGTGAAACTGAACGACTGAAGGTCTTCCACCATCCTTGTCCTGACTTCGTCCTCCGTCCAAGGCAGACCGTCTATCAATGACAGTTCCTTGATGGCATTGATTCCATGCTCCTTCAAACCGGCAGAGACAGAACCTGTTATCTTTATCTGTGCGAAAGCGGTGGCGTATGTGACAATGTCACTCTGCACGACATCCATCTCTGTCATAACATCAGCGTCCCCGTTTCCATCACTTTTATAATCAAGCAGCTCGTCCCTGGAGACCCCCATCTGTGCCAGCGTAATATCAATTTCTTCTTCAACCCGTTCCTTCGGGAAACTGTCGTTTTCAAGCATGCGCAGCGTTTCCACCATATTCGCTGCCATACGCTTCATGTCTTCCGGAAGAATGGTGCCTCCTTCTGCGCAAACATTTCTGCCTGGCGCCAGTTCTTTTAGTTTTTCAGCGTCAATGGAGCCGGCAGGGATATATTTCATGCCACAACTGTCTTCAACAAATTTGCGGGGAAAGGACTCAAAGTCAAAGTCAGGGTTCTTCCTTATACGCCCATATATGGCTGCCAATGTATCACTGCCCTCATCACTGCCGAACGGTCCGAACTCCTCATATTCAGAATAATACAG
The DNA here is from genome assembly GCA_023664625.1 of Bacillota bacterium. Lineage (GTDB taxonomy): Bacteria > Bacteroidota > Bacteroidia > Bacteroidales > Bacteroidaceae > Prevotella. The sequence goes on along the minus strand of JAMPFD010000002.1, from coordinate 187,171 downwards.
TTCGTCAGTGAAATGTTCGACAAATCTCGGGTTGGAAGTTTTCGGACTGAGTCCGAAATCATAGTTGTCAATATAAAGTCTGTTGACAAAATCAAAGTCATCGTCTTCAACATAGCCTTTCCTTATTTTCGAACGGACAAGTTTCTCCGCTTCCTTCCGGCACTCTTCCTCCGTACCGAACTCTTTCACCAGGAATGTTCCGACACTGCCACATTTGCCATAACCCACAGCAAAGCAGCACTCACCATAGTCTATCCACCAGAATTTAGATGTCTTCTCATTTTTATATATAAAGCCCCTTTTCATATCGTTTTTAGGTATTAGTCGTACATAATAAGTAACTATTGATAATTATTTTATAATATAATGTTTTCTCACTAAAACTAATTTCCAACAGTTACTTAGTACAAATCAGTTTTTATAATGACTCTGTCAGTTGTTGGACCACAGAAGTAAATTTGCAATATTTTTCATTCATTCTTATATATACAATTTCAATAAGTAACTGTTGGAAATTAGTTTATACTAAAACGCAGTTATTTTCGCGGAAAATCTAAGGCGGAAGAGATAGCGCAACAGGCTACATGACAGATGACACCCAAGTTTTTTAACCGGAAGGAACAAGCGGATAATGCAAAAGACAATACTGCAGCAATGCCTGCCAACGTCATGTCAATTAATTTTGCTGACTAACTTAAGTACAAAGGTAACAAGAAAAAATAAGATTCTTCTATCCTTTGAAATCTTTTTTCCAAATTAACGGCAATTCAGCATCTATTGCCCTTCACAGACAGCTCATAAGTAATCCCAAGCCTTCATTGTACAGTTATGCTGACAGAACTGACAAGCTCTGCCAAAGTGGCAGACTATGGCAGACTTAATCCGTTGGCACAGTCATTGTAACTTTATAGGCAGCGGGGCATCCTGAACACAAACAGTCTCGCGAAACATCAACAGAAATATAAACAATAAAAAATAAAGAAAGGAAAAACAACTATGGGAAAGATTATTGGTATTGACCTCGGAACAACAAACTCTTGTGTTTCCGTATTTGAAGGCAACGAGCCAGTCGTAATCGCAAACAGCGAGGGCAAGCGCACAACACCTTCCATCGTAGGCTTCGCAGAGAATGGCGAGCGTAAGGTTGGTGACCCAGCAAAGCGCCAGGCCATCACAAACCCTAAAAACACAGTCTACTCCATCAAGCGTTTCATGGGTGAGACATACGAGCAGTCCGCCAAAGAGGCAAGCCGCATGCCTTATTCTGTAGTCAACGAGGGCGGCGTTCCACGCGTAGACATTGACGGCAAGAAATATACTCCACAGGAGATTTCCGCAATGGTGCTCCAGAAAATGAAGAAGACCGCAGAAGATTATCTCGGACAGGAAGTGACAGAGGCTGTCATCACCGTACCGGCATACTTCTCCGACTCACAGCGTCAGGCTACAAAGGAGGCAGGACAGATAGCAGGTCTCAACGTAAAGCGTATTGTCAACGAGCCGACAGCCGCTGCTCTTGCATACGGCGTTGACAAGGCTAACAAGGACATGAAGATTGCTGTATTCGACCTCGGTGGCGGTACATTCGATATTTCAATCCTTGAGTTCGGCGGCGGCGTATTTGAGGTACTCTCCACAAACGGTGATACACACCTCGGCGGTGACGACTTTGACCATGTCATCATCGAATGGCTTGCCAACGGCTTCAAGGCTGACGAAGGCATTGACCTCACCAAGGATCCAATGGCTATGCAACGTCTTAAAGAGGCTGCCGAGAAGGCTAAGATTGAACTTTCAAGCTCTTCTTCAACAGAGATCAACCTCCCTTACATCTCTGCAGAGGGCGGTGTGCCTAAGCACCTTGTGAAGACTCTCACACGCTCACAGTTCGAGCAGCTTGCACACTCACTCATCCAGGCTTGCCTCGTACCTTGCCAGAATGCCATACGCGACGCAAAGATCTCTACTTCCGACATTGACGAGGTTATCCTCGTAGGCGGTTCAAGCCGTATCCCTGCCGTACAGGAGATTGTAAAGAACTTCTTCGGCAAAGAGCCTTCAAAGGGTGTTAACCCGGACGAAGTCGTGGCAGTCGGCGCAGCTATCCAGGGTGCAATTCTCGCCGGTGATGCCGGTCAGGACATCGTGCTCCTTGACGTTACACCGCTGACTCTCGGTATAGAGACCATGGGTGGCGTGATGACAAAACTCATTGATGCCAACTCTACAATCCCTTGCAAGAAGAGCGAGGTGTTCTCCACAGCAGCAGACAATCAGACTGCCGTTACAATCCACGTACTCCAGGGCGAGCGTCCGATGGCATCACAGAACAAGTCCATCGGCAACTTCAACCTCGAAGGCATCGCACCTGCACGCCGTGGCGTTCCACAGATTGAGGTGACATTTGACATTGACGCAAACGGTATCCTCTCCGTATCTGCAAAGGACAAAGCTACAGGCAAAGAGCAGTCCATCCGCATCGAGGCTTCCTCCGGTCTCTCCAAGGAAGATATCGAGCGTATGAAGGCAGAGGCAGAGGCTAATGCTGACGCAGACAAGAAGGAGCGTGAGAAGATTGACAAGCTCAACCAGGCAGACTCGATGATTTTCCAGACAGAAAACATGCTCAAGGAGCAGGGTGACAAGCTGCCTGCTGACGTGAAGTCAGAGATGGAGGCTGCTATCCAGAAGCTGAAGGATGCTCACAAGGCTCAGGACATCGCTGCCATTGACACAGCCATTGCCGAGCTCAACACTGTAGCACAGAAGATGTATCAGGCCGGTGCACAGGCAGGCCCACAGGCAGGTCCTGACATGAACGGCGGTTTCAACGGCGGTGCTCAGAACAACAATGCCGGCGCAGGTGCTTCTGACGCACAGGATGCTGACTTTGAGGAAGTGAAGTAAAGTTTATAATAATACATAACTAAAAAAACAGCGTGCAACTTTATAGGTTACACGCTGTTTTTTGGTATATGAATCAATGCTTAACAAAACATACTCAAACTAATGTCAGTCAAGATTTCCCATTGTTGTTCTGAAAGGATTTAGTAAACTAAAGGACTGAAAAAAGAAAAAAAAGGATAAGTGAATGACCAAAAAGTTGTCAGTCCGTGAATGAGTTTATCTATACGGCAACTATAAAAACAACCGGACATGGTACAATAATGTCTGTTAAATCTGAACAGACTTGTCTACACAAGAATAATAAAATCTGGCGGACACAATGTATAATTCCAAATAAGCCTGAACACCAGTTGTTTATATCAAGGATAATAAAACATATTTTTGATTACTGATTTAATATCAGTGTTCTATAAACAGGATATCTGCACAGCTCATATATGCGGAGGCATCATCTGAAGGTTTCAATAATTTGATGAACTTTATGTCATGGGCAATGTCCGGAATAACGGAACGTCTGATGTTCTCCATATATGTTACAGATTCATTTCCGCAGAATTTCACATAGTCAAGTTTGTAATTATATATACGTGTAATGACATTCTGAGGCATGTCATCAACAAACACTCCCACACGCTTCACAGACGACTCCACTGACGGAAGACGGGAAGTATCCGCGCTATCAGGTATAATGCCGGCATAAAACGGTAACTGACTGACATACAAAGGATTGTTTCTGTCAAATACAAGTTCTGCTGTATCATGTTCCAACTCTGACATATCATGTATAATCCGTGCCTTTTCCATACTTCCCCACGTCGTTAATTTTACAAATAAAAATCTTTCATCAGATCCTGATACCAATCGCTCCTTGTTCCGTCTGCATTGAGCAGACAGAATGTTTCTTCAACAGATTCACACTGCCCTCCTTTCTGAAACACAAGAATAAAACGCTTCGGGGATTTCCGCGGTACGGTCTTTATAGCATGGCTATGTTTCAGACAAAATCCGGTTATCAGGCATTCTGCCATAAACTGTTTAAGGGCTTCCACAGGAATGCTCACAGAAAACACTCCGCCTTCTGTGAGTAAGAAATATGCTCCGCTGACAAGGTCATGAAAAGAAAGACTCGAAGTGTGCCGTGCCCTTGTCCTTCCCTCGTCAGGATTCTCAAAACTGTCATCGAAATAAGGAGGATTGCTCACAATACTGTCAAATATCGGCTTGCCACCGTCTGCCCATAAGCTATCATCATGGCAGATATTACGAAAATCTCCTTTCACAAGCGTGAGCCTTTCCGCAAAAGGAGAAGCATCAAAATTCCCAGAAGCATCAAGGTAAGCATTCTCATCAATTTCAATTGCAGTCACCCGTGCATCAGGAAAGCGTTGCGCGAACATCAGTGAAACGACACCTGTTCCGGCACCAATGTCAAGTATATGCCTCCCACCCTCTCCAAGTGTACCCAAGAGAACGCCGTCCGTACCGACTTTCATCGCTGCGCGAGGCTGGCGGACAGTAAACTGCTTAAACTGAAAATAATCATTTCCCATCTATTCATTCAAAGAAAATCTTCCTGTATTTTATTAATACACACTATCTGCTTTGATATGTCTCACACATTGGTTTTGTCTGATTATCACAGATATACATCAAGCATAATGACATCAACACCCATCTTTCCGTTCATGGTACGCCAAGCAAAGCAGACAAGATGTACAAAACTGATTTTGCCAATCTGTTTACCATATATAACTGCCAAAACACTTAATTATTGTAATAATCAAACAAAACTTTCGATTGTTATAAGAATTTTTCGTAATTTTGCAAACTCAATAGGCTCTAAATTAAGGAAAAAGAAAAATAACCCACTTACGAATTCTGACAAAGATTATATGAACGAGAACTCACAGATACAGATGATTGCCGATTATGAAGGCGATATCGAAACTTTATTTGACATACAATTTGACGGAATTATCCCTATCCTTGCCACAAGAAATATAGTGATGTTTCCTGGGGTCATCTGCCCTATCCTTATCGGACGTGAGCAAAGTGTAGGTCTCATTGATGCAATGAGGGCGAATCCAAACCACATATTTGCAGTTTTCTGCCAACGCAATTCAGACGTTGAGGAACCTTCCAAGGAGGATGTGTACAACGTCGGAGTATATGCGAAACTTGTAAAGGTTATTGACCTGCCTGGCAATCAGAAGACGGCCATCGTCCAGGGACTCAGCCGCTGTGTATTGGAGGATTTCTACCGTGCAGCCTCATACTTCGAAGGAAAAGTCAGTCCGTTGCCGGAACTTCTGCCAAAAGCGGACGATAATGAATTCAGCACAGCTGTACGGACCTTGCGCCGTAGTATGGAGGAGTATATACAGAAAAATGATGAGTTACCAAACGAGTCCGCTTTTGCCTTGCAGAACATCTCGAACAATATACTCATCACCAATTTTTCCGCAACAAATCTGCCAATTGCAATAACCGAGAAGATGGATCTTCTTGAGACACAGGGCACCAAGGAAAGACTGTTCAAGCTGCTGAGAATCCTTAGCCGTGAGTTGCAGTTCCTTGACCTGAAACTCAATATACAAAACAAGACCCACGAAGATATTGACGAACAGCAACGCGAATACTTCCTACACCAACAGATGCGCAACATCCGTGAGGAACTCGGCGGCAGCGAAGGCTCCCCTGAGAAGAAATCTCTCAAAGACAAAGCGGCCACGAAGCTGTGGACAGAAGATGTAAAGAAAGTATTCGAAAGAGAATATGATAAGCTTGACAACTACAATCCTCAGTCTCCTGACTATCAGATACAGCTGACGTATCTCCAGACATTCGTTTCATTGCCATGGGGAGAGAAAACCATTGACAATCTCGACCTGAAACATGCAGAGAAAGTCTTGAACTCCGATCACTATGCCATGGAAAAGGTAAAGGAGAGAATCCTTGAGTTCCTTGCCGTCATGAAGCTGCGCTCCATGGCACGCCAGAACAATGAAGACATAAAGCACAAGTCACAAATCATCTGTCTTTTTGGCCCTCCGGGGGTGGGAAAGACATCCCTCGGAAAGTCAATCGCCAAAGCTATTGACAGAAAATACGCCCGAATCTCACTGGGTGGCATGCATGACGAGAGTGAGATTCGCGGACATCGCCGTACATACATCGGTGCCATGCCGGGACGTATCATAAAAGCATTGCAGAAAGTCGGCTCTTCAAATCCTGTATTTATCCTTGACGAAATAGACAAGGTGACACAGCAAACCATACACGGTGACCCTACTTCCGCACTCCTTGAAGTGCTTGACCCAGAACAGAACTCAACTTTCCACGACAACTACCTTGACGTGGACTATGATCTTTCTGATGTTCTCTTCATCTGTACAGCCAACGACCTCGGCACTATTCCGAGACCATTGCTCGACCGTATGGAGGTCATCGAACTGACAGGATACACGACAGAAGAGAAGTATGAAATTGCAAAACGTCATCTTGTAAAACGCGACAAGCAAGATAATGGATTTGCAGGAAAGACATATAAGGAACTGAAGTTTGACAAAAAAGCTCTTCTGCGGATAATAGAGCAGTACACAAGGGAAAGCGGCGTCCGCCAGCTTGACCGTCAGATCAACAAGGTCTTACGCAAACTGGCAGTAGAAATGCTTACCACCGGCAACATTGATACAAGTCCGGAGAAGATACAGGCAGACGACATCGAAAAGTATCTCGGCAAACCATTGGTCACACGCGATATTTACCAAGGCAACAATTATGCAGGAGTGGTCACAGGGCTTGCATGGACAAGTGTCGGAGGGGAGATCCTTTTCATAGAGACATCCCTCTCAAAAGGCAAGGCAGGCAAACTCACACTGACAGGAAACCTCGGCGATGTCATGAAAGAATCTGCCGTACTGGCACTGGAATACTGCAAGGCGCACTCTGACCTGCTGAACATCGACTACCGCATCTTCGACAACTACAACATACATATCCACGTTCCGGAAGGTGCAACCCCAAAGGACGGTCCGTCGGCCGGTATCACCATCGCGACATCCATAGCCTCTGCCCTCACCCAGCGTAAGGTCAGGAAGAATACAGCCATGACAGGTGAAATCACACTCCGCGGGCGTGTGCTCCCTGTAGGCGGCATAAAGGAAAAGATTCTTGCGGCAAAGCGTGCAGGCATCACAGACATTCTGCTCTGCAATGAGAACAAGAAAGACATTGAAGAGATTCCGGAGTTCTATCTCACGGGCGTAAAATTCCACTATGTAGAGAACGTAAAGGATGTATGGGACTTTGCCCTGACGGACGAAAAGGTTGACAATGCCATTGAGTTCACCATCGAAACAGAGAAAGACAAGCCTCGGTCCGCAAAAGACTGACATGGCTTGTCCCTCATAAAAGAACAAACAAAAAGACAAGTCTGACTATTACATGAAATTCAAATTAGAATACACAGACAAGGCATCGGACGCAAGAGCCGGTACAATCACTACAGCTCATGGAGAGATAAAGACTCCTATATTCATGCCTGTAGGTACATGCGGTGCCGTAAAAGGTGTACATTTTTCTGAACTCAGAGAACAGGTCAAGGCACAGATTATCCTCGGTAACACCTACCATCTTTACCTCCGCCCAGGACTTGAAATACTGCGCAAGGCCGGAGGCCTGCATGGCTTCAACGGATGGGAACGTCCGATACTTACCGACTCAGGAGGCTTCCAAGTCTTCTCCCTCACGGGGATAAGGAAACTGAAAGAAGAGGGATGCACTTTCCAGTCACACATTGACGGCTCACGCCATATCTTCACTCCTGAAAACGTCATGGACACAGAACGCATAATAGGCGCAGACATAATGATGGCCTTTGACGAATGTGCCCCAGGAGAAGCAGACTATGAATATGCCAAGAAGTCAATGCAGATGACCCACAGATGGCTTGACCGTTGCCTTAAACGCTTCAATGAGACAGAACCGCTGTACGGCCATGAACAGACACTAATGCCTATCGTACAGGGATGCAAGTATCCGGATCTGCGTCGCGAGTCCGCAAAATACATTGCAGCCAAAGGGGCAGATGCCAATGCCATAGGCGGTCTCGCCGTAGGAGAGCCGACTGAAATCATGTATGAAATGATTGAAGTCGTCAATGAGATACTTCCAAAGGACAAGCCACGCTACCTCATGGGTGTCGGCACTCCTCAAAACATCCTTGAAGCCATCGAACGCGGGGTTGACATGTTCGACTGCGTTATGCCGACCCGCAACGGAAGAAATGCCATGCTCTTCACCTATGAAGGCACGATGAACATGAAAAACAAGAAGTGGGAAGACGATTTCTCCCCTATTGACCCAGACGGATGCGACGTTGACCGCATATATACCAAGGCATACCTTCACCACCTGTTCAAGGCACAGGAACTCCTTGCGATGCAGATTGCCTCAATCCACAATCTCGCATTCTACCTGCGCCTCGTCACTGACGCGCGCGAACATATAATAAAAGGTGATTTCACACAATGGAAGAACTCCGTAATCTCAAATCTCGGTTTAAGAAGATAAACTTCTGCCATGTCAATACAAAGGCAGCCAGAGGGCTATTGGGACTGAAACGGCTCGACACTTACATCATCAGTAAGTTCATCGGAACGTATTTCTTCTCAATACTCCTCATCATTTCCATATCCATTGTCTTCGACTTCAACGAGAATCTGTCGAAATTCACACAATACCACGCACCGTGGCAAGCAATAGTCTTCGACTACTATGCCAATTTCGTGCCATATTTCGCCAACCTTTTCTCACCGCTATTCTGCTTCATTGCCGTAATATTCTTTACGTCCAAGCTCGCAGGCAATTCTGAAATAATCGCCATCATTGCCGCCGGAGTGGGTTTCAGACGCCTTATGAGGCCGTATATGATTTCGTGTGTGATGATCAGCGTGATGTCATTCTATCTCGCCTCCTATGTGATACCCAAAGGAAATGTCGTACGCCAGAATTTCGAGTCGATGTACAAGAACAACAAGAAGAACACTTCCGCCGACAACGTGCAGCTACAGGTTGACAAAGGAGTAATCGCCTATATCCAGCATTACGACAATATCCACAAGACGGGCTTCGGATTCTGCCTTGACAAGTTTGAGAACAAAAAACTCGTCTCCCACATGACAGCATCCTGTGTGCAGTACGACACACTCGCCAATGCCAAGTATCATTGGAAAGCCACCAACTGGAAGATACGCGAAATGAGAGGAATGAGGGAGAAAATCTCCAGCGGAAACGAGATTGACACCCTTATACAGATGGAGCCCATGGACCTTGTATTCTCAAAAGGGCAACAGGAGACTTTCACATCCCCGCAGCTTAAAGACTATATAAACAAGCAGATTGACCGCGGCTCCAAGAACATCGTACAGTACGAGGTGGAATATCATAAAAGAATAGCATCCTCCTTTGCCTCCTTCATTCTCACAGTCATCGGCGTATCACTATCGTCACGTAAAAGGAAAGGCGGCATGGGACTGTATCTCGGTATAGGACTGGCACTCAGTTTCATATATATCATGTTGCAGACAATATGCGCAACATTTGCCATAAATGCCGGTGCACCTCCTGCCATTGCGGCATGGATGCCTAACATCATCTTTGGAACAGTGGCCTACTTCTGCTACCGCAATGCACCAAAATAAGAATACATCCACAACACTGCCGCAAGTTTTTGGGAAAAGATATTATCCGGCAATGTCAGGCTGATGTAAAGAGAACCAATCTTGGGATTTTACTTTTCACTGTCTTTCATACAAATAAGATGGAGCTACACAATGTGCAGCTCCATCTTATTGTTTTTGACCATCTTACGAAGGTTGTTCACCGCATAGTGCATACGTCCGAGCGAGGTGTTGATACTCACGCCGGTCGCTTCGGCAATCTCCTTGAACGACATTTCCTGAAAATAGCGCATGAAGACCACTTCACGCTGAAGCGGCGGCAGGCACTCCATAAGATGCTTGACATCGGAAAGTATCTGCTCATTGATAAAATAACTTTCAACAGACTCGTCAGTGAGGATGTCTCCCTCAACCTTTGCCATATCGTTCTCGTCATCGACATCAACCATGGAGCTGTTCTGCAGAGAACGGAACCTGTCCATTATGACATTGTGGGCAATACGGGTGAGCCACGCGCTGAATTTGCCGGAAGGCCTGTATTCACCACGCTGCAATCTGACAATAACTTTCACAAAAGTATCCTGAAAGATATCGTCTGCAACATCACGGTTGCGTACCACAAAAAGTATATATGAGAAAAGTTTTGTCTTGTTGCGGTCAAGCAACAAGTCAAAAGCACCGTTGTCTCCATTTATGTACGCCATTGCCAACTGCTCATCAGTAAGAGCAGACAGCGGAACCATACTGTCAGAATTGTTCATTCTTCTTAAATTTTTATTATTTAAGTAGATATTTTCCTATAGGCGTTATTTTTTTATTTTTCTATTCAGTAGACAGTCATAAGACAACGGCAAAATACCGAAATCATCTGCAAATTTACTGTTTTTTATCCAATATTCCAAATTTTAGCAACGCTAAGAAGTTAATATTAACTAATTCGACATATAAAACACAATAAAAACATGGTATTCCGAAATAGCATGGGAAATTAAGTAATGGTGATACAAATAACTTCCGAAGACTTTGAAACGACCTCCGAAGGCGTGATTTTGTTTTCACTTCCAATCCTGACTTTCAAAAGAAGCCGGCAATTAACTCTGCAACTGACAGACAAGCTTCAAGGAGAAACTGTCCTCAAAGTATTTATTCTCATGACCATTGACAGATTACCGACAGGCAAGTTCAAAAGAGGGGAACAGTACAGACAAAAGCGGTAAAAACAAGCAACTGCATTCTTAGCATAAACCAATCTGCAACAACCGATTAAGAAAATCACCCAAGTCACACCTTACCTTTCCTGATCCTTGTAGCGTTCTCCCCAACAGCTGAGCATATTCTGATACAGTCTTTCCTCTGCCGGACTGTGTTGTCCATGCCACAGACGGGCATCCTGCAATTCATCAGGCATAAACTGCTGACGGACAAAATGTCCCGGATAGTCATGAGAATACTTATAGCCGTCACTGTACCCAAGTTCAGCCATCAGCTTGGTCGGGGCATTCCTGAGATGGAGCGGTACAGGAAGATTTCCCGTTTCCCTGACAAGCCCCAAAGCTGTGTTTATGCCATTATATGCCGAATTGCTCTTGGGAGAAGCGGCAAGGTACACCACTGCCTCGGCAAGAGGTATGCGCCCCTCCGGCCAGCCTATCTTCATGACAGCGTCAAAAGCTGCGTTGGCAAGAAGAATGGCATTGGGATTAGCAAGCCCGATGTCCTCAGAAGCGGAAATTATCAGGCGGCGGGCAATAAACTGAGGGTCTTCCCCACCCTCAATCATCCTTGCCATCCAGTAAAGGGCGGCATCAGGGTCGCTGCCACGGATACTTTTTATAAAGGCGGAGATAATATCATAATGCATTTCCCCGTCCTTGTCGTATGCAAGCGGATTCTGCTGAAGACGCATCGCCACCATCTCGTCCGTGATGACAATGTCGTCACTGCCTTCCGCCTCGACGACAAGCTCAAGAATATTCAGCAACTTACGGGCATCACCACCGCTGTACCTCAGCAAGGCACCACTCTCGCGCACCTCTATCTTCTTCTGTGAAAGTACGACATCCTCATGGAGAGCACGGTCAAGAAGACTTAACAGGTCGTCTTTCTCCAGAGACTTCAGCACATACAACTGGCAACGCGACAGCAACGGACGTATGACCTCGAACGAAGGATTCTCCGTCGTAGCACCGATAAGTGTCACAGTGCCTTTCTCAACCGCCCCGAGAAGTGAGTCCTGCTGTGACTTGGAAAAACGGTGGATCTCGTCAATGAAAAGTATTGGACTGGATGTCTGGAAAAACCTGTTCGACTCAGCCTTCTGTATCACTTCACGCACATCCTTCACCCCGCTCGTGACAGCACTCAGAGTGTAGAACGGGACTTCCGTCTGATTTGCCACAATCTGCGCCAGAGTGGTCTTACCGACACCGGGAGGCCCCCACAGCAGAAACGAGGAGACACGCTTTGCCTCTATCATGTTCCTCAGGACGGCACCTTTGCCGACAAGGTGTTTCTGACCGATATACTGTTCAAGAGTGCGCGGACGCATACGCTCTGCTAAAGGCTGACTCATTATTCTGAAAGTTAGTTTTTCTGTTCTGTATTGTAATGAATAATTTCCTTTTGCAAAATTAAGAAATAAACACGAATTAACAAAAAATATAATCTAAAATCTTGCAAATACATTATTAAAGTCTTACCTTTGCACCCGAATTTTAACAACACACAAAAACATATATGACGATGAACAATAATCAGGAAGGAATATCCTCACTTGCAAACGTGACAAAGGGCAATGCCTGGGACTTGCAGGAGAACGATGTCGTGCGCCTATGGCAAGCAGCAGAGAAAGAGGAAGATATCCGGGAAAGCGGACGCCATTATATGGACATACTCCGTGGTGCGTTTGAACTTGAGGAACTCAAGGTCGACAAGCCGGAGGTTATTAAGAAATACGAGGCACGCGGCATGACTGTCGCAGCATTGCCTTACGGAGAGGGCACAAAGAAATGGGGAATAAAGAAGCGTGCCATCAACCGTGTAACCGACCTCTCCTATGAGAATATCACACATATCTCCGCAGCAAAACTTATCGAAGTGCTGGAACGTAACTTCGGCGGCGGCTGGGACTCTCTCTCACAGGGCATACGTGACATCATCGAACACGGCTTCGACATCAGCACCACGACCCTGCCAAAGGACCGCCTGAAGAAGAAGGGCGGCATGTACGAGATGAAAGTCAATGACGGATTTGAGACTCTCGAGATCGAGAAAGGAACATGGGTAGAGGCAATCTTTGCCAAAGCCAAGCCTAAGGTTGAGAGGCACTCCATTCTCCTTGGTGAAGATACAGGCTCACGTTTAGGAGACGAGGACGGCGACAATGAAGACAGCGATTTGCCGGAGGATACATACAATATGCCGGATGAGGACGACGATCTTGACGAAGACGCTCTGACTGCAGAAAGCTACCGCACGACTATCGAAGAAAAGCCGGAGGATCTCGACATAACTGTCGATGACCTTGACGAAGACGAATATTAAGTACCGGAGCATCAGCCTGTCAATTATAAAAAGGCGGACAAATAAACACAGGGTTGGATTTCGTTCTATGAAATCCAACCCTGTATCGTTATAAGTAACTGTTGGAAATTAGTTTATACTAAAAACGCAGTTATTTTTTAGGCGGTTAGTGTACGGAACCGAAAGAGAAATGCGGGCATTGTGACTGAGTGACAAGCACTAACTGACAAAAAAGAACAAGTCTTAGTGAGAAAACATTATATTAAAAAATAATTATCAATAGTTACTTATAATCCCAAAGTTAAATACAGACTATAACACAAACGGTGACCTTTCACATTGTAAAAGGTCACCGTTCACCATATAAAGTGTCACCTTTTACCATACAAAAGGTAACACTTTGCACATTTCCTTTTCAATTCTCGGGAAAGCACTGATAATCAGCATTTTCTTGAAAAAATATTTTTCAGTCAGAAAGGGTTCGTCTTTTCGTTCCCACAAGGAATGCCTCATGCAGGAAGATTACAGTTTTCCGTTATAGAACTCTGCAAACGCCGCTGTACAATACTCATGGTCTGCCGCAGAGGCTGTCTCGCGGACACTGTGCATGGCAAGCACGGGATTACCCATATCCACACCACGGAGAGGTATGGAGGAGGCAAGAATGTTTCCCAATGTTGAGCCTCCGGCAACATCACTATGGTTGACAAATCTCTGGCAAGGCACGCCGGCACGCTCACATATCTGCTGGAAAACGGCTGACGATACGGCATCACTGGCATATTTCTGCGAAGCATTGAACTTTATGACAGGACCGCCGCCGAGTGTCGGATGATTTGCAGGATCGTATTTCTCAGAATAATTCGGATGCCATGCATGAGCATTGTCGGCACTGATCATAAAAGCATTCTCAACGGCACGGTACAGGTCCTCTGACGTTCCGCCCTGTGCAAGAACAAGACGTTCCAGCAGGGACATCAGGAACGGGCTCCCTGCACCTTGCTTTGTCTGCGAGCCGGTCTCCTCGTTGTCAAAAACAGCAAATACTTTTGTCACCTCCGGCACAGCACTGCAGGAACTTACCATGGCTTCCATACCGGCATGAACCATGGAGAGGTCGTCAAGACGGCCGGCAGAGATAAACTCATTGTGCATACCGAAAAGACATGCCGGAGTGGTATCGTAAAGATAGAGGTCAAAATCCAGAATATCCTTCGCCTCCACTCGCGGAGCACCGTCCGGCAATGTAGCATTCAGTTCATCAAGAACTGCCGTCATGAGCATGCCGTCACGCTCAAGCCCGTCATTAAGAATTCCCATCAGCGGGAGCATATCTTTCTGCTTTGACAGCCTCACTCCGTCATTGACCTGACGGTTGAAATGGATTGCAAGATTGGATATCTGCAGGAGAGGACGCTTGATGTGCAGGAGGCGCGTCTCCGGGAGCAGAGCGTTATCGGAACGGAGTATGACACGTCCGGCAAGAGACAGTGGTCTGTCAAACCATGTAGACATTATAGCACCGCCATAAAGTTCGGTGTTCAGCTTGATCATTCCTCCCTCGCACCGTATCTCTGCATTTGGCTTGATACGGAATGTAGGAGAGTCACTATGCGCACATATCATCCTGAATCCGCCATCTCCGAGCAATCGGCTGCCTATATGGAAGGCAAAGACAGCGGAATCATTCTTTGTTATATACAGTTTGTCGCCTGGTTTCACCGCCGGCATGCTGTTCTTTGCATCCACTCGTGTGTAACCGCTTCTGTCCAGCGTGTCACATACATTCTTCACTGCAAGGAAATTCACCGGGGAGGCGTCAAGAAACGCCAATAGTTTTTCTGTGTACATATTTATTATTGTTATATCATCAAATGGATAATTCATATGCCAAGGAGACCGACACGTTCTGACTCTGTGGTCTCAGAATGGATTTGCTTATTCAAGAAGGTCATTCCATGGAAAAACGGAAGCCATGCATGAAACCTGCACATCCCGTCAGGAAACAGTTCGGGTGTGTTCAGGAAAGCTGACTGTCATTATTCCCGAAACACACCCGAGAGTTTTTTAATGCATGATATACTGCAAAGCATAAAGATATATCACACTGGCAGGAATTGCCATCAGTGATGAATCAAAGCGGTCAAGCATACCTCCGTGTCCGGGAAGTATATTGCCGGAGTCCTTAATTCCGATGGTGCGCTTGATAAGTGACTCGACCAAGTCGCCCCATGTGCCGAAAACGGCAACGACGATTCCAAGTCCTATCCATTTTGCTATATATGATGTCAATGGCATAGGGTCTGTGAACGCAGCGGAGACATACGAGAAATATCCTATGAGTGCTGCTACCACGACCACGAATATTCCGCCGCCTATGCTGCCTTCCCATGATTTTGCCGGAGAGATGCGCGGGAACAGCTTGTGCTTTCCGAACAGTGAACCGGAACAATAGGCACCTGTATCGTTTGTCCATAGGAATACGAACACGCTCAAAGGCAGAAGATACTGATACTCAACATATCCGTTGACATTCTGGAACGCAAGGACATTAATCGTGGAGAACGGCACCGCGATGTACAGCTGCCCCATCATTGTGTACGCCCAGTCGGCGAGTGCATTCGGATTTCCCGTGTACAGCTCGCTGACGAAAAGATAGATAATTGTCAGCAGATAAGGTATGAAAACCTCTGCCGTAGACATTCCGCTGACGAAAGCGGAAGTTCCGAGGAACAGGAATGCTCCGGCCGCTGTGGAGATGAAACGGTTGACGGAGACATCCTTCACATTCTCGTTGACAAGTCCTGTATATTCCCATATTGACATTCCTGTTATCAGAGTGAACAGGAACACCATTGATATAGGTTTCAGGAAGCAAGTGACCAGGGCGGCTACAAATAACACACCCGTGATGGCCCTCACTATCAGATTCTTTTGTTTTCCGGTCATAGTATTTAGATTTTTACACGCATCACGCGTCCTTATGTGTATTGTCGGCAGTCATGTCACCATCCTGAGGTTTTGCTTCCACTATGGTGGAGGAAGTGTCAGTCACAGGCTCATCGGTTTCAGAGGAAAGAATCTCCTCTGAGCGTGAAGCCCACTGACGCTTGCCGAAGATGCGCTCCACGTCTTCAGCGAAGATGACCTCCTTGTCAATCAGGAGCTGAGCCAGTGCATTATGACCTTCACTGTATTTCTCCAGCAATTTCTTTGCACGTACATACTGCTCATTGATCATCTTCTGCACCTCCTGGTCTATCAGTCTGGCCGTCGTGTCTGAATATGGCTTTGTAAAAGAATACTGATCCTGATTGTAATAGCACAAGTTCGGCAGTGCGTCACTCATGCCTGCATAGGCTACCATTGAGTATGCTGCCTTTGTAGAGCGTTCAAGGTCGTTCAGCGCGCCGGTGGAGATTCTGCCGAGGAACACATCTTCTGCCGCACGGCCGCCAAGAAGCGCACAAATCTCGTCAAGCATGGCTTCCTTTGTGGTTATCTGACGCTCTTCAGGAAGATACCATGCTGCACCGAGAGCCCTGCCACGAGGTACGATGGTTACTTTTACCAACGGATTGGCATACTGGCAGAACCAGCTTACCGTAGCGTGACCTGCTTCATGGAACGCTATCGCTTTTTTCTCTTCGGCAGTCATGACCTTGGTCTTCTTTTCCAGACCTCCTATGATACGGTCAACGGCAGAAAGGAAATCCTGCTGCGATACGGCAGTCTTGTCAGCACGGGCAGCTATAAGTGCGGCCTCGTTACATACATTGGCGATGTCTGCACCAGAGAATCCTGGAGTCTGACGTGCAAGAAGCTCTATATCAAGATCCTTGTCTACCTTTACAGGACGTAAATGAACCTTGAAGATTGCCTTGCGCTCATTTAGGTCAGGAAGCTCGACATGAATCTCACGGTCAAAACGTCCGGCACGGAGAAGTGCCTTGTCAAGCATGTCAACACGGTTGGTCGCTGCAAGAATTATCACTCCTGAGTTCGTTCCGAAACCGTCCATCTCCGTGAGAAGAGCATTAAGAGTGTTCTCACGCTCGTCATTTCCTCCCATTCCCGGATTATTTGAACGCGCACGGCCGACAGCGTCAATCTCGTCAATGAATATGATGCTCGGTGCCTTTGCCTTTGCCTTGTTGAACAAATCACGGACACGTGATGCGCCAACACCGACGAACATCTCCACGAAGTCAGAGCCGGACATGGAGAAGAACGGTACTCCTGCCTCTCCGGCAACAGCCTTGGCAAGAAGGGTCTTGCCTGTTCCGGGAGGACCTACCAGCAACGCACCCTTAGGAATCTTACCGCCAAGGTCTGTATATTTCTTCGGATTCTTCAGGAATTCCACAATTTCCTGAACTTCCTGCTTGGCACCTTCCTGACCGGCAACGTCCTTGAACGTGATGTCATGAGGATTATCCTTGCCGTACTCCTGAGCCTTGCTCTTTCCGACATTGAAGATACTGCTGCCACCGGCAGAGCTGCCACCGCCAAAACCGCCGCTCATACGACGGATGATGAAAATCCATACTGCGATAAAGAATATCGTCGGACCTAAGGAAATAAGTATTTCCCAAATGCCGCTACGGCTGACTTCATACTCGAGTTTCCCGTTGAAATGCTTCTGTGTCTGCTGAGCGTCAAGGAATTTCTCCACTTGGTCGACAGAGCCGAAGTTCACGTTGACATAAGGATTGACACCGACTTTCTTGGCACTTGCATGAAAAACCTGACGGACATGTTCAGGTTTGACATACATTTTAAGAGAAGACTCACTCTTGTTTACAACAATCTTTGACGCATATCCATGGGCTACAAACTGCTTAAAGTCACTGTATGTCGCCTCTGTGGAAGACTGCGCCCCCATATTTCCACCACCGGTGAAAAAGAAATAGGCAAGTATGACGATAATTACCGCATACAGCCAGTTAAGATTAAACCGCGGCATTTTCGGTCCTTTGGGCATATTTTCCGGTCCGAAGCCACCTACTGGTGATTTTGCCATATTCGAATTCTATACTATATATAAATATATTCCTAAAATAACATTGAACTCTTCATGCTGTCTTTCCCAGTCGCAACCTCAGGAAAGTCTGCCGTATGGAGTTTTTCATGTACGTGAATCAGTCCAAGTCAGGTATGATTTCAGACGGCGCGTCTGACCACAGATGCTCAAGATCGTAATGTT
Source organism: Bacillota bacterium (assembly GCA_023664625.1). Taxonomy (GTDB): domain Bacteria; phylum Bacteroidota; class Bacteroidia; order Bacteroidales; family Bacteroidaceae; genus Prevotella. The sequence goes on along the minus strand of JAMPFD010000002.1, from coordinate 168,853 downwards.
CGCGTGTCTCAGGGACAAATATATGAACCATGATATCCACATAATCCATCGCCACCCATACACAATTCTCAAGCCCTGCCGTCTTTACAGGCTTCTCTGTCAGATCTATGCGAAGCTTCTCTTCAACATTGTCGGCAATGGCCTCCACCTGAGACGGTGAACCTCCGTCACATATTATAAAAGCCTTTGTTATACAGCCATCAATGCCTGAAAGGTCTATGACTGTAATCCCACGGCCTTTTTTATCCTGTATTGCCTCCACGGCCTTATCAACAAGTTTCTTTACTTCTTCTGTCATAATTTTAATTTCCTTTTTATCTTACCTATATACGTATTTTCTTTGCATGCAAAGGTACACTATTTATATGGAATAAGCACTGGGCTATCCTTTTTTTTGTGTTTTTTTATGTAATAAATATGGAAAAATAAACGTTTTTGAAAAAAAATCCCGAAAAAGTTTGGAGGTTTAAAAAAAACTCCGTACCTTTGCACTCGCAATTGAGAAATCACTTGCAGACCTCAAGGTTGAAGCCTAAGAAATTGGGGTATGGTGTAATGGTAACACTGCAGATTCTGGTCCTGCCTTTTCTGGTTCGAGTCCGGATACCCCAACAGAAAAAGCCAAGATTCTTATGAATCTCGGCTTTTTTCATATACATTACCGTCCTAATACATCCCCAAAGTAATCAATGCACCATGGCCACAGAGAACACAACACAGACATGAGCCGGCAACACCACAAACAAAATACATGCGCTATATTGTGTCCACCTACAACATAGCGCATGTATTTCTCAACAACGACGTGTGGTCAGCATTTGCTTTTCATGGCATAGAACTTATCCATTGCCACTTTCTGCAAGTCAACATTGACGTCAACTTCGTCTACAATTTCTTCCCCAAGCATGGTCTCAATGACATCCTCCATAGTGACTATGCCACGCAAACAACCATACCTGTCACAGATTACAGAGATATGCTCCTTAACCTCAAGCATCTTCCTCCATATCCCAAAGACTTTCTTCTTCTCGTCAAAGCTTAATATTGGGCGCATAATTTCCGACATACGGGTATCAAAGCAATCCTTTGCAAGCAACTCAAGTATGGTCATTTTCAACACATATCCTATTATATAGTCTTTGTTGTCATGATACACAGGAATACGGGAGTACGTCAGCTCCACACTTGAAAAGAACTCCTTGACAGTCATACTGTCCGGAACAGATACAACAACAAGGTTAGGCGTCATTATATCAACTGCCGACACACTTGTCAGCTTGAAAGCATTTTGGATAATCTTGCTTTCCTGAGACCTCAGGACTCCTTCCTCAAAAGCTACCGCAACCATTGCCGAAACCTCTTCGCGACTTACAGAAAGACGTGACTCTTTCGAAGAGAACACTTTTGTTATATATTCCGACAGCCGCACTAAAGGATAAGTGATGATTACCATAAACCTGATGACCACTGTGGAGGGCAAAGCGAGATGCCTCCAATGTGATGCGCCTATCGTCTTCGGAATAATCTCCGACAAAACCAAAATCAACAGCGTAAGCACAACAGACACAATACCAAAGCTCTCAGCACCGAAGACTTTGACTGCCTCAGCACCAACACCGGCAGCACCAATCGTATGAGCGATAGTATTCAGCGACAATATAGCTGCTATCGGTCTGTCTATATTTGTTTTGAATTCCTTCAGCAAAGCAGCATTGGCAGCTCCCTCATTCTCCTTCATTGTTATGAACGACATTGGCGTGGAAAGAAGCACAGCCTCAAGAACCGAGCACAAAAATGACACAAACAGTGCACCTACAAGATAGGCAAACATTAATATCATATCCTAAACTTTTTTGTAATTTCAATAAATATCAACCAAACACAAAAATCAACGAACTTGCAAAAAGACTTCTATAACCCTATTCTCTATAATTACAAAAAAGACTTATTGATTTGGGTATTACACCGCAAACATAACAGCTCCGAACATTCAATAATGCCAAAAGGGCACAAGCCCCATTGAAAGCAAGCCCATCACCATCAGCAGCAAGCCTCTCTGTAACAGACGCAGCCAATGCAAAAATAGAACATACAGCCAACATAAATATATACAGAACCTTTATAAAATATGATTACTAATGCAAAAGTACTGATTTTTTCTGTATCGCTGATACTTTTTTACATTTTTTGAGGTCATCTGTTGTTTTTTAAAATATACACATATACACTTTACGATCAGGCTTAAAGCACACATAGGTTCACCCTTCCAACCGAGAAAACCTATACACAAACACAGCAAAGCACACATTCATATATAATACATAAGCAACATTGACACACACAAGCCTATGCTACACGAACTGCATCTCCGTACAACCACCGACGCCTAACTGCAAATCTCCGCAAATAGACATAAAACAAAAAAGCAAGTCAATTACGACTTGCTTTCCTTAGTTGCGGAGGCTCGACTCGAACGAACGACCTCCAGGTTATGAGCCTGGCGAGCTACCAACTGCTCCACTCCGCGATATAGATTCTGAAAGATAACTGCTTTCCGAGACAGGCATCATTTCAAAAGCGAGTGCAAAGGTACATACTTTTTCCGAACTATGCAAATATTTCCGCAATTATTTTATGCTTCGGTGCAAAAAGACTGAGTTATCTTAATATTTTTAACCAATAATTTGGCTATTTGGAATAAAATGTCTACTTTTGCACAGAATTGAGTGCTGTGCAACATTATTTCAAAACATACGTACCGGCACCTATACATTATTCTATGTCAGTATCTAAAACAAGACAGCATTTTGTAAATGTCGCACGGCAACTTTTTGCCAAGAACGGTCTTGGGAACACGACCATGAACGACATTGCCCTTGAAGCAGGCAAGGGCCGCAGAACCTTATATACATATTTTGAAAGCAAGGAGGAAGTTTACTCTGCAGTCATCGAATACGAACTGGAACGTCTCTCAGAGCAGCTCGAACAGGTTGCTGAGAAGCGCATGCGGCCTCAGGAAAAGATCATAGAGCTGATTTACACCCACCTGCACATGATACGCGAGACTGTTGTCCGCAACGGCAATCTGCGTGCTGAATTTTTCCGGAACATCTGGATGGTGGAGAAAGTACGAAAGAATTTTGACGACGAGGAAATTGAACTGTTCCGCAAGGTTTATGCCGCAGGCAAGGAGGACGGAGAATTCGAGATTGACAACGTGGAACTTACCGCCGCCATCACACATTACTGTATAAAGGGGCTTGAAGTACCTTATATCTACGGCCGGCTCGGAAAAGGTGTCACAGACATAAGCACCCGCCCGCTCGTTGCGAAATTTGTATATGGCGCATTAGGAAAGAGCAAGGGATTCTGACAGGAACTTGAGAAGACTATTCAAAAACATAAACTTAATTTTATATAAACAAACAAATTACCATGGGATTATTAAGTGGAAAGACAGCACTTATCACAGGTGCTGCACGCGGTATCGGCAAGGCTATCGCACTTAAATTTGCAGAAGAAGGTGCTGACATAGCATTCACAGACCTCGTTCTCAACGACGATATGGCAGCTGGACTTGAGGCTACACGCAAGGAAATCGAAGCTGTCGGCGTAAAATGCAATGCCTATGCCGGCAATGCTGCTGACTTTGAGGAGACTGAGGCTCTCGTCAAGAAAGTAAAGGAAGAGATGGGTGCCATTGACATCCTCGTGAACAACGCAGGTATAACAAAGGACGGCCTCATGCTCCGTATGACAGAGGCTCAGTGGGACGCTGTAATAAACGTCAACCTGAAGTCAGCGTTTAACTTCATCCATGCCTGCACACCAATAATGATGCGTCAGAAAGGCGGTTCCATCATCAACATGGCATCCGTGGTCGGTGTTCACGGCAACGCCGGACAGTGCAACTACGCTGCGTCAAAGGCAGGTCTCATAGCCCTCGCGAAGTCCATAGCACAGGAAATGGGTGCAAAGGGAATCCGTGCCAACGCAATCGCACCTGGCTTCATCGAGACAGCCATGACTGCACAGCTTCCTGACGACGTACGCAAGGAGTGGGCTAAGAAAATTCCTCTCCGCCGTGCAGGACAGGTTGAGGACATCGCAAACACTGCCGTATATCTGGCTTCCGACCTTTCAAGCTATGTCAGCGGACAGGTTATCCAGGTTGACGGCGGCATGAACATGTAATGCGGGTAGTCTACGAAGACAACCACATCATCGTGGTGTATAAAGAGAGCGGGGAGATCGTCCAGGGCGACAAGACCGGCGATGTCCCCCTCTCTGATACTGTCAAGGGATATATCAAAGAGAAATACGAGAAACCGGGGAACGTGTTCCTTGGCGTTGTCCACCGCCTTGACCGTCCTGTCTGCGGCCTTGTCCTCTTCGCACGCACATCGAAAGCTCTTCCACGGCTGAACCGAATGTTCCAGAACAAGGAAGGCGAGGAAGGCGTCAAGAAGACCTATTGGGCAATTGTCGCAAAAACAGATGGGAAAAGGAGCATGAACGGCGAAGCACTTCCTGACGGCTTCACACGTCTGACCCACTGGCTGTCAAGAAACGAGAAGCAGAACAAAAGCTACGCCTACGACCACGAGAAGCCGGAGACAAAGAAAGCCATCCTCGACTATAGAATCATCGGCAGTTCCGACCGCTACCAGCTTGTGGAAATACGTCTGCTGACAGGCCGTCACCATCAAATCAGATGCCAGCTTGCAAAGATAGGCATGCCGATAAAAGGGGACTTGAAGTACGGTGCCCCGCGCTCCAATCCCGACGGAAGCATATCATTGCTCAGCCGTAAGATGGAATTCACGCACCCTGTCTCCAAAGAGCCGGTATCCATTACCGCTCCCGTGCCTGACGACAAACTGTGGAAGGTTTTGGAACCTTGACATACAGGCGTTCCGACGGCTTTGCCACTCTCGCTGACGAATACCGGACAGGAAGAAATCCATACGACAAAAACAGCCGAGACAACGGCAGCGACAATAAAGGGTAACCTTTTGTCATACGAAAGGCTATCTTTCGCATGGTGAAATGTTACCTTTTGCACCATAAACCATTACATTTTTCGCCGCCATGCCTTCATCCAAGGGTTCCGGCGGTCCGCAACTCCCGTCAAAGCCATTGAGCGCAGGGGAATCCTGCATACATTGGCAAAACGACGCGCATCAGGCTACACATATACACATTATTATATTATAAGAATCAGCAAGCAAACGGACAAAACAGCATCCTCTTGCTCTTCGCTTGCACATGCGACAGCATACGAATGGTTTTGCCCATCTGCTTAATCCACAACACCTGAATTTCTTTTGAAAAAATCATTTTATTGGGTGATTGGCATTGCAGCAACGCCATTCGTCATCTTTATCCTACTGACACTGCTACTCTACTGTCCGCCTGTCCAAAGATGGGCGGTAGGCATAGCTACGCGATATGCATCGGAAGCCACGGACATGGAAATATCCATCGAAGACGTAAGCCTGCGCTTCCCAATTGACCTCAAGCTCAACGGAGTGAGAGCATTGCACAGGAATGACTCACTGCCTCAGGTCAAGGACACAATCATCGACGCACGGGGAGTATTGTGCGACATCCGGCTGCGCCCGCTGTTCAGCGGAAAAGTGGAAGTCAACGCACTGAATCTCGACAATGTCACACTCAACACAAATGGTTTCGTCCCTGACTGCCGCGTGAAAGGAAAAGTAGGGCAGCTGACAGTCGTCTCACACGGGATAGACCTGAAAAATGATTCTGTCCTCATAAACAAAGCCCGTCTGGCACACGCAGACCTCGACATCTGCCTTTCCGACACGGCACAGGAGGATACGACAAAGTCCGAAACGCCCTGGCTCATAAAGGCGAAGACTCTTGACATCACACAGTCAAGAATAAAACTCCACATGCCGGGAGACACACTGAACATCACTGCCGAAATCGGAGCCTTAGGTCTCCGCAACGGCTCCTTTGACCTTAAAAGCTCCGAATACAGGCTTGCTTCCGCCACTCTCGCCGGCAGCAGGCTGCTTTATGACAACAGGTTTGAGACAAAGGTCAAAGGGCTGGACTACAACCATATAGACATAAGCCGTCTGAACATCAGCATCGCCGGTCTTCTGTTCCGGCAGAACGAAAGGTCATACAGCCTTTCACTGCTCGTCAGGGACAGCCATCTCTACGAGAAATCCGGACTGACGGTAAAATCCTTAAAGACAAAGATTGACCTTGACACTGCCGCAGTGCATGTCAACGGCCTGTCACTCACCACACCCTACTCCACCGTCAACGGCAACGTCGACTTCGATTTCACAACCTTCGCAGCATCCAACCCAGGAAAGACCGGTGCATGCATCGACGCATCTCTCGGAAGAGAGGACATAATGATCTTCGCGGCGGCATATCTTCCTAAGGAACTCAGACACCTGTGGCCGAAACAGCCTGCCACGATAAAGGGATGCATCGACGGCAACATGAAGAGCATGGAAATCAACGACATTGCCGTAAACATCCCAACCCTTATGTCGGGAACAGTCACAGGCACGCTCAGAAACCTTGACAGCGGCAACTCCCTTTCCGCAGACGCACGCCTTAAGCTCCGCGCAGTCGGCAACAACGGAAGCGTTTCAGGAAAAGTCGCCTACAACATGCGCGGCGAGACATACATGGCAAAGCTTGACATACACCGTCTCAACCTCGGCAAGTTCCTGCCAGGCCAAGGCCTCGGCATCCTGTCGGGCGACATCAGCGTAAGCGGCAAAGGAACGGACATATACTCGAAACGTACGGACATCAAAGCCGCGGCAAACATACGCAGCTTCCGCTACGGCCGGTACGACCTCAGCGGCTCGCGTACATCCATGACCCTCAGGAACGGCATCGCCCACGCCGAAGTGCATACGCCGTCAAAAATCCTTGACACCGACCTCGTCCTCGATGCCCAGATGATAAAGCGCGGCGTGAAAGGAAGCATCTCCGGCGACATCAGGAACATAGACCTCTACGCCCTGCACATTACCGACGTTCCGCTCGCAACGTCAATGAAGGCCTCCCTATCCCTCGCAAGCGACATGAACGACAGGCACGCTGTCAGCGGAAATATCTACAACTTCACGCTGAGAGATTCCGCCAGCACATATAACGTCCATGACGTAAACATCGATGCAATGACACGCCTTGACACGACACACGTCAGCATAGAATGCGGCGACCTTGCATTCAAGACCGATTTCAGCATGGGCTACAAGAAACTCATGAACCTCGGCAACGCACTTTCAGGCGAGATAAAGTCCCAGCTCTCCAACCGCGTCATCGACGAGATAGCCCTGCGCAACAAGTTCCCTGAAGGACGGATATTCGTCAGAGCTGACAAGGACAACCCTGTCTCACGCATGCTAAAAAGCATGGGCTACGCCTTCTCTTCCGTATATACCGACATGGAGATGTCCCCCGCAAAGGGAATCAACGGAGAGATGCAGCTCGACACGCTCATCGCCGGCGGCATCCGGCTTGACAACATACACCTTTCGCTCCTGTCCGAGGAGGAACAGATGAACTACAGGCTCACGGTACAGAACGGAAAGGACAATCCGCAGTACTCCTTCAAGGCTGAGACCTACGGCGCACTGCGCCCCAACAGCCTTACGCTCGCCATGGCTCTCGACGACAAGACGGGCAGACGAGGCTTCGACCTCGGACTCTCGGCCATGATGACCGACAACGGCATAAAGGTGACCATAGACAGCGACAAGCCCGTCCTTGGCTACCGGAAATTCAGCGTCAACAAGGACAATTACATAGCTTTCAACAACGACATGCGCGTCTCGGCAAACGTACAGCTGAAGGACAACGCCGACACCGGCATCCAAATCTACACCGACGACAAGAACGCCACGGCACTGCAGGACGTGACCGTCTCCGTGACAAACCTCAACCTTGCCGACATCATCTCCGTAGTGCCCTACATGCCGGACATCAAGGGCATCGCCAACGGTGACTACCATATCATCCTCAACAAGGAAGATATGTCCATCTCCGCCAACATGGACATCCGGCAGTTCACCTACGAAGGCTACAGCCTCGGCAACCTCTCCACGGAAGTCGTGTACATGCCGCTCAGCGACGGCTCACACCATATCGACGGCATCCTGTACAAGGATGACAATGAGGTGGCAACCGTGCAAGGCTCCTACTTCTTCCTCAACGGCGGCGACCGCATCGATGCGGAAATTGACATGAAGGAAATGCCGCTGAACCTTGTCAACGGCTTCATACCTGACCAAATCATAGGCCTCGAAGGCACCGCCGTCGGACATCTGACAATAAAGGGCGAGCTTGACATGCCGGAAGTCAACGGCACGGCTGACCTCTCACACGCACAGCTCGTCTCCGTACCTTACGGCGTGAAACTGAAGATGGACAGCAAACCGGTGACAATCGAGAACTCCAACGTACGCTTCGACGACTTCCGGCTCTTCGACTCCAACAACCAGCCGCTGACCGTCAACGGAACATACTCCTTCGCCGACCTCGGCCACATGAGAGCCGACATGCTCATCTCCGCCAAGAACATCCTCGTCGTGGACGCAAAGGAATCGCGCAACTCACTCGCCTACGGAAAGGCATACATCAACTTCCTCTGCTCCGTCAAAGGCGAAGTGGACGCCTTGCAGATACGCGGCGGACTGGAGGTCCTCCCGACGACAGACCTCTACTACATCCTGCGGGACTCACCGATCACTACCGACAACCGCCTGAAAGAACTCGTGGAGTTCACCGACTTCACAAACAAGGAGACCACAGCCCCACGGCCGCCAGCCGTCAACGGCATCTCCGTCGACCTGAACATATCCATACAGGACGGCTCACACATAACCTGCTGGCTCAACACAAACCACAGCAACTACCTCGACATCATAGGCAACGGCAGCCTCCGCTTCCTCTACCGCGGAGAAGACATGTCCATGACGGGACGGTACACAATCTCGCAGGGCGAAATGAAATACTCACTACCCGTCATACCGCTCAAGACATTCACCATCTCGCAGGACTCCTACATAGAATTCACCGGAGACATCATGAACCCGAAACTCGCCATCACCGCCACGGAAGATGTCCGCGCCAACGTCAGCACGGCGGAAGGCAACAGAACCGTGGAGTTCCGGTGCGGCGTGGTTCTCTCCAAGACACTGAACGACATGGGACTGCAATTCCTCATCTCCGCACCCGAAGACCAGTCCGTCACCGACCAGCTCAACATGATGTCCGTCGAGGAAAGAGGCAAAATCGCCGTGACAATGCTAACGACCGGAATGTTCCTCGCAGGAGACAGCTCTTCAAAAATCTCCATGAACTCCGCACTGAGCAACTTCCTCCAGTCACAGATCAACAGCATCACAGGAAGCGCCATGAGAACCCTCGACCTCAGCGTAGGACTCGAAAACAGCATCCGCGAAGACGGAACCATGCGCACCGACTACGCCTTCAAGTTCGCAAAACGCTTCTGGAACAACCGCCTCTCCGTCTCCCTCGGAGGAAAGATAGCCACAGGCAGCGAAGCTGACGGCAAGACAGCGTCAATCTTTGACAACGTCGAAATGCAGTACCGCCTGCACGACACGTCCAACCAATACCTGAGACTCTTCTACAAACACGATGTCTACGACCATCTCGAAGGCTACGTCGACCAGTTCGGCGCAGGATACATGTACAAGAGAAAATTCAGCAACCTCTACGAACTCTTCCACCCGTCCGCATCACAGACAGACAGGAAAAAGAAACAGGAAACCGACTCCGCGAACATAAAAAAGGATTCCATCAATGCAAAATAACACAACACTGAAACTTACCGCCGCCCTCCTCCTCGCACTCGCCGCCGCAGGATGCTCCACGACCTCCTCGCTCGAACCGGGAGAACAGCTCTACACAGGCATGAAGAAAACCGTCTACGTCAAGGACTCCGCCACAACAGCCTCAACGACACTCGCCGACCACTTCAACGGCACACAGGAAGAACTGGAGGCCGTACTCGCATGCCCCCCGAACGGCGCACTCTTCGGCTCGTCCTACTACCGCACGCCACTGCCCTGGGGACTGTGGATATGGAACGCATTCTCACAAAAAAAAGGCGCCATACCCAAATGGCTGACCTCCAGCTTCGGAAAAGCTCCGGTGCTCATCAGCGACGTAAAACCCGAACTGAGAATGTCCGTCGCAAACACCGTGCTCGAAAACAACGGATACTTCCGAGGCTCCATCAGCTACAAAATCCACGAAGGCAAGCCTACGACAACACGGCGCGACAGCATCCTGCGCCCTCATAAGGCAAAAGTCAGCTACACCGTCAGCACAGGACCCGTGTTCACACTCGACAGCATCGCCTACCGCGGATTCTCCGACGAAGAGACGGCACTGTTCCAAGACAGCACGACATTCCTGCACAAAAACGACCCGTTCTCCGTCACAAACCTGGAAAACGAACGCAACAGACTCTACAAAATCTTCCGCGACAACGGCTACTACTACTACCAGCCGCAATACTCAACCTACGCCGCCGACACCATACAGAAGCCGGGACACGTACAGCTCGTACTCCACAAAGCCGACTCCCTGCCGGAAGAGGCCTCAAGAAAATGGTACATCGGAAACACCGACTTCCGCATACGCCGCAACTTCGCGGAACAGCTCACGGACTCCGTGACACACCGCACCCTCACCGTCCACTACGCCGGGAAAAAACCTGCCCTGCGCCCGAGAGTCGTCCTCAAGGATATACTCCTGCGAAGACGACGCCTCTTCTCACAGACCAACTACGAGGAATCCCTCACAAGACTCTCACAAAAAGGAATCTTCTCCTACGTCAACATCAACTTCACGCCACGGGACATTCCGCAGAACGCAGGGAACGCCGGGACCGACACCACACACCGTGACTCATGCATCCTCGACATGACCGTCGACTGCATCCTCGACAAACCCTACGACATCTCCACACAACTCAACTACACACAGAAATCCAACGGACGCCTCGGCCCCGGAGCAGGAGTCAGCTTCGCCATGCGCAACGCCTTCCGCGGAGGAGAACTCCTCTCGTTCAACATCTCAGGAAACTACGAGTTCAACGTCGGAAAAAACAACACAGGAAAAAACGGAAGCTACAATATCGTCACCGACCTCACACTCGAACTGCCGCGCCTCCTGCTCCCTGACTTCATGAGACCCGACCGCAGAAGATTCCGGAGGAAAACAACGGCCAACGGCAACACAACACTCTCCCTCGTACCCACGTCGGCAAACACAATCCTCAGAATAGCACGCGAGACCATCAACCGCACCGGCTCCTACTGGCGGCATGTCCTCTCAGGAGAACTCACCTACAACTACAAGCCCAACGAAGTATCACGCCACTCCTTCACACCGCTGAGCATCGACTACTCCTACGTCGCCGAAAGCACCGAGGAGTTCTGGGACAAAATGGAAAACTCCGTCGTCGCACTCATAGCACTCGAAGACAACTTCCTGCCCAAGATGCGCTACTCCTACTCCTACACCTCACCGGCCTCAAAACACCACCCCATCTACTTCTCCGGCACCGTGACCGAATGCGGAAACGCCGCCAACGGCATCCTCTCCCTCGGAAAACGGAAATGGAACGAAGAAGGAAAGACAATGTTCAACGCCCCCGTCGGACAATTCGTGAAACTCGACCTCGAATGGCGCAAACTATGGCAAATAAACCGTAACGCAAGCCTCATCGCACACGCCCTCGGAGGATGGATGATCACCTACGGCAACACAAGCTACGCACCCTTCTCCGAACAATACTACGTCGGAGGAGCAAACGACCTGCGCGGATTCTCCACACGCAGCGTCGGCCCCGGCTCCTTCCGCTACCAAGACCCGGAAGCCCCGGAAAACGAGAACAAAGAAATGAACTACATGCTCTCCAACGGCGACATGAAACTCAAATTCTCCCTCGAATACCGCCCGCGGCTCTTCGGCTCACTCTACGGAGCAGCATTCATCGACGCCGGCAACGTATGGACACTCGACAAAAGCCGGCGCAATACCGAAGGAATGGGCTTCCGGCTCAAGAACCTGCCCAAGGACCTCGCCGTCGACGCCGGAATTGGCATACGCTACGACCTCGACTTCTTCATCATACGACTCGACTGGGCATTCGTCGTCCACGCTCCCTACTACACCGGCAAAAGCGGATACTTCAACACACCGAAGTTCAGCAAAGCACAATGCCTCAACTTCGCCATCGGATACCCGTTCTGAAAACCGCATCAGCCCGCCGACGACAACCATGTGACGACAAACCGTAACCCCGAAGCACATACAGACAAAACCGGCGCGAGTTTTCAAAAAGACCCGCGCCGGTTTTCTGATTCCAACAT